>NZ_JAUTBJ010000002.1:1440000-2870000 GCF_030819175.1 Sphingomonas sp. SORGH_AS_0879
TCAAGCGCGGGCGTGGCGGCATTCGCGAGATCGAATTCTTCGCGCAAATCCATCAGTTGATCCACGGTGGCCGCGACCCCGCCCTTCGCGCGCCCGCCACCCGCGACGCGCTGGCGCGGCTGGCGGAGGCCGGGCGGATCGATGCGGGAGAGGCGGCGGCGCTGTCCGATGCCTATGTCCTGCTGCGGACCATCGAGCACCGGGTGCAGATGATCGACGATCGCCAGACCCATCAATTGCCGCTGGGCGATGGATTGGGGCGGGTGGCGCAACTGCACGGGCTGGCCGATGGCGAGGCGCTGGTCGCGATGCTGGCCCCGGTGACGGCAAAGGTCGGGCGGTTCTACGACGCGCTCGATGTCGATGAGCGGCCGCGCCTGCCGCATGATCCGGTGCTGCTCAACCAGCGGCTGGCGGCGGCGGGGCTGCGCGATATCGAGGCGGCGGCGCGGCGGATCGCGGCGTGGCGCGGCGGCGACTATGCCGCCTTGCGCAGTCCGGCGGCGCGTGAGGCGCTGGACGCGGTGCTGCCGACCCTGGTCGAGGCCTTGGGCGAGGCGCCGGACCCCGATGCGGCGCTGCTCAAGCTCGATTCGCTGTTCGAGCGGATGACCAGCGCGATCAACATCTTCCGCCTGCTGGAGGCGCGACCCGGCCTCGCCAGCCTGACAGTCGAGATCCTCAGCCATGCGGCGCCCCTGGCGGGCGAACTGGCCCGGCGTCCCGCGCTGCTCGACGGGTTGATCGACGCCTCCGCGTTCGAGCCGCTGCCCGCCGTCGAACATCTGGAACGCGCCATGCGTGGGGGTGAGGCGGGGCAGGATTATCAGGACAGGCTCGACCATGTCCGCCGGGTGGTCGGCGAATTGCGGTTCGCCTTGGGGGCGCAGATCGTGGCGGGGCGGGCCGATCCGCTGGAGGTGGCGGGCGGCTATGCGCGCGTCGCCGAGGCGGCGGTGGGGGTGCTGGCACAGGCGACGGTGGACGAATTCGTCACAGCGCATGGCCGGGTGCCCGATAGCGAACTCGTGATCCTGGCATTGGGCCGGATGGGCGGCGCGGCGCTGACCCATGCATCGGACCTCGACCTCGTCTATCTGTTCACCGGCGATTTCGCCGCCGAGTCCGATGGCCCCAAGCCGCTGGGGGCGACGCTTTACTATAACCGGCTGGCGCAGCGGGTGACGGCGGCGCTGTCGGTCCCGACCCAGGCGGGGCCGCTCTATCCGGTCGATACGCGACTGCGGCCCTCGGGTACGCAGGGGCCGCTGGTCGTCTCGGTGGAGAGTTTCGCGCGCTATCAACGCGAGGATGCCTGGACCTGGGAGCATATGGCGCTGACCCGCGCCCGGCCCATCTATGGATCGGCGAAGGCGCGGAAGGCTGTCGCGTCCGTTATTGCCGACGTGCTGAACGGCAACCGCCCCCCGCGCGATGTGGCGGCGGAGGCGGGAGAGATGCGGACCGAGATGGCACGGCACAAGCCGCCGCAGGGACCGCTGGACGTGAAGCTGCTGCCAGGCGGGCTGGTGGATCTGGAATTCGCGGTGCACCGGACGCAACTGACCCGGCGGACCGGTTTCGACCCCGATCTGGGCCGGGCGATCGCGGCTCTGGTGGGGCAGGGGCTGATGCCCCCCGGCATGGCGACGGCGTATGACGTGCTGACCCGCGCACTCGTCGCCTTCCGCCTGCTGGTCCCCGATGGGCAGGAGCCGCCAGAGCCGACCCGCCCGCTGATCACACGCGCCATGGGGCTGGCCGACTGGGACATGGTGGTTGCCACGCTGGAGGCGACGCGGCAGGAGGTCGGCCAAGTCTGGCAAGAAGGAGTGGGCGATGGAACAGGGTGATCCGATTCCGGCGGTGACGGTCGCGACGGCGGCGGGCGAGCCGCTGGCACTGGGCGAATTGGCCGGGCCGTTGGTCGTCTATTTCTATCCCAAGGACGACACCAGCGGCTGCACGCGCGAGGCGCAGGACTTCACCGCGCTGGCCGGGGCGTTCGCCGAGGCGGGCGTGCGGGTGCTTGGCATTTCCAAGGACAGCCCCGCCAAGCACCGCAAATTTGCCGAGAAGCACGCGCTGACCGTCGAACTGGCGAGCGATGAGGACGGCGCGGCCTGCGAAGCGTTCGGCGTCTGGGGCGAGAAGATGCTCTACGGCAAGGCCTATATGGGGATCGAGCGCGCGACCTTCCTGTTCGGTCGCGACGGGATGCTTGCGCGAAGCTGGCGCAAGGTGAAGGTGCCCGGCCATGCCGAGGCGGTGCTGGAGGCGGCGCGCGCGCTTTGACGACGATCGCCGGACGGTGCGCGGCGGTGCTGCGCGAGAGCGAGCCGCTGGCCAAGGTACGGCTGGCGCGGCAGGTCGCGCGCGAGTGGCGGCGGGGGGCGCTGGCGCATCGTTTCGACATCGCCATGCCCGATGCGCCGGGGCGGCCCGACCGGCCCGAATTGCTGCCCCCCAATCGGATGCCCAAGCGCGGGCGCGGGGGTTCGGAAAAGGGGCGGATCGCGCTGCTCCACGCGCTGGCGCATATCGAGTTTTCGGCGATCGACCTGGCGTTCGACGCGGCGGGGCGGTTCGGCGGGCAATTCCCACGCAGCTTCGTCGACGACTGGATTTCGGTCGGCGCGGACGAGGCGATGCACTTCGCCGTGCTGCACCGGCGATTGCGCACCTTGGGTTCGGGCTATGGCGAATTGCCCGCCCATGCCGGATTGTGGGAGGCGGCCGAGGAAACCGCGCATGACGCGATGGCGCGCCTCGCCATCGTGCCGATGGTGCTGGAGGCACGCGGGCTCGACGTGACGCCGGAGACGGTGGCGCGGTTTCGCGGCGGCGGTGACGAGGCGTCGGCGCGCATCCTCCACCGCATCTATACCGATGAGATTCGCCATGTCGGTTTCGGCGCAAAATGGTTCGGCTATCTGGCCGCCGGGCATGACATCGAGCCCGCCGCGTACTGGCAGATGCTGGTCCGCCGCCATTTTCGGGGGGCGGTTAAGCCACCGTTCAACGTTTCGGCGCGCGAGTCAGCCGGTTTGACGCGGGATTTCTACGAACCACTTGCGGACATGGAACCCATGACGGCACAAGCTGACCGTCTGTAACGCGGTGGGGCTGCGAAACAGCATTGGATGGACGAAGCCGGCAAACCCGCCATGGGGGTGTCTGGCGCAGAAGTGTCGGGGTTCGATGACGCAGCTTCAGTTTACGGGTAAATCGATTGCGTCGCGCGTCCGATCGGCTCTGGGTGCCGCCGCCGTCATCGCACTGACCGGCAACGCCGCGATCGCAGCATCCTCCGCTCCCGTTGCACCCAAGGCGCCGCATCATGCGCCGACCGCCGTCGGCGGCGAGTTCATCCCGGCCAACAGCACCGAGGCTTCCGCCGATATCCGCGCCGACCAGCAGTTCCGTACCCTGTTCCAGACCTGGAAGAAGATGGACACGGGGCAAAAGGGCGTGATCGCGATCCCCTCGGTCCATCCGGTCGAAAAGCTTCAGTTCACCAGCAATTTCGGCATCCGCTCCGACCCGTTCCGGGGCACCGCCGCGATGCATGCCGGGGTCGATATTCCGGGCCCCGTCGGCACGCCGATCTACGCCACCGCCGACGGCATCGTCGATCATGCGGGCTGGCAGGGCGGTTACGGCAATCTGGTCGAGGTCAATCATGGCAAGGGCATCGCCACCCGCTATGGCCATCTTTCCAAGATCCTCGTCGCCGATGGTGCCCGCGTGACGCGCGGCCAGTTGATCGCGCTGATGGGCTCGACCGGGCGTTCGACCGGCCCGCACCTTCATTATGAGGTCCGCATGGACGGTCACGCCGTCAACCCGGTCCCCTTCCTGACCACCGGCGATTATCTGACCGCGTCGCAGGATCATGCGATCCACCAGATCCCCGTCTCCACCGACGGCCCCGCCGCGCAGGATTGACGAATATTCCTCCCCTATGAGGGGAGGGGGACCATGCGCAGCATGGTGGAGGGGTGTCGCCGCTCGCGATCCCTTTCCCGACGGACGGTGACACCCCTCCGTCAGGCCTGCGGCTTGCCACCTCCCCTTGCAGGATTCCTCTGCAAAGCTCCTGCCAGCACCATCCTGGCGAAGGCCGGGATCCAGTTGCGGGGTGATTATAAGTGCCTCTCATCGCTTCCAAACTGGACCCCGGCCTCCGCCGGGGTGGTCGATGTTCATGGGCGGCGTCCCGACTTTCGCAGAGGAATCCTTGCAGGGGAGGAAAGTCCCCTCGCTGGGATTGCCCCACTCGCCCCCCACGCCTATCTGAACGCGATGGCCACCAGCATTTCCGAAATCGCGCTGACCCCGGCCGCTGCGTCTCGCGTCGCGGCGATCGCCGAGCGGCAGAACAAGCCCGCCATCCTGCGCCTGTCGGTAGAGGGCGGCGGCTGTTCGGGCTTCCAGTATAAGTTCGGGCTGGCCGATGGCCCGGCGGAGGACGATGTCATCGCCGAAACCGACGGCGTGCGTCTGGTCGTCGACAGCATCAGCCTGGACCTCGTGCGCGGTGCGGAGGTGGATTATGTCGAATCGCTCGGCGGCGCGGCATTCCGGGTGACCAATCCCAACGCGGCCTCGGGCTGCGGCTGCGGCACCAGCTTCGCGGTCTGACGTGAAGATCACCACCTATAATGTCAACGGGATCAAGGCCCGTCTGCCGCGCCTGCTTGAATATCTTGGCGAGGCGGAGGCCGATATTGTCTGCCTTCAGGAATTGAAGGCCAGCGACGAAAGCTTCCCCATCGCCGAGATCGAGGCGGCGGGATATGGCGCGGTCTGGCACGGGCAGAAGAGTTGGAACGGCGTCGCGATCCTGGCGCGCGGCACCCAGCCGGTCGAGCGGCAACGCGGACTGGCCGGCGAGCCGGACGACGAACAGAACCGCTATCTGGAATGCGACGTCGATGGGCTGGTGGTCGCTTCGCTCTATCTTCCCAACGGCAATCCGCAGCCGGGGCCGAAATTCGATTACAAGCTGCGCTGGATGGAGCGACTGGCCGCGCGGGCGCGGGACTTGCTGGCGGAGGAGGTTCCGGCCGTGCTGGCCGGGGACTATAATGTCATCCCCAACGACGACGACACCTTCTCCGTCCCCGCCATGGCGAGCGACGCGCTGATGCAGCCGGAGAGCCGGGCCGCCTATCGTCGGTTGCTGGCGCAAGGCTGGACGGACTCGCTGCGCACCCGGGCGCCCAAGGGCGGGGTGTGGACCTTCTGGGACTATCAGGCGGGCTCGTGGCAGCGTGACGCGGGCTTTCGCATCGACCATCTGCTGCTTAGTCCGCAGGCCGCCGACCGGCTGGTCGATGCAGGTGTCGACAAAAGCTATCGCGGGCGGGAAAAGGCCAGCGATCATGCCCCGACCTGGGTGAGATTGCGGGCCGAGTAAGCGGCGTACCCATTCCTCCCCAAGCTATGCTTGGGGAGGGGGACCAGCGAAGCTGGTGGAGGGGCATGGGCGGACGTGAGTCATTCGCCCGCTAACGGTGACACCCCTCCGTCAGTCCTGCGGACTGCCACCTCCCCTTGCAGGGGAGGAATTCACGGGTTTATCCCGGCCCCAATCCGATACAGTCGAGACCCGCCCATGCGCCGCGCCGCTGCCCTGATCCTTCTCACCCTGGCCCCGACCCTGACCCTGACCGCCTGTGACCAGCGCGGCAGTCCCGACGCGCGGGTCGCCGATGGGGACGCGCAGGAGCGGTCGCGCCAAGAAAAGGCGGCCAACGACATCGTCGGGCAGACCGAGGATCAGGTGCGGGTGAGGGTGCTGGAACAGCGTGTGGCGGCGCTGGAGGTGCAGGTCGCGGCGATGCAGGGCGATCGCAAGTTGCTCGACGCGCAACTGGTCGAGCAGCGGCTGAACCAGATCGAAGCGCGGAATGTCGGCGATACGGCGTCTTCGCCGATATCGAATGCGCAAGGCGACACCGTGTCGCCCGATCGGGCCGCGAAGACGCGGGCACCGGGCCCGTCCGCGACGCCCGCCGCGCGCAAACCGCTGGTCCTCGACCTGCGATAGCGGCGCGGCGGGGAAGGGCGCTCCGGCCCGACGGACCGGAGCGCGGTGAAGGCTTACTTCTTCAGGTGCGCCGAGATGAACTTGTTCATCTCGAACATGGTGCACTTGTCCTTGCCGAACACCTTCTTCAGCTTGTCGTCGGCCAGGATTTCCCGCTTGTTTTCCGGGTTCTGCAGGTTGTTGGCCTTGATATAGTCCCACACCTTGCTGATGACCTGGCTGCGCGGCAGCTTCTCGTTGCCGACGATCGCGCCCAGTTCCTCGGACGGCTGGACCGGTGCGTGGATGCCGGTGCCCGTGGTTGCGGTGGCCATGTGTTTCCTTCCCTTAATCCTTCTGCGTCCCGGCCTGGTCGGCGGGTCGCGCGTGAATCACGCCTTCTTAAGCGCGTCCGCCTTGTGCGCTGCCTTTCCGCCGTTGTCACTCTCTACTATGTATTGCGGTGCATCCTTGGATGCGCGGACGGTGTGGCCCTTGATGGTCGTGTCGCTGGTCTGCTTCTTCACGACCTTGCCCTCGGCGGTGCCGCCATGGCTGTTCCATTCGACATGGTCGCCCTTCTTGAATTCGGTCATCATCGCTCTCCCGGGTTGTGATCCGCATCAATCCGCCGGGGTCATCCTTGGTTGCATGGGCGCGCGCGACGCGGCATCAGGGCGGCCATCCAAGGAGACAGGAACCCATGAAGACCCGCGCCGCCGTCGCCTTCGAAGCGAAGAAGCCGCTCGAAATCGTCGAACTCGATCTGGAAGGCCCCAAGGCCGGTGAAGTCCTGGTCGAGATCATGGCGACCGGCATCTGCCACACCGACGCCTATACGCTGGACGGCCTCGACAGCGAGGGACTGTTCCCCAGCGTGCTGGGCCATGAAGGCTGCGGCATCGTGCGCGAGGTCGGCGCGGGTGTCACATCCGTGGTGCCGGGCGATCACGTCATCCCGCTCTACACGCCCGAATGCCGCCAGTGTAAGTCGTGCCTGTCGGGCAAGACCAACCTGTGCACCGCGATCCGCGCGACGCAAGGGAAAGGGCTGATGCCCGACGGCACGACCCGCTTCAGCTACAAGGGGCAGCCGATCTTCCATTATATGGGCTGCTCCACCTTCTCGAACTTCACCGTCCTGCCGGAGATCGCGGTGGCGAAGATCCGCGAGGACGCGCCGTTCGACACGAGCTGCTATATCGGCTGCGGCGTGACGACGGGCGTGGGTGCGGTGGTCAACACCGCCAAGGTTCAGCCGGGCGAGAATATCGTCGTCTTCGGGCTGGGCGGCATCGGCCTGAACGTCATCCAGGGGGCCAGGCTCGCCGGTGCGGGCCGGATCATCGGCGTCGACATCAATCCCGATCGCGAGGAATGGGGGCGGCGCTTCGGCATGACCCATTTCCTCAACTCCAAGGGGCTGAGCCGCGAGGAGACGATCGCCAAGATCCTCGAACTCACCGATGGCGGCGCGGATTACAGCTTCGACGCGACCGGCAATACCGAGGTGATGCGCACCGCGCTGGAGGCGTGCCATCGCGGCTGGGGCACCTCGATCATCATCGGCGTGGCCGAGGCGGGCAAGGAGATCAGCACGCGCCCGTTCCAACTGGTGACGGGGCGCAACTGGCGGGGCACCGCGTTCGGTGGCGCGCGCGGGCGGACCGACACGCCCAAGATCGTCGACTGGTATATGAACGGCAAGATCGAGATCGACCCGATGATCACCCACCGGCTGACGCTGGAGGAGATCAACAAGGGCTTCGACCTGATGCACGCGGGCGAGAGCATCCGCAGCGTGGTGATCTTCTGATGTTCAGCCATGTCGTGCTCGGGGCGAACGATATCGCCCAGGCCAAGCGCTTCTACGACGCGATCCTGGGCGCGATCGGCGTACCCGAGGGGGTGGTCGATCCGCTCGGGCGGCTGGTTTACAGCCATAAGGGCGGGCGCTTCCTGATTACCCGTCCGCTGAACGGCGAGCCCGCGACCCATGCCAATGGCGGGACGCTGGGCTTTGCGGTGGGCTCGCCAGAACAGGCCGATGCCTGGTACGCGGCGGGGCTCGCGCATGGCGGCATGGCGATCGAGGACCCGCCGGGCTATCGCCATCCGCCGGTGGGCAAGGTCTATCTGGCTTATTTGCGCGATCCAGCCGGCAACAAGCTGTGCGCACGGCATCTGGTGGAGGCGAACTGATGTACACCCATATCATGGTCGGATCGAACGACATTGCCCGGTCCAAGGTGTTTTACGACGCGCTGTTCACGGCGCTGGGCGGCCAGCCGGGGCGCCAGCATCCCGAGCTTGAGCGCGTCATGTATCTGCACAATGGGTCGATCTTCATCGTGACCCGCCCGATCGACGGACAGCCTGCCACCCACGCCAATGGTGGCACGATCGGCCTGGGCGCCGCCGATCCCGCACAGGTCGAAGCGGCCCATGCGGCGGGTGTGGCGCATGGCGGCACCGCGATCGAGGGGCCGGTCGGTGAGCGTGATACCGGCATGGGCAAGGCCCATCTCGGCTATCTGCGCGACCCGGACGGCAACAAGCTGTGCCTGGGTTGTCGCCTCCCTGCCGCATGAGCGCCGACTATATCCTGACGCTGGCGTGCCAAGACCGGGTCGGCATCGTCGCCGCCGTGTCGGGTGCGCTGGCCGGGATCGACGGGTTCATCCTCGACAGCCAGCAATATGCCGATCTGGAGACGGGGCGCTTCTTCCTGCGCATCGTCTTCACCGGGCAGGGCGCGCGGTTCCCGGCCTCGGTCGAGGGGGTGAAGGCGGCGCTGGCCGAGCCCGCCGCGCGCTTCGGATTCGACTGGCACGTCGCCCCCGCGACCGAGCGGCCCCGGATGCTGATCGCCGTGTCGAAGGGCTCGCACTGCCTGAACGACCTGCTGCATCGCTGGCGGACCAACACGCTGCCGGTCGAGATCGTCGGCGTGGTGTCCAACCATGACAGCCTGCGTGGCTTGGTCGAGTGGCATGGCCTGCCCTGGCATTATTTGCCGGTCAGCGACCCCAATCGTGCCGAGCAGGAAGCGGCGATGCTGTCCCTGATGGACGAGACGCGGGCCGATTACCTCGTCCTCGCCCGTTACATGCAAGTGCTGGGCGAGCGGCTGGTCGCCGCGTTGCCGGGGCGGTGCATCAACATCCATCACAGCTTCCTGCCCGGCTTCAAGGGCGCACAGCCCTATCATCGCGCCCATGCCCGCGGGGTGAAGCTGATCGGCGCGACCGCGCATTTCGTGACGGCGGATCTCGACGAAGGGCCGATCATCGAACAGGCGGTGGAGCGTGTCGATCACCGCGCCAGTATCGACGACCTGATCCGCATCGGCCGCGATATCGAGGCACAGGTGCTGGCCCGCGCGGTCGCCTGGGTGGGCGAGCGGCGGGTGTTTCTCAATGACAACCGGACGGTGGTGTTCCGATGACGATCGAGACGATTTCGACCTCCAAAGCGCATGGCGGCGTGCAGGGCGTCTATGCGCATGACAGCGCGGCGACGGGGACGCGGATGACCTTCTCGGTCTTCGTGCCCGCGCATGAAGAGGGGGAGAAACTGCCCGTCCTCTGGTATCTGTCGGGCCTGACCTGCACCCACGCCAATGTCACCGACAAGGGCGAATTCCGGGCACCGTGCGCCGAGCACCGGGTGATCTTCATCGCGCCCGACACCTCGCCGCGTGGGGAGGGGGTCGCCGATGACGACGCCTATGACATGGGGCAGGGCGCGGGCTTCTATGTCGATGCGACGGAGGAGCCCTGGGCGGAGCATTTCCGCATGCGGACCTATATCGAACAGGAACTGCCCGCGCTGATCGCCGAGCATTTTCCGGTCGCCGATATGGGAGCACAAGCGATCACCGGCCATTCGATGGGAGGCCACGGCGCGCTGACCATCGGGCTGCGCAATCCCGATCGTTTTCGCAGCGTGTCGGCCTTTGCCCCCATCGTCGCGCGCCGTCACAGGTGCCGTGGGGCGAGAAGGCGCTGGGCGGCTATCTTGGGCTGGAGCGGGAGGCATGGCGTCAGGCGGACGCGGTCGCGCTGATCGAGGACGGCGCGCGGCGGCCCGACCTTCTGGTCGATCAGGGCGATGCCGACCAGTTCCTGGCCGAGCAACTCCGCCCCGAACTGCTGGCCGAGGCGTGCGAAAAGGCCGGGATGGCCCTGACCCTGCGGATGCAGCCGGGATACGACCATAGCTACAACTTCATCTCGACCTTCATGGCCGACCATGTGGCCTGGGCGGCGGAGCGGTTGCGGCGCTAAATCCCCAACCTCCGTTCAGCCTGAGCGAAGTCGAAGGCCAAGGGAAACCGTTCGGTTCAGGCGTTTTAGCATGGCCTTCGACTTCGCTCAGGCCGAACGGGCGTGGGGTAGGGGTGGGGATGAAAGGACGCATCTTTGCACCCTCACAAACGATCCGCTATCGCACCCGCTTTGACGTGAAGGACGAGATATGAGTTGCGCCCATGGCGACCCGGAGGATGGCGACCTGATCGGTGAGGACGGCAAGATTGCCGTGCCGGATCATGTCGCCGACGCCATCCGCACGCTGATCGCCTGGGCGGGCGACGACCCCACGCGCGAGGGGCTGGTCGATACGCCGAAGCGTGTCGCGCGGGCATGGGCCGAATATTGCGCGGGCTATGGCGACGACCCCGCCGTCCACCTGTCGCGGGTGTTCGAGGAGGTCGGCGGCTATGACGAGATCGTGCTGCTGAAGGATATCCCCTTCCAGTCGCATTGCGAGCATCACATGGCCCCGATCATCGGTCGCGCGCATATCGCCTACCTCCCGCGCAATCATGTCGTCGGCATCTCCAAGCTCGCCCGCGTCCTTCACGGTTTCGCGCGCCGCTTGCAGGTGCAGGAGCGGCTGACCGCCGAGGTCGCCGATTGTATATGGGAGAATCTGAAGCCTTTGGGCGTCGCGGTGGTGATCGAGGCGACCCATGCCTGCATGACCGCGCGCGGAGTCCGCACGCCGGGCGTGTCGATGGTGACCAGCCGGATGATGGGCGTGTTCCGCGACGACGATCGCAGCCGCAAGGAAGTCCTGTCGCTGATGGGGCTGGGCGGATGAGGAGCCGCACCGTCCTGGTGACCGGCGCGGCCAAAAGGCTGGGCGCGGCGATCGCGCGGCGGCTGGCGGCGGACGGGCATCGGGTGGTGATCCATTATAACGGCTCGGTCCATGAGGCGGCGGCGCTGGCGGTGGAGTTGGGCGCGGTGGCCGTACAGGGCGACCTGTCCGACCTCGACGGCATCGATGCGCTGTTCTGCCGCGCAAGGGACGCGGCGGGCGGCCCGATCGACGGACTGGTCAACAGCGCCTCCGCCTTCGTCTTCGATCGACCGCCGGAGCCGGACGCGACCCTGATGGCGAAGCTCTACGCGATCAACGCCGCCGCCCCCGCGCTGCTCGCGTCGGCGCTGGCGCGGCAGGACGATGTGACGGACGGCGCGGTGGTCGATATCCTCGACCAGAAGCTGGCCAATCCCAACCCCGATTTCTTCGCCTATAGCTGCGCCAAGTTCGCGCTGGCGGGGGCGAACACGATGCTCGCCCAGGCGCTGGGGTCGCGCATCGCGGTCAACGCCGTCGCCCCCGGCCTGACCCTGCAAAGCGGCGACCAGAGCGATGCGGAATTCGCGGCGGCCTCGGCCAAGAACCTGCTCGGTCGTCCCATCGGCGCAGGCGCCGTGGCGGAGGCGGTGTCCTTCCTGCTGACCGCCAGCGGCATTCGCGGCCAGACGCTGTACGTCGATTGCGGCCAGCGCTTCTGCCGCCGCGACGGCGACGTGATGTTCGAGGGGCGGGTATGAGCGCGACCTATACCATCCTGCTCGACGAACTGCGGGTCGCGATGCGGCTGGGCATCCACCCGCACGAGGCCGAGCCGCAGCCGGTCACCCTGTGGGTCGCCATGACCGTCACCTATCCCGCCGCCCCCGGCACCGACCGGATCGAGGAGGTGCTGGACTATGATTTCCTGCGCGAGGGCATCGTGGCGATGGCGGACGGTCCGGGCTTTGCATTGCAGGAAAGCCTGTGCGAGTCGATCGCGACGCTCTGTCTGGCCGATGCGCGCGTCACGGCGGTCAGGGTCCGGTCGATGAAGACCGGCATCTATCCCGATGCGCGCGTGGGGTGTGAGATCGAGCGGACGCGCTGATGCGCTGACGCTGTCACGGAAATATCACTGGACTGTCATCAATCTGTTGCGAAAGGGGCCGGAGCCGTCCTAAGCCGCCGCCGCAAACAGGGCGGAAAGCAGCACGGTGATCAAGTCGAGACCCCAGCGGACCCTTTACCGGGTTGCCGTAGCGATGCTGTTGGCGAGTTGCCCTATGCCCGCATTCGCGCAGACGGTGCAGGAATTGCAGCGTCAGATCGATGAACTCAAAGCCCAGATCAAGGCGCTGACCGATGCGCAAAAAGGTATGGCGGCCTCCGCCGCCCCGGCATCGCCGGTCCCACCCGCGCCCCGTATCGCCTCGGCCGAAACGCTCGCCCCCATGGCTGCCGTACCCGCGGCCGCTCCGGCCTCCCAACGCGTCGCGAGCATCGCCAGGCCGCCATCCAACCGCGCGCCCTGGTATGAGCGGATGCGCCTGCGTGGCTATACGCAGCTTCGCTACAATGCGGTGCTGGATGAGCATGAGCCGCTGTCCGCCACCGGTTCGCGGCTGCGTTCGGTTCACGACACGTCGATCAACGACGATGGCGGCTTCCTGCTCCGCCGGGTGCGGCTGGTGTTACAGGGGGACATCACCGACCGGCTGCAACTCTATTTCCAGCATGATTTCGGCGCGGCGGTGAACAACCAGTCGAGCACCGAGCGGCGTGAGAATTTCGGGCAGTTGCGTGATGTCTATGTGGACTGGTTCCTCGATCCCGAACGCCGCCTGCGGCTGCGCTTCGGCCAGTCCAAGGTGCCGTTCGGATGGGAAAATCTGCAATCCTCGTCCAACCGCCTGCCGCTTGACCGGTCGGATGCGATCAACAGCGGGGTGCCGGGCGAGCGCGATGTCGGGGTCAACGCCTATTACACGCCTGCTCCGGTCCAGGCGATCTGGGACCGGCTGACCAGGAACAAGCAGAAGCTGTTCGGCAATTACGGCGCGTTCGGCGTCGCGCTCTATAACGGGCAGGGGACCAACCGGACCGAGCGCAACGGCAACCTGATGAAGGTCGCGATGGCGACCTGGCCCTTCGCGCTCGACGGGCTGGGGCCGTTGTTCCGGGGACAGGTTCTGGAGGTCGGCGGATCGGCGATGTTCAACCGTTTCCGGCCGGAGATACGCAGCGGCGGCGTCAGTCCGATCGACTATCGCGAGGACCGGGTGGCGTTCCACGCCATCCTCTATCCCCAGCCCTTCGGCATCCAGACCGAATGGACGACCGGCTGGGCGCCGCAATATGACAGCGACCTGCGCACCATTCGCACCAGCCGGGCGGGCGGCGGCTACGTCCAGTTGATGGTGGATGCGGGCCGGACCCCGGCCGGCCGGATGATCCCCTATGCCCGCTGGCAACGCTATCGCGGCGGGTGGAAGGCCAATGTCGATGCGCCGCGTCTGGAAACGGACGAGTGGGAATTGGGCAGCGAGATCCAGTTGGTCGAGGCGCTGGAACTGACCATCGCCTATGCCCGGATGGAACGGCGCGAGGCGGATTCTCGGCGCGTAGGTCGCGCGACGGGCGACCTGATCCGCACCCAGTTGCAATTCACCTATTGACGGTCAGTCTCCGCCCGTCGTCGTGAAGTCTATGCGGATACGCACCCATTCGCCGACCATCACCTTGCCGCCGACGCGCGGTGCGCGGACACGGAATTGCCACGCCGCTTCGCGCATCGCGCGGGCCAGGCCGGAGCCGCGCGGGGATTCGCCCAGGATCTGGCAATTCTCGACCCGATAGTCGGGGATCGTCCGGCACGCGATCAGCGCCCAGCTACCCGGTGGCGGTGCGCTGTGCAGATAGCCGTTGAGTTCGGCATTGGTGGGGCGGCGCGGATACCATTCGGCATTGAAGAGCCTCTGCCCGCCCGGCCCTTCGCCGGGACCATAGGCCGAGGCGCTATCCTGTCCGCGATCGTCGCCGTCGCTCGATCCCACGCCTTTGCCCGAACCCTTGGGCAGGGCGGCGATGTCGCCCGCGTCGAACATCGACTTGTCCCCCCATTGCCACGGCGTCGGGGCGGAGGCGTCGGCCTTCTTCTCGGCGGGCGGGTTGGGGGTGTCGGGCTGTTTGGGGGTGACGGGGGCCTTGGATCCCCCCGCCGCCGCCGGTTTGCGCGTCGTGGTGCGCGTCTCCGGGACCGGCGCGCCTGCATCCTTGTCGGAGGGTGAAAGGGAGAAGGTGCTGAGCGACGAGGATTTCTCCGGTTCGATCAGCTTGGGCGCGAGGTGGAAGAGCAGCCAGGCGAGCAGCAGATGCGCGAGCACCGTCAGCGTGATCGACGCACCCCGCTCGCGCAGCTTTTCCCGGTAGCGTTCGGGGATGAAAGCCCATGGCACCCCTCTGTCGGACCTTCGGCCCGCCACCTCCTCTTGCAGGGGAGGAATGGGAGAGGGTTCGACCGCCGCCATCATCCTAGCCGAGAAGGGCGGCGGTCGGGCGCATCAGGCCCGGTTGGCGGCGGACAGCACCGCGCGGACGCTGGCGGTGGCGATGTCGGTGTCCAACCCGACGCCGAACACGATCCGGCCATCGGCGGTCCGCGCCTCGACATAGGCGGCGGCCTGCGCATCCGCGCCGTGGCCGATCGCGTGTTCGTTATAGTCGATGACTTCGAGGTTCGGGCCGGTGGTATCGGCCAGCGCCGCGATCACGCTGGAGATCAGGCCGTTGCCGCGCCCGGCGATCGACCGTTCCTCGCCATCCACCAGCACGCGCCCGATAAAGGTCCGCTGTCCCGCCGAGCCGCTTTCCTCATAGTCGCGCAGCACGAACCGGTCGCCTTCGCGCGGCAGATAGGTCGCCTCGAACCCCGCCCAGATATCGGCGGCGTTGAGTTCGCGGCTGGTCGCGTCGGCCAGCGCCTGGACATGGCGGCTGAAATCCGCCTGGAGCCGCTTGGGCAGTTTCAGCCCCTTGTCCTGCTCGATCACCCAGGCGACGCCGCCCTTGCCCGACTGCGAATTGACGCGGATCACCGCCTCGTAGCTGCGGCCCAGGTCGGCGGGATCGATCGGCAGATAGGGGACTTCCCACAGATCGTCGTTGCGCTGGCCTTGCGCCGCAAAGCCCTTCTTGATCGCGTCCTGATGGCTGCCCGAAAAGGCGGTGAAGACCAACTCGCCCGCATAGGGGGTGCGCGGATGGACGGGCAGGTTGGTGCAGTAGTTGACCGTGTTCACCACCTCGTCGATGTCCGACAGGTCGAGGCCGGGGTTCACCCCTTGCGTATACATGTTGAGCGCGACGGTCACGAGATCGCAATTGCCGGTCCGCTCGCCATTGCCGAGCAAACAGCCCTCGACCCGGTCCGCGCCTGCCATCACGCCCAGTTCGGCGGCGGCGACGCCGGTGCCGCGATCGTTATGCGTATGCAGCGAGATGACCACCGAATCGCGGTTGGGGATGTTGCGCCCGAACCATTCGATCTGGTCGGCATAGACATTGGGCGTCGCGCACTCGACCGTGGCGGGCAGGTTCAGGATCAGCGGATGGTCGGGCGTCGGCTTCAGCACGTCCATGACGGCGGCGCAGACCTCGACCGAGAAATCCAGCTCGGCGGTCGAGAAGGTTTCCGGGCTATATTCGAAGAACCAGTCGGTGTTCGGGCGCTTGGCCGCCTCGTCGCGCAGGATCTTCGCGCCCTCGACCGCGATCTGCCGGACCTCGTCGCGGGTCATGCCGAACACGATCTTGCGCCAGGCCGGGCTGACCGCATTGTAGAGATGGACGATCGCGGTGCGCGCGCCCTCCAGGCTCTCGAAGCTACGCTCGATCAGGTCGCGGCGCGACTGGGTGAGGACCTGGATTGTCACGTCCTCGGGGATGCGATCGTCGCGGATCAGGCCGGAGATGAAGTCGAACTCGGTCGCGCCAGCGCTCGGAAAGCCGACTTCGATCTCCTTGAGGCCGACCTTCACGAGCAGGTCGAACATCCGCGTCTTCTTCTCGGCGTCCATCGGATCGATCAGCGCCTGGTTGCCGTCGCGCAAATCCGTCGACAGCCAGCGCGGCGCCTGGGTGATCGTGCGGTTCGGCCATTGCCGGTCGGGCAAGGCGATCGTGGGGAAGGGGCGGTATTTGGTCGAAGGGTCGCGCAACATGATCGTCGGGTCTTCCAGCATTCTCGGCCGCGTCTGGCCAGAGGCACGGCGGGGACAGGCTTATCGGTTCATTCAGCCCTTAGGGAAGTCGCGCATGGCCACGCCGATCCTCCCCTAAGGGCGGATAAGTCGAAGCGAACGGAGCAGCGGCGCGGCGATCATGGTGCGCGGTTCATGCCGTGTCGAACGCGGCTTGTCCATATCGAGAATGATGACGGGCGGCTGACGCGAGTGGCACGAAACGACAAGGCCGCCCCCAATGGGGAGCGGCCTTGCGATATCGGCACCGGTGCACGAACGGGATTTCCACGCCCGCCTTGGCTCCACCCCGGCGGAGGCCGGGGTCCAGTTACGGAAGGATGGGAGTGGCTTACCCGCGCTCCCCACCCAACTGGATCCCGGCCTTCGCCGGGATGGTGTTCTGGGTTCGGGGCGGGACTTACTGCGCCGAGAAGGCCGCGTTGATCGTCAGATCGACCTCGTCACCCACGACCGGCACATAGGCGCCGACGCCGAAGTCCGAACGCTTGATCTTGCCCGTGGCGCGGAAGCCGATGTTCAGCTTCTTCGACATCGGGTTGGTGCCTGCACCGAAGAAGGTGGCGTTCAGCGTCACCGGCTTGGTCTGGTCCTTGATGGTCAGGTTGCCGGTGATGACCGCCTTGGTGCCCATGACCTTCACGCCCGTCGAGACGAAGCGCGCGGTCGGATAGGTCGCGGCGTCGAAGAAGTCCTTCGACTTCAGGTGATGGGCGAAGGGCGCGGCGGTGACCGAAAGGTTGTCGATGTTGAAGGTCACGTCGACCTTGGCGGCCTGTGGGCGGGCCGGATCGAGGGTCAGCGAGCCCTCGGACGCGCCGAACTGCCCCTCAAGCGTCGAGAAGCCCATATGGTTCAGCGACCAGGTCACCTGGGTATGGGCGGGGTCGACGGCATAGGTGCCCGCGACGACGCGCGAGGCGACGGGCGCGCCGGGCGTGCCCTGCGGCGCGGTCTGGGCGATGGCGGGGGCGGCGAGGACGAGCGCCAGAGCGGCGGGAAGGACGAAACGCATGGGTATACTCCCTGTTGAACCAGCCCTTTCTGGTCGGTGCGCATAACGCACGTCAAAGGCCAAGGTCGCAACGATGCGTTTCCGGGTTGGGGTGGAGGGTGGTCTCTGCGAGGCACCTTTCCCTCCCCCATCCCCTCCCGCTTGCGGGAGGGGAGCGTCACTGGGCAGCCGTTATGAATAACCGCTAGCTATCGGCAAATTGTTAAGTTTGTCAGCGCGCTTACCGTAGCCGCAAGCACGCCCCTCCCGCAGGCGGGAGGGGATGGGGGAGGGCAACGGTGTCTCACCGAGCCCACCCCCGAGAACAATCAGTTCTTCGCCTTGTCCACCAGCTTGTTCGCGCCGATCCAGGGCATCATCGCGCGGAGTTCGCTGCCGACCTGTTCGATCGGGTGGCGCTTGGCGGCGATGCGGCTGGCCTTCAGTTCGGGCTGGCCGGCGCGGTTGTCGAGCACGAAGTCCTTCACGAAGCGGCCCGACTGGATGTCGGCGAGCACGCGCTTCATTTCCTTCTTCGTCTCTTCGGTGATGATGCGCGGGCCGGTCTTGATGTCGCCATATTCGGCGGTGTTCGAGATCGAATAGCGCATGTTGGCGATGCCGCCCTCATACATCAGGTCGACGATCAGCTTGAGTTCGTGAAGGCACTCGAAATAGGCCATTTCGGGGGCATAGCCCGCCTCGACCAGCGTTTCGAAGCCCGCCTGGACCAGCGCGGTCGCGCCGCCGCACAGCACGGCCTGCTCGCCGAACAGGTCGGTTTCGCACTCTTCGCGGAAGTTGGTCTCGATGATGCCCGAGCGACCGCCGCCGACGCCGCTGGCATAGGCCAGCGCCACGTCATGCGCGTTGCCGCTGGCGTCCTGATGGATCGCGATCAGGCAGGGCACGCCGCCGCCGCGCACATATTCGCTGCGCACGGTGTGGCCGGGGCCCTTGGGCGCGATCATGATGACGTCGATGTCCGCGGGCGGCTCGATCAGGCCGAAATGCACGTTCAGGCCGTGCGCGAAGGCGAGCGCGGCGCCGGGCTTCAGATTGCCCTTCAGGTCGGCGTCATAGATCGCGGCCTGATGCTCGTCGGGGGCCAGGATCATCAGGATATCGGCCCAGGCGGCCGCTTCCTTGTTCGACAGGACCTTGAAGCCCGCCGCTTCCGCCTTGGCGGCCGAGGCCGAACCGGGGCGCAGCGCGATCGCGACATTCTTGACGCCCGAATCGCGCAGGTTCTGCGCATGGGCATGGCCCTGCGAGCCGTAACCCAGGATGGCGATGTTCTTCTCGGAGATCAGGTTCAGATCGGCGTCGCGATCGTAATAGACACGCATTGGTTTCTTCCCTTTCGATACGTCCGTCATGCCAGCGCAGGCTGGCATCTCGTGCAGTGAGGCCCGGAGCCTTCCAAGAGACCCCAGCTTTCGCTGGGGTGACGATGGTGGTTGTGATGTGGTGGTTGTGATAATCTTCTAGGCGGCCTCGGCCCCGCGCGAAATGGCGGCGATGCCGGTGCGGGCGACCTCGACCAGGCCGACTTCGCCCATCAGTTCGACGAACTTGTCGATCTTGGCGATGGTGCCGGTGACCTCGAACACGAAGCTGGAAATCGTCGCATCGACCACGCGGGCGCGATAGACTTCGGCCAGGCGAAGCGCCTCGATCCGGCGGTCGCCGGTGCCCGCCACCTTCACCAGCGCCAGTTCGCGCTCGACATGGTCGCCCAGCACGGTCAGGTCGGCCACCTTGTGGACGGGGACCAGCCGGTCGAGTTGGGCGATGATCTGCTCCATTACCGGCGGCGAGGCGCTGGTAACGATGGTGATGCGACTGACCGCCTTGTCGGCGGTGATCTCCGACACGGTCAGGCTCTCGATATTATAGCCGCGCGCGGTGAACAGCCCCGCGATCCGGGCGAGAATGCCCGGTTCGTTGTCCACGATCACCGCCAGCGTGTGGCGTTCCACCTGTTCGGTCTTGATGTGCATATTCAATTCCTCCCCGGAACGGGGAGGGGGACCATGCGGAGCATGGTGGAGGGGGCCCTCCACCCATGCTGTCCTACGCGGTGATCCCCCTCCACCGTGCCGCTTCGCGTCACGGTCCCCCTCCCCGTGCCGGGGAGGATCTCGAAGGTCAGACCAGTGCCTTGGCCTCGTCGTCCATGGTGCCCGATACCTCATTGGCCTGAAGGATCATGTCGGTATGGGCCGCACCACTCGGGATCATCGGGAAGCAGTTGGCAAGCTTGGCGACGCGGCAATCGACGATCACCGGTCCGTCATGGTCCAGCATCGCGGCGATGCCGTCCTCAAGCTGGTCGCGATGCTCGATCAGGATGCCCTTCCAGCCGTACGCCTCGCCCAGCTTCACGAAATCGGGCAGCGAGTCCGAATAGCTCTCCGCATAGCGGCTCTCATAGGTGAGTTCCTGCCACTGGCGGACCATGCCCATATATTCGTTGTTCAGGATGAATATCTTGACCGGCAGGCGGTATTGCGTCGCCGTCGCCAGTTCCTGGATGTTCATCTGGATCGAGGCTTCACCGGCAATGTCGATCACCAGCGCACCCGGATTGCCCAGTTGCGCCCCGATCGCGGCGGGCAGGCCATAGCCCATGGTGCCCAGACCGCCCGACGTCAGCCACTTGTTGGGCTTCTCGAAGCCGAAATGCTGGGCGGCCCACATCTGGTGCTGGCCGACTTCGGTGGTGATGATCGGCTGGCGCGCCTTTGTCGCGTCGTACAGCGCGCGGATCGCCCGCTGCGGCATGATCGCGTCGCCATTCTCCGGGAAGGAGAGACAGCCGACCGCGCGCCAGCCCGCGATGCGGTGCTGCCACTCGCTGGTGTCGGGCTTGGGATGCTGGCGCGACTTCCAGATGCGGACCGCATCCTCCAGCGCGTGGCCGACATCGGCAATGATGGCCAGGTCGACGCGGACATTCTTGTTCACGCTCGACCGGTCGATATCGACATGGACCTTGCGGCTGTTGGGGCTGAACGCGTCCAGACGGCCGGTCACGCGGTCGTCGAACCGGCTGCCCAGCGCCACCACCAGGTCGGCCTGGTTCATCGCCATATTGGCTTCGTAGGTGCCGTGCATCCCCAGCATGCCCAGCCATTGCGGATCGCTGGCCGGGAAGGCGCCCAGGCCCATCAGGGTCGAGGTCACGGGTGCGCCGGTGATGCGGGCCAGTTCGCGTAAGAGTTGCGACGCGGCCGAGCCCGAATTGATGATGCCGCCGCCGGTATAGAGGATCGGGCGTTCGGCGGCCGCCAGCATGTCGACCAGTTGTTCGATCTGCGTCTGGTCGGCCTTCACCTGCGGGCGATAGGTCTTGTGACGGATCGGACCCGGCTTCTGATAGCGGGCGGTGGCGACCTGCACGTCCTTGGGGATGTCGATCACCACCGGACCGGGGCGGCCCGAGGTCGCGATGTGGAACGCCTCATGGATCACTTCGCCCAGCCGCGCGGGGTCCTTCACCAGATAATTATGCTTGGAACAGTGGCGGGTGATGCCGACCGTGTCCGCTTCCTGAAACGCATCGGTGCCGATCAGCGCTGTCGGCACCTGGCCGGTGATGACCACCATCGGGATCGAATCGAGCAGCGCGTCGGTGATGCCGGTGACCGCATTGGTCGCGCCCGGCCCGGAGGTGACGAGCACCACGCCGGGCTTGCCGGTGGAGCGCGCATAGCCCTCCGCCGCATGGGTCGCCGCCTGTTCGTGGCGGACCAGAATGTGGCGGATGCGCCCTCCGTTCTTGCCGCTGCGAAACAGCGCGTCATAGATCGGCAGCACCGCACCACCCGGATAGCCGAAGACGACCTCCACGCCGAGATCGCACAGCGCCTCGACCAGGATATCGGCTCCGCTTTTCTCGGTCATCGTCTTCGTCCTTCTGCGTCCGTGCCCACTGACGGGGCTTGTCGGGAGAGGCGCGGCTACAAGTTTAAAAAGTGCGCGTCAACCGTCAATCGCGCAATAAAGTTTCTATTATGTTGCGGCGCACATGGGGGGCCGTGTCGGTAATCACGGCCCAATCGGGGCCGGGCTGGTGACGGAACCAGGTAAATTGCCTTTTGGCGTAACGCCTTGTCGCGAGAGCGCCCGCCGCTTCGGCCTCCGGGCGGGTCATGGTGCCCGCCAGCAGCGCGGCGGCCTCGGGGACGCCGATCGCGCGGCGGATCGGGGCGTCGGCGGGCAGGTCGGGGCGGGCAAGGAGCGCGGCGGCTTCGTCCAGTCCTTCGTCTAGCATCTCGCCGAAGCGCCGGTCGATCCGCGCGTTCAGCCATTCACGGTCGGGCAGCAGGATCACGGCGGACAGCTTTATGCGCTCACCGATCCCGCCTTGCCTTTGCGCCTGCCATTCGTGGAGCGGTCGCCCGGTCGAGCGCACCACCTCCAACGCGCGGGCGACGCGGGTGGTGTCGGCGGGGTTGAGCCGCAGGGCGGCTTGAGGGTCTTCGTGCGACAGGGCGGCGTGCGCGTCGGCGACGGGCAGGGCACGAACCTCGGCGCGGATGGCGGGGTCGATCTCGGGCACCGGTGCGATGCCGTCCAGCAGGGTGCGCATATAAAGGCCGGTGCCGCCGACCAGAATGGGGAGCGATCCCGCCGCCACGCTGTCTTCGATCGCCACCCGCGCCTCCGCCGCCCAGCGCGCCGCCGAATAGCCGGTGTCCGCCCCGTCGACATGACCGAACAGCCGGTGCTGCGCCTGGGCTTCCTCTTCGCGCGAGGGGCGGGCGGTCAGGATCGAAAGGTCGCGATAGACCTGCGCCGAATCGGCATTGATGATCGTGCCCCCGGTCGCCTTCGCCAGATCCAGCGCCAATGCGGACTTGCCGCTGGCGGTCGGCCCTGCGATGAGCGCGACCCTGGGTCGGTCAGAGGAGTTCGCCATGTTCATCGCCACGCTGATAGCAGCCAAGGGCCGACTGGCCGATGCGGATTTGTCGTCCGCGCAGGGGAAACTGGCGGCGGCGGGCTGCACCGTCTCGGCGACTCGCTGGATCGACACTGGCATTGCCGTCGATTTCGACTTCACCGGCGATCCGCTGGCGGCGCGCGAAGCGCTGGAGGGTAAATTCGACGCGACCGACGTGATCGTGCAGGCTGCCGAGGGGCGTGAGAAACGGCTGCTGGTCGCCGACATGGACTCCACGATGATTACCGTCGAGTGCATCGACGAACTGGCCGACTATGCCGGGATCAAGGCGCAGGTCGCCGAGGTGACCGAGCGGGCGATGCGCGGCGAACTCGACTTCGCCGCCGCGCTGGATGCGCGGGTCGCGCTGCTCGAAGGACTGGATGAGGCGGTCATCGAACAGTGTCTGGCCGAGCGCGTCACCCTGATGGCGGGCGCGCGGACGCTGATCCGTACGATGAAGGCGCGCGGTGGCCATGCGATCCTGGTGTCGGGCGGCTTCACCCGCTTCGCCGAGCCGGTCGCGGCGGAGATCGGCTTCGACCGCGCCATCGCCAATGTGCTGGAGATCGCGCACGGCAAGCTGACCGGCACGGTGCGCAAGCCGATCGTGGGTTCGGACACCAAGGAAAAGACGCTGGTCGAAGCGCTGGCCGATCTGGGGCTCGATACATCGGCCAGCATGGCGGTGGGCGACGGGGCGAACGACCTGGCGATGATCCGCCGCGCCGGCTTGGGTGTCGCATACCGCGCCAAGCCGATCGTCGCGGGCGCGGCGGCGGCGCGCGTCGATTATAACGACCTGACCGCGCTGCTCTATGCCCAGGGGATTCCGAGCGCGGAGTGGGTCACGGCGTAATCGAACGTCCCGTTACGGCGCCACCACCATACAGGACTGGCCGGAACGGCTGCACGCGGCCTGTGCCTCGCCGCGACCGGCATAGCCGCCCGCCTGCAACCGGGTGACGCCGCCTGCCGTGACATAGAAGGGCTCCGCGCCGCCGAGACGCGCGCGAAGCTTCTGCCACAGGCTGCTGGCGTTTTCCTTGTCGCGGAAGGCACCGAGCTGGATACGCCATGCGCCGCCGCTCTTGCGGGCCGGGGTCGGTTTCGCCGGAGCCTTGGCGACGCTGCGCGGGGTGGTGGCGCGGGGGGCGGCGGCTTTCGGAACCTCGGGAACGCGATCCGGGGCCACCGCCGCCGCGCCCGGAACGGGGTAGCTCGCCCCCGGCGCGACGGGACGCGAAGGCGCGACGGGGACCGGCTGGACCGCCGGACGCGCGGCGGCGACGGGCGTGCCGGTCGCGCGAGGCGGTTCGCCACCCACCACCACCCGGGTCGGCCCACCGGGAGCCGGGGCGGGCGTCGCGGCCAGCCTTGCGCTATAGTCCTGCACCAGTTGCGTGCCCCGCTGCCGGTCGGCGGGGGTGATATACTGGTCCATCTGCGCCAGCGTCTCGGATGCGGACTGCAACCCGGCCTGCGACGCCAGCGTCATCAGCGCATAGGCGCGCGGATAGTCGCGGGTCACGCCGTCGCCGTTGAACAGCATCGTGCCCAGCACCAGTTCGGCACGCGGCTCGCCCCGCGCCACCGACTTTTCGAGCCAGGGCAGCGCTTCGGCCCGCTTGCCCGCCTGGAACAGCGCCAGGCCGTAATTGTCGGCCGCCGGGACATGCCCCTGCATCGCGGCCTTGCGGAACCAGCTTTCGGCCAGTGCGGGGTCGAGCGGCACGCCGCGCCCCAGCTTATAGGCCTGGGCCAGGTTGAATTGCGCATCGGCCTCGCCCGCGACGGCGGGGCCGCGCCATTCCTCGACCGCCTGGCGATAATCGCCGCGCGCCCAGGCATCGACGCCTGCCTTCACATCGGCCAGGGCGGGGGAGGCGGCAAGACAGACGACAATGGCGGTCATTCCTGCGCCGATGACCGGGAATTTGCGCATCATCCTTCGTCCTTCCCGCAAAGATGGTTTCCGCCATCCATGCCCCGGCCCCGGTCGCGGGTAAAGCGGTCGGGCGGATTTAACATTTCCTTAGACCGTTCAGGCTTAGCGTCCGTCCGAAATGGGCAGGATGGGGCAGGGGCATGCCATCCGCCGGGCATGACGGATGACCAGAATGACGACGATCCGCACTTTCATCACCTGTAGCGTCGGCGCGCTGATCGTCGGCGGTGCCCTGACCGGGTGTGCGGCGACCGGCTCGCGGACCGCGCGGCTGAGCGATCGGGCGGGGGACGCGCGGGCGAACGCGAAGCTGGCCGACCAGACCCGGCGCGTGCTCGCCCAGCATGACGGGGACGGCGCGGTGGCGCTGGCCGAACGGCTGGTCGCCGCCGAGCCGCATCGGGCGGCGTATCGCGCGCTGCTCGGGCAAAGCTATCTCCAGGCCGGGCGCTTCGCCTCCGCGCGACAGGCTTTTACCGATGCGCTGCAACTCGATCCGGCGGATGGCCGCTCGGTGCTGAACCTGTCGCTGGCGATGATCGCGGGCGGCCATGGCGAGGGCGCGCGGGCCTTGCTGGCGCGCCATGCGGCGATGATCCCGGCGGCGGACCTTGGGCTGGCCATGGCGCTGGCCGGGGCGCCGGCGGACGGGGTTCGCATCCTGACCGCCGCCGCGCGCGAACAGGGGGCGACCGTCAAGACGCGGCAGAATCTCGCTCTCTCGCTGGCGCTGTCGGGGCAATGGAACATGGCGCGCATGGCCGCCTCCGCCGACATGGCGCCCGCCGATGTCGAGGTGCGGATGCAGGAATGGGCCGCGTTCGCCGCCGCCACCAATCCGGGGGATCAGGTCGCCTCGCTGCTGGGCATCCGGCGTGCGTCCGATGGGGGGCAACCGCTGACCCTGGCGCTCAACGCCGCGCCCTCCGCCGCGGTGGTGCAGGACATGGTGCAGGCATTGCCGCAGCCGGTCGAGGCGCAGGCCGCCACCGCGCCGCAGGCTCCGGCTGACGCGCCGATCCTCTTCGCCGCCCGGCGCGAAGTGGTGCAGCCGCTGCCCATGACCGCCGAACCGTCATCGGCCCGCACCGCGCCCGGCATGATGCTGGCACAGGCCGAAGACGCCCCCGCCACCCCCGCAACGCGCGTCGCGCGCCTCGCCCCCGGCCTGGTCACCACGCCCGCGCTGCTGCGTCGTGCGGAGGAACGCCGCCAACTCGCCCGCCCCAAGGGCGACTGGAACGTCCAGATCGGCGCGTTCGGCAAGGAGGACGGCGCGCAAAAGGCATGGGCGCAACTGACCCGTCGCTTTACCGACCTGTCGGACTATATTCCCCAGAGCGGAACGGTGCGGGGACCCGGCGGCAATCTTTTTCGCCTGTCGGTCGGCGGCCTGGCGCGAGCGGAGGCCGACACGTTGTGCCAGCGTTACCGCGAGGCGGGCGGTGCCTGTTTCGTGCGGCGACAGGCCGACGACCGCATGGCGCATTGGGCGCGTCCCGGCATGGGGCTGGCCGCGCTATAAGGCTTAGACGGCCTCGCCCGCCGCGCGTCCGCTGGCCCAGGCCCATTGGAAATTATAGCCGCCCAGCCAGCCGGTCACGTCCACCGCCTCGCCGACGAAATGCAGGCCCGGAACTGCCTTGGCCTTCATATCGCGCGAGGAAAGCCCGGCGGTCGAAACGCCGCCGACCGTCACCTCGGCCTTGGCATAGCCTTCGCTGCCATTGGGGTGGAAGGGCCAGTCGGCCAGCCGGGCTTGCGCCGCCGCCAACATCTTGTCGGTCGCCGCGCCCAGTTCGGGCGGCAGGGCCAGCCGCTCGGCGAGCGTTTCGGCCAGTCGGTCGGGCAGATGCTGCCCTAGTGCGCGCCGGGGGGAGGTGCGGGGAGCGGCGCGCTTGGCGGCGATCAGCCAGTCCGCCGCGCAATCGGGCAGGAAGTCGATCCCGATCGGCTCGCCATGCCGCCAATAGGACGAGATTTGCAGGATGGCGGGGCCCGACAGCCCGCGATGGGTGAACAGCGCCGCCTCGCGGAACCGGGTCTTGGCGATCCGCGCGATCACCTCCGACGCGACACCGGAGAGCGAGCGGAACAACGTCTCCTCGCCGCCCAATGTCAGGGGGACGAGGGCGGGGCGGGGCTCGACCACCTTCAACCCGAACTGCCGGGCCAGGTCATAGGCAAAGCCGGTCGCACCCATCTTCGGAATGCTCGGTCCGCCGGTCGCGACGATCAGGCGGGGGGTGGTGAACGGCTTGCCGCCGCGCGTGACGCGGAACTGGCTTCCGTCATGCGTGACAGCGTCGATCGGCTGGCCCAGGGCGATATCCACCGCGCCGCCAGACCGGGCGGCCTTGTCGCATTCATCGAGAAGCATCGCCACGATCTGCCGCGCCGATCCGTCGCAGAAGAGTTGCCCCAGCGTCTTCTCATGCCAGGCGATGCCATGCGCCTCGACCAGCGCCAGGAAATCGGTGGGAGTGTAGCGGCCCAGTGCCGATTTGGCGAAATGCGGGTTGGCGGACAGGAAGCGATCGGGCGCGGTGCCGATATTGGTGAAGTTGCAGCGTCCGCCGCCCGAGATGAGGATCTTCTTCCCCGGCGCCTCGGCATGGTCGAGGACGAGCACGCGCCGCCCGCGCTGCCCGGCGGTCGCGGCGGCCATGAGCCCCGCCGCGCCCGCGCCCAGGATGATCGCGTCATAGGATTGCATGGGGGGGCTTTAGGGGGGATCGGGTTGGGGGGATAGGGGCGGGTTTCGTCTTGATCGTCCGTCTCGGTGAGACCCCTTTGCCCTCCCCCATCCCCTCCCGCCTGCGGGAGGGGCGTGCCTGTGGCGACGACGCGGACGGTTACGATGGCGCATGACCTGGCCGCGATACGCTCCCCTCCCGCCTGCGGGAGGGGATGGGGGAGGGCAGGCCACGGGCGGTGGTCTCGGTGAGACTTCTTTCCCTCCCCTCGCTCCCCTCCCGCCTGCGGGAGGGGAGGAAGAAGACCGTGTGCCCTACCGAACGTCCACGACCGCCACCGCGTCCGCTTTCCCGCCGAACGCCACCGTCTCGCCGGCCATCGCACCCATCAGCGCGCGGGCCAGCGGTGCGGCATAGCCGATCCGGTCGTGCGCCGGATCGGCTTCGTCATGGCCGACGATGGTCAGCGTGCGGGGCTGGCCGTTCAACCGGATCGTCACCACGCTGCCGATGCCGACCTCATCCTCGGCAGGCGCGGGCGCGGGTTCGGCGGTGGCGGCGCGGGTATGCCAGTAGCGGAGTTCGCGTTGCAGCCGCGTCCGCTCCTCTTCCTCCGACGCGGCGGCCAGCGCGGCCTCCACCTCGGCGACCTTGGCGCGCGTCAGTTCGGCTCCGCGCGGGGTGACCCAATTGGGGCCGGGCGGGATGGGCAGTTCGAACTTGGGTTCGAGATGCTCCTCATCGGATTCGCGGCGAAAGGCGACACTCATCGGGGATCAACGTTCATGGACATGGTGCGGGTCCATGACGGGCGGTGCGGTTCGCCGCAAGCACGGCTTGAGTTTTCCCCCAGTTGGTGTAAAGGGCCACGCTTTCACGGAACGCAAATATTCACCCGTGCCGCATGGGTGTATCCGCCAGCCGAGAGGGATGGGTCCCTTGGTTCGGCGGTACGCGCTCCTTTTTCTGTTGGAGTCCCCATGCCTTTTTCTGCCTTGCCGCCGGTCCTGTCGGCTGCTCTCTCCGCGCGTGGCTATAGCGCGCCCACCCCCGTCCAGGCCGCCGTCATCGAGGATGACGCGCAGGGCCGCGACCTGATCGTGTCCGCCCAGACCGGCTCGGGCAAGACCGTCGCCTTCGGCCTCGCCATGGCGAGCGAATTGCTCAGCGGCGGCGATCACCTGCCCCAGCCGGGTGCGCCCATGGCGCTGGTCATCGCACCGACCCGCGAACTGGCATTGCAGGTCAGCCGCGAACTGGAATGGCTCTATGCCGGTGCCCGTGCCCGCATCGCCACCTGCGTCGGCGGCATGGACGCCTCGCGCGAACGCCGCGCGCTCAGCCATGGCACGCACATCGTCGTCGGTACGCCGGGCCGTCTGCGCGACCATCTGGAGCGCGGCGCGCTCGACCTGTCGTCGCTGAAGTTCGTCGTGCTCGACGAGGCGGACGAGATGCTCGACATGGGTTTCCGCGAAGACCTGGAGCAGATTCTCGACGGCACGCCCTCCGAGCGTCGCACCTTGCTGTTCTCGGCGACCATGCCGCGCCCGATCGTGCAGCTTGCCAAGCGTTACCAGACCAACGCCAAGCGGATCGAGACGATCAGCGAGGACAAGGGCCATGCCGACATCGCCTATCAGGCGGTGACGGTCGCGCCTGCCGATATCGAGGCGGCGGTGGTCAACCTGCTGCGCCTGCACGAAGCCGAAGTGGCGATCCTGTTCTGTGCCACCCGCGACAATGTCCGTCACCTCCACGCCAGCCTGGTCGAGCGCGGCTTTTCGGCGGTGGCGCTGTCGGGCGAGCATTCGCAGAATGAGCGGAACCATGCGCTCCAGGCGCTGCGGGACGGCCGCGCGCGCGTCTGCGTCGCGACCGACGTGGCGGCGCGCGGTATCGATCTGCCCGGCCTGACGCTGGTCATCCATGTCGAAATCCCGCGCGATGCCGAGGCGCTCCAGCACCGCTCGGGCCGTACCGGCCGCGCGGGCCGCAAGGGCACCGCGATCCTGATCGTGCCATACCCGCGCCGTCGCCGTGTCGAGGGGATGCTGCGTGGCGCGCGGATCGATGCCGAGTGGCGTCGCGCGCCGACGCTGGAGGAAATCCGCGAGCAGGACCGCGAGCGCCTGCTCGCCGCGCTGCTCGCCCCGGTCGAGGTGGACGAGGGCGATCGCGAACTGGCGACCCGTTTGCTCGCCGAAAAATCCCCCGAGGATATCGCGGCGGCGTTGGTCCGTTCGCACCGCGCCGCGCTGCCCCAGGCCGAGGAACTGGTCGAGGGCGATGCTCCGGCCCCGCGTGAGCGTCGCGAAGGCTTTGACGACACCGCCTGGTTCCGCATGAGCGTGGGCCGCAGCCAGAATGCCGATCCGCGCTGGCTGTTGCCGCTGATCTGTCGTCGCGGTCACATCACCCGCAACGAGATCGGCGCGATCCGCATCCAGCCGAACGAGACGCTGTTCGAAATCCCCTCTGCGCTGGCGTCGCGCTTCGCGGCCGCGCTGAAGCGGACCGAGGCGGATCATGCCGAGGACGATATCGCGATCGAGCAGGCCGACGGCCCGCCCGCCGGTGGTTCGGGTCATGGTGGTCCGCGTCGTGGTCCGGGCGGTGGCAATCGTCCGATGGGCGGTCGCCCGGCGGGCGGCCCCGGCGGCCAGCGCCGCTATTCGCCGCGCCCCACCCAGGGCGGCCCGCGCGGTCCGCGTCGCGGCTAACCCTTAATTCCTCCCCAAGCGCAGCTTGGGGAGGGGGACCGCCGGGCGTCAGCCCGGTGGTGGAGGGGCGGGGGCCTATCGCTGGCGTTGCCCGCCCCTCCACCACGCCCTGGCGGGCGCGGTCCCCCTCCCCATCAATAGATGGGGAGGATTTTTAGTGGATCTCTCGCCCGGCCTTCCACAGCCGCAGCGCGCGGCCTTGGACGGGGAAGCCGTCGAACGGCGTATTCCCCGCCGAGGCGAAGGCGTCACCGGACACCATCCACGGCTTTTCGGCATCGAACAGCATCAGGTCGGCGGGCTTGCCCGACTCCAGCGTACCGGTGTCGAGGCCCAGCACCTTCGCAGGATTGCTCGCCAGCAGCGTGAACAGCCGGGGCAGGGTGATCCGCTCGTCGCGCACCAGCATCAGCGCGAGCGGCAGCAGCGTCTCCGCCCCCGCCATGCCCGCTTCGGCATCGACGAAGGGCAGGCGCTTGGCTTCCGGTCCATGCGGATCATGGCCCGATCCGATCACATCGACCGTCCCGTCCGCGATGGCGGCCAGCGCCGCCTGCCGGTCGCTCTCGTCACGCAAGGGCGGGGAGAGGCGGGCGAAGGTGCGGAAATCGGTGATCGCGATGTCGGACAGGTGGAGATGCGCGGGCGTGATCCCGCACGTCACCTTCACGCCGCGCCGCTTGGCCGCGCGGATCAGGTCGAAGCCCGCCGCCGTCGTCACCTGCCGGATATGCAGCGTCGCGCCGGTCTCCTCCGCCAGCATCAGGTCGCGGGCGATGGCGAGCGACTCGGCGATGGCGGGGGCCGATGGCAGGCCCAGGCGGCTGGCCGTCTCGCCCTCGGTCGCGACCGCATCGGCGGCAAGGCCACCATCCTCGGCATGGGAAATGACGGTCAGGCCCAGATCGCCCGCATAGGCCAGGACGCGGTGCATCACGCCTGAGTCGGCGATCCAGCCGCGCCCGGTGCCGACCGCCTTGGCTCCCGCCGAGACGCACACCGCCATTTCGGCGAGGTCCGTGCCTGCCAGTGATCGGGTCGCCGCCGCGATGGGGTGAATCCACAGGTCCGGCCGCCCGATCAGCGCGGCGCGCTGCACCACGCCCGGATCGTCCAGCACCGGCGACTGGTCGGGCATCAGGCCGATGCGCACGATCCCGCCCGCGCGACAGGCGGCCCGGTCGACCTGGAACACGCCCAGATCGACGATGCCGGGGGCCAGCATCTTGCCGCCGCAGTCGATGACCGTCGCGCCCTCAGGGGCTTCGCCGGTGCCGGTGATGACGCCGTCCTCGACCAGCAAGGTCTGGCCCGTGATCTCGCCACCGACCGGGCAGATCAGCGTGGCACCCGTAAAGGCGGTGATGCTCATGCCCAACCCTCCAGCTTGCGGGCTCTGCGGGTCAATACGTCCAGACACGCCATACGCACCGCGACGCCCATCGCGACCTGCTCGGTGATCGCCGATTGCGGGCCGTCGGCCACGTCCGAGTCGATCTCGACCCCCCGGTTCATCGGGCCGGGATGCATGACCAGTGCGCCGGGCTTGGCGCGCTTCAACCGTTCGGCGGTAAGTCCATAGCGCATCCGATATTCGCGCGTGGAGGGGATATAGCCGCCCGCCATCCGCTCATTCTGGACGCGCAGCATCATGACCACATCGGCATCCTCGATGGCTTCGTCGAAATCGGTGAAGGGGGTGACGAACATCCGCTCGATCCCCTTGGGCATCAGCGTCGAGGGCGCGCAGACCCGCACCTCTGCGGCCAGCGCGGTGAGGGCGAGAATGTCCGACCGCGCGACCCTGCTGTGCAGGATGTCGCCGCAGATGACGACCTTCTGCCCCGCGACGCTGCCCCGGCGGCGGCGGATGGTCAGCATGTCGAGCAGCGCCTGCGTCGGATGCTCGTGCCGCCCGTCGCCCGCGTTCAGGACCGGGCAGTCGACCTTGTCGGCGATCAGGCGGACCGCGCCGCTCGCCATGTGGCGGATCACGATCACATCGGCGCGCATCGCGTTCAGCGTCATCGCCGTGTCGATCAGCGTCTCGCCTTTCTTCACGCTCGACTGCGCCGCGTGCATGTTGACCACGTCGGCACCAAGGCGCTTGCCCGCGATCTCGAAGGACAACAGCGTCCGGGTCGAGTTCTCGAAAAAGGCGTTGATCTGGGTCAGGCCCGCCAGCCGCGTGTCGGGCGTGTCGGTCGCGCCGCGATCGAGCCAATGTTCCGCCTCGTCGAGCAGGAACATGATCTCATGCGGTTGAAGGCCGTCGATACCGGTCAGATGCCGGTGCGGGAAAACGGCGCCACCCTGAATGAGCGTGCCGGGGCGATGATCCGAGGTCTGCATTAAAGCCGCCGGGTAGCGAGCGGAAGGAGAGTCGGCAACCCAATTCCTCCCCAAGCTTGCTTGGGGAGGGGGACCGCCGGGCGATAGCCCGGTGGTGGAGGGGCGAGGGGCTTGGCGAGCGTTGTCTGCCCCTCCACCGTCGCTGGCGCGACGGTCCCCCTCCCCATCGGAGATGGGGAGGAATGGGAGGTCAGGCCATCACCAGCGCGTCGATGGCGGCTTGCAGGATGTGCGCGGCGGCGAGGTTGTCGATGCGTTCGGCGCGTTTGGCGCGGCTCATATCCTGTTCGATCATCGTGCGCTCGACCGCGACCGTGGACCAGCGCTCGTCCCAGAGCAGGATCGGCCCTAAGTCCGCACAGTTGCGCGCGAAGGCCCTGGTCGATTGCGAGCGCGGGCTCTCGCTGCCGTCGAGGTTCAGGGGCAGGCCGATGACCAGCCCCTTCACCCCCTGTTGCGCGATCATCGCGATCAGTTGTTCCTTGTCGTGCGTAAACTTGGTCCGGCGGATCAGCGTGGCGGGGCTGGCGAAGCTCCACCCGGCATCGCACAAGGCGGTGCCCACGGTCTTGGTCCCGACGTCCAGCCCGATCAGCCGCCCGCCGGAGGGGAGGGCGGTGCGGAATTCGCTACGGTCGGTGGTGATCAGGCTCATCGAAAGGCTTTCAAACGGCGTTCCGCATCGGCGCGGACATTCGCCCAGAACAGGCTATAGTCATAGACGTGGTAATTGTTGCCGGGCAGCACATAGGGCCCGACATTGGGTCCTTCGCCGATGGTCAGGATACCGCGACCTTCGCATTTGGCGGGGACCTTGCCCGCGACGATCGCGGCCGTCTTGAGATCGGCGGAGGGGAAGAGCGTGCCCAGATTGGCGGTCACGGGGGCCTCGCCGTCCGGCATGCCGGTCAGCGGGTTGGTGCACAGCATCGCGCTGTCCTTACGGGGCGCGCCGGTATAGCCGTTGGTCTTGTCGAACACGTCGAGGATCAGCGACGGGTCGGCGGGCTCGCCGAAGCTCTGCCAACTGAGGATGCAGCCGGTCTGGTCCGCGCGCTCGCAGGCGGGGAGCCCCATGGCGGGCAGGTCGGCGGTCATCGAGATCGGCCAGCCGACGACATAGGCCGCGACGATCCGCCGCTTGAGGCCGGCGTCCTTGGCCACCCGGTCGGTCAGCAGCCGCGACAGGTGCAGCGCGCCCTGGCTGTGCCCGGCCAGGATCAGCGGGCGTTTGGGATCGACCTGCGCCAGAAAGGCGGTGAAGGCCGCATCCACGTCGCGATACGCCAGGTCGAGCGCGCGCTCGGCGTCCGCCACGCTGGTCAGGAACGCGCCGAACGTCGCCTGGCGATAGCGCGGCGCCCAGATGTCGCCCGCCCCGTTGAACGCGCTCGCCTGGCCGCGCAGGAACAGTTCGGCGCGGGCATTGGTGTCGGGATCGTCGATCGGCGCGTTCCAATGCGCCTTGTTGATGTAGGAGGTCGGGTGGATGAAGAAGACCGCCGCCCCCTGGCCGGGCTGGCCGGGCGTATAGCTGGTCGGGGTCCACAGCGCGGGATTGCCGGGCAGGTCGGGCCGCGCCAGCCACATCACGCGCCGCTTGTACAGCTCGGCCGGGGGCGCGGCCTGTTCGCGGAACGACTCGGACGGCACCGTCGACCAGCGGAGCAACTGGTTGCCGAACAGCCGATAGGCAAAGGCCGCCGCGATCGTCAGCACGATGAGCGCCGCCACGACATAAAGGAATTTGCGCGCCAAATCATCACTCCGTTGTGCGGTGCAGCAAAATGGAGAAGCCCGCAATTGCTATCCATGATGCTCCACTTGCCCCCATTGCAATCGCCCGGACGGCAAAAGCGTTGCGCGAAGCCGCGCGGCGATGCTAGCCGCAAATCCATGTCCGTAGATACCGCAACCGTGAAGAAGATCGCGAGCCTGGCCCGCATCGCGATCACCGAGGAGGACGCGACGCGCCTCGCCCCCGAACTCGGCAACATCCTGGGCTGGATCGAGCAACTGGGCGAGGTCGACACCCAAGGGGTCGAGCCGATGACCGCGGTGATCCCGAACCAGCTTCGCCTGCGCGACGACGTCGTCAATGACGGCGGCATCCGCGACCTCCTCATGCAGAATGCGCCGCAGGCCGAACATGGCTTCTTCACGGTGCCCAAGGTGATCGAATAATGACCGACCTGACAACGCTCGGCATCGCCGCCATCCGCGACGGCGTGCGCGACGGCCAGTTCAAGGCGCGCGAAGTCGCCGAGGCCTTCAATGCCAAGGTCGCGGGCGCGCGGGCGCTCAACGCTTTCCTGGTCGAGACGCCCGAGCACGCGCTCGCCGCCGCCGACGCGGCGGACGCGGCGCGTGCGGCGGGTGAAACCCTCAAGCCGCTGGCGGGCGTGCCGATCGGCATGAAGGACCTGTTCGCGACCAAGGGCGTTGCGACCACCGCCGCCAGCAAGATTCTGGAAGGCTTCGTGCCGCCCTACGAATCGACGGTTTCGCAGAATCTGTGGAACGCCGGTGCGGGGATGCTCGGCAAGCTGAACCTCGACCAGTTCGCCATGGGCTCGTCCAACGAGACGAGCGCGTTCGGCAATGTCATCTCGCCCTGGCGGCGTCCGAACGACACGGCGGCGCTCGCCCCCGGCGGGTCGTCGGGCGGTTCCTCGACGGCGGTGTCGGCGGGGCTGGCTCCCGGCGCGACCGGCACAGACACGGGCGGCTCGATCCGCCAGCCCGCCGCCTTTACCGGCATTTCGGGCATCAAGCCGACCTATGGCCGCTGCTCGCGCTGGGGCACGATCGCCTTCGCCTCCTCGCTCGACCAGGCGGGGCCGATGGCGCGCGACGTGCGCGACTGCGCGATCATGCTGGAGGCGATGGCGGGCTTCGACGCCAAGGACGCGACCTCGCTCAAGCTCGACGTGCCGAACTGGGAAGCCGCGCTGTCGGCGGACCTGAAGGGCAAGCGCGTCGGTGTGCCCAAGGAATATCGCGTCGACGGCATGCCCGCCGAGATCGAGTCGCTGTGGCAGCAGGGCATCGACTGGCTGCGCGATGCGGGGGCGGAGATCGTCGAGGTTTCGCTTCCCCACACCAAATACGCGCTTCCGGCCTATTACATCATCGCGCCCGCCGAGGCGTCGTCCAACCTCGCCCGCTATGACGGCGTGCGCTACGGCCTGCGCGACCTGCCCGAAGGGGCGGGGTTGCAGGACATGTACGCCGCGACCCGCGCCGCCGGGTTCGGCGACGAGGTGAAGCGCCGCATCCTGATCGGCACCTATGTCCTGTCGGCGGGCTTTTACGACGCCTATTACACCCAGGCGCAGAAGGTCCGCACGCTGATCGCCCGCGATTTCGAGCGGGCGTTCGGTGAGTGTGACGTGCTCCTCACCCCGACCGCGCCCTCGGCGGCGTTCGCGCTGGGCGAGAAGCAGGCCGATCCGCTGGCCATGTACCTCAACGACGTGTTCACGGTCCCCGCCTCGCTGGCCGGGTTGCCCGCCATGTCGGTGCCGGGCGGGCTGGACAAGGACGGGTTGCCGCTCGGCCTCCAGATCATCGGCAAGCCGCTGGACGAGCAGGGCGTTCTCAACGCCGGGCTCGCCATCGAGCATCGCGCGGGCTTCACCGCCCGTCCGCAGGCCTGGTGGTAAGCGACCGCGTCTTTGCAACCCGCAACATCGCCGTGTTGCGGGAGGCGCAGGGTGCCCTGAACGTCGCGTTCGGGGCGATCCTCAGCGCCTATGTCGGCGTGTCCCTGAGCAATATCGACAATCACCCCTTCGACCATCACATGCTGGCGCGGTTCTTCCTGGGCGTGGCGGGCTTCATCCTGTGCCTGTGCGTGGGCAACAGCGTGATCCTGCGCGGTGAGTTTCGGCTCGGCATCGCCTTTCTGATGCTGGGCGCGGGGGCGGCCTATATCGGGCTGATGGAGGCGCGGCATCTCGGCTTCGAAACCGCGATCCTGCGCATCCTGTCGACTTGCTGGATCGTCGCGCTGCTGGGCAGCAACGCCGTTCTGACGGCGATCAACTATCTTCATCATCGAGATCGAACATGAGCGAATATCGCATCCAGGGCGCGACGGGGGAATGGGAGGTCGTGATCGGCCTGGAAGTCCACGCCCAGGTCACCACCAACGCCAAGCTGTTCTCCGGCGCGGCGACCGCGTTCGGTGCGGAGCCCAACACGCAGGTGTCGCTGGTCGATGCCGCGATGCCCGGCATGCTGCCCGTACCCAACATGGAATGTATCCGCCAGGCGGTGCGAACCGGCATGGCGATCGACGCGCAGATCAACACATGGTCGCGCTTCGACCGGAAGAATTATTTCTACGCCGATCTGCCGCAGGGCTATCAGATCAGCCAGCTCTACCACCCGCTGGTGGGTGAGGGCGCGATCGAGATCAGCCTGGACGAGAAGGACCCCGACGGCCCCACCAAGTCGATCGGCGTCGAGCGTATCCATGTCGAGCAGGATGCGGGCAAGCTGATGCACGATCAGCATCCGACGCGCTCCTATGTCGATCTCAACCGCTCGGGCGTGGCGCTGATGGAGATCGTCAGCCGCCCCGACATGCGTTCGCCCGCCGAAGCCGGGGCTTATCTGCGCAAGCTGCGCGCGATCCTGCGCTATGTCGGGTCGTGCGACGGCAATATGGAAGAAGGCTCGATGCGCGCCGACGTGAACGTGTCGGTGCGCAAGCCCGGCGCCGAGTTCGGCACGCGGACCGAGACGAAGAACGTCAACTCGGTCCGCTTCGTGATGGCCGCGATCGAATATGAGGCCAAGCGCCAGGTCGCGGTGCTGGAGGATGGCGGCAAGATCGTCCAGGAAACGCGCCTCTTCAACGTCGAGAGCGGCACCACGCGGTCGATGCGGTCGAAGGAGGATGCGCATGATTACCGCTACTTCCCCGATCCCGACCTGTTGCCGCTGGAACTGACCGACGCCTTTCTCGAGGAATGCCGCGCCAGCCTGCCCGAACTGCCCGATGCCAAGCGGCGGCGGTACGAAGCGCTGGGCCTGACACCCTATAATGCGGGCGTCCTGACCGCCGAGGTCGAGACGGCGCGCTGGTTCGACGGTCTGCTGGAGGCGCTTGAGGGCACCAGCGCCAAGCCCGCACAGGCGGCCAATTGGGTGGCGGCGGAACTGTTCGGCGCGCTGAACCGGCTGGGCAAGGACATCACCGAGAGCCCGGTGTCGCCCGCGCAGGCGGCCGAACTGCTGGCGCTGGTCGCGGACGGCACGTTGTCGGGGAGCCTGTCGAAGCAGGTGTTCGAGATCATGCTGGAAACCGGCGACGGTCCGAACAAGATCGTCGAGGAGCGCGGGCTCAAGCAGACCAGCGATACGGCTGCGATCGAGGCGGTGATCGCCGAGGTTCTGGAGAAGAACCCCAACCAGCTCGGCCAGTATCGCGGCGGCAAGGAAGCGTTGTTCGGCTTCTTCGTCGGTCAGACGATGAAGGCGATGGGCGGCAAGGCCAATCCGGCGGTGGTCAACGACCTGTTGAAGAAGGCATTGGCGGGCTGATCCAGCGCCACTCCCCCTTCCGCAGGCGAGTTTCAGGTCGGTCCTGCCCCCGGCATGACCTAAATAATGCGGGGCATCGTCTACCAGAAACTGGGGTCGGGGGGACGGCAGGGTGTCTCGCAGAGGGCGTGGTCTGTGGCGTTCCCTCCCCCATCCCCTCCCGCCTGCGGGAGGGGCGTGCTTGGGACGAGCGATTGACGCCTTGGTGAGCTTTTGCCTGGGGCTACGAGCGGCCTGCGGTAATCTTCACGCCTCACCCCATGCATCTCCCCTCCCGCAGGCGGGAGGGGATGGGGGAGGGCAACGGTGTCTCACCGAGCCCAACCCGTGATCAAACCCTATTGCGCATCCAGATCCTGGTTGCGCACCACGCCGCCGGTCCCGCCGACGCCGTCATGCTCACCGGTATCGGTAAACGTCACCGGCTCTTCGCCGCCCTCGCCACGCTTTACCGCGTCGGAGCGCGCCTCCACCGCCTGTTCGATATCGCTGCGCTCGTCCTCGCGCGGCGGGCTGTCCGGATTGGTTTCCGGTGCCTCGACCGGCGGGCTGTCGGGATGGTTTTCGGGATTGGTCGCCATGATGGCTCCTCTCAAATCTGAAGCGGCTGCTGCGTGCCGGGGTCGCCCGGGCCCACGCCGGGGGCGGGCTGGTCGATGTCGGGGCCGGGCGGCACGATTTCGGGCGGGGGCGTATCGGGCTGCGCGGGCTGGGTCGGCTGCGGGCTTTCGGGCGGGGGCTGGGTCGCCATTCTCGCTCTCCAAATCATGCTGGGGAGGGGATAAACGCATGGGCGCGAGCGATGTTGCCTGTTGTCCCTTGCCGAAGCCGCCCATGGTGATATAGACGCGCGCCCATCGGCGGTGTCCTCGTGCGGGCGTGGCGGAACTGGTAGACGCGCTGGATTTAGGTTCCAGTATCGTAAGATGTGGGGGTTCGAGTCCCTTCGCCCGCACCAGTCCCCGGTCAGGAACGGGGCGACAGCCACACGGAATTTCTCCAGATTGAAGGCCTTTAGATGCAGACTGTCGAGACGCTGAACGAGGGGCTGAAGCGCGCCTACACGCTCACCATCACCGCCCAGGATATCGAGGGCAAGGTCGATGCCGAACTGAAGCGCATCGCGCCGCAGATGAAGATGCCCGGCTTCCGCCCCGGCAAGGTGCCCGCGAACCTGGTTCGCAAGATGCACGGCCCGGCGCTCCTTCAGGACGCGCTGAACACCGCGCTGCAGGAAGGCGTGCAGTCGCTGATCGCCGAGAAGAATCTGCGCCCCGCGATGCAGCCCCAGGTCGAGCTGGTCGGCGACTATGAAGCAGGCAAGGACGCGACGCTGAACGTCACGCTCGAGGTTCTGCCGACCGTCCCGACGCCTGCGATCGACGCGCTGAAGCTCGACCGCCTGACCGTGCCGGTCGCCGACGAGGCGGTGGACGAGCAGCTCCAGAAGTTCGCCGACCAGCAGAAGCGTTGGGACGATGCGGGCGACAAGGCCGCCGCCGAAGGCGATCAGGTCACTGTCGACTTCGTCGGCAAGACCGCCGACGGCGTCGCGTTCGAGGGCGGCTCGGGCGAGGACATGGCGGTCGAGATCGGCGGCGGTCGCCTGATCCCCGGTTTTGAGGACCAGCTGGTCGGTGTGAAGGCCGGTGAAGAGAAGCAGATCTCGGTCACCTTCCCCGAGGACTATCCCGCCAAGGATCTGGCCGGTCAGCCCGCGACCTTCGACCTGACGATCAAGTCGGTGAAGACCGCTGGCGAAGCCAAGATCGACGACGAGATGGCGAAGAATCTGGGCCTCGAGAGCCTGGAGCAGCTGCGCGGTCTGCTGAAGGGGCAGATCGAGCAGGAGCATAACGGCCTGACCCGCACCTATATGAAGCGCAAGCTGCTCGACCAGTTGGCCGATGGTCACGACTTCGAAGTGCCGCCGTCGATGGTCGAGGCCGAGTTCTCGCAGATCTGGGCGCAGCTCGAGCATGAAGCGACCCATGAGGAAGACCCCGAGGCCGCCATGGCCGAGATGGAGAAGGAGCGCGACGATTATAAGAAGATCGCCGAGCGCCGCGTCCGTCTGGGCCTGCTCCTCTCGGAAATCGGTCAGGCGAACGGCGTCGAAGTGACCGCGCAGGAAATGAACCGCCTGATCGCGCAGGCCGCGCAGCAGTACGGCCCGGAAGATCGCCAGCGCTTCATCCAATATGTCCAGCAGGAGCCGATGGCCGCCGCGCAGCTTCGCGCGCCGCTCTATGAGGACAAGGTCGTCGACTTCCTGTTCGGCAAGGCCGAGATCACGGACCGCGAGACGACCCGTGAGGAGCTGGAAGCCGCGATCGAGAGCGAGGACGGCTTCGCGACCGGCACGCACGTCCACAATCATGATCACGACCACGATCATGACCACGGCGCGAAGAAGCCCGCCAAGGCGAAGGCCAAGAAGGCCGACGTGACCGAGGAAGCGGCTTCGGACGCCGCCGCCGAGGACGCGCCGAAGAAGGCGACCCGCGCCAAGAAGGCGGCTCCGGCTGAAGCGGAAGCGCCTGTCGAAGCGACCGAGGAAGCCGCTCCGGCCAAGAAGCCGCGCGCCAAGAAGGCTGCCGCTCCGGCGGAAGGCGAAGCCGAGACGGCCGAAGCCCCCGCGAAGAAGCCGCGCGCGAAGAAGGCCGCTCCGACCGAATAAGGCCGGTGCCGGACTTTGGTTCGTGACGAACAGGGAAGGGCGGTCGCGCGAGCGGTCGCCCTTCCTTCGTTAATGCACATCATCCCCGATACGGGAAGGGGGACCGCCGCGAAGCGGGGGTGGAGGGGGTGTGCGGCAAGGGGGCTCCCGTGGGGCGCTCCCCCTCCACCATCCTGCGGATGGTCCCCCTCCCCGTGCCGGGGAGGATAGGGCTGTCCCGCCCGGCCATGGTGGCGCATAGGGAATTTGGGTTGTGACGGGGGGCCGGATCGCCCGCCTTTGGACGAGGATAGGTTGTGAACGAACCCCGGATCGCGGTGCTGTTGCCCTGCTATAATGAAGAGGCCGCGATCGCGCAGACCATTGCGGGGTTCCGCGCCGCGCTGCCCTCCGCCACCATCTATGTCTATGACAATAACAGCCGCGATCGCACGGTAGACGTGGCGCGGACGGCAGGCGCCATCGTCCGGTCGGAGCGCATCCAGGGCAAGGGCGCGGTGGTCCGCCGCATGTTCGCCGATATCGATGCCGATATCTATGTGATGGCGGATGGCGACGCGACCTATGACGCCGCCTCCGCGCCCGATCTGGTGCGGCGGGTGATCGAGGAGCAACTCGACATGGTGGTCGGCCAGCGGATCAGCGAGGCCGAACTCGCCTATCGCCGTGGTCACCGCTTCGGCAATGCCATGCTGACGGGGATGCTCGCCAAGCTGTTCGGGCGCAGCTTCACCGATATCCTGTCGGGTTACCGCGTCTTTTCGCGCCGCTTCGTCAAGAGTTTCCCGGTCCTGTCGGTCGGCTTCGAGATCGAGACCGAGATCAGCGTCCATGCGCTGGAACTCAAAATGCCCTGTGCGGAGATCGCCACCCCCTATTATGCGCGGCCGGAGGGCTCGGCGTCGAAGCTGTCCACCTATTCGGATGGATGGCGTATCCTGCGCACCATCCTGAAACTCTATCGGATCGAGCGGCCGATGTGGTTCTTCGGAGCGATCGCCGTGCTGTTCGCCGCGCTGGCGGTGCTGCTGGCGGTCCCGCTGATCCTGACCTATCTCGACACGCACCAGGTGCCGCGCTTCCCGACCGCGATCCTGTCGACCGGGCTCATGCTGCTGGCGGGGCTCAATCTTTTCACGGGCCTGATCCTCGATACCGTGGTGCGGGGACGGCAGGAGGTACGGCGGCTGGCCTATCTTGCGCTCCCCGCGCCGGGCAACGGCCGCTGACCGGATTTTCGCGGCGGAAAGCCATATTCGCTGCACGGCACCATCCTGGGGTGTCACCGGGGCTTGAATATGCGCGGCCATCACGCGACATAGGGGCTCTTCTGGGCATAAGAGAGATTTCCATGCACAATCCGTTCGAGACCGGCGATTTCGCGAGCCCGCTGGCACATGCTGGCGTCGGGCTGCGGCAGACGCAGGCCGGGCTGGTTCCGATCGTCATCGAACAGTCGAACCGCGGCGAACGGTCGTTCGATATCTTCAGCCGCCTGCTTCGCGAGCGCATCATCTTCGTCACCGGCGGTGTCGAGGACGGCATGGCCTCGCTGATCTGCGCGCAGTTGCTGTTCCTCGAGTCGGAAAATCCGAAGAAGGACATCTATATGTACATCAACTCGCCGGGCGGTGTCGTTACGGCGGGCATGGCGATCCATGACACGATGCAGTATATCCGTCCGCGCGTCGGCACGCTGTGCATCGGCCAGGCCGCCTCGATGGGCAGCTTCCTGCTCGCCGCCGGTGAGCCGGGGATGCGCGTGGCGACGACGAACAGCCGCATCATGATCCACCAGCCTTCGGGCGGGGCGCAGGGAATGGCGGCGGATATCGAAATCCAGGCGCGCGAAATCCTGCGGATGCGGCATTTCCTGAACACGCTGTACGCCAAGTACACCGGCAAGCCGCTCGAGGAGATCGAGCGCGCGATGGACCGCGACAAGTTCATGAGCTCCGAGGAAGCCAAGGAGTTCGGCCTGATCGACCAGGTGTTCGACAAGCGTCCGACCCCGGCCGACGACGCATCGGCCGCCGCATAAGACGGGTCGTTCAGCATGAACGGTTTATTTCGATTGTGACTTTATAGGGGTGCGGTACGATGCGCACCCCGGCAACGGTAGCGCACTATTATCGGGTGCGAGAGGTGATTGATGGACAAGGTGAGCGGTGGCAACTCGAAAAGCACCCTCTATTGCTCGTTCTGCGGCAAGTCGCAGCACGAGGTACGCAAGCTGATCGCGGGGCCGACCGTCTTCATTTGCGACGAGTGCGTGGAGCTGTGCAACGACATCATCCGTGAGGAGACCAAGTCCGCTTTGGTGTCCAAGAAGGATGGTGGCGTGCCGACGCCGCAGGAAATCTGCAACGTGCTCGACGACTATGTCATCGGGCAGAAGCAGGCCAAGCGTGTCCTGTCGGTCGCGGTGCACAACCACTATAAGCGCCTGAACCACGGCGCGAAGGGTGCCGATGTCGAACTCGCCAAGTCGAACATCCTGCTCGTCGGCCCGACCGGCTGCGGCAAGACGCTGCTCGCGCAGACGCTGGCGCGCATCCTCGACGTGCCCTTCACCATGGCGGACGCGACGACGCTGACCGAAGCGGGTTATGTCGGCGAGGATGTCGAGAACATCATTCTCAAGCTGCTCCAGGCGTCGGATTACAATGTCGAGCGGGCGCAGCGCGGCATCGTCTATATCGACGAGATCGACAAGATCAGCCGCAAGGCCGAGAATCCCTCGATCACCCGCGACGTGTCGGGCGAGGGCGTCCAGCAGGCGCTGCTCAAGCTGATGGAAGGCACGACCGCCAGCGTTCCTCCGCAGGGGGGGCGCAAGCATCCGCAGCAGGAATTCCTACAGGTCGACACGACGAATATCCTGTTCATCTGCGGCGGCGCGTTCGCGGGGCTGGAGAAGATCATCGGTGACCGTTTGCAGGGCAAGTCGATCGGCTTCGGCGCCTATGTCGCGGCGCCCGAGGAGAAGCGGACCGGCGAATATCTGCGCCAGACCGAACCGGAGGATCTGCTGAAGTTCGGCCTGATCCCCGAATTCGTCGGCCGTCTGCCGGTCATCGCCACGCTGGAAGACCTCGACATCTCGGCCCTGGTCAAAATCCTGTCCGAGCCGAAGAACGCGCTGGTGAAGCAGTATCAGAAGCTGTTCGAGATGGAGAATGTCGAACTCGACTTCACCGACGACGCGCTGACCACCGTCGCCAAGAAGGCGATCGAGCGCAAGACCGGCGCGCGCGGGCTTCGCTCGATTCTGGAGGCGATCCTGCTCGACACCATGTTCGACCTGCCCGGCATGGACGGAGTGGACGAGGTGATGGTCGACAAGGATGTGGTCGAAGGCCGCAAGGAACCGATCCGCGTCTATGCCGAAAAGGCGAAGAAGAAGGATGACGCGGCGGCCTGATCGCCTTCGTGATCCGGTATCCGCAAGACGGGCGTTCCCCATGGGGAGCGCCCGTTTTTCGTGGAAGTGCTTTTCGGGTGAAAGGATGGGCGCATGGTGACGATCCGCGATGCGGTGAACGACGACCGGGCGGCGGTCGCGGCGATGCTGGGCCGTGCTTTCGCCGATGATCCGGCCATGTCCTATATCTTCCCCGATCCGGTCGAGCGGGCACGGCGCTTGCCGCGCCTGTTCGCGCTGCTGTTCGACGGCGATGGGGTGGGGATGCGGTTGATCGGCGGGGCGGCGGAGGCAGGCACTTTCTGGCGTCCGCCCGGACAGGCCGAGGTGCCGATGACCGTGATGCTTCGACAGTCGCTCCCGATGCTCGCCGCCTTGGGCATGGCGTTGCCGCGGGCGTTGCGGCTTGCCCATGCGATCGAGGCGCATTTCCCGAGCGAGCCCTTTTGGTATCTCCACATCGCCGGGGTCGATCCGGCGCGTCAGGGGCAGGGGCTGGGGGGCGCATCGATCCGCGCTGGGCTCGCCCGGTGCGATGCGTCGGGATTTCCGGTCTATCTGGAGACGGCGACCCAGAGCAATGTCGGGCTGTACGCGCGATTGGGTTTCGAACTGATCGGCGGGTGGTCGGTGCCCAAGGGCGGGCCGCGCTTCTGGTCGATGATCCGCCCGGTAGGTCGGCAAGGATGAAGGGAGCGGCGATGTTGCCGAACCGCAACGAATTTCGATCGGCGAGGGAGCCAATGGCGTGTCTGACGCATTGGCATAGCGGGAGCGTCACCGCCCCCATTTCACGACAAGGGAGGCCCGATCAGCAATGAGCGAACCCGACGCCATCGTCACCCCCGGACAAAAGCGCGCCCTGCTCCAGCGTCTTTTGATGCCCTGGTGGACCCTGGTGTTTCCCGTACTGGGGCTGCTTGCCATCGCGATATCGCTCTACAAGATGGGCACCGTCGGGGTCGTCGTCGCCGCCATCATCCTGTTCGGATGCGTGCTGTCGGCGGTCCATCAGGCCGAGGTCGTCGCTCACCGTGTGGGCGAACCCTTCGGCACGCTGGTCCTCGCGGTCGCGGTGACGGTGATCGAGGTGTCGCTGATCGTCAGCCTGATGCTGTCGGATGCGGGCGACGCCTCCAGCCTGGCGCGGGATACGGTGTTCGCGGCGATCATGATCATCCTCAACGGGATCGTCGGCCTTTGCCTGCTGGCGGGTGGGGTGCATCATGGCGAGCAGCGCTTCTCGCTGCGGGGCGCGAGCGCGTCGCTCAATGTGCTGACCGCGATGGTGGTGCTGTCGCTGGTGCTGCCCAATTACGTCTCGTCCGCGCCGGGGCCGACCTATGCCATGTCGCAACTGATCTTCGTCGCGATCGTCAGCATCATCCTCTACGGCACCTTCGTCATGGTGCAGACGGTGCGCCACCGCGAATATTTCCTGCCCGCCGATGAGGATCTGCCCGCCGATGCCCATGCGGAGCCGCCGACCAATGCGGCGGCCTGGACCGCGTTGGGGATGTTGCTCGTTGCGCTGGTGGGGGTGGTGCTGCTTGCCAAGGGATTGTCGGGGATCGTCGAGGCGGCGATCCTGAACGCCGGGTTGCCGCTCGCCATCGTCGGCGTGGTGATCGCGGCGCTCGTCCTCGCGCCGGAAAGCCTGGCGGCCTATCGCGCGGCGAAGCGGAACCGGTTGCAGACCAGCCTCAACCTAGCATTGGGATCGGCGCTGGCGACGATCGGGTTGACCATTCCGGCGGTAGCCATCGTGTCGCTGACTTTGGGCCTGCCGCTGGCGCTGGGGATCGGCGCGAAGCAGATGATCCTGCTGGTCCTGTCGCTGTTCACGATCACACTGACCCTGGGCAATGGGCGGACAACCGTGCTGGGCGGCGCGGTGCATCTGGTGATCTTCGCGGCGTATCTGTTCGTGACGGTGGTGCCGTGATTCCTTCGCCCCGTTCAGCCTGAGCGCAGTCGAAGGCCACGCTGCGGCGGTGGCCATCGGGCGCTTTGGCAAAGGAACGTCCTTGGCCTTCGACTTCGCTCAGGCTGAACGGGGCGGGGGCGATATCCCAGCCTCCGTTCGCGCTGAGCGAAGTCGAAGCGCACGGGATGCCCGCGCCTCAGTTTGCCTTCTTCTTCGCCGCCTGTTCCGCCTTCCAGGCCTGGACCTGCTCGATCGCGACCGAGCGCTTCAGGATCTTCGACCAGGGATCGATGACGACATGCGCGCCCTCGGGCACCGTCAGCGTGCCGGTGCCGTTCGACATCGGCAGCGTCTCGATCCGGTCACCGACCATCACCTCGACCGGCAGGGGGAACGGCCCGCCGCCCGGCACCTTCCAGGTCAGGGTCAACCGGTCGCCCGCCCGCGTCTCCACGATCTCGGGCAGCGCCGCCTGGCGGAGATAGACGTCGAAGAACCAGCCATAGTCCTTGCCCGTGACCTGCCGGACGAACCCTTCATATTCCCTGGTCGACCCATAGCGTGGGCTGAAATTCCCAGGCTTGGGATCGGTGCGGCCATAGACGGCGAGGCGGGTGACGTCCCAGAACGCCTTGTCCCCGATCAGGTTGTGCAAGGTGTGGAGCATCCACGACCCCTTCATATAGATGTCCAGTCCCGGCCCGCCCTTGGCCGGTTCATAGACATCCTGCTCGGTCATGCTGCGATCATGGACGATGGGGGACTTGTTCGCGATCTGCCCGCGCTGTGCATCCATCATCACCGCATAGCGCGCCTCGCCCTCGCGCCAGCGACCGTAAGAGGGCTGCATATAGCTGCCATAGCCCTCGTGCAGCCAGAAATCGTCCCAGTCGGCATTGGTCAACTGGTTGCCGAACCATTCATGGCTGAACTCATGCTGGAACAGCCAGTCGAAGCCCTCGGGCGCCTTGGCATAGTCATTGCCATAGGCGTTGATCGTCTGGTGCTCCATGCCCTTGTGCGGGGTTTCGACCACGCCCAGCTTCTCGTCGCCGAAGGGGAAGGGGCCGATGGTCGACTCGAAGAAATCCAGCGTCGGCGCGAATTCGGCGAACAGCGCCTCGGCCTTCGCCTTCTCGCCCGGCAGATACCAGTAGAACATCGGGATCGTGTTGCCGAAGCGGCTCTTATACGATCCCTCGACCACGTCATAAGGCCCGACATTCAGCGCGATGGCATAGGTGTTGGGATGCCTGGTCCGCCAGTTCCAGCGCGTCCGCCCATCGGGCAGCGTATCGACGCCCAGCAGCACGCCGTTGGACGGGGCCTTCAACCCCTTGGGCACGGTGATGTGCAGCGTCACCACGCCCGGCTCGCCCATCGGATAGTCGAGGCAGGGCCAGAACAGGTCGCAGCCATAGCCCTGTGTCGTGGTGGCGAACCAGGGGCGACCATCGGGTGTCCTGGCCCAGACGACGCCCGTGTCCCAGGGCGCACGGACCGCGACATGGGGCGTGCCGCCATAGGTGATCTTGGCACTCACCCTTTGCCCCGCGCGAAGCGGGCGGAGCAGGGTGATGACCAACTTTCCTTCGGGGTTGCTCCACTGGGCGGGCTTCAGCGCCTTGCCGTCGATCAGTATCGCCTTGACCGGCAGATTCTTGTCGAGATCGATCACCAGTCGCGCGAGCGGAGCCTTGGCGGTGAAACCCAGCACCGCGACGCCGTTCAACTCCTGCGTATCGGGCAGCACCTCGAACGACAGGTCGGCGCGGTCGAAGCGCATGGCGAGTTGTTCGGGCGGGCGCACGCCGCCCGACACCATCGTCTGCGCGGTCAGCGGCGGTTCGCCCTTGCCGGGTAAGGCCTTGCCATTTTGGGCGTTCGCCGGCGCGAGGGCGCAAAGTGCGGTGGCGGCAAGCAGGGCGGCGGCGACATTCCGTATACGATTCATCGCCAATGTGTCGCGCAACGGCTCGGGCTTGGCAAGCGCTCGGGTGTCGGCTTGTCGCAGCGGGAATTGATGGATCGGCAACCCTCCCCATATATAGTCCTGAAGAGGCCCCGATCAGGGCCGACCGGAGTTTGCATGAACCAGTCCTATCCCGTCCTCCCGCTGCGTGACATCGTCGTCTTCCCGCACATGATCGTCCCCCTGTTCGTCGGTCGCGACAAATCGGTCGCGGCGCTGGAAGCGGCGATGGCGGCGGACAAGGAAATTTTCCTGGTCGCCCAGCTTGATCCCGCCGAGGACGATCCCGCGCGCGAGGATCTGTACGAGATCGGCGTGACCGCCACCGTCCTGCAATTGCTCAAGCTGCCCGATGGCACGGTCCGTGTGCTGGTCGAGGGCAAGACGCGCGGGCGTCTGGACCAGCTCGACGAATCGGGCGCGTTCCTGACCGCCACGATCGACGCGAAGCCGGTGTCGGAAGACGATGCCGCGCTCGAAGAGCAGGACCATGACGTCAAGGCGCAACTCGCCGCGCTGATGCGCTCGGTGGTCGACCAGTTCGAGAATTACGCCAAGCTCAACCGCAAGCTGCCCGCCGAAACCGCGGTGCAACTGGCGGAGATCGAGGATGCCTCGCAACTCGCCGATGCGGTCGCCGCCAACATCTCGGTCAAGGTCGCCGACAAGCAGGCGCTGCTGGTGGAAACCGATCCGGCCAAGCGGCTGGAGATGGCCTATGCCCTGATGGAAGGCGAACTCGGCGTCCTTCAGGTCGAGAAGAAGATCAAGAGCCGCGTCAAGCGCCAGATGGAGAAGACGCAGCGCGAATATTATCTCAACGAACAGTTGAAGGCGATCCAGCGCGAACTGGGCAATGAGAGCGAGGACGGTGACGGCGACGAGATCGCCGAACTGACCCAGAAGATCGCCACGCTCAAGCTGTCCAAGGAAGCGCGGACCAAGGCGACAGCCGAACTCAAGAAGCTGAAGACCATGGCGCCGATGAGCGCCGAGGCGACGGTGGTGCGCAATTATCTCGACGTGCTGCTCGGCCTGCCCTGGGGCAGGAAGTCCAAGGTGAAGAAGGACATCGCGGCGGCGCAGGCGATTCTGGATCAGGATCACTATGCGCTGGAAAAGGTGAAGGACCGGATCGTCGAATATCTGGGCGTCCAGGCGCGCACCAACAAGCTGAAGGGGCCGATCCTGTGCCTCGTCGGCCCGCCGGGCGTCGGCAAGACCTCGCTGGGTCAGTCGATCGCCAAGGCGTGCGGGCGCGAGTTCATCCGCCAGTCGCTGGGCGGCGTGCGCGACGAAGCCGAGATTCGCGGCCATCGCCGGACCTATATCGGCTCGCTGCCGGGCAAGATCGTGACCAATTTGAAGAAGGCCGGCACGGGCAATCCGCTGTTCCTGCTCGACGAGATCGACAAGTTGGGTCAGGATTTTCGCGGTGACCCCGCCTCGGCGCTGCTGGAGGTGCTCGACCCCGAACAGAATGCCAAGTTCAACGATCACTATCTGGAGATCGACATCGATCTATCGGACGTGATGTTTGTGTGCACCGCGAACACGCTGAACCTGCCGCAGCCTCTGCTCGACCGCATGGAGATCATCCGTCTGGAGGGTTATACCGAGGACGAGAAGGTCGAGATCGCCGAGCGTCACCTGATCGCCAAGCAGGTCGAGACGCACGGCCTGAAGGACGGCGAGTTCACGCTGACGCAAGGTGGCCTGCGCGCCCTGATCCAGCGCTACACCCGCGAGGCAGGCGTGAGAACGCTGGAGCGTGAGATCGCGCGTCTCGCCCGCAAGGCGCTGCGCCAGATCCTGGAGGGCAAGGCGACCTCGGTGACGATCACGCCGGACAATTTGCATGAGTTCGCGGGCGTCCAGAAGTATCGCCACGGCCTGTCCGAACAGGAGGATCAGATCGGTGCGGTCACCGGCCTCGCCTGGACCGAAGTGGGTGGCGAATTGCTGACCATCGAATCGGTGACGGTGCCGGGCAAGGGGCAGGTGAAGACCACCGGCAAGCTGGGCGACGTCATGAAGGAATCGGTCCAGGCCGCCTTCAGCTTCGTCCAGGCGCGCAGTCCCAGCTTCGGGATCAAGCCCTCGCTGTTCCACCGCAAGGACATCCATATCCACCTGCCCGAAGGGGCGGTGCCCAAGGATGGTCCGTCGGCGGGCATCGGGCTGGTCACCTCGATCGTCTCGACGCTGACCGGCATCGCGGTGCGCAAGGATGTGGCGATGACCGGTGAGGTGACTCTGCGTGGCCGCGTGCTGCCGATCGGCGGGCTGAAGGAAAAGCTGCTCGCGGCGTTGCGCGGTGGGATCACCACCGTCCTCATCCCACAGGAGAATGAGAAGGATCTGGCGGATATCCCCGCCAATATCCGCGAAGGGTTGAAGATCGTGCCCGTGTCGCATGTCGACGAGGTGCTTCGTCTGGCACTGGTCGGCCCGCTGGAGGCGATCGACTGGACCGACGCCGACGAACTGGCGGCGCTGCCGCCCGCCGCCATCCCGGCGGTCGCGGGGGCCGAACGCCACCATTGATCGTCGCGAGGGCAGGGCCATCCGGCGTAAAGGCGGATGGCCCTGTCGGCGATTGTCACACGATTGTCACGGTCGGGCGCTTAGCGGGTGTTTCGTGCCGGGCACGACAACAGTTTGACAGCGGACGCAACAACGGCATTATCGATCCTTTAAGGTTTGAGCGGCAACCGAGTCCGTCTGACTAATCTTTGGGTTCACAGGGGGTTATGGAATGAACAAGCAGGAGCTGATCGCTACCGTCGCCGATTCTTCGGGCCTCGCGCGTGGGGATGCGATCAAGGCTGTGGAGGCCGTGTTTGAGTCGATCACCGCCGCGCTCAAGAAGGGCGACGAGGTTCGCCTGGTCGGCTTCGGCACCTTCTCGGTATCCCAGCGCAAGGCCTCGACCGGTCGCAATCCCCGGACCGGCGAACCGATGACCATCAAGGCGTCGTCGCAGCCCAAGTTCAAGCCGGGCAAGCTGTTGAAGGACTCGGTCAACTAATGTGATTTTTTGGGCTGGACAGGCGGCGACACGCCGCCTAAAGGCCCGTCCTCCGGTTACCGGGCGCGTAGCTCAGCGGTAGAGCACACCCTTCACACGGGTGGGGTCACAGGTTCAATCCCTGTCGCGCCCACCATCCTTTCTCGCCGATCGGGCGATGACATGAGGATGGTGATCAGGTCGTTTTCATCGCTATCGGCGGTATGTGAGGTAGGGCAACCTTGCCCCTATGGCGTCCATGCCATCCCCCCGTCAGACAAGGGGGAGAGCGGATCAATATTCGTTTTCGCGCAGAGGCGCGGAGGACGCAGAGAGATATTGCTCACGCGGCAGCGCGTCTCATTGACTCCTGGATAGCGAAGAACAAGCCGCTGTTGCCTCAGGCGCACCCCCTCTGCGTCCTCCGCGCCTCTGCGCGCAAAAGAAGTGGGCCGGCGTCTTCGCTTGAACCGCCAGGTCCGTTCGACATTCCCTCATTCCTCCCCTGCAAGGGGAGGTGGCAGGTCGAAGGCCTGACGGAGGGGTATCGCCCTTCCGATAGCGGAACACTCTCCACCATGCTCGGCGTGGTCTCCCTCCCCTTACATGGGAGGAGTGAAGCCCGTTCTGCCTGGACGCAGGTCCGCGATCGGCTCCCCGCCAAAAACCGCGCTTACATCCTGGCGTCGGTATCCCCAGCCAGAGAGCGTGCGATCGGGTCGATCATGTCCTTCGGTATGCGGCGGGCGATGACGGGCATGGTCGCGTGGCTCTTGCGCGCGTCCACCACATTCTTGTCGCCCTGCCAGTGGCGCAGCCGCGCGGCGATATAGTCCGCGCGCTGACCGGCCAGGACGGGATAGGGCTTGCCGGGCGTGTGACAGCTGACACAGGCGGGCAGTTGCTTGTCCGGCAGCCCCCGCTCGACGATCCGCGCCGCCGCCGGGTCGCCCGAGGGGGCGCCTCCCAGGCCCGGCATCGCGGCGAAGCGGCGTGCGGCGGCCTCCATCCGTGCCGCCTCCATCCGCATGGCCACCTGCTGCATCACCGCGCTCGACCGGCGCCCATCGGCATAGCCACGCAGCGCCGCCAGCAGATATTCGGGGCTCTGTCCGCCCAGGATCGGAATGTCGGGCGCGCCGCGGCCGCGTCCGTCGGTGCCATGGCATCCGGTGCAATTGTCCGGATCGACCGCGGGCGAGGCTTCGGCGACCAGCGCCCGGTACTGAGCCGGGGTCATGCCGGGCAGGCGACGGACGAACGCGACCATGCGGCGTACCTCGTCGGGGCGGTCCTGCACGGCCCAGGCGGGCATGCCGGTATATTTGACGCCGTGCTGGATGATCCAGAACAGCTGCTTGTCGGTCCATTGGCGCGCATTGATCGCCAGATCGGGCGCGGGCGGGGTCGCGGCCTGCATCACCGGCGCGGGCTTCTGGCCGGGCGCACCGTGGCAGACCGCGCAGGCATTGGCGAAATGGCCCGCGGCGCTGACTAGGCCGCTGCGGTCGGCGGGGTCGTTGGGCGCGGTCAAGGCGGCATGGGTCCGCACCGAATTGCGCATCGCCCAGTGCAGGAACCAGTCGGTGATCGCCCAATGCCCGCTCGACGCGGCAAGGCTGATCACGCCCGACCAGGCGACCGCCATACCCAGCGTGGCCAGGCCCAGGATGGTGGCGATCACGCGCTTCCAGGTGATACGGATGGTCATGCGCGCGCCTCCGGTCGGGTTTGGAGCAGGCGGCCGAGCATCGCCAGCCCGCCGCACAGATAGGCGATGCCGCCGACCAGCAGCATGACCACGCCCGCAATCTGCTGGTCCTGCAACGCGCCCGCGCCGTGATGGCTGTAGAGCGGACGCGGGGCGAGGCCGATCAGCGCGCCGAGCAGGGTCATATGCATCGATGTGACCAGCAGTGCCGCCACCCCCGCCGCCCGGTGCCGGGGCGCGAGCACCGCCGACCAGAGCAGCAGCCCGGCGACAAGGAAACTGGCCTGCTCGACCACCAGCCACAGCGGCGCATGATCGGCCAGCCGCCGCAGCGCGGGGACGTGCCAGCCCCAGACGATCACCGCCTCCACCAAAGCGGCAGCCATCGGCGTGGCGAGGCGTGGCCAGCGACGGGCGGGGTCGAGGCGGCTGTCCTGGATCGCCAGCGCGAGCAGCGGCGCGGCCACCGCCACCGCGATCATGTGCGCGACCATATGGCCGGTCATGCCTTGGCCGCTCAGTGCCCAGCCAAAGGCGAGCAGGGTCAGGCCCGCGAGGAGATAAGCCCGCTTCACCGGCAATCGCCCAGCACCAGGACCGGCATCGCGGTGAATATGACCGCGACGAAGCTCAATCCCGCGAGAAGGAAGGTCGAATAGGCGAGGAAGCGCAGCCGATCGACATCGGTGCCCTCATTATGCGGTGGCGGGTCGCCGGGGCCGCGCGATTGCTGCCACGCGATCACGCCCGAGGCGACGATCACGACCAGCGCGACGACCGTCCCGATGGCGAAGGCGGTGGGGAAGAGCGCCCATTCGCCGATCCGCTCGCACGAGATCGCCGCCCACAGATAGGAGAAGAGAAAATGCACCGCCCAGGTCGTCGGCGGCACGATCAGCGTCCATAGCGTGACCCGCAGCCGGTGGGCGCCTTTCAACCAGCGCTTCATAGCCCCGTCTCCGGAAACAGGCCGACGGTCAGATAGGCTACGACAGCGGTCAGCGCGAAGAAGTGCAGATAGACGGTGATGTTGCGGATGTCGGCGTCATGGCTCGGCGTCATCCTGCCCGCGATGCTTCGGGCCAGCGTATAAAGCTGCATGATCGCGGCGACGGCGGCATGGACCACGGTCCAGACGACCAGCACCCAGACGATTGCCGGATAGACATTGGCCTTCGGATCGAGCCCTTCCAGACAGGCGAGCCCCGCGAACAGGCTGGCGATCGCCATGCCCGCCCCGAGCAGCAGCAGCGCGCGGGCCGCCATCATCCCGCCGCGACGATGGACCTCGCGCGCCGCCAGCGTCGCCGCCCAACTCGCCAGCGACAGGGCCAGGGCGAGGAGCGGGCCGCCGCTGCCCGGTCCGTCGAACCCGGCGCCGAAATCGGGATGGATCGTCCAGTAGAAATAATAGCCGAAGACGAGGCCGGAAAAGGCCGTCGCGTCGGCCATCATCGTGATGAACATCGCCCACCAGCCCGGCGCGGCGGGCCCGGAGATATAGAGCGGCAGGCGCATGCCATGACCGATCGGCTTTTCGGGTTTCTCGGGGATTTCCGCGGTGTCCCACAACCACCAGAGGATGCAGGCCAAGGTCACCACGCCGCCCAGGGCCGCGATCAGATAGAGGTGATAGGTGGTCAGGATGAAGACGCTGCCCAGCGCGACGGCGGTCAGCATCGGCTTGACGCTGGGCGTGCCAAGCCGGATCACCGAGACGGGCTTGCCGTCGAGGACCGAGGTGATGATCGTCTCGCGGCGACCTTCCTCGGCGTCGGCGAGGAAGAAGCGGCCCTCATCGACCTTGGCGACGAAATCCTTCTGGTCCCAGATCGGATAGCGGCTCTCGACCAAAGGCACCGAGCGGATGCCCCAATCCTCATCATCCGGCTTGGCCAGCCATTCGAGCGTGCCCGCATTCCACGGATTGCGCGGCGCCTTGGTACGGGTCGGCGACAGGGCGAGGTCGATGACCAGCACGGCGACGCCCGCCGCGAACATGTAGGAGCCCAGCGTAGAGGCCAGGTTGAGCCAGCCGATGTTCAAATCGGCGGGATAGGTGAAGACGCGACGCGGCATCCCCTCCAGTCCCGACAGATGCATCGGGAAGAAGGTCAGGTTGACGCCGACGAACATGATCCAGAAGGCGGTTCGCCCCATCCGATCAGACAGCTTCTTGCCGGTGATGAGCGGCCAGTAATAATAAAGCCCGCCGAACAGCGGCAGCAATGTGCCGCCGATCAGCACATAATGGAGGTGCGCGACGATGAAATAAGTGTCGTGTGCCTGCCAGTCGAAGGGCGCCACCGCGACCATCACGCCGGTCAGCCCGCCGATGACGAAGATGGCCAGGCTTCCGCTCGCATAGAGCAAGGGCGTCGACCATTTCACCTTGCCAGCCCACAGCGTGGCGATGAAGGCGAAGATCTGGACCCCGGTCGGGATGGCGACGGCCTCTGATGCGGCGGAGAAGAAGGCGAGGCTGATCTTCGGCAGGCCAGTCGCGAACATATGGTGCACCCACAGCCCGAACGACAGGAAGGCGGTGCCCACGGCCGCGAGCACGATCCATGGATAACCCAGCAGGTGCCGCTGCGCGAAGGTCGGGATCAGCATCGCGAACAGGGCGATCGAGGGCAGGAAGACGATATAGACCTCCGGATGGCCGAAGATCCAGAACAGGTGCTGCCACAACAGCGGATCGCCCCCGCGCGCGGCGTCGAAGAAGGGCCAGTCGAGCAGCCGCTCCATCTCGAACAACAGGTCGCCCGCGATCAGAGGCGGAAAGGCGAACAGGATCATCACCGCCACGACCAGGATATACCAGGCATAGAGCGGCATCAGGTTCAGCCGCATCCCCGGCGGGCGGCATTTGAGCACACCGACGATCAACTCGACGGCGGCGGCGACCGACGACACCTCGATGAAGGAAAGCCCCAGCATCCAGATATCGGCGCCCAGGCCCGACAAATCGGTGCGGGTGGTCAGCGGCGGATACATGAACCAGCCGCCATCGGGCGCGGCGTTGAAGAAGATCGAGCCGCCGACGAACACGCCGCCGATCAGGAAGCTCCAATATCCGAAGGCCGACAGGCGCGGGAAGGGCAGGTCGCGTGCGCCGAGAAGTTGCGGCAGCAGGATGATCGACACTGCCTCGAACATCGGGACGGCGAACAGGAACATCATCATCGAGCCGTGCAGCGTGAACAGCTGGTTGAAGGTGTTCGCCGACACCAGGTCATTGTCGGGCACAGCCAATTGGGTGCGCATGATCAGCGCCAGCGCGCCGGCGAACAGCATGAAGCCGAACGCGGTCAGCGTGTACCAGACGCCGACCCGGTTGTTGTTGACGTCCGTCCAGCGCAGGAACAGCCCGCTGGGCGGCTTCCAGACGGCGCGCAGCCGCTCTTCCTGGGCGGCGCGAAGGGCAGGGTCGTCCTGGGCGTGGAGGCTCATTTCAGACCCTGAAGATAGCGGGCGAGGGCCAGCGCCTCGTCATCCGACAATTGGGGGAAAGAGGGCATGCGCACGCCCGGCTTGGTCTTTTCGGGATGACGGATGAAGTTCGCGACGTTGGCCTCCGTCATCGGCAGGATGCCCGCCGCCAGCGTCCGGCGCGATCCGAAATGGGTGAGGTCGGGGCCGATCCGGGTGGGCGGCGTCACTCCGGCGATGGCATGGCACCCGGAACAGCCATTGGCCGCGAAGAGCCGGGTTCCGGCACTGTCGACGGCCCGGGCGGGACGCGCCTGCTGGGCCAGCCATGCATCGAAGGCGGCGGGCGGCATGGCGATGACGTCGAACGCCATCAGGGCGTGGGACAATCCGCAGAACTCGGCGCATTGGCCGCGATAGCGACCGGGCTTGTCGGCGCGGACGACCAGGCTGTTGATGCGGCCGGGGATCATGTCCATCTTGCCCGCCAGCCCCGGTATCCAGAAGCTGTGCACCACATCGCCCGCGCCCAGGCGAAAGGCGACCGTACGACCGGTCGGGATACGAATCTCATTCGCACCCAGGACGGGAGCGCGACCCGGTGCCTGATAGGCGACGCGCCACCAGAATTGCTCGCCATCGACCGCGACCTTCAGGTCGGCGGGCGCGACCGGCCGGGGCCGCATATAGGGTAGCGAATAGGCGAGCAGTCCCAGCAGCACGATCGTCGGTATGACCCCGCCCAGCCACAGGACCAGGCGCATGCCCTTCTCATGTCCGATCGCCCCTTCGGGCGCACGGACGGCATGGCGCATCAGCAACGCGACCGCCCCCGCGATCACCACCGCGCCGACCAGCATGATGATGAAAAGGTGGCGAATATCCGCCGCATCCGCCCCGAACGGGGCCAGGGTCGATTGATGCGTGTTGCATCCCGCCAACAAGGCGGCCGTCCCGACGACGATGGCTGTGCTCATCCCCCGCATGGCCAACAAACGTTGCCATGGTGGAATGGTTCACCTTCCCTTCATCGGAAATTCATGTCCGAAACAAAATGTCACGTTTGCGGATTGCGCCGCCAGACCTCACCCGCGAGCACCGTGGCGAAGCCCAGCCAGGCGGCCAGAGGCACGACGCTGAGGGCGGCGGGACGGTCGATCTTCCAGGCGGTGGCCGCCAGCGCGGCGGTACCGGCGGCCATCGTCCCGGCGGCGGCGGTGCTGGTGCCGATCCGTCGTTCGCGGAAGAACAACTCGGTCCATCCGCCGATCATCGCGCTGTTGCCGAGCCAGAGCGCGACCGCCGTATCGCGCCGGGGCGAGGAGGGCTGGCGAAGCAGTCGGTAGCCGCCGACCGCCGCCAGGCTTTCGAGCACCGGCCAGACCGCACCGAATACCTTGTCTGGCGGGGTGAAGCCAGGCTTGTCGAGCCGTCTGTACCAATGCCGGATGCGTGGGTGAGACGGATCGGGCACATTGCGCCGCCCGACCAGTGCACTCAACCCCAGCACCGCCGCCGCCACGCCGCCCGCCATCCATGGCGACAACCCCGTCTTCGTCTTGCCGTTCATCGCGAACCCTCTCGATTGCGAGGGGGATAACGGTTCGGCCTCATCCCTGTTCAGCGGCGGCGCGATTTGTCGGCATTGGCATCGGCGGATCGAGCGCCGCGATCGCCAGCAACGACAGGCCCAATATGCGTCGGTTTCGCCGGGCGATTTGCTATCCTGGATCAAGGCCATTTGGCCGATTTACCTGCTATCCGTACTTTTGCGGTAGGATGGCGACCGCTGGCGCGTGGCCGCGCCTTGTTGCAGAAATGGACGATAGTGGACTCCTCCGCATTTGAATTCCTGAAAGGCGTTTCGGGACAGGTGGTCGATGAGATCATCGCGTTCGACTGGGCGGCGACCTCGCTGGGCGCGCCGGGGCAGTGGCCGGTCGCGCTGCGGTGCCAGGTGGCGACGATGCTCGCCTGTCCCGCGCCCATGTATCTGGTCTGGGGCCCGGATCTGATCTCCTTCTACAACGATGCCTATCGGCCGATCCTGGGTTATCGCGCGGCGACCGCGATGGGCACGCCGTTCCGCATCCTGTGGGGCAGCATCTGGGACGAGATCGCGCCTTTGGTCGACCAGGCGCTATCGGGCGGCGTCGCGCGGGTCACGGACATGCGGCTGGACCTGGCGCGCGAGGGGAAGCCCGAGGAAAGCTACTGGACCTTTTCCTATTCGCCGGTCTTCGACGATCGCGGCGACATCGCGGGCATGATCTGCGTCACCGGCGAGACGACTGCGCGCGTGCTGGCCGAACGACGCCAGCAGGAGGCGGACGAACGGCTCGACCTGGCGCTCAGTTCGGGCGCGCATGTCGGCATGTGGGACTGGGACGTGGTCAACGACTCGGTGCGCTCCGATGGGCGCTTCGCGGCGATGTACGGCGTCGACCCGGTCGCCGCCGAGGCGGGCATGCCGATCGCCGAGTTCTTCCAGGGTATCCATCCCGAAGACCGCGCGCGGGTGGAGGCGGAGATCGGGGCCGTCCTCGCGGGGGCGGGCGATGCGAGCGAGGGGGCGGGGCGCTTCGTCTCCGAATATCGGCTGGTCCAGTCCGATGGCTCGGTCCACTGGGTATCCGCGCGGGGACGGTGCATCGTCGATGGGACCGGGCGCTGCGTGCGCTTCCCCGGCGTCAGCTTCGATATCACCGACCGGGTCTGTGTCGAGCTTCAGTTGCGCGAGAGCGAGGCTCGCGCGCGTCTGAATGCCGAGCGGGTGCAGCTCGCGCTGGAGGCGGGGGCGATCATCGGCACCTGGCTATGGGACCTGCCGAACGATCGCTTCACGGTGGACGAGCCGTTCGCCCGTAATTTCGGGCTCGACCCCGCTCTGGGGCATGAGGGGCTGAGCCTGGCGCAGGTGGTCGAGACGGTCCATCCCGACGATCAGGCCGGCCTTGCCGAGGCGATCGCCGAGGCGATCGCGCGCGGCGGTCCCTATGCCCATCAGTATCGCACGCGGCGTCATGACGGTCGCTATCACTGGCTGGAGGCGAATGGCCGGGTCGATCACGCGCCCGACGGCACGCCGCTGCACTTTCCCGGCGTGCTGATCGATGTCGGCGCCCGCCGCGCGCTGGAGGCCGAGCGCGACCATGCCATCGCCGAACTCCGCGCGCTGACCGACCAGTTGGAACAGCGCGTCGCCGACCGCACCGCCGAGTTGATGCGTGCAGAGGAAGCGTTGCGGCAAAGCCAGAAGATGGAGGCGGTGGGCCAGTTGACCGGTGGGTTGGCCCATGATTTCAACAATCTGCTGGCGGGTATTTCCGGCTCGCTGGAACTTATGGCGCTGCGCCTGTCGCAGGGGCGGACGGGGGAGCTCGACCGCTATATGGACGCGGCGCAGGGGGCGACGCGGCGGGCGGCGGCGCTGACCCACCGGCTGCTGGCCTTTTCGCGGCGGCAGACGCTGGCCCCGCGCGCGACCGATATCGGCGCGCTGGTCGCGGGCATGACCGACCTGATCCGCCGCACCGTGGGGCCGGGCATCACGCTGGAGACGAAGGGCGGGGACGATCTGTGGACCGTGCTGGTCGATGCGCCGCAGCTGGAGAATGCGCTCCTCAACCTGTGCATCAACGCGCGCGATGCGATGCCGGACGGCGGGCGCATCACGATCGAGATGGTGAACCGGCGGCTGATCGGCGACAATGCGCGGTTCGGCGATATACCGGACGGCGAGTATCTGGCGTTGTGCGTGACCGATATCGGCATCGGCATGACCCCCGACGTAATAGAAAAGGCGTTCGACCCCTTCTTCACCACCAAGCCGCTGGGGCAGGGGACCGGGCTGGGGTTGAGCATGATCTATGGCTTCGCCAAACAGTCGGGCGGGCAGGTCCGCATCCATTCGACGCCCGGCATGGGGACGACCGTGTTCCTCTATCTGCCCCGCCACGACGGACCGGCGGAGCAGGAGGACACCGGCACGACCACCGCGCTCGACGGTCCCGCCGGGTCGGGCGAGACAGTGCTGGTCGTCGATGACGAGGCGACCGTTCGCCTGATGATCGTCGATGTGCTGCGCGACATGGGCTATCAGGTGATCGAGGCGGCGGACAGCGCGGAAGGGCTGGCGATCCTGCGATCGTCGGTGCGGATCGATCTGCTCGTCACCGATGTCGGCCTGCCCGGCGGGATGAACGGACGCCAACTGGCCGAAGCGGCGCGGGAATTGCGACATGAATTGAATGTCATGTTCATCACGGGCTATGCGGAGGGCGCGGTGCTGAACAGCGGCCATTTGTCGCCGGGGATGCAGTTGCTGACCAAGCCGTTCACCGTGGACGCGCTGGTCACGGGGATACAGGCCGCGATAGGCGCGGCCGCGCGGCGGTACGAACCCCACGCCCCCTGAACCCTTCGCGGTCCCGGTCCGGATCGCGTGCGGCACCGCATGACGATGACGACCGGGAGTTTCGAGACGATGAAGACCAGCCGCCTGGCCCTGTCCCTATTGGGCACGAGCCTGTTCGCCGCCGCCCCGGCCCCTGCGCAGGACGGGCCGGATATTCCCGAGCCGATGGTGTTCGACATGATCCGCCCGCTGACCGCAAAGGCGGGCGAGATCGAGGTCAACGCGCTGGCGCAGCGCGACCTGACCGGCCCGCGCGGCGAACTGGAATGGGCGCCCGAGGTCGAATGGGCGGTGGCCGATGGCTTTGCGGTCGAGCTGGAACTGCCGCTGATCGACAACCGCGTCGTCCAGTACAAGATGGGGCTTCAGGGCAAGCTGGGCACGATCCGGGGCGGACGCGGGGTGCATGGGTTCCAGTATCTGGGACTGCACGATCGCGAGGCGGGGGGATGGACCTCCACGCTTCTCTGGCTGCTCGGCAACCGCTTCGGCGAGCGGTGGAGCACCATGACGATGATCGGCGTCGGCGACGTGACCCTGCGCGAGGGGAATGAGACGGGGATGATCGTCAACCACTCCACCTTCTACGATCTGAACCGCGACACGGTGCTGGGGTTGGAGGTCAATCGCCAGAATGGCGAAGGCGCCTATTGGCTGTTGATGCCGCAAGTCCACCGCGCGCTCGGCAAGCTGGGCGTGCAGGGCGGCGTCGGCGCGGAGAAGGGGCGGGGCGAGCGGTTCCGGCCGCGGCTGGGATTGCGAATCATCCGCGAACTGTGATGGGAGAGCCGTCGCCTCGTGGGAGACAGGATATGGCCGTCGAATTGATCTGTCTGGATGCCGACGACACGCTCTGGCACAATATGCGCCATTTCGCGGAGACGGAGGAAGCGCTGGTCGGCCTGCTCGCCCCCTTTGCCGAAGCGCGGGTGGCGCGGGCCACGCTGGAATCCTGCGAGGCGCGCAACCTGCGGCTCTACGGTTACGGCGCCAAGGGCTTCACCTTGTCGATGATCGAGACGGCGGTCGAACTGGCGGGGCCGACCCTGCCGACCGAACTGGTCGCGCGGCTGCTGGAGGCGGGGCGGCAGTTGCTGGCGCATCCGGTGGAACTCCTCGACGGGATCGCCGACACCATGGCCGCGCTGGCGGAGCGCGGGCGGCTGGTGCTGGTGACCAAGGGCGACCTGCTGCACCAGGAGGCGAAGCTGGCGGCATCGGGCCTGGGCGAGCATTTCGCCGATGTCGCGATCGTCAGCGACAAGACGCCCGACACCTTCCGCCGGATCTTCGCGCGCCACGACGTCGCGCCGGAGCGGGCGGTGATGGCGGGGGATTCGATGCGCTCCGACATTTTGCCCGCGCTGGAGGCGGGGGCCTGGGCCGCCTATATCCCGCAGCCGCTGGCCTGGAGCCATGAGGCGGGGCGGACGCCGACCGACCATCCCCGCTTTCGCCAGTTGGAACGGCTGGGGGACTTGCCGGACTGGATCGACGCGATCGGGTGACGGGGGCGTCCAGTCCGGGCGATCCTCAGCTGGGGTCGTGTTCTTCCCCAACGACGACACCGCGCGCCACTTCGGGTCCGTCATGCGAGAAGCCGTTGCGATGGATGCGCACGCCCGCCGTCGTCACCGGGACGCTGGTCGCCACCGCCGCGACGGGGGCGGTGGCGGCGACGCCTTCGGTGACCGCCTGTTCGCCGCGATGAATGGTCACGCCCCCCACCGTCTCGACGCCCGCCACCGGCGCGGCGGCCAGCATGGCGGGGGCGGGGACGGGGATGCTCGGCTCGACCCCGGCATAATCCTGGCGGAAGGACAGGTCACGCTCCAGCGCCCCCTTCCAGCGATAGAAGATATGGCTGCCGATCGCGCCGATCCGGTTCAGGCTGGGCGCCCACCAGGGCAGCACGTAATTGGCGTGATAGAAGGTCGCGGCCCCCACCGGGGCATAGACCATGCCCGCCAGTGCCGCCTGCGCCACGGCGGCGGCGCGGGCCCAGGCGGCGGGCTCGCGCGGGTGGAGCATCGATCCGTCGCAGGTGAAGCTGAACTGGCAACCCGTCGAGCGCTCCGATCCCTGATAGACGACGCCGCAGATGCTTTTGGGAAAGGCGCGGTCGCGCACGCGGTTGAGGACGACCTGCGCCACCGCACGCTGACCATCGATCGGCTCGGACCGGGCTTCATAATAGATGGCGGCGGTCAGGCATTCGGCGGCGCGGGCGGCGTCTTGCGCCGAACGGGCGATGCCGGAAAAGGCCGGGGCGGCGGCCATCTCGATCGGGGTATTGCCAGTCAGCGTTTCGGGCAGGTCGCTGTCGGGCACGTCGAGCGCGAGCTGGCGCAGCAGAGTCCGCGCGGTCGGCGGCGGCACGTCCAGCGTCAGCCGGGCGGGCGGATGCCGCGACGGGGTGCACGACGTCGCGATCGCCAGCGTCGCCACCAACATCAACCAGCGCAGCACGTTCTTCCTGTTCCCAACCCGTTGCCCCATGACGGCGCATTACCGGATTGGGGGTTAGGAAGCGGTTAAGTCACCGAAAACGGACATATCCCCTGGAACGCGTCCGTTCGTCGGCTATCGGAAGCGCGCGCCCAATTCCACGCCGTAGAAACGCGGCTCGCCCGCGATATAGGTCGGCGCGCTGAAGGTGCCGCCGGTGTTGCCCGCATCGATCAGATAGCGCTTGTTGGTCAGGTTGCGCGCGAAGCCGCCGACATGGAAACCCCCGTCCGCCCCGAACTCGACGCCGGCGCGCAGATTGACCAGCGTATAGCCGCCCTGCGAGATCGCCTCGCTATTGGGCAGCTCGAAATAGACCTTGGACCGATAGGTGGCGCTTGGCGTCGCATAGAAGGTCGCGGAGGACCCCAGCGGCACGCGCAGCGTCGCGCCGCCCGAGGCGGTCGTGTCGGGTTGCAGGCGGAAACGATTGCCCGCGAACACGCCATTGGCCGGCTCGTCGGCGATGCCGCCATCGATATAGGCGAAGCTGCCAAACAGGCTGAGCCAGCGCTGCACCGCCCAGTTCGCCTCCAGCTCGACCCCGACATTGTTCGCCGAGCCCGCGCTGCGCGTCACGGTCCGTCCGCCCTCGAAGACGGTGACCTGGAAGCCCTTATACTGCTGATAGAAGACCGAGGCCGCGCCGCTGAACGCGCCGATCCGCCCCTTGATGCCGCCTTCGTAATTCCACACGTCTTCCTGCGGCACGATCTGAAGCCGGGGGATCGCGCCCGAATTGGCGATGGTCAGCGGCACGATCCGCTGGGCGTCGAGCTGTACCACGGGCGAACGGCGGCCCTTGCTGACCGTCGCATAGACGTTCACGTCGCCGCCCAGCCGATAGAGCGCGTTGAAGCGCGGCAGGATCGCGGCATAGCTGCGTTGCGCTTCGAAGACCTGCCCCTTGGTATTGGCCGCGCCCAGCAGGCTGGTGAACAGCCCCGCCGCCGCCAGCAGGCGGCTGTCGGGCATGACATTGCTATAGCCCGAACGGCGATCCTCGATCAGCACCCGCGCGCCCGCCGTCAGTTCCAGCGCGGGGGCGGGAATCCAGGTCGCGTCGGCGAACATCGAATAGGTGTTGTTGCGACCGAAATTGGTGAAGCTGGCGCTATAGGGCACCATGGTCGCCGTGCCGCGCGACAGGATCGCGGTGGCGCGGGCGCCGGGGATGGTGCCGTCGGGCGCGACGCAGGCGGTGCCGGTCGGCAGGCCCGCCGCGCCGAGCAACTGCCGCACCGGTGCGAAGTCCGTCGCGGTCGAGCAGGCGAGATAGGTGCCTTCCTCGGTCGAGAAGGGCACCCGCTGCTGCCCGTTTTCGAAAAAGGCGTTCCACCCGATCGAGGCGCGGTAATGCGCGCCGTCGAAGGCGAAGCGGCTTTCATGGCTCCACTGGTCGCCCCTGGCGTCCTCGCCGAACTCCAGATACCAGGCGGGGCCGCCATCGGCGTCGAAGATTTCCAGCGCGTCGAACCGGCGATAGCCGTTGACCGTGGTGAAGGTGACGCCCGGCGCGACATCGACTGCGACCGTCAGGTTCGCGTCATAGACGTTGCGGGTCAGCCCCAGCTTGCGCCGCCCCAGCACCTCGGCGGAGAAGGGCGAGCCCGACAGCTCGGCATAGCCATAATCGCCGGTCTGCCCGCCGGTGGGGGCGAAGACGCGGCTCTTGAACGCGGTGCCCGGATTGCGCTGTCCGTCATAGGTCAGGACGAGGTCGGCGGTGACCGAGCCATTGGGCCGCCAGCGCAGCGACCCGCGCACCCCGCGCTGGTCCTGCCCGTTCAGATCGTCCTGGTCGACGCGCCCCTGATTCTGGTTGGGCACATCGGGATCGCCTGCGATATTGCGGACATAGCCGTCGCGATATTTATAGGCGAAGGCGATCCGGCCGGCCAGCGTCTCGTTGCCCGCATTCAGATAGCCCGACACCTGAGTCCGGTTGAAATTGCCATAGGAGGCGATGAGGCCGCCCTCGGTTCCGGCCTTGGGATGCGCGGAGACGATGCTGATCGCGCCGACCGCGGCGGCAGTGCCGAACAGGGTTGCCTGCGGGCCCTTCACCACCTCGATCCGCTCGATATCGTATAGGTCCTGATAGGCGCCGCGCGTCCGGCTGATGTCGATGCCGTTATAATAGAGCGTCACCCGCGCGCCCTGCTGCGCCGAGCCGGAATCCGAGGTGATGCCGCGAATGACGAAGCCCGGATTGTTTGCGCTCTGCTCCTGGATTTGCAGGCCGGGGATATATTGCGCGACTTCCGCCAGCGAGTTGACGCCCAGATTGGCCATGCGTTCGCCCGACACCGCGCTGACGGTGACGGGCACGTCCTCGATCCGCTGCTCGCGCTTCTGGGCGGTGACGATCACCTCGTCGTCGCGGGCGTCGTCCTGTGGCTGGATCATCGCCTGCGCCCAGGCCGCCTGTGCGAACGCGGTCGGCGAAAGGCTCGTCAAAAGCGCGGCCAGCGTCATGCGGCGCATGGTCGAAGTCATATCTATCCCCGGCTATTACCCTGTTTGCCAGCCGCTTAGGGGAAAGGGATTACCGGTTGGTGTCCATCACGCTGCGGATTTGTGACGGTCGGCGCCGGTGTCGCCGAACCGTCATCCATTCGCCATGGCGCTGTCGTGCGGAGCCTCTAGCCGTCCGGGCGAAAGGACCCGATGATGACGATGATGAACCGACGCCGCGCGATCGCCCTGATGGGAAGCGGCGCGACGCTCAGCCTGCCCGCGACGATTGCCGAGGCGGCCGAGCCCTCGGCCCGTTTCGACCATGGCGTGGCCAGCGGCGATCCGGCCGCCGATGGTGCGATCCTGTGGACCCGCGCGACCCCGGCGGAGGGGCAGGGGGGCGACGTCCCGCTGACCTGGCACGTCGCGCCGATGGAGCCGGGCGAGGCAGTCGGCCTGCGCACGGGCCGGGTGACGGCCCGCGCCGCCCGCGACTTCACCGCCAAGGTCGAGGTGACGGGGCTGCGCCCCGGTCGCGATTATCGCTATTGGTTCGAGACGGCGAAGGGAGAGCGTTCGCCGGAGGGGCGTTTCCGCACCCTGCCGCGCGGGCGGATCGAGGATGTGGTGCTGGCCGTCGTCTCGTGCCAGCTTTATCCCGGCGGGCTGTACAACGCCTATGACGCGATCGCGCGGTCCGAGCGGCTCGACGCGGTGCTGCATCTGGGCGACTATATCTATGAATATGGCGCGGAGGGTTATGGCGCGGAGATCGGGCGCAAGCTGAACCGCCTGCCCGAACCGGCGCATGAGATATTGTCGCTCGCCGATTATCGCGCGCGTCATGCCCAGGTGAAGCGCGACCCCGACATGCAGGCCGCGCACGCCCGCGCCGCCTTTATCTGCGTGTGGGACGATCATGAGGTCGCCAATGACGACTGGATCGGCGGCGCGGAGAACCATGATCCCAAGACCGAGGGGGACTGGGCCAAGCGCAAGGCGGCGGCGATGCAGGCCTATTTCGAATGGATGCCGATCCGCGACCCGCGCCCTGGCCAGCCCTGGGCCGCGATCAACCGCAGCTTCGACTTCGGCGACCTGGCGACGCTGGTGATGGTCGAGACGCGGCTGCTCGCCCGGTCGAAGCAGGTGACGGCCAAGGGCGATGTGCCCGAGCCGTCCGAATATGCCGCGATGATGGCCGAGCGTGCGCGGCCCGAGCGCGAATTGCTGGGCGCGGGGCAACTCGACTGGATCGAGCGGACGCTGGCCGCCTCGGTCGGGGCGGGGCGTCCGTGGCAGGTGATCGGCAACCAGGTGGTGATGGCGCGGGTCGACGGCCCCGATCTGGAAAAGCGGATGGGGGCGGAGGGTTATGCGTCGCTGATCGCGCCGCTGTCTCAGGCGATCCGCGCGCAGCTGGCGGCGGCGCAGGCATCCTATCGCGCGGGGCTGCCCATGAACTTCGATAGCTGGGACGGCTATCCCGCCGCGCGCGAGCGGCTTTACGCGGCGTTCCGGCGGGCGGGGAGCCATCCGGTGGTCCTCTCGGGCGACAGCCATGCCGCCTGGGCCAACGACCTGTATGACGACCAGGGCGCGCTGGTCGCGGCCGAGTTCGGCGCGACGGCGATCACCAGCCCCTCCTGGGGGGCGCTGTTCCCCGGTATCGGCCGCCAGATCGCCGAGGCCAATCGGCGCAGCGTGCGCTTCTGCGATCAGGACGCCAAGGGCTATCTCCACCTGACCCTGACCCGCGACACCGCGACCGCGCGGTTCATGACCGTCTCCACCGTCATGGCCAAGCCCTATGCGGAGGCCTGTGTCGCGACCTGGCGGACGCGCGCGGGCGGGACGGCCCCGATCGAGAGCGTGACCGCCTGACCCGGTACCGGCCTTTCCCCGTCAGTTCGGTTTGGCGGGGAAGGGCTGGCCGCGCACCGCCGCCAGCACACGGGCGTTCAGCGTGGCGTCGTCATGGTTCAGATAATGGCCGCCCGGCATGGCGACGACATGCGCATCGGGCAGCTTGAGGAGCGGGCACAGGCTGTCCTGTTCCTCGACGCCATAGATGCAGGTGACGGGCAGCCAGTCGAGCGTGCGGGCGGTGGTGATCGCCATGCTGTCGGGCCGTCCCATATAGGCGATGCCGGAAGGGTCGGAGCGGAAATAGGCCGTCTTGCCCGGCACCACCAGCACCAGTGCCGACACCCGCGCGCGCAGGTCGGCGGGCAGTTTCGCCAGCCCGGTCTGCAACATGTCCGCGCCATAGGACTGGCCGAGCAGCACCAGCCGCCGCTCGCCCGCTTCCCGCGCGGCACGGCGTACCAGATCGGCGATCAGCGCATCGACCTGCCCGCGCGTCCGGCGCTCGCGGAACAGGACGGGGGAATTGACGCCCAGCACCGCGATCCCCCGGGCGCTCAGGCTCCGGGCGACGCTCCCGCTCATGCCATAGCGCAGGCCCATATCCCCCGACAGCGACAGGACGAACACCGGCTGCACCCGCCCCGCCGCCGGATAGCGGGTGAACGGGTCGCGGTCGAAATAGCTGCCCGAATAGAGGAGGATGGAAAGTCCGGCCACGATGACGAACAGGATCGCGGCGAGATAACGGCGATAATGGCGGCGAAGATGGGCCAGGCGAACGGACATGCCTCATCTTAGGGCCAATCGACATTCATGCTACTCCTTCCTTCCTCTCCCCTGGATAGGGGAGAGGGTTAGCGGAGCTTGCCAGCCTGCTGGCTAGCGCAGCTTGGGTGAGGGGTCGAGCGAGCCACAGGCTCACGCGCGCTCTGCGCGCCCACCCCTCACCCAGCTCCGACTAAGCCTTTGCTGTACAAAGACTAAGTCTGCGCAACCCTCTCCCCTCTACGAGGGGCGAGGGAAGAGAAGGGCATATCGGAATGTCGATCGGCCCTAATCCCGCCGCCCGCCCGCTGTCACGAGCCGATCGAAGCGCCGATAAGAGCGGTCATGAAAAATCTGTAATGTCACGATCACGCGCTCTATGCGCGCGATCTGCCATCGGCGACAGGGTGCAGACAGGGGATGGCCGGGGGCCGTCGTCCGTGTCGATGACCAGGCGTAAGGAATACCGTCCGTGACCAACCCGATCTTCTTTGACCCGACCGGTCGCCGGGGCGCGTGGGCGCGGCGCAGCGTCGGGGTGCTGATCTTGGCGGTGGTGATCGCGGCGATCGCCTTTGCCACGACGCTGGTCGCGGTGCCCAATTCGGGCGTGCTGCCCTTGCCCTTCGCACGCCGCCAGGCGATGACGCTGGAGCCGACCGCGCAGTTGAAGGGGCGGCGCGGCGAATGGCTGCCGCGCAAGGCGGCGGCGCCGGGCCATACCCCGCTGACCATCGCCTTCTACACGCCGGGTAACGATTCCGCGCTCGCCTCGGTCCATGCGCATATGGGGCAGATCGACTGGCTGGTGCCCTCGCTGATGAATGTCGCGGGTCCCAAGGCCGAATTGCAGATCAGCAACGATCCCAAGCTCGCCAGTCTGTTGTCGCATGCGGCCAAGCCGCCGCGCCTGTTGCCGATGGTGCAGAATCTGGGCGCCGACGAATGGGACGGCCAGGCGATCGCGCGGATCATCGCCAGCCCGGCGGCTTCCGAGAAGCTGGCGACCCAGCTTGGGGACTCGGTGACGGCCAACCGCCAGTCGGGACTGGTCATCGACTTCGAGAATCTGCCCGCCAGCGCCATGGCGCGCTATCCGCGCCTGCTGCAACGGATCAAGGCGCATCTGCCCAAGGGGGCGGTGCTGGCCGTCACCGTTCCCTCGGAGGATGACGCATGGCAGCTAAAGCCGATCGCCAGGGTCGTCGATCGCGTCATCCTGATGGCCTATGACGAGCATTGGCAGAGCGGCACGCCGGGCCCGATCGCATCGCAGCCCTGGTTCCTCCAGGCGAGCCAGAAGGCGTTGCGCGAGGTGGGTCGCGACAAGCTGATCGTCGCGCTCGGCAGCTATGCCTATGATTGGCCCGCCAAGGGGCCGGCGGATGCCAAGTCGATCGAGGAAGCGTGGCTGATGGCGCATGACAGCCAGGCACAGGTGACGTTCGACCCGGCCAGCGGCAATGCGGGCTTTGCCTATGACGAGGATGGCGATCATCACACCGTCTGGATGCTCGACGCCGCGACCAGCTGGAACCAGCTCCAGGCGCTGAAGCATCTGGGCATCGACGATGTCGCCTTCTGGCAGATCGGCACCGAGGACCCCGGCCTGTGGGCGGATTTCGCCGCGTTCCGCAGCACCGCGCGCGGCGTCATCCCGCGGCTGAACGCGATCGCCTCGCCGTTGAACGTCGATGTGGAGGGGCCGGGCGAAATCCTGCGCATCACCGCCCAGCCGACCGAGGGGCGGCGTGTCCTGCAATATGACAAGGACGGGATCATCCGGGGCGAGGTCTATCGGACCTATCCGACGCCCTATGTGGTGCAGCGGGCGGGCGCGCTGGACAAGACGATCGCACTGACCTTCGACGACGGGCCGGACGCCGAATGGACGCCCAGGATCCTCGACGTGCTGGAGCGGGAGCATGTGCCCGCCACCTTCTTCGTCATCGGCGAAAATGCGCTCCAGCATCCACAGCTTTTGCGCCGGATCGTCGCGGACGGCAGCGAGATCGGCAACCACAGCTACACCCACCCCAATATGGCGACGGCGGGCGAGCGGACGATCAAGCTGGAGCTCAACGCGACCAAGCGGCTGATCCAGGCCTATACCGGGCGTTCGACCACGCTGTTCCGCGCGCCCTATTTCGGGGACGCCGAGCCGACGACGGCGGACGAAATCGGACCCGCGCTGATCGCGCAGAATCTGGGCTATACGGTGGTCGGGCTGCACGTCGATCCCAATGACTGGCAGACGCCGGGCACCGACAAGATCGTCCATGAGGTGATCGAGCAGGTCCACGGCGCGACGCCCGACAATTCGGCCAATGTCGTCCTGCTGCACGATGGCGGCGGCAACCGCGAGCAGACGGTCGAGGCCTTGCCCCGCATCATCGATACGCTGCGCGCCGAGGGCTATCGCTTCGTCCCCGCCTCGCAACTGGTCGGGGTCAGCCGCGATCAGGCGATGCCGCTGGTCGAGGGGAAGGACCTGCTGGCGGTGCGGACCGACGTGGCGATCTTCGTCGTCCTGGCGACGCTGTCGGCGGGGCTGGCCTGGCTCTTCTACCTCGCGATCGCGCTGGGCATCGCGCGGGCGGTGGTCATGGCGGGGCTCGCCTGGTTCCAGGGCCGCCGGTCCAAGCCGGTGCCGCCCGAATATACCCCCAGCGTCTCGGTCATCATCCCCGCCTATAACGAGGAGCGGGTGATCGCCCAGTCGGTCGCGCGGGTGCTGGCCAGCGATTATCCGGGGCTTCAGGTGATCGTGGTCGATGACGGGTCGAGGGACGCGACCAGCGCGGTGGTGCGCGAGGCCTTCGGCGAAGAACCGCGCGTCCGCCTGCTGACCCTGACCAATGGCGGCAAGGCGGCGGCGCTGAACCGCGCGCTGCGCGACGCGACCGGCGAGGTGGTGATCGCGCTCGACGCCGATACCCAGTTCGAGCCGGAGACGATCGCCAAGCTCGCCCGCTGGTTCGCCGATCCGAAGCTGGGCGCGGTGGCGGGCGATGCGCGGGTGGGCAACCGGGTCAATCTGGTCACCCGCTGGCAGGCGGTCGAATATATCACCGCACAGAATCTGGAGCGGCGCGCGCTGGCCGGTTTCGACGCGATGACGGTGGTTCCGGGTGCGGTCGGCGCATGGCGACGCGCGGCGCTGGACGCGGTCGGCGGCTATCCCGAGGATACGCTGGCGGAGGATCAGGACCTGACCATCGCGATTCAGCGGGCGGGCTGGCGCGTCACCTACGACCCGCGCGCGGTCGCCTGGACCGAAGCGCCAGAGAGCTTCCGCGCGCTCGCCAAGCAGCGCTATCGCTGGGCGTTCGGGACGCTCCAATGCCTGTGGAAGCACCGCGCCGTGCTGCGCACCGGGCGGCCCAAGGGGCTGGCACGGGTCGGCCTGCCGCAGGCGTGGCTGTTCCAGATCCTGTTCGCCGCCATCTCTCCGCTGATCGACCTGTCGCTGATCCTGTCGATCATCGGCACCTCGGTCCGCGTGGCGCAGCATGGCTGGGCGCAGACGCATACCGATGTGTTCCAGATGGGGGCCTATTGGCTGGTCTTCACCTCGGTCGACGTGCTGTGCGGATGGATCGCCTATCGGCTGGACGGCAACCGGGTGCGTTACCCGGCGCATCTGCTGGTCGCGCAGCGGCTGGTCTATCGCCAGATCATGTACTGGGTCGTGCTCCGCGCGATCAGCTCGGCGATCGGCGGGTGGATCGTCGGCTGGGGCAAGCTGGAGCGCACCGGGAATGTCGGGGCGTAGGGCGTAGGGGGTTGCCCCTCCACCATCCTTCGGATGGTTCCCCTCCCCAAGCATAGCTTGGGGAGGAATGGGGTTTCCCAAATTCTCCCCATCTTCGATGGGGAGGGGGACCGCCCGGCGGAGCCGGGTTGTGGAGGGGCGTCACCCCAGCGTCATCCGCACCACCAGACCCGGCGCATTCTCCTCCAGCGCCAGCGACCCGCCGTGCAGATGGGCCACCGCGCTGGCGAGCGACAGGCCCAGCCCTGCGCCGCTTTCGGTCCGCGCGGCGTCCAGCCGTCCGAACCGCTTGAGCGCCTCCTCGCGCCGTCCGGGGGGAATGCCGGGGCCGTCATCGGCGACGGTCAGGACGGGGCCGGGCTCGACCCGCACGGTGATCAGCCCCGCACCATATTTCAGCGCATTGTCGATCAGGTTCGCGACCGCCTGACCCAGCAGCTCCCGGTGGACGGTCGCGACCAGCGTCTCCGGCCCCTCGGCGCGGATCGTCATGCCGCGATCCTCGGCCAGCGGCTCGAACATGTCGGCGACGTCGCGGATCATCTCGGCCAGATCGGTCCGGACGAAGGCGTCGCGGCCCAGCCCGGCCTCGGCGCGGCTGATGCGCAGCGCGGTGTCGAGCATGGCGAGCAGCCGGTCCCCTTCGTCCAGCGCGCGCGCCACCGCGATCCGCGCATTCTCGTCCCGGCACTCCGCCATCGCCCGGTCCAGCGTCGCGCGCAACCGGGTCAGCGGCGAGCGCAGGTCGTGCGCCAGTCCGTCGGTCGCGACCTTCAGTTCCGTCATCAGCAGGGCGATGCGGTCGAGCATGGCGTTGACCGCCTGTGCCAGCGAGTCGAAGGCATCGTCGCCGCCATTGCGCTGCACCCGGCGCGACAGGTCGCCGCCCGCGACCGCATGGGCGGTGGCGACCGTACCTTCCAGCCGCGCCTCGATCATCCGCGCGGCGGCCCAGGCGGCGAGCGCGGCGAGGACGATCGCGGCGGCCATGCCGACCGCCATCGCCTCTTCCATCGCCAGCGCGACGCGCAACTCGCTTTCCACCACATGCCCCGCGAGCATCCGCGATCCGTCGGGCAGGCGGGTCGCCATCACGCGCATCCGTTCGGGCTGCGAATGGCCGATCCGGAAAATCTCGATGGTGGCGACACCGGGGGCCGGGACATTGGGCGGCCAGTCGGCGATGTTGCCCGCCACGAAACGCCCGCGCGGATCGGTGAGCAGGATGACCGACTGCGGCAGGCGATCGGTGTTCAGCCGCCGGTCGACCGCCGCACGCACTGCCGCCGATCCGCCGGTGGCCCACATGCCCGACAATTCGTCGCGCAGGTCGCTGGCGGCATCCTCCGCCTGTGCCGCGATCTCGCTGCGGGTCAGGTGGCGAACCATGGCGACCATCGCGCCCGCACCGACCAGTTGCAGCGCGAAGACCAGCAATGCGAAGCGCAACGTGGTCGAACGGAGCATGACGGGCGCTATTTCTCGACGCCCAGCTTATAGCCCGAACCGCGCACGGTATGGAGCAGGGGGCGGGCAAAGCCCTCGTCGATCTTCTTGCGCAACCGGCTGATATGCACGTCGGTGACGTTGGTGTTGGGGTCGAAATGGAAATCCCACACCCCCTCCAGCAACATGGTGCGCGTCACGACCTGATCGACATGCTGGAGCAGATATTCCAGCAGGCGATATTCGCGCGGTTGCAGGTCGATCGACTTGCCCGCCCGCCGCACCCGGTGCGCGAGCAGGTCCATCTCCAGATCGTCGCACACCAGCTTGGTCTGCACCGCATTGCCCGTCGTCCCGCCGCGCCGGATCAGCAGGCGGACCCGCGCCAGCAATTCGGCGAAGACGAAGGGCTTGGTCAGATAATCGTCGGAGCCGGATGTCAGCCCCGCGACTCGGTCCTCGGGCGAGGACAGGGCGGACAGGATCAGCACCGGCGATTCGATCCCGGCGGCGCGGATCGCGGCCAGCACCGACATCCCGTCCATGCCGGGCAGCATCCGGTCCAGGATGATGCAGTCATAGGTGCCGTCCGTGGCATGGAACAGCCCGTCGCGCCCATTGGCGGCATGATCGATCAGGAAACCTTCTTCCCGCAACCCGTTGGCAATATAGTCCGCCGTCGAGCGATCATCTTCGATCAGCAAAATCCTGTTGGCCACGCAATCCTCCCGACCCGCTCCTTAGCAGCGTGATCGTGATGAGGCCATGGTCGCGCGCGACCCGCAGGCGCACCGGCGCATCGCCGCTTCGCGACGCTTCCTCGCGCAACAGCGAGAAGGATGTCGCGGGCCTGTCGTCGATCGCCAGTACGGTGTCGCCGACCTTCAGCGGTGGCTTGACCGCGGCGGCGGTGCCGTCGTCCACATCGCTGCGCAGGCTGGTGACGACCAGGCCGGGGCGATCCGCAGCGGCGGGGGCGAAGGTCGCGCCGTACAGCATCGATGGCGTGCGAGGACCCGCGTGAAGCGGCATATGCCCGACGAGCAGCGCCATCGCAGCCCCGCCGACCAGCGCGGCCAATCCCGCGCCCCAACCGACGATCCGCAGGCCCTTCACCGGAACGGCCGCCCGACCACGCGGCGCGCATGGGGCGTCACGGGCACGGCGTCGGGGGCAGCGGGCATGGTCGATCCTTTCACGCTGTCCTCATAATCTTAACCACATAAGCGAAGGGTGGGCGAAGCATGACGCTTCTGTCATCAAGGCCCGTTTCACCGGCATGACGAACTTGTCATGCGACCGTAAGGCGGCGAGGGCGGTGCCGGTTCTATGCCGCGCCCGCCACCGCCAAAAGAATTGGACGATCGAGAAAGATGCGCGTGAGCGGGGAGAATATGACGGGCGACCCCAGCGTGACGGTCGCGACGGGTTGGGCGTCGTGACGGACACGGTCCGCCCGGTGCCGTTGCTCGATCGGGTCGTCGCCTATGCCCGGGCGCGGCGCGGCTATCTGGCGGTCGGGGCGGTCGTGCTGCTGGTCGCGCTGGGCCTGTCGGCGCTGCATCACCTGACGCGGCAGATCAGGCTGGCCGATGTCCGGTCGGCCTTCTACGCGATCGATCCGCAACAGATCGCCCTGTCGGTCGCCTTCACCATCGCCAGCTATGTCGCGCTGACCTTTTACGACGTGATCGCACTGCGCGTGATCGGGCGGCCGCAGCGCTGGCGGACCGCCGCGATGGCCTCCTTCACCAGCTATACGCTCAGCCATAATCTGGGGCTGGCGCTGCTGACCGGCGGGTCGGCGCGCTACCGCGTCTATGCCGCCGCCGGGCTGGACGGGCCCGACATCGCGCGGGTGATCGCCATCGCCAGCGCGACCTTCTGGTTCGGGGTGTTCAGCGTCACCGGGCTGGGCCTGCTCTTCCATGAGGGGCCGATCACGCTCGAAGCCTTTGTGCTGGGGCAGGGGATCGTCCGCTGGCTGGGCGGCGCGGTGGTGGCGGGGGCGCTGCTATTGATCCTGCTCTGCGCCTTGCGGCCCGGACAGCGTGTCGGCTGGCGCGCCTGGAGCGTGCCCTTGCCGACCCCGGCCCAGGCGATGGCGCAGATCGGCATCGCCACGCTGGACCTGACCTGTGCCAGCGCTGCCCTGTTCGTGCTGCTGCCGGGGGCGTCGCCCGAACTGCTTCCCGCCTTCATCCTGGCCTATGCGCTGGCGATCATCGTCGCCTTGGTCAGCCATGTGCCCGGCGGCATCGGCGTGTTCGAGGCGGTGGTGCTGGCGACCGTCCCTGCCAACCGGACCGAGCTGTTCGCCGCCCTCATCGCCTATCGCGTCCTCTATTATCTCGCACCGCTGGCGCTGGGTATCGCGCTGCTGGCGTGGGACGAGGCGCGGCGGCGGCCGATCAAGGCGTTGCGCGACATTCGCCGGGTGCTGCTGGGCGTCGCGCCGACATTGCTCAGCGCGGCCTGTTTTGGGGGCGGGGCGATCCTGCTGCTCTCGGGGTCGCTGCCCGCCATCCCGCAGCGTGTGCATCAGCTCGTCCATATCGTGCCGCTGCCCTTTATCGAGGCGTCGCACTTCGCCGCCAGCCTGGTCGGCACCGGGCTGCTGCTGCTCGCGCCGGGTCTGTACCGGCGGCTGGACGGGGCGAGCCTGGCGGCGCGGGCGCTGCTCGTCGCGGGGGCGGTCTTCTCGCTGGCCAAGGGGATCGATTATGAGGAGGCGGCGGTCTGCCTGACCATCGCGCTGCTCCTCCAGATGAGCCGCCGCGCCTTCTACCGGCGGACCTCGCTGGTCGCGCGGCCGCTGTCGCCCGCCTGGTTGTTCAGCGTCGCGGTGGTGATCGTCGGCACCGGCTGGATCGGCTTCTTCGCCTATAAGCATGTCGATTATCAGGAAGCCCTATGGTGGCGTTTCGCGCTGTCGGACGATGCCTCGCGCTTCCTGCGTGCGGGGCTGGGCGTTGCGGTGATGCTGGCGGCGGCGGGGCTGTGGCGGCTGTTCCTCGCCGCGCCGCAGGGGGAGGCGGATCACCCGGCGATGGAACGGGTGCTGGCGGTCGTCGAACAGGCCGAGCGGACCGATGCCGCGCTGGCGCTGCTCGGCGACAAGCGTTTCCTCTTCTCGCCGGAGGGCGACGCCTTCGTCATGTATCAGGTGCGCGGCAGCAGTTGGATCGCGATGGGCGATCCGGTCGGCCCGCGCGCCGCCTGGGCCGATCTGTTGTGGCAGCTTCGCACGCTGGCCGATGCGGCGCAGGGGCGGTTGCTCCTATACCAGATCACCCCCGATGCGCTGGAGATCGCGATCGAGATGGGGCTCCAGATCATCAAATATGGCGAGGAGGCGCTGATCGACCTGGGCGGCTTCGCGCTGGAGGGCGGGCGGATGCGCGGCCTGCGCCAGACGCTCAACCGCTTTCGCACGCGCGAGAATGCCAGCTTCGCCATCGTCCCCGCCGCCCAGGTGCCCGCCATCCTGCCCGAACTGAAGTTCGTGTCCGACGACTGGCTGGCGGCCAAGGGGCATGGCGAGAAGGGGTTCAGCCTGGGGCGGTTCGACCCCGCCTATCTGTCGCTGACCGATTGCGCGGTGGTCCGGGTCGAGGGGCGGATCGTCGCCTTCGCCAATATCTGGAAGGCGGGCGATCGCCGCGAATTGTCGGTCGATCTGATGCGCCATGTCGAGGACGCCCCCGGCGGGGTGATGGACTATCTGTTCGTCGAGTTGATGCTGTGGGGCCGGGCGGAGGGCTATGCCCGGTTCGCGCTGGGGCTGGCGCCGCTGTCAGGCGTCGGCGGGCGGCGGATGGCGCCGACCTGGGCAAAGGTCGCGGCGCTGGTCTTCCGCCACGGGGAGCGCTTCTACGGCTTTCGCGGGTTGCGGGCGTATAAGGAGAAGTTCCAGCCCGAATGGGCGCCGCGCTATATCGCGGGGCCGCGGGGGCTGGGGCTGGTCAAGGCGCTGCGGGATCTGAACGCGCTGATCGCCGATGGGGGTGAGGACCTCTGATCCTCCCCGATACGGGGGAGGTGGCAGGCCGAAGGCCTGACGGAGGGGGGCTTCCTCATAGGACATCCCTCGCGGAGAGCCCCCTCCACCACCGCTACGCGGCGGTCCCCCTCCCCGTACCGGGGAGGAGAATCACGCCTTGAACAGCGACGGGGCCTTTTCCACCCGTGTCCGCCCGGCGGCATCGGTCACCGCATAGGTGAAGCCCGGCAACAGACAGAATGCCCCGATCCGCCCGCCGGTGTCCATCGCCAGGAACCCGACCTGCACGCCCTTGATCGCATCGCCGCGCAGCGAAGCGATGTGCCGGGCCGCTTCCTCGCATGCCGCCTGCGGAGACAGCCCATGCCGCATCGACGCGACGACGCGGGCGGTGCCGACGGTGCGCGTCACTTCCTCGCCCAGCCCTGTCGAGGTCGCGCCGCCGACGCCGCGCTCGACATACAGGCCCGATCCGACCTGCGGCGAGTCCCCGACCCGCCCGCGCATCTTGAACGCCATGCCGGAGGTGGTGCACGCCCCCGCCATCCTGCCCTGCGCATCGCGGGCCAGCATCCCGATTGTGTCATGGTCGAGCGCGCCGCCCGGCGTACCCGGGCGGCCCGTACCGTAAGTGCCGGTCTCGCTATTGGCGACGGGGCGGTAATTCTGGGTCTTCAGCCAGTCGCGCCACGCCTTTTCCGCCTCGGGCGTCAGCAGGTTGACCTTGGGAAAGCCCCGGTCGCGGGCGAAGCGGGTCGCGCCTTCGCCGACCAGGAAGGTGTGCGGCGTATGCTCCATCACCGCGCGGGCGACCGAAATGGCGTGGACCGTATCCTCCAGCGCCGCGACCGCGCCGACCCCGCCGGCATCGTCCATGATGACCGCGTCCAGCGTGACATGCCCGTCGCGGTCGGGATAACCGCTATAGCCCACCGAATGGTTGTTCGGATCGGCCTCGGGTACCTTTACGCCCGCCTCGACCATGTCGATCAGCGATCCGCCCGCCCGGCCCGCGGCAAAGGCCGCGTCGTTGGCGGGGGCGCCGAAGTCCCATGTCGACACGATCGTCGCACGTGGGCCTGCCGCTTGCGCGAAGGCGCGGGCAGGGGCCGCCGCCCATCCCGCACCGATCCCGGCGAGCGTTACCATGCCGCCCAGAAATCCACGCCGTCCGTCCTGCATTCGCCTGCTCCCCCCAATGTGCCGTTCCGGGCACGTGACATCGGGCCCGATTGTGCGCGGGGATTACGAAGCCCGCAAGCCCGCCGACCGAACCTATGTGGAACCAATAACCCGAATCAGGTGCTTCCCGTTCGCGAAGGAACGTCGGCACGGCCGCATATTGTGTCGAAACATTGCCAGGATGGTGCCCAAATCACTGAAATCGTTTGAATTAGTGTCTTTATGGTTACACCGCTCGGCTAATGTCGTGATGGGTGTTGCATAGGTATGCATTAGGTATTGACCTGATACGACAAAACAATTGTCCTTTCCCCGCACCCGGCAGGTCATCAGCCGGGACGAAGGGGAGACGTATGAGAATCCAGCAGTCCGCATCATGGTTGGCCCTGTCGGCCGCGTCGATGATGCTCGCCGCGCCCGCCATCGCGCAGCAGGTCGGATCGACCGCCACGCAGGACGAGGGTACCGACAGCCGCGACCGCGACACCACGCTGAGCGCCGATGCCGCCGCCACCCGGTCTGCCGCGATCACCGGCACGCCGCAGGCCAGCAGCGGGGGCGAGGTGATCGTCACCGGCACCCGCATCACCCGGCCCAATCTCGCATCGGCCGCGCCGATCACCTCGGTCACGCGCCAGGACATCCAGGCCCAGGCCCCGCTGAACGTCGAGGAAGTGCTGAACCGCCTGCCGCAGGTCGCACCCGACGCCCAGTCCAACTATGCCGATTCCGATGGTCGCCAGCGGATCAAGCTGCGCAGCCTGGGCTTCGAGCGGACGCTGGTGCTGGTCGACGGCAAGCGTCTGGGCACGCAGAACGGCCAGGACACCGGCATCATCCCGGCCACCCTGCTGGAGCGCGTCGACGTGCTGTCGGGCGGTGCCTCGTCGGTCTATGGCTCGGACGCGATCTCGGGCGTGGTCAACTTCGTCCTGCGCAAGGATTTCGAGGGGCTTCGCCTCGACGGCAATTACAATTTCTACAACCATAACAACACCAGCAACATCGTCACGCCGATCGCCACGGCGGCGGGCTTCAGCAGCCCGCGCGGCCTGACCAATGACGGTGGTCGTGCCGACCTGACGCTGACGGCGGGCAAGAAGCTGTTCGACGGCCGCCTGAACGTGTCGGGCTTCGTCAACTACCGCCAGGCCGACCTGGTCCAGAACGGCGCGCGTTCCTATGCCGCCTGCCCGATCGCGCAGCTGACCAAGGACTCGGCGCTGTCCTGCTCGCCGCTGTCGACCTATTCGCGCAGCGGTTTCGTGTCGCCCTTGTCCGGTCCCAACGCGAACGCGCAATATGTCAACAATCCCAACGGCGACCGTGGCTTCGTTCCCTTTGGTCCCGGTGCGGGCAATGCCGCGAATGGCTATGACGACGTGTCCTTCCAGCGCGCCAACGAGCGCTACACGGCGGGCGGCTTCGTCAACTTCAAGATTTCGCCGGAAGTCGAGATCTATGGCGACGGTATCTGGTTCCGCGACACCTCCGAGAACCCCACACCGCGCCGGGTCTATTCCTACACCGTGGCGGGCACGACGCCCTATCAGGTGAATTGCGACAATCCCTTCCTGTCGGGTGGCCAGGCGGGTGCGCTGGGTTGCGCGCCGGGCAGCACCGGCTTCGTGCCGCTCGACGTGCGCTATCGCTTCGACGGGCAGCCCGCCCAGGCGGACCGCTTCGTCAACATGGGCTTCCGTGCGACCGGCGGCGTCCGGGGCAAGATCGGCGAGGCCTGGTCCTATGACATTGGCGGCGTCTATGCCCGCAACCAGCAGGAGTGGTATCTGGGCCCGACGTCGCAGAACGACCGGGTCAACCGCTCGCTGAACGTCGTCAACGTCAACGGCGTGGCCACCTGTCGCTCGGTCATCGACGGCAGCGATCCCAACTGCATCCCCTTCGATGCGTTCCGCGCGGGTTCGGGCAGCAATGCGCTGACCAACTATCTGTTCACCAGCGGCGCGACGGGCCTTCGCCGCCAGGTGACGCAGTTGTTCGACGCCATCGCGGTGGTGAATGGAGACCTGACCACCTATGGCATCAAGACGCCCTGGGCGGATGACGGTCTGGCCGTTTCGCTGGGCACCGAATATCGCAAGGATCGCCTGATCTCCGAAGCCGATGCCGGTTTCGTCGCGCAGTTCGGCAACCAGGACGCACGGCTGAGCCAGGATGTCTGGGAATCGAATATCGAGCTTCAGGCGCCGCTGGTCCAGAATAAGCCGTTCGCGCATCTGCTCCAGACCAATGGCGGCTTCCGCGTCTCGAAGTACAGCTCCAACCCCAAGACCTTCTCGACCTGGAAGATCGAAGGGCTGTACGCGCCGGTTGCGGACATCACCTTCCGCGCCTCGTACAACAAGGCGCAGCGCGCGCCGACGGTGATCGAGATCCGGCAGGCGACGCAGATCAACTATGGCCGCAACACCACGCTGACCGACTTCTGCGCGCCGGTGTCGCGCACGCTGCCGGACGGCACCGTCACCACCACGCCGCTGGGCTCGCGCGAGCTGTGCAGCAAGACGGGGTTGGCCGACAATCTGTACGGCAGCACCTCGCTGCTCTGCCCGACCGAGGGTTGCACGACGCGCTCGGGCGGCTTCACCGCCGATCCGGAAACCGCCTACACCCTGACCTTCGGTCTGGTCGTGAAGCCAAGCTTCATTCCCGGCCTGGTCTTCTCGGCGGACCGGTATCAGGTGCGGATCGTCAACTCGCTGGGCTTCAACGGCGCGGACTATTATCTACAGGGCTGTCTGGCGTCGAACGGCGATCCGTTCTTCTGCAACGGCATCGTTCGAGATCCCACCACGGGGTCGATCGGCAACGCGCCGGCGGGCAATCCCACGGCCGGTTTCGTGCGGCAGGGGACGACCAATTATTACCGCACGCTCGCCAATGGCTGGGACTTCCAGGGTCAGTATTCGCTGGACCTGAACGGGGCCGGTCGCCTGGACTGGGGCTTCAACGGCTCGCTGTCGACGCTGGCCGGTGGGCAGGACTCGCCGCTGCGGCTTCAGTATAACTGCGCCGGTTACTTCTCGAACGGGATTTCGTGCGGACAGCTGGTTCCGAAATGGGCGCACACGCTGCGCACCACCTGGACCACGCCGGACCGGACGTTCAACGCCTCGTTCAACTGGCGCTATACCGGCTCGCTGACCACCGCGAACAATTCGGGCAACCCGGATATCGGCGGCACGCCCGAGCGGTTCCAGAACACCTTCGCCCGCATCGCGCCGCAGAGCTATTTCGACCTGGCGCTGACGTGGAATGTGGCGCGCAAGTTCGCGTTTCGCATCATCGCGAACAACCTGTTCGACAAGACGCCGCCGATCATCCCGAACTCGTACCAGGTCGCCCTGTCGCGCACCAACACCGCGCCGCAGCGTTACGACGCACTGGGCCGCCAGATCGCGATCGGAACGACGATCAACTTCTGACCTTCCCCCCGGCGGAGTGTTTCGGCGCTCCGCCAATCCCTGAACTGAAAAGGCCGGTCGTCCCTGGGGACAACCGGCCTTCTTTTTTGGGGCGGGGCGTGCACTTCGACTTCGCTCAGTGCGAACGGGGTTTGGGGATATCCCAGCCTCCGTTCAGCCTGAGCGAAGTCGAAGGCTACCGGACTGCGGTCACTCCACGAAGGCTTCCACCTCCCGCCGCTTGCCGCGCATGAAGGCGTCGGCGACATGGCGAAGCGGCGCGATATCGACGTCCGAGCGCCCGCCTTGCACCAGTTCCGCGAAACGCGCGTAAAGGCCGGGATATTCCCCGTGCAGCCCTTCCTCATGGTGCGGCGTCGAGCCGTCGGGCAGGGTCAGCACCGCGCCGCCCTCGGCCAGCTTCAGCGTGCCGTCCTCGGTCTCGACGACGATGTCCCAGCTCTGATGCCCTTCCTGCCGCCAGTCGAGGTCGAGCGTCACCGGCGTGCCCGCGGTCGTGCGGAAAGCGACATCGGCGGCGATCGGCGCATCGCGATTGGCCGGGAAGTCCAAGGTCGCGCGCTCGATGAAGAAGGGCTCCGGCATGATATGCGTCGCGATCGACAGGGCGTTGATGCCCGGATCGAACACGCCGAAGCCGCCGGCTTCCCAAATCCAGGCCTGACCCGGATGCCATTGGCGAACATCCTCGCGCCAGGTGATCGCCGCCGAGGTGACTTTGCGGGCAGACAGCCATTCGCGCGCGGGCTCGACCCCCAACGCATAGCGCGAGTGCCAACTGGCGAAGAGGGTGACGTTCGCCTTGGCCGCCAGTTCCTCCAGCACCGCCACTTCGGCCAGCGTCGCGCCCGGCGGCTTTTCGAGGAAGACGTGCCAATTGTTGGCCAGCGCGGCGGCGGCGATGGCGTGGCGGACCTGCGGGGGCGTGCAGAGCGCCACCGCGTCGACCTTCACGTCGCTCTGCGCGAGTTCGTCGATGTCGTGGAAATGCGGCACGCCCTCGACCCCGTTGGGCGAGCGGCTGACGGTCGCGACCAGTTCGAAGGCCGGGTTGCCCGCGATGGCGGGGACATGCTGGTCATGGGCGATCTTGCCCATGCCGACCAGTGCGAGACGGATCGTGTCGGTCATCGGTATCAGCGTGCCTTTTCGACATAAGCGCGCGCCGACACGGCGACATCCGCCGCCGGCTTGCCCGCGCGATAGAGGTTGGAGCCCAGGCCGAATCCGTCCGCGCCGTGCGCGCGCCATTCGGCCATGTTGTCGGGCGTGATGCCGCCGACCGCCAGCACCGCCACGTCGCGCGGCAGGACGGCCCGCTGCGCCTTGAGGAAGGTGGGCGATGCGCCCTCGGCCGGGAACAGCTTCAGGCCATGCGCACCCGCCTTCAGCGCGGCGAAAGCTTCGGAGGGCGTGAAATAGCCGGGGAGCGAGATCAGCCCTTGCGCGACGCTATGCGCGATGACCTCGATATCGGTGTTGGGCGAGACGATCAGGGTGCCGCCCGCCGCCTTCACCCGATCGACCTGTTCGGTGGTCAGCACGGTGCCGGCACCGACGATTGCCTTGTCGCCGACATGCGCGGCGATCGCGGCGATGCTGTCATACGGATCGGGCGAGTTGAGCGGCACCTCGATCAGGGTGAAGCCCGCTTCCACCAGCGCGTCGGCGACCGGGATCGCCTCGTCGGGCGTCAGGCCGCGCAGGATGGCGACCAGCGGGCAGGCGGCGAAGGCCTTGGCGAAAAGGCTGGCGGGGTCGGTCATGACAAATGCTCCCGAATGGCGTGAAGTCCGGCGAGAAAACCGGCATGGCTGTCGAGCGCGACGACGGTGCCGCCGCGCGCCTCGATTCCGATGGTGTAGAGGTCGGCCAGAAGACCGCTGGACAAAAGATGGACCGGGTGGCCCGCCATATCCGGCACCGCGCCGATATCGCTGCCGATCAGCAGGCCGCTGGCATAGGCGGCAGCATCCTCCGCCGCGATCCGCCCGAGCAGGACCGAGGCGCGCACGCCGAACAGCGCGGCGGTCAGATCGCACGCGCCGCTGCCCCGCGACAGCCCGTCGCGAAAGGCCGGGCCGTCCGCGACGGGACCGTCGAGCATCCCCGCGAGGATGCCATGGCCCTTGACCAGCGCGAACAGCTCACCGGTCATGGTGGTCGCGAAATCGGTGATCCGACCGCCCTCGGTACGGACCCATTTGTTGTGCGTACCTGGCTGCGCGAACAGCGCATCGGCGGGGGCCAGCCCGGCGGCGATCGCGCCCAGCACCTGCACCTCCTCACCGCGCATCACATCGGCGCGGGTGTCGGTCAGCAGCGATACGCCGGGGACGATGGTCACGTCATGCTCGGCGATCCGCGTCGCCGCTCGTGCCAGGGTCGGCAGGTCGGCGGGGGCGGGGACATAGGCGGCCTCGCGCCAGCCGCGCGTCGAGCCGACCATACCCGCCGCGATGATCGGCAAGGGGCCGAACCGCATCCGGATCGCCGCGATCTCCCCGGGATAATCCTCCGGCTGCATCGCCAGCACACCGCGATCGTCGCGCACCGTATCCAGCATCGCGCCGTCATCGGCCAGAACATAGACGCGACGATTGGTCGTGCCCCAGTCGATCGCGATATAGGCGGGCGTCATGTCTGATGGCACGGTGGGCACGGCCTCTCCAAAATTTTTTCTAGCGCGATTTGTAGGACAATAAAATCACTGGCGCAAGCAGGCTCGGGCAGGCGGCCCCGCGCTTTTTGCCCTATGGGGTGGGATAGTGACCATGCCGGGAATAATGCGGATCATTCGCCTGAATTGCCCTTGGTCGATCCCGATACTGGTTAAAGCATTGCGCCGACAAAGGTGCGGATGACGCGGTTGTCGGGATATGGACACCGCGTCACGGCCCGCTATGCGGGCGATCAAAGATATCGAATGCAATATCGAGGCGAGGATGATGAGGCCGGGCACGGTCGCATTCCGCCCTGCGTGTCGGTGGCGGGACGCGACGCCCGAATGACATCAACCCCATGGCGGGGCCCGCGCGACATGTCTGGCGCCGGGTCGTCCCGGGGCGGTAGCGAAAAGGCGTCTGACATGCGGAATGACAATCAGAAGCGGGGCGAGGGCTCTCCAGGTGCGTCGCGCGAGGGGATCACCCGCCGCGCGATGATGGGCTCGGCGCTGGCTGCGGGCAGCGCGGCGGTCGCGCCCTTCGCGGCGGAAGCGGCAGGGTCCGAGCATAAGGTCGATGTCCTGCTGATCGGCGGCGGGATCATGAGCGCGACCTTGGGCGTGATGCTCCGTGAACTGGAGCCCAACTGGACGATCGAACTGGTCGAGCGGCTGGACAAGGTGGCCGAGGAAAGCTCCAACGGCTGGAACAATGCGGGCACCGGCCACTCGGCCTTGTGCGAGCTGAACTATACGCCGGTGAACGAGGCGGACGGCCGGGTCGAGATCAAGAAGGCGATCGAGATCAACGAGCAGTTCCAGGTCACTCGCCAGTTCCTGAGCCATCAGGTCCGCACCGGTGTGCTGAAGAATCCGCGCAGCTTCATCAACTCGACCCCGCACATGAACCTGGTGTGGGGCGACGAGAATGTGGCCTTCCTCCAGAAACGTCATGCCGCGCTGCTCGCCAGTCCGCTCTTCTCGGGCATGGAGTTCACCACCGATCCGCGCCAGATCGCCCAGTGGGTGCCGCTGATGATCGAGGGGCGCAAGGCCGGTCAGAAGATCGCCGCCACCCGCTCGGTGCTGGGCACCGATTGCGAATGGGGCGAGGTGACACGCCAGTATATCCGTGCGCTCCAGGGCCAGCCCGGTGTGACCCTGACCACCGGCCATGAAGTCCGCTCGCTCGAAAAGAACGCCGACGGTACGTGGCGCGTGACCGCGCGTGACCGCAAGACCGACGAGAAGCGGATCATTACCGCGCGCTTCGTGTTCGCGGGCGCGGGCGGCGGGGCGCTGCCCATCCTCCAGAAGTCGGGCATTCCCGAGGGCGACGACTATGCCGGTTTCCCGGTCGGCGGTTCGTTCCTGGTCACCGAGAACCCCGCCATCGCCAGGCGGCACATGGCCAAGGTCTATGGCAAGGCGGCGGTCGGCTCGCCGCCGATGTCGGTGCCGCATCTCGACACCCGCTATCTGAACGGCAAGCAGGTGCTGCTGTTCGGTCCCTTCGCCACCTTCTCGACCAAGTTCCTGAAGGAAGGGTCGTATTTCGACCTGCCCAAGTCGGTGACGCTCGACAATTTCCGCCCGATGCTGGCGGTCGGCTGGGACGAATTCTCGCTGGTCGAATATCTGGCCGGGCAGTTGATGATGAGCCAGGAAGACCGGATGAACGCGCTGCGGGAATATTTCCCCAACGCCAAGGACGGCGACTGGCGGTTGTGGCAGGCGGGTCAGCGGGTGCAGATCATCAAGCGCGATCCCGAAAAGGGCGGCGTGCTGAAGCTGGGCACCGAGATCGTCGCGTCGAAGGACGGATCGATCGCCGCGCTGCTGGGCGCGTCGCCGGGTGCCTCGACCGCGCCGTCGATCATGCTGAACCTCATCAAGAAGGTCTTCCCCGACCGTCTGGCGACCCCGGCCTGGCAGGCCAAGATTCGCGAGATCGTGCCGAGCTATGGCACCGCGCTGAATGAGGATCGCGATCTGCTGGCGCATGAATGGTCCGCGACCGCCGAGACGCTGCAACTGGCGCTCGCTCCGCCGCCGGTCAGTGCCCCTACGGTCACCGAAGCGCCCCGTCCCGAAGCGACGCGGGTCAGCCCGAACCGCCATCCCGATCTGGCGCTCTGATCGGCGCGGGTCCCTGATCGACATTCGGATATGCCTTCTTTTCCCTCGCCCCTCATAGAGGGGAGAGGGTTGCGCAGACTTGGTCTTTGCGAAAGCAAAGGCTTAGTCGGAGCTGGGTGAGGGGTGGGCGCGCGGAGCGCGCGCGAGCCTGCGGCTCGCTCAACCCCTCACCCAAGCTGCGCTAGCCAGCAGGCTGGCAAGCTCCGCTAACCCTCTCCCCTGTCGAGGGGAGAGGGAAGCAGCAGTATGAAGGTCGATTATTCCTGACGATTCCCGTCGGCGCGACGATGCCGCGTGGAACGTCAAAAAGATCGTCCGGGGATGACGGGCGGTGCGCATCATCCTACATCATCGCCCATGTACCAGTTCGACATCGCCGCCGGATCGAAGGCGGAGCTTTATCATGACCTTCACGCCGCGCTCGACGCGCTGACCGCTGGCGAGCAGGATGCGATCGCCAACATGGCCAATGCCGCCGCGTTGATCGGTCAGTATCTGCCCGACCTCAACTGGTCGGGTTTCTATCGGATGGTGGAGGGCGAACTCGTCCTGGGGCCGTTCCAGGGCAAGGCGGCGTGCATTCGCATCGCCGTGGGCAAGGGCGTGTGCGGCACGGCGGTCGCCACCGGGCGGACGCAGCGCGTGGCCGATGTCCATGAATTTCCCGGCCATATCGCCTGCGACGCGGCGAGCCGCTCCGAACTGGTCGTGCCGATCGTTCATGACGGGCAGGTGATCGGGGTGCTCGACCTCGACAGCCCGGTGCCGGGACGCTTCGATGCGGAGGATCAGGCGGGCTGCGAGGCCCTGATGACGCTCCTGGCCCCGCGACTGGCCGCCGGTCCCCGCTGATCCACCTGACCCGATTCGGGACGCGCGGCGACGCTATCGGTAGCGTCAGGGCGCTGATATCAAAGCGTGTTTCGGCAAAGGCGTTTCCAGTGACGTCCTTGTCATGATTGTCCTTGTCATGATCCAGGGGAACAGGCTCTCGCCATGCGGAGAACGTCGCATCTGATCGCCGCGTCGACCACCATGTCGATCGCCTTGATGCTGAGCCCCCCGGCGGCCGGTCAGGCTGGCGCGCGCTATCCGCGCCCCGATATCGGGGCGTCTCCCATTCCCTCGACGCGGCCGGTCGTCACGACCAGCACGGTCGGCACGCACCCGCCGCGCGCGGCCCGCTGGGGCAGCCGGATCGGCGGGCGTTGGTGGGGTGGTGCCAATGCGCCGGGCGGCTGGTCGGCCTATCGCCGTCCGGTGCGCGGCATGGTGGTGCCCGCCTATTGGAACGACCGGCGCTTCGTCGTCGAGGATTGGGCGAGCTATCCGCTGCCGCAGCCTCCCGTCGGCTATCGCTGGTCGCGCTATTATGACGATGCGATCCTGATCGACTCGCGCGGTGCGGTCTATGACAGCGTTCCGGGGGTGGACTGGGACGGCAGCGGAGCGCCCGCTTATGCCGGTGCGGGATATCCGCCGCCAAGGCCGCCCGCCCGTCGCGACGACGGACTGGGCGGTGCCGCGATCGGCGCGGTCGCGGGCGGTGTCGCGGGCCATGTGATCGCGGGGCAGGGCAACAGGCTGGGCGGTACCTTGATCGGGGCGGGTGTCGGCGCGGCGGCGGGCTATGCGATCGACCGGGCGGAGGATCGGCGGCGGGCCATGCCGCCGGGGCATGACGATTACGGAGCCCCCGATTACGCCTATCGCGACGATGACGCACCGCCACCGCCGCCACCCGCCATGGGACGGCGCATCGTGACCCGCGACGGTACGACCGTGACCACCACGACGACCGTCGGCACGCTCGCATCGGGCGAGCCGGGTTACTTTGATGGAGGTTATTATTATCCGGCTCCCACCACGACGACGGTTGTGGTACAGGGGGCACCGGTTACCACGACAACGACAACCACCACGACGGAGACGGTTCGATCCGCGCCGCGCCGGATGCGCGCGCGGGGTCGGGTGGTGCGTCGCTAACGCTCTCCCCCAGGGGGGATTTCAACCCGAGAGACGCCGGGTTGAAAACCGGGATGCCGCCCCGTCCACTCCCTCGGGGCGGCATCCCAATTCATCGCATTGGTTAACCCGATTAACGCCCGCCGAAGGTGACGAGGCTTTCGGCACCGTTCGCCGCCACGGCGGAGACGCCGATGAAATGATCGTCGACCGGGATCTGGGTCAGCAGCGTCTTCGTCTCGGTCACGTCGCGCGACTGGGTCCAGTCGGGCGCATCGTTGCGCCGCCAGTGCACGCGGTAGCGGACCGCGCCCGGCACCGCCGCCCACTCCACCTGTGTATCGCGCGACAGCGCGCCGCTGATCGTCACGTTGTCCGGGGCAGCGGGGGCGGCGGCGAGGCGGGCGAGCGTGGCGATGTTGATCGCCGTCACCTTCGCCAGATAGGGAAAGTCCATCTTGTCGATGGTATCGCCGAACGCGGTGGTGCCTTCCTTGCGCAGATCCTGATGCTGCGCGTTCCAATCCTCGTTCGCGACCGAGAAGCGGACGGCGGGATAGCCGAGCTTGAGGAACGGTTCGTGATCGCCGCCGCGCCCGAATCGGTCGGGCCGCCGGTCGAGAAACACGTGCAGCCCGCCCAGCTTGTCCGCCACCCCGTCGATCGCCTTGGCCAGCGCGCGGCTGGGCCCGTCATCCTCGCCGCCATTGCCGCGCCGCTGCATCTGCTGCGGCAGGTCCTCGGACGAGCGGATGCCTTCGGAAAAGACGCGGACCCAGCGCGCCTCCCGCACGCCGCCCTGGCCCACCGTGTTGCCGACGATATCGTTGTTGAGCATCGCCGACACCCGCCAGCCCCGCGCCTTCGCGGTATCGGCGAGCAGCGTCGCGCCCCATAGCCCCTGTTCCTCGCCTGAGAAGACGGCATAGACGATGGTCGCATCGAATTGCTGCTTCGACAGATGCCGCGCCGCCTCCAGCACCAGCGCGACGCCCGAGGCATCGTCATTGGCCCCCGGCGCGTCGGAGGTCGCGTCCATCACATCGGTAACGCGACTGTCGATATGCGCGCCCACGATGACCACGCGGCCCGGATCCCGCCCGCGCTGGATGCCCAGCACATCCTCGACCATCACCCCGTTCGGCGCGCGCGGGCCGGTGAAGCGGCGATTGATCCGCTCGACGCTGATGCAGCCGTCGCACCCTTGCGCGATCGTCTCGAACTGCCTGGCCGTCCAGTCGCGCGCCGCGCCGATGCCGCGCTTGGGATCGGTGGTGGTGGAGGCGGTATGCCGCGTGCCGAAGCCGACCAGCGCCTCGACATCGGCCTTCAGTCGGGCGGGGGAGGGCGTGGCGGCGGGCGTCGCGGCAGCGGCGAGGAGCAGGGGAAGGATCATCGCATCAGACTGGCCGAGCGAGGCGGGGGAGGCAAGTGCCGGATGGTGTCGGAGCGATCCACCCCTGCCACGGATGATGGCATTAAGTGACTGACATACATCGATTTGTGGAGAAGCCTAAGGGGTGCCCGCGTTGCCCGAAGACCTATCTCATCGACGAGGAATCATCATGAACGCCAAATCCGTCAGCCTGGGCCTCGGCCTGTTCTCGCTCGCCCTGGGGGCGGCCGAACTCTTCGCATCGCGGCGCATCGCGGACCGCCTCTCCGTCCCCGGTGGGAGCGGCACCGTCAAGGCCTATGGCGTGCGCGAGCTGATGGCGGGCGTCGGCCTGCTCCAGGCCCCGGCCCATTCGGCGCGGGTGTGGAACCGGGTGGCGGGCGATCTGCTCGATCTGGGGACGCTGGCCGTATCGGCCCGACGTTCGCCAAAGGAACGGGCCGTGTGGGGCGCGATCGGCTTCGTGGTCTTCGCTACCGCGCTGGACCTGCTGACCGCGCGGGCGTTGGACCGGACGACGGGCAAGACGATGCCGGTCGGGGCCTGATACGAAGACCGCCCCGGGCCATGCGGCCGGGGCGGTTCGATCCTCCTCGCGCCGGGGAGGATTTTACAGTCTCTCGCCAATCTGCTCGGCCTGGGCGCTGCTGTCCGGGCGGGCGGGGCCGAGTACGGGTTCCTCGCCCATCGGTTCGTTGCGGAACACGGTGAACTCGCCCTTGCCGTCGACGCTCGGCCCCTTGGTCCATCGGCCTTCCGGATAGGTGCCGTCGACCGAGGTTACGAAGAAGTCGTAATTATGCTCCTGGCTCTCCTGCGCCTGCGGGAAGGAGTTGGGGATGGGGAGCGACGCCTGTTCGCCCAGTTCCTCGATCACGGCCAGCCATTGCTCCTGATGCATGGTGTCGCGCGCGATCATGAAGTGGAGCATGTCCTTCATGCCCTGATCGTGCGCGGCGTTGTAGAGGCGGGTGGCCAGCACACGCCCGGTGCTCTCGGCGGCGACGTTGCAATACATGTCGGCGGCGACGTTTCCGCTGGCATAGATATGGCTCATGTTGAATGGGATACCGTCCGAATCCACCGGCTGTGCGGCCAGGCCGGTCGACAGGATATGCTTGTGCAGTGCGCCCTCGATCGCGTGACGCGCGCTGCCGCCGCCCATCACCGCGCCGACGATGCCGTCCGCCGCGCCCTCTTCCTGAAGCGAGGCGGGTGCCTTGTCGAGATTGAGCGCGACCGCGGTCGCCAGCATCTCGATATGCCCGATCTCCTCCGTGGCGGTGTGGAGCAGCATGTCGCGGTACTTCGGCGTCGGCGCGCGGTTGCCCCATGCCTGGAAGAAATATTGCATGCAGACCCGGATTTCGCCCTCCACGCCGCCGATGGCCTGTTGCAACATGCGTGCGAACAAGGGGTCGGGGCTCTCGCAGCGGACTGGATATTGCAGGCGTTTGTCGTGATAATACATGATCGGCCTCGCGTGGTCGGTGGTGTGGGGATCAGTGGCTGGCGGTTTCGCCCGCCGCGCGACGTTCGAGGTAGCGGCGAGTCAGCGCGGCGTTGTTGTCATCGACCCAGGCCGCCATCGCGAGTTCCTCGTTCAGCGACTGGGTGAGCAGCGGCGTCGCGCTGCCGAAGCCGCCGACATCGGCGATGGTGATGAGCGATTTGTAGCTGGCCGCCTCGAAATTCTCGAAAGCGAAGTTCGCGAAGCTGTTCTTCAGGATTTCGTCCGGGGCGAAGGTGTGGCCCAGCGCCGCCATATTGCCCGAGAAGGTCAGCGCCGCGTCCTTCAGCAGCGAGCGGCTCTCGTTGAAGCCGTCCAGGATATCCTCCAGCCGGACGATCTGCTGCTCGGTCTCGCCCCGGTGCATCCGCAGATGATCGGCGACGTCCGGATAATTGGACAGATGGTCGAGTTGCCGGTCGATCAGCGCCAAGGCCTGATGCTCGACCGCGTGCGCGTTCTTCAGCCCGGCGACGAAGACCGCCGCGACGACGTCATTGGGTAGGGATGCCATGGATCATCGCTCCTTGCGTTTCAGGGTCAGAGGAAGGGGGTGCCGCCGGTCACGGGAATGGTCGCGCCGCTGATGTAGCTGGCCTCGTCGCTGGCCAGCATCACATAGGGGGGCGCGAGTTCGGCGGGTTGCGCGGCGCGGCCCATCGGCGTCTGCTCGCCGAAGCTCTTCACCGCCTCGGGCGGCATGGTGGAGGGGATCAGCGGGGTCCAGACCGGCCCTGGCGCCACCGCATTGACCCGGATACCCCGCTCGGCCAGCATCTGCGCGAGGCCAGCGGTGAAATTATGGATCGCGCCCTTGGTCGTCGCATAGGCGAGCAGTTGCTGGTTGGGCTTGTCGGCGTTGATCGAGGTCGTGTTGATGATCGAGGCCCCCTCGCCCATGTGCGGCAGGGCGGCCTTCACCAGATAGAACATTGCGTGGATGTTGGTGGCGAAGGTGACTTCCCACTCCTCGTCGCTGATGTCCTCCACCGCCTGGAAGCTCGCCTGGTGCGCGGCGTTGTTCACGAGGATATCAACCCGGCCGAAGGTCTGGACCGCGCGCTCGACAATGGTGCGGCAATGCGCCGGATCACTGACGTCGCCGGGGATCAGCAGCGCGCTACGCCCGGCCTGTTCGACCAGTCGCTGGGTCTCGGCGGCATCCTCGTCTTCCGACAGATAGGAGATCACGACGTCCGCGCCTTCGCGGGCAAAGGCGATGGCGACGGCACGGCCGATGCCGCTGTCCGCGCCGGTGATGATCGCCTTTTTGCCGGTCAGCTTGCCATGGCCGATATAGCTATGCTCGCCATGATCGGGGCGCGGGGTCATCGCCTCGGTCTCGCCGGGCATGTCCTGCTGCTGTTCGGGCTGGGGTGGGGTAGGGCGTTCGTTCATGGACCGTCTCTCCTCGCCCGGTCCAATGGGCAGGGCGAGGAGGCGTTCCGGTAAAAAGCGTTATCTTAAAACGTATTAGTCGGTATTTTGGGGTTCCGTGGACCCATCGCGCCAGCGGCTCGCCCCGTCGATACCGGGACCGACAAGCGCGCGAGGATGGCGCGCTCCAAATGGTCGAGCGCGTCGGCATAGCTGTGCGAGTCCGTCGGCAGCGCTTCGATCGCAAAGGCCTGTCCGCGCGCCGCGGCCCGGAAGGCGACGCCGGTCGCGTCCCCGCGCGCGATGACGATCGCCGCGTCCGTTCCCCAGCCCGCGATCGCGCCCAGCAACGGCGCGGCGGTCTCGTCGAGCGGGGCGGGGGGCGCGGCGATCTTGGTCAGCCCCTGGCGCAGCTTGGCGAGGTCGACCGCCCCGCGTGCAAGCCGCAGCCATTCGGCGGGATCGGCCAGCTTGCGCGCGTAATGGCGGCGGATCGCGGCGGCGGGGGGCAGGGGATCGGGCTCGTCCGACAGCCAGGGGTTCGACAGCAGTACGCCATCCAGCCCCGCCGCCTGCCCGAACATGGCGAGCGCGGCGGCGGCGTCGCAATTGCCGAAGCCGAGGATCCGGGCGCACCCGGCGCTTTGGGCAAAGGCGGCGACGGCGGCGGCGATATCGGGGCCGCTCGACTCCCAGCCGCCATTGGTGCCTTCGCTGTCGCCGACGCCGCGCCGGTCGAAGCGGAACACCGGATAGCCCCGCGCCGCGATCCGCGCCGCCAGCATCGCCTGGCCGCGATGCGCGCCCATGCGCGGCTCGTTCCCGCCCGAAACGATCAGCAGGCCGGTATCGCCGTCCGCCTCGTCCAGCGTGCCGAGCAGCGTCGCCCCGTCGCAGGGAAAGGCGATCAGCCTTCGCATGACGCGATCCACTCCGCGATATCCTGCGCCAGCGTGGCGGCCAGTTCCGGGTCGTCCTGCGGCTCGGCACGGCGCCAGGGGGGGACGGCGTCGATGGTCCGATCGGCGGGAGCGCGGTCGTGGCCCAGCCGAACGACCCGGCGCGGCACGCCCGGCTGGTCATAGGGCTCGGCCCCCGCAAGTTCCGCCAGGAAGTGCGGCGAGACGCGATTGCCCGCGATTCGAACCGGGGATTCCGCACCGAACAACCCATGTTCGTTCCCGCGCAGACCCGCCGCCGCGCGCAGGCGGATCACGTCGCGCAGCACCGCCTCGCCCGTCATCGGGGCCAGATGCCAGCGCCCGGACAATAGTCCGAAGCTATCGACCAGGGTGCCCGCCCGGATCGACACGCCGTAACAGCGCCGGTCGCCCAGCGCATTGGCGACCGCCTCATGCGCCTGACGCCATTGCAACAGGGTCGCTTTCTCGGTGTCGATCAGGCTCTCGCCCGTCCCCGGCCAGTCGGGCAGCGCGCCGCCGATACCGTGATCGGCCAGCCGCCGCAGCATCGCCACGGCGAGTGCGCGCGTCCGGTTCGCCTCTTCCCAGAAGGGCAATGCGACCAGCACGACCGGTCCCTGTGCCGGGCCGAAGCGCAACATTGCCTCGCGCCCGCCGGGCCAGTCATAATGGTCGATCAAGCGGGCGCCTTGGCGCTGGCGAAGGCGACCAGACTGCCGAACGTCTCCAGCATCTCGCCGTCCACCTCGTCATCCTCGATCAGGATGCCCAGGCGATCCTCCAACTCGGTCAGCACGCCCGCGACCGCCATCGAATCCAGCTCGGGCAGCGCGCCGAACAGCGGCGTATCGGCGCGAAAGCTCTCCACGCGCTCCTGCGACAGCCCCAGCACATCGGCCAGCACGCCGCGCACCGTCGCCTCCACATTTCCGCTCGCCTGGAGTTCCAAACCCTGTCGCCTTGCTGTTCGTGTCTTTGCCACAGCGTTAGAGCGGCGGCGAGCGTTGGGCAACCGGGCTGTGCGGGGGGCGGCGGGGGGCGGGGTGGCTCCCTATGGGCGTGAGAGGGACAAGCCCACCGCATGCGAAGCCCCCTCCCGCAGGCGGGAGGGGGTTGGGGGAGGGGACACGGTCTTCGGTGGCGTGCGTCGGTCGCTTGTCTGGCGTTCGGGTAAGGGGGGGTGATTGTGAGGCGATGGCAGGAGACCCAGGCCCTCCCCCGGCCCCTCCCGCCTGCGGGAGGGGAGTGGAAGGGGGGAGCCCGCCGTATGCGAAGCCGTGTCCCTATGGGCGGACGGACGTCTCCTCATCACCTGTCCCCATGCGCTCGACTTTATCCCCCGGCCCCATGTAGATGGCCCGATGACCCTCGATCCGACCGCTTATCCGATCGACCATGTCCTGTGCGGCGCAGGCGATGCCCCTGCGTTGATCGAGCGTGACGCGGGCCTGACCTTCGCCGAGGTCGAGGACGCGGTCGGGCGGCTGGCGGGGTGGCTCGCGGCGCAGGGCTTCGCGCCCGGCGACCGGGTGGCGAGTTGGTTGCCCAAGACCCGCGCCGCCGCGCTGATGCCGCTGGCCGCGCCGCGTGCCGGGCTGGTCCATGTCCCGGTCAATCCGCTGCTCAAGCGCGCGCAGGTGGCGCATATCCTGGCCGATAGCGGGGCGGCGATGCTGCTGACCCATGGCCCGCGCGCCGCGACGCTGGAGCCCGGCGATGTGGCCGAGGGCGTCCGCCTGTTCACCGAGGCGGGGGAGGGCGATGCGCTGCACCGCTCCGCTGCCGATCCCGATACGCTGGCGGCGATCCTCTATACCTCCGGCTCCACGGGGCGGCCCAAGGGAGTGATGCTCAGCCACGCCAATCTGTGGTTCGGGGCGGTCTCGGTCGCCGAGTATCTGCGGCTGACGCCCGATGACCGGGTGCTGGCCGTCCTGCCCTTCAGCTTCGATTATGGGCAGAACCAGCTCTTCTCGACCTGGGCGGCGGGGGGCGCGGTCGCGCCGCTCGACTATCTGACGCCGCGCGACGTGGTGAAGGCGGTAGCGCGGGTCGGGGCGACGACACTGGCGGGGGTGCCGCCGCTCTGGACCCAGTTGCTGTCGAGCGCCTGGCCGGAGGTGGCGATCGCACCGATCCGTCGCCTGACCAATTCCGGCGGCGCGCTGACGCCACGCCTGGTGCGTGGCCTGCGCGAGCGTTTTCCGGCGGCGGACCTCTATGCCATGTACGGGCTGACCGAGGCGTTTCGGTCGACCTATCTCGACCCCGCGCTGATCGATGCGCATCCCGATGCGATCGGCCGGGCGATCCCCTTTGCCGAGGTGATGGTGCTGCGCCCCGACGGGACACGCGCGGCGCCGGGCGAACCGGGGGAACTGGTCCATGCCGGGCCGCTGGTCGCACAGGGCTATTGGCGCGATGCGGAGCGGACGGCGCAGCGCTTCCGACCCGCGCCGGGCTGGCCTTGCGCCGTCTGGTCGGGCGATACGGTGGTGGAGGGAGCGGACGGCCTGCTCCGCTTCGTCGGGCGCGATGACGAGATGATCAAGGTCGCGGGCAACCGGATCAGCCCGCAGGAGGTGGAAGAGGCGGTACTCTCCGGCGGCGAAGCGCGCGAGGCGGTGGCGATCGGCGTGGCGGACGAGGCACAGGGGCAGGCGATCGTCGTGGTGTTGGCGGGCGATCCCGCCATGGAACCCGAATTGCGCGCCCGGTTGAAGCGCGACCTGCCCAATTTCATGCAGCCCGCACGGTTCGAGTGGCGCGAGGACCTGCCGCGCAACGCGAACGGCAAGCTGGACCGCGCCGCGCTGCGCCGGGGACTGCTCGACAAGGATATGACGCGATGAAGCCGATGGGCCCCATCCCCCCCGAATTCGCCGGTCCGCAGGGCGCGCTGACGATCGCCGGGCGCAGCGCGGAGGATTGGATGCGCGGGCGTGATGGTCCGCTCTTCGTCTATGATCCCGCCATCGTCGCCGCGCGGGTCGCCCGGTTCCGGGCCGGTTTTCCCTCGATCGACCTTCATTATGCGATCAAGGCCAATCCGTTTCCGCCGCTGCTGTCGGTCATGGCGGAGATGGTGGACGGGTTCGACGTCGCCTCGGCGGGCGAACTGGCCAAGGTGGCGGGGCTGGGCAAGCCGGTCAGCTTCGCCGGGCCCGGCAAGCGCGATGCGGAACTGACCGCCGCGATCCAGGGCGGCATCACCCTCAACCTGGAATCGGAGGGCGAGGCGACCCGCGCGCTCGCCATGGCCGAGCGGCTGGGGATACGGCCGCGCCTCGCCGTCCGGGTGAATCCCGATGTCGAGTTGCGCGGATCGGGGATGAAGATGGGCGGGCGGCCCTCGCCCTTCGGCATCGATGCGGAGCGGGTGCCCGCGCTCGTCCGGCATCTGGTCGCGGGCGGCGCGGACTGGCGCGGTTTCCACATCTATGCGGGCAGTCAGGCGCTCGACCCGCAGGCGATCATCGATACGCAGGCGGCCACGATCGCGCTCGCCGCGCGGCTGGCGGAGGAGGCGGGACAGGCGCCGCCGCTGGTCAATCTGGGCGGCGGCTTCGGCGTTCCTTACTTTGCGGGCGACACAGCGCTCGACATCGCGCGGGTGGGTGAGGCGCTGGAACAGGCGCTGCACGCGCGGCCCGCGATCCTGGCCGACAGCCGTTTCGCAATCGAGCTGGGCCGCTGGCTGGTCGCGGAGGCGGGGGTCTATCTGGCGCGCGTCATCGACCGCAAGGACAGCGGGGGCGAGACGTTCCTGATCCTCGACGGCGGGCTCAACCATCAATTGGCGGCGAGCGGCAATTTCGGTACCGTCGTCCGACGCAACTATCCGCTGGCGCTGGCCCATGCGATGGGGGCGGAACCGGTGGAGACGGTGTCGGTGGTCGGTCCGCTCTGCACCCCGCTCGACCGGCTGGGCGACCGGGTGGCGTTGCCGTCCGGGCGGGTGGGCGATATCGTCGCGATCTTTCTGGCAGGGGCCTATGGCGCCTCGGCCAGCCCCGCCGCGTTTCTGGGCCACCCCCCCGCCGGGGAAGAGATGGGTCCGTTCGCAAGGGCATAACGCTCTGTTCACCTATTGGGTGTCATAGCGGACCATGCGCAATTTGCCTTTCGTGACCTGTCGGCGCGGAAGGTTCAGGAGACTTGTTCGCATGGCTTGGTTCGCCCGTTCCCTTCTGCTCGTCGGCATGGCCGCCTCGACACTGACCGCCTGTTCGACCGGCGGCACCAAGGCCGAGCTGCCCTCGGCCGGCTATGTCGCGCGCAAGGAGCAGCCGGGCGAGGAATATGTGATCGGCCCGCTCGACACGCTCAACATCTTCGTGTGGCGCAATCCCGATCTGTCGACCAAGGTGCAGGTGCGCCCCGATGGCCGCATCACCACGCCGCTGGTCAACGACATGCCCGCCGTGGGCAAGACGCCCGCCATGCTTCAGGAGGATCTGAAGAAGGCGCTGTCCGAATATGTCTCCAACCCGATCGTGTCGGTGATCGTCGAGAATTTCTCCGGCACCTACAGCCAGCAGGTGCGGATCGTCGGCGCGACCGAAAAGCCCGCCGCCATCCCCTACCGCGCGAACATGACGCTGCTCGACGCGATGATCGCGGTGGGTGGGCTGAACCAATATGCGGCGGGCAACAAGGCGAAGTTGGTGCGGACCGACCGCGCGACCGGCAAGCAGCAGGAATTCGCGTTGCAGATCAACGACCTGTTAAGGAAGGGCGACTCCAGCGCCAATGTCCGGCTGGAACCTGGCGACGTCATCATCATCCCCGAATCGATGTTCTGAGGTCGATCGCCGGTGTCGAGCATTCAGGACGAGATCCGCATCGCGATCCATGCCATATGGATACGCCGCTGGCTGGCGCTGGCGGTGGCGTGGACCGTGTGCATCGTGGGATGGCTGTTCGTCGCCCAGATCCCCAGCAAATATGAATCCCGCGCGCGCATCGCGGTCCAGAATTCGCAGATCCTGCCCGACGGCATGACGAACGGCCAGCCGAACGACATGGATTCGGTGGACCGGGTGCGCCAGACGCTGATCTCCGCGATCAATCTGCAAAAGGTGGTGCGCGGCACCGATCTGGCCAGCACGGTGTCGAGCGACGCGGATGTCGCCGCGCGCGTCTCGTCGCTGGCGCAGGCGATCAAGATCGAGAACCAGCAGGACACGATCTTCCAACTGACCGTGACCCAGTCCAGCCCCAAGCTGGCGCAGCAGGTCGCGCAGAAGCTGATCGATATCTTCGTCGAATCCAATCTGGTCGGCGATCGCAACAATACCAACCAGAGCCTCGCCTTTCTCGACAAGCAGTTGAACGACCGGCAGAAACAGCTCCAGATCGCCGAGGCGCGGCGCGCGCAATATCAGAACCAGTTCCTGGGGGGGCTGCCGGGGACCGGCTCGGTCGCGGACCGGATCGGTCTGGCCCGCTCGCAAATGGCGCAGGTGGACAGCGATCTGGCCGCCGCCCAGTCGAGCTTCGCGGCGGTGCAGGGGCAGTTGGCGGGCACCCCGCGCACGGTGAGCGAAGGCGGCGGCGTCGCGGTCAGCCCCGCCCGCGCACGGCTGACGGCCATTCAGGGCCAGCTCTCCGACGCGCGGGCGCGGGGCTATACCGAGAACCATCCCGATGTCGTCGCGCTGAAGAACCAGTTGTCGGCGGCGCAGGCGGCGGTCCGCGCCGAACCGGCGGGCGGCGCGGCGGGGGGGCAGCCCAATCCGCTCTACATGTCGCTTCAGTCGATGGCGGCGGAGAAGCAGTCTCAGCTCGCCAGCCTGAAGATCCGCAAGTCGCAGTTGCAGAACGACCTCGACCGGCTGAACGCCAGCCTGTCGAGCGATCCCGAGGCGGCGGCGGCGCAGGGCGCGAACGACCGCGATTATCAGGTGCTGAAGGACAGCTACGACCAGTTGCTTCGCCAGCGTGAACAGGTCGCGCTGCGCGGACAGGCGCAGAACCAGACGGATGCGATGCGCTTCACCCTGATCGACCCGCCGACCTATTCCCGCGCGCCGACCGCGCCCAACCGCATGTTGCTGCTGAGCATGGTGTTCGCGGCGGGGCTGGGGCTGGGCATCGGATCGGCCTTCGCCCTGTCCAAGCTGCGCCAGACCTTCACCACGCCCCAGTCGCTTCAGCGGACGATGGGCCTGCCGGTGATCGGCGCGATCGGCGAAGTGGTGACGCGCGCACAGGCGACGGCGCGGGCGCAGCGGATGAAACTGTTCCTTGGCGGGACGGCGGCGCTGGGCGGGGCCTATGTCATGGTGCTGGCGATCGAGCTATTACAACGGGGAATGGCCGCGTGAACGGAAGCGTGAAAACCCCCAGACCCCGCCGGGAACCCTCGCTGCTCGAAAGAGCGGCGAACGTGTACGATCTCCGCACCTATATGCGCGGTCCGATCCCGGACGAGTCCAGGGCGGAAGTCGTGGAGGATGCACCGGCGGCGGACGTTGCGCCCCACGAGCCGGTTGCTCCGCCGTCCATGGCGCCGGTCGAATTGCCTGCATCGCTCAGCGCCATTCCCGCCGAGTTCCTGGCCCAGCCGGGCGACGAGGAGTTTCTGGCGAGCGAATATGATCCCGGCTTTTCCGACGTCGCGATGGTCGATCGCGCGATGCTGGCGGAAAACGGGATGATCGTCCCCGGCGCGCCGATCGGTCCGCTGGCCGAGGAGTTCCGGCTGGTCAAACGCCAGCTCATCATCACCAGCCAGCGGCTCGTGGCGGGCGGCGAGGGCGACAGGGCGCGCGTCGTGCTGGTCTGTTCGGCGCGGCCGCAGGACGGCAAGACCTTCTGCTCGGTCAACCTCGCTCTGTCGCTGGCGGCGGAGCGGGATACCGAGGTGCTGCTGGTCGATGCCGATGTGGCCAAGCCCGACGTTCTGGCCCGGCTGGGGCTGGCCGAGGGGCCGGGGCTGCTCGACGCGCTGGACGACGGCAGCATCGATGTCGAGTCGCTGGTGATCCCCACCGACGTCCCGCACCTGTCGGTCCTGCCCTGCGGCACGCGGACCGCCAGCGATACCGAATTGCTGGCCTCCGCCCGGACCCGCACGGTGGTGCAGCGGCTCTTGTCCGCCAATCCGCGTCGCCTCATCATCTTCGACTCGCCGCCCGCGCTGGCCGCGTCGCCCGCCTCGGTGCTGGCGATGCTGGCGGGGCAGGTGATGATGGTCGTCCGCGCCGACCGCACGCCGGAAAGCGAAGTGTCGGCGGCGGTCGCGCTGCTCGATGCGTGCGAGCATATCCAGCTCGTCCTGAACAGCGTGGCCTTCGTCCCCGGCAGCCGCCGGTTCGGCTATTATGGCAAATATGGGAAGGACGGCGCACTGTGATCCTTCGCCGCTTCCTTCTGGCCGGTGTCGCGTGCGGGTTGGCGGCATCGCCGACCGCGCTCGCGGCACAGGTTCGGGATGGAGCGGTCGCGCCCGGCGGGGGAATGGCGGCGGGCGGGGCGGACCCGGCCCAGGCGGGTTCGGCACCTGGCGGTGCCGTCGCCAATGCCGCGCCGTCCGCCCGCCGCGCGCGGATCACCCCCTATGTCGAGGTCGGGCAACTGCTGAGCGCCGATCTCAATCGCGGCGATGTCGTGACCTATACGACGCTGGCCGCCGGGGTGAATGCGGCGGTGCAGACCGCGCGGGCAGAGGGGCAGATCAGCTATCGCTACGAACATCGCATCGGCTGGAGCGACCGCGCGGGTAGCGGCGATGTGCATAGCGGGCTGGCGCGTGGCAGCTATCGCCTGACCCGCGATCTCAGCGTCGAAGGCGGCGCACTGGCGACCCGCAGCCGCGCCGATATCCGGGGTGCAGCGCCCGGCGTGCTGGTCGGCGATATCGGCAATATCTCGCAAATCTACACCGCCTATATCGGCCCGTCTCTGGTGACGCAGGCGGGGCCGGTGCAGATCGGGGCCAATTACCGGCTGGGCTATACCCGGGTCGATACGCCGGGGCTGAGCGGCCTCGCTCCGGGCCAGCCGCGGCTCGACTATTTCAGCGACAGCGTGAACCAGCTTGCGACGTTCAGCGCGACGGCGCGGCCCGGTGCGGTCGCCCCTGTCGGCCTGTCGTTCAACGCCGCCTATGACCGCGACGATGCCGGGCAACTGGCCCAGCGTTACGAGGGGTGGTTCGTGCGCGGCGACGTGCTGAAGCCGATCTCACCCTATGTCGCGCTGACGACGGGGGTCGGCTATGAACGCATCGAGACCAGCCAGCGCGACCCCGAACGCGACGCCGCCGGTCGTCCGCTGGTCGACAGCCGGGGCCGTTTCATCACCGATCCCGACGGCCCCCGCCGCATCGCCTATCGCACCGACGGCGTCTATTACGACGCGGGCGTGATCTGGCGGCCTGATCGCCGTACCTCGGTGGAGGGGCATGTCGGCGAGCGTTACGGATCGCTCAGCCTCACCGGGCTGGCGCGCTATCAGGCGTCGCGCGGTGTCGTGATCCAGGCGGCGGTCTATGACGGTATCCAGACCTTCGGGCGGCAGCTTCGCAACGGCCTGTCCAATCTGCCGACCGACTTCATCGAGACGCGCGACGCCTTTGGCCAGCAGTTCAACGGATGCGTCTTCTCCGCCACCGGCACGACGCCGGGCGGGTGCCTGAACGACGTGCTGCAATCGGTGCAGACCTCCGTCTACCGCGCGCGGGGGGCGGATGCGACGATCGCCATGTCGCGCGGGCGCTCGACGCTGGGCTTCGGCATCGGCTATGCCAATCGGCGGCTGTTCGCGCCCGAAGGATCGCCCGGCATCATCGTCTATGGCGCCGAGGACGAGAGTTATTACGCACAGATTTTCTTCGCCCATGCGCTCGGCCTCCATTCGGGGCTTAACGTGAATGGCTTCGTTAACTATTACGCCAGTAGGTTGGCGGGGGCCGAGGACGTGGTATCGCTGGGAACGACCGCCAGCTATTACCGCAACTTCGGTCGGCTCGGAACAACCGCGTCGGTAGGATTGTATCATTTCACGGTCGGCGACCTGACCAATGCCCTGTCGGCACAGGCCCTGATCGCCGCGAGATATCAATTCTGACCGGCCGAAAGGCACGATGATGTACGAGACCCATTTCGGTCTGGGCGAACGCCCGTTTCAACTGACGCCGGACCCGCGTTTCTGGTACGAGACCACGACCCACGGCAAGGCGATGGCCTATCTGGGCTATGGCCTTGCGCAGGGTGAGGGCTTCATCGTCATCACCGGCGATGTCGGCGCGGGCAAGACGACGTTGGTCGGCCATCTGATCGAAACGCTCGACCCCCGGCGGTTGAAGGTGCTGCACATCGTGTCGACGGCGGTCGAGCCGCACGATCTGCTCCGCGTCCTGGCCGAACAGCTCAACGTCGATGCGCAGGGGCTGACCAAGGCGTCGCTGCTGTCCGGTATCGAGCGCGCGTTGCACGGCGTGGCGCGCGACGGTCGCCGCATCCTGCTGATCGTCGACGAGGCGCAGGCGCTGCCACTCGGCTCGCTCGAAGAATTGCGCATGTTGTCCAACTTCCAGGCGGGCGGCCATGCGCTGCTCCAGATCCTGCTGGTCGGACAGCCCGAATTTCGCGAACGCCTGCTGGGGTCGGCGGCGGTCGAACAGCTTCGCCAGCGGGTCATCGCCATCCACCATCTGGACCCGATGGAGGCGGACGAGGTCCCCGATTACATCGCCCATCGCCTGGCGGTCGCGGGCTGGACCGGCCGCCCCGATTTCGCCGCCGATGCCTTTGACGCGCTGTACGCCGCGTCGAACGGCGTGCCGCGCCGCCTGAACGTGCTGGCGGGGCGCGTGCTGCTGCAAGCCGCGATCGAGGGGATCGAACTGATCGGCCAGGACACGGTCGAGAGCGTCGCCGCCGACATGGCTGCCGATCTGGGCCGCGATCGCCTTTCCACGCTTCCCCCAACCGATGCCACTATCCCTGCGATCGAGGAACGTCCGATGAATGGCGCGTCGACGATGAAGTCCTTCAAGCTCAATGGTGCCACCGTTCATGTCGCGACGGACGGCAGCATGCGGTCGGCGATATTCGGCAATGGTCATGCGGCGATGCCTGTCCGCGCGGGCGACCCGATCCAGCGCACGCCCGTCACGCCGCAGGCCGAAGCGCCGCGCCACCGCGTCGTCGCGCCGCCGCCCGCACCGGAACCCGTCTCGCTTCGCCCCAAGCCCCAGGTTCAGGCAGAGCCCGAACCTCAGGTCGAGCCTGTCGCCGAAACCCCTGCCGCTACTTCGTCGGTCGCCGCGCTGGAAGACCGTGTCGCACAACTGGAAACGCGGTTGGCGCAGCAGGAGGCGGCGCTACGCCGGGTTCTGACCCTGCTGGTCGAATGGTCGGAGATCGACAATCGGGGCGGTGACGCCCGCCGGGAAGACGTCTCCACCATCCGACCGGGGGCGTGGGGCCATGCCGCCTGAGGGCATGACCGACACCCGTCGACCGATCAACGGCATGTCGGTGGATGTCGAGGAATGGTTTCAGGTCGGCGCGTTCGAAAAGACGATCGACAAGGCCGACTGGGATCGCCTCGACAGCCGGGTCGAGGCGAATACCGATGCCGTGCTGTCGCTGTTCGCGGAGACGGGCACGCGCGCGACCTTCTTCACCTTGGGTTGGGTCGCGCATCGCCACCCTTCGCTGATCCGCCGCATCGTCGATGCCGGGCATGAGATGGCGAGCCATGGCTGGGACCATCAGCGCGTCTTCACCATGACCGCCGACCAGTTTCGCGCCGACCTGGCCCGCGCGCAGGTGGCGATCGAGGATGCGAGTGGGCAGGCCGTCACCGGCTATCGCGCGCCCAGCTTCTCGATCGACCGCCGCACGCCATGGGCGCATCCGGTGCTGGCCGAGGCGGGTTATCGTTATTCCTCCAGCGTCGCGCCGCTTCGCCACGACCATTATGGCTGGGCGGAGTCGCCGCGCTATGCGTGGCGACCGGTGGCCGATTCCGACCTGATCGAGCTGCCGGTGACGGTCGCGCAGTTCGGCCAGCGGCGGCTGGCGACGGGCGGGGGCTTTTTCCGGTTGCTTCCGGCCAGGCTGACCGATGTCGCGGTCGGGCAGGTCCAGCGCGACGTGCACGGTGCGATCTTCTATTTCCACCCCTGGGAAGTCGATCCCGGCCAACCGCGCGTGGCGAACGCGCCGCTGCGCTCGCGCATCCGCCATTACAGCCGCCTGGGCGCGATGGCGGGCAAGTTGCGGGGGTTGCTGACCCGCCATGACTGGGGCCGGGTCGATCAGGTCGCGGCCGAGGAAGCGGCGCGCCTGGCATGACCACGGGCGGCCCGAATATCCGCGTCGCCGATCTGGCGCGCGAGACGGAATGCGCGCGGATCGATGCCTTCGTCACCGCCCAGGCGGAGGGAACGCCCTTCCACCTGACCGGCTGGCTGAAGGCGGGGGCGGCGGGCTGCGGACAGACGGCGCATTACCTGATCGCGGAAGGTGGCGAGGGTGCGATCACCGGCGTCCTGCCGCTCAGCGAAATCCGATCGCCCTTGTTCGGGGCGGCGATGGTGTCGACCGGCTTCGGCGTCGATGGCGGTGTGCTGGGGCAGCACGGCGATGCGCTGGCCGACGCGGCATGGGCGCTGGCGGCGGAGCGCAAGATCGGCTCGGTCGAGTTGCGCGGCGGGTCGGTTCCCGATGGCTGGACGGCGGATGCGGACAGCTATCTCGGCTTCGTCCGTCCCTTGGCGGCGGATGACGAGGCCGAGTTGAAGGCGATCCCGCGTAAGCAGCGGGCCGAGGTGCGCAAGGCGCTGTCGCAGGAACTGGAGGTGGTGACGGGCCGCGATCCGGCAATGCTGGCCGAGCATTACCGCATCTATGCCGAGTCGGTCCGCAATCTGGGGACGCCGGTCTTCCCGGCCCGGCTGTTCCGCGAGGCGGTGGCGCGGCTCGATGCCGATGTGCTGACCGTGCGGCACGGGGGACGGGCGGTGGCGAGCGTGCTGAACCTCTATCATGGCGGCACCGTCTATCCCTATTGGGGTGGGGGAACGCAGGCGGCGCGGGGGCTTCGCGCCAATGACATGATGTATTTCGCGCTGATGCGCCATGCCCGCGCGCGAGGTTGCCGCGCCTTCGATTTCGGTCGGTCGAAGGTTGGGACGGGCGCGGCGGCGTTCAAGAAGAATTGGGGGTTCGAGGGGCGGCCGCTGGTCTATGCCAGCCGCAGCGCGACGGGGCCGCGCGCGATCAATCCGCTCGACCCCAAATATGCGCTGATGATCGCGGTGTGGAAGCGCCTGCCGGTCTGGGCGGCGCGGCTGGCGGGGCCGCCGATCGCGCGGGGCCTTGGGTGAGGGACCTGCTGTTCCTGGCGCACCGCGTGCCCTTTCCCCCCGACCGTGGCGACAAGATCCGCAGCTATCACGTCCTGCGGCATCTGGCGCGCGAGTGGCGGGTGCATCTGTGCGCCTTTGCCGAGAGCGAGGCGGACTTCGATCCGCCGCCCGCGTTTCGCGCCCTGCTGGCGAGTTGCCATATCGTCCGCCGGACCAGGTCGATGCCGGTCGCGGCGATCCAGGCGCTGGCGAAGGGCAAACCCATCTCGCTCCCCGCCTTCGCCCATCCCGACATGGCGCGTGCGGCGGCGCGGGTGCGCGCCGATCACCGGGTCGCGGCGACCTATATCTTCTCCGGCCAGATGGCGCAGTATCGCGGGCCCGAGCCGACGATCATGGACATGGTCGATGTCGACTCCGCCAAATTCGCCGCCATGGCGCCAAAGGCCCGCTGGCCGATGCGCGCGATGCTGACGCGCGAGGCAAAGCGGCTGGGCGATTATGAGCGCCGGATTGCCGACGAGGTCGATGCGACGCTGTTCGTCAGCGAGGCGGAGGCGGCGCTGTTCCGCGCGGGCGGCGGGCAGGGGCGGATCGTCGCCATCGAGAACGGGATCGACGCCGCGACCTATGACCCCGATGCGATCCGCGAGGCGCGTTCGGGGGAACCCCTGATCGTCTTCACCGGGCAGATGGATTACCGCCCGAACATTGACGCGGTGACGCGCTTCGCCACGCGCATCCTGCCGCTGGTCCGCGCCGCCTGCCCGTCCGCGCGGTTCGCCATCGTCGGACGCGCGCCGACCCCGGCGGTGCGGCGTCTGGCGGGGGAGGGGGTGATCGTCACCGGCGAGGTGCCCGACACCCGCCTCTGGCTGGCCCGCGCGCATGTCTGCGTCGCACCGCTGGACCTGGCGCGGGGTATCCAGAACAAGCTGCTGGAGGCGATGGCGATGGCGCGGCCCGTCGTCGCCTCGACCGCGGCGGCGGAGGGGATCGACCATGGCGGCACCATCGCGGTGGCAGAAGGGGATCGCGACTTCGCCGACCGGGTGATCGCCGCGCTGAACGGCCCTGCCAATAATGGCGCGGCGCGCGCGCGGGTGCTGGCCCGCTATGACTGGGCGGCCCGTCTCGCGCCGCTGGACCTGTTGCTGAAGGATGTGGCGGCGTGACATTGGGGGAGAGGATGAAGTCCGGGCGCTGGACCTGGCATCTGGTGCTGCTGGGCGCGGCGGCGCTGGCGGTGCTGTTCCTCTTCCGGCGCGATGTGGCGCATCTGGTCGATATCTGGTGGACCAGCACGACCTATGGGCACTGCCTGTTCATCGGCCCGGTCGTCGGCTGGCTGATCTGGCAGCGTCGCGCGGAGCTGTCGCAACTGACCCCCGTCGCCTGGTGGCCGGGGCTGTTGCTGGTCGCGGGCGGCGGGTTGCTCTGGCTGCTGGGCGAGTCCGCCACCGTTGCGCTGGTCCGGCAATTGGGACTGGTCGCGGTGATCGAGGGACTGGTCGTCACCCTGCTCGGCCCGATGGTCGCGCGGGGGATGCTGTTCCCGCTCGCCTATGCCTGGTTCCTGGTGCCGTTCGGCGCGGAACTGGAAAAGCCGCTCCAGCAGATCACCGTGTCGATCGTCATGCCCCTGCTCGACTGGAGCGGCATCCCCGCCTCGGCGGACGGCGTGCTGATCCATGCCGGACGCTATTGGTTCGAGGTGGCGGAGGCCTGTTCGGGGTCGAAATTCGTCCTCGCCATGGTTGCCTTCGCCGCGCTGGTCGCCAATCTGTGCTTCAAGTCGCCCTGGCGGCGCGCTATATTCATGATCGTCTCGCTGATAGTGCCGGTGCTCGCCAATGGCGTGCGCGCCTGGGGGACGATCTTCGCCGCCGACAAGACCTCGATCGAGGTGGCGGGGGGCGTCGATCACATCATCTTCGGCTGGGTGTTCTTCGCGATCGTGATGGCGGCGGTGCTGGCGATCGGATGGCAGTTCTTCGACCGCTCGCCCGACGATCCCGCCTTCGATCCCCAGCGGCTCTCGGCCAGGCCGAGGTATCGGATCGACCCGTTGCTGGCGGCGGCGCTGGCGGTGACGATCACCGCACTCTATCCCAGTTGGAGCGGTTTCGCCGGATCACGCACCGCGACGCTTCCCGCCCGGATGGCACTGCCCGATGTGCCGGGCTGGAGTCCGGCGGAGCAGGTCAGCATGTGGCGGCCCTATTATCCCGGCGCGGATGCGGTGCTGATGCGCAGCTACAAGGACGCCGACGGGCATCAGGTCGATCTGGCGGTCGCGGTCTTCTCCCGCCAGCGCGAGGGGGGCAAGCTGGGCGCGTTCGGCACCGGCATCCTGCACGAGGACGATCGCTGGATCCGCGTCGCCGATCTGGGCCGGATCGCGGGCGGCGACGCGGTGCGGCTGATCACGACCGGGTCGAACGGCCAGCAGGTGCAGCGCGACGTTGCGACCTGGTACCGGATCGGCGATAGGCTGACCCCGGATATGCGACGCGTGAAGATCGAAACGATGAAGGCCCGCCTGATGGGCCAGCGCCAGACCGCGGTGGCAATTCATGTCGCGAGTGAGGGGGACGATCCCGCCGCGATCCAGGCCTTTGTCCGCGCACTCGGCCCGGTGGATGCGTTCGCCGACCGGCTGACCGGGGCACGCTGACCGCGCATGTGCGGGATCGCCGGTCTCTTCCACCCCGCCACGCCCAAGCCGGTCGATCCCGCCCGGTTGCGGGCGATGATCGGGGCGCAGGCGCATCGCGGCCCGGACGGGCAGGGGATATGGACCGCACCGGGCGTCGGCTTCGCCCATGCGCGGCTGTCGATCATCGACATCGAGGGATCGCCCCAGCCGATGGTCGAGGACGAGGTCGCCGTCTGCTTCAACGGCGAAATCTACAACTACCGCGAATTGCGCGAGGAATTGCGTGCGCGCGGCGCGGTGTTCCACACCGATGGTGATACCGAGGTATTGCTGCATGGCTGGCGGCATTGGGGGCCGTCGATGCTCCACCGGCTGGTCGGCATGTTCGCCTTCGCGATCCATGATGCCAAGGCGGGATCGCTGTTCCTGGCGCGCGATCGGCTGGGGGTGAAGCCGCTGCACTGGGCGGAACTGCCCGATGGCGCGGTCGCCTTCGCCTCCGAGATGAAGGGGGTGCTGGCGCATCCGCTGTTCCGCTGCCGGCCGGACATCCGCGCGGTCGAGGATTATCTGGCGCTGGGTTATGTGCCCGACGATGCCAGCATCGTCGCGAGCGTCAACAAGCTGGCCGCCGGGCATTTCCTGTTGATCGAGCGAGGGCGGGGCGTTCCCCGGCCGCGCCTGTGGTGGGACGTGGACTTCTCCCACCGCGACAGCGGCACGGCGGCGCAACTGGGCGAGGGGCTGCTCGACCGGATGCGCGAGGGGGTGACCAGCCGGATGGTCGCCGATGTGCCGCTGGGCGCGTTCCTGTCGGGCGGGGTGGACAGTTCGGGCGTCGTCGCGCTGATGGCGGAGGCGTCCCCCCGCGCCGTCCGCACCTGCACCATCGGTTTCGAGGAAGCAGGCCATGACGAGCGCGGCTATGCGCAGGCGATCGCCCGCCGCTTCGCCACCGACCATGTCGAGCGGGTGGTCCGGGCGGACGATTTCTCGCTGATCGACACGCTGGTCGCGCAGTTCGACGAGCCCTTTGCCGATGCCTCCGCACTAGCGACCTATCGGCTGTGCCAATTGGCGCGCGAGCATGTGACGGTCGCGTTGTCGGGTGACGGCGCGGACGAGGCGATGGCGGGCTATCGCCGCCATGTCTTCCATGCGGGCGAGGAGCGGGTGCGCGGTCTGTTCCCGGCGGATCTGCGCGCCGGGCTGTTCGGAACGCTGGGCCGTTTTTACCCCAAGGCGGATTGGGCACCGCGTCCGCTCCGCGCCAAGACCACGCTGCTCGCGCTGGGGATGGACGGGGCGGAGGCCTATGCCCGCGCGGTCGGTGTCACCAGTCCCGAATGGCGGGCGCGGTTGTTCTCGAAGGAGGCGAAGGTGGCGCTGGGCGGGCACCGGGCCGAGGATCGCTATGTCGCCGCGATGCGCGCCGCGCCCGCGCGCGATGCGATCGACCGGGCGCAATATGCCGACCTGAAGATCTGGCTGCCCGGCGATATCCTGACCAAGACCGACCGAACCTCGATGGCGGTGGGACTGGAGGCGCGGGAGCCGCTGCTCGACCACCGGCTGGTCGAATATGTCGCGCGCCTGCCCGCCGCGATGCGGATACGTGGCGGGCAGGGCAAATGGCTGATGAAGAAGGCGCTGGAGCCCTATCTGCCCCGCGACATTCTCTATCGCCCCAAAATGGGGTTCGTGACGCCGATCAGCGCGTGGTTCCGGGGCGCGCTGGCCGAGGACGCCGCGCGGCTGGAGCATAGCGGCCTGCTGCGCGAGACGGGGTGGTTCGAGATGGCCGAACTGGGCCTCATGGCAGCGGATCACCGGGCGGGCCGGGCGGATCATGGCCGCACGCTGTGGCAGATGCTGATGCTGGAGCGGAGCCTGACGCGGTTGTTCTGAGGGGAGCACATCCCGCCCTCCGTTCAGCGCGAACGGAGGATGGGAAGGGGCATCACCCCTTCAACGACTGCGTGATCCAGCGATCGAACAGATCCGGCCACAGCCGCTCCGGCGACCCCTCGGGCGCACTCAGCGCCCCGAAGCCATGGCCGCCGCGCTCGAAGAAATGCGCCTCGACCGGCACCTTTGCCGTGCGCGCTTGGGTCAGCACGTCGAGCGACTGGTCGATCGGCACCAGCCCGTCATCGATCGCATGGACCAGGAACAGCGGCGGCGTGCTCGCCTCGATCCGGCGCGGCGTGTCGTAGCGGGCCTTGGTCGCTGCGTCGGGATCGGGTCCGAGCAGATTGTCGCGCGACCCGGCATGGGTGGTCGGGGTCGACAGGCTCGCGACCGGATAGACCAGGCCCGAAAAGCGCGGCTTCGCCGATTGCCGGTCGGCGGCGTCGATGGCGGCATAGACCTTGTCGTCATGGCCGACCGTCAACGAGGCGGCGAGATGCCCACCCGCCGAAAAGCCGACAATGCCCAGATTGGCCGCGTCGATGCCATAGCGCCCCGCATTGGCGCGGATCAGCCGCATCGCCCGCTGCGCATCCTGAAGCGGCACGTCGGCCTGACGGTCCCAGCCTTCCGAGGGCAGGCGATAGGATAGCGCGAACACGGTGATGCCATGCGGATTGAGCGTCCGGGCGACGTCGATCCCCTCATTCTGGATCGACACGAAGCCATAGCCGCCACCGGGGATGGTCAGGACCGCGCGACCATCGGGGCGTTCGGGGCGGAAGACGGCGACGATCGGATTGGCGGTGCCGCGCAGCCGCAGATCCTGTCGTCCGGCGGGGCCGTTCATCGAGGGATTGGGGGTGGGCATCTTGGCCCGGGCCCCTGGCGGGCGGCCGGGCCAGAGCGGGAAATGTTCGGCAGGAGGCCAGGGCGTCATCGCTCCGGCGGAGGTCGTGGGCGTGGCTTGCGCGGTCGCCCGTGTCGTCAGCGGTGCTGCGGCCATCGCCCCGATCAGGGTGCGTCGATCGATCACTGTCTTCCCCTCCGTATCGCGCATGGCAGCGCTATGGCATGGAGGGTGCCGGGGCGCGGCGGGCCAGGCAAGTGAAAAGGGCGGAACCCTTCGGTCCCGCCCCCTCACTCAATGACCGTATTTCTTGATCCCGCGACGGCGCAGCTTTTCGCGCTTGCGCCGACGCATATAGGGGATCGCGAAGGCCACGACCGACAGCAACACTGCCCCAATAATCAGATAGGCAAGCTGCTCTCGTTCAAGAAACTCTAACATCAGTCGAAAATCGCTCCCCAACGACGCTTGGCGCGCTCACGCCAATGGCCGCGATGATAAGCGTCCGAGGCAAGGAGCGGCATGACAGAACCGGCTTCGGCGAATACCATCTGTTCGAGGGTCGTGTCCACCTTGCCCCAGCTTGCCGCTTCTTTCAGCGTCGAAGACGAGCAGGCACCGTCGCGAACATCGGCGACGGTGATCTGCACCGCATATTTATGCATTTCAACATCGTCATGACCCAGGATTTCCGCGCAAACCACGGTATCTTGGACGAAATTCTTGGGAACGCCGCCGCCGATCATCAGCAGGCCGGTGGTGCCGGCCTTGATCTTGATATCCGTCAATTCGCGGAAATCGGCGATGGCATCGAGCACCATATAGGGCTGATTATTTTTCATCCGCTCGACCTGATGCTTCACCAGACCGAAGCCCGCCGACGAATCGACGAAGGCCGGGCAGAAGATCGGCACGTCATGCTCATAGGCTAACTTGACGAGGCTGTTTTCTTTCTTTCCGTTTTCGGACAGATACTTGCCCATCTCACGGATGAAGGCGCGGCTCGAATAGGCCTTCGGCTCCAACGAATCGGCGATCTTGCCGATCGTGTGGTCGCAATCTTGAAGCTGCTCTTCGTCGATATAGGTGTCGTAGATGCGGTCGATGTAGAGCGAACGCAGCGTGTTGTCGTCCGGCACTTCCAGCGCCTGATAATGCTTGTGGCCCAGGCCCTCGAAGAAATCCATGTCGACGATCGACGCGCCGGTCGCGACCACGCCGTCGATCATGTTCGAGCGGAGCAGCTCGGCATAGAGGTCCATGCAGCCGCCCGCCGAGGTCGACCCCGCGATGACGAGGAAGATCGAGCAGTCCTTGTCGGCCAGCATCTGGTTATAGATGCCCGTCGCGCGCGCCAGGTCGCGGCTGGTGAAGCTCATCTTGCCCATCGAATCGATGATCGGGCGGGCGTCGAACTTGGTGATGTCGATATGCTCGACCACGCTGGAGAGCAGCTCGGCCTTACGGTTGTCGTTGATCGTGTCGGTCATGATGGTTCCATCATCATCGAGAAGCCGCCGTCGTTATTGGGGACGCGGTAACCCGGCTGGCCCGGACCTGCGGCATGCGCGGGACCGGAATGGGAAGGGGCCTTATCGCGGTGAACGCCGCAATGCCACCCCATTCCCCTCCCGCCGAAGCGGAAGGGGATAAAGGCGTGCTAAAGTCGCTGGGTTACAGCTTGACGACGTTGGCGGGCAGGGCCTGCTCGACATCGTCGCGATAGACCGAGAACATCGGCTCATCGTCGGTCACCACGAATTCGTGGCAGGTGAAGCCGTTGAACTGCGTCCGCATCGCCTGGCCATACGCGCCGAGCATCCCGATCTCGAAATAATCGCCGGTGCTCGTGTCCGCGGGCAGCGGGAACGGACCCTGCATATAGTCGAGATCGTCGCAGGTCGGGCCCCAGAAGCTGAAGTCCATGTCGCGCGCGTCCGAGTCCGGCTCGCGCAGCAACTGGACCGGATACTTCCACCCGATATGCGCCGCATCGAACAGCGCGCCATAAGCACCATCGTTGATATACAGTTCGTTGCCGCGGCGACGCTCGACGCGCACCACGACGGACGAATATTCCGCGCACAGCGCCCGACCCGGTTCGGCCCAGAGTTCGGCCGAATAGGACACCGGCAGGCTCTCGAACGCGCGGTGGATCGTCTCGAAGAAACGCTCCAGCGGCGGCGGGGTCATGCCCGGATAGGCCGAGGGGAAGCCGCCGCCGACATCGATCACGTCGACCGTGACGGCCGCCGCGACGATCGCCGCACGCACCCGCTCCATCGCCGCCGAATAGGCGTCGGGGGTCATGGTCTGGCTGCCGACATGGAAGCAGATGCCCAGCGCATCGGCGACCTGGCGGGTCGCGATCAGCAGATCCTTCGACTCTTCCAGGCTGACGCCGAACTTCGAACCCAGGCTCAGCTTCGCATATTCCGACGACACGCGCATGCGGACGCACAGGGTCAGGTCGGTCGCGCCCTTGGTCGCGCGCACGATCTTGTCCAGTTCTTCCAGGCAATCGAGCGAATAGGTGCGGACGCCGTGCACGAAATAGGCCTCGGCGATCGCCTCTTCCGACTTCACCGGATGCATGAAGCAGCAGACGGCCTGCGGGGCGACCGACTTCACCATCCGCACTTCCGCGATCGAGGCGGTGTCGAAATGGGTGATGCCATTGTCCCACAGGATCTGGATCAGATCCGGCGACGGATTCGCCTTCACCGCATACATCGGCCTGCCCGGAAACTTCTCGACGAAGAATCGGGCGGCGCGCGCAGCGGCGTGCGGGCGAAGCAGCGTGACCGGATCAGCCGGGCGACGCTTGGCGATGTCGATGCCGCGCTCCAGGTTGGAGGGAACGGCGGTCGAGTGGGCAGCTAGCCCCAGCGCGCGATGATTCTGGTGCAACTCAAGGGACCTCCAATTGCCTGACGGCATACGGTGACAAAAAGCTGCCTTGCGGTTGGAAGTCCCATGGGGCAGCGGAGGCGCGAAATAGGGTCCGCTTTTTCGAATGTAAAGCGGTAGAAAGGGCGTCGGAGATAAAAAGTGACAATCTTAAGACAGCCGACAAAAGCAGGGGTCCGCGATGCGGCCGAAAAGATCGCGCGCGTGTTGTCGCAATCGCCGATTTTCCCTTTTTCTATCAATGGGAAAGCGGTGGTTTTCAAGGCGGAATGCTTGCAGCCCATCGGTGCGTTCAAATTGCGCGGCGCGTGGCATCGTTTGACCGCATTGGACGCGCAATCGCGGGCGCGTGGCGTCGTCGCCTTCTCTTCGGGCAATCATGCGCAGGGAATCGCCTGGGCCGCGCGGCGGTTGGGAATCGCCGCGACGATCGTGATGCCCGCTGACGCGCCCCCCTCCAAGCGAGAGGGCACCTTGGCACTGGGAGCGGAGATCGTAGACTACGACCGCGCGACCGAGAGCCGGGAACTGATCGCCCGCCGACTCGCCGAGGCGCGGGGCGCGACGCTGGTGCCCAGCTTCGATGACCCCTGGGTGATCGAGGGGCAGGGCTCGGCCGGGATCGAGGCGGCGGCGCAGATGGCCGCGCTCGGGCTGGGCGTGCCGGGACATGTCGTGACGCCCTGTGGCGGCGGTGGGCTGGCGGCGGGGCTGACCCTGGCCCTGCCCGACGCGAAGGTGACGGTGGTCGAGCCCGAAGGCTGGGACGATATGCGCCGCTCGCTGGAGGCGGGGTGGATCGAGCCGGTCGGGGACAATCCGCCGCCGACCGCCTGCGACTCGCTCCAGACGACGCGCGTGTCGCCGCTGACCTTCGAGGTGCTGGCGCGGCGCGGGGCGGAGGGCGTCGCGGTCAGCGAGGCGGAAGTCGCGGCGGCGCAGCGCTTCGCGGCGGAACGGTTGCGGCTGGTGGTCGAGCCGGGCGGGGCGGTGGCGCTCGCGGCGCTGCTGGCGGGCAAGGTCGCGGTAGAGGAGGGGATGCTGGTCATCCTGTCGGGTGGTAATGTCGACCGTGCCGCCTATGCGCGGGTGCTGGCGGGCTGATGGAGGGGATCGCACAGGCCGCGCCGGCACTCGCGATGCTGGCGGCCTTCGCCTGTGTCGCTGGCGGAATCGTCACCATCCGACGCGGGGATGGGTTGAAGGGGGCGCTGATGCTGGTGATGGCGGTGGTGCTGGTGGGGAATGTCCTGATCTGGACGATGTAGCGATCCTCCCCGGTACGGGGAGGTGGCAGGGCGTAGCCCTGACGGAGGGGGGCTTCCCCAGGGGACATGGCTTGCCGCACGCCCCCTCCACCACCGCTTCGCGGCGGTCCCTCTCCCCGTGCCGGGGAGGATCGTTGAGGGAAGTGACCTCATCACCAAACCCCGCTAAGACCCAGCCCATGTTCCGCATCGCTCGCTGGGCCCTGAAGGCCGTGCTCGCCTTTGTGATCCTCAGTGTCGTCTGGGTCGGCATATATCGCTTCGTGCCGCCGCCCTATACCTTCACCATGATGGGCGACGCGCTGGGCGGGCATGAGGTGACGAAGGACTGGATGCCGCTGTCCGAGATGGACCCGGACATGGCGCGCGCCGCCATCGCGGGTGAGGATGCGCGCTTCTGTTCGCATCATGGCTTTGATTTCAAGGCGATGGCCAGCGCCGCCTATCGCAACGCCGAGGGCGGCCGGATCCGGGGCGGTTCGACGATCAGCCAGCAGACCGCGAAGAACGCCTTCCTGTTCCAGGGCGGCGGCTATGTCCGCAAGGTGTTCGAGGCGTGGTTCACCTTCCTGATCGAAACGCTGTGGGGCAAAAGGCGGATCATGGAGGTCTATCTCAACATCGCCGAGACGGGGATCGGTACGTACGGCGCGAATGCCGGGGCGATGCGCTATTTCGGGCATGACGCCTCGCATCTGTCCCCCACCGAAGCGGCGCGGATCGCCGCCGTCCTGCCGCTCCCGAAGAAGCGCGCGGCGGTGGCGCCGACCGGGTTCGTGCGGCGGCATGGCAATGTGATCGCGCGCTATGTCGGCGTTGTGCGGCGGCAGGGATTGGATGCCTGTATCCGGTAGGGGGCGGTCTCGGTGAGACACCTTTCCCTCCCCCATCCCCTCCCGCCTGCGGGAGGGGGGCGCTTTGGTCGGATCGAGGCCCCCAAAACGCATGGAGTGGCGCGTGTCAGCCGCCCCGAACACGCCCCTCCCGCAAGCGGGAGGGGGTGGGGGAGGGCTTCCCGGTCTGGAACAAGCACCCCGACCGCCCTGCAAAAGCCACGATCATACCGGACCATCATCGACTTCTGCTGGAGAGGATTGGATGCACGCAGCAATCGCGTTGATCCTGATGTTGCAGACGGTGCCCGCGACGGTGCCGCTGCCGCGCATCACACCGCGTAGCTATTGTCCGCAGGGGATACCGGGTGAGGTGGTCGTCTGCGGGCGTCGCGATGGTGGCGAGCAATACCGCCTGCCCCCCTCGACCAGAGGCCAGTCGACTGAGATCGAGGAAACAGGTTCGGGCGCGAGTGGTGCGCAAATTCTGGCAGGGTCGGGGCCCTGTGGCATCCATGCCGGGCAGAGACGCTGCGCGCATGGTGAGGCTGGGCGCGCCGGCTATGGAGGCGGGCGTGATCCGTTGACGATGGGGCGGAAAATCTTGACGCGGCTGATTGATGCCGATGCGGAGATCGACCCGCCGCCTTCGCCACCGGCCGGACGTTGATCGACCAGGCCGGTAGCGCGCGAACTTACTTCCCGTCACCTGAAATCGCGTCGCCCGCCTTCTTGGCGGTATCGCCGACGCTCTGGGCCGCCGAGGTCACGGCCGCATCGCGCCGGTTCTCCGCGCCACCCCTGCTGAACAGATAGAAGCCACCGATCAACACCGCGACCAGCAGGACGATCGCGATCGCCATGCCGCCACCGCCGCTGCGACGCTCGATCACCGTGGTATGGGGCCGCTGATTGCCATAGGTTTCGGTCACACGTTCGTCGGCCATGACATTCCCTCCTCTTATAGTGAGGCCAGCAACGTCATGACCGCGATACCGTTCCACAAGCGCCGGAAAGCGGATCAGAAGGGCAGCTTGAACCCCGGCGGCAGCGGCAGGCCGCTGGTCATCTTGGACATTTCGCTGCCCGAGGCGGCATCCGCCTTGGTGCGCGCGTCGTTGATTGCGGCGGCCAGCAGATCCTCCAGCATCCCCTTTTCCGACGGCTGCATCAGCGAGTCGTCGATGGTGATGCCGATGATCCGGCCCTTGGCCGATGCCTTCACCTTGACCAGACCGCCGCCCGAGACGCCCTCGACCTCGATATTGTCGAGATTGGCCTGCGCCTTTTCCAGTTCGTTCTGGACGTTCTGGGCCATCGCCAGGATTTCGTCGAGATTCTTCACATCATGCTCCGTTCATACTGCGTTTGCCGGGCCATTCCATCAGTTCGGCCTCGGGGAAAGCCTCGCGGGCGGCGCGGACCATGTCCGATTCCCACGCGGCGGTCTTGATCGCTTCCTCGGCCGCCATCTGCTGTTCGTGCAGCGTGGGCTGGCCGGGCATGTCCTCCATCGTGATGCGCCAGACCTGGCCGGTCGCGGATTTCAAGGCCGCCACCAACTCGCTCAGCGTATCGGCCGCGATGGGGCGTGATCCGCTGAACACGACCTCCGGTGGCGCATAACGCACGAGACGCGCGCCGTGGCGCAACCGCGCCGCCAGCGCCAATTGCCCCATATCGTCCAGCCGGTCGATCATCGCGACGAAGCTGTCGGGCAGCTTGGGCGGCTCGGGCTCGGCGGGTGGCGGGGGAGGGGCGAGGGAGACCGGAGCGGGCGTGGGAGCCGCCTGATGCGTCACCGCGGGAGCAGTCGGGGCGGAGACGCCGCCATCGCGAATCTGCCGCGCCAATTCACCCGGATCGGGCAGCGTCGAGGCATGGATCGCGCGGAGCAGTGCCATTTCCGCCGCCTCGATGGGCAGGGCGGCGCGCGCGACCTCGTCATGCCCCTTCAGGAACAATTGCCATAACCGGTGCAGCGCCGGGAAGCTGAGCGACCCCGCCCATTCCTCGCGCGCGGCCCGCTCCTCCAGCGGCTGGGCGGCGTCAGGCGGCGTGCCGACCTTGGTCAGGGTGATGCCGTGCACCGTCTCCAGCAAGGACCGCAGCACCGATTGCGGGTCGACGCCATAATCATATTGCCGCCGAAGCGACGCCAACGCCCCCGCGCCGTCGCCGTTCAGGATCAGCCCCAGAAGGTCGCGCACCGCGCCGCGATCCGACAGGCCCAGCATCTCGCGCACGGCGGCCGCCGTGACGCCGCCGCCCTCCAGATCGGCATGGGCGATCGCCTGGTCCAGGATCGACAGGCCGTCGCGCGCCGAGCCTTCCGCCGCGCGCGCGACCAGCATCAGCGCTTCTTCCTCCGCGCTGACGCCTTCCTTGACGCAGATGTCGGCGAAATGCGCGGCCAGCTTGTCCGCCGTGATCCGCCGCAGGTCGAAACGCTGGCAGCGCGACAGGACGGTGATCGGAACCTTGTTCACTTCCGTGGTGGCGAACAGGAATTTCACATGGGCGGGCGGCTCCTCCAGCGTCTTCAACAGCGCGTTGAAGGCGTTCTTGGAGAGCATATGGACTTCGTCGACGATGTAGATCTTGAACCGCGCCGACACGGCGGCATAGCGCGACGCCTCGATGATCTCGCGTACATCGTCCACGCCGGTATGGCTGGCGGCGTCCATCTCGATCACGTCGATATGGCGGCCTTCCGCGATGGCGCGGCAGGGCTCGCACTGCCCGCACGGGCTGATCGTCGGGCCGCCGGTGCCGTCGGGGCCGACGCAATTCAGCGCCTTGGCGATCAGCCGCGCGGTCGAGGTCTTGCCCACTCCGCGCACGCCGGTCATCAGGAACGCATGGGCCAGCCGGTCACGCTTGATCGCATTGCCCAGCGTCTGGACCATCGCATCCTGCCCGATCAGCGCATCGAAAGTCTGCGGCCGGTATTTGCGCGCGAGGACGCGATACGCCTCCGCCTTGGGTTGGGGCGGTTCGCCCAGGTCGAACGAATCAGCCATGCCGGGCCGTGAGGATCGGGGTGTTGGAAAGCATCGCGGACCAACATAGGCGCTCCGACCCGCGCCGTCAGGTGGAATCGTAATAACCGTCAGTAGCGTCAGTACCGGCAGCGCCGTCATCCCAGCACCGTCATTACCGTCATCCCAGCGAAGGCTGGGATCTCTCACGAGCGGGCCAACACACGGCGAAAGGCTCCAGCCTGCACTGGGGCGACGAATGTCTGATGTCGGAGGGTGGGAGCCGGGACGACCCGCAGCGAAATCGTTGCGGCTGCTTCCGTCAGGACCTGACCGGGTTGGCGATGACTACGTCCGCCCGACTCCCGCCGCGCATATGGCGAAACGGGGCCGGGGGATCAAGTCCTTATCCCACCGGCCCCGTCGGTCATGTCATCGCCTCAGCGACGGAAGCACTGGCGTTGCGGCCCGTTCCAGGTCCGCACCCAGCGGCAGGTCACGCGCGGACGGCCATAGCCGCGCCAGCCCGGACCACGCTCGTAACCGCCGCGATGCCAGCCGGGGCCACGGTCCCAGCCACGTCCGCGATCCCAACCCGGTCCGCGATGGGGTCCGCCCGGCCCGCGATCCCAGCCGGGGCCCCGGCCCCAGCGATCATGCGGCGCGGCTTCGGCGGGGGCGGCGGCGATGCCGCTGACAGCGATCAGACCGGCGCCCAAGACAGCAAGAAGTTTCATAACGCTTTACTCCCGGTGAACCCGCCCTTCGGCGAGCATGGGAGAAGAATGCCGAATCGCCGATGATTGCGTGCTGAACCAACTCGTTATCGGGTGTTCAGGGAAGCCGGGCGGTCAATCCGTCCAATCGGTCGTCCATGACGATCTGGCAGGCGAGACGGCTGAAGCGTGTCGCATCGGGCACCAGATCCAGCATATCCTCCTCCTCGGGCGAGGGCGGGGCGAGGAGGTCGATATAGGCCGGATCGATCAGCACATGGCAGGTCGCGCAGGACATTTGCCCACCGCAGGTGCCCTCCATCGGCTGGCCCGCCCGTTGTCCGGCGCGGAGCAGCGTCTCGCCGGGCGAGGCCTCGGCGGGGAGGGCATGACCGTCGCGGCCGATGAAGCTCAGGGCGATCACGGACGCTGCACCTTGGCCGCCGTCACCAACTGGTCGAGGGCTTGGAGCAATTCGGCCTCCGTCGTGTAGCGCCCGAAGCCCAGCCGGATCGAGGATTTCGCCTGCGCGCCGTTCAGGCCTAGCGCGGTCAGGACATGGCTGGTCCGTCCCGATCCGCTGGCACAGGCGCTGCCGGCGGAAAAGGCGATGTCGCGGCAATCGGACATGAGCCGCGCCACGTCCAGCCCTTCGCGACGGACGTTGAGGTTGCCGTGATAGCGCCGGGTGGTCGAGCCGTTGACCGTCCAGTCCGGGCCGAGCCGCTCCACCGCCAGCGTCCACAACCGCTCGACATGCACGCGATCCGCCTCGGCGTGCGTCGCCATCAGCCTCGCCGCCGCGCCGAACCCGGCACAGAGCGCGGGGCTGAGCGTGCCCGAGCGACCGCCCTCCTGATCCCCGCCATGAAGCAGCGGGGGCAGGGTGATGCCGTCGCGTATCCACAATGCGCCGATACCTTTGGGGCCATGGATCTTGTGCGCCGACAGCGCGACCAGATCGACGCCATCGGGAATGGCGATCCGGCCATAGCCCTGCACCGCGTCGCACAGCATCCAGGCACCTACGCGATGGGCGTGTCCGGCCAGCGCCGCGATGGGCTGGATCGTGCCGATCTCGTTGTTGACCAGCATGGCGGCGACCAGAGCCGTGCCCTCCGCCATGGATTCCGGCGTGACCAGACCCTCGCCATCGACCGGCAGCACGGTCAACGGTCGTCCGGTCGCGCGTGCGGTGTCGAGAACGGCGGCATGTTCGATGGCGGTGGTGACGATGCCGCCGCTCACGCCCTTGATCGCCCAGTTGAGCGCCTCTGTCGCACCGCTGGTAAAGACCACCCGCCCGCCCGTGGGGAGTAGCGCCGCCACCTGATCGCGCGCCACCTCCACCGCCGCGCGCGCCTGTCGTCCGGCGCGGTGGGGGGAATGGGGATTGGCATGACCCTGTTCCAGCCAGGGGAGCATCGCCTTCAACGCTTCGGGGGCGAGCGGGGTCGTCGCCTGATAGTCGAGATAGATCATGCCGCCCGCTGACCCCGCGATATGGCGCGCCAGGCGGTGACGAAGCGATCGACATCCTGGCGCGTCGTGGTGCGGCCGAAGCTGACCCGCACCACCTCGCGCCCCGCCTCCACGCTCCAGCCGAGGGCGGACAGGACATGGCTGGGCTTCAGGCTGCCGCTGGCGCAGGCGCTACCCGCCGATACCGAGATTTGCGCGAGATCGAACTGGATCAACTGTGCGGCGGAGGGCTTGCCGGGCATATGATAGCTGGCGATGGCGGGATGGCGGCGGCTGGCGTCCGCGACGACGATCCCGCCCGAACGACGGATCGCATCGTCGAGGTGCGCGCGCAGGTCGCAATGATCCGGCTCGGGCTCGGCCAGCGCGGCGGCATAGCCCAGCACGCCCGGCATATTCTCGGTGCCGGGGCGATAGCCGCGCTCCTGCCCGCCGGTGGGGGCCAGCAGGCTCAGGTCGCGGACCAGCAACGCGCCGATCCCCGGCGGTCCGCCGCGCTTGTGCGCCGACAGGGCGACCAGATCGGCATGGTCGATCACCTCCGGGTCGGCCCCCGCAGGCATTTGCGCGGCATCGACCAGCAGGATGTGCCCGGCGGCGTGAATGACCTCCGCCAGTTGCGCGATGGGCTGGCGCACACCCGTTTCGCTATTGGCCCATTGCACCGTCACGACCGCGCGGGGGCCATCGAGGTAGGGCAGGCGCAGCACGCCATCGACCCCGACCGGCATGACGATCGCCTCCGGGGCGGCGCGCAGCACCGCGTCATGGTCGATCGCCCCGACGAAGCGCCGCTCCGCCATCGTGCGGGTCAGCGCGATGGACAGGGATTCGCTCGCCCCGCTGGTGAACAGGATGTCGTGCCGCCAGCCCAGCGAACGGGCGATGCTGCCCCGCGCATCCTCCAGCGCGCGCTTGGCGGCACGCCCTTCGGCATGGGGGGAGGAAGGATTCGCCCAGATCGCGCAGCCCTCCGCCAGCGCGGCGCGCGCCGCGTCGGTCATCGGGGTGGTGGCGGCATGATCGAGATAAAGACGGGACAGGGTTCGTTGCCTAACTGGAATGATCGAACAATTGCGAAAATGACGCTTCGGCCTATATAGCGCAACGTTCCGGGTGCTCCACCAGCGCCCTTCCAGATCGGCGAGTTTTGATGCCCGAAGTCATTTTCCCCGGCCCCGAAGGCCGCCTCGAAGGCCGTTTCGCTCCCGCTCCGCGTCCGCGCGCGCCCGTCGCGATGATCCTGCACCCCCATCCCAATGCGGGCGGCACGATGAACAACCGGATCGTGCAGGAACTCTACAAGACCTTCCAGCGGCGCGGCTTCGCGACGCTGCGCTTCAACTTCCGGGGTGTGGGCAAGAGCCAGGGCACGTTCGACAACGGTATCGGCGAACTGTCCGACGCGGCCTCGGCGCTCGACTGGGTGCAAAGCTTTCACCCGGAAGCGTCGACCACCTGGATCGCGGGCGTCAGCTTCGGTGCGTGGATCGGCATGCAGTTGCTGATGCGCCGCCCGGAGATTCGCGGCTTCATCTCGGTCGCGCCGCCCGCCAACATGTACGACTTCACCTTCCTCGCGCCGTGCCCCTCCTCGGGCATCATCATCCAGGGCGAGGCCGACGAGGTCGCGACCCCGGCGGCGACCCAGAAGCTGGTCGACAAGCTGCGCACCCAGAAGCACATCACCATCCACCACGACACCATCCCCAAGGCCAACCACTTCTTCGAGCATGAGATGCCCGAGCTGATGGGGTCGGTGGACCGGTATCTGGACATGCGGCTGGATCCGAACTCGCCGATCCGGTGAGGAGTGCGGGACGAAGGATCGAATACCCCCTGCGAGGATCGGGGGCTTTCGTCATGGGGCGAGGAGTCCGGCATTGCTTGCCTCCTCGCCGATGGCGCGCGGCCGTGACGGGGCCTGTCAGGATGGGGTGATCCAAACCGCCATGCCTTGCGAGGCGGGCGCGACGGGTTCGAAGCCGAATTGCGCATAGAGGCGGTGCGCCTCGCCATCGGCGATCAGATTGACATAGGTCTCGGCGGGAACATGCGCTGCGATATAGGCCATCAGCGCGGCCATGACCGACTTGCCCAGTCCGCGTCCCTGATGCTCGGGATCGACCGCAATGTCGGCGATGTGCAGGCATAGCGCGCCGTCACCGATGACCCGGCCCATGCCGATCGCGCGGCCGTCATGCTCGATCGTCACGCCAAAGATCGATCGCGGCAAACCGGCCTCGGCGGCGCCGGTGCTGCGTGGGGTCAGCCCGGCGATCCGGCGAAGGCGAAGATAGTCCGCGATCTCCGGTATGGCATGGCGCAGCGTATAGCCTGGAGGAAGATCGGGCGCGGTCATCTCGTTCCTGTCCTGTGTCGTCCCATCGGGATGCAGTGATGGCGGGTCAGGACGATGCCAGTATCGCCCGCGCCATCGCAAGACCGGTCGTATAGGCGCCGTGTGCGGTCGAGAAATCCTCACGCGAACAGGCCTCGCCTGCGAAAAACAGGCGGTTGTCGACCGGTTCGGCCAGCTTTTGGCGCGCCTCAGCGTGGCCGACCCTGGCATGGCTGTAGCTGCCGCCGATCAGCGGTGCATGCCGCCAGCGTGTTGCGTCCAATGGGGTAAACCGCCGTCGCCAGTCGTTGCCGAGCAATTTGACCAGTTCGTCGACGGCGAATTGCGCCGCCGCGCCTTCTTCCTCCAGCGCTTCGGCGCAAGGGCCGCCGAAGAAGCTTTCGACAATCGGCCAGCCGAAGGGCGAAAGGCGGTGGCTGGCGGTGCAGGCGGAATGCGGATCACCGGTCAGATGCGCATGCGCGGGCCAGGGCAGGGGGCCTTCGACCGACAGGAAGACCTTATCCGCGATCCCCAGCGGCAGGGCGGCGGCGGCTTCCTGCTTGGCGGGCAAAGGTGGATCGAAGGTGAGTTTGCCTTCCGCCAGCACGGTGGTGGGGACGGCGATCATGACGTGCTCCGCCTCAAGCACACCCTGCGAGGTTTCGATGCGGATGGTCTTGCCGCGATGGTCGATCCGGCTCGCGGTCACGCCGGTGCGCACCGGCACGCGGCCCGCGTGGTTCACGATGACCGTGCCATAGCCTTCGACCACCGCCCAATTGTCGTCGGTCGCGGCCTCCTCATAGGTCGCCCAGTCGTGCAGCGACACGTCGGTGAGTGGCGCGCCGTTGGCGTAGCCCGAAATCGCGTCGATCATCGGCCGCCACGGATCGTCCGCCGCCACGAAATCGGACAGCGGCCGGTCGGGCCGGTCGAGCGCGGCCATCGCGGCTTCCTCGAACCGGGCATAGGCCTGACCCGAGGCGCGCTTCCCATCCGGGGGAAAGCCCAGGTCGTTCCACTGGACCTGCCAGTTGGGCGAGCGGCGGTCGATGGTGAAGCCTGCCTGTTCGGCAATGGCCGTCCAGGGGTTACGCTTGGCGGAATGAAGCCAGCCACAGCCATGGTCGACGATATGGCCAGTCGGCAACCGAACGCTACGCGCCCGCCCGCCAAGCCGGTCCGCTGCCTCGATCAGCAGGACATCCCGCCCCGCCTCATGCAGCGTCCGTGCCGCCGCGATCCCGGCCGCGCCGCCGCCGATGACGACGGTGCGGCCGGTCATGCTCAGGCGGCCGCCAGCAGCCGCTTTTCACCGGCGATGCGCATCATCGCCTTTTGCAGTTTCTCGAACGCGCGCACCTCGATCTGGCGGACGCGCTCGCGGCTGACGCCGTAAACCTGGCTGAGTTCTTCCAGCGTCTTGGGATCGTCGGTCAGGCGGCGTTCGGTCAGGATGTGCTTCTCGCGGTCGTTCAGGTCGTCCATCGCGCTGACCAGCATGTCGTGGCGGACATCCGCCTCCTGCTGCTCGGCGACGACCGAGTCCTGGAGCGGCGCGTCATCGGCCAGCCAGTCCTGCCACTGGCCCTCGCCATCCTCGCGCATCGAGACGTTGAGCGAGGTGTCGCCCCCCATCGCCATGCGGCGGTTCATGCTGATGACCTCGTCCTCGTTGACGCCCAGATCGGTGGCGATCTTGGTCACGTCCTCGGGGCGCAGATCGCCGTCCTCGAAGGCGTCGAGCTTCGACTTCATCCGGCGCAGGTTGAAGAACAGCTTCTTCTGAGCCGCCGTGGTGCCCATCTTCACGAGGCTCCACGAGCGCAGGATATATTCCTGGATCGAAGCGCGGATCCACCACATCGCATAGGTGGCCAGGCGGAAGCCGCGATCCGGCTCGAACTTCTTCACGCCCTGCATCAGGCCGATATTGCCCTCCGAGATCAGCTCGGAGGTGGGCAGGCCATAGCCACGATAGCCCATCGCGATCTTGGCCACGAGACGCAGGTGCGAGGTGACGAGCTGGGCCGCCGCCTCCGGGTCGCCATGCTCCTGGAAGCGCTTGGCGAGCATATATTCCTGCTCCGGGGCAAGGATCGGGAATTTCTTGATCTCGGCCAGATAGCGGTTGAGCGACTGCTCCCCGCCGAGCGCAGGAATCGTCGCCGGGACGTTGCTGCCTTTTGCCATGATCCTTATCTCCCTTTCTGGAGCTTCATTCCGTCTGGCCCGTCGCTCGGGCGCGAGGCGGTCTTCTGCTATACGTGAAGCCGACTGAACAGTTCCTGCATATCGGCGGGCATCGGGCTCTCAAACGCCAAAGCGTTACCGCTTATGGGATGAATAAAGCCCAGATGCGCCGCGTGCAGGGCTTGGCGCCGGAAATCGAGCGATTCGAGCAGGGCTTTTTGAGCACCCTTTGTTCTACCATAGACCGGATCGCCCAGCAAGGCGTGACCCAGCGATTGCATATGCACCCGCACCTGATGCGTGCGTCCCGTCTCCAACCGGCATTCGACCAAAGCGGCGTTGTTCAGCTTTTCAATGGTGCGATAATGGGTGACGGCGCGCTTGCCGCTCTGGACGATCGCCACCTTCTTGCGGTTCTGCGGGCTGCGCGCGAGCGGTGCATCGACGGTGCCGTCGGCGGGGCGGGGAATGCCGCCGGTGATCGCGCGGTAGCGGCGGTCGATCGAATGCGCCGCGAACTGCTTGGCGAGCCCTTCGTGGGTACGGTCGGTCTTCGCCGCGACCATCAGGCCGGAGGTGTCCTTGTCGATCCGGTGGACGATCCCCGGCCGCGCGACTCCGCCGATGCCCGACAGCGATCCGCCGCAATGATGGAGCAGCGCGTTGACCAAAGTCCCGTCCAGATTGCCCGCGGCGGGATGGACGACCAGCCCGGCCGGCTTGTCGATGACGATCAGATGCTCGTCTTCATAAGCGATGACTAGCGGGATATCCTGCGGTTCGTTATGCGCCGGGGTCGGGGCGGGTACGGCGACCTGAAAGACGTCGCCCGCCGCCGCGCGCTTGGCCGGGTCGCGCGCCATCGTGCCGTCGCGGGTGACCGCACCGCTGGCGATCAGCACCTTCAGCCGTTCGCGCGACAGGGTCGGCACCGCATCGGCCAGCGCGCGGTCCAACCGCCAGCCATCCGCTGTGGGCGCGATCCGCGCATCGATGATGGAAACCCCCCGGTCCATGGCCTAGTAAATTGGGCATGACCGTGACGATTTCAAGCGACGCGCTGGATTTGATCGACAAAAGCGCCGCCACCTCGCCCGATCGCGAAATCTGCGGACTGCTGCTTGGGCAGGGCGCGCATATCGCCGTCGCCTTGCCCTGTGCAAACGTCGCCGCCGAACCCTGGCACAGGTTCGAGATCGATCCGGCGGCGCTGATCGCGGCGCACCGGGCGGCGCGGGGCGGCGGTCCGGCGGTGATCGGGCATTATCATTCGCATCCGACGGGGCTTGCCGAGCCATCACCCCGCGATGCCGCCGACGCCGCGCCGGACGGGATGATCTGGCTGATCGCGGGGCCCGCTGGTACGATCACCGCCTGGCGCGCAGTGGCGGCGGGTCGGCGTCATGGTCGGTTCGATCCGCTCGACCTTGCTTGCGTCGATGTGACAGCCGCGCCACAAGGGGGCCATTCGTCGAGGGATTTTACATGAACGTCAGCCCGGTGGATTTCGCGAGCCTGTTGTGTTCGCGACTGTGCCACGATCTTTTGTCGCCGGTGGGGGCGCTCAACAACGGGCTGGAGCTGCTCGCCGACGAGACCGATCCGGCGATGCGCGAACGCTGCATGGAATTGCTGGCGGACAGCGCGCGCGCCTCGGCCAACAAGCTGAAATTCTTTCGTCTGGCCTTCGGCGCGGGTGGCGGCTTTGCCGACCGGGTCGACATGGGCGAGGCGAAGGCGGCGATCGAGGGGCTGCTGGTCGACAATCGCCGCACGACGCTGGGCTGGCTGGTCGAGCAGCCCAGCCTGCCCAAGCCCGCGGTCCGCATTCTGATGAACCTGGCGCTGATCGCGACCGAGGCGCTGGCGCGCGGCGGCACGATCGATATCGGCGCGGAGGCCGGCCGCGAGGCGATCGAGATCGCGATCCGGATCGAGGGGCCGCGCATCCTGCTCGATCCCGAAATCCGCCGGACGCTGATGGAAGGGCAGGGGACAGAGCCGCTGGCGTCGCGCACCGCGCCCGCTTTCCTGGTCCATACGCTGACCACCGAGCATGGCGGCATGACGCTGGTCACCGAACCGGCCCCCAATACCATGATCCTGGGGGCGGCGATCCGCGCGGGGTAAACACCCTTTTAATCTTGTAGCGCCATGAGGGAGCATAATTTTCGCTCCCTCGGGGATTTATGGACGACCTGCTGCAGGAATTCATTGCCGAGACTCGCGAAACGCTGGAGGCGCTTTCCGGCGAGATCGTCGCGTGGGAAGCCGCCCCCGCCGACCGGGCACGGCTGGATGCGATCTTCCGCTTCGTTCATACCGTGAAGGGAAGCTGCGGCTTTCTCGACCTGCCGCGCCTGGCCCGGCTCAGCCATGCGGCGGAGGATGTGCTGGCCGCCGTGCGCGATGGCGAGCGGATGCCGGGACACCGCGCTGGTCGATGCCGTGCTGGCGATCGTCGACCGGATCGGTGCGATCGTCGAGGCGATCGCGGCGGGCACGCCCCATGACGATTCGGACGATGTCGCGCTGATCGAGGCGCTGTCGCAAAAGCCGACCGCACCGGTCGCCCCGGCGGCGCGCACCGTCGCCGCGCCGCGCATCGCACCGCGCAGCGTGCGGCTGAATGTCGATCTGCTCGACCGGATGATGAGCGGTATGTCGGACATGGTGCTCGCCCGCAACGAACTGGCGCGGCGGCTTCGCGACGATGTGCTGGACCCGCGCGTCGAGGCGGCGCTGGACCGGCTGTCGCTGACCGTCGCCGACATGCGCGACACGGTGACGCGCAGCCGGATGCAGACCGTCGACGGCCTGTTCTCCGCGCTGCCCCGCATGGTGCGCGACGTGGCGGCGGAATTGGGCAAGGCGGTGGCGCTGCGTATCGAGGGCGCGGATGTCGAGCTGGACCGCGAGATGATCGAGATGATGCGCGACCCGATGGTCCATATCATCCGCAACGCGATCGACCATGGCATCGAGCCGCCCGCCGAACGCCGCCGCCTGGGCAAGCCGCCGACCGGCCAGATCCGGGTCAGCGCGCGCCAGTCGGGCAACCAGATCCTGATCGAGGTCGAGGATGACGGCGCCGGGATCGACGTCGCGCGCATCGCGGCCAAGGCGGTGGCAAGCGAACGCCGCACCGCCGCCGAGGTAGCCGCGATGACCCCGGCGGAAAAGCTGAAGCTGATCTTCGAGCCGGGGCTGTCGAGCCGCGACACCGTGTCCGCCACCTCGGGTCGCGGGGTCGGGATGGACGTGGTCCATGCCAATATCGAGCATGTCGGCGGTCGCGTCGCGCTCGACAACCGGCCGGGGCAGGGGCTGACCATCACGGTCCAGGTGCCGCTCACCCTGTCGATCATGTCGACCATCGTCGTGTCGGTCGGCGACCAGCGCTTCGGCATCGCGCGCCAGACGATCGAGGAGATCGTGAAGGTGCGCGGGGATCAGGTGCGGATCGATCCTGTCGGCGACATTCGCATCGCCACGGTGCGCGGGCGTCGCCTGCCCATGCTGCCGCTGGGGCCGTTCCTGGAACTGGGGCGGGGCGATCCGGCGACGCTGGTGATCGTCGCGACCCGCGACGGCGATTATGCGCTGGGCGTCGACGATGTGCTCGATACCGAGGAAGTGGTGGTGAAGCCCGCCGCACCCGCCGTGATGGCGACCGGGCTCTATGCCGGACAGACCCTGCCCGACAGCGGCCTGCCGATGCTGCTGCTCGATGGCGGTGGGCTGGCGCAGGCGGCGGGCTTGCGCTTCCAGCGCGCAGCAATCGCCGCCGTCGCCGAGGTCGAGGAGGAAGCGGATGCCCCGGCCTTGCTGTTCGAGGATCTGGACGGCATGTACCGCGCCATTCCGCTGGGCGCGATCGACCGTGTCGAAAAGGTCGCCGCCGATGCCGTGCACCATCTGGGCGGACGGGTCCGACTGGTGGTGGGCGAGACGACGATCGCGCTTCACCATAGCGATGCGGTCGCCCCGACCGATCTGTCGTCGGGCGGCGAGGTCGAGGTGATCCGCCTGACCGATGGCGAGACCGAATGCGCCTATGCCATTCGCGGCGCGCTGGAGATCATTCAACTGCCCGCCGAGATCACGCCCGCCGCCGGTGCGGGACCGATATTGGGGATCGCGGTGTGCGATGGGCGACCGATCGAGATCCTCGATCCTCTCGCGCTGTTCCTCGACACCGCACCCATCGGGGAGGGCGCACGGTCGCCGCTCTGCCTGCTCGACGGGGCGGGGGCGGCGTGGATGGATCGTTTCCTCCGTCCGGTGCTGGAGGCGAACGGCTATCGCTGCGTCCTGCAACCGCCCAAGGATGAAGCGCCCGCCGTGCGGCTGATGATGGAGGACGATGCGGCGCCGGGCGAGGCTTTGGGTGCGCCCGTGGTCCGGTTGCGGCGGGAGCGGGACATGGCCGCCGACCCGGACAGCATCTATCGTTACGACCGGTCCGCGCTGATCGCGGCGGTGGCGGGCCATGCCCGGCGTGGAGATGGCCGATGACCCTGTTCCTGATCGCCAGCATCGCCGGGCAGGGCGTCGTCTTCGATGCCGATCAGGTCGACTCGGTGGTCGATATCGGCGATGTCGTGGCCGTACCCCGCGCCGAGCCTTCCGTCCGGGGGCTGACCGCGCTCCGCAGCCGGGTCGTCACGGTGGTCGATACCCGACGCGCGCTGGGGCTGGAGCCGATGCCGCCGCATGTCCGCCGCGCGGTCATCACCCGGCAGGACGGCCATTATTACGCGATGTTAGTCGACGCGCTGGAGGATATCGAGACGTTCGAGACCAGCCCGATGCCGCATGTCCCGCCCGGCGGCGGCGCCTGGTCGCGCGCGGCGAACGGCATGGTCGTGCGCGACGGCGAGCCGTTGCTGATCCTCGACCTGTCCCGGCTGGTCCCGCATCCCACGCCGATCCTGGCATAGCGGATTAACCCGCCTGTTACCTTTCGATCGCTATCAACACGGCCTGGGTCCCGGCTGGACCGCAGTAGTAGCAAGGCGTGCCGCATGAAAACCTGTCTCGTGGTCGATGACTCCAAGGTGATCCGAAAGGTTGCCCGGCACATATTGGAAACGCTGGACCTTCAGGTGCGCGAGGCCGGGGACGGTCGCGAGGCGTTGGAGGCGTGCCTGGAATCGGTGCCCGACGTCATCCTGCTCGACTGGAACATGCCGGTGATGAGCGGCATGGATTTCCTGCGTGCCCTGCGCGAGGCCAATCTGCCGCAGCGTCCGCGCATCGTGTTCTGCACCACCGAAAACGGCATGGCGCATATCCGTGCGGCGATCGATGCCGGGGCGGACGAATATATCATGAAGCCGTTCGACCGCGACACGCTGGAAAGCAAGCTCCAGCTCGTCGGTATGATCTGACCCCGGCGAAGCCGATGGCGCCTGGGGATCATAGCGGCATGGTGCCGCCCGCCGCGCCAGGGGCTTTCCCCCTCGCGCGGCGTGGGGGGGCGACGCGCATCCTGATCGTCGACGATTCCGCCGTCGCGCGCGCCCTGATCGCCCGTCAGATCGAGCCGCATGCCCGGTTCGCGGTGGTCGGCGCGGTCAGTCATGTCGATGCCGCGCTCGCCTTTCTGGCGTCCGATCGCGCCGACATCATCCTGCTCGACGTCGCCATGCCGGGCATGGACGGGATCACCGCCTTGCCCAGCCTGTTGGCAGCGGGACAGGGGGCGCGGATCATCATCGTATCCTCCTCCACCCCGACCGGCGGCGCGGCGGCGGTGCAGGCGCTGGCGCACGGGGCGGCCGACACGCTGGTCAAACCCCGGCCGCAGGGGCTGTCCGACTTCGCCCAGGCCCTGCTCCACAAGCTCGACGCGCTTGCGCTGTCCGATGAGCGTGCCGCACCGCTACCCAGTGTGCCGCTGCTGCCCATCGGTCATGCCCGGCCGGAAATCATCGCGATCGGCGCGTCGACCGGCGGTATCCATGCGCTGGCCCAATTGCTGGCCCCGCTTCCCGCCACGATGACGGTGCCGATCGTCGTGACGCAGCATCTCCCGGCCTCTTTCATGCCCTTTTTCGCGGCGCAACTGACCGCCGTCGCGCGCCGTCCCTGCGACGTGGCGGAGGACCGGATGCGCGTGCGGCCCGGTCGGATCATCGTCGCGCCGGGCGATGCGCATATCACCTTCATCCCGCTGGCCGATGGCGGTGCCGCGATCCGATTGCGACACGACCGGGCGAGCAGCGGCTGCCTGCCCTCGGTCGATCCGATGTTCGCCTCCATCGCGGAGGTTTGGGGAACCCGCGCCTGGGGGATCGTCCTGACGGGCATGGGGCGCGATGGCATGGAAGGGGCGCGCGTGTTGAAGGCGGCAGGGGGTACGATCATCGCCCAGGACCGCGAAAGCTCGGTCGTATGGGGCATGCCGGGCGCGATCGTGTCCAACGATCTGGCCGACATTGTCCTGCCGCCCGGTGCGATCGGCACGATGATCATCACCGGGGCGATGGCCTGACCATGCCGGGTGCTTTCTGCCCTCCCGCCCTTGCCGAGCGTTCCGCGACGCTCCCCGCCGCATCCGGACAGGCGCTGGCCGTGCTGGCCGCCCTGCTGGAAGCGCGGACCGGGCAGCAGATCGTCAGCCATCGCTCGACGCGGGTCGATACGGTGTTGCTGCCGCTGATGCGCGAACGGCATTTCGATACGCTCGACCAGCTGGTGTCCGCCATGCTCGACGGGCGCGATGCTTCGCTGGCGGGCCGCGTGGTCGATGCGCTGGTCAATGGCGAGACATCCTTCTTCCGCGACCCGCATGTGTTCGACCATGTTCTGGCGATCGTCGCGGAGGTAGAGCGTACCGGTCGCCGGCCGCGTATCTGGAGCGCGGGCTGTTCGTCGGGGCAGGAGCCGCTGTCGATCGCGATGCTCTTTGCCGAGCGGCATCAGGCATCGGGCATGGCGGTGCCCGAAATCGTCGCGACCGACGTATCCGAAGCGGCGCTGGCCCGGGCGCGGAGCGGCTGCTTCACCCAGTTCGAGGTGCAGCGCGGCCTGCCGATCCGCCAGATGGTCCACTGGTTCGAAGGGCGGCCCGGCAACGAATGGGCCGTCCGGCCCGAATTGCTGCGGCATGTCAGCTTTCGCCAGATGAACCTGGTGTCCGACCCCGCGCCGGGCGGCCCGTTCGATCTGGTGCTGTGCCGCAACGTCATGCTCTATCTCGCCCCCGAGCCCAAGCGGCGCGCCTTCCAGACCATCTCCGACGCGATGCGGCCCTCCGCCGGACTGATCCTGGGCGCGGGCGAGACGGTGATCGGCCAGACCGACCTGTTCCAGCTCGCTCCCGTCGGGCGCGGGGTGTACGAGAAATGTGTCGCGGACGATCCCCTTCGCCGCGCATGAGGGCGTATCCTTGCGACCACGATGCCGCTAACAGGGGCGGCGAACGGAGGTCGTTCAGGAGGTTGCATGACGATCGTCGAAACGCCGTCACCCAATTTCGACGCGCGAACCCTGCCCATCACGATGATCGTATTGCACTATACGGGAATGCAGGATGCCGAGTCCGCGATCGCGCGGCTATGCGACCCGGAGGCCAAGGTATCCTGCCACTATCTCGTCACCGAGGACGGCACCGTCCTGCGCCTGGTCGATGAGGAGAACCGGGCCTGGCATGCCGGACGCTCGCACTGGCGTTCGATCGAGGACGTCAATTCGGCGAGCATCGGGATTGAGATCGTCAATCCCGGCCATGACTGGGGCTATCGTCCCTTTCCCGACGAACAGATCGCGGCGGTGATGGAACTGGTCGCCGACATCCAGAAGCGCCATGGCATCACGCGGGGCAATATCGTCGGCCATTCCGACATCGCCCCTGCCCGCAAGCGTGACCCGGGCGAGCTGTTTCCCTGGGGCGCGCTGGCCCGGCGACGTCTGGCCCTGCCGCGCCCGACCAAGAATCTGATGGACCCGATGTGGACCGAGGCGGGCTTCTGCCTGGCGCTGGAGCGGTTCGGCTATGACGTGACCGACCGGATGGCGGCGATCATGGCGTTCCAGCGGCGCTTCCGCCCCGAACTGATCGATGGAGAGATCGATGCGGAGTGCCGGATGATCCTGCTCGCGCTGTTGCTGCCCCGGCCGCAGGGGGATGACTGAGGGCGGGGCGTGGGCTTCGACTTCGCTCAGCCCGAACGGAGCGAGGGGCTGGATACCGAAATCCGTTCAGCCTGAGCGAAGTCGAAGGCCACGCCCCACCGTCCACACAAACCCCTTGCCCTCCCCACCAATCCGTCTACATCGCCCAGCAGTCAGAGGGCCGGGCGGCCGCGGCCTCGGGAAACCGGGGGCGAGGAAAGTCCGGGCTCCACGGAATAACGGTGCCGGGTAACGCCCGGCGGGGGTGACCCCAGGGACAGTGCCACAGAGAGCAGACGGCCACGGCTTCGGCCAGGTCAGGGTGAAAGGGTGCGGTAAAAGCGCACCGCGGTCCCGGTAACGGGAACGGCATGGCAAACCCCACCGGGAGCAAGACCGAATAGGGATGGCATGGCGCGCAAGCGTCGGGGCGTGTTCCCGCCCGCCATCCGGGTTGGTTGCTTGAGGCGATGTGCAAGCATCGTCCTAGAAGAATGGTCGCCCATCCGGCTTTGCGCCGGTGGACAGAACCCGGCTTACAGGCCCTCTGGCTCATTCCCATCCACCGCGCGCCGCACCGTTACGGCGCGCGCGCAGGATCGCGGATCACATCAGAACCTTGTCCGGTCGCGCCAGCGCGTCGAGATCGGTGGTCGCGTCGATTTCCAGCAGGGTTTTGATATGCCCGTCGCGAATGTCATAGACCCAGCCGTGGAGCCAGAGTTCCCGACCCGAAGCGAACGCCTTCTGGATGGTGTCGAGCCGGGCGAGGTGGCGGAGCTGCTCCATCACGTTCACCTCGACCAGCCGGTTGACCTTGGCCTCCTGGTTCGGCTGAGCGTCGATTTCGTCGCGGTGGCGGTGGAGCACGTCGCGGGCATTGGCCAGCCACTGATCGACCGGCCCCTCCGTCCCGCCGTCGAGTGTGGCGAGCACCCCGCCACAGCCATGATGGCCGCACAGGATGACGTGCCGCACTTCCAGCACGTCGACCGCATATTGCACGACCGACAACAGGTTCAGGTCGTCGTCATGGACCAGATTGGCGATGTTGCGGTGCAGGAACATGCCGCCCGGCGGCGTCATGGTCAGTTGTTCGGGCGTCACCCGGCTGTCGGAACATCCGATCCAGAGGAAGTCGGGTTTCTGCCCCGCGGTCTGGCGCTGGAAGAAGTCGGTCTTCTCCTCGAGCAGTTCGGCGGCCCAGGCCTTATTGGCGAGCAGGAGTTGCTTATATTCCCTCATGCGTAGCGCACTCCCGTCGAAGGGGCCTTGATCATCGGCGCGGTCCGTTCCGCGACGTCGCTGCGCACGATCACGTCGATCCCGCGATACTCCGCGCCTTTGATGAAGGCGTTGATGATGTCGATATTGTCGAGATCGACATAGGAGGTCGAGGACAGGTCGATCAGCAGGTTGGCGCCGTCCGGCACCTTGGCCAGCGACTTCTGCAACTCATATTTGTGGATGAAATACAGGTTGCGCCGCGCCCGGATCAGGCAGTCCTCGTCGTCGGAAGCGAAGGTCAGCGCCGGGCGGAAATTGCGCGCCACGACGAAGACGAAGCCGACGGCCAGGCCGACCAGGATGCCGATCAGCAGGTCGGTGCGCAGGATCGCCAGGATGGTGACGATGAACGGGATGAACTGGGTCCAGCCCTGTTTGTACCGCTCGGTGAACAGCTTGGGCTTGCACAGCTTGTAGCCGGTGGCGATCAGCACGGCGGCGAGCGCGGCCAGGGGGATCTGGTTCAGCACCACCGGAATCAGCGCGACCGACAGCAACAGCCAGGTGGCGTGGAGCATGGTCGACAGCTTGCTCTCCGCGCCCGCATCGACATTGGCCGAGGAGCGGACGATGACCGAGGTGACCGGCAGGCCGCCGAGCAGGCCGGAGACGATGTTGCCGCCGCCCTGCGCCATCAATTCCCAATTCTTGTCGGTCGTGCGGCGGCGCGGGTCGAGTTCGTCCACCGCCTTGACGCTGAGCAGCGATTCCAGGCTGGCGACGATGGCGAGCGTGATCGCGGTCGTCCACACCGCGCCAGTGCCGATCGCGGTGAAGTCGGGCAACTGGAACTGGCCGACGAATTCCGACGCGCTGCCCGCGACCGGCACCTGCACCAGATGCGCGCCCGCCAATTGCCATTCGGGCCGCAGCGAGCCCAGGATCATGTTGCCGACCACGCCGATCACCACGACGACCAGCGGGCCGGGCAGGAGCCGCAGCGGGCCCTGCTTGGGCTTGGCGTGATCCCACCAGAAGAGGAAGGCGAGCGAGATCGCGCCGATCAGCACCGCACCGGGGGCGATATCGCGGCTGACGCTGGCCCACAGGTCGGTGAAGGTGTTGCCGCCCGCGCGGCTGGCATATTCGAAGCTGCCCTCGAAATCGCCGTCATAGCCGATGGCATGGGGGATCTGCTTCAGGATCAGGATCAGGCCGATCGCCGCCAGCATGCCGGTGATGACGGAGGAGGGCACGAACTCGGCCAGCACGCCCGCGCGAGTCAGGGAAAAGCCGAGTTGAAGCACACCCGCCAGCGTCACGGCGAGCAGGAAGACCTGGAAACTCGGCAACCTCTCGATCGCTTCGAACACGATGACGGTCAGCCCTGCGGCGGGGCCGGATACCGACAAGGGCGATTTGGAGAGGAAGCCGACGACGAGCCCGCCGACGATCCCGGCGATCATGCCCGCGAAGGGCGGCGCGCCGGAGGCGACCGCGACGCCGAGGCAGAGCGGCAGCGCGACGAGCGCCACCACGATCGAGGCGGGCACGTCCGCTCTAGCGGTAGCCAGGAAGGAACGGTTTTGGGCCATGGCGGCTCCTGACTCGCTTGCGTCCGCATATGTCCGGTACGGACATGAATATATGATGACCGATAATTCATGAACGAGTGGCTGGCCGCGGGTCAAGCGTTTCGAAGTGCCATTTTCACAGCCGTTCCGGGAAAGCATTCGCCTCTATGCTTGCGCCCGCGCCGAAGTCGCTTAAATCGAGCGGCGTGGCGCGTTCTACTACCCGATCCAACGACTGGGGCTTTCCTCGCTGGCGCAGCTATGGCGCGGCGCGGGAGGCCAAGCCCGTGCGAATCTGCGACCGGCATGGCTGCGACCAGCCGGGCAATTGTCCCGCGCCCAAGTCGCCGAACAGCCCCGACCGCTGGTATTTCTGCGAGACCCACGCCGCCGAATATAATCGCGGCTGGGACTATTTTCAGGGTCTGAGCGCCGAGGAAGCCGCCGCGCGCGAAGCATCGGAGCGACGGACCAGCGCGGGCTATGCGCAGTCCAAGCATCAGGCCTGGGCGGGGCCGGGTGACGGTAGCCGTTCACGCGACGAAATGCGCGCGCTCGACGCGCTGGGGCTGGAGCCGGATGCCGAGTTCGACCTGATCCGCGCGACCTGGCGCGGGCTGGCCAAGGCGAACCATCCCGACATCCGCCCCAACGACCCCGAGGCGGCGACGAAGTTCCAACAGGTTCAGGCGGCCTATGAAGTGCTGCGCGCCGCCGAGGAGCGGCGGAGCTGGAAGCCCGAATGATCCGCCGCGCCAAGGTGGAGTGGGAAGCGACGGTCCTGGTTTGCGGCAAATGCTCGAAAAAGGTCGGCGGCGGGTTCGGGCCGAAGGGCAAGACGCCATTGGCCAAGGCGCTCAGGCGGATGTTCGGCAAGGGGCGCAAGGCGTCGGTCGGGGTGATCGAAACCAAGTGCCTGGGGCTGTGTCCGAAGAATGCGGTGACCTTAGTGGACGGGCGTCGGCCGGGGGAGTGGCTGGTCGTGACGCCGGATGAGGATGTCGAGGCGATCGCCGCGCGGTTGGGGCGGGGGGCTTAAGTTACGTGGGTTAGTCTCGGTGAGACTCCAAACCCTCCCCCATCCCCTCCCGCTTGCGGGAGGGGAGCGGCCAGAGGCGCGGGCAAGTCTCTTTGTCGATCGTCAGGGATGGGGCAGACGTTGCTGAAGTAGGCTCGGGTCAGCCAAGAAGCACGCCCCTCCCGCAGGCGGGAGGGGATGGGGGAGGGCAAGGTGTCTCACCGAGCCCACCCCCGAACCTCAATACCGCCCCGCCGTCTCCCGGATCAGCGCGATCATGTTGGGAATCCCCTGAGTCCGGTTGGAACTCAACTGGTTCCTCAGATCGAACGGCGCGAGTTCGCCTTCAATATCGGTCGCCAGTATTTCAGCAGGCGTCTTGTCCTGCACCGTCTTCAGGACCAGCGCGATGATCCCCTTGGTGATCGCCGCGTTCGAGTCCGCCAGGAAGTGCAGCGCCTCGCCATCCCCCTTGGTCGGATAGACCCAGACCGAAGCCGAGCACCCCCGCACCAGCGTCGCATCGGTCTTCAACGCCTCGGGCATCGGCTCCAGCGCGCGGCCCAGATCGATCAGCAGGCGATAGCGATCGTCGGCGTCGAGAAATTCATATTCGTCGCGGATTTCGGCAAGATCGGACATGGGCCCCGCGCTACCGTTGTTCGCGCGCGACGACAACCGGTCAGTCCTTGAGCAGCGCGTCCACCGATCCGCCGTTGCGCGCCAGTTCCGCGGCGACGCGGCGGCGGCCTTCATAATAGGTCAGCACCGGCGCGGTCGGGTCGAGCCTGCGGATCAGCGCCTCGTCGCCGGGGCGGATGCTGGTTTCCCCCGCGACATAGTCGGGATAGCCTTCGCGCTTCCAGGCGGGCAGGCGAAGGGCGGCCCATTCGCCGATATGGTCGGCGACCAGCCGGTGGGTCGTCTCATGCGCGATGGTGCCCGACAGCGTGCGCACCCCGCCCAGCGGTGCGCCGTTGGTCACCCGGTCCGTCGCGACCGAACTGCGGTTGAAAACCAGCGCATGGGCGAAGGGGCGGCGAAAGGCGATCGCGTTCCGCACGCCGATCGACAGCACGTCCCAGCGCCAGCCGCCATCGGTCAGCACCACCTGCCGCGACAGCCCCGTCCGGTAGAGCGGGCTCGTCGCCAGCAGCCCGTCGGCACGGGCCAGTACCCGGCCCATCGCGGCCCGGTCGATCGGCTGCTCGGACAGCACCGTGGTCGAGCCGAAATCGGCGCGATAGGGAAAGGCGAGCGCGGCGGGGACATGCACCACCCCGGCGATGACGACCGCGCCGCCACAGGCGACCCGGGCCGTCCATCGGCGAAGGCGGGCGAGGCGCGCCATGGTTACAGGTCCACCCCGGCGGCTATGGCCTCGAGCTTGCGAATGCGCTCCTTCAGATCGGCCATTTCGATCCGCGCCGCGGCAGACGTGGCGGGCGGGTAGGGCATGTCGTGGCTGCGGTCATATTCGCGGCTTTTCAGCTGCAACCATCCGCGCCACCCCGCCAGCCCGGCGGTGACGATCATCGCCAGACCGGCCAGGCCGGCGGTCGCGATGACGATATAGAGATTGGTGTCGGTCATGATCCGGGCTCCCTGTCCGTATCAACGGTTGGCTTAACGGTCGCGCAGACGCTCGATTTCGCGGTCGAGGTCGATGCTCTTGTGCTGGTCGGTGATGACGCGCTCCAGCACCTGGATGCGGTCCTTCAACTGCTGAACCTCGGCGCGGAGCGCCTGGGTGTCGCGACTGCCCTCGCCACGCAAATGCTCGATCATGTCGAGGCCGGGCGAGCGGCGATGCTTGGCCTTGAAGATGCTGGCGATCATGACGATCGCGACGATCATGACGACCATGAACTGTGAACCGGACATGGTGGTAATTCCCCTCTAAAATCTTGTGTCAGTGCTCGATGCGGGCGGGCGTTTCGCCCAGCACACGCAGGCTGTCGATTTCGTCGCTGAGCGCCAGGCCGCGATCGGTGATGATCCGCTCCAGCACCCGGACCCGCTGTTCCAGCTTTTCGGTCTGGGCCGCATATTGCGCCGCCTTTTCCGCGACCATCGAGGCTTCGGTGGCCAGCCGCTTTTCGCGGTAAGCGAACCAGGGCCGGACGAAGACGCCGCCGATGATCGCGACCAGGCCGCAGCTGATGCCCATGATCGGGATCAGAAGAGCGATATTGTTCATCCTGTCTCTCCGGGATCAGCGATCGCGCAGCGCGTCGATTTCGCGCGCGGTCCGCTCGGCGGGGTCGGTGGCGATCCGCTCCAGAACGGCGATCCGCTCTTCCAGTCGAGAGACCTGGCCGACCAGCTTCTGGTTCTCGGCGGTCAGCAATTCGACCTTGCGTTCATCGGCCATGCCGGTCTTGCCGACGGTGCCGCCCCAGTCATTGTCCAGGCTATAGCCGTGCTTCGCACGGATCCAGGTGGTGACCACCCAGCCGATCGTCGACATCGCGATCATCGCCAGGACGAAACCCGGTCCTCCCCAAGACATGATCCTTACTCCCCTTCAGATGTGGCGTTGGCCGGGCGATCAGCGCAAGCTGTCGATCTCGTCGGCCAGTTGGCGGTTGCGGCTGGTATAGTGCAGTTCGATATCGGCGAGGCGGCGGTCGATGTCGCGGAAGGTCGAGCGGACCTCGGCGGTCGAGCGGCGCGGATTGCTGCGCACGCCCTGCCAGAACTTGGCGTCCTCGTCCGACTGGTAGAGCCCGATCGGCTTGGCCGTCGCCATCCAGGCGACCAGGATGTAAGCGAGCGGAACCCAGGGCATACCCACCCCGGTGACGGTCAGCAGGACCGCGGCGATGCGGACCCACAGGACGTCGACCCCGGTATAGTCGGCGATGCCCGAGCACACGCCCTTGAACTTGGCATTCTGCTTGTCGAGATAGAATTGGGTGCGGCTGGCGGACATGTCAGTTCCTCCGATCGAGGCTGTAGTCGGTGCGGCCGAGGCGACCTTCCGGGCGCCATTCGGGCTGCGACAGGCTGGGCTTGAAGTCGGGATTGTCGGCGGCGACGATCCGTTCGACCGTGTTCAGCCGGTCCTCCAGCCGCCGGGCGAGCAGATGAAGCTCGTCGAGCAATTGCTCGTCCTCCTGCGTGATCTTCGGCGCCTGCTTCCACTTGGTCATATAGTGGAGGAACAACCATGGCAGTGCGATGAAGATCGAGACGATGGGGACGGCGATGTTGAAGAAATCCTCCATCTCACTCCCCCTTTTTCAGGCGCGCCTTGAGCGCGGCGAGTTCGGCATCCACCCGGTCGGAGGTGCGCAGTTCGGCGATTTCCTCTTCCAGCGTCTTGGGCGAGGCGCCCAGGCCCAGCGCTTCGGCGCGGCCCTCGGCCTCGTCCACCTTGCGCTCCAGCATGTCGAAGCGGCTGAACGCGTCATGCGTCTTCGACCCGTTCCACATCTCGCGCAGGCGATAGCGGTTGTTCGCGCTTTCCAGACGGGTCTGGACCGCATTCTGCTTGGTCCGCGCCTCGCGCAGCTTGTTCTGCAACTTGGCGATGTCCTCTTCCGAGGCGCGCAGCGCATCGTCGAGCACCTGGACTTCGGCCTTCAACTGGTCGGCCATGTCGGCGGCCTTCTGGCGCTCGATCAGCGCGGCCTTGGCCAGGTCCTCGCGGTCCTTGGACAGCGCCAGTTCGGCCTTTTCCGTCCAGCTTTCCTGAAGCTGGTCCAGCTTCAGGATGTGGCGGCGGATTTCCTTCTGGTCGGCGATCGTGCGGGCGGCGGAGGCGCGCACCTCGACAAGCGTCTCCTCCATTTCGAGGATGATCATGCGGATCATCTTCGCGGGGTCTTCCGCCTTGTCGAGCAGGTCGGCGAAATTGGCGGCGACGATGTCGCGGGTGCGGGAGAAAATGCCCATCGGAGACTCCTTGATGGCGGCTATTCGGGGATTATGCGGTCGGTGCCTCGATCGCCGCAACCTGGGCCGTGCTGGTGGCGACATGCGCGGGGGCGAGGGCGCCCATCAGGCAGGTGGCGCTCATCACGACGGTGCAGGCGATGGCGGCGATCTGGCGGGTCAGGTTGGTGGCGAACATGGTGGAAACTCCCTGAATTCTATGTTTCGGTCCGCTCATTGGCGGGATGTCGACAGCATTGCAGGAGCCGTGCCAACTTTAAAAATGACGTAAATACAGGCACTTATGAAATAGTTGCGATGAGCCAACGATTGCGCCCTTGCCAAGCCTTGGCAAAATCCGCCACCTGTTGGGAATGGAGCGGACGAGTCAGGTCATCGGCCAGTCGGGGGCCTTTCTGGATACGCTGGAACGCGCCAGCCGCGCCGCGGCTCTGGATCGCCCGGTGCTGGTCATCGGCGAGCGCGGGACCGGTAAGGAACTGGTCGCCGAACGCCTCCACCGGCTGAGCGGGCGGTGGGACCAGCCCCTGGTCATCATGAACTGTGCCGCGCTCCCCGAGACGCTGATCGAGGCCGAACTCTTCGGGCATGAGGCGGGCGCGTTCACCGGCGCGACCAAGGCGCGGGCGGGGCGGTTCGAGGAAGCCAATGGCGGCACGCTGTTCCTCGACGAACTGGGCACGCTGTCGATGGCGGCGCAGGACCGGCTGCTCCGCGCGGTCGAATATGGCGAGGTGACGCGGATCGGCTCGTCGCGGCCCTTGCGTGTCGATGTGCGCATCGTCGCGGCGACAAACGAGCATCTGCCCGACAAGGTCGCCGCGCACCAGTTTCGCGCCGACCTGCTCGACCGGTTGTGTTTCGAGGTCGTCACCCTGCCGCCGCTCCGCGCGCGCAAGAGCGATATCATGCTGCTCGCCAATCATTTCGGGCGGCGGATGGCGGCGGAGATCGGGTGGCAGGACTGGCCCGGCTTCGGTCCCGCCGCGACGGATGCGCTGATGGAGCATCGCTGGCCCGGCAATGTCCGCGAATTGCGCAACGTGGTCGAGCGCGCGGTCTATCGCTGGGACCGGGAAGGGCCGGTGGATGCGATCGAGATCGATCCCTTCCGCTCGCCCTATCGCCCGCAGGGCCAGTCCCCCGCCGCCGCGAAAAGCGATCAGGCCAGCGCGCCTGCTCCCATGAGCGACGGCGATGAGGTGGCGGCCTGCGATGTCGGGCCGTCCGACTTCAAATCGCGCGTCGCCCGGTTCGAGCGCGAATTGCTGACCAAGGCGCTGGCCGAGAATCGCTTCAACCAGCGGACCACGGCGGAGGCGCTGGGGCTGAGCTATGACCAGCTTCGTCACGCGCTTCGTCGCCATGATCTGATCGGAACGGTTGCGTAACCGCGTTCGGGGAGCCATTTGAGGCGTCCGGCGTTGCCACAGGCAAACCCCAAAGGAGCAATTACGATGGCTTTCGAACTGCCGCCCCTCCCGTACGACTATGATGCGCTGGAGCCGGTCATCTCCAAGGAGACGATGACCTTCCACCATGACAAGCATCATGCCGCCTACACCAACAAGCTGAACGAGGCGGTCGAGGCGGATTCGTCGCTTCAGGGCAAGTCGATCGAGGACATTCTGGCGAACATCTCGTCGGCCCCGGCGGTCGTCCGCAACAATGGCGGCGGCTATTGGAACCATGACTTCTTCTGGAAGATCATGACCAAGCCCGGCACCACCCAGCCCTCGGGCAAGCTTGCGCAAGCGATCGAGGCGTTCGGCGGTCTCGACAAGCTGAAGGACGAATTCAACACCAAGGGTGCGGGCCAGTTCGGTTCGGGTTGGGCCTGGGTCATCGCGGATGCCGAGGGCAAGCTGAAGGTCACCTCGACCCCGAACCAGGACAATCCCCTGATGGACGTCGTCGCCGACAAGGGCACGCCGATCCTGGGTAACGACGTGTGGGAGCACGCCTATTACCTGACCTATATGAACGACCGTCCGGGCTATCTGAAGGCCTGGTGGGACGTGGTGAACTGGGACGAAGCCGGTCGCCGGTACGAGGCGGCGGTCGCGTAATCTCGCGCTGATCCGGTTCGGATAAGGGAAGGGCGGCTCCGTGCGGGGCCGCCCTTTTTCATTTCGTCATCCCGGCGTTTTTCATTCGTCATCCCAGCGAAGGCTGGGATCTCTGGCAACGGACAAGCGCCATCGTGAAAGGCCCCAGCCTTCGCTGGGGCGACGGCCCGTTACTCCACAGGCGGGTCTTGCACCTTCGCCTCATCGGCGTTCAGCCCATGCTTCATCAGCATCGGAATATTCGCAATGGCGAAGCCCAGGGTCAGCGGCATCGCCCCCCACAGCTTGAACCCCACCCAGAAATCCCAGGTCGAGTTGCGCCACACCGCCTCGTTCAACACCGCCATCAGCGCGAAGAAGATCGCCCAGTTGCGGGTCAGCTTGCGCCAGCCCTCCGGGGTGAGCCCCGAATAGACGCTGCCCAGCACCAACTGGATCAACGGTCGCCCGGTCGCCAGCCCGAAGAACAGCAGCGCGGAGAACATCGCATAGACGATGGTCGGCTTCATCTTGATGAAGCGTTCGTCGTGGAAATACAGGGTCAGCCCGCCGAACACGACGACCAGGATGCCCGACATCCACAGCATCGGCGAGATGCGGCCCATCTTCACCCGGCTGACAATCATCGCGATGACGGTCGCCACCATGAACGCGCCGGTCGCGACCAGCACGCGGGTCAGCGGGCCCATGGGCGCGAGGAAATTGACCGCGAAGAACAGGACCAGTGGACCATATTCGATCCCGGCCTTCAGCGCTGCACTCGCTTCTTTCTGTTGCGTACTCACTTCCGGCCTCCTTCGATCCCGGCAATGATCCGGCTGACTTCGTTGGCGTCGAAGGGGCGCAGGTCGGTCATGCCCTCGCCGACGCCGATGGCATGGATGGGCAGGCCGTATTTCTCCGCCGCCGCGACCAGCACGCCGCCGCGCGCGGTGCCGTCCAGCTTGGTCATGACCAGACCGGTGACGCCCGCCACGTCCTTGAACACCTCGATCTGGTTGAGCGCGTTCTGGCCCGTCGTCGCGTCGAGCACCAGCAGGATGTCATGCGGCGCCTCGGGGTTCAGGCGGCCGAGCACGCGGCGGATCTTGGACAGCTCGTCCATCAGTTCGCGCTTGTTCTGGAGCCGACCGGCGGTGTCGACGATCAGCACGTCGATGCCGGTCGCGGTCGCCTGTTTCACCGCTTCATAGACGATGCCCGCCGCGTCGCCGCCTTCCTTGCCCGAGACGATCGGCACGCCGACCCGCTCGGCCCAGGTCGCAAGCTGGCCGATCGCGGCGGCGCGGAAGGTGTCGCCCGCCGCCAGCATCACGCCGTAATCCTGCTCCATGAAGAGGTGGGCGAGCTTGGCGATGGTGGTCGTCTTGCCCGATCCGTTGACGCCGATGACCAGGATCACCTGTGGCCGGGGAAAGGCGTCGATCTCCAGCGGGGTGGCGACCTTGGCCAGCGCCTTCTCCACCTCTTCGGCGACGACCAGGCGGATACCCAGTTCCTCCATGTTCCGCTCGAAGCTGCCCTCGGCCAGCCGGGTGCGGATATGGCCCGCCGTCTCGGGACCGAGGTCGGAGGCGATCAGCGCTTCCTCGATCTCGTCCAGCGTGCCCTCGTCGAGCCGCGCGGTGCCGAGGCCCGCCAGATTGCCGACCAGCCGGTCCGAGGTGCGACGGAAACCGCCGAGCAGCTTGTCGTGCCAGGAGGAGGAAGAACTCATGCCAATTGTCCGATCAGATGGGTTTCGGTCGCCGCCGTGACCCGAACGCGGGCGATGCTGCCCGGTTCGGCGGCGGGGGAAAAATGAATGTCGGCGAAGTCGGGCGCATGGCCGCGCGTGCCGGGCCGCTCGACCAGCACCTCGCGGGTTTCCCCGACTTGGGCTGCCAACCAGTCGCGACGGCGACGAGCGGCGGCTTCGCGCAGTCTGGCCGCTCGCTCGCGGCGGAGGGGATGGGGAACCTGCGGCATCCGCGCGGCGGGGGTGCCGTCGCGCGCCGAATAGGGGAAGATGTGCGCGTGGACGATATGACAATCGTCGATCAGCGCCAGCGTATCCGCTGCCATCGCTTCGTCCTCGGTCGGGAAGCCCGCGATCAGGTCCGCGCCGATGGCGATGTCGGGCCGGGCGGCCAGCAGGCGTTCGACGATCGCGACCGACTGCGCGCGGCTGTGGCGGCGCTTCATCCGCTTGAGGATCAGGTCGTTGCCCGCCTGGAGCGAGAGGTGGAGATGCGGCATCACCCGCGCCTCGCCCGTCACCAATTCGAACAAGCGGTCGTCGATCTCGATCGAATCGAGCGAGGACAGCCGCAGCCGGGGCAAGGCGGGGACATGGGTCAGGATACGCTCGACCAACAGGCCCAGGCTGGGCGCGCCGGGCAGGTCGTGGCCGTAACTGGTCAGGTCGACGCCGGTCAGCACCACTTCCCTGTGCCCCAGTTCGACCGCGCGCACGATCCGCTCGATGACCAGTCCGGCGGGGACCGAGCGGCTGGGCCCTCGTCCGGTCGGGATGATGCAGAAGGTGCAGCTATGGTCGCAGCCATTCTGCACCTCGACAAAGGCACGGGCATGGCCCGCAAAGGCCGACACCAGATGCGGCGCGGTCTCGACCACGCGCGACAGGTCGGCGACCAGCATCGGTTCGGCGGAGGCCCAGCTTTCGGGGCGCAGCTTGTCGGCATTGCCCAGCACGCGCGCGACTTCGGGCATGGCGGCGAAGCTGGCCGGATCGATCTGCGCCGCGCATCCCGTCACGACGATCTGCGCATCGGGCCGCGCCCTGGCGGCGCGGCGGATCGCGGCGCGGGTCTGCTTGACGGCTTCGTTGGTGACGGCACAGCTATTGACGACGACCATGTCCTCCCGCCCGGCGGCCAGCGCGCGGATCGTTTCGCTCTCGGCGATGTTCAGGCGGCAGCCCAAACTGATAATCTCGGGTCCAGGGAGGGACGACATGACCGCCGATCTAGGGATGGATGAACGACGTGTCCACGCGGACGCGAAGGCCGTGCTCGACTTCTGGTTCGGACTGGCGCCAGAACGGCATTTCGCCAAGGACGATGCGCTCGACCGCGAGATTGCCGAGCGGTTCGGGGCGCTTCGCGATCAGGTGCTGGCGACCGGGGCGATCGGCTGGCGCGACGATCCCGACACGCTGCTCGCGGCGATCCTGTTGCTCGACCAGTTTTCGCGCAATCTGCACCGGGGATCGGCGCAAGGCTATGCGGCCGATCCGCTCGCGCTGGAACTGTGCCTGTCGGCGATCGATGCGGGATGGGAATATCGCTATCCGCCCGAGCGGCTGGCCTTTGTCTATATGCCGCTGATGCACGCCGAGTCGCGGGCGATGCAGGATCTGAGCGTCGCCAAGTTCGCCGAACTGGGCCGCGAGGACAATCTCGCCTTCGCGCGCGATCACCGTGACGTCATCCGGCTTCATGGTCGGTATCCCAGCCGCAACGAAGCGCTTGGCCGGGCATCGACCGAGGCGGAGCGCGTCTATCTCAGCCGGCCAGACGCGGGCTGGTGAACGGCGGGGCGGGCGCGGCCGCACCCGCCAGCAGGCGCTTTTCGGCCAGCATCTGGCGCACCTGTGCCAGGTCCAGCATCGGGCCGTAGAGCGGTCCCTGTCCGTGCGAACAGCCGATCTCGCGCAGCCGCGCCTCCGTCTCCGCGTCGCGCAGGCCCTTGGCGGCGATCGGCAGGTGCAGATTGTCGCCCAGTTGGACGATGGCCGACACGATCGCGCTGCAATCCGGGTCGGCGCTCATGTTGCGGATGAAATCGGGATCGATCCGCACGCGGTCGAAGGGCAGGACGCGCAGATGCGCCAGGCTGGACTGGCCGCTGCCGAAATGGTCGAGCGCCAGGGAAATGCCCTGGTTCTTCAGGCTGGTGACGATCGACTGCGCCAGCGCCAGATTGGCGAACAGCGCATTCTCGGTGATCTCGATCTCCAGGCGGTGCGCCGGAAAGCCGCATTCGGTCAGCGTCTTGATGATCTTCTGCGCCAGCCAGGCATCCTGAAACTGCGACGCGACCATCGGCACGGACAGGATGATCGACGGGTCCCAGTCACGCGCACCCGCCATCGCCTGTCGCATCAGGCTGAGCGTCACTTCGCCCGACAGGCCGCACGCCTCCGCCACCGGCAGGAAGCGATCGGCGGCGATCGGGCCCAGCGTCGGATGCTCCCAATGGCCCGATACCTCGAACCCGGTCAGGCGTCCGGTGCCCAGATCGACCTGCGGCTGGAAGCGGGGGCAGATATCGCTATCCGCCAGAGCGGCACGCAAATCGGTAATGATGACGTTGCGCTCGGCCATCGCGTTTTCCATCGCGGGCTCGAACCACAGGGGCTTGCCGTCGCCTCGCGTCTTGGCGGTGATCAGCGCCAGATCGGCCTGGCGGACCAGCTGGTCGATGGTCGCCTCGCCATGTTCGATCCGGGTCAGGGCGATGGCGGTGCGCGGCGCGAATTCCTGATCGGCGAAGCGAATGGGCTGGCCCAGGCGGATGGCGAGCCGATCCGCCAGCCGGTCGATCCGGTCGCGCGCGCGCGGGTCGAAGGAGAGAAGGCAGCCGAAGCAGTCGCTCTCGAACCGCGCGACGATCGCCTCGGACGGGGCCTCGGCGCGGATCGTCTTGGCGACATGCTGGAGCAGGCTGTCCCCGGCCTCATGGCCGAACGATCCGGCGAAGGCGCGGAACCGGTCGATGTCGAGCAGCAGCAGGGCGACGCCGCGCTTGCGACGCTGCATCGCGTCGATCATCGACTGCCCGCTGTCATGGAAGAAACGCCGGTTGACCAGGCCGGTCAGCGGATCGCGCTGATCCGGGGCGGCCCGGTGGCGCAGTTGAAGCGCGGGCAAACGCCAATAGACGACGGTGGACGCGGTCGCGGCGGTAAAGAGCAATAGTTTGGCGGGTAGATCGAATCCAAGCTCGATCAACAGGATAGCGGCAGCCAATAAGAAGGTGCCGCCCGCCACCGCAACGCCGAGCAGGCGTGCGGAAACATCGGTGTTGGCATCGTTCTCGTGCGACCCGGACATAGGGGAAACGGGTCGCATGCAAGGTGTGTACAAGCCGTTAACGGCGCGTCCTGCCGCCCCGTCTCCGCGCCGAGTTGCGGGGTGCGCGGCGGACTTGCGCCGGGCGACCTTTTGCCATAAGGGCCTTCCCCAAGTTCCGTTTCGGAATGTGAAGGTGAAGCGCCCAAGGGTGCACGCTGGCCGGCGAGGTTTCGCCCGCCGGCGCTTTTGCGTTTGGCGGTGCGTCGTTGGCCTTCGGGCCGGGTTTTGACGAGGTAAGGCGATGTTCGACAGCTTGAGCGATCGGCTTGGCGGCGTATTCGACCGCCTCCGCGGCCGTGGCGCGCTGACCGAGGCGGATGTCCGCACCGCGATGCGCGAGGTGCGCGTCGCGCTCTTGGAAGCCGACGTCGCGCTGCCCGTAGCGCGCGACTTCGTCGACAAGGTCACCGAACAGGCGATCGGCCAGAACGTCCTGCGCTCGATCACGCCGGGGCAGCAGGTCGTCAAGATCGTCCATGACGCGCTGATCGCGATGCTGGGCGCGGATGCCAGCGAGTTGCTGCTCGACGTCACCCCGCCCGCAGTGGTGATGATGGTCGGCCTACAGGGTTCGGGCAAGACCACGACCACCGCCAAGATCGCCAAGCGGCTGTCGAGCGGGGCGATGGGCCGCGAGCGCAAGAAGGTGCTGATGGCGTCGCTCGACGTCAATCGCCCGGCGGCACAGGAACAGCTTGCCACGCTGGGCGCGCAGGTCGAGGTGTCGACCCTGCCGATTATCGCCGGCCAGCAGCCGGTCGAGATCGCGCGTCGCGCGATGCAGGCCGCCAAGCTCCAGGGCTATGACGTATTGATGCTCGACACCGCCGGTCGTCTGCACGTCGACCAGGCGCTGATGGACGAGATGAAGGCGGTGGCGGAGATCGCCCAGCCTCAGGAAATCCTGCTCGTCGTCGACTCTCTGACCGGCCAGGACGCGGTGAACGTCGCGACCAGCTTCTCGGAGCAGGTGCCGCTGACCGGCGTGGTGCTGACCCGGATGGACGGCGATGCGCGCGGTGGTGCGGCGCTGTCGATGCGTGCGGTCACCGGCAAGCCCATCAAGTTCGCCGGTGTCGGCGAAAAGATGGATGCGCTGGAGGCCTTTCATCCTGAACGGGTCGCGGGTCGCATCCTCGGCATGGGCGACGTGGTGTCGCTGGTCGAGCGCGCGGCGGAGTCGATCCAGCAGGAAGACGCCGAGCGCATGGCCAAGAAGATGGCCAAGGGTCAGTTCGACATGGACGACCTGCGTGGCCAGCTTCAGCAGATGCGCCGGATGGGCGGCCTGGGTGCGCTGGCGGGCATGATGCCGGGCATGAAGAAGGCGCAGAACGCGCTGGCCGATGCCGGTGGCGACAAGATCCTGCTCCGCATGGATGCGATCATCACCTCGATGACGCCCAAGGAGCGCGGAAAGCCCGAACTGATCAACGCCAAGCGCAAGATCCGCATCGCCAAGGGCTCCGGCACCACGGTGCAGGACGTGAACAAGCTCCTGAAGATGCATCAGGAAATGTCCACGGCGATGAAGAAGATCAAGAAGATGGGCGGCATCAAGGGCATGATGTCCATGCTTGGCAAGGGCGGCCTCGGCGGCCTAGGCAATGCGCTGGGCGGTCCGCAGATGGGCGAAATGCTCAACAAGGCGGGCGGCGGTGGCGGGCTTCCCGGCCTTGGCGGCATGGGCGCGGGCGGCGGCAAGCTGCCCGACGGCATGCCCAAGCTGCCCCCCGGCTTCGAAAATCTCCTGAAGAAGAAATAACCCCCGCGCCGGACGGAATGCCGGTGATTTTGAACGTTTTACATCAAGGACTAGAATATGGCTCTCAGCATTCGTCTGTCGCGTGGTGGCTCAAAGAAGCGCCCTTACTACCGCATCGTGGTGGCCGACGCCCGTGCGCCGCGCGACGGCAAGTTCATCGAGAAGATCGGCAACTACAACCCGCTGCTCGCCAAGGACAATGACCAGCGCGTGCAGCTCGACGCCGAGCGCGCGAAGCACTGGCTGGCCAATGGCGCGCAGCCGACCGACCGCGTCGCCCGCTTCCTGGACGCCGCCGGTGTCCGTGAGCGCGCCGCGCGCAACAACCCGAACAAGGCGAAGCCCGGCGAAAAGGCCACCGAGCGCGCCGAAGAGCGTGCCGAGAAGCTGAAGGCCGCTCAGGAAGCCGCCAACGCTCCGGCCGAAGAAACGGCCGAGGCGTAATCGCTTCTCGCCTTGTGCGGGGCCCGGTCGATCGCGATCGGGCTCACGCAAGGCACCGGAACAGGGGTCATGCGTTTCTTCAAGTCATTGGCTTGAGAGGATAAGCGCATGACCCCGCCGACCGAACCCGATCCCCGGACCGCACCCGACGATCATGACGACGCGACCAACCAAGGCGTCTCCGCGCCAGACCCCGCCGAAGGCGCAGACGACGCGCCCGACGAAGGCGGCGGCGACAGCCCCGACGGGGATGGCGACTCGCCCAACGGGTGAACCACGCGTCACGCTGGCCGTCATCATCGGTGCGCATGGCATTGCGGGCGAGGTTCGGCTCAAGGTTTTTGCCGACGATCTGTCGGACTATCGCTCGTTCAATGACGGCGCGCTGACGATGAAGTCGGCGCGTGATGGCTCGAATGGCGTCATCGCGCGCTTCGCCGAGGTGACCGATCGCAATGCCGCCGAGGCGCTGCGGGGTACGGAATTGACCGTGCCGCGCTCAGCGCTCCCTCCTCTCGAAGAGGGGGAATATTATCATGCCGACATCATCGGTCTGCCCGCCATTGCCAGCGACGGCGAGGAATTGGGCCATGTCGCCCTGATCGAGAATTTCGGCGCGGGCGACGTGCTCGAGATCGAACGCCCCGATGGTCGCCGCTTCATGGTGCCGATGAATGCGCAGGCGGTTCCCGAATGGGATCGGGACCGTTTGATCGTGGAGCGTGCCTTCATCGCCTGATCGGGCGTTGCTCGTTCAACAGGTTGCGGATCGTCGTCGCGGCGACGCCTGCCTCGCCCATGGCGTGGCTGATCTGGTCCAGCCCCTTCACCACATCCCCAGCCGCGAACAGGCCGGGGACGGACGTCCGCTGGTGGTCGTCCACCTCCAGGCATCCGCTGGGGTCCGCCTTCGCCCCCGCCGACACCGCCAGTTCCGACCGGATGCGCGACCCCATCGCCGGATAGACGCTGTCGAAATCCATCCGCCCGCTCGCGGTGTCGAGCGCGATCCGATCACCCTCGATCGCCCAGCCGCCGCAGGGGCCGTCGACCCGGCCTATGCCCGCTTCATCCAAGGCTCTCGCGCATCCGGGATCGAGGTCGTGGGCCGCATCGGGCGCGATCAGCGTCACGTCGCGAGTATAGCCGCGCAGAAACAGCGCCTCCCGCATGCCATGGTCGCTGGTGCCGATCACCCCGACCCGCTTGTCGGTGACCTCATAGCCGTCGCAGACCGGGCAATAGCGGATCAGCCCGCGCTCCAGCGCCGGGTCGTGCACCTCGGGCAGCAGGTGCCTGGGGCGGTGGTTGACCACGCCGGTCGCCAGCAACACGGTTCGCGTCCTATACTCCCGCTCATCGGTTGCGATGCGGAAATGCCCGTCTTCGGGATGGATCGCCGTCACGCGGTGCGGCGTACAATGCGCGCCATAGAGCCGCGCCTGCTCATGCATCCGCGACAACAGCGCCTTGCCGCTGATCCCCTCGGGGAAACCGGCGTGATTGTGCGTGCAGGGGATCATCGCGGCGCGGCTCGACCCGCTGTCGAACATATGGATACGCAGGTGATAGCGGGCGAGATAGATGGCCGCCGTCAGTCCCGCCGGTCCCGCCCCGATGATGATGCAATCGTCCATGGCGGGGCAAAGCGCGAGGGCGGCCGGTGTTCCCTGGCGTTTCGCCTCGGATCATGTATATACGCGATGTATATACGGAGGCGATATGGGCAAGGATTATCAGGCGAAGGTCTTCCGCTCGGGCAATTCGCTCGCATTGCGCCTGCCCGCCGCGCTGGGGTTGACCGAGGGGACGGAGATGACCCTGCGGGAAGAGCAGGGGCGTTATGTGTTCGAGCCGGTTCAGGCGCCCCGTAAGACGATCGACCTGACGGGCATCGCGGGCTCGATGCCGTGGTTGAAGCCGATCGAGCGTGAGGACTTCGAAATGGAGCCCCGCGTGCTGGACTGGGATGGAAAGCTGCTGGGTCGTGAGTGAACCGCGCTATCTGCTCGATTCCAATATCTGTATCTATGTCTTGCGCGATGCGACCGGCCGCGTGGCGCAGCGGCTCTCGAGCTGTGAGCCAGGCAGCGCGGTTGCCTCGGCGATTACCTACGCCGAGATCATGCGGGGACTAGGGAACCATAGCGGAGATGCGATCGATGCGTTCGATCGGCTCTTCGAACGCATCCCCATATTGCCGTTCGACCAACGTGCGGCGTCCGCCTATGCGGTGATTCCGTTCAGGCGCGGGCGGTTCGATCGGCTGATTGGAGCACACGCCGTGGCCACCGGACTAACACTTGTGACGAATAACGAAGCCGACTTTGCCGACATCCCCGGCCTTACCATCGAGAATTGGACACTGTGACCTTTCGCGCGACGATATTGACGCTCTACCCGGAGATGTTTCCCGGACCGCTTGGCGCTTCGCTGGCGGGGCGGGCGCTGCGGGAGGATCGCTGGGCGCTGGAAGCCGTTCAGATCCGCGACTTCGCGACCGACAAGCATCGCTCGGTCGACGATACGCCCGCGGGCGGCGGGGCGGGCATGGTGCTGCGCGCCGATGTGCTGGCGGCGGCGGTGGATTCGGTCGCCGACGACCGGCCCGTTCTGGCGATGACACCGCGTGGGCGCCCCCTGACCCAGCCGCGCGTCCGCGAACTGGCGGCGGGGCCGGGCGTCACCGTGTTGTGCGGCCGGTTCGAGGGGTTCGACGAGCGGCTGTTCGAAGCGCGCGACATCGAACAGGTATCGATCGGCGACTATATCCTGTCGGGGGGTGAGATGGGGGCGCTGGTGCTGCTCGACGCTTGCGTTCGGCTGCTTCCCGGCGTAATGGGCGCGGCTTCCAGTGGAGTCGAGGAAAGCTTCGAAAGCGGCCTTCTCGAATATCCGCAATATACCCGACCCGCTGAGTGGGAAGGGCGCACGATCCCTGAGGTGCTGCGATCGGGGGATCATGCGAAAATCGCGGCCTGGCGTCATGCCCGGGCTTGCGAGGATACACGGTCAAGGCGGCCGGACCTTTGGGAACGTCATGAGGGCGTTCGGGTCGGTCGCCCTCTGGCGCGCGGCGACGATTGAGGAATAGTGTCATGAACGTGATCCAGCAGATCGAAGCTGAGCAGATCGCCAAGTTCAACGAGACGAAGAAGATCCCGGAATTCCGCCCCGGCGACACGCTGAAGGTCGGTGTGAAGGTCGTCGAAGGCGAGCGTACCCGCGTCCAGTTCTATGAGGGCGTCTGCATCGCCCGCTCGAACAAGGGCATGGGCTCGTCCTTCACCGTCCGCAAGATCTCCTTCGGTGAGGGCGTGGAGCGCGTCTTCCCGCTCTACTCGCCGAACGTCGACTCGATCGATGTCGTCCGCAAGGGCGCCGTGCGTCGCGCGAAGCTGTACTATCTGCGTGGTCGCACCGGCAAGTCGGCGCGTATCGCCGAGCGTCGCGATCCGCGTCCGGCCAAGGGCACTGCCGCCGCCGAGTAATCGGTCCGGCGGACCCTTTGTGGTTCGACAGGGAAGGGGCGGTGGCACCAGGCGGTGCCGCCGCCCTTTTCTTTGGGATATGCCCCGAACCGCAGCCGGCATCATGGCGCGCAGCATCGGTGGTCTTCCCATGCACTTCGACTTCGCTCAGTGCGAACGGAGGGCAGGGGGACTGGCAGGCGTGTGACCGGGGAGGTGCTCATCCCCAATCCCCGTTCAGCCTGAGCGAAGTCGAAGGCCGAGAGACGAACTGGCCTCAGGGCTTGGTAAGAGCTGAAGCGTGGCCTGATGAATGCCCTCAGACAGAACGCGGGGAAGAGGGGCCTCACCCCCCGAAATTGATCAGCCACACCTTGGGTTCGCCGGTCGGCTTGGGCTTGCCGTCCAGGCGTTTGGCGGTGATCAGGCGGACGGGTTGGAGGATCATCTGCCCCTTCATCGCGTCCATGCCGCCCCCCGATGGCTTGGCGAGGATCTTCTTGACCGTCTCCATACCTGCGATCACCCGCCCGAACGCGGCATAGCCCGGATAGCCCGGCCGCGCATCCATGCCCGGGGTCGGGCCGACGGTGATGAAGAAATTGCCGCCCGCCGATTTGGGTGACTGGCCCCGCGCCATCGAAATGGTCGCGTCGAGATGCTTGATCCCCGTCTGCGCCGTGGTCTCCAGCGGGAAGGGAGGCAGAATGCGTCGCGCATCGGTCCTAATGCCGCCCTGGACGAACCCCTGTTTCGGGTTCCGCTTGTCGCGCGCGGCACGGTAGAAGACCGTGCCGTCGAACCGCCCGTCATCGACATAGGCGAGGAAATTGGCGCTGGTCGCGGGCGCATGACGCGTGTCGAGCGCAACGACGATCGACCCTTCCGAGGTGTTGAGCTGGACCCGGACATAGCCGGGGCGGGGGACATTCTGATTGGCGGGCGCGGCTGCGGTCAACAGCGCGAGGAGGGGCAACGCATACTTCATGCGCGTCCGATTACCCTTTCCGACGGCGATTGTGGAGGGGCGGCCTGACCGGGAATTCACCGACCCGACACGCCGTGGATACGGCGCAAGGCCGAGGATGGAAGCAAAGGATGGGTTAGGGAGACAGGACATGCGGTCGCTTCGGGTCTTGGCCTTATCGGTCTGCGTCATCACGGCGCCGGTCGCAGCGCATCCCCCTCAGCCCTTTGACCAGGGTGACCAACCGATCACGCCCGAGCGTCTCCAGGCTGCGGCGGTGCTCGTCACCCCGGTTACGCAAGGAGACGCGAAAAGTGTGGAAGCGCCGTTCCTGGCCATGGGCAAAGAGGAGTTCGCCAGGGGGATCGCCGGGCTCCCTGCGCCGCAGCAAGCCAGAGCGGCCAGGGACTTCGACGCGGCCTTCGATAAGGTCTGGCAGCGCAATGTGCGGCGAGCGCATGATGATCTGGTCCGCTATTACGCCGCGAACCTGAGCGATGCCGAGATCGCCACGCTGACTGCCTTTTTCGCGACAGGCATCGGCTACCGGCAATTCCATCATCGCGAACCGCTGACCGCCGAGGATCGTCAGGCGTTCAAGCAAGCGATGACGCAGCGGCCCGAGGTCGCCAAATGGGTCAAGCTCGGGATGGATATGTTCCAGAAGGAAATTGCCGAATTCCGACCGCGACTGATCGCAGTGCGCAGTGATTTGAATGCCGAGCTATGCCCGCGACTGGCGCGTGATCGCATTCCCGTCTCGATATGTCCGCCGATCCGGTCGGGTCGTCAGGGCAACTGAAACCCGCCGCCCCAACCCCCGCCGCCGCGGGAATGAAAAAGCCGCCGATCCTTCGACCGGCGGCTTTTTCGATCAGCATTTGCTACGATCTTATTGGTCGAGGAAGCTGCGCATCTTGCGGCTGCGGCTGGGGTGCTTCAGCTTGCGGAGCGCCTTGGCCTCGATCTGGCGGATGCGTTCGCGGGTGACCGAGAATTGCTGGCCGACCTCTTCCAGCGTATGGTCGGTGTTCATGCCGATGCCGAAGCGCATACGCAGCACGCGTTCCTCGCGCGGGGTGAGCGAGGCCAGGACGCGGGTGACCGTTTCCTTCAAATTCGCCTGAATCGCCGCATCCACCGGGATGACCGCATTCTTGTCCTCGATGAAGTCGCCCAGATGCGAATCCTCCTCGTCGCCGATCGGCGTTTCGAGCGAGATCGGTTCCTTGGCGATCTTCATCACCTTGCGCACCTTTTCCAGCGGCATGGAGAGGCGCTCGGCCATCTCCTCCGGTGTCGGTTCGCGGCCCTGCTCGTGCAGGAACTGGCGGCTGGTGCGGACCAGCTTGTTGATCGTCTCAATCATATGGACCGGGATACGAATGGTCCGCGCCTGGTCCGCGATCGAGCGGGTGATCGCCTGGCGAATCCACCAGGTGGCGTAGGTGCTGAACTTGTAGCCGCGGCGATATTCGAACTTATCGACCGCCTTCATCAGGCCGATATTGCCCTCCTGGATCAAATCCAGGAATTGCAGGCCGCGATTGGTGTATTTCTTGGCGATGGAGATGACGAGGCGCAGGTTCGCCTCGACCATTTCCTTCTTGGCGATCCGCGCCTCGCGCTCGCCCTTCTGCACCATGTTCACGATGCGACGGAATTCGGTCAGCGCCATGCCGGTCTGCTGCGAAATCTCGGCGATCTCGCTGCGGATGCGGTCGACGGTCGCGGCTTCGTTGGAGGCGAAGTTACCCCACTTCTTGTCGAGCCCACGCACGGTATCGAGCCAGTTCTCGTCCAGCTCATGGCCCAGATAGCGGTCGAGGAAGTCCTTGCGATTGACCTTGTGCCGCTCCGCCAGCCGCAGCATCTGGCCGCCCAAGGCAGTCAGGCGGCGGTTGAAGGCGTAAAGCTGATCGACCAGGAATTCGATCTTGGCGTTGTGGAACTGGACGCTCTCGACCTCGGCGGTCAGTTCTTCGCGCAGCTTGTGGTACTTGCGCTCGTCCGCCGCCGACAGTTCGCCGCCCAGCGCCATGGACTCCAGGCGCTGCTGCTGGATCTTCGAGAATTTCTTGTAGATCGAGGTGATGTTGGCGAACTTCTCCAGCGCCTGCGGCTTGAGCGTCTCCTCCATCTGGGCGAGGCTGAGGGTGTTGTCCTCTTCCTCGTCCTCGGCGCGCGGGCCACGGCGTTCGCCGCCCTCGCCATCCTCGTCATCGACCGAGGGTTCCTCGGGCTCTTCCTCTTCCTTGAACTGCGGGCCGGCGTTCTTGGCGCTGATCTCGCCATTGTCATCCTCGTCCTCCTCGCCCAGATTTTCCGGGCCGGCGTCCTTGGACAGCATGGCGTCGAGATCGAGGATCTCGCGAAGCTGCATCGTGCCTTCGTTCAGCGCGGTCGACCAGTCGATGATTGCGTTGAAGGTAATCGGGCTTTCGCACAGCCCCAGGATCATGGTGTCGCGACCCGCCTCGATCCGCTTGGCGATGGCGATTTCGCCCTCGCGCGACAGCAGTTCGACCGCGCCCATCTCGCGCAGGTACATGCGGACCGGATCGTCGGTGCGATCGACGGTTTCCTTCTTCTTCGCCTCAGGCTGAGGACCGGAGTCGGCATCGCCGTCCGTGGTCTCGGCGTCGTCGGCCTCTTCCTCGGTTTCGCCGTCCTCGCCCTGTTCCTCATTCTCGACGATATTGACGCCCATCTCGTTGAGGGCGGCCATGATATCCTCGAGCTGATCCGAAGACATCTGGTCCTGCGGCAACGCTTCGTTCAACTGGTCGTAGGTGATGTAGCCGCGCTTCTTGGCGCGCGCGATCAGCTTCTTGATCGACGCTTCGTTGAGGTCGATCAGCGGCGCATCGCCCGTTTCCGTGGTATCGGTCGTATCCGCCGCCATATTCGCCTTCGCCATCAAATGCCCTCGGGTCTCAATGCCCGGCCTCTGTCACACCGCTTGCCGATCATGCAAGCGGGTGAGAGGGCCATGCGTAATTTTCCAGTGTGGACGCAACGCGCCCAATATGCCCCGGATATGGGGCGCGGGGTGGCCTGTATCAAGCGGCCTCCCCGGCTTGCTTGTCCGCCAGATCGCGGGCCGCCTCCAGCCAGCGATACAGTTGGTCGAGCGATTGCGCGTGCGCCGCATGACACCGCGTCTGCTCGGCGAAGCGATCCTCGGTCATGTCGGACTGGAACGCCTGCACCGCGCGCTCGCGATTGGTGCGCGTCTCGCTTTCCTCCAGCATCACCTCGATGACCTTTTCCAGATCGCGCACGGCGATGGCGGGATCGCTGGCCTTGCTGAAGAAGCTGAACGCCAGGTCGCGGGTATAGTCGCGCGCGTCGATCGGGTGGACGTCGGTGGTCGCCATGATCTGCTCGATCAGGCTTTCCGCCTCGGCCGCGTCTTTCCGCGACAGATGCGGGTCGTTGACCGCCGCGTCGAGCAGATGGTGCCGCCAGGCGTCGAGATAGCGGTCGCCCATATCCAACCGGCTGAGTTCGTCCATGTACCGGCACAATACATGCGGATAGCGCATCAGCCCCAGCAGCACCGCGCGTTTCAGGCTGTATTCGACCCCGCGCCCGACATGGCGATTGGCTTCGGCCACCGCCTGATGCACCGCCGCCGCATTGACCCGACGGATGCCGAAAATGTCGAAATAGCGCGACATCATCGCGCGCTTATATTCGTAGGCCAGATCCTTGTGCGGGATCTGCTGCGCCAGTTCCTCCAGCCGCTGTTTCAGCGCGGCGCGGCCCTCGGGCGTGTCGGTCTGGGCCTGCGCGATCTCGGACTGCCAGAGCAGGTCGCTGAGCGGGGTGGCGCGGGCCAGCACCGCCTCGAACCCCGCCGCGCCCTTTTCCTGGACCAGATCGTCGGGATCCTGGCCCTGGGGCAGGGTGACGAAGGACAGGCTGCGACCCGGCTGGAGCAGCGGCAGCGCCCGCTGCGCGGCGCGGATCGCGGCCTTTTGTCCCGCCGCGTCGCCGTCGAAGCAGAGCGTCGGCACATCGACCATCCGCCACAGCCGCTCCAGCTGATGTTCGGTCAGCGCGGTGCCGAGCGGCGCGACCGCTTCCTCGATCCCGGCCTGGGCGAGGGCGATCACGTCCATATAGCCCTCGACCACCAGCACGCGGCCGGACTTGCGCACGGCGGGCGCGGCGCGGTCGAGATTGTAGAGCGTGCGCCCCTTGTCGAAGAGGGGCGTGTCGGGCGAGTTGAGGTATTTGGGCTCGCCCTCGCCGATGATCCGGCCACCGAACGCGATCACTCGCCCGCGCGCGTCGCGGATCGGGATCATCAACCGGCCGCGGAACCGGTCGTAAGGGGCCTTGCCGTCGACCTTGATCAGCAGCCCGCACTCGATCAGCGCCGGGTCGCCATAACTTTCAAGCGCCGCCTTCAGTTTGCCCCGGCTGTCGGGCGCGAAGCCCAGGCCGAAGGTGCGCGCCGTCTCGGGCGACACCCGGCGGCGGGTCAGGAGTTCGCGGGCGTCGCCGCCAGACAGGCCGCCCAGTTGCTCGGAGAACCAGTTCGCCGCATCGGCCATCGCATCGTGCAGGCCCTTGGCGCGCTCCGCCTTTTGCGCGGCGCGGCGGTCCTGCGCGGGCATGTCGAGCCCGGCGGCCTGTGCCAGTTCCTTGACCGCGTCGATGAAGGGCAGGCCGCGCTGGTCGGTCATCCAGCGAATGGCATCGCCATGCGCCGAACAGCCGAAGCAATGGTAGAAGCCCTTGTCGTCGTTGACGTAGAAGCTGGGCGTCTTTTCGTTATGGAAGGGGCAGCAGCCCTTATATTCCCGGCCGGCCTTTTGCAGCTTCACCGTCTTGCCGATCAGCGCCGACAGACTGGTCCGAGCGCGTAGCTCGTCAAGGAATTGCGGGGTCAGGCTCATGGCGTCCGCGCGATTATAATGTGTAGCGGGGAAGGGGTGTTTTGGCAAGGGTCAGGGTGTTGTGGATGGTCCGGGATAGCCCTCCCCCAGCCCCTCCCGCTTGCGGGAGGGGAGTTGTTCAGGCTGTCCGACCGCGGCTTGCGCTTCCCCTCCCGCAGGCGGGAGGGGATTGAGGGGAGGGCCTATCCGCGAGCGTTCGCTCGATGGTCGCGACGACGCCATCGAGGTTGCCCAGAACATCGTTGTTCCAGAAGCGGATAACCCGCCAGCCCTGTACTTCGAGGTAGCGGGTCCGGGCTTCGTCGTAGGCGACGCGCTCGCCGTGCTGGCCGCCGTCGACTTCGACGATGAGCTTTTCGGAGCGGGCGGCGAAGTCGGCGATGTACGGACCTATAGTGACCTGTCGGTTGAAGCGGACGCCTGAAACCTGACGGCGGGATAGCACCCGCCATAACCTTCGCTCCGCATCGGTCGGGTTCAGGCGGAGTTCTCGAGCGCGCTTCGTAGGGCGGTTTTCGCGGAAGGGTCGCGGGCCCTCCCCTCGGTCCCCTCCCGCCTGCGGGAGGGGATGCGTTTGTGGTGGAGGGTATCCCTCTCCCCACAACCCGTCAGGCTCCCCTCCCGCAGGCGGGAGGGGTTGGGGGAGGGGACTCCGCTCGCGATCAATCCGATCCACCCGCCCCACGCCCCCAGTCACATCACGCCAGCGAAGCCTTCACCAGCCCGCTCGCCTTGCTCATGTCCAGCACCGCCGCATGGCGCGCCTTCAACTCGGCCATCACCCGGCCCATATCCTTCATGCCGCTCGCCCCGATCTCCGCCTTGATCGCCTCGATCGCGGCCTTGGTCTCGTCCTCGGTCAGCGTCTGCGGCAGGAAGCGCTCGATCACCGCGACCTCGGCCTTTTCGGCATCGGCCAGTTCCTGGCGGCCGCCCTGTTCGTACATGGCGATCGATTCGCGGCGCTGCTTGACCATTTTTTGCAGCACTTCGATCACGACCATGTCGTCATCGGCGGGCGCGGTCCCGGTGCGGAGTTCGATGTCGCGGTTCTTGATGGCGGCCTGGATCAGGCTGATCGCCGCGCGGCTTTCCTTGTCGCCAGCCTTCATGGCGGCCACCTGCGCGGCCTTGATGTCGTCGCGAATCATGTTTTGTCCGTCTTGTCTGAAAGGCGGGGACGATAGCCGATCGAAGCAATTCCGTGAACCGGTTGACGGATGGCTCCCCGGTGTCTAGCGGACGCCACTTAGCGACATTGCAGACATTTTAGCAGGAGTGCCCGCCGATCATGGCCGACGCCAAGCCATTCGCCATGCCCGAAAAGCCTGAAGGCGCCACGGGTGTTCTCGTTCTGGCGAACGGAGACGTGTTGTGGGGGCGCGGTTTCGGCGTCGAGGGTGATGCCGTCGGAGAGGTGTGCTTCCACACCGCGATGACCGGCTATCAGGAGATCATGACCGACCCGTCCTTCGCGGGCCAGATCATTACCTTCACCTTCCCGCATATCGGCAACGTCGGCGCCAACCCCGACGATATCGAGGCGGACGCGCCGCACGCGCTGGGCATGATCGTCCGCGAGGATCCGACCGCCCCGTCCAATTTCCGCGCGATGGAGAATCTCGCCGGGTGGATGGCGCGGCATAACCGCATCGGCCTCGCGGGCATCGACACCCGCGCGCTGACCCGCCGCATCCGGGCAGGCGGCGCGCCCAACGGCGTGATCGCGCATTCGGCTTCGGGCGAGTTCGACATCGCCGCACTGCTGGACAAGGCGCGTGCCTGGCCGGGGCTGGAGGGCATGGATCTCGCCAAGGACGTGTCGACCGAGCTGCATTATGGCTGGGGAGAGACGCGCGAGGGCGGCCTGTGGCGGCTGGGCTTCGGCTATGCCGGTGCCGAGGGCGAGGATCGCCCGCACGTCGTCGCGATCGATTATGGCAGCAAGCACAACATCTTCCGCAACCTGGTTCAGGCCGGTGCGAAGGTGTCGGTGGTCCCCGCCACCGCCTCCTATGAGGATGTCATGGCGCTGAACCCGGACGGCATCTTCCTGTCCAACGGCCCCGGCGATCCGGCGGCGACGGGCGAATACACCGTGCCGGTGATCCGCCAGCTGCTCGACACGGGCAAGCCGCTGTTCGGCATTTGCCTGGGCCACCAGCTTCTGGGTCTGGCGGTCGGCGCCAAGACGACCAAGATGCACCAGGGCCATCGCGGCGCGAACCACCCGGTCAAGCGCCTGTCCGACGGTCTGGTCGAGATCACCAGCATGAACCACGGCTTCGCGGTCGAGCGCGAGACGCTGCCTGCGAACGCGCGCGAGACACATGTGTCGTTGTTCGACGGGTCGAATGCGGGTCTGGAACTGACCGACCGCCCGGCCTTCTCGGTCCAGTACCACCCCGAAGCCTCGCCGGGGCCGCAGGACAGCTTCTATCTGTTCGAGCGGTTCGTGGGGTCGCTTCGACCGGACGCCGCCTGATGGCCGTGATCCGGCACATGAAACTGCTGAGCCAAGGCAGTGAGCGTCCGCAACCGGAGTGTGCCGCCGCTATAGTGCCGCTAGAGATCGCTGGGGAGCGCTTCCTACAGATCAATAGCTATGGCTCGACTGATAGAGTGCATGTCGGCGCACGCAGCCAGAACATGCGATTGACCAAAGAAGCCTACGACCAGCTTGTTGAGCTTGGTCGCAAACATTTCGGCGAGAAATAAGATGCCAAAACGCACCGACATCTCCTCCATCCTCGTCATCGGCGCGGGGCCCATCGTCATCGGCCAGGCGTGCGAGTTCGACTATTCGGGCACGCAGGCGATCAAGGCCCTGAAGGAGGAGGGCTATCGTATCGTCCTGGTCAATTCCAACCCGGCGACGATCATGACCGATCCCGAGTTGGCCGACGCGACCTATGTCGAGCCGATCACGCCCGCCGTCGTCGCCAAGATCATCGAGAAGGAACGCCCTGACGCGGTCCTGCCGACCATGGGCGGCCAGACCGCGCTGAACACCGCGCTGGCGCTGTTCGAGGACGGCACGCTGGAAAAGTTCGGCGTCCAGATGATCGGCGCCGATGCCGAGGCGATCGACAAGGCCGAGGATCGCCAGAAGTTCAAGGCTGCGATGGAGAAGATCGGGCTGGAATCCGCCCGCTCGGCCATCGCGCATAGCGAGGCGGAGGCGCTGGAGGGGCTGGAGAAGGTCGGCCTGCCCGCCATCATCCGTCCCAGCTTCACGCTGGGCGGCACCGGCGGCGGCGTCGCGTATAACCGCGAGGAGTTCATCGCGATCGTCCGCGCCGGGCTGGACGCCTCGCCGACGACCGAGGTGCTGATCGAGGAGTCGCTCCTCGGTTGGAAGGAATATGAGATGGAGGTCGTGCGCGATCGCAACGACAATTCCATCATCATATGCTCGATCGAGAATATCGATCCGATGGGCGTCCATACCGGTGACTCGATCACCGTCGCGCCCGCGCTGACCCTGACCGACAAGGAATATCAGATCATGCGCAACGCCAGCCTGGCGGTGCTGCGTGAGATCGGCGTGGAGACGGGCGGTTCGAACGTGCAGTTCGCGGTCAACCCGAAGGACGGCCGCCTGATCGTCATCGAGATGAACCCGCGCGTGTCGCGCTCGTCGGCGCTGGCGTCGAAGGCCACCGGCTTCCCGATCGCCAAGGTCGCCGCCAAGCTGGCGGTCGGCTATACGCTGGACGAGATCGAGAACGACATCACTGGCGCGACCCCGGCCTCGTTCGAACCGACGATCGACTATGTCGTCACCAAGATTCCGCGCTTCGCCTTCGAGAAGTTCAAGGGCTCGGAGCCCGTGCTGTCGACCGCGATGAAGTCGGTCGGCGAGGTGATGGCGATCGGCCGCAACATCCATGAATCGATGCAGAAGGCGCTGCGTGGCCTGGAGACGGGCCTGAGCGGCTTCAACAATGTCGAGCATCTGGCGGGCGCGCCGCGTGCCGAGATCGAGGCGGCCTTGGCCAGGGCGACCCCCGACCGGCTGCTGGTTGCGGCGCAGGCACTGCGCGAAGGCTTCACCGTCGCCGAGGTCCATGCGATCGCCAAGTACGACCCCTGGTTCCTGGAGCGGATCGCCGAGATCGTCGCGGCCGAGAATGAGGTCATGGAGAACGGCCTGCCGCAGGACGCGGCCGGCATGCGCCGTTTGAAGGCGATGGGCTTCTCCGACAAGCGGCTCGCTTATCTGGCACTCCAGTCGGCGAATCTGCGCGGCATGGATCGCGGCATCGCGCGCGGATCGGGTCTGATCCACGAAGTCGTCAAGATGATGACCGGTGGCGTCACCGAGCAGGAGGTGCGCGAGCATCGCCTGAAGCTGGGCGTGCGTCCGGTCTTCAAGCGGATCGACACCTGCGCCGCCGAATTCGACGCCAAGACGCCCTATATGTACTCGACCTATGAAGCCCCGACCTTCGGCGAGCCGGAAGACGAGGCGGTGCCCAGCGATCGGAAGAAGATCGTCATTCTGGGCGGCGGTCCGAACCGGATCGGGCAGGGGATCGAGTTCGACTATTGCTGCTGCCACGCCTGCTTCGCGCTGGCGGATGCGGGCTATGAGACGATCATGGTCAACTGCAACCCGGAAACGGTCAGCACCGACTATGACACCTCGGACCGGCTGTATTTCGAGCCGCTGACCGCCGAGGACGTTCTCGCCATTCTCGATGTCGAGAAGTCGCGAGGAGAGCTGGTCGGCGTGATCGTGCAATTCGGCGGCCAGACCCCGCTGAACCTCGCCCGCGCGCTGGAAGCGGCTGGCATCCCGATCTTGGGCACCAGCCCCGACGCGATCGATCTGGCCGAGGACCGCGAGCAGTTCGCCGCTCTGGTCGACAAGCTCAAGCTGCTCCAGCCCAAGAACGGCATCGCGCGCAGCCGCGAGGAAGCGCTGATCGTCGCCGAGCGGGTCGGCTATCCGGTGCTGATGCGCCCCAGCTTCGTGCTGGGCGGCCGCGCCATGGAGATCGTCGACGGGCCGCAGCAGCTTGAGGATTATATCCAGACGGCGGTGCAGGTGTCGGGCGACGCGCCCGTCCTGATCGATCAGTATCTGCGCGACGCGATCGAGGTGGACGTGGACGCGATCTGCGACGGCGATCAGGTCGTCGTGGCGGGCGTGCTCCAGCATATCGAGGAAGCGGGCGTCCATTCGGGCGACTCGGCCTGCTCGCTGCCGCCCTATAGCCTGTCGGCGGAGATCATCGCCGAGATCGAGCGCCAGACCGAGGCGCTGGCACGCGGCCTGAACGTGCGTGGCCTGATGAACATCCAGTTCGCGGTGAAGGACGGTCTGGTCTATCTGATTGAGGTCAATCCGCGCGCCAGCCGCACCGTGCCCTTCGTCGCCAAGGCGATCGGCACCCCCATCGCCAAGATCGCCGCGCGTGTCATGGCGGGCGAGAAGCTGGCCGACCTGCCGCCGATCGACCGCCACATCGATTATTATGCGGTCAAGGAAGCGGTCTTCCCCTTTGCGCGCTTCCCCGGCGTCGATCCGGTCCTGTCGCCGGAAATGAAGTCGACCGGTGAGGTCATGGGCATCGACCCCGACTTCACCACCGCCTTCGCCAAGTCGCAGCTTGGCGCGGGCACCGTCCTGCCGACCGAGGGCGCGGTGTTCATCAGCGTCAAGGACGGCGACAAGCCGCATATCGTCCCCGCCGCCAAGATGCTGTCGGAGGCGGGCTTCGCGATCGTCGCGACCGGCGGCACCGCCGATTATCTCGACCGGGCCGGTGTCACGGTCGAGAAGATCAACAAGGTCGCACAGGGACGGCCCCATATCGTCGACCGGATCAAGGATGGCGGCATCACCCTGATCTTCAACACGACCGAGGGGTGGCAGAGCCTGAAGGACTCGAAACCGATCCGTCAGGCGGCGCTGGGGCAGAAGATTCCCTATTTCACCACGGCGCCCGCCAGCATCGAAGCGGCGAAGGCGATTGCGGCGGCGGGCAGCCGTGGTCTTGAAGTACGGCCCCTGCAATCCTACTATTCGCGTTCGCACAACTGATCCCGACATGAGAACATGATGTGCTGGCGGACCGCCCTCCCGTTCGGGGATGGCGGTCCGTACCGGGAATGCGTTATGGAATTGGGGACTAGGATTATGGCGACCGTCGAAAAGATGCCGATGCTCCAGGAGGGCTATGACAAGCTCACCCAGGACCTGCGGCGTCTGAAAGAGGAACGGCCGCTGATCGTCGACGCGATCGAGGAAGCGCGGGCGCACGGCGATCTCTCGGAAAACGCCGAATATCATGCGGCGAAGGAGCGGCAGGGTCAGGTCGAGGCGTCGATCGCCGATATCGAGGACAAGCTGAGCCGCGCGCAGATCATCGATCCGAAGGATCTGTCGGGTGACAAGATCGTGTTCGGCGCGACCGTCACGCTGCTCGATGAGGACGACAAGCCGGTCAAATATCAGATCGTCGGCCAGACCGAGGCGGACGCCAAGACCGGGCGGATCAGCTACAACTCGCCGCTGGGCCGGGCGTTGATCGGGCGCAAGCTGGACGAAGAGGTCGAGGTGACGGTGCCGTCGGGCGACCGTTATTACGTCGTCAACAAGATCGAGTTCATCTGATCCGATGAACTGGACAGCGGCACGAGCGACGACGGCCATCGCGGCCGTCACGGCGATCGTGTCGCTGATCCTGATCGCGGGCGGCATGGTGCCCGATGCGGCAGTCGCGGCGGGGTTCATCCCGCTCCGGTTCGAGGGGGCGGCCTTGCCCCCCGATTTCGGTTTCGCGGTGCCGACCCTGTTGACCCCGTTGACCGCGACCCTGGTCCATGGCGGGCTGGCGCATATCGCGTTCAACCTGGTCATGCTGGTCTATTGCGGCGCGCAGGCCGAGCGGGCCATCGGCGCGCGGGGCATTGCGGTGCTGTATGTCGTCGGGGCCTATGCGGCGGCGATCGCGCAATATTTCCCCGACCCCGCCTCGCCCATGCCGATGATCGGCGCGAGTGGGGCGATCTCGGCGATCGTCGGGGCCTATGCGCTGCTTTTCGGGCGGCGGCGTGCGACCAGGGGCGTGGCGGGACTGTCCGCCGAGACGACGCATGTGCTGTGGTTGGCGGCGGGGTGGATCGGTATCCAGTTGCTGCTCGGCTATGCCGGGATGGGCATGGGCGCGATCGCGGTCGCCGCGCATATCGGCGGATTCATCGCCGGGCTGGTGTTCGCCAAGCCGTTGCTGTTGTGGCGCTATCGTAACGCATAAGGGCGAGGTGAAGCCCGTGCCCTTCGACTTCGTTCAACGCGAACGGAGGGAGGGTAGTGGGGCGAGCGGATTACGGAACGCCCTGGCCCATCCCCCAACCTCCGTTCAGCCTGAGCGAAGTCGAAGGCCACGCCCCGACCTCGCCCAGCAACCATATCAACCCAGCGAAGGCTCGAGCAGCCGGTGCAGGTGGACCACGACGAACCGCATCTCGGCATCGTCCACCGTCCGCTGCGCGGCGGCGCGCCAGGCCTTTTCGGCGCTGGCATAGTCGGGGAAGATGCCGACCACTTCCAGCGCGGCGGGATCGACGAAATCGAGGGTCTGCGGATCGCTGACGCGGCCACCGAACACGAGGTGCAGCTTGCTCATGGTGTCTCCTGAGGATTTGCTCTTTCCCTAGCGGCAAGCGCGGCGCGATTGAAGACGCTCTTTCGCATTCGTAATGCTTTGTCATGGGACGGGGTCATGGCGATGGGGTCATGGCGATTTGCAGGGGCCCTCCTTCCATCCTAGGGACGGCGGATGAGCGACAGTCCCACCACGACCCCTTACGACATCGTCATCATCGGCACCGGCCATGCGGGCGCGCAGGCCGCGATCGCGTTGCGCCAGGAAGGGTTCGACGGCACGATCGCGATGATCGGCGAGGAAGCCTATCCGCCCTATGAGCGCCCGCCGCTGTCCAAGGAATATCTGGCCGGGGAGAAGGCGTTCGAGCGCATCCTGATCCGCCCCGAACGCTTTTGGGAAGAGCGGGCCGTCACCCTTCGCCTGGCCGAGCGGATCGTCGCGGTCGATGCGGAGGCACGCTGTCTGACGACCCAGGCGGGGGCGTTGGTCGAATATGGCACGCTGATCTGGGCGGCGGGCGGCCATGCGCGGCGACTATCGTGCGACGGGCATGACCTGTCGGGCGTGCACAGCGTCCGCAATCGCGCCGATGTCGACCGGCTGATCGCGGAACTGCCCGATGTTCGCGAGGTGGTGGTGGTCGGCGGCGGCTATATCGGGCTGGAGGCGGCCGCTGTCCTGACCAAATTCGGCAAGGCGGTGACCATCGTCGAGGCACAGGACCGCGTGCTGGCGCGCGTCGCGGGCGAGGCGCTGTCCCGTTTCTATGAGGCCGAACACCGCGCCCACGGCGTGACGATCCGTTTGAACGAGAGTGTCGCCTGCCTCGAAGGGGAGAGAGCGATCTCCGGCGTGCGCCTGGCCGATGGCTCGGTGCTCCCCGCTCAGATGGCGATCGTCGGCATCGGCATCATCCCCTCGGTCGAGCCGCTGATCGCGGCGGGTGCGGAGGGCGACAATGGCGTGACGGTGGATGCGCAGGGGCGGACCAGCCTGCCGCATGTCTTCGCGATCGGCGATTGCGCCGCCCATGCCAACGCCTTCGCCGATGGCGCGGTGATCCGGCTGGAGTCAGTGCAGAATGCGCATGACCAGGCAACGGTCGCCGCTCGCACGATCATGGGCAAGGAGGTCGCCAATCACGCGGTGCCCTGGTTCTGGTCCAATCAATATGATTTGAAGTTGCAGACGGTCGGCCTGTCCGCCGGGCATGACCGTGCGATCCTGCGCGGCGATCCGGCGGGCCGCAGCTTTTCCGTCGTCTATCTGCGGGGCGACCGGGTGATCGCGCTCGACTGCGTCAACGCCATGCGCGACTTCGTGCAGGGCAAGGCGCTGGTCGCCGACGGCGCCGTGGTGCCGGACGAGGCTTTGGCGGACCCGGAACGACCGCTCAAGACGCTCTGGCCGCTCGGCTGACAGGAGCGCGCCAAAACAAGTCCTTGCGCCGCCTCCCGCCGCTATGTCAGACTTAATGCAAAGCTTTGCAGAAGATTGGGCAGGAGAGTGGGATGCGCTGGCGGAACGTCGTTCGGGCGGGAATGGGCATGGCGGCGGTCGCCGTTACGGGGGCCGCGCCGGTCTCGGCCAAGGTCACGGCTCCTGCGGGGGCCAGGATCTTCCGGCTCGACGGCGGCGGCGTCACCTATGCCATGGGGGTGGATGAGAAGGGCTATCTCCAGCCGCTCTATTGGGGTTCGGCGCTGGCGGACGGCGATCCGCTGGTTTCCGGCGATCCGGTCAAGACGGGCGACCCCATCGTCCTGAAGGCGCCGGGCGAATTGTCGGGCTTCGATCCCGCCGGATCGGTGACGCTTCAGGAATATCCGGGGCAGGGCGAGGGGCTGGTCAGCGAACCGGGCGTCAAGGCGCTGTTCGCCGATGGCAATCGTGACCTTGTCCTGAAATATCGCAGCCACAAGGCCAGCGGCGAGACGTTGACCGTCGAACTCGCCGATATTCGGCGACCGTTGTTCGTCACCCTGACCTATACCATCGATCCGGAGACCGGCATCGTCGCGCGCTCCGCCAAGGTGCGCAATGGCGATGCCAAGGCAGTGCGGGTCGATCAGTTGGCGGCGGCGGTCCTTTCGCTGCCGGTGGGGGACGATTACCGGCTTCATTATCTGACCGGCCGCCACGCCGCCGAATGGACGCAGAAGACCGTGCCGGTCGAGGCCGCCGCGACCGTACTGGAAAGCCGTCGCGGATCGACCGGCCATGGCAACAATCCCTGGTTCGCGATCGGTCGCGAAGGGCTGACCAGCGAGACGAACGGCCCGGTCTGGTATGGCGCGCTCGCCTGGTCGGGATCGTTCCGGATCAGCGTGGCATCGGACAATCTGGGCCGGGTTCGGATCGCCGGAGGATATAACCCCTATGACTTCTCCTGGACGTTGAAGCCGGGCGAGACGCTGGACACGCCGATCTTCTATGCGGGCTATTCTGGCGAGGGGCTGGGCGGCGCGTCGCGGACCTTCCACCGGTTCGAGGTTTCCCATATCCTGCCGCACGGCGATAAGGCGCGAGTACGCCCGGTCCTGTACAATAGCTGGGAGGCGACCGCCTTCGACGTGACCGAGGCGGGGCAGATGGCGCTGGCCGACAAGGCCGCGAAGATCGGCGTCGAGCGCTTCGTGGTCGATGACGGCTGGTTCGGCGCGCGCAACAGCGACAAGGCGGGCCTGGGCGACTGGACGGTCAACCCGGCCAAGTTTCCCAATGGCCTGAAACCCCTGATCGACCGGGTGAAGGGCTTGGGCATGGACTTCGGCCTGTGGGTCGAGCCCGAGATGGTCAATGTCGACAGCGACCTGTACCGCGCGCATCCCGACTGGGTGCTGAACTTCCCCGACCGGCCCCGGACCGAGGGGCGCAACCAGTTGGTCCTGAACCTCGCGCGCACCGATGTTCGCGATCACCTGCTCGCCGTGCTCGACAAGCTGGTCAGCGAGAACGACATCGCGTTCCTGAAGTGGGACTATAACCGCAACTGGACCGAGGCGGGCTGGCCCGAGCAGCCGGTCGCCGACCAGCAGCGTGTCTATGTCGATTATGTCCGTAACCTCTATCATATCCTGTCCGAATTGCGGCGGCGTCATCCCGGGCTGGAGATCGAGGCGTGTTCGGGTGGGGGTGGTCGTGTCGATCTGGGCATCATCGGGCTGACCGATGAGGTCTGGCCGTCGGACAATACCGACCCCGCCGACCGGTTGACCATCCAGGACGGCTTCACCCGCGCCTATCCCGTTGCGGTGATGATGGCCTGGGTGACCGACAGCCCCAATTGGGCGAACACCCGCGTCACCAGCCTGGACTATCGCTTCCTGTCCTCGATGCAGGGCGGGCTGGGCATCGGCGCGAACCTGGACAAGTGGACCGACACCGACTTTGCCACCGCGCGCAAATGGGTGGCGGCCTACAAGACGATCCGCGAGACGGTGCAGCGCGGTGCGCTCTATCGGCTGGAATCGCCGACCGGCGACAACGCGACCGCGGCGACCATGTATGTCGGTCGCGACAAGCGGCAGGGCGTGCTGTTCCAGATGCTGCATTCGTCGATGTGGCGCGACAATCCCGCCGCCATCCATGCGCAAGGGCTGGACCCGGCGCGGGTCTACAGCGTGAAGATGCTCGACGGCGCGGCCCGGCCCGCAGGCGTGCCGGACCGGGCGTCGGGGGCCTATTGGATGAACCGAGGGCTGCGCGCGCCGCTGAAGGGCGATTTCGTTGGGACGGCTTTCGTGTTCGAGGCGGTAAACTGATCGACGAAGCGCGCCATTGACGGGGGGCCGGTCATCCACTGGACCGGCCGCCCTCCGCCGGCAATATGGATCAACATCGCTAAGCCGCTATACTGCGCGGTGTTGGATGGTGGAGACTTGCGTGGCGAAGCGCGGCTTTGTCGAGGGGCCTCCGGGCGATCGATACGGGGTGACACGGGCGATCCGGAGGCTGGGGCGCCGATTGGAGTTGCGCTCTTTCAGCCTCCTCCCCGAACATCTGAACCATGCGGAGGGCTATCGCGCGGCGGTGGCGGTCGCCCTGCCATTGCTTCTGGCGATCCTGACGGGGCGGAGCGAATGGGGGTGGGCGGTCTATGCCGCCTTCTGGACATGCCTGTGCGACGTGCCGGGGCCGGATCACCTGCGCCGCCGCTTGCTGGCGGTCTTCGTGGCCGGGGGAACGGCGGTCGTGCTGGTCGGCTCCTGGGCGGCGTCGATCGCCCCCCATGCGGCCATGATCGTCGGCCCGCTCCTGGTCTTCCTCGTGACGCTGGGCGCGGGGCGTTTGAGGTTCGGGGGGCTCGTCGGCACGCTGTCGGGCGTGGTGGCGGTGGTCGCGGTCGGCTTTCCGAACCGGCTGGATGCCGCGTTCCTGTTGGCCATGGCGTTCTTCGCCGGAGCGGCGTGGAGCTATGCACTAATCAACCTCCTCTGGCGCATCGATGCGTTCGACCCGCTGCGCCGCGCCGGCCAATCGGTGAGCGCGCGGCTGCTCGACATGGCGGATTACCTCGCCGGGCTGCGCGACCGTCCGCACCGCGACGCGCAGTGGCATAGCGATCATGCCGAGCATCGCCGTGCGGTGCGTCTGGCGATCGAGCGGTTCCGCGAGGTGCTGGTCCGTTTCGAGAGCGAGCCGGGCCGGGCGGCGATGGCCCGGCGCGAACTGGCGGCGGCGGAGACGATGTTCGGGGCGCTGCTGGCGCTCGATCAGGCCTGTATCGATCGTTACGGGCCGGTGGAGGAGCGGACGGCTCTGGCCCAGGCGTGCCGCGACGCGGTGTCCGCCTGGTGGCTATCCCTTCGCCAGCGACCCCGCTCCCAGGCTCCGCTGGCGGAGGCCGACGCGAGGATGCGGGCGGTGCGCGGCGTCCTGACCGACGATCCGTTCAAGGGATGCGCGGCGGCGTTCGGATCGGCGCTGGCGCTGCTGTCGGGGCGGGACGCCGCCGTGGAGGTCGCCCCGGCGTCGGTCGGCACGGGCTCTCCGGTCTCGATGGTTCGCCAGGGGCTGCGTCAGGCCGGGGGGCTGATCATGGTCTATTATGCGGCGATCATCTTCGGGCTGGGCTATCCCTATTGGGCGGCGATGGCGGTGATCGTCGTGCTTCAGGGCGGCGTCCGGGTGACATGGGCGCGCTGTCTGGAGCGTATCCTGGGCAGCCTGATCGGGGGGATGATGGCGCACGCGCTGCCCCTGCTCGGCGGTGGTCCGATCGTGCCCGCGTTGGTCGCGGTGGCCCTGACCGCGATCACCATGGCGCTGCGCTCGGTCAACTACACCATTTTCGTGATGTTCCTGACGGTGCTGTTCGTGCTGGTCACCGACATGCTGCATCCGGGCGTCGGTATCGCGTCGGCCCGGATGATCGACAATGTCGTGGGCAGCCTGGCCGCGCTGGTCGCCGTCCTCGCCTTTCGGAGCGACTTCGGCCCGCCCTTGCCCAAGCGGATCGAGGACGGCATCCGCGCCAATCGCCGCTATGGCGAGGCGGTGGAAAGCGATCGGCCGTTCGCGGTCATCGAAGCCGCGCGCGCCGCCGCCGGGCGGGCCAGCGTGGAGGCGGAGATCGCCGCCCATGATCCCGGCGGCTGGCTGCACCGGCGCGTTCGTCGCGAGGCGGATCTGGCGTCATTGCAGGACATGCGCAACCTGGCCGGGCGTGCCGCCCTGGCATGGCATGCGCGATTGGGAGAGCGGGCGGGGGGCTGAGCGCGCGATTCCGCCGCTGTGTCCTTTCCCGCGCCGTCACCGCGCCAGCGCGCGCTCGGTATCCTCCCGCGCCTGGTCGACCAGAACGATCGTCGCGGCCCGCGCGGCGGCGGCATCGGAATCGGCGATGGCGGCGAAGAGCTGGCGATGTTCGGGCATCGAGTCACGCGGCAGCTTGGCGCTGCGATGCTTGTAGAGGGTGGTCCAGCGGACCGCCGCGCCGATGCTGCCCGACAGGCTGATGAGCAGTTCGTTGCCGGTCGCCTCCAGGATGATGTTGTGGAAGAGCTGATCGGCGGCGCGGCCCTGTTCGGTGTGGAGGCCGTTTTCCCCCATCGCCTCCAGCGCGGCGCCCATGCGCGACAATTGGCGGGTGTCGCGTTTGAGGGCGGCCAGCTCGGCGGCGGCGGGCTCGACGATCAGGCGGAGCTGGAACAGGCTCTGGACGAAACCGGCGGGTGGTTCCCCCTCGAACATCCAGGCGAGCAGTTCGGGGTCGAGCAGGTTCCACTCCAGCCGCTCGCGCACCCGCGTTCCCGCCTTGGGCTTGCTGACCACCAGTCCTTTGGCAGACAACATCCGCAGCGCCTCTCGCACCACGGAGCGGGACATGCCGCGCTGCTCGGCGATCTCGACCTCACCCGGCAGCGTCGATCCGGTGGCGATCCGCCCGGTCACGATGGCGACACCGATGTCCCGCGCCAGGGCGCTATGGGCGGGTCCGCGTCGCTTCACTGTCGTCACTCGACTTGTTCCTCTCCGATGGGAAGGGGGCTTGCTGGCGCCTTTGTCAGACCTTTCTATGGGTCATGATCGCGAAAGGGAAGCATGGTGTCGGGGCGTTACCGGACACCGCACGGCCTTGCCACGGAAATGATACATTGTATCAATGACAAAATCGGCCAGTTGCCCTGACGCATCGATCGCGGCACGATGGGCCATCAACCGATCCATGAGGGGGATCCGTTTTCATGACGTTGCGTAACCTTTTGCTCGCCGCCAGCGCGCTCGCGATCCTGTCACCCGCCACGGCGCAGCAGCGCGCGGATGCCGATCAACCGTCCACCCCGGTCAAGGTCGTGACCGACTCCACGGTCAGCGACATTCCCGCCAGGTTCACGCCGCCGACCAACATCGCCGAGCGCGATTACGACAAGCGCGAAGTGATGATCCCGATGCGCGACGGGACCAAGCTCTACACCGTCATCGTCGTGCCCAAGGGCGCGGTGAACGCACCGATCGTGCTGACCCGCACCCCCTATAACGCGGCGGGCCGCGCCAAGCGGTCGGACAGCACCCGGATGATCGAGGCGCTGCCGCTGGCCGATGAGGAATTCACCAAGGCGGGCTATATCCGCGTCTATCAGGACATTCGCGGCAAATACGGATCGGAGGGCGACTATGTCGTCACGCGTCCGGTCATCGGTCCGCTCAACGCGACCAAGGTCGATCACACGACCGATGCCTATGACACGATCGACTGGCTGGTGAACAAGGCGAACCTGCCTGAGTCGAACGGTCGGGTCGGCATGATCGGGTCCTCCTATGAGGGCTTCACCGTCGTCATGGCGCTGCTGAACCCGCACCCCGCGCTGAAGGTCGCGGCACCCGAGAGCCCGATGATCGACGGCTGGATGGGCGACGACTGGTTGCATTATGGTGCCTTCCGCTTCGCCAATATCGGCTGGATCGGGTCGCAGACCGGCTACAAGGGCGAGGGCAAGGCGCCGTCGAGCGGCGGCTATGACGATTACGAGAATTTCCGCACCGGTTCCGCCAACGACTGGGCGAAGAAGTCGGGGTACGACCAGCTGCCTTTCTGGCAGCGGATCGTCCAGCACCCCTCCTATGATTTCTACTGGCAGGGCCAGGCGCTCGACGAGCTGCTGGCGGCCAATCCCTCCAACGTGCCGACCCTCTGGGAACAGGGGCTGTGGGATCAGGAGGACATGTACGGCGCGATCACGTCCTGGGAAGCGCTGAAGGCCAAGGGCAAGCTGGGCAACAATTTCCTGGTCATGGGCCCATGGCGGCACAGCCAGATCAACCGGACCGGCACCAGCCTGGGGCCGTTCCAGTGGAATGGCGACACCGCCAAGCAGTTCCGCGCGGAGATGGTCCTGCCGTTGTTCAACCAGTATCTGAAGGACGGCCCGCCCGCCAACCTGCCCAGCGCCGCCATCTACAACACCGGTGAGAATCACTGGGACAGGCTGACCCAATGGCCGCTCGCCTGCCAGACCGGCTGCGCCACGCCGCTGACCCCGCTCTATCTGGCGGATAACAAGGGGCTGAGCTTCGACAAGCCGGGGGCGGGGCAGGATGCCTATGTCTCCGACCCCGCCAATCCGGTCCCGCATCTGTCGCGGCCGGTCAATTTCGACGATGGCCGCTGGGGTGACTGGCTGGTCAGCGATCAGCGGCATGTCGACGGTCGGACAGACGTCGTCACCTATACGACGCCCGTTCTGACCAAGGCGGTGCGCGTGTCCGGCGCGCCGATCGCCGATCTGTTCGCGCGGACGACCGGAACGGACGGCGATTTCGTGGTGAAGATCATCGACGTCCTGCCGCCGGAAAATGCGATCGATCCCAAGATGGGCGGCTATGAACTGCCTATCAGCCTCGACATCTTCCGGGGCCGCTATCGCAACAGCTTCGCCAATCCGACCGCGATCCCGGCGGGCAAGGTGCAGGAGTACAAGTTCCGCCTGCCGACGGTGAACCATGTGTTCCAGCCGGGGCACCGGATCATGATCCAGGTCCAGTCCAGCCTCTTCCCGCTCTATGACCGCAATCCGCAGACCTTCGTGCCCAACATCTTCACCGCCAAGGCCGGCGACTATCGCAAGGCCACGATTACGCTGGAACGCGGCGGCACCAATGCCAGCCGTGTCTGGTTGCCCGTCGTACCGCTCGACCAATCGGCGGTGACGGCGCGCTGATTCATCGGCCCCGCGGTCGGGATCGCGCCTTCCCCCTTCTCCGCTCAGGAGGGGGAAGACGCGAAGCGTTGCAGGTGTAAATATCCTTAAAATATTGAAAAAGTTGACTTTTGTTTTGCCTTAATGGGTCATCTTACCTCTTGGAGGGGCGGGCCGGGAGCGCTATCTACAGCGTGTGGTTCTCGCCCCGCCATTGACCCCGCCACTGCCCTTGCCCGGTGATACGATCGCGACGGCGACCGCCGATTCCGTCGATGTGCGTCGCTATCTGGCCTTGGTGGCGGCCGCGACCGAGCGGTTGATGACCGCCGACGATCCGGCGGCGATGATCGATTCGCTCTTCGCCTTGATCCGTGACGAGCTGCAACTCGACGTCTTCTTCCATTTCCGCCGCGACGGTGGCGCGACCCGGCTGGAGGCATGGGGCGGGCTGACCCGCGCCGAACGCCACGCGGCGGCGATGCTGGATGTCGAAAGCTCCGCCTGCGGGCAGGTGATGCGCGAGCGGCGGACGCTGCACCTGACCGATGTGCAGGGGAACGCAGAAACCCGGACGAGCTATGTTCGGTCACTGGGCGTCGAGGTCTATCTGTGCATGCCGCTTCTGCACGGGGACGAGGTGCTGGGCACGTTGGGCTTTGGGCGACGCACCGCGCGGCCGTTCGATGAAGAGGAGCGGCGGTTGCTCCTGCTGCTCTGCCATTATGCGGCGCTGGCGCAGCATCGCTTGCGCATCGAGGAGGCGTTGCGCCACGGCATCGACACGCAGGCGCGGTTGCTCGCCGAATTGAACCACCGGGTCCGCAACGCCCTGCAAGTCGCGATCGGTCTGGTATCGCACGAGGTGCGTTCGGCGGTCGAGCCCACCGCCCGGACGGCGCTGTCGCGTGCGGCGGAGCGGTTGCAGGTGCTGGCGAGCGCGCACCGCCCGCTCTACGCCACCGCCGATCCGGGGCTGGTCGACCTGCCCGCGCTGTTCGGCGACGTCATCACCCAGTTGCGGGGCGATGTTCCCGCCGGGACCATCCACGCGCCTTTGCCGCTGGCCGTACCGATCGAGCGGGCGGTGGCCGCCGCGCTGCTGCTCGACGCCCTTCTGGAGGGCGGGGTGGCGCTGCCCCGGATCACGTTGCAGGCCGTGGACCGCGACGGGAACGAAAAGCTGATCATCTCGTTTCAGGGCTCCGGATGGGGACATGTCGCGGCCGTCGCCGAGCAAAATCGGCTCGTCGTGCGGCTTTGCCACCAATTGCGAGCGACATTGACGAACGAGGATGACGAGTGCCTGATCTTGGTCATGCCGCATGACGGCGATGAATACGGGCACGGTTGCGCGCATCGATGACGATCCCCACGGGAACAGCATGCCCGACGATCCGCTGAACCTGCTGATCATCGAAGACGAAGCGCTGGTCGCGATGCTGGTCGAGGATGCGCTGACGCTTCACGGTCACCACGTCATCGGCATCGCCGACACGGTGGCGTCCGCCATGGCGCTGGCGGAGCAGGATCGGCCCGACCTGGCCTTGTGCGACGTGAAGCTGGCGGACGGGGATAGCGGCCTGACCGCCGCGCAGCTTCTGGCCGATCGCGGTATCCCTTGCGTGTTCCTCAGCGGCAATTGCCCCGATCGGGGCGGTCATCCGCTGGTCATCGGCTGCATCGCGAAGCCCTTTCGCCCGGGCAGCCTGGGCTTGGCGGTCCGCGCGGCGTATCGGGTGGCGACGGGTCAGCCGGTGGACCATGCGCCCCCCGCGCTGAAATTCTATGGCGAGCCGCGGTAGCGCATTCCGACCCGGATCGGGGAGGGACTTCCCGCCCTACGCTTCGCCGGACGGTCCCTCCAGCCGGGTTTCGATCGCCAGTTCCAGCTTGTCGAGAATGCGCTCCAGTTGCGCGGTATCGTCCGGGGTCAGCAGGCAAAAGGCCTGTTCGACGAGTTCGCGGCGCAACGGCTCGGTCTGGCGAATGACCTGTTCGCCGCTCTCCGTGATCTTCAGCCGCTTGGCCCGCCGGTCGGCCGGGTCCGCCACCCGCACCACCAGCCCGTCGCGCTCCATCGTGTCGATCGCCTGCGTCACGGTGCGTGGCGCGAGGTCGAACCACTCCGCGACGTCCGCCGCGCGCACCGGCATGTTGTTCGCGATGAAATAGAGCAGCTTGGCGCGCGCCAGCGATGCCCCCTGCGCCGCCATGCGCCGGTCAAGGTGGCGATGGAGCCGTTGGCAGATACGACTGTAGCGGAGGGCAAGGGCGTCAAGATCGGGCATATTATGAGGTAGCTCAATAAATGGTCTTGCCTTATTGTGCAAGTGCGAGCAAAAGCACCGTCAGGTTCTATTGATTCCATCGACAGGGAGGCCTGGATGGCCGACGCACATCACGTGAATGAGGGGCAGGACGTCGGCGCGCAGGATGCCGCCGAGGCGGAAGACAAGACCCCCGTCCCGCCCGCCAAGAAGCGGCGGATTCGCATCATCCTGCTGGTCGTCGCGGCGGTCGCGGTGATCGCTGGCGTGTTCTGGTACGCGAACTACAAAAGCGTCGGCCAGTATATGCAGTCGACCAACGACGCCTTCATTCAGGCCGACGCGGTGACGGTCGCGCCCAAGGTGTCGGGCTATGTCGACAAGGTGTTCGTCGGCGAAAACCAGAATGTGCAGGCGGGCGAGCCGCTGCTCCAGATCGACACCCGCGACTATCGCGCGCAGACCGCGCAGATCGAGGCCCAGATCGGTGTGGCGCAGGCCAATGCCGAGGGCGTCCAGGCGCAGATCAAGGAACAGCAGGCCGCGATCGACCGCGCTGAGGCCGATCTTCGCGCCGCGCAGAGCGATGCCGTCTTCGCCCAGGCCGAAGTCGCGCGCTACACGCCGCTGGCCGCATCGGGTGCGGAAAGCCGCGAACGTCTGTCGCAGCTTCAGAACCAGGCGCGCCAGGCCAATGCCAAGGTCGCGGCGGCCAATGCCGCGCTGTCCGCCGCGCGCCGCCGCATCGGCACGCTGAATGCGCAAGGACAGCAGGCCCGCTCGCAAGGCCAGGCCGCACGGGCGCAGTTGGACGCGGCCGAGGTTAATCTGGGCTCGACGACCATCCGCGCCTCGATCGCGGGTCGCGTCGGCAACAAGACCGTGCGCGTCGGCCAGTTCGTCCAGGCGGGCACCCGTACCATGTCGATCGTGCCGGTCAGTCAGCTCTACATCAATGCGAACTTCAAGGAGACGCAGCTTGGCCTGATGCGTCCCGGCCAGCCGGTGAAGATCGAGGTCGATGCGCTGCCGGGCGTCGAGATCAAGGGCCATGTCGAGAGTGTGGCGCCCGGCACCGGCGCGCAATTCTCGCTGCTCCCGCCTCAGAACGCGACCGGCAACTTCACCAAGATCGTGCAGCGCGTGCCCGTGCGCATCGCGGTGGACGCCGATGCGCAGACCCGCGCGCTGATGGTGCCGGGCATGTCGGTCGAGGTGATCGTCGACACCCGCTCGGCCAAGGGCGCGTTGAAGCGTATCGCCGAGCAGCAGGACCAGCATAACGAAGCGCGGGAGGGGGCGCAGCGCCGGTGAGCGCCGCCGTCGCCCAGCGGGGTGCCCCTCCGGCCAAGGCGGACCTGACCGCCTGGCTCGCCGTCGCGGCGGGCAGCATCGGCGCGCTGATGGCGACGCTCGACATCTCGATCGTCAACTCGGCGCTGCCCACCATCCAGGGCGAGATCGGCGCGAGCGGGACGGAGGGGACGTGGATCGCGACCTCCTATCTGGTCGCCGAGATCATCATCATCCCGCTGTCCGCCTGGCTGGAGCGGTTGCTGGGGCTTCGCACCTTCCTGCTGATCGCCTCTATCCTGTTCACCGGCTTTTCGGTGGTGTGCGGCCTGTCGACCAACCTGACGATGATGATCGTCGGACGGGCGGGGCAGGGGATCACCGGCGGCGCGCTGATCCCGACCGCGCTGACCATCATCGCCACCCGACTGCCGCGCGAGCAGCAGCCGATCGGGACGGCGTTCTTCGGGGTGACCGCCATTCTGGGGCCCGTGATGGGGCCGCTGATCGGCGGCTGGCTGACCGAGAATGTCAGCTGGCACTATGCCTTTTTCCTGAACATTCCGGTCGGCGCGGTGCTGGTCACGCTGTTGCTGGTCGGCCTGCCGCACCAGAAGCCGCATCTCTCCGAACTGGCCAAGGCCGACTGGCTGGGCATTGCCGGGCTGGCGCTGGGACTGGGCGGGCTGACCGTCGTGCTGGAGGAGGGCCAGCGCGAGCAGTGGTTCGAGTCGCGCGAGATCATCGAGCTGACCATCTTGTCGATCTTCGGCTTCGCCCTGTTGTTCGCCGGGCAATTCGTCGCCTCGCGCCCGGTCATCCGCCTCAAGCTGCTGCTCGATCGCCAGTTCGGCAGCGTGGTCATCATGGGCATCGTGCTGGGCATGGTGCTCTACGGCACCTCCTATGTGATCCCGCAATTCCTGGCCTCGATCGCCGGATATAACGCGTTCCAGGCGGGCAAGGTCGTGCTGTTGAGCGGCATTCCCAGCCTGATCATGATGCCCTTCACCCCGATCCTGATCAAAAGGGTCGATATCCGCATCGCGGTGGGGCTGGGCCTGGGCATCATGGCGTTGAGTGCCGGGATCGACACGGTGCTGACGGCGGATTCGACCGGTAGCTCGTTCACCGACAGCCAGTTGTTGCGCGGTGTCGGCACCATCCTGGGCATGTTGTTCCTGAACCAGGCCGCGATCTCCTCCGTCCCGCCATCGCAGGCCGGGGATGCGGCGGGGCTGTTCAGCGCGGCGCGAAATCTGGGCGGGTCGTTCGCGCTCGCCGGGATCGCGACCGTGCAGGACCAGCGCAGCTTCCTGCACGAGCGCCGTCTGGAGGAATCGCTGTCGGCCAATTCGGGGGCGACCCAGGACTGGCTGTCTGCGCTGACCCAGCAGTTCGGCAGCCCCGACGCGGCGCTGCGCATGATCGGCAATATGATCCGGCAACAGGCGCTGGTCATGACCTATAACGACCTGTTCTTCATCCTGTGCGTCGGCATCCTGATGGTGATGCCGCTTGTCCTGTTCCTCCGCCCGCTGCCCAAGGGCGGCCCCGTGGCGATGCATTGAGAACCATGATGCGCAAGCAGCTTTCCCTCATCCCGCTCCTCCTGCTGGGGGCCTGCACCGTCGGGCCCAACTATGCCGGGCCGCCCCAGGCGATCGGATCGGCGGCGACCCCGCCCGCCGGGTTCGTTCGCGCGGACAACATGCTCGCGACCACCGCACCGGCGGTGGCCGACTGGTGGACGACGCTGAACGACCCGATGCTCACCTGGCTGGAAGAGCGCGCGCTGGAGGCCAATCCGAACGTCGCGGTGGCGCAGGCGCGGTTGAAGCAGGCACGCTCGGCTCTACGGCTGGAGCGGGCCAACCAGGCGCCCAACGCCAATGCCAGTGCGACCTATCTCCATGCCAATCTGCCGGGCCTGAACCTGGGCGGCAGCGGCTCGGGCGAAGGGCAGGGCGGTGCCGATGGCGGCGGCGGTTCGGGCGGTCAGAGTGTCAATTTCTTCAACCTCGGCTTCGATGCGAGTTGGGAGGTCGATCTGTTCGGCGGACGCCGCCGCACGGTCGAGGCGGCGCGCGCCAATGCGGCGGCGGCGGAGGCCAATGTCGCCGACGCGCAGGTGTCGCTCAGCGCCGATGTCGCCCAGGCCTATATCGGGCTGCGCGACACGCAACAGCGGCTGATCCTGGCGCGCGATGCGTCGCGGATGCAGCGCGATACGCTCAAGCTGACCGAGCAGCGCTTCGCCAACGGCACCGCCTCGCAACTGGAGGTGGAGCGGTTGCGCAACCAGGTCGAGAGCACCGATGCGCAGATCCTGCCGCTGTCCTCCTCGGTCGAGACCTATCTCAACGCGCTGGCGATCCTGATCGGCGAGGCGCCGGGGACGTTGGACCAGCGGCTGACCCAGGCGGGGCCGGTGCCGTTGCCGCCCGCGCAGGTGGCGGTGGGCGATCCGACATCGCTGCTCCAGCGCCGCCCCGATATCCGCGCCGCCGAGCGCAACCTGGCGGCGCAGACCGCGCGGATCGGCGTGGCGGAGGCGGCCAAGTTCCCGCGCCTCAACCTGATGGGGATCATCGGCATCGGCGGCACCTCGCTGGACTCGCTGACCGATCTCGACAATCTGGTGACGCTGGGTGCGCCGATGCTCCAGTGGAATGTGCTCAACTTCGGGCGGGCCAATGCGCGTGTCGGCCAGGCCGAAGGCGCGCGGGATGAAGCGGAGGCGCAATATCGCGGCGCGGTCCTGTCGGCGCTACGCGATGCGGAGGATGCGCTGTCGCGTTTCCGGGCGCGGCGGAACACGGTGGCGACGCTCGCCCGCGCCAAGGCGTCGGCGGATCGCTCGGCGGTGTTGATGCAGCAGCGATATCGGGCCGGGGCCGCGACCCTGATCGACACGCTGGATGCGGAGCGGCAGCGGGTGGCGGCGGACCAGTCGCTGTCGCAGGCGGTGGCGGGGCTGACCAATGATTATGTGTCGTTGCAGAAGGCGCTGGGCCTGGGTTGGCGCGTGCCGTCTTAATTCGCTCGGGAAGAGCGTGATGGAGGGGTGGTGCCGGTCCGTCCTGCCCCTCCACCATCGCTGACGCGATGGTCCCCCTCCCCATCGAAGATGGGGAGGATTGGGGGGACTGGACGGTGCGGAATATCCCAAATCCTCCCCAAGCTCTGCTTGGGGAGGGGGACCGCCGGGCGTCAGCCCGGTGGTGGAGGGGCAGGGGGCCTCTAGCTAGCGTTGAAGGCCCCTCCACCACGCCCTGCGAGCGCGATCCCCCTCTCAATCGGAGATAGGGAGGATTGGGAGGCTACGCCCCCGCTGCCGCGATCCGTTCGCGGGCTTCGCGTTCGATCGTTTCCAGTTCCTCGACCGTCTGCACCAACGCCGTCATCTGCTGGCGGAGTTCGTCCACGCGTTCGCGGCACCGCTCGGCCAGCGCACGCATCTGTTCGACATGCTGCGGGTCGGCATCGTACAGCCGTAGAAACTCTTCGATCTCACGAAGGGAAAAGCCCAGCCTTTTGCCGCGCAGGATCAACTGCATCCGCGCCGTCTCGCGCTTCGAATAGACTCGCGCGGTGCCCACCCGGCGCGGTTCGATCAGCCCGCGATCTTCATAGAATCGCAGCGTTCGTGTCGTGACGCCCAGGCTGTTCGCGACATCCTGGATGCCGCGCAGCTCCTCATTGTCCCCCACCGTCTATTCCCCCACAGGCCGCGCCGTCGCCGCGGCCTTCGCCAATTCTTCCTCGACCAGTTCCTTTTTCGACAATTTGCCGATCAGGGTCTTAGGCAGGCTTTCGCGGATTTCGACTTCGCGGGGAAGTTCGATCTTGCTGACCTTGTCCTGTAAAAAGGCACGCAGTTCCTCCGGCGTGGCATGGTGATCGACCGCCAGCTTCACAAAGGCCTTGGGCGACTGGCCGCGATAGGTATCGGGGATGCCGATCACCACCGCCTCGGCGACGGCGGGATGCTCGTACAGCGCTTCCTCGATCATGCGCGGATAGACATTATAGCCGCCGCACAGGATCACGTCCTTGATCCGGTCGACGATGAACAGATAGCCGTCCTCGTCCAGATAGCCGACATCGCCGGTGCGCAGCGCGCCGTGAATGAAGACCTGCTCGCTCTCGACGGGCTTGTTCCAATAGCCGGACATGACCTGCGGCCCGCGTGCGCAGATTTCGCCGACCTCACCCGGCGGCATCAGCCGGTCGGGATTGTCGCGGTCGCGAATCTCGATCGTCGTGCCAGGGAAGGGCAGCCCCGCCGATCCGCCCTTGTTCTCGCCGATCAGCGGATTGCAGGTGATGATCGGCGAAGCTTCCGACAGGCCGTAACCCTCGACCAGCTTGGCCCCGGTCGTGGTCTCGAACGCCACGCGCACCTCGGCGGGAAGGGGGGCGCCGCCCGAGATGCACGCCTTGATCGCCGACAGGTCGACCTTGCGCGCCTCGGCCACGCCCGCAATCGCGTTGTAGATGGTGGGGACGGCGGGGAAATAGGTCGGCTTGCTGCGCGCGATGGTCTTCAGCACCTGGTCGAGCTCGAACCGGGGGAGCAGGATCATCTCCGCCCCCACCCGGATCGCGAAGCTGAGCACCGTGGTCAGCGCGAAGACGTGGAAGAGGGGGAGCACGCCCAATATCCGCTCCGCCCCGATCGCCTCTTCGCCGCCGGTATGGAGCACCATCGCATCGGCATTGGCGATCAGATTGGCGTGGGACAGCATCGCCGCCTTGGGGCTGCCCGTCGTGCCGCCGGTATATTGCAGCACCGCCACGTCGTCGGGCCTGGCCGATACCGGGGCCAGTACGCCGCCGCGCTTCATCATCTGCGCGAAGGTCAGGTGGCGGGGGGAGGGGCCGGGCGGCGCGATCATCGACCGCTTGAACAGGCGATAGGCCAGCCCCTTGATGGTCGGCAGCGCGTCGGCGATGGGGCAGGATATGACATGGCGTACCGACAGCTTGTCGGCGGCATGGCTGACCCGCGCGAAAATGTCGGGAATGTCGCAGGTCGCGATGATCTCCGCGCCCGAATCCTCCAGCAGATGGCAGAGTTCGCGCTCGACATAGAGCGGGTTGACGTTGACGACGATGCCCCCGGCCTTGAGCGTCGCGAAGAACAGCACCGGGTAATAGACGATATTGGGCAGGCACAGCGCCACGCGCGTTCCCTGCTTCACGCCCAGCGCCTGAAGCCCCGCCGCCGCCCGGTCCACCATGTCGGACAGTTCGCCGTACCGGGTGATGCGGCCCATGAAATCGATCGCGGGTCGGTCGCCGTGCCGCCGTACCGTAGTCTCGAACATATCGGATAGCAGCCGGGGTTCCGAAACCAGCGGGCGTCCCGTCGCCTGACCCGGTGCACCGCCCGTCGTGGTTTCCCCGATGGCTCCTGCCGTCATCGCGTCGCTCTCCTATATCATTTTTCGACCATACCCGGTTGTCGATCGGGGTCGAGTTGCTTATTGTCTTGACGTATAGGGTAGGTAACGCACCTTAACGTTAGGCCGCAAGCCCATAAAGAGAGGATTGGATGACCAACATCGTGATCGCAGGCTATGCCCGCTCTCCCTTCACCCAGGCTGGCAAGGGCGCGTTGGCGCGGGTTCGGCCCGATGATCTGGCCGCACAGGTGATTCGCGGCCTGATCGAGCGGACCGGCGTCGATGCCTCGGAGATCGAGGACGTCATTCTGGGTTGCGCCTTTCCCGAGGGCGAGCAGGGGATGAACGTCGCACGGCTGATCGGCCTGCTGGCGGACCTGCCGCTGTCGGTCGGGGGCATGACGGTGAACCGCTTCTGCGGATCGTCCATGTCGGCCATCCATATCGCCATGGGCCAGATCCAGATCGGCGCGGGCGAGGCGTTCATCTGTGCGGGCATCGAGTCGATGAGCCGGGTGCCGATGGGCGGCTATAACCCGCTGCCCAACCCCGAACTCGCCGCCGCGCGGCCCGGTGCCTATATGGGCATGGGCCAGACCGCCGAGAATGTCGCGCAGAAGTACCAGATCACCCGCGCCGAGCAGGAGAAGTTCGCGGTCGCCAGCCAGAAAAAGGCCGCCGAGGCGCGTGCCGCCGGTCGCTTGGCCGATGAGATCGTGCCGATCCACACCAAGGCGGGCGATGTGACCGAGGACGGGTTGATCCGCCCCGACACGACCGAAGAGGTGCTGTCCGGTCTGAAGCCCGCCTTCGACAAGGACGGCACGGTGACGGCGGGCACCGCGTCTCCGCTGACCGATGGCGCGGCGGCGGTGCTGGTCACCTCGGAAGAATTTGCCAGGAAGCACGGCCTGACCATCCTCGCCCGGATCAAGTCGGTCGGCATCTCCGGCTGCGAGCCGGAGACGATGGGCCTCGGCCCGATCGGCTCGTCCAAAAAGGCGCTGGAGCGTGCGGGTATCTCTTCGAGCGATCTCGACATTGTCGAGATCAACGAAGCCTTTGCCAGCCAGGCGATCGCCTGCATCCGCGACCTTGGCTTGAAGGAAGACACGATCAACAAGGACGGCGGCGCCATCGCGATCGGCCATCCGCTGGGCGCGACCGGCGCGCGCATCGTCGGCAAGGCGGCGGCTTTGCTGGCGCGTGACGGCGGTCACTACGCACTCGCCACCCAGTGCATCGGCGGCGGTCAGGGCATCGCGACCGTGCTGGAGCGTGCATGATGGCTGACACGATCAACAAGGTTTGCGTGATCGGCGCAGGGGTGATGGGCGCAGGCATCGCGGCGCAGGTCGCCAATGCCGGTGTGCCCGTCCTGCTGCTCGACATCGTGCCCAAGGACGGCGGCGACCGTGACGCCGTGGCCAAGGGGGCGGTGGCGAAGATGCTCAAGACCGAGCCCGCCCCCTTCATGTCGTCCGCCGCCGCCAGGCTGGTGGAAACCGGCAATATCGAGGATCATCTCGACAAGGTTGCCGAGTGTGACTGGATCGTCGAGGCGGTGGTCGAGCGGCTGGACATCAAGCAATCGCTCTATGCCAGGTTGGAGACGTTGAAGCGTCCCGGTACGGCGGTGTCGTCCAACACCTCGACCATCCCGCTCGGCCATCTGGTCGAGGGGCGGTCGGAGCAGTTCAGACAAGACTTCCTGATAACCCACTTCTTCAATCCGCCGCGTTACATGCGGCTGATCGAGATCGTGACCTCGGAGCACACCGATGCCGGTGTCGCGGCCAAGGTCGAGCAGTTCGTCGATCACCACATGGGCAAGCGGATCGTCCGCGCCAAGGATACGCCGGGCTTCATCGCCAACCGCATCGGCACCTATTGGCTGGCGGTCGCGATCAACGCGGCGATGGACCAGGGCCTGACCGTCGAGGAGGCCGACCAGATTGGCGGCCGTCCGATGGGCGTGCCCAAGACCGGCATTTTCGGGCTGATCGATCTGGTCGGCATCGACCTGATGCCGCTGCTCGCCAAGTCGCTGTCCTCGACCCTGCCGGAAGGGGACGCCTATTTCGACACGATCCGCCCGCTGCCGCTGGTCGACAGGATGATCGCGGAGGGGTTCACGGGCCGCAAGGGCAAGGGCGGCTTCTACCGCCTCGACCGCAAGCCCGACGGCAGCAAGGCCAAGCAGGCGATCGACCTCCAGACGGGCGAATATCGCGCCGAGCGTAAGCCCGAGCGTCTGCCGGCCCGCGCCGAAAAGGACTTGGCGGCGCTGGTCGCGACGCCGGGGAAGGTCGGCGACTATGCCTGGGCGGTGCTGGGTCCGGTCCTGTCCTATGCGGCGGGTCTGGTCGGCGAAGCGGCGGACGATGTCGTCGCGATCGATGACGCGATGAAGCTGGGCTATAACTGGAAGTTCGGCCCCTTCGAGCTGATCGACCGGCTGGGGCCGGGCAAGCTGGCCGAGCGGCTGCGCGCCGGGGGCAAGCCGGTGCCGGCGCTGCTGGAGACGGCGGGCGACCGGCCCTTCTACCGCGTGGTCGATGGCAAGCGGCAATACCTCACGCTGGGCGGCGACTATGCCGATGTCGTCCGCGCCGAGGGCGTGCTGCTGCTGGAAGACATCAAGCTGCGCTCCGAACCGCTGATGAAGAACGGCTCGGCGGCGCTCTGGGATGTCGGTGACGGCGTCGCGGCGTTCGAGTTCACCGGCAAGATGAACGCGCTGGACGAGCAGGTGCTGACCCTGCTGCAAAAGGCCATCGCGCTGGTGAAGAGCCAGTATAAGGCGCTGGTCATCTATAACGAGGGCAGCAACTTCTCGGCCGGGGCCAATCTGGGTCTCGCCATGTTCGCGGTGAACATCGCGGCCTGGGGCGAAGTCGACAAGCTGGTCGTCGCGGGGCAGCAGGCGTATAAGGCGCTGAAATACGCGCCCTTCCCGGTCGTCGCCGCGCCGGCCGGCATGGCGCTGGGCGGCGGTTGCGAGATCCTGCTCCATGCCGATGCGATCCAGGCCCATGCGGAAAGCTATATCGGGTTGGTCGAGACCGGCGTCGGTCTGGTCCCCGGCTGGGGCGGCAATGGCGAGTTGATCGATCGTCTCGCGAAGTCGCCCAAAATGCCCAAGGGGGGCCGATGCCCGCCGTCATGAAGGCGTTCGAGACCATCTCGACCGCGCAGGTGTCGCGCTCGGCGGCGCTGGCCAAGGACATGGGCTATCTCCGCAAGGACGATGGCATCACCATGAACCGCGACCGCCTGCTGGCCGATGCCAAGCAAAAGGCGCTGTCGCTGGTCGAGGGCTATCAGCCGCCCGAAAAGCCGGTCTTCCGCCTGCCGGGTGCCGCGGGCAAGCTGGCCTTTGACGGTGCGGTCGCCGACTTCGCCAGGAAGGGCGTCGCCACCCCCTATGACGTGGTGGTGGCGGGCCGTTTGTCGCGGGTCATGACCGGCGGCGATGCCGACCTGATCGACGAGGTGAGCGAGGATCAGTTGCTCAAACTGGAACGCGCCGCCTTCATGGAAAGCGTCAAGGACGCGCGGACGCAAGGACGGATCGAGCATATGCTCGAAACCGGCAAGCCGCTGCGCAATTGATCGGGAGAGGATAATCCCATGCAAGTCTATAACGCGCCGCTGCGCGACATGCGTTTCGTCCTGCACGAGTTGTTCAGCGAGGACGAGTTCGGCCCCGTGGCGGGGCAGGACGAGTTCGGCCCCGAACTCTACGACGCCATATTGGACGAGGCCGCCCGCGTCACACAGGAGGTCCTGCTGCCGCTCAACGCCACCGGCGATATCGAGGGCTGCAAGCTGGAGAATGGCGTGGTCCGCACGCCTTCCGGTTTCAAGCAAGCCTATAGCCAGTTCTGCGAAGGTGGCTGGGCCGCGCTCGCCTCGCCGGTCGAATATGGCGGGCAGGGGCTGCCCGAGGCGGTGAACAAGCTGGTCGAAGAGATGATCTGCGCGACCAACCTGTCGTTCAGCCTCTATCCCGGCCTGACCCACGGCGCGACCACCGCGCTGATGGGCCATGGCTCGGAGGATTTGAAGCAATTCTATCTGCCCAAGATGATCTCGGGCGAATGGTCCGGCACCATGTGCCTGACCGAAGCGCATTGCGGCACCGACCTCGGTTTGCTCCGCACCCGCGCCGAGCCGCAAGGCGATGGTTCGTTCCTGCTGACCGGCGGCAAGATCTTCATCTCGGCGGGCGACCATGACCTGACCGACAATGTGATTCACCTGGTCCTCGCGCGCACCCCCGATGCGCCCAAGGGGGTGAAGGGGATCAGCCTGTTCCTGGTGCCCAAATATCTGCCCAAGGATGACGGCTCGGTCGGCCCCGCCAATGGCGTCAGCGTCGCGGCCATCGAACACAAGATGGGCCTCAAGGCGTCGGCCACCTGCCAGTTGGAGTTCAACAATTCCAAGGGCTGGGTCGTGGGCGAGTTGAACAAGGGCCTCGCCGCCATGTTCACCATGATGAACACCGAGCGGGTCTCGGTCGGCATCCAGGGCCTGGGCGTCAACGAGATCGCGTACCAGTCGGCGGTGGCGTACGCGAAGGACCGCTTGCAGGGGCGCGCACTGGGCGGCGCGGCGCGTCCCGACCTGCCCGCCGATCCGATCATCGTCCACCCGGACGTTCGCCGGATGCTGATGACCATGCGCGCCTATGCGGAAGGGTGTCGTGCGCTGGGTCAGTGGGCGGCACGCGGTCTGGATGCCGAGGCGCATGCGATCGACCCCGCCGACAAGTCGCGCGCGGCGGACTTCGTGGCGCTGATGACCCCGGTCGTGAAGGCGCTGTTCACCGATCTCGCCTTCGAGGCGGCCAACATGGCGGTGCAGGTCCATGGCGGCCATGGCTATATCCGCGACCACGGGATCGAGCAGTTCGTCCGCGACGCCCGCATCGCCCAAATCTATGAGGGCACCAACGGCGTCCAGGCGCTCGACCTGGTCGGGCGCAAGATGCCCGCGCATATGGGCCGCTATATGCGCCCGTTCTTCCATGCGGTGTCGGAACAGGTCGAGGCGCTCACCAAGCATGAGGACAAGGCGATCACCGGCTGGGCGGCGGGGATGCAGCAGGCGTTCGGCGCATTGCAACTCAGCACCGGCATGATCGCGCAGAAGGGGACGAAAGACCCCGAGGAAGCGGGTGCTGCGGCAACCGACTATCTGCGGCTGCTGGGGCTGGTCGGCATGGGGCATTGCTTCCTCAAATCGGCGCGGATCGCCACCGAGCGGCTGGCCGAGGGCACCGACGAGGCGGGCTTCTACAAGGCCAAGCTCGCCACCGCCGGGTTCTTCTTCGACCGCATCCTGCCCCAGGCGACGGCGGCGTTCCTGGCGATCAAGTCGGGCAAGCGGTCGACCATGGCACTGGAACTGGAAGCGTTTTGAAATATTGCGATGCCGACTGGCACTTGATTGCGGTCAGTCGGCATTATAGGCATGGAACATTATCCTATGCGTCAGGCCAATAACGTATAGGTAAGCTGGAAGCGACCGCGAAAAGCGGCGCTTCGCCCGGACGAACGGGCATGGAGAGGAGAAGAAGCATGGTGTTGACCCTGACGGCCATGGCCCTTGCGGCGGCTGGCGTGAATGCGGACTCGGTGGTCGGCCGCTGGCAGACCCAGACGCGCGGCGGCGTCGTCGAGATCCAGAAATGCGGCAATTCGGTGTGCGGTCGCATCCTGACCTCGGAAAAGCTGCGCACCAATCCGGCGCTGACCGACCAGGCCAATCGCGATCCCAAGCAGCGCAATCGCCCGCTCAAGAACCTGCTGATCCTGCAAGGCTTTTCGCAGGACGGCGCGGCCTGGAGCGGCGGCACCATCTACAATGCCGAGGATGGCAAGACCTATAGCGCCAAGCTGACCCCGGAAGGGCCGGACACGCTGAAGGTGCGCGGCTGCGTCTTCGTGCCGCTGTGCAAGACGCAGACCTGGACGCGTATCCGCTGATCCTTTGCCCAATCACGAAAATCCTTCGGGGAGTATGCTCATGATGAAGTCGTTCAAGGCTCCGCTGCTAGCCACCGCCATCGCCTCTTCGTCCTTCGCCTTTGCGGGCGCGGCCTATGGTCAGGCCTTCTATCTTCAGGAACAGTCGACCCGTGGCCAGGGTCGCGCCTTTTCGGGTGAAGGCGCCGACACCGGCGCATCGTCGCTCTGGTGGAACCCGGCGTCGATCGCGGGCATGGATCGCGGCGAGGCGGTGATCGGCGCATCGGCGATCATCCCCAAGGGCGATGTCGTCGATAGGGGCACGGTGATCGTACGTCCCGGCCAGCCCGCGCGACCCGTCGGTGGCAATGGGGTTTCCGGCGATCCGATCAATCGCGGCATCGTGCCGTCCGGCGCGGTCGCCTATCCGCTCAACGACCGGGTCGCGGTCGGCCTTGCCGTGACCTCGCCCTATAGCTTCACCACCGAATATGACGCGAACAGTTGGGCCCGGTACAGCGCGCTGAAGACCGAATTGCGCACCATCGACATCCAGCCTTCGGTCGGTATCGCGGTGCTCGACTGGCTGCGCGTCGGTGGCGCGCTGAACGTCGAATATACCAAGGCCGAATTGGGCAACGCGCTCCCCAATTTGTCGCCGCTGCTGGCCGATGGGTTTCAGCGGCTGAAGGGCGATGGCTGGGATCTGGGATGGACCGCCGGTGTGCAGCTTCACAATGACTGGGCGACCGTCGGCATCAGCTACAAGTCGCGGATCAAGCATCAGTTGAAGGGCAGCCTGGAAGTGGGCGGGCTGCTGGGCCCGCTCGCGGCACAGAACCGGACGGTCGACGGCGCGACGGCGGAATTCTACACGCCTGCCCAGATCATCGTCGCGGGTCGCTTCCGCGCCACCGACAAGCTGACGCTGAACGCACAGGCGGTGCGGTTCACCTGGGCCGATTTCGACGCGATCCGCCTCGGCGCGCCGATCAACACCGCGATCCCGGAGAATTACAAGAACAGCTTCTCGCTGGCGGCCGGCTTTGACTATGCCGCCAATGAACGCCTGACCCTGCGTGCGGGTGTGCAGCGTGGCATTACTCCCACGCAGGACGGCAACCGCGACGCGCGCGTGCCGGATGCGAACCGCTGGAACTACTCGATCGGCGGCTCGTACAAGGTGACGCCGCGCTTCACCCTGGATGCGGCTGGCAGCTATATCGACTTCGCCAATGCCAGCATCGATCGCCGTACCGCCGCCTATGCGGGCACAGCCGCGCAGACGCCGATCCTGACCTCGGGGCAGGTGCAGAACGCCCGCGCGTTCGTCGGGTCGATCGGTGGCCGCTTCAGCTTCTGATTGAGAGAGTGGATATGAAGATCGTCGTGCCCGTGAAACGGGTGTTGGATTATAACGTGAAGCCGCGCGTGAAGGCGGACGGGACGGGCGTCGATCTGGCGAACGTGAAGATGAGCATGAACCCGTTCGACGAGATCGCGGTGGAAGAGGCGATCCGGCTGAAGGAGAAGGGGGCGGCGACCGAGGTGGTCGTCGTCTCGATCGGCGAGCCCAAGGCGGCGGACACGCTGCGCACCGCGCTGGCGATGGGCGCGGACCGGGCGGTGCTGATCACCGCCGACCAGGCCCCCGAACCACTCGGCGTCGCCAAGCTGCTCGCCAAGGTGGTCGAGGAGGAGCAGCCCGGCCTGGTGATCCTGGGCAAGCAGGCGATCGACGGCGACAACAACCAGACCGGCCAGATGCTGGCCGGGCTGCTCGGCTGGGCGCAGGGCACGTTCGCATCCAAGGTCGAGATCGACGGCCAGACCGCCAACGTCACCCGCGAGGTCGATGGCGGTTTGGAGACGGTGGCGCTGACGCTCCCCGCCATCGTGACGACCGACCTGCGCCTCAACGAGCCGCGCTATGCGTCGCTTCCGAACATCATGAAGGCCAAATCCAAGCCGATGGCGACCAAGACGGCGGCCGATTACGGCGTCGACATCGCCCCCCGGCTGACGATCACCCATGTCACCGAGCCGGGCAAGCGCCAGGCGGGCGTCAAGGTCGGCTCGGTCGATGAACTGGTCGAGAAACTCAAAGCACTGGGAGTGGCCAAGTGAAGACGCTGGTATGGGTCGAGCATGACGGCGGGTCCGTCAAGGATGCCACGCTGGCAACCGTCACGGCGGCGGCCAAGCTGGGCGAGGTCCACCTGATCGTCGCCGGTCAGGGCGTGGACGGTGTCGCGCAGGCCGCCGCCAAGATCGCCGGTGTGGGCAAGGTCCATGTCGCCGATGACGAGGCCTATGCCCATGCGCTGGCGGAGAATGTCGCACCGCTGGTGGCGAAGCTGATGGAGAGCCACGACGCCTTCCTCGCCCCGTCGACCACCACCGGCAAGAACATCGCGCCGCGTGTCGCCGCGCTGATCGACGTGATGCAGATCAGCGACATCCTGTCGGTCGAGGGGCCGGACAGCTTCACCCGGCCCATCTATGCGGGCAACGCGATCGCGACGGTGAAGACCAGCGACAAGAAGCTGGTCCTGACGGTGCGCACCACCGCCTTCGAGAAGGCGGCGGCCGAGGGCGGCTCGGGCGAGGTCGAAGCCATCGCGTCCACCGGCGATGCCGGAAGCTCGCGCTTTGTCGGCGCGGAGAAGGCCGAGAACGCGCGGCCCGAACTGACCAGTGCCAAGGTCATCGTCTCGGGCGGTCGGGCGCTGGGCTCGGAGGAGCAGTTCCATGCGCTGATCGACCCGCTCGCCGACAAGCTGGGGGCCGCCGTGGGTGCGAGCCGCGCGGCGGTCGATGCGGGCTATGCCCCCAACGACTATCAGGTCGGGCAGACCGGCAAGATCGTCGCGCCGGAAGTCTATGTCGCGGTCGGCATCTCGGGCGCGATCCAGCATCTTGCCGGAATGAAGGATTCCAAGATCATCGTCGCGATCAACAAGGACGAGGATGCCCCCATCTTCCAGGTCGCCGATATCGGCCTGGTCGGCGACCTCTTCACCGTCGTGCCGGAACTGACCGAAAAGGTCTGACGGATCATTCCTCCCCTGCACGGGGAGGTGGCAGGCTGAAGGCCTGACGGAGGGGGGATCGCCGCACGGGACGTACCCGGCGGCGAGCCCCCTCCACCTCCGCCCCGTGTCCATACCGCAGATACGAACGTTCTAATCCATGTAAGTTATGATGCGGAAATTTCCGTGCCAGCTTGTCGGACATGGGCCGCTACGGTTAGCGTTACCGGATGAACGATAATATTTTGGAGGGAGGCGATCGTCGCATTCGCACGATCGCGGATCTGGCGCAGATGGCGGGGGTGTCTCCCGGCACGGTGTCGCGCGCCTTGGCGGGCAAATCGCTGGTCAATGCCGAAACGCGTGCGCGCATCCAGGCGCTGGCCGACCAGCATGGTTTTCGCCCCAACCAGATGGCCAGCCGGTTGCGCACGCGCCGTACCGGGGTGATCGGCATCGTCGTGCCGCTGGGGCATGAACGCCGCCAGCACTTGTCCGACCCCTTCTTCATGACGATGCTGGGCTATCTGGCGGATGCCCTGACCGAAAACGGCTATGATGTGATGCTGTCGCGGGTCATTCCCGATGCGGTCGACTGGCTGGACCGGGTGGTGGACAGCGGCATGGTCGACGGCGTCCTGCTGATCGGCCAGTCGGACCAGTATGACGCGATCGAGCGGGTCGCCCGCCGGTATCGCCCGCTGGTCGCCTGGGGCGTGACCCTGCCGGATCAGGTTCATGCGGCGGTGGGCACCGACAATGCGCAGGGCGGTCTTCTGGCGGGCCAGCGGCTGATCGAGCGCGGATGCCGCCGTATCGCGTTCCTGGGCGATATCAGCGCGCCCGAAATCCGCCAGCGTCATGACGGCGTCGCCCGTGCCATGGCCCAGGCGGGGATGGAAGGCGCCCTGATGCAACTTGCCACCCATCTCGCCTCCGATGTGATGGAGCAGGAGATCGCGGCGCATATCGACGCGTTGCTGGAGCAGGGCGGGGGCACCATGCCGATCGACGGGATCGTGGCAGGGTCCGACATGATCGCGATGACGGCGGTGCGCGTGCTGGCCGACCGGGCCATCGCGGTGCCCGACGTCCTGCCCGTCATCGGTTATGACGACCTGCCGCTCGCCGCGCAGGCGGTGCCGCGCATCACGACCATTCGCCAGGATATCGCGGCGGGCGCGCGGGCTATGGTCGATGCGCTGTTCGTCCGGCTCCACGGCGGCGAGGCGGGCTCGGTGGTGCTGACCCCCGAGCTGATCCTCCGCGAAACCGCCTGATCCCCTTCAAGGATCGGGCGAGGATCAGGCGATCGTCACCCGCTCGCCGTCAAAGGCCAGTCGGAACCAGGGCGCGGCGGTCCCGCCGAAACGCTGGCGGCGCAGCGCGGGGTCGTCGCTCGCGTCGCGGCCCTGCAATCCCCAATAATCGACGAAGCTGATGACGTCGCCCTCATAGGTGACCCACCAGCAATAGGCCTGGGTCGGCTCGTCCACGGGATTGCCCGCGACCAGTCCGGCGCCGTTGACCGGCCGCCAGGGCCCGTCGAAGCGGTCCGCGACCATGGCGTAGAGCCCGGTCGGCGCGTCCAGCCCGGGGGCGAAGCGCTTCGCTTGCGTCGACCAGAAGCAATAATAGAGGCCGTCGCGCAGGATGATATGGGGCCGCTCCAACTCGCTGTTGACGCCCAGCGCCTCGATCAGCGGCGGCTGGATGACCCAGCGTTCGCCCTCGCGCCTGGCGACGCCGACCACGCCGTCCAAATCCTGGCTCACCCAGCCCGCCGAGCCGACGAACAGCAGATACTCCGCCCCGTCCGCCGGATCGCGGAAATAGCCGGGATCGCGAAAGCCCTTGATGCCGCCATTCTCCGGCTCGGCCTGGTCGGCGACGATATAGTGATGGCCGTCCGCCGCGACGCTTTCGACCGGCTCGCTCCAGCCTTCGGTGCGGGCTTCGTCGGCGAGGAAACGGCCCTGCGTCTCGAACAGGCGCTGCTCGAAGGTACGGGGACCGCCCCGCCGCCCGGAGGCGGTGAAGTACATGGTCAGCGTCGTGTCGTCCTCGCCCAGCACCGCCGAGCCCGACCATTCCCGGCTGCCCGGCGTGAAGCCATCGGCAAAGGTCACGCCATGGTCGCGCCAGCCGTCCGCGCCGTGGCTGGTCAGCCGGATGCGCGCCGCGTCGTGCCGCATCTCGGGATCGTCGAAGCGCGGCGTGGCGAGGAAGAACCACCAGCTCCGCCCCCCGAGAAAGGCGGTGCGGCCATCGGCATAGGCGATCTGCCACATGTCCCACAGGTCGTGATCGGGCAGGATCGGGACGACATCGGCGGCGGTGAAGACGGGCAAGCGGGCGCGGCCTTGCGCGGCGATCCCGGCCAGCGCGTCGGCCGACCAATGGGCGGGAAGGGTCGTCATAATACCTCGGGAACGGATAGAGGGGGATCAGGCTTGCGGGGCGGCGCCAAGCGGCAGGCCCTGCGGCCCGCGTGCGCGGACCGAGAAGACCGACACCGCCGCGAACAGCATCAGCACGCCGCACAGGGTCAGCACGTTGCGCGGATCGCCGCCGAGCCAGCTTTGGTAGAACAGGGGCAGCGTCACTCCGAAGATCAGCATCGGAATGACGATCATCATGTTGAAGATGCCCATATAGACGCCGGTCCGCTCCGGCGGGATCGATCCCGCCAGGATGACATAGGGGTTGCCCATCATGCTCGCCCAGCCCAGGCCGATGCCGATGGCGGGCAGGAACAGCATCGCCTTGCTCGTCATGTGCGGCATCGCGATCATGCCGATGCCGGTGATGACCAGGCAGAGCGCATGGAGCGGCGCGGCGCCGATCCGCTTGGCGAGCGGCACCATCGCGAAGGCCGCGACAAAGGCGACGCCGTTGTAGAAGGCCGCGATCTCGCCATTGGTCAGGACGGCGGCATGGAACCCCGACGAGGTCACGTCGGCGGTGCCGTAGACCGAGCGGCCGATCGCGTAGATGACGTAATTCCAATAGGCCATCATGGCGTACCACTGGAACAGGCTCATCAGCGCGAGCTTGCGCATCGGCAGCGGCATGGTGCGGATGGCGTCACCGATTTCCTTCAGGATCGCGCCGATCCCTTTGGGCGCGGCGGCGATGCGGGCGCGGTCCTCGGGAGTCATCGGCAATTCGGGCACCCGCCGGATCGACCAGACGATGGTGGCGAAGGACAGGACCGCGCCGATCATGAAGACGACGCGCGCGGTATAGGGGATGTTGTGCCCGTCGACCCAGTCCGGGCTCATCCCCGCCCACACCAGGATCGACGGCGTCAGGAAGGCGAGCATCTGCGCCAGGCCGGTAAAGGCGCTCTGCGTCAGGAAGCCGATATTATGCTGCGCCCCGTCCAGCCGGTCGGAAACATAGGCGCGGTACGGCTCCATGGTGATGTTGTTGCCCGCGTCGAGGATCCAGAGCAGCGACACCGCCATCAGCACCGACGAACTGAGCGGCATGAAGAACAGCCCGAAGGCGCACAGCACCGCGCCGAACAGGAAATAGGGCGTGCGGCGACCCCAGCGGCTATCGGTCCGGTCGCTCATCGCACCGATCAGCGGCTGGATCAGCAGGCCCGTCATCGGCCCCGCAAGCTGCAGCAACGGAATCTGCGCCTCCGACGCGCCGAGATAGCTGTAGATCGGCGCCATATTCCCCTGCTGCAAACCGAAGCTGAATTGCAGGCCGAGAAAGCCGAGATTCATCTCCAGGATGCGGGCCAGCGACAGGCGGGGTTTGCGTGGTGCCATGGTTCCGGCGGCGGGGGTGGACGGGGTCATGCGGGTCCTCTCGCACGCGGGGGTGTGGACCGTGTCTAGCGCCGGTTCGCCGCGTCGGAGGCTATCATGGCGCGATCGATAAGACATTGCAACAAACGATTGCAATCGACGCGACGAACGGCTGCTATGCCATCATTCCGTCCCTCCCCGGCGAAGGCCAGGGTTGATTGCCACCTGAGCCAGCGGTGCGCCAAGGCTGATCGACATTCCAATATGGTCTTGTTTTCCCTCGCTCCTCTGAGAGGGGAGAGGGAAGGAGAGGGAGGAACGTCAGCGCGCGCCGGGTGGCAGGTTCGTCTCCAGATATCGGGTCATCAGCGAATAGAGGTGGATGCTGGTATTCTCGCCCTCATAGATGCCATGGCTGCGGTCGGGATAGGCCATCATCGTGAACGGCTTGTTGAAGTGGATCAGCCGGTCCACCAGCTGCTCCTGGTTCTGGTAATGGACATTGTCGTCCAGCGTCCCGTGGATCAGCAGCAGATTGCCCTTCAGCCGGTCGGCGAAGGTGATGGGTGAGCCGTTCTTATAGCCTTCCACATTATCCTGCGGCAGGCCCATATACCGCTCCTGATAAATGGTGTCGTAGAGCTTCATGTCGGTCGGCCCCGCCACCGCAATTCCGGTCTTGTACAAGTCTGGATAGCGGAACAGCGCGTTCTGGGTCATCGCGCCGCCGCCGCTCCAGCCCCAGATGCCGATCCGGGCAGGGTCGATATAGGGTCGCGTCGCCAGCATCGTCTTCACACCCGCCGCATAATCGGCAGAGGCCAGGATGCCGACCTGGCGATAGATGCTCTTGCGCCAGTCATGGCCGCGCGGGGTGGCGGTGCCGCGCGGATCGAGGCTGGCGACCAGATAGCCCTTTTGCGCCAACATCCGGTGCCACAGCCCCTGCGACCCCGCCCAGCGATCCGCGACCGTCTGGCCCCAGGGTTCGCCATAGACGAAATAGAGGATCGGATAGCGTTTCGCCGGATCGAAGCCCGGCGGCCTAATGAGCCAGCCATCGAGCTGCGTGCCGCCGCCGATATCGACTCGGAAGAACTCGGTGGGGGACAGGCCGGTGTCCTTGATCACCTTGGCCAGTGGCGCATTGGCGGCGAGTGTCCGCAGCGGCTGTTGCCGGGTCATGTCGAGCATGTCGGTGACCGGCGGCGCATCGAAGCGCGAGACGGTGTGCAGCGCCCAATGCTCGCCCGGTGCGATGTCGTAGCTATGGGTGCCCGGCTGGTTCGCCGGGGTCAGCCGCTCGACCTTGGGCGTACCCGACAGGGTCGTGCGGTAGAGATAGCGCTGGGTCGGATTGTCGGGCGAGGCGATGAACCAGGCATAGCCCGCCTTCTCGTCGACGTTGAGCAGTTCGACCACATCGAACTTGCCCGGCGTACGAAGCGTCGCCCGACCGCTCGCCCGATCGATGGTATAAAGGTGCCGCCAGCCGTCGCGCTCCGACAGCCAGGTGAAGCTCCGCCCGCCGTTCAGCCATTCGGGCGCGACGTTCGCCTCCACCCAGGCGGCGTCCTTTTCGACCATGATCGGCTTGACCGCGCCGGTCGCCGGATCGCCGAGCAGGACGTTGTAGCTGTTCTGGAGGCGGTTGGACTGCTGGATGAACAGCGCGTCGGGGCCGCCCGCCCAACTGATCTGCGGCACGTAATTCTGGCGCGGATCGCCGTCGAGCTTGAACCAGCGGGTCGCGCCGTCCGCCACGTCGATCACGCCGGTCGTCACGGCCGAGTTGGTCGTGCCCGCCTTGGGATATTGCAGCGGGATCACCTGCGAATATTGGCCGCCGGTGTTCTTCATCATGTCGAAGGTGCCGACGCCCTTCGTGTCGAAGCGGAGGAAGGCGATGCGCCTGGAATCCGGGCTCCATTCAAAGGCGCGGTGGACCGAGAATTCCTCCTCATAGACCCAGTCGGCCAGGCCGTTGACGACATAATCGTCGCCGTCCTTGGTCAGCGCGACGGGCGCGCCGCCCGCGATCGGCTCGACATAGATGTTGTTGGCGCGGACATAGGCGATGCGGCTATTGTCGGGCGAGATGGTCGCATAGAGGAGGGTAGAGGGTGCGGCATCCGCGCCGACCTTGTGCAACCGGCGGTTGGCGACATCGTAGAGCCAGTAATCGGACAGCGCGTTGGTCCGGCGGAAGCGCTGGCCGTTGGTCTGGATCAGCAACCACTTGTCGTCCGGCGACCATTCATAGCCGTCGATGTTCAGCGGAGCGCTCGCACCCGGCGGGACCAGGTCGGCGGCGGCGATCAGCACCTGACGCTGGCCATCGGCGATGCGATAGCGGACGATGTCCTGCCCGCCCTTGGGCGCGGTTTCGAGGGCGAGATAGCTTTCGCCGTCCTTGCTCCACCGGCTGGCGCGGACCGATTCCGTGCGTACCGCGCCCGGACCGAAAATGCCCTCGACCGACAGGGGGGTGGGAGCGGTGGTCTGCGCGGCCAGCGGCGTCGCCAGCGCGACCGAGGAAAGGGAAAGCAAAAGTCCGGAAATCCGCCAGTACGACCGCATCTCTTCACCCATTCCTGATCCGATGCACGAAGCCTAACGCGCGCCCATAAAATCGTATACCGAAATCTTTGTGGCGATCGTTACCGATGCGACTAAACACAGGCGCAGGCGATCATGAAGGAGCGGGCTGGCGGATGACGGCGGGAATCGAGCATGTCGCGATCATCGGCGGCGGTTTTGCGGGGACGCTGCTGGCGATCAATCTGGTGCGCCATGGCGGCCCGCGCGCGACGCTGGTCGAGCGGCGGGCCAACCAGTTGGCGCGGGGAGTCGCCTATAGCGCGGCCCATGCCGAGCATCTGCTGAACGTGCGCGCCGGTAACATGAGTGCGTTGCGCGACGATCCCGATCATTTCGTTCGGTGGCTGGTCGCGCGCGGGGCGGGGGATGCGAAGACCTTCGTACCGCGCCGGGTCTATGGCGATTATCTGCGCGACCTGCTGATGGAGACGATCGCCGCGGACCCCGCGCGGCTGACCTTGGCGAGCGGCGAGGTCGTCGGGCTGGATCGGGAGGGCGCGGGGTATCGGCTCCACATGGCGGAGGGAGCGGCGCTGGCAGCCGATGCGGTGGTGCTGGCGCTGGGCAATCTGCCGCCGCACACGCCGCCAGGGATCGACCCCGCTTTGCTGGCGGAGGGATGCTACCGCGAAGACCCATGGGCGGGGGATATCGCCGAGGGGCTGGGGGATGATGACCGGGTGCTGCTGGTCGGTAGCGGGCTGACCGCCATCGACGCGGCGCTGTTGCTCGATGCGAGCGGGTTCGGCGGGCGGACCATCGCCATGTCGCGCCGGGGCCTAGCTCCCCGTCGCCATGCCGATGCGCCGCCCTTCACCCCTTTGCGCGAGCGACCCGCCGCCACCTTGTCGGCGCTGGTCCGGCATGTCCGCTGTGCGGCGGGGGAACAGGGCTGGCGCGGGGCGGTCGATGCGCTGCGCCCGGTGACGCAGATGATGTGGGGTGCCGCCGATGGCGTGACGCGGGCGCGGTTCCTGCGGCATGTGCGGCCCTATTGGGATGTGCACCGGCATCGCCTCGCCCCTTCGGTCGCCGACCGGGTGGATGCGTTGATCGAGGCGGGGCGGTTGTCGATCGCGGGTGGCAAGCTGGTCCGCGTCGAACCGAATGGGCAGGGGGCTGTCGTGCACTGGCGACCGAGGGGAAGCGATCAGGTCGAGACGCTGCGCGTCGCGCGGATCGTCAATTGCACCGGGCCGCAAGGCGATCTGCTCCGGTCGCGCGAGCCGCTGATCCGGCAGTTGCTGAGCGAGGGGATGATCCGGCCTGACGCGCTCCGCATCGGGTTGGAGGTCGATGCGCAGAGCCATGTCGTGGCCGCCGATGGCGGGGTGGACGACCGGCTCTACTGCATCGGCCCGATGACACGCGGCGGACTGTGGGAGGTCGTCGCGGTGCCGGACCTGCGGCAGCAGAATTGGGAATTGGCGCGGCGTCTGGCCCATGCGCAATGGGTCGGCGGCGAGGGGCTGTAAATCCTCCCCGGCACGGGGAGGGGGACCGCCGCGAAGCCGTGGTGGAGGGGGATCGCCACACAGGACGTCCCTTGCGGAAGCCCCCCTCCGTAACCGCTACGCGCTGCCACCTCCCCGTGCCGGGGAGGATTAAGCGGTCGCCCCGATCTTCTTCAGCCAATCCGCATGGCTGGGCATCGACTCCGCCATCTGTCTGATCGCCTCCGCCAGCTTGCCGACAAACGCGCGGCTCCGCGCGGGGTCGCCGTAAGCCAACAGCGGGTCCAGCCCCTCGGGCGTGTTGAATTGCCCGATATGCACGGCCGCCCAGCTCGCCGGGCCGAACAGGTCCATGTCGCGCGCGACCAGCCGCCCGGCGGAACGGAAATGCGCGATCTTCATCGCCAGCGTGTCGGGGATCGGCATCGCCGCGCATTCGCGCCACAGCGCCGAGTCCCGTCGCTCGGTCAGCTTGTAGTGCAGGATGATGAAGTCGCGAATCCGCTCATATTCGGTGATCGCGACGCGGTTATACTCCTCGATCGCCTGCGGCTCGAAGGCGCGGGTCGGGAAATAGGCGAGCAGCTTGGCGATGCCCGCCTGGATCAGGTGGATGCTGGTCGATTCCAGCGGCTCCATGAAGCCGCTCGACAGGCCGATGGCGACGACGTTGCGGTTCCACAGACGTTTGCGCCGCCCGGTGGTGAAGCGGAGCGGCCGGGGGTCGCCCAAAGCCTCTCCATCCAGATTGGCCATCAGCGTCGCGGCGGCTTCGTCGTCCGAGATATGGCGGCTGCAATAGACATAGCCGTTACCGGTCCGGTGCTGGAGCGGGATGCGCCATTGCCACCCGGCTTCGCGCGCGGTCGAGCGGGTATGGGGCGTCAGGCCATCGCCGCCGGTGACGCAGGGTGCGGCGACGGCCCGGTCGCAGGGCAGCCAATGCGTCCAGTCCTCATAACCGGTGTCCAACGCCTCCTCGATCAGCAGGCCGCGAAAGCCCGAGCAATCGACGAACAGGTCCGCCTCCAGCATCCGGCCATCGTCCAGCGTGACCGAAGCGACATGGCCGCGCGCCGCGTCCAGGGCATGGCCCGCGATCGTCCCCTCCACCCGCACCACCCCGCGCGCCTCGGCATAGCGGCGGAGGAACCGGGCATAGAGCCCCGCGTCGAAATGATAGGCATAGTCGAAGGTGGAGGCGACGCTGCGCGGATCGGCCATGGGGGCGGCGAACCGGCCGCGTTTGCCTGCGCCCCAGGCCATGGACAGGTCATCGAACGCCACGCCGCTGTCGGGGCCACCCGCCGCCAGCCAATGTTGATGCACCGCGACCAGATCGAAGGATTTTCCGTGCGTGCCGAAGGGATGGAAATAGCGATGCCCTTCGCGGCCCCAGCCGACGAATTCGATGCCCAGCTTGAAGCTGCCCTTGGTCTCGCGCAGGAACTCCGCCTCGTCGATGCCCAGCGTCTGGTTGAACAGGCGGATCGGCGGGATGGTCGCTTCCCCGACGCCGACCGTGCCGATCGCGTCCGACTCGACCAAGGTGATGGTCAGTCCGTGCGGCATGGCATGGGCGAGCGCCGCCGCCGTCATCCAGCCCGCCGTGCCGCCGCCAACGATCAGGACCGATCGGATCGCATCGGGGGGAGTTTGGCTCATCCTGTTATCCTCTTCGTCGGCTTCCGACTCTGTCACGGTCGGGTGCCCGCCTTCTCCTGCCATATCATGCAAAGGTTTGCGATGCTCATGATCTGGCGCGGTCGCGTACGCTGTGGTTTCCCGATCACACCACCACAGATTTTATGCAATGGTTTGCAAAACGGCTATTGCAAACGATTGCTGATGTGGTAGCGAGGCTGCACGACATCCCGGACACCGGGGCGAATCAGGAGAGGGTGTATGACGACGAGGGTTCTACGGTCCTGCGGATCTATGGCTGCTCTGGCGATGGCGTTGGCCAGCGCGCCGGGCTTCGCCCAGGCGAATGACCCCCAGGCGACCAGCTCGACGGCGCAGCCCGTTCCGACCGGCTCCGACCGCGTGGCGCAGGCGGGCGATATTCCCGATGCGGGCGCGTCGAGCGAGGACATCGTCGTCACTGCGACCAGCGGCGAGCGCTCGCGCTTCCGCAGCTCGATATCGGTCTCGCAGGTCAGCCAGGAAGCGATCCAGAATTTCACGCCGCGTTCGACCGCGGAAATCCTGCGCAACATCCCCGGCCTTCAGCCGAGCGATACGGCGGGCCCCGGCGGTAACGCCAATATCGGCGTTCGCGGTATCCCCGTCTCGACCGGCGGTTCGGAATATGTGTCGTTGCAGGAAGACGGCCTGCCCGACGTGCTGTTCGGTGACATCAACTTCGGCAACAACGACTATTGGCTGCGCTTCGACCAGAATATCAAGACGGTCGAGGCGGTGCGCGGCGGTTCGGCCTCGACCTTCGCCAGCCAGGCGCCGGGCGCGGTCATCAACTTCATCAGCAAGACCGGCGAGACCAAGGGCGGCCAGATCGCCTATTCGAACGGCCTGGGCTTCCGCGAGCATCGCGTCGACTTCGACTATGGCGGGCCGATCGACGACAGCACGCGCTTCCATATCGGCGGCTATGCGCGCAACGGCGGCGGCTACACCAACGAGAACTTCAACATCCTTCGCGGCTATCAGATCAAGGCGAACATCACCAAGGATCTGCCCGACAATCGCGGCTTCGTGCGGCTGTACTTCAAGCGGCTGGACGAGCAGGCGCCGACCAACACCACCACGCCGACGCTGGCCACGCTGGACGGCGACCGGGTGACCGGCTTCACCCCGCTACCGGGTTTCGACGGCCGCAGCGGTTCGTCCTACACGGTCTATAACCGCAACTTCCAGTATCTCGATTACGACAATGGCGGCGTGAAATCGGCGGAGGTGCAGGGCATCCATCCGCGCGTGACCGGGATCAGCGGCCAGATTCACTATAACTTCAATGACAATATCTCGTTGGACGACACGATCCGCTACCAGTGGATCAGCGGCAACTTCACCACCCAGTTCATCAACGTCCAGATGCTGACCGGCACCGGTGGCCTGATCGGCTCGACGGTCAACGGCCAGACGGTGGGTTCGGTCCGCTATGCGGCGGGGCCGAAGCTGGGCCAGTTGTTCACCGGCCCCTATGTGAACAACAACCCGAACATCAACGTGTTCATGAAGAACATGCATAATTTCGCCAACAACCTGACGCTGAACGGCAAGTTCGACGTTGGCCCGGGCAAGGCGCGACTGACCGCCGGTCTGTTCGTCATGCGGCAGAACATCGTCCAGGACTGGCACGTCAACCGCCAGTATAGCGAGCTGAACGGCGAGAATGCCGCGCCGCTCGACCTGTTCTCGACCACGGGGACGCAGTTGACGGCGGCGGGCCAGGCAGGGTTCAACGACAATTGGGGCAGCTGCTGCGCCCGCCGCGTCGACCTGACCTATACCGATGTCGCGCCCTTCCTTCAGGCAGGTTACGAAGTCGGCGGCCTGAACCTCGACGCCTCGGTCCGCTACGACAGCGTCCATGGCGAGGGCACCGCGCAGGGCGGCGTCGCTGGCCCGACGACCCGCGTGGCCGATGCGCTGGGTTCGGCGCTGATCCCCTCGCTGGTGCTCAGCCCGACGGTGGAGAAGGTCAATTACACCGATGGCTATTTCAGCTGGTCGGTGGGTGCGCTCTACGCCTTCAACAAGAACACCAGCGTCTTCGCCCGCGCCAGCCGGGGCGGTCGCTTCAACGCCGACCGCCGCGTCCTGTCGGGCAACTTCAACGCGGACGGCTCGCTCAATGCGCAGGGACAGGCGACCTCGGTCAACTATCTCAACCAGCAGGAAATCGGCCTGAAGCAGCGCGGCGGCCTGTTCGGCGCGTCCTATTCGGTCGAAGTCACCGGCTTCCACTCGACGCTGACTGAGAACAACTACGACTTCACCCGGATCAACAACCCGGCGCCGAACAACAATCCGAACATCTCGAACGGCTATCGCTCCTACGGTATCGAGTTCACCAGCCGCGTGACCTATGGCGACTTCCATCTGGCGGTCGATGCGACCTATGCCAATTCGAAGATCACCAGCAGCGCGACCTCGGCGCTGGTCGGCAAAAAGCCCGGCGGTCTGCCCGACTTCCTGTTCGTGGTGTCGCCGTCCTATGATGCGGGTCCCGTCGCCTTCGGCGTCAGCATGAACGGCCAGACCAGCACCAAGTCGGACGACTTCAACCTCTACACCGTCAAGGGCTCGACCTTCTTCAACGGCTTCGTGACGGTGCGGCCGATGGAGCGGCTGGAGCTGGGCCTGAACGCCAACAACATCTTCGACAAGCTGGGCTTCCGTGGCGGCGGCGGCATCTTCCCGATCCTGTCGCCGACGCAAGGGGTGTTCAACAATACCGCGCTATATGGGCGCACGGTAACGGCCTCGGTTCGCTATCGTTTCTAAGCGTTAGTCCCCTGGGGCGGGTGCCGCATGGCATCCGCCCCGTTTTTCGTTCAGGAGGACGGCCATGACCCATCCGGCCCCGCCCGCCCGAACATTGAAGGATATCGCCCGGCTCGCGGGCGTGTCGCCCGGTACCGTCAGCCGTGCGCTGGCCGGCAAGAGCGTCGTCAACGCCGAGACGCGCCAGCGGATCGAGGCGCTGGCCGCCGAACATGGTTTCCAGATCAACCAGATGGCCCGCCGCCTGCGCGCGCAGCGGACCGGCGTGATCGGCGTCGCCATCCCGCTTGGCCATGAGCGGCGGCAGCGTCTGTCCGATCCCTTTTTCATGACCCTGCTCGGCCATCTCGCCGACGAACTGGCGGCGCGCGACCATGACGTGATGCTGTCGCGGATCATCCCGGATGACGAAGGGTGGCTGTCCCGGATCACCCGGTCGGGCATGGTCGACGGCGTGCTGCTGATCGGACAGTCGGACCAGTTGGCGGTCATCGAGCAGGTGGCCGAAACCTATCTCCCGCTCGTCGTCTGGGGCAGCACCATGCCCGGCCAGCATCACTGCGCGGTCGGTGTCGACAACCGGCTCGGTGGACGGCTGGCGGGCGAGCATCTGATCGCGACCGGGCGGCGGCACATCGCCTTCATGGGCGAAATCCGCACGCTGGAACTGGCTGAGCGTCATGCTGGGCTGTGCGATGCGCTTCGGGCGGCGGACCTGCCTCCGCCGCACCAGCTGGACGTCGCGCTCGCGCCCGAGCTGATGCCGGATCAGATCGCCGACAATCTGTCGTGCCTGCGGGAGCGGGGGGAGGGGATCGACGGCATCGTCGCGGCGTCGGACATGATCGCGCTGGCGACGGTCGCGAAACTGACGTCATGCGGTGTGGCGGTGCCGGGCGATGTCGCGGTCACCGGCTTCGACGATCTGCCGCTCGCCGAACGGGCAATCCCGCGCCTGACCACGATCCGCCAGGATCTGGAGGCGGGGGCCAGCGCGATGGTCGAGGCGCTCTTCGCCCGACTGGAGGGACAGGCGGCCCCGGGGCTGGAAATGCCGCCGCGCCTGATCGTCCGCGATTCCGCCTGAGCCCCAAAAATCGGCGCGGTCTTAGGGAAGATCGACCGCGCCGTGAGGTTTCAGGGAGTAGGTAACGGATGTCAGGCCAGCGTCAGGCCGACATCCACATTGCCGCGCGTAGCGTTGGAATAGGGGCAGATCTGGTGCGCCGCCTCGACCAGCTTCTCCGCCTCGGCGCGATCGACGCCGGGCAGGTCAACGGTCAGGTCGGCCGTGATACCAAAACCGCCCGCCGCACGCGGACCGATGCCGACCTTGGCGGAAACCGAAACGTCGTCCGGCACCTTCACCTTCAATTGCTGCCCGGCCACCTTCAGCGCGCCGATGAAGCAAGCCGAATAGCCCGCCGCGAACAGCTGTTCCGGATTGGTGCCGTCGCCGCCCGCGCCGCCCAGTTCCTTGGGCGTCGACAGCTTGACGTCGAGCGTGCCGTCCTGAGTCCGGGCATGCCCGTCGCGACCGCCGGTCGCGCTGGCCTGGGTCTGGTACTTCACGTCGATCGTCACATTCGGTCTCCGATAATCATTATCGCGATATATAAATGAGCTCCGCGATCGGACTTGTCCAGCCCTTCTTTTATCGCGATATGCATTTTTCGGAATTTCGGGAGAGAGCGGATGTCGGCGCCTTGGCCGCTGGACGATCAACTATGCTTCGCCTTGTATGCGGCCAATATGGCGGTCCAGCGCACGTACAAGCCGATGCTCGACCAACTTGGCCTGACCTATCCGCAATATCTGGCGCTCCACGTCCTGTGGGAAGAGGATGGCCGGACGATCGGCGCGATCGCGCAGCGGCTGGGACTGGAGTCGAGCACCGTCACGCCGCTGATCAAGCGGCTGGAGGCGAGCGGTCAGGTGATGCGCGAGCGCGATCCGCGGGACGAGCGGCAGGTGCGCGTCCGGCTGACCCCGGCGGGCTGTGCATTGCGCGACCAGTGCGGGTGTTTGGGCGAGGAGATCATCGCCCGGTCGGGCATGGCGGTCGATGACCTCACCGCGCTTCGCGGCGAGGTCCGCGCGCTGCGTCTGGCGCTGGAGCGGCGCGAGGGGCAGGGGGCGTAGCCCTCGACTGCGCTCGGGCTGAACGCGGTCTTGGATGACATCAGCCTCCGTCCGGCCTGAGCGAAGTCGAAGGCAAAGGGAATCCGCCTACGACTTCAACCCCATCGTAAACACCACATTCGGCGCATCCCGGAGCGCCACATACAGCACCCCATCCCGCGCCGAAGGCACTGCGAGCCGCGCCGCCGTGTACCCCGGCGACACGCCGACCGCGCCCGCCATGTCGGCGCTGGCGGCAACCCGGTCGATCAGGAACAGATCGCGCCCCTCCAGCCAGCAGCCATTCTGCTCGCAGCCGCCGCCATCGATACGCGGCAACCGGACCAGCGTGGCGAGCGGCGTCCAGTCGCCCTTGATCGCCCCGCGTACGATCCGGTAGCGGAGCGGCCCCGCCGCCGCCGGACCCAGCCGCGCCGGATCGAGCGTTGCGACCGCGATGTCGGGCGAGGACAGCCGCACGTCGCGCCCGCCCTCCAGCAGGACGGTGGCGGCACCGTCACCCGTCGCGACCTCGATCGCGTCGGTCGGTGCCAGGCGGGTGCCTTCGGCGGCGCGGACCGAGAAGGTCAGGCGGCTATTGTCGGGTAGGACATTCTCGTCGCGGGTGGCGAGCGCGACGGCACCGGCGGTGTCCTTGGACGTCAGGCTGCGCGCGATCAGCGTCGCGGCGGGGCGCGGCGGGGCGGGCGTGATCGGTACCGACAGGGGTCCGTCCGTCGGTCAGCCGGATCTTCGCGCTGGTCCCGTCCGGCACCCGGCCATCGGCGGCGGTGGCGACCAGCCGGTCGCTGTCCTCCTCGCGGGTCAGGCCATCCGGGGACAGCCGGACATCGCCGACCTCGACGCCTGAAATCTCGTCCAGCCGCTGGCCGGTCAGCGTCACGAAGCGGTCGCCCTTGGCCAGCGTCACCGTGTCGATCCGGCTGGCGGGCGAATAGGCGCGCAAGCTGACGCTGCGCGGTGTGCTATCGCCGATCTGCTGCACCTCCAGCCTGATCTCGCCCGCGCGCGCATTCTTGAGCGGCAGGGTCACGGTGACGCCGTCCGTCCCCCGCAGCGTGAAGGGCACCGGTTGCGCCGTGCCGCCCGGCCCGCGCATGGTGACGCCGGTGACGCAAGCGGCGGCGGGGCCGCTCAGCGTCACCGCATTGTCGCGACCGACGACCAGGCTCTGTCCCGCATCGCCCGCGCGCCATTCGCCGCCATCGGAGAATTGCAGCGTGAAGCCGGGCCCCTCGAACCCGTCGAAACCCCATTCACCGTGCAGCTTGGCGGTTACCTTGCCCGACAGCGCCCCCGCAGGCAGCGGCTCGGTGAGGACATAGCCGCCCCGGTCGGCACGCGCGCGCACGGGTACATCGATGGTCTTGCCGTTCGCCCCGGTCAGTGACACCCTCATGTTGCGCGCGAAGGCGGTGGAGTAGATCAGCGGCGCGCCCTCGACTGGCAGGACGAGGGCGGGACGCGCCCCGCACAGCGGCGCGTCCCCGGTCACGCGCAGGCGCGGCGGGCTGGACGCATCGATGGCGGGCATGGCGGCGACCAGCACCGATTTGGGCTTGGCGAAGGACGGCGCGGCGTTGAGCAACAGAGACAGCCGGTCCCCCTCGCGCGTGGCGAGCGTCGGCAGATAGCTGAACTGCGGATTGCCGAACGCGCCGAACACGCGTGCGATGTCGCGGATCACGCCGATATAGGGGCTGTAATAGCCCAGCCCCGCCTCACGCGTATAGCTGAGTTGCAGGGCCAGGTCGGTCGGCGCCCCGATCAGCGTGTCGGTCATCGAACTGCTGTGAATGTCCGCCAGCACCAGCGAGTCGCGGTTCTCCAAAAGGCATGCCGCCTGCAACTCGATGACGCGCGCCAGGCAGTCGGGGTTCAGCTTGATCGCCAGGCTGTTCGAGAGGGCGGGGGCCAGGGTGCGCAGGAATTCCGGGTGGCTGTTCTCCTGCGCGCGGATCGCCGCGACGAAGGCGTTGAGCCGCGACCGGTCGAGCGAGGCCTGGTTCAGATCCTGCACCGCGCGGACGAACTCGCCGGGCCGGTCGCGCACCGCATCGACGATGGTGCCCGATGCGCCGCCGGTCTCCGGCACCAGGAACAGCGCCATCTGCCGCGCCCCCTTGGGCACGGTCAGGGTCAGGCGGCGATCCTTGTCCTTGGACTTCCATGTCTCGGCGGACTGGACCCAGTTCTTGGGCGGCGGATTGGTCGCGCCGCTGAGGAAGGCGGAGAAGAGGATGTAGCGGGCCCGCTGGTCGCTGGGCAGGTCCGCATCGATCGTCAGCCTGTCGCCGGTGGCGAGGTTGGGCACCTCCGCGATGGGCAGGCTCTTGTCCCCGCGCGTCACCATGATGCGCAGGCCCGGGCCGGGCAGGTCGAAGGGCGCGGGATCGGCGGCGCAGAGCGGGCTTTCGACCAGGGCGGCGGCGGCCAGCGCGAGCGCCATCAGGGGACGGGGGAAGCGAAACATGACAGGGTTAAGGCCCAGACTGCCGAAAGGATCAACCCTCTGGCAGCAAATGACATAGGCGTGTCATCTGCAAATCCTCCCCATCTATGATGGGGAGGGGGACCATCCGAAGGATGGTGGAGGGGCGGGGAGCCGGACATTGCCCCCCCACCACCGCTTCGCGGCGGTCCCCCTCCCCAAGCGAGCTTGGGGAGGATTTACGGTCAGGCGAGCTTGTCTGCCGTGCGCAGGTCGAAGTCGCTGGCTTCGTGCCGCTCGGGCAATTGCTGGGCGGGATCGCCGAAAGTGCGGTTGACCATCCGCCCGCGCTTCACCGCCGGGCGCGCCGCCAGTTCCTGGGCCCAGCGCAGGACATGGGTGTATTCCTGCACCTGAAGGAATTCGGCGGCGTCATAGAGATCGCCCAGCACGACCTGCCCATACCAGGGCCAGATCGCCATGTCGGCGATGCTGTATGCGTCGCCCGCGACATAGGCGTTATGCTCAAGCTGGCGGTTCAGCACGTCGAGCTGGCGCTTGGCCTCCATGGCATAGCGGTTGATCGCATATTCGATCTTCACCGGCGCATAGGCGTAGAAATGCCCGAAGCCGCCGCCCAGGAACGGCGCGCTGCCCATCTGCCAGAACAGCCACGACAGGACCCGCGCCCGCGCGGCGGGCTCGGTCGGCAGGAAGGCGCCGAAGCTCTCCGCCAGGTGCATCAGGATCGCACCGGATTCGAAGATGGGCAGGGGTTCGCCGCCGCGACGGTCGACCAGCGCGGGGATCTTCGAATTGGGATTGATCTCGACGAAGCCGCTGCCGAACTGGTCGCCCTCGCCGATACGGATCAGCCAGGCGTCATACTCCGCGTCGGCATGTCCGGCGGCGAGCAGTTCCTCCAGCAGGATCGTGACCTTCACGCCGTTGGGCGTGCCCATCGAATAAAGCTGGAGCGGATGGCGACCGACCGGCAGCGGCTTGTCGTGTGTCGCGCCCGCGACCGGCCGGTTGATCGAGGCGAAGCGGCCGCCGCTTTCCTTGTCCCAGGTCCAGATGGCGGGCGGGGTATAGGCGTCGTCACTCATGCGCTTGCGGCTCCATAAGAGGGTTCGCCGCGGCAAATGGGGCGGGGCGGATACGAAAACAACCGCGACCGTGCTTTTATTTCGGAAGGGAAACGAGCCGGTCGCGACGGACGTAAAGCAGTTCGTGTCGCCCCTCGCGCGGGACCGCCATGACCGGGCGATAGTCGCTCGCCAGTGCTTGCGTCATCAGCCTTTGCGTCGCCGCGTTCCAGGGGGAAAAGGGGTCGTCCAGCGTCACGATGGCGGGCGGACGGCGGGCGAGGATGCGCGCGACCTCCGCCCTTTCGTCCACCCCGATCGCGCCCCGCTCGGCTTCATAGGCGAGCGAGGAGGGAAAGGCATAAGGGGTCGGCACGCATCCGCCCGACAGATGATAGAGGCTGGAATCTCCGGCGAAGACATAGGGACATTCGCCGCCATCGACCGCCGCCATGACGCTGGCCATGCGGCGGATGCCATCGCCCTCGCCGGGGTCGTTGGTGGCGGCGTGGAAGACGAACAGCCCGGCGCCGATGACGAAGACGGGCACAAGGGCCTTGCGCCCCATGGCGAAGGCGGGTGCGGCGGCGAGCGCCAGCGGGGCGAGCAGCGGCAGGGCGTAATGGTCGAAAAAGGCCCCGATCATCGCGAAGGCGATGAGAGCGAAGGCCAGCCAGATGCGGGTCAGCGTCATGGCGGGGCACTGCGGTCCCTTGCGCCAGGCGACGACCGCGCACGCGATCAGCGGCAGCAACTGTCCGCCGATCCCCGCCAGCCGCCCCGCGATCTTCGCCGCCGGATAGCCGCGACGCAGCGTGATCGAGGTGAAGTTGGCGAACCAGAAGCCATCGAACGCCGCTGTGCCCTTCAGCCAATATTGCAGGACGATCAGCGCGGTCGGCAACAGCCCCAGCACCATCCAGAGCAACGCCGCCGCCACGACCGTCGCCGGCTTCGCCCGCGCCCGCCACAGATACCAGAGATGCGCGAGGCCGAAGATCGCGCCCTCGACCAGCGGGGTGTATTTGATCTGGATCGCCACGCCCGCCAGCAGGCACGCCCCCACGCCGCTGAGTAGGATCATGCCGCTCGCGCGCCGCTCGGCCAGGCGGGGCAGTTCCAGCGTCAGCATTGCCGCCGCCGTCATCGCCAGATTATAGAAGACCGGCGACTGGCCGCTCCCGCCGCTGAGCAGCGGCAGCCAGAGGATATAGGCCGCCCCCGCCGCCAGCCCGGCGGGCGGGGCCAGCGCCATCCGCCGCGCCGCCAGCCAGATCAGCCAGCCCGTCGTAGCCGCGCATAGCGTGGCGACCAGTTGATAGGCCAGAAAGCCGTCGCCGGGCAGCAGGCGGAACCCGGCGAAGAGCAGGAACAGGCCGGGCGGCTTGCGATCCCACAGATCGATATAGAGCCGCGCACCGTGCAACAGCCGGTCGCCGACCAGCAGATAATATTGCTCATCGACATGCGCGACGGGATTTCCATAATCGCGCGCCCGGACCAGCACGGCGAAGACCAGCAGTACGATCGCCACGCCGATCGGCCTGTTGAGAACGCGGGGCGTGGCAAAGCGGCTGGCGTTAAATCGGGGCGACGTCAGGTCCGTCATGTCGATCCGTTCTGGGTGGGCCGCCGGGGCCCCCGGCTTCGCATCGCCCATGTCATCGCCGCAGGTCCGATCGCAAAGGAAATCGGCGTCGCATCCGCCCTGCGAAAAATATTTCCTAACTTATGTCCGGTCCGCGGGCGGCGGTGACGTCAGCCTTATGAAACACCTCGGCTTGGGCGGAAACGCTGTCGGGCGGGGGCTTTGGCAACGAGGATGTTTTCGGATTTCATGGGCGGGGTGGGGTAATGCTGCTCGATGCGGAAGGCGCGGCTTGGCGCAATGCCAGGGCCTGGGCCGATGCCGGCAAGACGGAACAGGCGGCGGCCTATGTCGCGCCATGTTGGACGGTGGTCGTGCCCTTCTTCAACGAAGAGGCCGAACTGGCGGCGACGCTGGAAAGCCTGGCGCGGCAGAAGGTGCGTTTCCGGCTGGTGCTGGTCGATAACGGGTCGCTCGACGCCAGCGCGCGGGTCGCGGCGGAAAGCTGCGAGCGGCTGGGGCTGGACCATGTCCTGTTGCATCAGGGAGTGCCTGGCAAGATCAACGCGTTGCGGCTGGGCCTCGACCATGTCCATACGCGCTTCGTCGCCACCTGCGATGCCGATACCCTTTATCCGGAGACCTATCTGGCCGAGGCGCAGGCGCTGCTGGAGCAGCCGGGCTGCGTCGTGGCGGGGGCCTATTTCATCGCACCCGGCGACGGCGAGGCGGAGCGGCGGCGCGAGTCCGCGACCATCCGTCTGGCCGCGCGGCTGCTGCCGCGGCAATGCCATGCGGGCGGCGCGGGACAGGCTTTCTGCACCAAGGCGCTGAAGGCGGCGGGCGGGTTCGATCCGCGCCGTTGGAACTATGTGCTGGAGGATCATGAGGTGATCCACCGCGTCCTTCGCCATGGCACGATGCGCTATGCCGACGGTTTCTGGTGCGTGCCGTCGGATCGCGAGCGCGACCGGGAGTCGATCCGCTGGACGCTGGCCGAGCGCTTGCTCTACAGCGTGACCGCGCCGTTCGCGGGGGACTGGTTCTTCTACACATTCCTTGCGCGGCGGCTGACGGCCCGGCGTCTGACCACCGAGCGGATGCGCGAAAAGGCCTATCAGGATCTGGCAGGAGTGGTGGGTGAACCGGCTTATTCTGTGCGCTGACGATTTCGCCTTTTCCACCGAAGACAGTCTGGTCATCGCCGAGCTTCTCCATGCTGGAAAGCTGAACGCCACGAGTTGCATGACGCTTCGCCCCAATTGGGCGGAGGACAGCGCGATGTTGCGCGACGTGCCTGCGACCGTGCAGATCGGGCTCCACCTGACACTGACCGAGGAAGCGCCGATCCATCCCAATGGCTTTACGCAAGATGGGGTGATGCCGGGAATCGATCCGCTGACCCGGCTGGCGGTGCGGGGACGGCTGGACCCTGCCGAGATCGCACGCGAGTTGGAGGCGCAGTTCGACCGGTTCGAGGCGGCGATGGGCCGCCCGCCCGCCTTTGTCGACGGGCACCAGCATTCGCACGCGCTGCCCGTCATCCGCCCGATCGTGCTGGAGATCACCCGCCGTCGCGCACCGGATGCATGGCTTCGCACCTGTGAGGACCGGGTCGCCGGGCTGCTCGGGCGGCCATGGCGTGGCAAGGCGATCGGTAGTGCCTTTCACTCGCGCGGATTCGCGGCGGCGGCGGAGGCGGTGGGCCTACGCTGCAATCGCGGCTTTGCGGGCCATTACGGGTTTGACGGTTGCTTCGCGCAGGCTCTGCCGCGTTTTCTGGACCGGGCGGGGGCCTATCATCTGGTGATGTGCCATCCGGGCGCGGGAACGCGCGCGGGCGACGCCATCGCGGCGGCGCGGCGGGACGAGGCGGACGTCTTGCGCAATATTTCGGTTTCCGACATGGCGGCGTCACGCGGGCTGGCCTTCGCCGCCTGACCAGAGGGCGGCGGTTTGAGCGATACGGGTCTGGAGGGCCAGTTCTTGGAGGCGCGGCCGCTGCTGCGTCGCCTGTTGGAGGCCCGGCTCGGTTCGGCGGAGGATGCCGAGGACGCGCTTCAGGATCTGTGGCTGCGCATCGCCGGGATGGACGGCGCGCATGTCGAGCAGCCGGTACCCTTTTTCTGCCGCATGGCGACCAATCTGGCGACCGACCGCCGGATCGCCGCCGCCCGGCGCAGCGCGCGTGACGGGGCATGGGAAGAGGTGCAGCCCAGGTCGGATGAATATGCCGATCCCGAACGCATCGTCGCGGGCCGCCGCGCGCTGGAACAGGCCCATGCCCGGATCGCGCATATGCCCGACCGGATGCGCCAGGCCTTCACCCTGTTCCGCTTCGAGGAGCAACCGCAAAGGGTGATCGCCGAGCGCATGGGGATCAGCGTCAGCGCGGTCGAGAAGCTGTTGCGGCGCGCCTATCGGTTTTTGCAGGAAAATCACGAAGGGGAGGGTGCGGATAGGGGGCTACCGCATCGTCCTGATCATGAAAGGAGCGCGGACGGGTGACGCGTGAAGAGCAGGCGATCGACTGGCACATCCGGCAGCGCGACATGAGCGCCGCCGAATGGGACGCCTTTGCGACGTGGCTGGAAGACAGCCCGGCCAATGCGCGCGCCTATGACGCGGTCGCCATGGCCGATGCTTTGCTGGTCGCGCCGCCCGTGCAGGCGGAAGCCGAGCCGGTGGTCGAAGCCGCCAACGACAATGGCGGATGGGGGCGCTGGTGGTTGCTCGGCGGCGTCGCGGCGGCGGTGGCGCTGGTCAGCGGGCCGGTGCTGTTGAATAACGGTCCCGACATGCGGGTCGAGCAGACCCGTGCGGGCGAGACCCGCCGGATCGCGCTCAATGACGGCACGCGGATCGACCTCGCGGGGGGATCGCGGCTTCGCTACGACCGCAACGACACGCGCGTCGCGACGCTGGAGGCGGGGCAGGCGCTGTTCCATGTCCGCCACGACCCGTCCGCGCCGTTCGAGCTTCATTCGGGCGGCGTCGTCATTCGCGATATGGGAACGGTGTTCGACGTACGGCGCACGGGGCGGCGACTGGACGTGGCGGTCGCGGAAGGATCGGTGGCGCTGGCCCCGCTGGGGCAGGAGATCGCGCTGACGGCGGGGCAGGGCATCCATCTGGACGAGGCACGGCACAGCCTTCGCCGAGTGACCGTCGATCCGTCGACCATCGGGGGGTGGCGCGGCGGGTTGCTCGATTTCGATGGCGAGCCGGTCGGGGCGATTGCTGTACGATTGCAATCGGCTTATGGCATGCGGATCGCGGTGGAGGGGGCTCTGGCCGATCGCAACGTCACGGGTGTCGTCCGCATGACGGGCGATGCCGGTCGGGACGTTCCTCGTTTCGCGAAGCTGATCGGAGCGGAGTGGCGCCAGAGCGGTGGGGACTGGATATTGCGGGCGTCGAACGAGGATCGCTGAGCGCGGCCTATGGGCTGCGCTCTGCCTCGTCACGCCGGTCGCGGTTCAGGCGCGGGAACGGCCGGTGTTGGTCGCGCGGCCCATCCGTATCGCTCCCACGACGCTGGACATGGCTCTGCGCGAACTGGCGCGGCAGGGCGGGATCACCGTCATCACCACCGATGACCGATTGCGCCGGGTCCGCACCCCCGCACTGACCACCGACATTCCGCCAGCCCGCGCGCTGAGGCTGTTGCTGCGTGGCACCGGATACCGCGCGGTGGCGATCGATGGGGAGGGTTTCCGCATCGTCGGGGCACCCCGCCCGCCACGCCCGGCCCCCCGACCCGCGCTGCCCCCGCCGAGTGGCAATGCGCAGGACATCATCGTCACCGCCAGCAAGCAGGGCACCGAACTGGCCCGCTATCCGGGCAGCGTCTCGGTCATCGGGCGCGGCGTCACGGTGCCGGTCGGTTCGGTCGACCTCAGCGACGTGGCGGCACAGACCCCGATCCTTCAGACCACCGCGCTGGGACCGGGGCGCAACAAGCTGTTCATTCGCGGCATCGCCGACAGCAGCTTCAACGGCGCGACCGAGTCGACCGCCAGCCTGTATCTGGACGAGGTGCAGATCGCCTTTGCCGGTCCCGATCCCGGCTTGCGCCTCTATGATATCGGCGAGGTGGAGATCGCCGAGGGGCCGCAGGGGGCGCTGCACGGATCGGGGGCGATCGGGGGGATCATCCGGCTGACCTCCAATCCGGTGGCGCTCGACCGGGATGCCGGGCGGCTGGAATGGGGCGGCGGGCTGGCCACCCATGGGTCGCCGAGCGGCGACGTGGCGGCGGTGGCGAACAAGGTGCTGCTGCCCGGAACGCTGGGGGTGCGGCTGGTCGGCTATCATGCGGTCGATGGCGGCTATATCGACAATGGCCGGACGGGCGCGACCGACATCAACCGCGTGCTGACCAGCGGGTTGCGTGGCACGCTGCACTGGGACGTGGGCGATGGCTGGCAGGCCGAACTGGGCGGCGGAGGCCAGTCGATCGTCGCGCGCGATGCACAATATGTGATGAGCGAGGACGTGCTGGTCAGCCGCGCGGCGATCGCGCAACCCTCCTGGAGCGACATGGCGTTCGGTCGTCTGCTGTTGACGAAATATTGGGGCGACGGCCTGCAATTCGTGTCGGCGACCGGGCTGGTCCGGGGAGCCTCGTTCGAGCGGTTCGACGCCAGCATGCTGGGTGCGGGCCTGGCCTATCAACTCGATGGATCGAAGACCCTGTTCACGCATGAAAGCCGCCTGTCGCGGCGGCTGGCAGGCGGCGGCTCCTGGGTCGTCGGCATCAATCTGGTGTCCGACCAGTCGGTGATGGGGCGTACGCTGACCGCCAGACAGGGGGTGCGACCGGTGATCGGCGTGACCAACCTGACGCGCAGCGGCGCGATCTTCGGCGAGGCGACGCATCCGCTGAGCGCTCGGCTGTCGCTGACGCTGGGCGGGCGGGTGACGGCGGCGCGGGTCGATGGCGAACCCTCGATCCGGCCGCGCAGCGCCAATTACGTCCGGGGGCGCTCGACCACGCGGGTCGATCCGACCTTCGGCTTTTCCTGGGTGATGGCCCCGGCCTGGAGCCTGTTCGGTCGCTATCAGTCGGGGTTCCGCACCGGCGGTCTGGCGGTCGCGGCGGGCGTGGGGCGGGTCGCCAATTTCGAATCCGACTCTATCCATATGGTCGAGTTCGGCGTCCGCCGTCTGCGACGCGGGCCGACCGGGCTGTCCGCCTCGCTCAGCCTGTCGCACGCCCGCTGGACCGCGATCCAGGCCGATCTGCTCAACCGATCGGGGCAGCCGGTGACCAGCAATATCGGCGACGCACGGGTCGATGCGCTGGAAGGCTGGGCCGAATGGGTGCCGCAGCGCGACTGGCACCTGACCGGGGCGGTCTTCGTGACGGACAACGAGGTGACCGGCGCCACCGCCGCGCTCAGCCGGGCGAAGAACCGGCGGCTGCCCGAAACGCCCAGCGTCTCGGCCCGGCTGGGTGTGGCGCGCGATTTCCGGGTGTCGCCCGAACTGATCCTGTCGGCGCGGGGGGAGGCCAGCTTCGTCGGGCCGTCGGTGCTCGGCGTCGGCGACATGTTCGACGTGCAGCAGGGCGGCTATGGCATCGGCAACCTGTCGCTGACCGCGCGCAAAGGCCGCTATTCGCTGGCTGCCACGCTCGACAACATCCTGGACGAGCGGGGCAATCGCTTCGCCTATGGCAATCCGTTCCTGCTGGGTCGGCGCAACGTCTCCACCCCGGTCAGGCCGAGGACGTTCGGGGTGCGGATGGGCGTCGATCTGTGATCGCGGCGCGGGCGTAGGCGGCGAAGCCCGCCAGCACATGGCGCAGGCGAAAGGCGTGGAAGTGGCGGATGGCGGGCACCGGCCCGACGAAGCGCATCCGCAGGTTGCGAACATCCTCGCGGATCAGCCGTCCGATGCGGCGGTCGGTCCACAGATGCTTGGCATAAAGCGCGCCGTCGCCGAAGCCATAGCCCGCCAGCAAAGCGACCGCTTCGTCCTCACGCCTGCGGCCATGATAATGGTCGACCACGAAACCGGGATCGTAGCGGATGGGGATGCCCGCCGCCTGTGCGCGGAACAGGAAGTCGGTATCCTCGGCGGCACGGAAGGGCGCACCCGCCCCGAAGCGTTCGTCGAACCGCCCGACCAGGCTCCGCACATCGGCGGTGAAGGCCAGGTTCGCCCCCATCACGAAGCCGCCGGGAAACCTGTTCGGGTCCGCCGTCATCGGATGATCCTCCAGCTTGACGGTGACGGGCAGGTCCGCCGGATCGCCCAGCAGGATGCGCCCGCCGATCACGACGGGAGCGGAGAATGCGGCAAAGGCCCGGATCAGCCGGGCGAAGTAATCGGGATGCAGCACGCAATCGTCATCGGTCATCGCGATGATCCGCCCCCGCGCCGCCGCCAGCGCCATGTTGCGGGCCCGCGACAGGCCGGGGCGCGGTTCGGACAGCAGGCGGATGGTGAAGCCGCGCTCGGTCGCCCAGTAGCGCACCATGGCGGGCGTACCATCGGACGATCCGTTGTCGACGACGATCAACTCCAGCCGCGTCCCGCGCACCTGCTCCGCCGCCCGCACGATCGAGGCCAGCGTCGCGGCCAGGCTGTCGCGCCGATCGCGGGTGCAGATGAGCAGGCTGACGTCGATCATCCGGCCACCATCGCCGCCACCTCCAACGGAGAGCGGGCCCGGCGGACCAGCGGACTGGCCTGCGTCCAGGTGGCGATATAGGCACCGACCTTGCCATAATCATTGTCCAGGACGACATGCGGAATGCCGAGCAGCAGCGCCAGGATATGGCCGTGCAGCCGGTCGGTCACCACCGTCTCCCCCCGCGCCAACAGGCGAAGCCCGCGCTCGACGCGGATACGCGACCGGGCGAGCGGATCGTCGGTGGCGACCGGCGGCTCCTCCAGCCAGTCGAGCATGACGCTTCCCCTGATGCCCGAGAGCGGCGCATCATCGCGCTCCGCCCGTTCGGCGTCGGAGCGCAGCAGCATCAGGCAGGCGCAATCCGGATCGGCGGGGCGGGCAACCGCGCCGAGGCCGAAGGCGGAGTCTGGCGCAAGCGTCGTCGGGCAGTCGAAATGCCGTTCCGCCAGTGCGAGGCTGGCGGTGTCGCGGACATGGAGGTGAAAGTCGGGATGCTCGGTCCCCACCTTCGCGAAACGGTCGCGCTGGGTTTCGTCGCGGAAATGGATCGACTGGGGAAGCTGAACCACCCGGCGGTCGCGGAAACGAGCCAGTATCGTCTCACGGAAATGCTGGTGATGCGGCCAGATATCGCCCAGATTGCCGCCGCCATGGATCAGGATCGGACCGTGGGGGCAGGCGTCCCGCAGCGCCGCCTCGTCGAAATCGTCCCAGCGGCAGATATAGGCCGGACCGCCCGCGCCGATGTGATGCAGACAGGCCATCTCCCCCAGCCAGATCGCGCTGTCCCCGACATTGGGATGATCGGGAAAGTCGACCAGCGCGTAAGCTTCGCCCGGTCGGACATGGCGACGATATAGCTCGTGCAGCAACGTCCGCTGGTGTTCGATGACGTCGCCGGTCATGCGGCGATGGCGCTCGGCCCGGCGGCGCAGACGCTGGCATAGAGCGCTTCGCACCGGTCCAGCCACAGGTCGCGGGCGAAATGCGTCTCCACCCGGCGACGGGCGACGCTGCGGGGGATGGCGATGGCGGCAAGGATCGCCCCGCCCAGCGCCGTGCTGTCGCCCGCCGGGGCGATGCACCCGGCCTCGCCCACGACCTCGCGCGCCGCACCCGCATCGAACGCCGCGACGGGCAGCCCACAGGCCATCGCCTCGATCGCGACCAGCCCGAACGGCTCGTCCCAGCACGGCGTGAACAGGAAGACCGATGCCCGCCCCAGTTCCGCCGCCAGGGCCGTGCCGTCCAGATGCCCGCCATAGCGGATCCCACCGCCCAGCCGGGGCTCGACCTCCGCCGCCCAGTAATCCGGGTCCTCGACCGCGCCGAACAGGGTCAGCGGGACGCCTGCGATCCGCGCCGCGTCGATCGCCTTATGAGTCCCCTTGTTCGGGGTGATCCGCCCGCACCACACCGCCTCGCCATTGCCGATCGGCACGAAAGGCCAGGCGGCGGGGTCGATGGCATTGTGCAGCACCGACGCCTCGGGCGGCGCACCCTCCGGCCACCAGGCACGAAGCTGGCTGGCGGAGGTTACGGTCAGGCGGTGGCTGGGCGCGGGGCTGACCCGGACGAAGTGATGCAGCGCGTCATAGGGCGGCACGTGCAGCGAGGTGACGGTCGGCGTCACGGCGGTGCGGCGCGGCTCCAGCGGAAAGCGGTGCAGGCTGTTATTGTGCACCACGTCGAACCCGCCGCGCGCGATCCGGTCGCAGGCCTCGGCATAGCCCGCATCGACATGCGCGATCAGTTCGGGCTTGCCGCGATGCTCGGCCCAGGGGAACACCGCCTCATAATGTTCGGGCAGTACGGGATCGATGGTGAAGCGCGGGTCGCTGTCGCCGCTGGCGAACAGCACCACCTCATGCCCGCGCGCCGCCAGCCCCTCCGCCAGATACCAGCCATGCGCCTCCATCCCGCCGAGAAAGGGCTGGCGGATCGGCTGGCGGACATGCGCGAGCAGCGCGATCCTCATGCCGCGACCTGGGCGCTCGCGGCGCGCTCCTCCAGCAAGCGGATGACGCTGGCGGTGTTGGCATAGGGCTGATGGCTCTGCTGGCCGGTCAGGCTCAGGTCATCGGCATCGGGGCGGCGCAGGATGCGAATCGGGCGACCGGGCGTGTCGTCGATCAGGCCCATCAGGCGAAAGGCGTGCAGCCAATGGCCCATGGTGCGGTATCCCCATTTCTCCTCGAACAGTTCGGCATTGCGCACCACGCTGTCGATATGATGGACGGGGGGCATGTGGTGCGGGTGGTATTGGTGATAGGCGAGGCCGCCCTTGATCCAGGCGATCGGCACGCCCGCCTTGTCGACCAGCTTGCCGAAATCGGTATCCTCGCCGCCATAGCCCGAATAGCGTTCATCGAAGCCGCCCGTCGCCAGGAAGGTCGCCCGCCGCATCGCGAAATTGAGCGACCAGAAGCAGCGATAATCCTCGCACCGCTCGATCCCCTCCGGCGGGGGGCCGCGCCGGTCGGAATGGCGGACGGCGCGCGCCGCGAAGTCTTCATAGCGCCATTCGCCCTGGGTCGCGCCGCCGGGCAGGTACAGGACCTCGCCCATCAGCAACCCGTCCATCTCGTCCAGATAGCGGTCATATTGGGCGATCAGGTCGGGCGCGGGGATGCAGTCCATGTCGAGGAAGACCAGCTTGTCGCCGATCGCCGCCTTTGCCGCCGCGTTGCGCGCCTGGGCCAGCGGCAGGCGCGGGCCCGACACCATCATCTGGCGGATCGGGAAGGGCGCGTCGGGCAGGTCATAACCCTCGTCCTGGATCACCGCGACGATCAGTTCGACCGGGAGCAGCGTCTGACGGCTCAGGCCCAGCACCACGTTGCGGAGATGATCGGGGCGGCCCCCGGCAAGAGTGACCACCGAGATGCTGGATGGCGAGATCATGAATGGGCTCCGGCGGAATTGGGGGTGGGGGAATGATCGAGTTCGACCGGCCAGAGCCGCGCGGCCAGCGCCTCCAGCCAGTCGGCGGCGTCCTGCGCGGGGGTGTCGGCGATCATCACGCGCTGGGCGGCGGGGCGGTGCTGGCTGCGGGTTTCGGCCAGCGCGGCGGTCCAGCTTTGCGCCGAAGAGGGAAGGTGCGGCCGGACACAGGCGACGCCCGCCGCCGCCAGCGCCTCGGCCTTGCGGTGCTGCTCGTCGAAATAGCGCCATTCCGGAATGGCGAGCCAGGGCCGGGCGGCGGCCAGGATCTGCTGGCAGGTGGTGTTGCCGGTCGAGGCGATGACCAGGTCGGCGGCGGCGACATGATCCGCCGGATTGTCGACCCAGCCGCGATGCTCGATATTGGCGGGCTCGGTGGCGTGCCAGTCGCGCACGACCGGGCCGATGGTGATCCAGCGCGAGCCCGGACGGCTGCGCGCCCCGACGCCGAGCGGGGCCTGAGCGAAGCCTTCGCCGCCGCCGCCCGACAGGACCAGGATCACCTCTTCCTCCGGTCCGACGCCGATCCGCTGGCGGGCGAGTTCGCGCTCGGGGACGCGGGTGTCGACGCCCAGGCCGCCCGCGAAACAGGTCTTGGCGCGCATCGCCGCGTCCCATTCGGGCTGGGCCAGCGCCTCGTCGAACGCGGCGAGCAGCCCGGCGGCCCCGTCATAGGCGGCGCGGTGGCCCGGATCGCTCCGATCGCCATGTTGCAGGATCTTCACATGCGGGACCGAGCAGATGCGCGCGAGCTGTGCGATCTCCGCCGACACGTCGCAGATCATCAGCGCGGGGTCGGCGCGGTCGAACCAGCCCGCGATCACCGCCATGGCATGCCGGATGCCCGGCCAGCCCAGCGGGGCGCAGTGGAGCGTGTCGGGCGTCGGCACCGCGTCCAGCCCGCGTGCCTCCAGCCCGGTCGGCTCGAACAGGGAGGGGATGACGACCATCTCCACCTGCGGCGGCAGCGGGGAGAAGATATCGTCGCGTGCACAGAACACCGTCACCGGCCGCTCGGGCGGCAGCGCGTTCAGGATCGCGGCGCAGCGTTCGGCATGGCCGCGCCCCTGATGGTGGACGAAATAGCCGAAGGGCCGGGTCATGCCGCGCTGGCCCGGATGGCGCTGCGCACCGGGATCGCGGCGGGCCTGGGATCGGCCAGACCCAGACGTTCCAGCCCCTCCAGCACGCCGCGCGCATGATGGCCCGCGACACGCATCAAACCCTCACGCGGGGGCAGTCCCGCGAGTTCGTCGCTGGCATTGCCGACGACGATGGCATGGCCGCACGCCTCCAGCATGTCGACATCGTTGCCGCTGTCCCCTGCCGCGATGCATGCACCCAGCGGCAGGTTGAGCCGCCGGGCATAGGCCGCCACCGCCGCCGCCTTGCCGCCCATCGGCGCGAGCACGTCGATCAGCCGACCATGCGAGAAGACGGTCTTGGCGGCGATCCCCCGTTCGGCCAGCGTCGCGCGGACCCGCATCGCATCCTCCGCCGTGCCGAAGAAGCTCAGCTTGTGCGGCCCGGCGGTGTCGCGCGGCTGGGGACGCAGGCGCAGCGGCTTGAGGGCGGCGACCACCGCCTTGCGGTCCCATCCGTGATTCAACCGGGCGGAGAAGGCTGGACATTCCTGCCAGCCGCGCTGGCTCTTCAACATGATGCGCGTGCCGACATCGGTGATGAAGGCATCGGGTTCGGGCAGGCCCCATTGCGACAGGATCGCGCGCGCCATCGCGAAGGAGCGCCCCGTCGCCACGACGAAGGGAAGGCCGCTCGCCCGCCGCCATTCGGCAAACCCATAGGCCCCCGCCGGGCAGCCGGTCAGCGTATGATCGATATCGCTCGCCAGCAGTCCCGGCGCGCGGGGCAGCCGAGCATAGAGGTTGATCGAGTCCGCGGCATAGCGCCGCCAGTCATAGCGGGCCGCCCCCGAACGCCCCGCCTCGCTCATCCGCGCATGGCATTGGGGATCGGACAATATGGTCAGGCACGCCTCGGCAATGGCGCTTTCGTCGCTCGGCTCGACCAGCAGGCCATGGTCCAGCGCCCCGACGATCTCGCTGGGGCCGCCATGGCGAGTCGCGACCACCGGCACCCCCGCCGCCGCCGCCTCGATCAGCGTCAGGCCGAAGGGTTCGTGCAGCGCCGCGTTGACGAAGATGCCGCCCTTTGCCGCCCGGTCATAGAGCGCCGCGACGTCGTGCCCGTCATGTTCGGGCGGCAGCGCGAAGCAGCCGTGCAGCGCGGGGCTTTGCGCCAGCGCCTGAAGTTCGGCCAGCACCGCGCGTTCCTCGGGCGATCCGGGGCCCTCATGCTGTCCGGCCAGAATGACCAGATTGGCCGCGTCCCGAAGCGCTGGCGAGGCGGCATAGGCGCGGGCGAGCGCGCCGAGGTTCTTCTTGGCGACGGGCCTGGCAATCGCCAGCACGATCGGCTTGGCGGGGTCGGCCAGCATGGTGTCTAGCCGTTCGGACAGCGAGGGGCGGCTGATCGGACTGGCGTCGCGGCTGGGGACGCCGGGCGGGATGCAGTGGATGCGGCCCGTGACCGGCGCGGCATAGGCATGGACCTGCCGCTCCGCCTCGTCGCGGGTGGAGACGATGATCGCATCGGCCCCGGCGATGGCGCTGCGCTCGGCGGCGATCCGTCCGTCCAATGCGGGGCTGTTGCCCTGATGCTTGCGCTTGTCGATGCCCAGCGCATGGGGGGTGTAGATGAAGGGGATGGCGAAGCGGCGCCGTGCCTCGGCCGCGACGGCGGCGGCGTCGGAGAAATGCGCGTGGATCACGTCGGGCAGGCGCGGCAAGCCTTCCAGATGCGCGCAGAACGCCTCGGTAAAGGCCGCCAGGTCGTTGGCCAGCGCTTCCTTTTCGAGATAGCGGTGATCGCCCGTCGCGATCCGATCGATGGTCAGCTTGGGCGAAATCCGCTCGCTGGCCAGACCATGTTCGCGGTCCAGCGCCACATCCTCGAACAGCCGGGTGACGATCGAGACGTGATCCGTATCAATATGATCCGCCTGCGCCATCGCTGCATCGAGAATATAGGCGATATGGCCGCCCGTGTCGGCGGTGATGCCATAATGGACAGGCGGCGATTTCAGGCAGCCGCCAAGTGCCAGATGCAGGATGAACAATCTCGCCCCTTTCGTTATGGAGCAAGAACGTTAGTAATATTGATTAGCTCCCAGCCGTTTCAGGGATTTGTCGGGGGCGGCGGCCACGATGGTTTTCGTTGTTCCGATCTTGATCTTTATCAAGTTTGGTTGGACCGATCGGGTTGGGGGTCATTGGACAGAAAGATGATGGCCTCAGTGATATCCGCCGGTTCGGCACTGCGGCCCGTCGGGATGCCGTCCTTCAGCTTGGCGATCAGCCCGGTATAGGTCAGTGAGGAGTTGACCACGTTGACCCCCACGCCGGGCACCAACAGGCGTCGCGCGACACCGTTCCCCGAAGGCTTCGAGAATGCGCGTCGGGAACACTCCGACAGAAGCGCATGCTTTGGGAGCGCGAGGCAAACTCGCAACGCATGATCGGGCCCACTGGCGCGGGACATGAACATTATTTTATGTTGCGGAGCGGAGCGGCATTTCGCGCTTTCTCGCTTCCATCGACGAATGGTGGAGACGTCAGGATGAATCGACGCACGGCGCGTCGCGCGATGGGCGCGGCGGTCATGACGGCCATGGCGGCTGCGGCCCAAGCGCAGGATGGTCGGATGCCCGACAAGGCTCCCGGCGCGGATCGGCCCGTGCTGGGCCAGACCGAGCGGGACGCGCCGTTCGCGACCGAGTCCGCGATGGTCTACCCCAGGACGATCGGCTGGCCGGAGGGGCGGACCCCCGTCGCGCCGCGCGGCTGGCGCGTCACCAAATTCGCGGGCGGGCTCGACCATCCGCGCCAGGCGCTGATCCTGCCCAATGGCGACGTGATCGTGGCGGAGGCGCGCACCGCCCTGAAGCCCGACCTCGAACCCGAACAGGCGCGGGCGCGGCATATGGCGCGCGGCTATGGCTATTCCGCCAACCGGCTGACCCTGCTTCGCGATGCGGACGGCGACGGCGTGGCGGAGCAGTGCCATGTCCTGCGCGAGGGGCTGAACCAGCCCTTCGGGATGCAATATGCGAACGGGCGGCTCTATGTCGCCAACACCGATGCGGTACTGAGGTTTCCCTATCAGCCGGGGCAGACGCAACTGACCGGCGCGCCGCGCACCGTGGTCTCGCTTCCGGCGGGCGGGTATAACAATCACTGGACGCGCAACCTGCTGCTCTCGCCAGACGGACGCACGCTGTATGTCTCGGTCGGCTCCGCCTCCAACGTCGCCGAGAACGGTATGGACGAGGAAAAGCGCCGCGCCGCCATCCTCGCCATCGACCTGTCGAGCGGGCGGGAGCGGCTTTACGCCTCGGGCCTGCGCAATCCGGTGGGGATGGACTGGGCACCGGGGTCGGGAACGCTGTGGACGGCGGTCAACGAGCGCGACCATTTCGGCGATGATATCTCGCCAGACTATCTGGTCGGCGTTAAGGAGGGCGGCTTTTATGGCTGGCCCTATAGCTATTACGGCAAGCAGGATCCGCGTCATGCCAACAACCGGCGCGATTTGTTGGCGACGACCCTGATGCCGGATGTGGCGGTCGGTGCCCATGCCGCCGCGCTCGGCCTCGCCTTCGCCAAGAACACGCCGGCGGACGCGCAATATGCCTATGTCGCGCGGCATGGGTCGTGGAATCGATCGACGCTGAACGGCTATGACGTGCTGGTCGTCCCCTTCGCGCAGGGCCGCCCGACCGCCGCGCCGCAGCCCTTCCTGACCGGCTTCGTCGCCGACGCCAAAAAGCGGGAGGTGTTCGGTCGTCCGGTCAGCGTCCAGACGCGCTCCGACGGTGCGCTCTATGTCGTCGATGATGCCGGGGATACGGTCTGGCTGGTCCGACGCGCCGGATGATGCTCCGGCTCGCGGGGCTGCTCGCGCTGCTTCCCGCCGCTCCGCTATGGGGGCAGAGCGTGCCGCTGGTCGATACCGAGGACGCCACATTGTCCTCGGTATCGGTGGGCGGGGGCTGGGGAGGGGGCGGGATGCATCCGATCCTGACCCTGGACGTGCGCAACGGCGATTATGCCCGCGCGACCTATGACCAGGACGGACCGGGGCTGGACCGCGTGTCGGTTCATATCGGTATCGGGCTGGCGGTGGTGCTGGATCGCGATGGGGCGGGACGGGGGCGCTGGTTCCTGACGGGGCAGAGTTCCAATGGCTTCCACGCGCCGTCGCCCGGCGAGCGCAGCCGCCCGCGCGCTTTTTACGAAAGCAACACGATCGCGGCGCTGGCGTGGCGTCCGGTCGAGGGGCTGACGGCGGCGCTCGCCTATGCGGTGAAGACCAGCCCCAACGGCGTCGATCCCACGACACAGGAGGCGAGCGTGACCATGGCCTGGACCGGCAAGGACGCGCTGGGCGATCTCGGCCCCAATATCGTGGTCACCCGGCGGACGCAGGGCGATGGCGGGTTCTTCACGCTGGCGAGTCTGTCGCCGTCGCAAAAATTGGGCGAGGGCGAGGATGCGGCGCAACTCTCCCTGCCGTTGGCGTTCGGCATGGGTTGGGATGGTTTCTACGGCGAAGGTCTGGGCGACCGCGCCTATGGCAGCGCGGGGTTTGCTCTGTCGCAACCGCTGACGCTGGGCGGCGCGAAGGCGACCTTGCGGGCGGAGATATTGGCGCTGATCCGCGACGGGGCGCTGGCCGCATCGGAAGCGCCCAATGCGACCAGCGACCGGATCATACCACTCGCCACCCTGTCCTTGCGGATGGGGTGGTGAGCGGCGTGGGAATCAGCGCTTGGTGAAACCGCCGATCCCGGCGATCGCCAGCTTTTCGGCGGGCTTGGACATTTCCGCGAAGGTCAGCCGCAGATAGCGGACCGGGCGGACGCTGGTGAAGGGCAGGCGCTGGGTCGAGAGGGCATAGGCGATGTTGGAGAATTCGCCCGACCCCGCCGGGGTCCAGCTTTTCCCGTCGACGCTCGTCTCCGCGACATAGCCGCGCGGCGGGGCGGCGTCGATCATCACCTGGCGCGAGGGGGTCAGGCTGAAGCCCGCGACATCCTGCGTCTTGCCCATGTCGATGGTCACGCTGGCGGGCTTGCCGGGCGTGGGGGCAGGTTGGACCCAGATGGTCTTGGCGTCATTGTCGAGCAGCTTTTCCGCCCCCGGCGCGCTGGCCGTGACGATGGCCCAGCCCTTGCTATCCATGACCGTCGGGTCGCTCGACACGATGGCGGGGACGGGGACCGGCGCGACGCTTTTGAAGAGCGAGATCTCGCTGATCGCGGGGCAGACGGCTGCGTCGACGATGCGCAGGCGTAGGCGGCGTGCGGTGATCGGCGCGGGCAGGCGGATGATCCGCTGTGCGCTGATGCACTCATGCTCGGCCAGTTGCTGCCATGCGCCGTTCACCTCGGCATCGACCGCGAAGCGCGTCACGCGGACGCCCAGCGGCAGATATTCGCGGATGCGGATCAGGTCGAAGCTGCGCCCCGGTGGCAGATCGAGCGTCAGGCTGGGCGTGGTCACGCCATCGGGTGCGGACCAATAGGTATCGCGGTTGCCGTCCAGCACTTTGGCCGCCTCGAACCCCTTGCCGCGCACATGGCTGGCGCTCGCCACCGCGCCTTGGGCGAGGTCGCTTGCGAAGCTGGCGCGGATCGCGTCGCCGAAGCTTTTCAGGATCTTCACATCCTGATCGGGGATGCGCCCGCGCCGGTCGGGCGGCAGGTTCAGGTTCATATTGGTGCCGCGCGCGACCGAGGTGTCGAAATAGTCGACCAGATTTTCAGGGGATCGGACCTTGGAATCCTCGTCGGCGTGATAGAACCAGCCGGGCCGGATCGAGGTGTTGGTCTCGGCAGGCCACCAGAGCGCCCCCCCGCGCACGCCCGAATTGCCTTCGGACTGGACGTACGGATGGTTCGGCATGGTCGGCCAGCAGGGATCGCCCGCCACGCCATCCTCATTGCCGACCCAGCGAATGTCCGCGCCGAGCGGATCGAAGGTGCAGGCCATGGGCTGGTGCTGGTGGACCAGCGCGATGATCGAGGGCCAGTTATAATATTTGGGCGCATCGATCTGCCGCGTCTCGCGCGCCCCGCCATAATAGCCGTCGCCGCCATTGGCCCCGTCGAACCAGAATTCGAACAACTCGCCATAGCCGGTGCAGAGTTCGACCACCTGCTTGCGGAAATACTCCACATAAGCGGGCCGACCATATTCCGGGTGGTTGCGATCCCAGGGTGACAGATAGATGCCGAACGCGAGCCCGGCGCGCTTGCAGGCGTCCGACATTTCGCGAACGATATCGCCCTGGCCGTTCTTGTAGGGCGCGTTGCGGATGCAGTGCTCGGTCAGCCGGGTCGGCCAGAGGCAGAAGCCGTCATGATGCTTCGCCGTCAGGATGATGCCCTTCAAATTCCCCGCCTTGGCCGCCGCGACGATCTGGTCGGCGCTGAAATCGCTGGGGTTGAAGGTCCTCGGGTCTTCGTCGCCATAGCCCCATTCCTTGTCGGTGAAGGTGTTCATGGCGAAGTGGATGAAGGCATATTGCTCGCGCTGATGCCAGCGCCACTGCCGCGCCGAGGGGACCGCGCCATAAGGGGCGGGGGCACCCGGCCCGGCTTTGGCGAAGGCGGGCGTGGCGGAGGCGACGAGCCCGGTGGCGAGGACGGCGCGGCGGGAGAAATCGGTCATCTTCAAGGCGGCTCCGGGAGGGATCAGGCAGGCAGGTGGTCGAAGGAGGGCGGGCGGTCCTTGGGGTTGCGACCAAAGGCGCGGTTGGGCTGCGCGCCCATGGTGAAGGACAGGGTGCCGCCCTTGGACAGCGTCGCATGGTCGATCCAGCTCTTGGTCCAGGGACGACCGTTCCAGGTCACCGACTGGATATAGGGCGTGGTCGGACCATTGCCCTTGGCCTCGATGGTCAGGGTTCGATCCCCGCCCATCGCCACCTGCGCCCGATCGAACAGCGGACCGCCGAACACATAGGCGCCGCTGACCGGATCGACCGGATAGAAGCCGAGCGCGGAGAAGAGGAACCACGCGCTCATCTGGCCGCAATCGTCATTGCCGATGATGCCGTCGGGCGCGTTCTTGTACATCTCGGTCAGCAGGCGGCGGACCATGGCTTGGGTTTTCCACGGCGCGCCGACATAGGCGTAGAGATAGGCGGCATGCTGGTCCGGCTCATTGCCATGCGCATATTGCCCGACCAGCCCCGAAATGTCCGGCGGCGCGTTCTTGGGCAGCGTCGAGGGCGCGTTGAACAACTCGTCCAGCCTGGCCTCGAACTTGGCGTCGCCGCCCATGTGGCGGATCAGGCCGTACACGTCATGCTGGTTGAGGAAGGTCGCCTGCCAGCCATTGGCCTCGGTGTAATCCCGCCACCAGGGCTTGGGCATATGGCCGAGTTGGACGGGATCATAATCCTTCCACCAGCTACCGTCATCGAAGCGCGGACGGGCGAAACCGATCGAGGGATCGATGACGTTGCGCCAATTGCCCGAGCGCTTGAGGAGGCGATCGGCCTCCGCCGTCTTGCCGACCCGGCGCGCGATGTGCGACGCGGCCCAGTCGTCATAGGCATATTCCTGCGTCCGGCTGACGCTCTCGAACCATTTGTCGGCGGGGACATAGCCCTTGGCGTCGTACAGGTCGCGGCCCTTGCTATTGTCCAGATCGGGCGCGGAGAAGTCGAAGCTGCGCTTGGCGATGCCGGGCCAGGCGGCGGCGTAATCGGCGGGAATGCCCTTCACCATCGCCTCGGCCATGATCGGCGTGCCGTGCCAGCCGATCATGATGCCCGTTTCCTTGCCCTGAAGCGTCCAGACCGGCGGGCCGTAGAGGCTCTGTTGGGTCTGGCGGATGACGTCCTCGATCAGCTTCCTGGCCTGTTCGGGCTGGGTCAGGATCAGCCAGGGGTGCAGCGCGCGGTACGTGTCCCAGGTGGAATAGGTGCTGTAGGCGAACTGGCCAGCGGGTGTCGTGTGCTCCCGCCCGTCCAGCCCGACGTAACGCCCGTCCACGTCGGAGAAGAGCGTCGGCGCGATCAGCGTGTGGTAATTGGCCGAGGCCATGATCGTCCGCTGATCCGGCGTCCCGCCCTCGACCCGGACCCCGCCCAGCGCGGTCGCCCAGTGGCGTTGCGCCGTCTCCAGCACGCGACCGAAGTCCCAATGCGACGCCTCCGCCGCCAGATTGGCCTTCGCCCCCGCCACATCGACTGCCGAGATGCCGCAACGGATCAGCAGCGGCGCATCGCCCATTTCGTCGAAATGAAGCGCCGCCTTCAACCGGTTGCCCTTGGCGTTGGTGCCCGCAACCGGCGCATCGCCGTCACCATAAAGCTGGATACGGCTCGGCCTCTTCGACAATTGCATCGCGAAGAAGATGCGCCGTCCCTTGGCCCAGCGGAACACGCGGCGGGTGCCGGTGATCGTGCCATCGGGCTCGATGGTCAGCTCGGCGTCGGTAATCAGCGGCCTGGCATCGCTCTTGTCGAGGACCAGGTGCGACAGGTCGATCAGGACATGGCCCGGCCCCTGGGGATAGGTATAGCGGTGCCACCCCGTCCGCTCGGTCACGGTCAGTTCGGCCAGAACGCCGGACTCCAGCTTGACCCGGTAATAGCCGGGTTTGGCCATCTCGTCGGAGTAGCGCTGGCGATAGCCTTCGTCCGGGTTGGACAGCGGCCCCGGCACCAGCTTCAATTCCCCGCGCGTCGGCACCACCAGCACGTCCAGCATGTCGCCGATCCCGGTGCCCGACAAATGGGTATGGCTGAACCCCATGATCGAGCCGTCGCCATGGTGATAGCCCGAACAGGTGTCCCAGCGCTCGACATCGGTGTCGGGGCTCAACTGCACCATGCCGAAGGGCAGGACCGCGCCGGGATAGGTATGACCGTCACCGCCCGTCCCGACGAACAAATTGGGTCGGGTCGGTAAGGCGGGCAGGCTGGCCATCACACCGCGAATGGGGAGGGCGGCGAGCGCGGTTCCGGCCAGGAGCGCGCGGCGGCTCAGGATCATGCAAAGGTCTCCCGCAGGACTTCCGGCCTCGTGGCCGCGACATGGACGACCAGTTCGCCGAACAGGCCATTGGCCCAGGCGAACCAGTCGCGCGTGAACTTGGTGGGATCGTCCATATCGACCCCTTCGTGAATGAAGCCGGTCCCGCCATGCGACTGCCGGATCATGGCGAGGCTGGCGCGAAGCAACGCCGGATCGGTCGAGGTCAGCGCGCGGGTGATGACCGACATGGGCCAGACCTGGCCCGGCCCGGTATGCGGGCCGCCGATGCCGCTGATTGCGCGTCCTTCGAAATACCAGGGATTGTTCCGGCTCCAGCAGGCCGCGACGGTGCGCTGCCACAGCGGATCGGCGGGATCGACGCAGCCCAGATAGGCGAGCCCCGAAAGCGAGGGCACATTGGCGTCGTCCATGAAGACGGCATTGCCATAGCCATCGACCTCATAGGCCCAGACCCGCTCGCCATTCGGCAGCGTCATCGTGCCGAACTGCCTGAGCGCGGTTTCGACTTCGGCACCGAGGGCTGTCGCATCCTGCGCCAAGGCGGCCTCGCCGACCGCATTCGAGAGCGCGGCCAATTCGCGAAGCACCGTCATCGCGAACAGATTGGCGGGCACGAACTGCCCGTACAGGCAGGCATCGTCCGAGGGGCGAAAGCCCGAATGGATCATGCCGTTCGGCCGCGTCGGCAGGCCGGTGCCGCGATACAGTGTCTCGGTCGGCTCGGGCGCGGACCGCCGGAAGCGATAGGGGCCGGGGCCGTCCTTGCGCTGCTGCTCGCGGAAGGTCTTCACGATCAGCGCGGCGGACGCCTTCCACTCCGCATCGAACGGCGTCGTGTCCCCCGTTTCGCGCCAATAGCCATAGGCCAGCCGGATCGCGTAGCAGAGCGAGTCGATCTCCCATTTCCGCTCGGCGACGCCGGGGTTTCATCTCGGTATCGTCGCTCAGCGCCCATTTCAGGTTCGTCCGGGCGCTCGGGTCCTGCATGAAGGCATTGGCGTAAGGATCGATCAGGATCGACCGCGCCTGTCGCCCGATCAGCCCCCGGAAGAGCCGCCCCAGCGCCGGGTCGCGCTTCACGAGGTGAAGGTACGGCCGCAACTGCGCCGCCGAATCCCGCAGCCAAAGGCACGGAATGTCGCCGGTGATGACGAAGGCGTCCGGCTTGCCATTCACCTCGCCCAGCGACAGGACGGTGGTGTCGAGCGTATTGGGATAGCAGTTGCCGAACATCCAGCGGAGTTCGGGATCGGCGATCATCTTCGAGACGCGGGCGATCTCCGCCTCGACCGCCTTCGACACGAAGCGGCGTTCGGCCACCGGCGGCCGCTTGCTGATAAGCGAAGGCGCGGCGGCGAAGGCCGGGGCGGCGGCCAGCGCCGCGCCCCCGGCGATCAGTTCACGACGGCTGGGCCTCACTTGGGCAAGTCCTGCGCCTGACCGGTGACGGTGAACTGCGTCCACTGGCCCGCGCCGTCACCCGGCTGGCCGCCGCCGATATAGAGATTGTACGTACCCGGCAGGATGCGGCGGCTGCCGTCGCGCCATACCTGGCTCATCAGGCGCGGATCGATGGTGAAGCGCGCGGTGCCCGCCTGGCCGGGCTTGAGCGCGACACGGGTGAAGCCGACCAACTGGCGTTGCAGCACGGGGTCGGTCATCACCGGCTTCTCGTCGGTGGTCGGCGGGACCAGATAGGCTTGCGCGACTTCCTCGCCGCTACGCTGGCCGATATTGCGCAACTGCACCGCGACCTCGACCGGCTGGCCGACGGCAACGCTGGCGGTCACGGTCGGCTGGCCATAGTCGAATTTGGTGTAGCTGAGGCCATGGCCGAAGCCCCAGGCGGGCTTGCCGGTGAAATAGCGATAGGTCCGCTCCTTCATGCCGTAATCGGCGAAGGCGGGCAGATCGGCGGTTGACCGATAGATGGTGACGGGCAGGCGGCCCGACGGGTTGACGTCACCCGACAGGATCTCGGCCAGTGCGGTGCCGCCCTCGGCCCCCGGATAGAAAGCCGCCAGCGTCGCGGCGGGCTTGAAGTCACCCAGCGACACCGCCGAGCCCGACACGACGACCGCGACCACCGGCTTGCCGGTCGCCTGGAGCGCGGCGAGCAGCTTGCGCTGCATCTCGGGCAGCACGATATCGGTGCGGTCGCCCCCTGCGAAGCCGGGGACCGAGACGCCCAGCGCCTCGCCCTCCAGATCCGGCGACAGGCCGACCACCGCGACCAGCACATCGGCATCGCCCGCGACCTTCAACGCCTCGGCCTGAAGCGCCTCGGCGGGGGGGAGCCATTGCAGGCGGAAGCCTTCGTCGCCGCCCTTATGGTCGATCTCGACGCGGATGCGGCGCGGCGCGCTGCCGTCGATCGCGGTTTCCAGCGTCTTGCCGCCGATCACGTCGTCGATAACCAGATGGTCGTCGATGTAGAGCTTCACCGCGTCATGCGCCGGGCAGGCATGCCAGCAGGCCGGGCCGTCGAGCCGCAGGCGATACTGGCCCGGCCCAGGCGGGGTCAGCGTGCCGGTCCAGCGGCGCTGGAAGGGCGCGACCTTGGTATAGTTGAAGTCGATGCGGCGGTCCTGACCCGCCGCCGACCACTGGCCGTTCGCGCCCAGTGTCTCGAGGGCGAGGCCGGTCTTGCCGTTCGCCGACAGCGCGGTTTCGGGCACGCCGACGAACGCCCCCTCGGCCAGCACCGAGCCTTGCGCATAGCGAATGTCGCGCCCGAACTTCGCGCGGATGCCCTCCAGCGGCGTCACCGGGTTGATCGCGGTGCCGTGGTAATTGGCCTCCAGCACGCCCAGATCATCGGCATTCGCACCGAACACCGCGATCCGCTTGCCCTTGAGCGGCAGCAGGTCGCTCGGATTGTCGAGCAGGATGATGCCCTTGCGCGCCGTCTCCAGCGCCAGCGCGCGATTGGCCGGGGTGGCAAGCTGGCTGGGCTTGATCCGGTTCCATGGGCTATCGACCGTCAGCATCCGCCGCACCGCCAGCGCACGGGCCAGCGCGGTGTCGATCTCACCCTCGGTCACCAGGCCGCGCTTCACCCCTTCGGGCAGCGACAGATAGGCCTTGCCGCAATTCAGGTCGGTCCCCGCGCGCAAAGCCGCCGCCGCCGCGGCGGGCGCGTCCGGCTGGGCATGGTGGAACATCCAGATATTGCCGACCGCGTCGCAGTCCGACACGACCAGCCCGTTGAAGCCCCAATCGGTGCGCAGCCGCTGGGTCAGCAGCATCGGGCTGGCGCAGACCGGCGTGCCGTGGATCGCATTGTACGCGCACATCAGCGACAGCGCCTGCCCCTCGGTGATCGTCGCGCGGAAGGCGGGAAGATAGGTCGCCTCCAGATCGCGCGGGGACACCATCACGTCGAAGCTGTCGCGCCCGCCCTCCGGCCCCGAATGGACCGCGAGATGCTTGACGGTGGCGATGACCTTGGGGTGCTTGAGGTCCGGCCCTTGCAGGCCACGGACGAAGGCGATGCCGATGCGGCTGGTGAGGAAGGGGTCCTCGCCATAGGTTTCCTGACCCCGGCCCCAGCGCGGATCGCGGAAGATATTGATGTTGGGCGACCAGATGGTGAGCCCCTGATACAGCCCGCGATCGGCGTTCAGCGGCCGGGAATTGAACTTCGCGCGCGCCTCGACCGCGACGACATCGCCGACCTTCTGGATGAGTGCGGGATCCCAGGTGGCGGCCATGCCCATCGCCTGCGGAAAGACGGTCGAGGGCCCGTTGCGCGCGATGCCATGCAGCCCCTCGCTCCACCAGTCATAGGCGGGCAGGTCGAGCGCGGGTTCGGCAGGGGCCTCGTTGACCAGTTGCGCCGCCTTCTGCTCGATGGTCAGCTTCCGTGCTGCTTCGGGAAGGGCGGGGGGAGCAGCCTGACCGGCGGCGGCGAGGAGGAGGAAGGGGATCACTGGGCGTCCTTCGGACCGAGGGTGTAGATGGCAAGCGTGCGCGCCAGCGTGGCGGCGTCCGCGTCACTCCGGATGGTGAGCGTGATGCTCTCGCCTGGCAACAGGTCGAAGCCATCGTCGGACGGTTCGGCGGCGATGGTGCCGAAATTGACCTGTACCTGCCGCGCGAGGTTGCGCGCGCTCAGCGTCAATTGCTTGCCCTCCCAGCGGGCGGTGATGCCGGGGGCGGGATAGGCCATGTCGCGCGGCACCTTCCGCTCGACGATCTGGCGCGCGATCGCCTTGTCGCCGTCGAACAGTTCGGCGACGGCGTAGCTGCTTTCGGGCGCGGCATTGGCGAACAGCGCTGCGTCGGGAATCATCGCGACATCGCTGGCCGAGGCGGCGGCCATGGTCACGCCGCCCGATTGCGAGCCCAGCTTGCGGCCGTCCATCGCATAGCCGGTGACGCGCCAGCCCAGCGGCTTGGGACTGGTCGCGTCCGACACCAGGGCGATCCGGGTCGCACCGGGCTTGGTCTCGGCCACGATGGTCTGGGGCGCGAAGAAGCGGCGGACCTCGTGCTGGAGCATCTTGTCATGCCCGGTCCAGTCGATGCTCGACCAACTGATCGCAGGCCAGCTATCGTTGAGTTGCCAGTAAAGCGAACCCAGCGTCACCGGGCGGCAGGCGCGGTGATGGCGCGCGGCGAGGCCGATGGCGCGCGCCTGCATCGCCTGGGACAGATAGACCAGATCGGCAAAGTCGCGCGGATCGCGCAGATTCTGCTTCAGGTAGAAGGTGATGCGGTCATTGCCTTCACCGCTCAGGAACTTCTGGTGCGCCTTCATCACCGGACTGTCGATGCGGAAGTCCGCCGGGTCGGCGAAGGTCGCGATGGTCGACAGGTCGGGGAAGGCCTGGAAGCCATATTCCGACATGAAGCGTGGGCAGCTATCGGTATAGCGCTCGACTGGCTTGGAGCCCGACCAGACATCCCAGAAATGGCGGTCGCCATCCTTGTCGGTGTCGGTCGGCCCTTCATAATCGGTCGAGGGCGAGCCGGGCCAATAGGGGATGCCGGGTGAATTCTTCGTCACCGCCTCGCGCAGCACGCGGTCGAACAGCACCGCCATGCCGGTGCCGATCCGTTCCTGTTCGTCCGGGCCGACCGCCTTCTTGAACGCCTTGCGATCCGACCAGTTTTCCCAACCCGACAGCACCTCGTTATTGCCCGCCCAGATGACCAGCGAGGGGTGCGATTGCAGGCGCGCGACCTGTTCCTCGGCCTCGATGCGGACATTCTCGCGGAACTTCGCGTCGGGGGGCGTCACGCTGCCGCCGAACATGAAGTCCTGCCAGACCATCAGGCCCAGTTCGTCGGCGGCGTTGTAGAAGCTGTGCTCGGGATAATAGCCGCCGCCCCAGATGCGGACCATGTTCATGTTCGCGGCGACCGCCTTTTCCAGCATCTGTCGCTCGGTCGCGGCGGAGACGCGCGCGGGGAAGGCGTCGAAGGGGATGACGTTGGTCCCCTTGGCGAAGATCACGTTGCCGTTGATCTTCAACCCGAAGCTACCCCCTTCACGGACCAGTTCGACGGTGCGCAGCCCGGTGCGCTTCTCCACCGCATCCGCGCCCGCCAGCGTGGCGTTGACCGTGTAGAGCGGATGCGCGCCGAAGCCGATCGGCTGCCAGCGCTGTGGGCGGGCGATCGAGACGGGGACGGTGACGTCATTCTCGCCCGCCTGCAACGCCACATCGCGGCGGACACGGATGCGGCGGCCATCGGGCCCGGTGACGGTGACGTCCATCCGTCCGGTCTGGGCACGGTCCGCCACCACCGAAGCGCGGGCGAGGATACGTGCCTCGGCATCGGTCAGCGCCTCCTGCTCAATGCGCAGGCCATCGATCCGCGCGGCGTCCCACGCCTCCAGCCGGACCGAGCGCCAGATGCCGATATCGACGATGCGCGGTGCCCAGTCCCAGCCATATTGGTACTTCGGCTTGCGGATATAGGGGGCGGTCTGAACGCCCTTGGGCTCGTCGCCATAGGGGGAGTCGTACTCGCCGGGCAGCGGATGCTTCTCGGCCAGCACCATCGGCTGGAGCGTCTTGATCGGCGAGGCGAAGGTGACGACGATCTCGTTCGCGCCAGCCTTGAGCAACGGCTTGGCATCCGCGCGCCAGCGGCGATGCGCATTGTCGGCGGAGAGCAGCGTCCGACCGTTCACGCTGACGGTCGCGAAAGTGTCCAACCCCTCGAACACCAGGTCCAGGTGATCGCGGCGGAGCATCTCCGGCGTGACGTTCAGCGAGGTCCGATACTGCCAGCCGGTCAGCCCCGCCCATTGGATCGGCGCTTCGTTCGCGCCCTTATAGGGATCGGGGACGATCTTGGCGGCGATCAGGTCCTGCTGCACGCTGCCCGGCACCGTCGCGGCCAGCCAGTTCGCCGCTTGGGGGTGCGCACGCGCGGCCTCTGCGTCCTTCGGATCGATCCGCACTTGCCAGCGGTCGAGTGTCGCCACCGTCTTGGGCGCGGCCAGCGCGGGGAAGGCCATGGGCAGGGGGAGGGCGAGCGCGGCCAGGATCAGGCCGAGGCGATGTTTCAAGCGGATGCTCCCAGAAACTGACGGCTTCGCAGGTGCCGCGAGCGGCAAGCCGATGGGTGAAATTCCCTGCAATGTCAGGCTCTTCTTTGGCACCCGCATCCCCTTGCTTGCCGGCTTATCATGCGCCGGTATTCTCATGATATGTTTTGGTATCATGGCAAGGCGGACCAAGGGCGTCCACCCTTTTATGAGGTTGCGAGCATCGCACCGGCGATGCAACCGATTGGCGGGTTATTGACGGGCGGCAGGCGGGTTCAGTGCGCGATACCGAGCGCCAGCAATCCAATCACCCAGAGCAGCAGGACAAGCTCCGCCATCACGCACAATATGATGGTCATGACCAGGCCGGACAGCCAGCCCAGCCCATAGGCCCCGCGCGTCTGGAAGAAGAGATGGACCGGGAAGGCGAGCAGCAGAAAGGCCTCGCCCGGCAGATGCGCCAGCTTCGCCCACAGGATCATCATCGCGAGCAACAGGCTGACGAAGCTGAGCGAATAGGTGACGAAGACCGCATGGTCGAACATCGCCACGCCGCGCTTCCAGATGAAGACCAGCCCCATGAAGGGCATCGACAACAGGATCAGCGCCCAAGAGAATTTATAGCCATTGGCCTCCATCTTGAAGAGGAGGAATTCCGGGTCGCGAATGGCATGGGCCAGCTTTTCGTCGAGCGATTTCCAGCCCGTTATGACCCGCTCTTCATGCTCGCCGTCGCCCGACGCAGTCGCCTTCGTCGCGCCACCGCCCAATGCGGTGCTGGTCAGTTCGAGCTGGCGATAGCGCTCCGCCAGCCGCGCACGCTCCTGGTCGACCGCCCCGACATTGCCCTTGTCGGCGAGGATGCTCGATCGCTGGCGGTCGAGCGCGGCGATCTGGCCCTGCGTCTTGACCGCCTCGGCATGGACTTCGGTCGCCGCTTCCCGCGCGTCCGAGGCGTTGATCGACCCGAAGCCCCCGAATATCGAATAGGCGACGTACAGCAGGAAGACGCCGAACAGATACAGCGCCAGCGGCGACAGGAAGCGCCGCCGCTCGCCCGCGATATAGCGCCGGGTCAACTCGCCGGGGCGGGTGAACAGGAAGGCGATGGTGCGCCACACCTGCCCCTCGATATGCAGGACGCCGTGGCTGAAATCATGCCACCACGCCCCCAGCGTCCGGTGGATATGCGAGGACTGGCCGCATTCATGGCAATAATGCCCGACCAACGCCGCTCCGCAATTCCGACAGCTTTCCCCGATCTGCGCGTGCATCCCATCCCCCCGATGCAAAAGCCCGTTGGCGAGACACGATAATTTTCGCGACCGCGCAAGCGCAAAGATGACCGCCGCGTCAGCTTTGCGCGGAGAGGCGCGTGTCGATAAGATCGAGTTCACGCCCCAGTTTCTGTGCCGTGCCGGAGCCGATCATCCGTGCGTTGAGCATCTCGAACACCACCCGCCGCTCGGCACGGATCGCGGCGAGGCGCATCTTGCGCTCGACCTCTTCGAAACGCTTGGCATCGGGATCGAAGTCGCCTTCCAGCGTGTCGATCCGGCTGCGATAGTCGTCCATCAGGCGCGAGGCGATCTCGACATATTGGTCGGCATCGTCGCGCCCCTCCGCCATTTCGTGCTGGAGCCGCTCCAGTTCGGCGATGGCGGCCTTGGCGGCGGCGACGCGGGTGCGGTCGAGTTCGCTGGCTCCGTCTTCGCTCGGCAAGGCGAGCCCGCGCAGCAACAGCGGCAGGGTCAGGCTGGCGATGACCAGCGATGACAGGATGACGCCACAGGCCAGGAAGATCACCAGATCGCGCGCCGGAAAGGGCGTGCCGTCGGTCAGCGTCAGCGGCAGGGTCAGCGCACCCGCCAGCGTGATCGCCCCGCGCGCGCCCGCCACCGACATGGCGGTGATGACCCGGCGCGGCGGGCTGGTGCGGCCCGGCATGTTGCGCTGGCGGAACAGGGTCAGGCGCAGCGCGACCCAGGTCCAGGCGAAGCGCAATGCCGCCAGTCCCGCGACGATGGCGAGCACGTACAGGCCCAGCCACCAGACGCTGTCATGCCCGGTCAGCATCACCGTGTCGCGCGCGCCGGCGAAGACCTGCGGCAATTGCTCGCCGAGCAGCACGAAGATGATGCCGTTCAGCGTGAATTGCAGCATGTCCCACACCGCCTGCCGCCGGATGCGCGTCGCGGCCTTGGCCCCGGACGAGACGTTGGTGAAGGACATGGCGATACCCGCCGCCGCCGCCGCCAGCACGCCCGAACTTTCGATATGCTCGGCGACCAGATAGGCGGCGAAGGGGATCAGCAGGCTGACGAGAATATTCGATCCGCTGTCATCGCCGAAGCGGCGGGCGAACAGCCCCTTGGCGGTGATCGTGCCCCAGGCGATCGCGACGCCCAGGCCGACGCCCGACACCGCCATCCACAGGAATGTAAGACCCGCTCCGGTCAGCGAAAACGCCCCCGTCAGCGCCGCCGCCACCGCGAAGCGCAGGCAGACGAGACCCGACGCATCGTTGAGCAGCGATTCGCCCTCCAGAATGTGCATCATCCTTTTGGGAATCGGCGCTTTTTGCGCGATGGCGGACACCGCGATCGGATCGGTCGGCGACACCACGGCGGCGAGCGCGAAGGCGACTGCATAGGGCATGGCCGGGATCATCCAATGGATGAACAACCCCATGCCCAGCACCGTCAGGAACACCAGCCCCAGCGCCAGCCCCAGCACCGCGCCCGCGTCGCGAAACAATTCGTCCTTCGGAATGCGCCAGCCGTCGAGGAAGAGGAGCGGTGGCACGAACAACAGGAAGAAGATTTCCGGATCAAGCTCCACCCGGATTTGCGCGATGCCCCCGATCACCGCGCCCAGCGCGATCTGCACCAGCGGGCGTGGCAGCGCCGAGGGCAACAGGCGGGAGATGACACCGCTCAACACCACGGCGAGCAGGAGAAACAGGCTGAGCGTAATGACGTCCAATCGGGGACCTTTCGGGTGCAGCGGTTGGAGCGGCCATGGCGACGAGCGGCACGACCGAGAAATCAGCGACAGGCGGGCCAAACCCGCACCGAATCGCGCGAAGCCCATGAATGACATGGGCGGCAAGGGTGGTTCAACCCGTTAAACGGGTTTTCGGGGGAGGGGGTGGTGGTTTGGGCCTCTTCCTCCCCTCGCAGGATTCCTCTGCGAAACGGCTCATTTGTGACAGAGGATCTGGGCGAGGCTGTCGCTTCAGGGATCCGGTACGGGCCTTGGTCAGCTTTGGCTGGCCGGTTTGGAGGGGCAGGATCGCTCCGGCTCAGCCAGCGGCAAGGATGGCGGCGCGTCTGATATTGTAGATGGTGGCAAAGGCGAGGAAGTCTGCGGCGTTCCGCTCGATCGACAGGCATCTGGTGCGCGCCTTGCCGTAGAGGCGCTTCATGGCGCTGAAGACCGCCTCGACAGGGGCGCGCCGTCTGGCGATGAGGTGGTTGCGCCGGGCCTGCCAGCGCGGCAGCTTTGGCATGTAGCGGTGCCGGCGATGCATGATGCGATCCTTGATCCCGGCCGCCTTCAGGGCCTTGCGACGCGCCTGGCCCTCATAGGCCCGGTCGGCATAGACCGCGCCTTCGTCGCCGCAGACCAGCGCGTCGGCCCGTTCGACATCCTGGACCCTGGCCGAGGTGAAGGCCAGCTTGCGGATCAGGCCCGAGCCCTCGTCCATGCCGATATGGAAGCGGTAGCCGAACACCGGCTTGCCGTCCTTGCGCGTCCAGTCGGCACCCGGCTCCTGGGGGTGCGGATCACCCGGCGCGATCCCGTCCCCGCGCGGGGGCTTGCGGGTCGCCTTGACCACCGAGGCATCAAGGATCGTCCCCCGCCGCAGCACCAGCCCCTGCGCATCCAGCTGCCGGTTGATCTCGGCAAAGCAGCGCTCCAGCACGTCCCCCGCCGCCGCCGCCGCGCGAAACCGGCACAGCGTCGTCTCGTCCGGCGTGCCGCCATCCAGCGCAAAGCCGCAGAACCGCCGGAACGACAGCCGGTCGAGCAGCGCCTCCTCCAGCCCGGGGTCCGACGGATCATACAACGCCTGTAGATACAGCGCCTTGACCATCGCCAGCGGCGCATAGGGCGGTCGACCCGTCCGACCCTGCCGCAGCGGCGACACCAGCGGCTCCAGCCGGCTCCAGTCGATCAGCCGCTCGATCCCCGACAGCTTCGCATTCGATCCCAAGCGCGGATCCATCAACGCTTCCACCAGCGATCGCTGCTCGACCATCACCATGCCCTCCTGCCCGCACAGTGAATCACTCAACCATCCTCATTGCCAGACGTTTCGCAGAGGAATCCTCGCAGGGGAGGAAGAGCGACCTACGCCGCCATGCGCAGGCTTCGGTCGATCGGGGCGAGGGCCGCCAGGAATTGTTCGGCGCTCGCCCGCCACGTGAAGCCCTGCCCATAGGCCGCACAGCGATCGCGATCGAGCGTCAGGGCTTTCGTGATGGCCCGCTCCAGTGCCTCGTCCATCACCCCGACCTGGGGGGTCAGCACATCCAGCGGCCCCTGCACCGGCAGCGCGGCGACCGGCGTGCCGCAAGCGAGCGCCTCGATCATCACCAGTCCGAAGGTGTCGGTCCGGCTTGGGAAGACGAACACATCCGCCGCGCGGTAGATGGCGGCCAGATCCTCACCGAACTTCGCACCCAGGAAATGCACCTGTGGATATTCTGCCGCCAAGGCCGCGCGGGCCGGGCCGTCGCCGACCACGACCTTCGATCCCGGTACATCGGTCGCGAGGAAGGCGGCGATGTTCTTCTCTACCGCGACGCGGCCCGCATAAAGCTGGACCGGGCCGGGCAGGGCGCGGACGACGCCGTCGCTTGGGCCATCGGCGCGGAACAGCGTGGTATCCACCCCGCGCCCCCAATGGCGGCTTTGCGGCAGGCCATGCGCCGCCAGCGCCCGCGCCACGCTGGGCGTCGAGGCGAGGATCGCGGCGGAGGGCGCATGGAACCAGCGGACATAGCGCCAGACGAATTCCGGGCTGACCGCCCGTATGCGCGCCGCGACATATTCGGGAAACTGGGTGTGATAGGCGGTCGTGAAGGGCAGCCCCCGGCTCAGGCACCAGCGGCGCGCCGACAGTCCCAGCGGCCCCTCGGTCGCGATATGGACCGCTTCGGGCCGGAACGCCGCCAGCGTCCGCCCGACTTCGCCCGGCCTGGGCAAAGCCAGGCGGATTTCGGGATAGGTTGGGCAGGGGACCGAGGGGTAAAGATCGGGCGAGACGATCGACAGGTCATGCCCCATCGCGCGCAACTCCGCCGCGACCGATTGCAGCGTGCGGACCACGCCGTTCACCTGCGGCGACCAGGCGTCGGTAACGATCGCGATGCGCATGACCCGTCCGTCCCTCTCGTTCAGGCGGCGATGGCGGCGACCGTCGGCAGATTGCGCCGCGCCTCCATCTCATCGCCCCAGTGCAGGATTTCCATCGTGCCGTCGAAATGCTCGACCAGCGCGGTGCAACCCTCCACCCAGTCGCCGTCATTATAATAGGTGACGCCGCCGATCTCACGGATTTCTGCGGTGTGGATATGGCCGCACACCACCCCGTCGACACCGCGCGCGCCCGCCGCATGAGCGACGACTTCCTCGAAATGCGAGATGAAGGCGACGGCGTTCTTGACCTTGGCCTTGGCGTGCTTGGACAGCGACCAATAGGGGCGCTTCATCCACCGCCGGACGATGTTGACCCAGCGGTTCACCTCCATCAGCGCGGTATAGGCGAAGTCGCCGACATGGGCGAGCCAGCGATGCGCCAGGGTGATCGCGTCGAACTCGTCGCCATGCAGGATCAGCAGGCGACGACCGTCCGCCGTCTCGTGGATCGCCTTGCGACAGATGGCGATGCCGCCGAAGTCCATGCCGGTGAACTGGCGGAAGATCTCGTCGTGATTGCCGGGGATATAGACGACACGGGTGCCGCGCCTGGCACGCTTCAGCAGCCGCCAGACCACGTCATTGTGCGCGGCGGGCCAGTAGAATTTCTTCTTCAGCCGCCAGCCATCGATCATATCGCCGACCAGATACATGGTTTCGCTGTCGACATGATCCAGAAAGTCGATCAGCATTTCGGCATTGCAGCCGCGCGTGCCCAGGTGGACGTCGGAAATCCAGATGGTGCGGTAACGGCGGCGTTCATTGCCTTCCGGCTCCGGCGTGACCGGCGCACGCGGAATGAAGTCAAGAATGGCGGCGTCCTCGTGCAATGCGCCATCGATCGGAATGCTGGTCATCGGCATCGGCGTTCCCCCACGCTTGAGCGTCGATGCTGTCATGCCCGTCATCTGTTACGCCCGCATCGCAGATCGGTGACAGAGGCAAAGCAGTTTCGTGACCGGTTCAAGTCATGGGCAAAGAAAAAGCCCGGCCGATCCATGGGACCGACGGGCTGTCTCGACGAACCGAACTTCGTGTGTCTCACGCCCCTCCCGCAAACGGGAGGGGATGGGGGAGGGCAGGGATTCTCACCGAGGCTATCGCCCGCGGCCTTTCCCTCCCCAAACCCCTCCCGCCTGCGGGAGGGGCTTAAGAAGAGAGGAAAGTTAGAACCGCACCGCCACGGCTGCGGAATAGGTCCGGCCGTTCTTGTAGAAGGCGGTCGGACGGTCCGGCGTCGCGTTATACTGGTAATAGGTTTCGTCCAGCAGGTTCTGGGCGTTGAAGGTCAGCGTGATCTCCTTGGACAGGTTCACACCCGCCGAGAAGTCGAGCTGGCTGTACGGCGCCACCATCTCGCGCGAGCCGAGGCGACCGATCGTGCGGAAATAGCTCGAACGATAATTGTAGCTCAGCCGCGCCTGGAAGATCCCGCTTTCGAAATAGGGGATCACGTTGACCGTGTGACGCGACAGATAGGGCAGGTTGAGCGCCGCACCCGTCGTGTCGACCGACGAGGTCGAGCTGTCCTGGTACGAATAGTTCGCCTGGATGCCGAAGCCGCCCCAGATTTCGGTCTGACCCGAAATCAGCGCGCCATTGACCTTCGCCTTGCCGCCATTGATCGGCTGGTTGATGTTATAGGTGGTCAGCGCACCCGCCAGCGTGTTGAAATACACCGCATTGGTGCGGGTGTTGATGATGTAGTTCGAGATGTCGCGACGGAACAGCTCGACCGCCACCAGCGAGCCGGCGCGCGGATACCATTCCGCCGTCAGTTCGTAATTGGTCGACTCATAGGGCTTCAGGTTCGGATTGCCGCCGCCGCCGTCGAGGGTGACGTTGTTGAGCGACAGGGATGCCGCCAGATCCTCATAGCGCGGCCGCGAGATCACCCGGGCGACCGCACCGCGCACGATCACCTGCGGGCTGATCGAATAGGCGAGGTTCACGCTGGGCAGGAACTTCAGATAATCGGTGGTGGTCGTGGTGGGCACCGGCACCGGATTGGTGAGGTTGCTCTGCGTCACCGCATAGCGGGACTGGTCGCGGGTATAGACCAGACGACCACCGATATTGCCGCGCAGGCCGCCCTGGTCGAAATTCGCCTGGACATAGGACGCCATGACGGTTTCGCGCACGCGGGTGGAGGCACCGATCTTGTTGACCAGCGGGCTGTTGATCGCCTTGGACAGGATGTCGATCACCGCCTGGTCGGGCAGGTTCAGATACTGGGTCGCATTGCCCGAGCCGCCGGTTCCGTCGAACACGCCGCCCGGCGTGACCAGCGTGGGCACGCCCAGTTTGTCGGCGGTCATCGAGGTCGTCATATAGGTGTTGATGCCGCGCGCATCGAGCCGGTTGACGTGGTCGGTCACGCGGCTGCCCAGCAGGATCTGGGTGAAGGGGCCGAATTCGACCGGGATGGTCGCGTCATAGCCGCCGTAAATGTCACGGTCGGTGGTGACGCTGTAATCCAGCCCGCCGATCTGCGCGGCGTTCAGCGGCTGGCCGTTGACGATGACCGGACGGCCCTCGATCGTGGCGGCATTGTTGTTCGGGTTGGTGAAATAATTCGCGGGGTTGGTCGGATCGCCGACATAGTTCACCGTCGCCGACTTCGGCCCGAACGCATAGCTGAACGGCAGCCTGGTCTGCACGTTGAACAGATATTCGGGGTTGCGGCCACCGACCGCGCGCGACCAGCCGCCCGCGAAGCTGATCTTGGCGCCGTCATCGCCTTCCCAATCGGCGAAGAAGTTGAGGTTGTCGGTCTTCAGCTTGGTCTTGCGGACCAACGTGTCGAGCTGCGACGACTGGCTGTTGGCCGCGCCGAAGCTGGCCGAGTTGACCGTGCCGTTGCTGACATTGGCGGTCTGCAACACGTCGCCGGTCCAGGCGCCGGGGATGGTGTACATCGACTGGCTGTAATTGTTGTAATTGCCGTCGATGTGCAGCCCGTTCAGGGTCAGCGTCAGATTGTCGGCCGGGCGATACTGGATCGTGCCCGACACGCTGGCGCGCTCGCGGGTCTGCTGGAAATAGGCATAGTTGATGCCGAAGGGCAGATAGGCGTTGGCCAGATCCTGGCGCGTGCCGCCGGTGACCGTGGCGTTGGTATTCTTCAGCAGCGGCTGGCCGCCCGCATCGTAGATCAGCAGGGGGCGGCCGTCGGCGCCGCGCAGCGTCTCGTCCTTGGCGTTCTTCTGCGTCTGGAAGAAACGCTCGTCGCCGCGCTCATAGCCGAAGAACTCGACACCCGCGCGGGTCAGGCTCTGGCGGTCATAGGTGGCGGCGACCAGGAAGCCGAAATTGTCGGCCTGATTGTGCCAGCTATACAGGCCCGAGGCGCGGACATTGCCCTTTTCGGAACGGTCATTGTACGAATAGCCGCCCGAGGCGAAGACCGAATTGGGCGCGAGGTCGAGCGGACGACGGGTGCGCACGATGACCGTGCCGCCCAGGCTGCCTTCCTCGATGCGCGGTTCCGGCGACTTGTAGACTTCGAGGCGGTCGACCAGTTCGGGGGCGAGCAGCGAATAGTTGAAGGTACGGCTGGACGGGTCGTTGTCGTTGCCGCCCCAGTCGGCCGAGGCCAGCGCGTGGCCGTCGAGCAGCATGCGGTTGAGCGCCGGATCGGTGCCCAGGATCGCGACCTTCTCGCCCTCGCCGAAGCGGCGGTCGATGCTGACGCCCGGAATGTGCGACAGCGATTCCGCGACGTTGCGGTCGGGGAACTTGCCCACGTCCTCGGCGGTGATCACGTCGACGACGGCGTTCGCCTCGCGCTTGACGTTGATGGCGTTGCGAAGGCTGCTGCGGATGCCGGTGACGACGACGTCGCCGCTGCTATCGGACTGATCGCTGCCCGGCGCGGTCTGCGTCGGCGCGTCGGCGGTCTGTCCGCTGGTCTGTGCGAAGGCGGTGCCCTGGATACCCGCGAGTGCGGTCGCGGTCAGGATGATGCTACGAAAGCTCAACACGCTGAAATCCCCCCAATTGCTGTCGCGCCATCTCGCGAAGCCTTGTCGATCCTCGGGTCGGGAGGTCGATGGCTTCCTCCCGTCGGCATCTTTTTTATACAGTATGCTCGAGACACCAACTTGTAACCAAAATGACATTGGTCCGTAAACGGGAAAAATGTGACGTTTGGTTCATGGGACCATTATGCTGGCGCATCGCGCCCCGTGCTGCTTAAATGACGCAATCCCGGCGTTCGCCGTGTCAGGGGCGGAGCGGCCGTCGAGAAGAGACTTTGGGGGATGCAGGCCATGGCGATACCACCGTCCCGAATTGGGTCGACGCTGTTGGAGATTTGCGTCGACGATGCCGATGGCGTGGCTGCCGTCGCGGCGGCCGGCGGCGACCGGATCGAGCTGTGCGGGGCGCTGGCGCTGGGTGGACTCACGCCATCGGCGGCCCTGGTCGCCTGCGCGGTCGAATCCGGTGTGCCGGTCCATGCGATGGTACGCCCGCGCGATGGCGATTTCCGTTATGACGACCGCGATGTCGCTCTGGCGACGGCGGAAATCGAGCGCATGGTGACGCAAGGCGTTGCGGGCGTCGTGGTCGGCGCGATGGCGGACGACCGGCAACTGGACCTCGACATATTGGCGCGCTGGCGGGATGCGGCCAAGGGCGTCGCGATCGTGCTCCACCGCGCCATCGATCTGGTCGCGGACCCCGTCGCGGCGGTCGAGGCGGTGGCACGGCTGGGCTATGACCATGTGCTGACCTCGGGCGGCGCGGTGACGGCGGAACAGGGCGCGGCGGTCATCGCGGACATGGTTGCGGCGGCCAGCGGGCGCATGGCGATCATCGCGGGGTCGGGTGTTTCGGCGGACAATGCGGCGCAACTGGTCGCCCGGACCGGGGTTGATGCGGTCCATGCCTCCGCCAGCGTGCGCGAGCCCTGGGGGGATTCGCGGATCGAGGCGATGGGCTTCGCATCGGGCCCCCGACGACGAACCGAGCCCGCGCGGATCGCGGCGCTAAGACAGGCTATCAAGTGGAGATGAAATCCAATGTATGCCAAATATAATACCTATTGCCCGACCGGTAGGGCTGCGATAGATCAAGTGGCGAAGCGGGGCGTGGCATGAGTGACGCCCGGGCAAAGGGGGATGGCGCGGCCATGACATTTTCGGCGCAGGTCGGCTCCTTCCGAAAGGGGAACCCCGCGCCGTTATACCTTCAGCTTCAGCAGCTGTTGCGCGACGCGATCAACGGCAATGTACTGGCGGAGGACGATGCCATCCCGGCCGAGCGCGATCTGGCGATCGAATATGACGTGTCGCGGATCACGGTGAGGAAGGCGATCGGCGGTCTGGTCGAGGAAGGGCTGCTGACGCGGCGGCGCGGCGCGGGCACCTTCGTCGCCGGGCGTGTCGAGAAGAGCTTCTCCAAGCTGTCCTCCTTCTCCGAGGACATGATCGCGCGCGGGCGCACGCCGAGCAGCCAGTGGGTCAGCCGCGCGCCGGGTACGGTCACGCCGGAGGAAGCGCTGTCGCTGGGCCTGTCGCCGGGCGCGCCGGTCTATCGGTTCCAGCGCGTGCGCTTCGCCGATGAGGTGCCGATGGCGGTCGAGGTTTCGACCATCGCCGGTTTCGCGCTCCCCTCGATCGAGGCGGTCGACCGCTCGCTCTACGCGGCGCTGGATCGGGCGGGGCATCGACCGGTGCGCGCGCTGCAACGCCTGCGCGCGGTGCCGTTCGGCGCGGACCATGCCAAGATGCTGAACGTCGATCCGGGCCATGCGGGCCTGTTGATCGAGCGGCGCGGATTTCTGCGCGATGGACGGGCGGTGGAATATACCCAGTCCTTCTATCGCGGTGATGCCTATGATTTCGTCGCGGAGTTGACAGATGTCTGAACTGATGACCGCCGGTAAAGCGGGAACCGGCACCCTGATGGGAGCGGAAGCGGGCGAGGCGCCGGAGGCGATCGCCCGGCTGCTCGCGCGCAACGCGCCGACCGTCAGGGCGCTGGCCGAGCGGCTGCGTGCCGCCCCGCCGCCGGTGATCATCACCATCGCGCGTGGGTCGTCGGACCATGCCGCGACCTATGGCAAATATATCCTGGAAACGAAGACCGGCGTGCCGGTGTCGTCGGCGGCTCCCTCGGTCGCGTCGATCTTCGAAACGCCGATGAAGGTGCAGGGTGCGCTGGTCATCGCCATCTCGCAGTCGGGGCGCAGCCCGGACCTGCTGGCGACAGTCGAGGCGTATCGGGCGGGCGGCGCGCATATCGTGGCGCTCGTGAACGATGAGGAGTCGCCGCTGGCAACCGGCGCGGACACCTTCCTGCCGCTGTCGGCCGGTCCCGAAAAGGCCGTCGCCGCCACCAAGTCCTGCCTGACCGCGCTGGCGGGTCTGGCGCAACTCGCCGCCGCCTGGGCGGGGGACGAAACGCTGGAGGCCGCGCTCGCCGAACTGCCGGGTCAGGTCGAAGAGGCGCTGGGCCTCGACTGGTCCCCGGCGGTCGAGGGATTGCGCGAGGTCAGCCAGATGTTCGTGCTGGGTCGCGGTTACGGTTACGGCGTGGCGCAGGAAGCCGCGCTGAAGCTCAAGGAAACCTGCTCGATCCAGGCCGAGCCGTTCAGTGCCGCCGAAGTCCGGCACGGCCCGATGCGCATCGTAGAGCCCGGCTATTCGGTGCTCGGCTTCGCCACCTCGGATGTGGCGGGCGAGGATGTGAAGGCGGTCGCCGACCAGTTCGCGGAGCGTGGCGCCAAGCCGTTCGTCGCGGGGCAGGGCGGTGCGCTGCCCATGGTCGAAGGCCACCCCGCGCTGGAGCCGATCGCGATGCTCGCCAGCTTCTACCGCATGGTCGAGGCGCTGGCGCTCGCCCGTGGCATGGACCCCGACTCGCCGCCGCACCTACAGAAAGTGACCCGTACGCTATGACCCGCTTCCGCTTCATCAATGGTCATGTCGCGACGGCGGACGGTGTCCTGCCGGGCGCGGAGATCGTCGTGCAGGGCGACCGGATCGCGTCGATCGGCGCGGTGGAGGGCGTTGGTCAGAATGGGGGCGACACGATCGACCTGAACGGCGGCTGGGTCGTGCCCGGCTATATCGACACGCAGGTCAATGGCGGCGGCGGTGTGCTGTTCAACGATCGCCTCGACGTGGACGGCATCGCGACCATGGCGGCGGCCCATGCCGCCTATGGCACGACAGCGATGCTGCCGACCCTGGTCAGCGAAACGCCCGACAAGATCGCCCGCGCCCTCGACGCCATCGATGAAGCGATCGCGGCCGGAGTGCCCGGCATCGTCGGCATCCATGTCGAGGGGCCAGTGCTCAACCCGGCGCGGAAAGGTATCCACGACCCGACGCGCTTCCGCGATCTGGACGACGATATGGTCGCCGTCCTGACCCGCCCGCGCCGTGGCAAGGTCATGCTGACCATCGCGCCCGAACGGGTGCCGGTCGCCACGATCGAGCGGCTGGTCGCGGCGGGCGTGCTGGTCAGCGCGGGGCATAGCGAGGCGAGCTATGAGCAGGCGATGGCGGCGTTCGATGTCGGCCTGTCGGGCATCACGCATCTCTACAACGCCATGCCCGCGATGCAGCAGCGTGTGCCGGGGCTGGCGGGCGCGACGCTCGACGATCCGCGCCCTTATTCGGGCCTCATAATCGACGGCTTCCACGTCTCCGCGCCGATGCTGCGGCTGGCGTTGAAGGCGCGGCCCTTCGACAAGCTGATGCTGGTCACCGATGCGATGTCGTCGGTGGGCGCGGTCCAGAAGGACTTCGTGCTGCACGGACGGCATATCGATGTGTCGGGCGGCAAGTGCGCCTATGCCGACGGCACGCTGGCGGGTTCGGACCTCGACATGGGCTCGGCGGTCGCCAATGCGGTCGAGCAGTTGCGCATCACCGTCGATCGGGCCGCCGCGATGGCCGCGACCAATCCGGCGGCGTTCCTGGGCCTCAGCCATGAGCGTGGTTCGCTCGCCCCCGGCCTGCGCGCCGATTGGGTGGTGCTCGACGCCGTATTGAAGCCGGTCGAGACCCGTATCGCCAAGCCAGAGAGGATTGCGGCATGACCGTCGCGCGCCGCGAACTGCTGCTGGGCAGCGCCGTCGTGGGACTGGTCGGGGGGATCGCCCCCATGCCCGTCTTCGCCGCACGGCGCCGCCCGGCGGAGGGGGCCGGCGCGCTTCCCATGCCCGAACCGGTCGACACGCTTCCCGCCGCCCTGCCGGTGCAGGACGCGGCGCGCGTGCTGATGGATCGCGGATGGATGTTCCATGAGGGCGATGTCGACCCTGCGCCGCTGGAAACGCATGACGCGACCTATGCCTCGGTCAAGGCGGGCAATGCGCGCGGCGCGGCGGCGGTCGATTTTGACGACAGCGACTGGCAGTCGGTCGACCTGCCGCACGACTGGGCCTCGTTCCAGCCCTTCGAGAAGACCGCCAATGTCGCGCAAGGCTATCGCGCGCGCGGGATCGGCTGGTATCGCCGCACCTTCCGGCTGGACCCCGCGCTTCGCGGTCGCCGGATCGAGCTGGAGTTCGGCGGCGTCGCGACCAACGCCACTGTTTGGGTCAATGGCAGCGTCGTCTCGCACAATTTCTCGGGCTATAGCGCGATCCGCATCGACCTGACCCCCTTCGCGCGGTTCGGGGACGAGGCCAATGTCGTCGCGGTCCGCGTCGATGCCAACGCCATGGAGGGCTGGTGGTATGAGGGCGCCGGGCTCTACCGCCATGTCTGGCTGGGCGATTATGCGGCCGTCTCGATCGCCACGGACGGCGTGCATGGCGATCCCCGCCGCCGCGCCGATGGCGGCTGGCATGTCCCCGTCACCATGACGCTGACCAGCATCGCCCCTACGGAAACCCCGGTCACGGTCGAGGCACGGCTGCTGGATCCGCAGGGCCGCGTGGTCGCCACCGGCCAGGCGCAGGCGAGCGTGCCGTCGCTGGACGAAGGGACGGCGACGCTGGACCTGCCGGTCAGCGACCCGACGCTCTGGTCGATCGAGCGCCCGACGCTCTACACCCTGCATGTCCGGCTGCTCCGCGACGGGCAGTTGGCCGATGAGCGCCGCGTGCCGATCGGCTTCCGCACCATCCGCTTCGATGCGGACAAGGGCTTTTTCCTCAACGAAAAGCCGGTCAAGCTGAAGGGCGTCTGCCTGCATCAGGATCATGCGGGCGTGGGCACCGCGATCCCCGATGCGCTGATCGGCTGGCGGTTGGAGCGGTTGAAGGCGATGGGCTGCAACGCGGTCCGCTCCAGCCACAACGCGCCGACGCCCGAGCTTCTCGACTGGTGCGACCGGCTGGGTCTGGTCGTGATGGACGAGAACCGCCAGTTCAACCCCGCGCCCGAATATCGCGCGCAACTGGAATGGCTGGTCCGCCGCGACCGCAATCATCCCAGCGTCATCCTGTGGTCGGTCTTCAACGAAGAACCGATGCAGGGCACGCCGTCGGGCGTCGAGATGGTCAAGCGGATGGCGCACTGGGTCCGCGCGCTGGACGACAGCCGACCGGTGACCGCGGCGATGAACGGTGCCTTCTTCAACCCGATCAACGTCGCGCAGGTCGTCGATGTGACCGGGTTCAATTACTATCAGGGCGATTACGACCGCTATCATCAGCTCAATCCGACCAAGCCGATGACCAGCTCGGAGGACACCAGCGCGTTCATGACGCGCGGTGCTTTCGAGAGCGACCCCGCGCGCCACATCGCCTCCAGCTATGACGACGAGGCGGCGAGCTGGGGCGCGACCCACCGTGTCGCGTGGAAGAAGATCGCCGACCGGCCCTATGTCGCGGGCGGGTTCGTGTGGACCGGCTTCGACTATCATGGCGAGCCGACGCCCTATGAATGGCCGACCATCGCCAGCTTCTTCGGCATCATGGATCTGTGCGGCTTCCCCAAGACCGCATTCGACATCCACCGCGCCGCCTGGGTCGATGACGAGGCCGTCGTTGCGATCGCGCCGCACTGGACCTGGCCGGGGCGCGAGGGCAAGCCGACCAAGGTCATGGTCCTGTCCAATGCCGAGCGCGTCGTCCTTCGCCTGAACGGCAAGACGATGGGCGAGGCGGCGGTCGACCGGCTGATGGGCAATGAATGGACCGTGCCGTACGCGCCGGGCCGGATCGAGGCTATCGCCTATCGCGGCGGGCGCGAGGTGGCACGCGCCGCGCATGAGACCACCGGCGCGCCGGTCGCGCTCCGCCTGACCCCGGCGCGCACCGTGATGGCGGGCGATACCGAAGATGCGCAGGCGATCACCATCGACGCGGTCGATGCCAAGGGGCGTCACGTTCCGACCGCCAATCTGATGACCCGCTTCACGATCGAGGGCGGGGCGATCATCGGCGTAGGCAATGGCGATCCCAACAGCCACGAATCCGAAAAGGGCAACCAGCGCTCGCTGTTCAACGGTCTGGCGCAGATGATCGTGCGGCCCGATACCGGGCGCGGGCGGATCACGATCCGGGCGACGGCGGACGGGTTGAAGCCGGCCACCCTGCGGCTCGACCGGCTGGGCGTGGTCCCGCGCGCGCAGGTGCCGGTGGCGGCGGGCGACATGGACTTGCGCGACTGGCGGCGGTCGGAGCGGCAGGATACCAAGCCCTCGCCCGATTTCGCGCCCGCCTCGAACGACAATAACGGCTGGGCCTTTGTCCGGGCGGGCACGCCGACCCCGGCGGAGGCGGCGGGATATCGCGTCTATCGCACCGTGATGACGCCGCGTCATGCGGTGGCGGCGCGGGGCGGGGAGATCCGCTTCGCCTCGGTCGGCGGCATGGCCAGCCTGTGGGTCGATGGGAAGATGGTCGCGGAGAAGCGCGATCCTCAGCCCGGCCCGCTCGTCGCGCCGCTGGCACCGGGCGTGGGCAAGCGGACGATCGTCCTGATCGTCGCGGGGCTGGGCAATATCGAGAGCGGCCTGCTGGGCCGGGTGTCGGTGCGCGACCGCTGACCGGCGGGGCCTGCTCAACCGACAAAGGAAGCGATTTGGCGAAAGTGACTGCAATGAGTGACCTGACCGTTTTTGCCCCTCTGGCGGGTTGGGTGACGCCGCTGGCGGACGTGCCGGACGCGGTTTTCGCCGAGAAGATGCTGGGCGATGGCATCGCGATCGACCCGGTGAACGACATGCTCTGCGCCCCTTGCGACGCGGTCGTCCTGACCGTGCACGAGGCGGGGCACGCGGTCACTCTGCGCAGCACCGATGGCTATGAGTTGATCTGCCATATCGGCATCGACACCGTGTCGCTGGGCGGCCAGGGGCTGACCCCGCAGGTGCAGGCGGGGGCGAAGGTGCTGGCGGGGCAGCCGCTGATCCGTTTCGACCTCGACCATCTGGTGCGCAATGCGCCCGCCGTGGTGACGCCGATCATCGTCGCCGACGCCACCCTCTATGGTGTCGAGTTGATCGCCAAGGGGCTGGTCGCGGTCGGCGATCCGCTGTTGCGCGTCGTGCCGCTCGCGGGTGAGGCCGTTGAAAGCGTCGCCGGTGGCGAGACGCTGGTGCAGGAAACGGTCGTCGCACTGTCGCACGGTCTCCACGCCCGCCCCGCTGCGCGACTGGTCGAGGCGGTGCGGCGGCATGAGGCGAAGGTCACGCTCTATCACGGCGATCGCCATGCCTCGGCTTTAAGCGCGGTCGGATTGTTGGGGCTGGGCCTGGGCCATGGCGCGACGGTTCGGATCGAGGCGAGCGGCGCGCAGGCCGCCGCCGCGCTGGCCGATGTCATCACGTTCCTGAAGGACGCCACGGTGGAGGAGACGCCGGTCGAGGCCCCGGAGCCCGCCCGTGCCGAAGGGCCGGGGCTGGGCGGCGTGCCCGCCGCACCGGGGCTGGCGGTAGGGCCGATCCACCGGCTGACCCGTGCGGCCATCCCGGTCGAGACGGTCGCCGGATCGGCGGACGAAGAAACCACGAAGCTGAACGATGCGCTGGCCCGCGTCCGCGAAGGGCTGGAGCAGGCCGCCACCGCCGGTGGCGCGCGCGGTGGGGTGATGGCCGCGCATGGCGCGATGCTGTCCGACCCGACGCTCAGCGAGGCGGCATTGACGGCAATCGGCCGGGGCCTGAGCGCGGGCGTGGCGTGGCAGGAGGCGATCGCCGAACAGGTCGCGATCCTTCTGTCGAGCGGCGACCGACGTATCGCCGAGCGTGCCGACGATCTGCGCGATCTGGAACGTCATGTCCTGGCCGCCCTTGCCGGATTGCCGATCGAGGGGCCCAGCGTCCCCGCCGGGGCGATCCTGGTCGCCGAAGACCTGCTGCCCAGCCAGGTCGCCGCGCTCGACGCCGCCAGCGTTGCGGGCATCGCCTTGGTCCGGGGCGGCCCGACCTCGCACGCCGCCATATTGGCGGCGGGCATGGGACTGCCGATGGCGGTGGCGTTCGGCGATCCGCTGGCTGCGCTGGAGGATGGCCGCGACATCATCCTCGACGCCGATCGCGGTCTGATCGATCCCGACGCGGATGCGGAGGCGCAAGCGGACGCGCGCGATACCATCGCCCGTCGCAAGGCCGAGATGGAGGCCGCCCGCGCTGCGCAAGGTCCTTGCCGCACGCTCGACGGCACCCGGATCGAGATGTTCGCCAATCTGGGCTCGGTCGCCGATGCCGAGGTGGCGGTGCGGGAAGGTGCCGAGGGCTGTGGCCTGTTGCGCACCGAATTTCTGTTCCTGGACCGCGCCACCGCGCCGACCCGCGAGGAACAGGCCAGGGATTATCAGGCGATCGCCGATGCGCTGGGCGACCGGCCGATGATCGTCCGGCTGCTCGACGTCGGCGGAGACAAGCCCGCGCCCTATATGGACCTGCCCGTCGAGGAGAATCCGGCGCTGGGCCTGCGCGGTATTCGTGTGTCGCTGGCCGATCCGCAATTGCTGGAGGATCAGGTCGGGGCGATCCTGTCGGTCCGCCAGCCATGCCGGATCATGGCGCCGATGGTCGCCAGCCTGTCAGAACTGGAGGCGGTCCGTGCGGTCGTCGAGCGGCAGGGCGGAAAGGCCGAGGTCGGCGTGATGATCGAAACGCCCGCCGCCGCGATCTCCGCCGATATCCTGGCGCGCAAGGCGGACTTCTTCTCGATCGGGACCAACGACCTGACCCAATACACCCTCGCCATGGATCGCGGTAACGCGGCGGTGGCGGCCGGGGTCGATGGCCTTCATCCGGCGGTGCTGCGGCTGATCGGCGCGACCTGCGACGGCGCGGCGCGAAACGATACGCCGGTGGGGGTGTGCGGCTCGCTGGCGGCCGACCGGCTGGCGGTGCCGATCCTGCTGGGGCTGGGCGTGACCGAATTGTCGGTGCCGCCGGCGCGCGTCGCCGCGATCAAGGCGCTGGTCGGCAAGCTCGACCTCGCCCGTTGCCGCGCGGCGGCGATGCAGGCGCTGGCGCTGCCTTCCGCCCCGGCGGTGCGCGCGCATGTCACCAAGATGCTTCAGGAGATCGGCGCATGAGCTCGCCCATGGCCTCGCTTCAATCGCTCGGTCGGGCGCTGATGCTGCCCATCGCGGTCCTGCCGGTGGCGGGGTTGCTGCTCCGGCTGGGGCAGCCCGACCTGTTGAACATCGCCTTCATGGCCAATGCCGGCAATGCGATCTTCGACAATCTCGGCCTGTTGTTCGCGGTCGGCGTCGCCACCGCCTTTGCCCGCGACGGCAATGGCGCGGCGGCGCTGGCGGGGATCACCTGCTACCTCGTCACCATCAAGGGTGCCGAGACGCTGGTCGTACCGCCGCCCGGCACCGGCGCAGGGCTGGCCAAGGATATCGCCGCGACGATCGATGCCGCATGGCGGACCAAGGCGGTTCACAAATTCGATGTGCCGGTCGGTATCGTCGGAGGGTTGATCGGCGGCGGCTTCTATAATCGTTTCGCCACGATCAAGATGCCGGAATATCTGGCCTTCTTTGGCGGTCGGCGGTTCGTGCCGATCATCTCGGGGATTGCGGGCCTTGCGCTGGCGGGTCTGCTGGGCGTGGCGTTCGGGCCGGTCAATGCCGGGATCGATGGCCTCAGCCAGGGCGTGGTGCAGGCCGGTGGCCTGGGGCTCTTCGCCTTCGGCGTGCTCAACCGGTTGCTGATCGTCACCGGTCTCCATCACATTCTGAACACCGTGGCCTATTTCGTGGTCGGTGACTTCCACGGCAAGACCGGCGACCTGAACCGCTTCTTCGCGGGCGACCCGACGGCGGGGGCCTTCATGAGCGGTTTCTTCCCGGTCATGATGTTCGGCCTGCCCGCCGCCTGCCTCGCCATGTATCACGAGGCGCTGCCGGAACGGAAAAAGGCGGTCGGCGGGATGCTGTTCAGCCTGGCGCTGATGTCGTTCCTGACCGGCGTGACCGAGCCGATCGAGTTCAGCTTCATGTTCCTGGCGCCCGTCCTCTACGCCTTTCACGCCGTCCTGACCGGCCTGTCGGAAGCGCTGATGAACGCGCTGGGCGTGCGGCTGGGCTATGGCTTTTCGGCCGGGCTGTTCGACTATGTGCTGAACTTCGGACAGGCGACCAAGCCGTTGCTGCTGATCCCTGTCGGAGTGGCCTATGCGCTGATCTATTATGCCGTGTTCCGCTTCGCCATCCGCCGCTGGAACCTCCAGACGCCGGGCCGCGATGTCGAAGCGGTGACCGAAGGCGATACCGCGAACGAGGCCGGGTCTGCGGTCGAGGGCGGGCGAGGCGCGTCCTTCGTCGCCGCGATGGGGGGCAGTGCCAATCTGACCGAGGTTGCCGCCTGCACCACGCGCCTGCGCCTGATCGTGGCCGATCCGGCTCAGGTCGACGAGCCCGGATTGAAGCGACTGGGCGCGCGTGGCATATTGCGGCCCTCTGCGAACGGGGTGCAGGTTGTGCTGGGTCCGGTGGCCGATACGGTTGCGATGGAGATGCGAGCGGCGATGGAGGCGGGGCCGATCGCGGCCTCGGCGGCACGCGTAACCGCTACGCCGATTGCGGCCGACCCGGTAGTATCCGCCCCCGTGGCCGCAAAGGCGGAAACCCTGCCCGATGCGCTGGCGCGCGTCGTGGGCGGTTCGGACAACATTCTGTCGGTCACCCGATATGCCGGGCGTTGGCGCGTCGAACTGAAGGACGATGCCAAGGTCGCGGTCGAGCTTCCGTCATCGGCTCGGGGGCTGGCGCGCGTCGGGCTGAACGTCGTCCATCTGCTCGACGGTTAAACTAGGTTGGATTTAAGTTTCTGATATTGCCGCCCATTGGGCAATCGGAGTAGGCGTTGCGGAACGTTGCATGGAGCGATTCCGACCGGGCGGTACTGGGATCGCGATGGAGATTCCTGATTGATTATGGATAGGGTTGCCAACGTTGACGACAAGCGCCTCTACCGAGCGCCGGCGTTGGAAAAGGGGCTGGACATACTCGAACTGCTGTCGGCCGAGGAAAGCCCCCTGACGGTGAGCGCCATCGTCAACCGGCTGGGACGCTCGACGGGCGAGTTGTTCCGGATGATCCAGGTGCTCGAACATCGCGGTTACGTGACGCAGGGTCCCGATGGCTATGTCATCACCTCGCGCCTGTTCCATCTGGGTCTGAAGCGGCCGCCGGTCCGTAGCCTGATGGAGCAGGCGCTGCCCGAGATGCGGCTGCTGTCGGATCGGATCGGCCAATCCTGTTATCTCGCCATCGCATCGGGTGCCGCTTCGTCGGTTATCGCGCGCATGGAGGCGGACACCACGGTCGGTTTCTCGGTGCGCGTCGGCTATCGCCGTCCCATGCATGAAACGCCGTCGGGCATCTTGCTCTATGCGTGCCAGCCGGAGGCGATCCGTCGGGAGTGGGAGGCGATGTTCGATCCGCCATTGTCCGAACAGGCACTGAGCGAATTGCGGGTCGAGGCGGATGCGATGCGGGCACAGGGTTTCGCCCAGGCGGAAAGCGTCGAACTGCTCGGCATGGTCGAACTGGCCGCGCCGATCATGCGCGGGTCGCGCGCTTGCGCGGTGTTGACCGTCCCGTTCGTCCGCATCATCGACGCGGTCGCCGGCGAGGATGAGGTTCTGGCCGAACTTTGCGATGCGGCGAAGCAGGTGTCGGAACAACTGATCGGCGGCGACCTGCGGGTCTGATCGCCGCTTGTCGCGATCCCGCTTCGCGGCGATAGAGCCCTTTGCCCGATGAACAAATCCGGCGGCCCGGACTTTACCGTCCGACCGCCGGATCGCCATGTGCGGTCGGTGCGGAAGCGACAGGGGGTTCGTGCGTGCTGCTGAAATATTATAAGGGTTCCTTCCTCTTCACGGCGCTCTGCCTGGCCGCAGCGGCGTGGCTGGGTTTCCAGAGCACGGGAAGCCTGCCCGGCACGCTCGGCGTCCTTTGGATCGTCCTGGTGCTGGGCGTGCTGGAGGTTTCGCTGTCGTTCGACAATGCGGTCGTCAACGCGACCGTCCTGCGCGACATGGACGACAAATGGCGTCATCGCTTCCTGACCTGGGGCATCCTGATCGCCGTCTTCGGGATGCGGATCGTCTTCCCGCTCGCCATCGTCGCGATCGCCGCGCATATGGGCCCGATCGAAGCGGTCAAGCTGGCCGCCGGGAACCCTGTCCGGTACGAACAGATCATCACCTCGGCCCATGTCGGCATTTCGGGGTTCGGCGGCAGCTTCCTGGCGATGGTCGGCCTCAACTTCTTCCTCGATGAGGAGAAGGAGGAGCATTGGATCGGCCCCATCGAGCGTCCGCTCGCCGCGCTGCGCCGGATTTCGGGACTGGCGATGGGGATCGTCCTGCTCGCACTGTACGGCATCGGGCAGTTCATTCCGGCGGACGAGGCGATGACCTTCCTGACGGCGGGCATATTCGGCCTGCTGACCTATATCGTGGTCCATGCCATCGGCGTGCTGCTGGAGGGCGATGGGGATGCCGTAACCGGGGCCGCGGCGCGGTCGGGGTTCGCGGCCTTTCTGTATCTGGAAGTGCTGGACGCCAGCTTCTCGTTCGACGGGGTGATCGGGGCCTTCGCCTTGTCGAACAACCTGTTCATCATCGCATTGGGGCTGGGCATCGGCGCGATGTTCGTCCGATCGATGACGATCATGCTGGTCGATAAGGGAACGCTGACCCAATATCGTTACCTGGAACACGGGGCCTTCTATGCCATCGTCGCACTGGCCGCGATCATGCTGTTGTCGGTGCGCTTCCATATCCCGGAGACGATCACCGGCCTGATCGGCGCGACCCTGATCGGCCTGTCCTTCTGGGCCTCGATGCGCAGCAATCGCAGGCATCCCGAACAGGGGCTGGAGGAGGCTCAGCCGGTCCGCCCGTCCGGCAAATCGGTCGGCGCGTAGTCGCCCGCGGGCGGCGACGGAACCCTTTGCCCTGGCCGGGGATTTGCCCTGGTGTCTGCCACGGGAGGGATCGCGCCATGTCGGTGTCCGCCATCGATACGCTGAGACAGCCAAGGCCGAGCAAGGATCGACCAAGCCTGACCGGCCTGTTCCTGAAGGACCGCGGGCGCGAGACGATGACGCCCGAGGAGATCGCCATGCTGGAAAACAGCGTGGACGAGGTGCGCTCCATCCCCGCCCGCACCATCGTCATCCGCCGGGACGAGCGTGTCCGCAACAGCAGCCTGCTGCTGGAGGGCGTAATGTGCCGTTACATGGACGACCGGCAGGGCAATCGTCAGATCGTGGCGTTTCACGTACCCGGCGATTTCGTCGACCTGCATGGCTTTGCGATGCGGTATCTGGATCATGACGTCGCGACGCTTACCCCGACGCGGGTGGCCCTGGTCGGGCATGATCGGCTGGAGCAGATCGTCGAGCAGCAACCGCGTCTGACCCGCCTCTTGTGGTTCTCGACCTTGCTCGACGCCGCGATGCACCGCGAATGGGTGTTCCGCCTGGGACGGCTGGAAGCGGATGGGCGAGTGGCGCATCTGTTTTGCGAGCTTCATGCGCGGCTGGCGATGGTCGATCTGGTGCGGGACGGCATGTTCCGCTTTCCGGTGACCCAGATCGACATCGCCGAGGCGGCGGGCGTGACCCCGGTCCATCTCAACCGCGTCCTGCGATCGCTGCGGGAGAGGGGGCTGATGACCTTTCGCGGCGGCGCCGTGCACATCCAGGATATCGGGGCGTTGACGGCGCTCGCCGATTTCGACCCGGCCTATCTGTATGGCGGCGGGCCGACATTGGAAGGGGCGGGGTCGTGACGCCGCCGGTCGCGGGGGCGCATGTGCATAGCGAGGCCGGGCTGGCGACAGCGGAACAGGGCATCGTGATGCTCGACGGTCCCAACGGCGTGGCGGTATCGATGACGCCATCCGCCGCGCGGGCGACAGGCGAGGGGCTGGTCGCCGCCGCTCGACTGGCGGAGAAGCAGCAACGCAAGGGGTAAAGCGTTTCGTCGCAGGACTTTACGTGATGGGCTCGTGGCTTATGGTGATGACGCGTCTTTCATGACCGGGAGTTCACTTTGCGTCATCTGCCTCTTGCCGTCGCTCTGGCGGCCCTTATGAACACCTCCGCCATGGCCAGCCTCCCGCAGGCGACCCAGGCCCCCGCCACCAATCCGTTGCTCAGCCCCTGGACCGGCCCCTATGGCGGGGTGCCGCCCTGGGACAAGGTGAAGCCCGAACTGTTCCCGGCGGCCTTCGCGGCGGCACTGGCCGAGCGGCGGGCGGAATATGAGCGGATCGCCAACGATCCGGTCAAGCCGAGCTTCGCCAATACCTTCGTACCGATGCAGAATGCCGGGCAGACGCTGAACCGCGTGATGACGCTGTTCGGGGTGATGACGGGGAACATGAACTCGCCCGCCTATCAGGCGCTCGACCGCGAATGGTCGCCCAAGCTGGCCAAGGCGTCGGATGAGATCACCTTCAACCCCAAGTTGTTCGCGCGGATCGAGGCGATCTACAAGACACGCGACACCAGCGGCCTCGACGAGCAGCAGAAGCGGTTGGTCACCCGCACCTATGACAGCTTCGTGCGGCAGGGCGCGAAGCTGACCCCGGCCCAGAAAGCGGAACTGTCCGCCTTCAACCAGAATCTGGCGATCAACTTCAGCGAGTTCTCCCAGCGGCTGCTGGCCGATGAGGGGACCGCGATCATCGTCACCGACGAGGCGCGGCTGGCGGGCCTGCCCGACAGCGTGAAGGCGGTCGCCAAGGCCGCCGCCGCCGAGCGCGGGCAGCAGGGCTGGGCGATCGTCAACACGCGGTCGGCGGTCGATCCCGTGCTGACCTTCGCCACCGACCGTAGCCTTCGCGAGCAGGTGTGGCGTGCTTTCACCAAGCGCGGCGACAATGGCGACATCAACGATACCAAGGCGACCATCGCGCGCATCGTCCGCCTGCGGGCCAACCGTGCACATCTGCTGGGGTTCAAGACCCATGCCGACTGGCGGATGCAGGACACCATGGCCAAGACTCCGGCCGCTGCGATGGACCTGATGATGCGGGTCTGGCCCGCCGCCAAGGCGCGCGTGGCGGAGGAAGTCCGCGATATGCAGGCGATCGCCGATAAGGAAGGGGCGAAGATCACGATCGAGCCCTGGGACTATCGCTTCTATCAGGAGAAGGTGCGCAAGAGCCGCTACGACCTCGATCAGGCCGAATTGAAGCCCTATTTCGAGTTGAACAACATCATCCAGGGTTCGCTCTATGCCGCGAACCGGCTCTATGGGCTGGAATTCAAGGAGATCACCGGCACGGTTCCGGTGTTCGAGCCGAACATGCGGGTCTGGCACGTCACGCGGAACGGCAAGGAGGTCGGCCTGTTCTACCGCGACGATTTCGCGCGGACCGGCAAGCGTTCGGGCGCCTGGGCGAACACCTATCGCGGCCAGCGCAACCTGCCGCCGGTGCAGAATGTCCTGTCGTCGAACAACAACAATTTCGCCAAGGGCGCACCCGGCGAGCCGGTGCTCATCAGCCTGGACGATGCCGAGACGCTGTTCCACGAATTCGGCCACGCCATCCACGCGATGCTCCAGAACGTCACCTATCCGGGGCTGGCGGGCACACCGCGCGACTTTGTGGAATATCCCAGCCAGGTGAACGAGCATTGGCTGCTGACCCGCGACGTGCTCGACAAGTACGCCCGCCACTACAAGACCGGCCAGCCCATGCCGCAGGCGCTGCTCGACAAGATCAAGGCGTCCGAGACCTTCAACCAGGGGTTCGCGACGACCGAATATCTGTCCTCGGCAATCGTCGACATGAAGCTGCACACCATCCCGGACGGGGTGGTCGATCCGGCGGCGTTCGAGGCGACGACCCTGCGTGAGATTGGGATGCCGAAGGAACTCGTGATGCGGCACCGCCTGCCGCAGTTTAACCACCTGTTCTCCTCCGACAGCTACTCGGCCGGCTATTACAGCTATCTCTGGTCAGAGACGATGGACGCCGACACCTTCGCCGCCTTCGAGGAAGCGGGTAGCCCGTGGGACAAGGCGACGGCGGACCGCTTCGCGCGGATCCTGTTGTCGACGGGGAATGAAACCGACCGGGCGGAAGCGTACCGAGCGTTCCGGGGGCGTGACCCGGACGTCAACGCATTGTTGAAACAGCGGGGCTTCCCGACGAAGTAACCGCTTAAATCCTCCCCATCGTCAGATGGGGAGGGGGACCGCGCCCGCAGGGCGTGGTGGAGGGGCAGGGCCGGTCCGTCTCGCCCCTCCACCATCCTTCGGATGGTCCCCCTCCCCAAGCATAGCTTGGGGAGGAATTGGGGTTACAGCGCCTTCAACCGGATCGCCTGGCCGCCGCCGGGGGCGAGCGACAGGGTGAGGGTATCCCCCTTCTTCACCATCCGCGTCTCGAACGCGATCGAATGGCGGGCGTCGGTGGCATAGGTCGCACCGGGGCCGTCCTTATAGACCTGCGCCTCATAGGTCTTGCCGGCATCGAGGAAGTCGAGCGTCACGGTCAACGCTCGAGAATTTTCGTCGGTGATCGAGCCGATATACCAGTCCCGGCTTTTCCGATCCCGCCGCGCGAAGGTGACGTAATCGCCGACCTCGCCGTTCAGCACCCGGCTGTCCTCCCAATCCACGGGCACATCCGCGATGAAGCGGAACGCCTGTGGGTATTTGGCGTAATTCTCCGGCGTATCCGCCGCCATCTGCACCGGCGAATAGAGCACGACGTAGAGCGCCAACTGCTTGGCGATGGTCGACTGGATCGGGCTATTGTCGCTGCCGGTCAGGCTCAGCACGCCCGGCGTGAAGTCCATCGGGCCTTCGAGCATCCGGGTGAAGGCCAGGTTCGCCTCATGCTCGGGCGGGTTCTTGCCCTGCCAGGCGTTATACTCCATGCCCCGCGAACCTTCGCGCGCCAGCCAGTTGGGATAGGTGCGGCGGAGCCCCGTGTCTTTCACCGGCTCATGCGCATCGATCGAAACCTTATATTTCGCGGCGGCCTCCAGCACGCGGAGATGGTGGTTCACCATCCACTGGCCCTCATGCCATTCACGCGACACCGAGCCGTCCGCATTCACCCGCTCGATCTGCCCGGCATCGGCGACATAGCCGGTCTTGACGACATGCTCGCCATGATTGGCGGCGAATTTGAAGGCGGGGTCGAACTGGCTCTCATAATGGCTGACCGCGCCGCCCGTCTCGTGATGGCCGATCAGCGAGACGCCCTTGGACCTGGCGTACTTCGCCAGCGCATCGGCGTCGAAATCCTCCGCCGGGGTCGCGAACTGCATCGCCGAGCCATTGCCCGCCCAGTCGCCGTCCCAGCCGATATTCCACCCCTCGACCAGAACGCCGGGGATGCCGTACTTCGCCGCGAAGTCGATATAGGTCTTCACATTGGCGGTGGTGGCGCCGTGGCGAGGCCCACGCGCCCAGCTCCATTCGCCCTTGATCATCTTCCACCAGACGCCGACGAACTTGCCCGGCTTCACCCAGGACACGTCGCCCAGCTTGTTGGGCTCGTTCAGGTTGAGCATCAAATGGCTCATATACAGCCCGCCCGCATCGGGGGCGATCAGGAAGGTGCGCCAGGGCGTCGTCCAGGCGCCGGTCTTCATGACCTTGGGCGCGCCCGAGCCGGGGGTGAGGACCGCCTTGAAGCTGTTCCCCTCGGTCTTCATCAGCGCCATGCTGGCATAGTCGACCAAAGCCGCCTCATGGATGGCGATGTGCGTGCCGTCGTCCAGCTTCATGGTGATCGGCGTCGCCGCCGTGCCGACCGCGTTGATCGGCGTGCGGTTGTAGAGATATTCCTCGCGGTTCCACAGGAAGGCGGGTTTCCACCAAGCGGTGCCGCCTTGCGCGATGTTGAACTCGGTCAGTTCCTCGGCGATGTTCGCGTGCGGCATCGCCTGCTGCTCGGGAAATTCGTAGCGAAAGCCGACGCCGTCGTCCTGCACGCGGAACACCACGTCGTAACGGCGGTGGAGCGCACTCGACTCCATCAGGCGGACGCGCATCTCGCGGTGATTGTCGCGGATGGTGCGCCATTCGCCCCAGGGCTGGGTCCAGCTCGTGTCGGACTTGGCGTGGGTGACCGCTTCGATCTTCAGGCCGCGCTCGATCTTGGGCGCGTCGGTGAACATCATGCCCAGCCGTGAGGGCGCGACGATCGCCTTGCCGTTCCGCGCGATCATATAGACCGCGCGGCCGTCATTGTCGGTCGAGACCTGCACGGTAATCTGGCCGTTGGGCGAGGTTTCCACCGCGTCGGGCTGTCCGGCGGGCTTGGCGAATTTGAACGTCTCGTTGACCGCCGGATCGGCGGGGCCGTTCTGGGCGGAAGCGGCACTGGCGATCAGGCCGAGGCCGATAGCGATGGTCGTCTTCATGCAGTCATCTCCCGGATCGCCGCCCCGAACGCGCCCAGGCGTTCGTCGGTGGCGTTATTGATTTGGACCAGCACCCGTTCGCCGCGTGGCAGGTCGGGCGGAAGCTGGACGGGCGTGACGCCCAGGTTGAACAGACAGAGCAGGCGCTGGCCGCCCTCGCATCGCTCGAAGGCGAGCAATTGGTCATCGGCATGGAGCAGCCTGAGGTCGCCGATCGCCAGCGCTGGCGTTGCGGCACGCAGTCGCACGAGCCTGCGGGTGAGGTTCAGGAGCGAGTCCGGGTCGCCCTCCTGCCGATTGACCGCCAGCGCGGCATGGTCGGGTCCGGTGGGGAGCCAGGGTTCCGCATCCGAAAAGCCGCCGTTGATCGCATTGCTGCTCCACGGCATCGGCGTGCGCACCCCGTCGCGGGACAGGGTGAGGGGCCAGTTGGCGATGGCCTCGGGATCGACCAACCGCTCGAACGGCACATCGACCTGGGTCAGTCCCAGTTCCTCGCCCTGATAGAGAAAGGCGTTGCCGCGCAGGGAAAGCAGCAGCAGCATCTTCATTCGGGCGAACGCCTCGCGATGCTCCGGCGTGGTCCAGCGGGAGACGGCGCGCGGCGCATCGTGGTTCTCGAACGCCCAGCTTGGCCAGCCGACCCCCGGCTCGGCGGGCCATTTGGCCAGCGCTTCGGCGACGATGCGCGGAGTCAGCCGATCGGCATAGAGGAAGTCGAAGCCGTAAGCGGTGTTCAGCCGATGGTCGCCAGCGGTGAACAGCTTCATCTCGCGATCCGCCTCGTCGCCACCGACCTCGGCCACGGTGAAGCGGTCGCCATAATCGTCCAGCGTGGCGCGGATACGCTCCAGGAACGGCACGATGTCGGCATGGCTCTGATTGTAGAGCTTGACCTGGAAGTCGAACGGCCGGGTGCGCGTCTTGCCGGTGTCGGGCGCGGGAGGGTTATCCCGCAGGGTCGGCTCGTGCATCATGAAGTTGATCGCATCCAGCCGGAAGCCATCCACCCCCCGGTCCAGCCAGAAGCGTGCGGTGGCCAGCAACTCGGCCTGCACCTCCGGATGGTGGACGTGAAGCTGTGGCTGCTCTTTGAGGAAATTGTGGAGATAATATTGCCCGCGCCGCGCGTCCCAGGTCCAGGCGGGGCCGCCGAACACCGACTGCCAATTGGATGGCGGCGAGCCGTCGGGCTTGGCATCGGCCCAGACATACCAGTCGGCGCGAGCGTTGGTCCGGCTCGAGCGGCTTTCGGTGAACCAGGGATGCTCGTCGGAAGTGTGGCTGTACACCTGATCGATGACGACCTTCAGCCCCAGTTCGTGCGCGCGCGCGACCAGCGCGTCGAAATCGGCGAGCGTGCCGAAGATCGGATCGACATCGCGGTAATCCGCCACGTCATAGCCGAAATCCTTCATCGGCGAGGTGAAGAAGGGCGACAGCCAGATCGCATCCACTCCGAGGGCCGCGACATGGTCGAGACGCGCGGTGATGCCGGGCAGATCGCCGATGCCGTCGCCATTGCTGTCGGCAAAGCTGCGCGGGTAGATCTGATAAATCACCGCGCCTTTCCACCAGGGACGGGGGACGGCAGGAATTCTTACGGTCATCAACGGCTCTCCGCCGCGCATACGGCATAGCCGAAGGCGGGCAATTCCAACATCAGGCTCCCCGGCGCGGCGGCGGTCGGGGCACAGGCACCGGCCATGGTTATGAACTGTTGCGATACCGTTTCAACCTGCACGGCCTGGGTGATCGGCTTGGCCGAAGTGTTGAACGCGATCACATATTCGCGGCTCGTCGCGGGGTCGAAGCGCGACACCGCGAACAGGCCGGGCGCATCGCCGCGCGCACGGATCACCTGCCGCCCCCGCGTCAGCGCCGGGTTGGCCACGCGGAGGCGGGCGAGGGTGGCGATCTCGCGATAGAGCGGATGGGTGGGCACGAAGCTGTCGGTCGCGGTGGTCTTGGTCGTGCCGACCAGCTTGTTGTCGTTATAGCTGGCGACCTTGCTGGCGAACATGTCCTCGCGTGCATCCTGATCGTTGCCATCGCCCGCAAAGCCCTGTTCGTCGCCCGAATAGATGGTCGGCACGCCGCGCAGGGTCAGCAGCATGGCGTGGCCGAGTTCGACCCGCTTCAGGATTTCCGCGTCGGAGGCATCGGGGTTCGCCAGCCGTACATCGCGGGCGAAGCGGCCATGGTCGTGATTGCCGAGGAAGGTCGGCAATATGTCCGCCGTCGCCTTCCCCTTGGCATAGAGGACGTCGCCCTCGAACAGGCTGGATAGGACCCGCGTCGGTTTGTTCTCCGCGACCGTCTGGATCACCGCGTTCATGAAGGCGAAGTCGAGGACCGCCGGATAGTCGGCGATCTTGGTCCAGCGCGCGAGGTAGCCGGGCTCCATCCCGGCCGTCACCTCGCCGAAGATGTGGAAGTTCGGAATACCCTTCGCCTTGGCGCGATCGAGCATCGCGGGCACGAAACTGCGCCAGAATTCCGGATTCACATGCTTGGCGGTGTCGATGCGATAGCCGTCGATGCCGAACCGGTCAATCCAGCTCCCATAGATGTCGATCATGCCTGCGATGACGCGGGGATTTTCGGTATAGAGATCGTCCAGCCCGGAAAAGTCACCGGTGGTCGAGCTTTCGTCCTCGAAGGTCGTGTTGCCGCGATTGTGGTAATAGATCGAGTCGTTGAGCCAGGCCGGGGTCTTGGCGTTCTTCTCGCCCGCCCGGACATAGGGCGTGTAGGCGTAGGTCGGATCGGTCAGATGCGCGAAGTTGGCCGCCGTCTGCACGTCGTCGCCGAGAAATCCGGAATTGATCGCCTTGCCGCCGACGCCGCCCTGCCGCTGATACGGGTAGGTCGCGCGGTCGCGATAGGGGCAGGGCGATCCCTCGCCGCATTCACGATACTGGATCACGTCCGCCGTGTGGTTGACGATGATGTCCATATAGACCTTCATCCCTCGCGCGTGCGCCGCGTCGATGAAGGCGTGGAGATCGGCCTCGGTCCCCAGATGCGGGTCGACGGTGGTGAAGTCGGTGATCCAGTAACCGTGATAGCCAGCGCTTTCCTGGCCTCTGGCACCTTGCACCGGCTTGTTCTTGAAGATCGGCCCCAGCCAGATCGCCGTCGCCCCCAGCCCCTGGATATAGTCGAGCCGCTTGGTCAGCCCCTTCAGATCGCCGCCGTGATAGAAGCCCTTGTGCGTCGGATCGAAACCGGTGGTCAGCGGCCCGCCCTTCAACCCGCCGCGATCGTTGGCGGTGTCGCCATTCTCGAACCGGTCGGGAAGGACGAAATAGATGACCTCGTCCTGCGGCAGGCGCTGGCGATAATCCTGTGCGGCGAGCGGCGTGGCGGTTGTCAGAAGGGCGAGCAATAACGTCTTCATGCGAAAGCCTTTTGAACGGGCGCGGCGCAATGCGCGGCGAGGAAGGCGTCGTGCGTCGGCAGCCGGCCGGCCACCTGCGCGGCATGACGCCGGGTGAGGCTGAGGAAATCGTCCAGTTCGTCCGCCGACAGCCCATCGGCGAGCGCGTGATGCCCGGCGGGGACGATGCCCTGGCCGATCATCACCTGCACCCAGGCGGGCTCGGCGAAAAGCTCGTCCCCTTCGCGGCGGAATCGGCCGTGGCTGCGGAACAGCGCGATGCGGGCAGCGAGGCTGTCGGGCACCGGCACCGCGCGCCGCTCGGTCCAGAAGGGCTCGGGGCGGGCATTGGCGTGGTAATGGAGGATCAGGAAGTCGCGGATCGCCCGCCACTCGGCCTCGGTCTCGCGATTATAGGCGTCGATCTCGACCGGCTGGAGTGTCTGGCCGGGCCAATAGTCCAGCAGCCGCGCGATGCCCGACTGGATCAGATGGATGCTGGTCGACTCCAGCGGTTCGAGGAACCCCGCCGCCAGTCCGAGCGCGACGCAATTGCCCACCCACGTGCGGGCGCGCCGTCCGGTGGTGAAGCGCAACAGTCGCGGCTCGCCCGTCGCTTCGCCGTTCAGCGCCGAGAGCAGCCGGTCGGCCGCTTCGTCCTCCGACAGATAGCGGCTGTCATAGACCAGCCCATTGCCGGTGCGATGCTGGAGCGGAATGCGCCAGCGCCAGCCGGCTCCATGGGCGATGGCGCGGGTATAGGGGGGCAGGGGGGCGGCACGCTCGCCCGCCACCGCCAGCGCGCGGTCGCAGGGGAGGAGGTCCGACCAGTCGTCGAACGGCTCGGCCAGCGTCTCGCCGATCAGCAGCGCGCGAAAGCCGGTGCAGTCGATGAACAACTCGCCCGCATGGGTCTCGCCGCCTTCCAGCACGACATGGTCGATCCGCCCGCCCGCATCCCGCGCGACCGAGGCGATGCGGCCTTCCACCCGCACCACGCCCGCCGCTTCCGCATGGCGGCGGAGCAGCGCGGCATAGAGGCTGGCGTCGAAATGATAGGCCCAGGCGAGGCCGCTGGGCAGGTCGGGGCGGCCGGGATCGGGGGCGAAGCGGCTGGCCATCGCGGCTTGCGCGCTTGCCATATGGCCCCAGAGCGAGGCGGGGTTCGCCGCTCCGCCGCCGCGCAGCCAATAATGGTGGAAGGGCACCAGCCCCAGCCCGCGCCCGATGCTGCCGAACGCATGGAGATAGCCGCTGCCCTCGCCCGACCAGCCCTCGAACCTTATGCCCAGCTTGAAGCTGCCGTTCGTCGCGCGCAGGAACTCCGCTTCGTCAAGCCCGAGCATCTGGTTGAACAGTCGGATGCCGGGAATAGTCGCCTCGCCCACTCCGACCGTGCCGATCGCATCGGACTCGATCAGGGTGATGCGGGTGGCGGCGGGCAGGAACCGCGCCAGCGCCGCCGCCGCCATCCATCCGGCGGTGCCACCGCCGACGATCACGACCTTTCCGGCGATACGGTCCGTGGTAGGGCGGGCGTCCATGCGGCATCTCACATTCGGGATTCCCGCGCCGGATATGGGGGGACCGGCGCGGGAAACTTGTATCAGAAGCGATAGGTAAACCCGGCGAGGAACCGGCGGCCATAGCTCTGATAGTCGATCACCTGATCGCGCTGTCCGCCATTGGTCGTGACGAACGGCGTGTCGGTCAGGTTCTGGCCCTGCACGAACAGCGACAGGCCCTTGAACGTGCCGTCCTGGAAGTCATAGCCGATCTGGCCATCGACGATCGTCTCGTCGATCGCGCGGCGGCGGACGCGGTTGGCGCCGAAGCCTGACAACTCACCCACGAAGGTCGAGCGATACCGGACCGATCCACGGATGTTCAGGCCCCACTTCTCGAAAAAGGCGGTGCCGTTCGCCACCCAGCGCGAATAGCCGGGAATATCCTCGGGCTCGCCGCCGGGGGTCGGGGTGATCTCGGTCTTGGTGTACGACCCGCCGCCCGTCAGGCCGAAGCCGTCGAGGAAACCGACCACCTGACCCAGCGGCAAGGTGCCCGCCAGTTCGACGCCGTAGATCGTGCCGCCGGTCCCGTTGATCGGACGGGTGATCCGGCCCTGAAGCGGAATGCCGACCGGCAGCGACGCGGGAAGGGGCAGGCCGGTATAGTCGTAAGGCTGCTCAAGATTGTAAACGAAGCTCTTGAGATCCTTGTAGAAGCCCTGCGCCGCCAGATAGCCGCGCGTGCCGAAATATTTCTCGATCGTCACGTCGTAGGAATTGGAGCGGATCGGGCGGAGGAACGGATTGCCGCCATTGCCCGAGATGATCCCCTGCGCCGTGTCGAAGCCATAGGAGAGTGCGACGCGCATGTCGTCGAAGCGCGGGCGCATCATCTGACGCGCCGCCGCGACGCGGAACACCCAGTCGCTGGGCAGGCGAAGCGACAGATTGGCGCTGGGCAGGATATCCCAGTAATCGTCGCCCTGGACGATCGTGTTGAAGCCGGTGCCGTTATAGACCAGCCCGCGCGACTTCTGCTCGGTGCCGACCGCCTGCACGCCGATATTGCCGGTCAGCTCCGCCGCGCCGATCTGCGCGCGCAGATCGGCCTGGAGATAGGCGGTCATCAGATGCTCGGTCGTGGTGTACGCCTTGGCGGGCACGTCCGGGCTGGTGTTGGGCGTCAGCGTATAGACGCCACCCGCCAGCAACGCGCGCGGGTCGTAGCTGAGCATCGGTCCCAGACCCAGATAGGTCAGGTCGGTCGGCGTCTGGCGATATTGCTGCGGCAGGGGCGCGATGGTCGCGCCGCCAGGCAGGGTGACGAAGGCCTCGTTGGGGGCCAGCGACTTGGCATGATCGGTATAGTTCAGGCCGAAGCGGATGGCGTGGACGATCGGGGTCTCGACTTCGCGTTCGATCTCGACGCGGTACTGCTTGATCTCGTCGGTGACCTTGCGGTCGTTATAATAGCCCGCCTGACGTGTCGTGCCGCCCCAGCCCAGCGGATCGGTCAACTGGATCAGATTGGGGTCGGAATAGTTCAGCGTCGGCTGGAACACGGTGCCGGTCCGGCCCGTGGTGAAGCCCAGCGTGTCGGTCGCGCCATTGCCCTGGCCGTAGCCGGTACCGCTATAGGTCTCCAGCGTCACCTCGTCGCGGTCGGTGCGCGAATAGCTGAGGTCGACGAATGCGCTCCAGCCGTCATCGCCCTTATACTTGCCGTTATAGCCGAACGAATAGAGCTTGGCCTTGCGCTGGAACGAGTCGTTGCGGACCACGCCCTCGACACCGCTGAACGTGCCCGATGTGACCAGGCCGTTATTGACCACCGCGTTGGTCAGCGACGGATTGGCGCCCCATTGCAGCGGCAGTTCGATGCCGCGCTTGATCTGGTCGTCGTTGAAGTCGGAATAGAAGCCGTCGAGCGTGCTGGTGAAGGTGTCGCTCATTTTCCACTGGAGCGTGCCCGAAAGGCCCAGGCGCTTCAGCGTGGTCGAGGTGACATAGGATTTGGATCCGCCGATGACGTTGGCCGACGCGCCGTTCACCGTGACCGGCGCATAGCCCCAGGCATTGCCTTCCTGAATCTGGTATGGTTCGTTGAGATAGCTGGCCGACAGCGCGACGCCGATCGTGTCGTCCGCGAACTGGTCGACATAGGTGGCCGAGGCGCGATAGCCGAAGTCCTTCGACCCCGCGTTCAGCTTGCCGATATCGGCATAGGTGCCACGCGCGCCGACCGAGAAGACGCGCTTGCCATAGTCGAGCGGGCGGATCGTCTTCAGGTCGACCGTGCCCGACAGGCCCTGGCCGATCAGCGCGGCATTGGCGGTCTTGTAGATCAGCACCTGGTTGACGACTTCCGCCGGATACTGGTCATATTCGACCGCACGGTTGTCGCCGGTCGAGGTCTGCTCGCGACCGTTCAATAGCGTCGTGGAGAAGTCGGGGGCGAAGCCGCGGATCGAGATGGCGTTGGAGCGGCCATTGACCCGCTGCGACGTCACGCCGGGCAGGCGGGCGATGGACTCGGCGATCGAGGCGTCGGGAAGCTTGCCGATATCCTCGGCCGAGACGGATTCGACGACCAGGTCGCGGTTCTTCTTCTCAGCGACGGCATTTTCCAGCGCGGCGCGAAAGCCGGTGACGACGATATCGCCGGGTTCGGCATTGTCCTGCGCTTGCTGGGCGGCGGTGTCCGCGGTGCCGCTGTTCGGCGCGGGTACGACCGCGACGCTTTGCGCACATACCGGCGCGGCGACGATCAGGGCGAGCGTGCTGACGCCGAGCTTCAGGAACGAGCGCGCGGCATCGGCCGACGCCACAGGGCGAACCGTCATGAAATCCCCTCCAGGAAACCCCGCTTTCTTTCGACGAACGGGTATGGTTGTTGCCGCACCTGTGAAATCGATCGCGATGAAAGGGAATGATGCCGCATACGTATTCAATGCGGCCATATCGGCCTGTTGCATTATTACGACAGGACTCCCGCTTAACCTGGTACAGCAAAGCCGGTATGGGGGGGCGAGGAGGATGCCCTGATCTTGGTCGGCCAGCGAAAGCCCACATCGTTCGATATCGCGCAAATGGCGGGCGTGTCGCAGCCTACGGTCAGCCGTGCGCTTCGAGGAAGTCCTTCGGTCAGCGCCGCCACCCGCGCGCGGATCGAGGCGATCGCCAAGACGCTGAACTATACGGTCGACCGCGCCGCCTCGAACCTGCGGAGCGGGCAGACGCGGACGCTGGCGCTGCTGCTGTTTCGCGATCCTTCGCCGGGGCGGACGCTGATAAACCCCTTTTTCCTCGGGATGCTGGGCTCGATCATGGAGAGTTGCGCGGAGGTCGGATACGACCTGCTCGTTTCTTTCCAGAACCCGACCAGCAACTGGCAGGCCGATTATGAAGACAGCCACCGCGCCGACGGGCTGATCCTGCTCGGTTATGGGGACTATGCCGATTATCGCGAGCAGCTCGATCAATTGGTCGCGCGCGGCACCCATTTCGTGCGCTGGGGCTCGGTCGCGCCGGGCCAGCCGGGGCTGACCATCGGATGCGACAATCATGCGGGCGCGCTGGCGGCGACACGGCATCTGGTGGCGCAGGGGCGCAAGCGGATCGCGTTCCTGGGCGATGCGACCGACCATTATCCCGAATTCCATGACCGTTATCGCGGCTATTGCGATGCGCTGGCCGAGGCGGATTTGCCCTGCGATCCCGCGCTTCAGGTCGGCGCGATCTCCAGCGAGGAAGAGGGCGAACGCGCCGCGCGCGAATTGCTGGCGCGGGGGCGGCCCTTCGACGCGATCATGGCGGCAAGCGACCTGATCGCCCTGGCGGCGATGCGCGTGCTGGCGGAGGCGGGGCTGCGGGTGCCCGACGATGTTTCGCTGGTCGGGTTCGACGATATCCCGGCGGCCAGCTTCGCGCATCCGCCGCTCAGCACGGTGGTACAGGATGCGGCGGCGGCGGGGCGGCTGCTGGTCCGCGCGCTGCTCGCCGAGATTTCGGGCAAGCCCCGGACGCCGACCCTGCTGCCCGCCACGCTGGTCGTGCGCGGGTCCAGCATCCGGCCATAAAACACAATGATAACAGAATATCGGGAGAGGTTATGGAGAAGCCGCGTCAGGGCTTTTGGGGGCTGTGGAACACGTCGTTCGGCTTTTTCGGAATCCAGATCGGCTTTGCCCTGCAAAACGCCAATGTCAGCCGCATCTTCCAGTCGCTGGGCACCGCCGAGAAGGACCTGGCGTTCCTGTGGATCGCCGCGCCGCTGACCGGGCTGCTCGTCCAGCCGGTGATCGGCCATTATAGCGACAGGACATGGGGCCGGTTCGGGCGGCGGCGGCCCTATTTCCTCGCGGGCGCGGTTCTGGCGACGCTGGCGTTGATGGGGATGCCCAATGCGGGCGGGCTGCTGGGCGCCGCGATGCTGCTCTGGCTGCTCGACGCCTCGCTCAACGTGTCGATGGAGCCGTTTCGCGCCTTTGTCGGCGACATGCTCCCCAGCCGCCAGCGGACGGCGGGCTATGCCTTCCAGACCGGGTTCATCGGGGCGGGCGCAGTGCTGGGATCGCTCGCACCGATGGTGCTGACCGATGTCTTCCACGTCGCCAATGTCGCGGGGCCGGGCGAGGTGCCGCCGTCGGTGCGCTATGGCTTCTATATCGGGGCGGCGGCCTTGTTCGGCGCGGTGCTCTGGACCGTGCTCACCACCCGCGAATATTCGCCCGAGCAGATCGCGGCCTTTGCCGAGAGCGACGAGGGGCAGGTGGCGCATAGCGATGCCGTGCCGTCCGACCGGATCGGCACCGCGCCGCTCTGGATCGTCGCGGGCGCGTTGGTCGTCGCGGGCGTCGGGCTGCTGGGGCTCGACAAGCCGGTCTATCTGCTGGGTGGCGGGTTGATCGCCTTCGGTCTGGCGCGGATTCTCAGTGCGGCGCTGGTGCGGAGTGGGCGAGGGGCCAATGCGCTCAGCCAGATCCTGGCCGATCTGGCGGCGATGCCCGCGACGATGAAGCGGCTGGCGCTCGTGCAGTTCTTCACCTGGTCGGCGCTGTTCATCATGTGGATATACACCACGCCGATCGTCGCGGCGCGGGTCTTCCATACCACCGACGCCTCCAGCGCGGCCTTCAACGAGGGGGCCAATTGGGTCGGCGTGCTGTTCGCGGTGTACAGCGGTGTGGCCACGCTCTGGGCCTTCGCACTGCCATGGCTGGCGCGGGCGATCGGGCGGCGGAACACGCATGTCGTCGGCCTGCTGTGCGGCGCGGCAGGGTTCGCGTCGTTCCTGATGATCCGGGACGCCTGGTGGCTGTTGGGGGCGATGGTGTTCGTCGGCATCGCCTGGGCCTCGATCCTGACCATGCCCTATGCGATCCTGTCGGCGGCGCTTCCGGCTGAGAAGCTGGGCATTTACATGGGGTTGTTCAACATCTTCATCGTGCTGCCGCAACTGATCGTGTCGTCCATCATGGGGGCGGTGGTCAGCCATTTCTTCCCCGGCGATCTGGTATGGGCGATGGCGATTGCGGCGGGGGTGATGGGACTGGCGGCGCTGGCGATGCTGAGGGTGGCAAAGGACGCCTGAGCCAACTCCTCCTTGTGCCGGGGAGGATTATCTCGGCAGCGTGATCGTTGCGGCCAGCCCGCCTTCTGGCCGGTTGGAGAGGCGGATATCCCCGCCCGCCTCGCGCACGATCGAGCGGGCTAGTGCGAGGCCCAGTCCGATGCCGCCCGTATCCCGGTTGCGTGAGCTTTCCAGGCGGATGAAGGGATCGAACACCGCCTCCAACTGATCGGCGGCGATGCCGGGGCCCTGGTCGGCGACGATGATCGCGACATGATCGGCCTGCGCATCGATCCGCACATCGGCGGAATGACCATATTTTACCGCATTCTCGATCAGGTTGCGGACCGCGCGCCGCATCAGCGTGGGGCGCAGCTTCAGCCGGAGCCGCCCGCCTTCCTCGAAGGTCACGTCCTGTCCCAGGTCCAGGAAATCGGCGACGACCGCATCGACCAGCGCGTTCAGGTCGACATCGGTCTCCGCCTCGCTCGGACGCCCCGCGCGCGCCAACGAGAGGATGTCCTCCAGCGTCTTGTTCATCTCGGCGATGGTGTCGGCCATGCGCAGCCGGTCCTGTTCGTCCTCGACCGACTCGATGCGGACCCGCAAGGCGGCCAGCGGCGTTCGCAGGTCATGCCCGATCGCGCCCAGCATCCGGTCCTTTTCCTCCAGCATCGCCCGGATCCGCAGCCGCAGCGCGTTGAACGCCGCGATCAGGCCGGAGACGTCGAGCGGCCCCTGTTCGGGAATGGGTTCGCCGGGCTCGCGCGGGTCGAAACGCTCCGCCGCGCGGGTCAGGTCGCGCAAGGGGCGCGAAATGCGCCGTCCGATCCACAGCACGGGCAGCAGGATGACGCCGTACAGGATCAGGGTCTGCGCGATCAGCCGCCAGACCAGATACATCCCGTCATTGGGCCAGAAGGAGCGCGTGACCAGCCAGCCGCCGGTCTTGCGCTCGACGGCGATCAGCAGTTCCTGTGCCGGAGGACGCCGCCGGTCGACACGGCGGCGGGGCCAGTCGAAATCCTCCGGGCGGAACGGGCGGATGCCGGTGACGACGCGCAGCACCGGATGCCCCGATTCTGCCAGTCCCTCGCGCACCAGCGCCTCTACCGCGGGCACGCCCGGCAGGTTGGGGCGGATCGGATTGTTGCGCGACATCCGCACCCGGCCGCGATCGGGGGCGGGCGGGCGGCCATTGGCGGCGCGGTCGATCGCATCGGTCAGCCGCGCAATGGCGGGGCCCGATGTCTGTTCCAGCAGCAACGTCCTCCGCTCGTGCAACAGTAGCGCGAAGTTGATCGCCTGCGCCACGAACAGCGCGATGGCGAGCAGCAGCGCCATCTGCGCCGCCAGCCGACGCGGCCAGAAGCGGAGCCTCACAGGCGCGTCACCTCGGCGGCCAGCGTATAGCCGCCGCCCCAGACCGTCTTGATGATCTCGGGCGATTTGGGGTCCGCCTCGATCTTGCGGCGCAGGCGGCTGACCTGATTGTCGATCGCGCGGTCGAAGGCGGCGGCCTCGCGCCCCTGGGTCAGGTCGAGCAACTGGTCGCGGGTCAGCACCTGGCGAGGACGGCTGACCAGCGCGAGCAGCAGATTATATTCGCCGGTCGACAGCATCACCGACACGCCCTCGCGATCGACCAGCGACCGCTCGCCCGATTTCAGCACCCAGCCCGCAAAGGCGTAGGAGCCGCTGTCCGGCGCATGGAGCCGCGCGCCGCCCGCCTGGGTCCGGCGCAGCACGACCTTGGCCCGGGTCGCCAGTTCGCGCGGGGAAAAGGGCTTCACGACATAGTCGTCCGCGCCCATTTCCAGTCCGACGATCCGGTCCGTCTCCTCGGCGCGGGCGGTCAGCAGGATGACCGGCACCTCGCTGGTCGCCGCGATATGGCGGCAAAGGCTCAGCCCGTCCTCGCCCGGCATCATGATGTCGAGGATGACCAGGTCGATGGCATAGGCCGCGAGCCGGGTGCGCGCCGAGGCGGCATCGCCCGCCTGGGTCACGCGGAACCCCTGTTTGGTCAGATAGACGGCGAGCGGCTCGCGGATGGAACGCTCGTCATCGACGAGCAGCAGGTGCGGCGTGTCGGACATGGGGGAGGGGTCTAGCATGGCAAGCGCGGCTCGCAAGCGGGGCGACGGATGGGGGGATCGGTCGCCCCGCCTGACGGCTCAGTCGTCCTGCTGGGGGGCAGGCTGAGCTCCGGGGGCCATGCCGCCATGGCGGCGGCCACCGAACCGGGGGGCGGCGGCGCGTTCGGCCACGTCGATCTTGCCGTCATGATTGATGTCGAGACGATCGAACACCGCCACGGCGCGGGCGCGGAAGGCGTCGGCGGTGATGGGTTGCGGGGCGCGACGGCCGGGGCGGTCACCGCCGCCCTGGCGACGCTCCTGCCACTCGGCACGACGCTGCTCGCGATAGGCGCGCATTTCGTCCGGGGTCACGGTGCCGTCGTGATTGGCGTCCATCGCGGCGAAGCGCTGGTCGGCGGCGGCAATGGCGGCGGCGCGGGTGATATTGCCCGAGGCGTCGGGCCGCATACCCATCAGGCCACCACCCATCCGGCCGGGCGGCGGGGGAGGGGCCGAGGTCTGGGCCTGCGCGGCGGTGGCGGTCAGCAGGGTGGTGAGGGAAAGGCCGATCAGGGTCTTTCGCATGGGTTTCGGGTCCTTTGCGGCGGAGAGGAAAATCCCTTCCGGTCGATGGCCCTTCTCGCCTGGGGCTGTCGCCCGATCATGTCGGGCGACAGCCGCAATTGTCGCAAATTGTGCGGCTTGGCCGCCGCCTTCAATCGAGAAATCGATCGTCGAACATGCCGTAGAGGATGGTCGAGGCATAGAGTGCGATGGCGTGGGGGCGCTCCATCGTGCCCGCCCATTTGCGCATGTCGAAGGCCGCGTTCTGGATCGCCATCAGCGCCTGGGCCGCGATCAGCGCATCGACCGCGCGCATCGACCCTTCCGCCACGCCGTCCATGATCGTGCCCGCATAGCGCCGCGCGATCCCGTTGGAGCGCTCGACCATTTGCGCGCGCACGTCGCCCGGCAGGCTGGCGAGCGCGGTGGTGCGGAGCAACGGCCCGCGTTCGGCGAACTGGACGTCCAGCAGGGTCGCGATCGCGCTGGACAGCCGGTGCCAATGGCTGCTCCCGGCCGCATCGGCCAGTTGCTGCGCGGCGGTGATCGTGTCGAAGCTGCGGCGGTAACAGGCGGCGACCAGATCGTCCTTGGCGTCGAGATGGTGATAGAAGCTGCCCTTGGTAACGTTCAGCTCGCTGGCGATCCGCTGCACGCTGGCGCCGCGATAGCCGAGCTGGTTGATCAGCCGGGTCGCGGCCAGCAGAAACGCCTCGCGCCCCGGCTCGGTCCGCTGCGCCATCCGCGCGTCGAGGTCGAGCATGGCGGGGGACCAGGTCGATCCCTTCGCCGCGATGCCATGGGTCAACACGTCGAGCAGCCGTTCCTCGACGCGGGGAAACTGGTCCAGTTCATACCGGACCAGCCAGATCGGCAGCCAAAAGGTGTTTTCCAGCAGAACATGCGCCCGCGCGCCGTGCAGGTCGGTATGCGCGCGGCTGGGGGCCGGACCCCACAGGCTGCGCGTGGCGCGGAATACCTTCTGCCACCCGGCCATCAGGCGCCCCCGGATCGGCTCCTCCATGGCGCGAAGGTCGGACAGGACGGCGAAGGGCGCCTCCTCGCCTCGTTCGATCCGGGCGAGCCGGGCCATGTTGATCGACAGATAGCGCGCGACGCGGGCCTGCGGCGTGGGTGCCTCGGCAGCGAGCGTCAGCATTTCGAGCAGCCGGTCCAGCGTATGCTCGAACGCCGCCGCCGCCAGTTCGTCCTTGCGACGGAAATAATAGGTGACGCTGGTGGTGTTCAGCCCGACGCGCTGCGCGACATCGGCGAAGGTCATGCCCTTGGCCGATTGTTCGTTGATCGCTTGCGCCGCCGCCGCCAGGATGGCGTCACGCTTCTGTCGATAGCGTTCGGTACTCTGCTCTTCCTCGACGGACGTTGCCGCCATTGCCGTCACCCTCTCGATACTCGCCCGTCGATCCGTCGATCTGCGACGGACCGATATTCCCTATCTCGAAAAACGACGCCGGTCATCGCTTTTTGCGGAATCGAGGATTGGGCGAGTGCGCCGCCCCTCTCAAATCCGAAATCGGGTATGGCCGAAACGGCTTGGACCGTCTTTGGATCATATCGCGCCGGTAACGAGCCATTAACAAAGGTTTAGTCCATTTTGGGCAATAAGGGCCCATGGGTATCGAATTTTTCCCCGCAAAGCCTGACCAGATTTGGCAGCGGGAGGACATGATGTTTCGGTCGATCGACCGAGCGCATCTACTGGTGGTGTTCGATACCGATGGCGTCATTCAATGGGCCAATGACAATTTCCTTCAGGTCTTTGGTCATACCGCTACCGAATTGGCAGGGCGGCCCCATGCGATGCTGTGTCCCGCCGATATCGCCGCGTCAGCGGACCATGAACAATTCTGGTCCGATCTGCGCCGGGGCCTGACCCATAGCGGGGCCTATCGCCGGATGGGGCGGCAGGGGCGGTCGATCTGGCTGGAGGCACGCTATCTGCCCATCCTGGATGCGGACGGGACCGTCACCCAGGTCCTCAAGATCGCGACCGATATCACCGGGCATTGCCTGACCGATGGGGAGGCGCATAGCAAACTCGCTGCGATCGACCTGTCGCAGGCGGTGGTGGAATTCGATCTGAAGGGCCGTGTGCTGGCCGCGAACGACATCTTCCTGTCGCTGATCGGATACTCGCGCGCGGCGACGATCGGCGTGCATCACAGCCGCTTTTGCAGTGCCGACCATGTCCGCTCGCCCGCCTATGCGCGCTTCTGGGCCGATCTGGCGGCGGGGCGGTTCATCGCCGGGCGGTTCGAGCGGCGGCGCGCCGATGGGACGGCCCTTTGGCTTCAGGCCACCTACACCCCGATCCTCGACGCCGAGGGCGTGCCGTACAAGATCGTGAAGTTCGCGACCGACATGACCGACCGGGTCCGGCTGGAGGCGGAGGCGAGCGAGCGGCTGGATCAGGCCGAGCGGTTTCGCCTGATGGCGGAGGATCGCCAGACCGCGCTGGAGACCATGCTTCGCGACATGGAGGGCCTCGTCGACAGCATCGCCGCCATCGCCGGACAGACCAACATGCTGGCCCTGAACGCGAGCATCGAGGCGGCGAGGGCGGGCCCCGCCGGGCGCGGCTTCGGCATCGTCGCCGCCGAGGTCAAGAAGCTGGCCGAGGATACCCGCAGCGCCACTCAGTCGGTGCGCGAGATGCTGCGCCGTTAACCGCCGGCCTTGGGCGAACGCAGGCGAATCAGCCCTTCCTGCGCGACGCTGGCGACCAGCCGTCCGTCGCTGGTGAAGATGCGGCCCCGGTTGAACCCGCGCGCATGGCCCGCCCAAGGGCTGTCGGTCGTGTAGAGCAGCCATTCGTCCGCCCGGAACGGCTCGTGCAGCCACAGGGCGTGGTCCAGGCTGGCCGTCTGCATATCGTCGATCAGCCAGTGGACCGCGTGCGGCAGGGTGGAGGTGCCGAGCAGCGCGAAATCGCTGGCATAGGCCAGGATCGCGCGGTGCAGCGCGGGATCGTCGCCGACCGGCGCGACGAGGCGGAACCAGATCGACTGGGACGGTGCGCGGGGCTCGGGCTTGAGCAACTGCCGGGGATCGACGGGCCGCAGTTCGATGGGACGGGGACGCGACAGAAAGGCGCGGAGCGGCTCAGGGATTTGGTCGCCCAGCGCGGCCAGCAGCTCCCGTTCGGGCGTCAGCGTATCGGGTGCGGGGACGTCGGGCATGGCGTCCTGATGATGCAGCCCTTCCTCCGGCGTCTGGAACGAGCAGGCCAGGTTGAGGATCGGCTTGCCCTTCTGCATCGCGATCACCCGCCGGGTCGCGAAGCTGCGCCCCTCGAAATCGCGCTCGACGCGGTAGACGATCGGATAGCGTTCGTCGCCCGGCCGCATGAAATAGGCATGGAGCGAATGGGCGGTGCGCGGTGCCTCGGTTGAGCGTTGCGCCGCCTGGAGCGCCTGTGCGATCACCTGTCCGCCGAAGACCCGCCCCTCGCCACCGGGGCGCCGCGCGCCGCGATAGAGGTCGGTGTCGATCTCCTCGACATCCAGCAGCGCGACAAGGCCCTGGGCCATGATTTCGGGGGAAGGGGGCGGTCGATGATCCATGTCGTGGTGATGATTGTACTTGACGTAAACGTCAACCGCTGATCCCTTGTGCGGAAAAGATACTTTCACCGGTGCCTGGGCATCGCTACACAGTCGCGGTCGATCAGATCCGGGAGTTGGCGATGGACGCATTGAACGAAGACGGCGCGTCGGAGCGTGCGGAATTGCACTTTCTGGCGGCCCTGACCGAAGAACTGATGCGTCACCTGATGGAGGCGGGCGTGCTGTCCCGCACGCAGCTCCAGTCCATCGAGAATGCGGTCGCCGAGCGGACCGGCGGCATCCCACGCGCCTGGTAAGGTCGTGCGCGCCGGTGATCGGTACGCTTCATGACACAAACGTCATCCCCGCACGGCGTTAGCGGCTTTCCTGACCGGGGAAAGCCGCTAACGTGATCGCCATGAGTGACGTGCATGACGACGCGACCGCCAAGGCCCCCATGGCCGGCGATTCGATCCTGGGAACCCCGGCGGGCATGGGCTCGCGGGAGGCGATGCGGATCGCGATGCGGCGTGATCGCCTGCTCGCCGGGCTGACGCTGACGGCGGGGGCGGGGTTCACCCTGGCGCTGCCCTTCGCGCTGAAGGAGGGGGCGGAGTTCTTCCTGCCGCTGACCACCGCGCTGGTCATCGCGATCGCGCTGGTCCCCATTCTCGAATGGCTGGAGCGGCGGCGGGTGCCGTCTCCGCTGGCGGCTTTGCTGTGCGTCCTGCTGTTCCTCGTCGTCGCCAATATCGCGCTGGCGGCGATCATCGTGCCCGCGACCGATTTCTTTCGTCTGCTGCCCAGCCGGATCGGGCGAATCCAGGACAATCTGGCGCCGCTTCTCGACCTGTACTCCAACCTCGAACGCTATGTGAACAAGGCGCTGCGGCAGGTCGCCTCGACCCCGATCCGCCAGCCGCAGACGAGCGCGGTGTCGCCGCCCAGCTCGATCCTGGAGCTTGCCGCGACCTCGGCCCCGACGCTGATCGTCCAGTTCCTGTTCGGCGTCCTCGTCGTCTTCTTCGTGCTGTCGGGCTGGACCCGGATGCGGCGCGAGACGATCCGCGGGCGGACCAGCTTCGACGGCGCGATGGCGACCGCGCGGGTGATCCAGGAGGTAGTGGACGACGTGTCCGCCTATCTGGGCACCATCACCATCATCAACCTGGCGCTGGGCGGGGCGGTGGCGGGGGCGCTGTCGCTGTTCGGCATGCCCTATCCGTTGATGTGGGGCGGCATCGTCGCGCTGCTCAACTACATCCCCTATTTCGGGCCGGTGATCGGCGCGCTGCTGCTCGCGGTCGGGGGGCTGATGACGTTCAGCGACATCTGGGTCGCGCTCGCCCCGCCCGCGATCATGTACGGGATGCACCTGATCGAGGCTAACCTCATCACTCCGCTGGTCGTCGGACATCGCCTGACCATCAGCCCGGTCATGATCCTGGTCTCGCTCAGCTTCTGGGGATGGGTGTGGGGGACGCTGGGCGCGCTGCTGGCGGTTCCGCTGCTCATCATCCTGCAAACCGTGCTGAAGGCGGCGGGCAAGCCGGACATTGCGGGCTTCCTGTTCGAGCATGGTACGCTGACCTATCTCGACCGTGACAGCGACCCGGAGGACGTTCCGCAAGAAAGTTCGAAATGAAGCGTTGACAGCTTCGGGGCGCTCGCCTAGTTGGCGCGCCTCGACGCTTTCAGCGGGTGTAGCTCAGTTGGTTAGAGCGCCGGCCTGTCACGCCGGAGGTCGCGGGTTCGAGCCCCGTCACTCGCGCCATTCCCTTCCGGGAATGGCTGAAAACATCGAAATCCCCAAAGGGGCCGATGCCGGATATATGCGGCGTCACATGGCTTTCAAGCGGGTGTAGCTCAGTTGGTTAGAGCGCCGGCCTGTCACGCCGGAGGTCGCGGGTTCGAGCCCCGTCACTCGCGCCATCCTTCGGGATGGCGTTTTCGTTTCCGGGTTACGGGGACGTTCCATTTCTCCCGACATTCCATTCGTCATCCCAGCGAAGGCTGGGATCTCTGGCGACGGGCCACTGCGATCGAGAAAGGCCCCAGCCTGCGCTGGGGCGACGCGATTGGACCTTCGCTCAGGATAAACTCCGGCGCACTGCCAAAGTCGAAGGGAAACCCTAACCCCGTCCCCCCTCCATCCACCGCAACAGCGGCTTCATCGGCGTGATCCACACGATCCCGGCGACCACATAGAAGGCCAGTTGCAAAACCCAGTGCCACCGGCCCACCACGCCCGACAGGCTGGCGACCAGCACCGCCCACAGGATGATGATCGCGACGATCAGCAGCATTCCAGCGGGTTTGCGCCAACTGGGGGTCATGGGACGATCCATTCCGATTCGGTGGCGATGGCGTGGAGCGGTACGTCCCAGTCATCGGGGGCCAGCGCCTCGACCTCCTGCACGCCCCAGGCGAGCCCGACGCGCCAGGCGTCGGGGTGTGCGGCGAAGGCGCGGTCGTAATGGCCCGCTCCCTGGCCCAGCCGGTTGCCGCGCCGGTCGAAGCCGACCAGCGGGGTCAGGATGATGTCGGGCATGCATTCGGGCGCATCCGGGTCCGGCTGGTGAAGCCCGAAAGCACCGACATGCAGATCCTGTCCCTCCACCCATGTCAGGAAGCGGATCGGGCTCGCGCGATCGACGACATGGGGCAGGGCGATCGTCGCGCCCGCATGCAGCGCCGCCTCGACCCATAGCGCCGGATCGGCCTCCGCCCCGATCGGGCGGTAGGCGGCAATGATCTGTCCGGGCAGCAGGCGGTCGAGAAAGGGGCGCGCCACCGGCAGCAGGCCGGGGCCGTGCGCGTCACGCGCCGCCCGCATCCGGGCGCGAAGGGCGCGTTTGTCGGTCATGTCAGAGAAGGGCGGGTGGCGGGACCGCCATGGCCGTTTGCCGTAATATCCACTGACGCCCAATACGTCAGGTGGGGACCATGTGCGTCGGACCAGGGTCCGGGCAGGGACAGCCCCCTTGGATGAAGAATAGCCTCAGGGATTATCGTGGCTCGTACCGGGCAGAACCCGCCACTGACCCATGTAGGGGAGAGGCCCGGCTTACTCAAGGGGCCCGCGTCCTTCGGAATCCAGCGCATCGGCCAATCCCTCCAGCCGCTCGGCGATCCGGGTGAGCGCGGCCTCGCTGACCGCGGCCCCGGCGGGCGGGCGACGCTCCGCCTCTTCCAGCGCGTCGGCCAGCATCAGCGCGACGAACAGCAGCGCGCGTTCGCCATTATGTCCGCCTGACGCGCGCATCGCCGCCGGCCAGCGCTGGTCGAGCATCTGGCCGAGCATTCGGACCCGCGCTTCGCCGCCTTCCTGGCAATAGACGGTATGGGGGCGGTCGCCGATCGTGATCGTGACTTCGGCCATCAGACGGCGCTCCCCCGGCTGATCACTTCGTCCAGCGCGGAAACGGCGTCGGCCATGCGGGCCTTGAGCGCGGCATGGCGTCGCGCGAGCGCGTCTTCCTTGGCCGCGCGGGTGCGGATCGTCTGTTCGATGCGGGCGATCGCGCGGTCGATGCGCTCGACGGAGGAGAGGACATCGTCGGCAATGGGTTCGGGCATGGGATCGGCTTAGCAGGATGGCTTGACGCGGCAACCCGCAATTGGACGATGCGAAGCCTGGGGGCGGTTGACAGCGAACCCATCGGCTCCGAAAGGCGTGGCGCGAACGATGGAATCGCGGGACGTGCCCGCCCTCACCATCCAACCGGGGGCGGTGCCGTCCAGGCAGTGCCCGTATGAGACAGGAGCTTGCTGGCATGACGGTCAAGGTTGCAATCAATGGTTTCGGTCGCATCGGCCGACTGGTCGCGCGCGCCATTCTCGAACGGGGCGGCGACGCGCTGGAACTGGTCGCGATCAACGATCTCGCCGACGCCAAGTCCAACGCCTGGCTGTTCAGCCGCGACAGCGTCCATGGCCGCTATCCGGGTGAGGTGTCGGCGGACGGCAACGACATCGTGATCGACGGAAAGCGCATCCGCGTCACCGCCGAGCGCGACCCCGCCAACCTGCCGCACAAGGAACTGGGCGTCGATCTGGTGCTGGAGTGCACCGGCTTCTTCACCGACAAGGCGTCGTGCGAGAAGCATCTCGCGGCGGGCGCGAAGAAGGTGCTGATCTCGGCGCCGGGCAAGAATGTCGACCTGACCGTCGTGTACGGCGTCAACCATGACAAACTGACCGCCGACCACACCATCGTGTCGAACGCCTCGTGCACCACCAACTGCCTGGCGCCGGTTGCCAAGGTGCTGAACGATGCGATCGGGATCGAGCGCGGCCTGATGACCACGGTCCACGCGTACACCAACGACCAGAAGATCCTCGACCAGATCCACCCCGATCTGCGCCGCGCCCGCGCCGCCGCCATGTCGATGATCCCGACCACCACCGGCGCCGCCCGCGCGGTGGGCGAGGTTCTGCCCGAACTGAAGGGCAAGCTGGACGGCTCGGCCATCCGCGTGCCGGTGCCGGACGTCAGCCTGGTCGACCTGACCTTCACCCCTGCGCGCGACACGACCAAGGAAGAGGTCAACGCCATCCTGAAGGCGGCCGCCGAGAGCGGTCCGCTCAAGGGCGTGCTGGTTTATACCGACGAGCCTTTGGTCTCGATCGACCTGATGCACTCGCCCCAGTCCTCGACCGTCGACAGCCTGGAGACGGCGGTGCTCGACGGCAAGCTGGTGCGCGTCGTGTCCTGGTACGACAATGAATGGGGCTTCTCGAACCGCATGGTCGACACCGCGACCGCGATGGCGAAGTTCCTCTGATGAGCGACGGGCGGGTGATGACCGGGCATCTGGCCGGTATCGCCCGCCATGCCGTGCCGAAGGGGAGGGTGGAGGTGCTGGACACCGCCATCGTCACCCTGGCGGGCGGCGTGGAAGGCGATTGTCGCGGGCGGATCAAGCCCGGCGGGCGGGGCAGGCGTCAGGTGACGCTGATCGAGCGCGCCGACTGGGACGCCGCGCTGGCCGAGATCGACCGCGATATCCCCTGGCAGGAACGCCGCGCGAACCTGCTGGTCGAGGATTTCGACCTTCCCCAAATTCCGGGCACCCGGTTGCGTATCGGGCCCGTCCTTCTGGAAATCACCATGGAATGCGATCCGTGCCACCGCATGGACGCGATCGCCGACGGGTTGCAGGCGGCCCTCCGTCCCGATTGGCGCGGCGGCGTGTGTACCCGCGTGATCGAGGGCGGCACGATCCGCATCGGCGACAACATCAGGATCGAGGAATCATGACCAAGGCATTCAAGACGCTCGACGATATGGGTGACGTGTCCGGCAAGCGCGTGCTGGTCCGCGAGGATCTGAACGTGCCGATGGCCGATGGTCGCGTGACCGACGACACCCGCCTGCGCGCGACGATCGCGACGGTGACCGAACTGGCCGACAGGGGCGCGATCGTGCTGATCCTCGCCCATTTCGGCCGCCCCAAGGGGCAGCGCAATCCCGACTATTCGCTGGCGATGCTCACCCAGCCCTATAGCGACGTGCTGGGCCGCCCGGTCCGCTTCATTGAGGATGTCGCGGGCGAGGCGGCGGAAGCGGCGGTCGCGACGCTGAACCCCGGTGATATCGCGATCCTGGAAAACACCCGCTTCCATGCGGGCGAAGAAAAGAACGATCCAGAACTGGCGGCCTCGATCGCCAAGCTGGGCGACTTCTACGTCAACGACGCCTTTTCGGCGGCGCACCGTGCGCATGTCTCGACCGAAGGGCTGGCGCGACAGCTTCCGGCGTTCGCGGGCCGCGCGATGGAGGCCGAACTCGACGCGCTGGAAAAGGCGCTGGGCCATCCCGAGCATCCGGTCGCGGCGGTGGTCGGCGGGGCCAAGGTCTCGACCAAGCTCGCGGTGCTCAAGCATCTGGTCGGCAAGGTCGATCACCTGATCATCGGCGGCGGCATGGCCAACACCTTCCTCGCCGCGCGCGGGGTCGATGTGGGCAAGTCGCTGTGCGAGCATGACCTGACCGGCACGGCCGAGGAGATTCTCGACGCGGCCGATAAGGCGGGCTGCACCGTGCATCTTCCCTATGACGTGGTGGTCGCCAAGGAGTTCAAGCCCAACCCCGCCACCCGCACCGTCAACGTTCATGAGGTCGCGGCGGACGAGATGATCCTCGACCTCGGCCCCAATGCGGTCGAGGCGCTGGGCGATGTGCTGAAGAATTGCCGGACGCTCGTCTGGAACGGCCCGCTCGGCGCGTTCGAGACGCCGCCCTTCGACATGGCGACCGTCGCGCTCGCCAAGACGGCGGCGGCGCTGACCCAGGATGGCAGCCTCGTCTCGGTCGCGGGCGGCGGCGATACGGTGGCCGCGCTCAACCAGGCGGGCGTGGGGGCGCAGTTCACCTTCGTCTCGACGGCGGGCGGCGCATTCCTGGAATGGATGGAGGGGCAGGACCTGCCCGGCGTCGCCGCACTGACGGCCTGACCTGTCAGTCGCCCCAGCCTTTGCTGGGATGACGTTTGGACTTCAGGACCCCGTCGCCACTGGCGGCGGGGTTTCCTGCAACAGGGGCACCAGCAACCGGTTGAGGTCGTCCAGGTCGAACGCCGCCGCCTTGGCGTAGCGAACCCGCCCGGCGCGATCGATGATATAGTTGGTCGGCACTGCGCCCAGCGTGTCGTAAGGTCCCCGGATCCGCCGCGCCGACGGGATCGCCATCGCCGCGAATAGCGGTTTCATGCGATAGAGCGGCAGCGAATCCTCGGTCGCCACCGCAAAGACCTTCAACCCGTGTCTGGCCTGCGCCCGGTAATATTGGTCGAGCAGCGGCAACTCCGCGCGGCACGGCCCGCACCATGTCGCCCAGAAATTCAGCACGACCACCTGCCCGCGCAGATCGGCCAGGCGGACATGCGTGCCGTCGATCAGCGTCAGGTCGAAATCAGGCGCCATCTCGCCGGCCCTGGGCACCGCCTTGGCCGCGACGCCGGAGGGAAGGACGAGCATCATCGCCGCCAGCCATGCCCAGCCCGTTCGCCGCATCCCCGATCTCCCCGCCAGCATGCCGATGGCGAGCATGGCCGTCGCGGCGGGCCAGCGTCAAGAGTGCTTGATCCGACGTGTCGGACTTGCTACGTTGAACACGTTAAACGAAGGAGTGGTGATGCTCGGCGTCCGTCTCGACACCGAATTGGAGCAGCGGCTGGCCGCCGTCGCGCGCACCCAGGGGCGCAGCAAGAGCGACATCGCGCGCGAAGCGGTGCGGCGTTACGTCGACCTGCACGACGAGGCCTATCGCCGCGAGGCGCGCCGCCAGTCGACCCGCGCGTCGAAGCGCGACACACCGGAGGATTTCGCCTTCTGGAATCAACTGGCCCAGGAAGCGGGCGCGTGAAAATCGCGCATGCCGCCATCGTCCTCGCCACGACGGGGGAGGGGAACGATCACCGCCCGTTCCTGGTTGTCCAGTCCGATCTCTATAACGAGACGCACAACACCATCACGGTCTGTCCGATGACCTCCGTGGTGGGGGGAGAGGCGCTGTTCCGCGTCGCCTTCTCGCCGCGCGAACATACCGGCCTGACGGTGGAGTGCGAGGTGCAGGTGGACAAGATCCTGTCCATCCCGCGCAACGGCATCGTCAAGATCCTCGGCCATGCTTCGCCCACCCGGATGGAGCAGGTCGATCAGGCGCTGCGCCGCTGGTTGATGCTCTGACATTCGTTTCGAACCAAAGACCAATCCGGAGAGACCGCATGACCCCGACCGTGAAGGCCATTCTCGACAAATATGAGGGCACGCCCGCCGCCGTGAAGGCCAATCTGGCGCGCATCCTGATGCAGGGGAAGCTGGGCGGCACCGGCAAGCTGATCATCCTGCCGGTCGACCAGGGTTTCGAACATGGCCCGGCGCGCAGCTTCGCGGTCAACCCGCCCGCCTATGACCCGCATTACCATTTTCAACTGGCGATCGATGCCGGGCTGTCGGCCTATGCCGCGCCGCTGGGGATGCTGGAGGCGGGGGCCGACACCTTTGCCGGGCAGATTCCGACGATCCTGAAGATCAACAGTTCGAACAGTTGGGGCACCTCGATCACCCAGGCGGTGACGGGCAGCGTGCAGGATGCGGTGCGGCTGGGTTGCGCGGCGATCGGCTTCACCATCTATCCGGGGTCTGACGGTATTTTCGACGCGATGGACCAGATCGCGATCCTGTCCGCCGAAGCGCGCGAGGCCGGCCTCGCCACCGTGATCTGGAGTTACCCGCGCGGCGGCAAGCTGACCAAGGACGGCGAACTGGCGCTCGATGTCGGGGCCTATGCCGCGCATATGGCGGCGCTGCTGGGGGCGCACATCATCAAGGTGAAGCTGCCCAGCGACCATATCGAACAGGCCGAGGCGAAGTCCGCCTATGAGGGGACCGACTGGTCCAACCAGGCCGATCGCGTTCGCCATGTCGTCCAGTCGAGCTTCGCGGGCCGCCGCATCGTCGTCTTTTCGGGCGGCGCGGCCAAGGGCGCGGATGCCGTCTTTCAGGATGCGCGCGATATCCGTGACGGTGGCGGCAACGGCTCGATCATCGGCCGCAATACTTTCCAGCGTCCGCGCGACGCGGCGCTGGCGATGCTCGACAAGCTGATCGCGATCTACAAGAACGAGGAATAAGTTCTTGCAGGGCTGGGCGTTTCGGTTGGGGAACCGGGACGCCCAATCCTTCCCGCCGCCGTCACAGGTGACGGGGCGTGCGTCAGGCGCTAGGGAAGGCGGCATGACGCTTGATGACGATCCTCTCGGCCCGCTCGATCCCGAATTCGCCACCGCCTTTGTACGGGACATGCGACGGCCGCCCTGCCAGCTTTACCTGATCTCGCCGCTCGACGTGACCGGCGGTTTCGCGGACCGGCTGGCGCGCGCGCTCGATGCCGGGCCCGTCGCGGCCTTCCAGTACCGCGTGAAGGACATGGACCAGCACGCCGCCGCCAAGCTGGCCGAGCCGCTCCAGCGCATCTGCGTCGACCGTGAGGTGGCGTTCATCGTCAACGACAGCATCAGCCTCGCCAAGCGGCTGGGCGCGGACGGTGTGCATCTGGGCCAGGAGGACGGCGACTCCCGCGAGGCGCGCGACGTGCTGGGCCCGTCGGTCCAGATCGGCGTGACCTGTCACGACAGCCGTCATCTGGCGATGGAGGCCGGGGAGGCGGGGGCGGATTATGTCGCCTTCGGTGCCTTTTATCCGACGACGACCAAGGAGACCAAGCATCGCGCCGAACCCGTGGTGCTGTCCTGGTGGTCGACCCTGTTCGAACTCCCCTGCGTCGCGATTGGCGGGATCACGCCCGACAATGCCGGAACGCTGGTCAAGGCGGGCGCGGACTTCCTGGCGGTGTCGGGCGCGGTGTGGAACGGCGACGAGGCGGCGGCGGTCAAGGCCTTTGCCGAGGTATTGAAGTAGGGCGCTCCGACAGGGGCATGGCGATCACCTCGCCATTCCATCCATTAGGCTGTGCCGCCATTCCAACATGCTCTTCTTTTCCCCCGCTCCTCATAGAGGGGAATAAGGAGCCGCATGAATGTCGATTGGCCCTACGCCCTGCGTGAGCCCGCCGGTATGATCGCCTATCCGTTGCGCATCGGAAACAAGCGTCCTTCGCCTGCGTTCAACAGACAGGCTACGAACGACGCGGAGGAGCGGCGCATGAAAAGACTGGCGATCGCCCTGGGGACGGGGGTAGCCATGGCATTGGTGGCGGTGGCGACGCATCCCACCCCCGCACCCGCCTATCCGATCGAGCCCGGCAGGGGTGCGGCGTCGCCGAGCGGCGTTGGCGCGCCCCCCGCAAGCGCGATCACGCCACCGGGCAAGCACAAAGTGCCGCAGGAATGAGGCGAAGCGGGGGCAGGGGCCCGCTGTCGCGTTTCGGCTGGGTGATGCTGGGCCTGATCGTGGTCGGGGTCGGCGGGTTTCTGTCGATGCTGTCCGTCGGCTCGGGCGATGTCGTGGTGCCCGAAGCACAGGCGCCTGCCTCCGGGGGCGTGACGGGCGGCGCGGCGGCGCTCATCATGCCGATCGCCGACTATCCGGTGGCCTCGCTCCGCCACGACTGGGGCGACCCGCGCGAAGGCGGCGAGCGCCGGCATCGAGGGATCGACCTGATGGCACCGGGCGGCACCCCGGTCGTGGCGGCGCTTCCGGGCACGGTCGAGAAGCTGTTCGACAGCGCGCGGGGCGGCCATACGCTCTATATCCGCTCGCTCGACCGGCGCTGGAGCCTCTATTACGCGCATCTGAAAAGCTATGCGCCAGGCCTGACCGAGGGGCAGCGCGTCGCGCAGGGGCAGGTGGTCGGCTATGTCGGGGATACCGGCAATGCGGGCGCGGGCAACACCCATCTCCATTTCGGGGTCAGTTGGATGCGCGCCGGGGATGACTGGTATCAGGGCGAGCCGGTCGATCCCTATCCGCTGCTTGCCGGAAAGACCGCTTCAAGCTAAAGCAGCGTCCACGGACCGCCGGGCTGCGTCACCGCCCCGGCATCCTTCGCTCTTTCCAGCAGGTTGAAGACCCATGAAGATCAGCGGCGTGGACATTCGTCCCGGCAACATCATCGAGTATGAAGGCGGCATCTGGCGCGCCGTGAAGATTCAGCATACCCAGCCCGGCAAGGGCGGTGCGTATATGCAGGTCGAGATGAAGAACCTCATCGACGGCCGCAAGACGAACGTCCGCTTCCGCTCCGCCGAGACGGTCGAGCGCGTCCGCCTGGACACCAAGGACTTCCAGTTCCTGTTCGCCGAGGGTGACGACCTGACCTTCATGGACAAGGAAACCTATGAGCAGATTACGCTGCCGCGGGACCTGCTGGGCGATGCCGCGGCCTTCCTTCAGGACGGCATGGACGTGGTGATGGAACTGCATGAGGAGCGTCCGATCTCGGTCCAGCTTCCCGACCAGATCGAAGCCACCATCGTCGAGGCCGACGCCGTGGTGAAGGGGCAGACCGCCTCGTCGTCGTACAAGCCCGCCATCCTCGACAATGGCGTGCGCGTGATGGTGCCGCCGCACATCGCCAGCGGCGTGCGCATCGTCGTCGACGTGTACGAACAGACCTACGTCCGCCGCGCGGACTAATCGGTATCGGCGGATGACCGGCGCGACAGACGCGCGACCCAGTCATCCGCCGCCCCGGCCCGTCGTTCGCGGCGGGCCTTTTCATTATAGCGCCGTGGAGATGCAGCGGCGCGATCGAAAGGACGATCATGGCCTCGCACTCCGGGCTTCTCACCATCATGGAACGCGCCGCGCGCAAGGCCGCCCCGCGTCTCCGCCGCGACTTCAACGAGGTTCAGCACCTCCAGGTCAGCCGCAAGGGCCCCGCCGACTTCGTGTCGATGGCGGACAAGCGTGCCGAGGAAACCGTCTTCGAGGAATTGAAGAAGGCGCGCCCCGACTGGAACTTCCTGATGGAAGAGGCTGGCGAGATCAAAGGCGATCCGTCCAAGCCACGCTTCATCATCGATCCGCTCGACGGCACCTCCAACTTCCTGCACGGCATCCCGCACTTCGCCATCTCGATCGCGGTCGAGGAGCAGTTGCCGAGCGGCAAGCGCGAAGTGACCACCGGCCTGATCTACCAGCCGCTGACCGACGAAAGCTTCTGGGCCGAAAAGGGCCGGGGCGCGTGGTTGCAGGACGGTCGTCTGCGCGTGTCGTCGCGCCGCGATCTGTCGGAAGCGCTGATCTCGACCGGCATCCCCTTCCTGGGGCACGGCGATTTCGTCCAGTGGAGTCGCATTTTCGGTGCGATCGCGCCGCAGGTCGCCGGTATCCGCCGCTTCGGCTCGGCCGCGCTCGACCTCGCCTGGGTCGCGGCGGGCCGCTATGACGGTTTCTGGGAGTCCGGCCTGAAGCCCTGGGACGCAGCGGCGGGCATGCTGCTGGTGCGAGAAGCGGGCGGTTTCGTCAGCGACTTCCGGGGCAGCGACAAGTCGCTCGAGCGTGGTGAGTATCTGGCCGCCAACGAGGGGCTGCATTCCAAGCTGCACAAGCTGCTGGCCAACGCGCTGCGCTGAGATTTCGAGGGGATTTGAACGCAATCGCGTGCAGCTATTGCGTTCAAGCCTTTCAAATACCATCTGAAAATCTGTCCGATGGGGTGAATGGCACGGTTCAGTTGCGATTCATTCTCATGCCTCCGCTGACTTGCTCCGGCGGGTTCATCGGCCTAAAGCCATCCGCATCCAGTTCCGCATCTGCGAGAGAAAAACTTGGTCGATCTGTCGCAATATCTGCCGATCCTCCTGTTCCTGGGCGTTGCCCTGGTTCTGTCGACGGCCTTCGTGTTTCTGCCGATGCTGGTCGCGCGCCTGACGGGTGCGCATCAGCCCAACGAGCAGAAGCTGTCCGAATATGAATGCGGCTTCCCCGCGTTCGAAGACCCGCGCAGCCAGTTCGACGTGCGTTTCTACCTCGTCGCGATCCTGTTCATCATCTTCGATCTGGAAGCGGCGTTTCTGTACCCCTGGGCGGTGAGTGTGTTCAGCCTCGGCTGGACCGCCTGGTTTTCGATGATGATCTTCATCGGCGAGCTCGCGCTCGGGCTTGTCTATGCGTGGAAGAAGGGAGCGTTGGATTGGGAGTAAATCTTCACTCCGGTCCGGTCGAGTTCAAGCCGCAGGCCCATGGCGGAGTCGTCCATGACGGCCAGGCCGTCATCCAGCCCGATCAGGGCTTTTTCGACGGACTGAACGGCGAACTGACCGACAAGGGCTTCCTCGTCACCTCGACCGAGGAACTGTTCCAATGGGCGCGCACCGGCTCGCTCTGGTGGATGACCTTCGGTCTGGCGTGCTGCGCGGTGGAGATGATCCACGTCAACATGCCGCGTTACGACATGGAGCGTTTCGGTGCCGCGCCGCGCGCGTCGCCGCGCCAGTCGGACGTGATGATCGTCGCGGGTACGCTGTGCAACAAGATGGCTCCGGCGCTGCGTCGTGTGTACGACCAGATGTCGAACCCGAAATATGTCATCTCGATGGGTAGCTGCGCCAATGGCGGCGGCTATTACCATTACAGCTATTCGGTGGTGCGCGGCTGTGACCGGATCGTGCCCGTGGACATCTATGTCCCCGGCTGTCCGCCGACCGCCGAGGCGTTGCTCTATGGCGTGATGCAGTTGCAGCGGAAGATCCGCCGCGCCGGGAGCATCGAACGGTGAGGGCGCCCGCTCCCCGCTTCGCCTCGAACGACGGCGTGATCGATGCGGCGCGCGCCGCGCTCGGCCCCTGGCTGGTCGATGCGCGCGAGCATGTGGGTGAGGTCGCGCTGATCGTCGATCGTGCGAACCTCGTGCCCGCCATGATCGCGCTGCGCGACACCAAGGGGCTGGAATATCAGCAGCTCATGGAGATCGCCGGCGTCGACTATCCCGAGCGCGACGAGCGTTTCGAGGTGGTCTATTGCCTGCTCTCGCTGACCCGCAACCATCGCCTGCATGTCCATGTCTGCGCCGACGAGGACAAGCCTGTGCCGTCGGTGACGGGCCTGTGGCCGGTCGCGGGCTGGCTGGAGCGTGAGGTCTATGACCTGTACGGCGTGCTGTTCTCGGGCAATAGCGATCTGCGTCGCATCCTGACGGACTATGGCTTCCGTGGCCATCCGCTCCGCAAAGACTTCCCGCTGACCGGCTATACCGAGTTGCGTTACTCGGAAGAGGAAAAGCGCGTCGTCTATGAGCCGGTGAAGCTGGCGCAGGACTTCCGCAATTTCGACTTCCAGAGCCCGTGGGAAGGGGCGGAATACGTCCTTCCCGGCGACGAAAAGGGCTCGCAGCCGGAAGGCAAGGGCGCGCAGACCCCGGCCAGTGCCGATGCGGTGAAGAAGGCCGATGCCGCGCCGGACAAGACCGCGCCGTCGCAGACCGCCGAGACGAAGACCACCGAAAGCCCCAAGCAGACGGGCGCGGGCGAACCGCATCCGGGCAACAAGGCCGAAGGTAAGCCCCAGAACCCGGACGTCGTGCCGGGCAAGGGTGGAGGACAGAATCAGTGAGCGACTATGTCGACGAACTGCTCCACAAGACCGACGCCGTCGACCCGACCACGGGCGACGTGTCGATCCAGAACTATACGATCAACTTCGGCCCGCAGCATCCGGCGGCGCACGGCGTGCTTCGCCTCGTCATGGAGTTGGACGGCGAGATCGTGGAGCGTATCGATCCGCATGTCGGCCTGCTGCATCGCGGCACCGAAAAGCTGATCGAACACAAGACCTATTCGCAGGCGCTGCCCTATTTCGATCGCCTCGATTACTGCTCGCCGATGTGCATGGAGCACAGCTATGTGCTGGCGGTCGAGAAGCTGCTCGATCTGGAAGTGCCGCTGCGTGCGCAATATCTCCGGACGTTCTTTGCGGAACTGACCCGCATTTCGAACCACATGCTCAATCTGGGCAGCCATGTGATGGACGTCGGCGCGATGACGCCGAACCTGTGGATGTTCGAAATCCGCGAAGACTGCATGAACTTCTATGAGCGTGCTTCGGGCGCGCGCATGCACGCGAATTATTTCCGTGTCGGCGGCGTCCATCAGGACGTGCCGCTCAAGCTGCTGACCGATATCGCCGACTGGCTCGACACCCGTCTGCCGCAGCTTTTCGAGGATGCGATCGGGCTGGTTTCGAACAACCGTATCTTCAAGCAGCGCAACGTCGACATTGCGGTGGTCAACCGCGAGGATGCGATCAAATGGGGCTTCTCCGGTCCGATGATCCGCGGCTCGGGCATTCCGTGGGACCTGCGCAAGTCGCAGCCCTATGACGCCTATGACAAGGTGGACTTCGACGTGCCGGTGGGCACCAGCGGCGATTGCTATGACCGGTTCATGGTGCGCGTCGAGGAAGTGCGCCAGTCGGCCCGGATCATGAAGCAGTGCCTGGCGCAGATGCCCGAGGGGCCGGTGCTCAGCCCAGACCGCAAGGTCACGCCGCCCAAGCGCGGTGAGATGAAGCGCTCGATGGAAGCGCTGATCCACCACTTCAAGCTTTATACCGAAGGCTATCACGTCCCCGCCGGCGAGGTATATGTCGCGACCGAAAGCCCGAAGGGCGAATTCGGCGTTTATCTCGTCTCCGACGGATCGAACAAGCCCTATCGGTGCAAGATCCGCCCGACCGCGTTCAGCCACCTCCAGGCCATGGAATTCATGTCCAAGGGGCATATGCTGGCCGACACGACCGCGATCCTGGGCGCGATGGATATCGTGTTCGGGGAGTGCGATCGTTGAGCGCGATCGATTCTCCTGCGCGCATCGCGATCGCACGCCAGATGGTCGCGCATTACAATGCGCAGGACGCCGACGCTTATGTCGCGCTGATGACCGAGGATGCTTGCGAAGCGGGTTATCGCGGGGCCGTGCTGCGCGAGGGACGCGAAGGCGTGCGTTCGGGGCTGAAGGCGATGTTTGCCCAGTTCCCGCGGAACCGCGCCGAAATCGTCGCCGAACAGGCGTTCGGCGAAACCGTGCTGCTGCATGAAAAGGTCGAACGTGCGCCGGGTGGCCGAGGCGTTCGAGGTCATGTCCATCTATTCCTTCGAGAACGACAAGGTGTCGCGCGTGGAGTTCATTCGCTAATGGCCGACGCAGCCATCATTCCCGACGAGGCAGAAGTCCGCGCCCGCTGGGGCAATTTCGCCTGGACGGACGAGAACCAGAAGAAGGCGAACGAGATTCTCGCGCGCTATCCCAAGGGTCGCGAACAATCCTGCTCGATCCCGTTCCTCGACCTGGCCCAGCGCCAGGTCGGTGCCGAGACGCAGACGCAAGGCTGGTTGCCCGTGCCGGTGATCGAGTTCGTGGCGCGCCAACTGGGTGTCGCGTATATGCGCATCTATGAGGTCGCGACCTTCTATACGATGTTCAACCTGGCGCCCGTGGGCCGCTATCATGTGCAGGTGTGCGGCACGACGCCGTGCATGTTGCGCGGGTCGGACGACGTGCTGGCGGCGTGCAAGAACAAGGGGCTGATCAAGGGCAAGACCACGCCCGACGGCCTGTTCACGCTGACCGAGGTCGAGTGCATGGGCAATTGCGCATCGGCCCCGATGGTCCAGATCAACGACGACAATTACGAGGATCTGGATTACGACCGCACGGTCACCATCCTGGAAGCGCTGGCCAAGGGCGAAAGCCCCAAGACCGGCACGCAGGAGCCGGGTCGCCACACGGTCGAGCCGCTGGGCGGTCCGACCACGCTGACCGCCATGGTCGGCGATAATCACGACTATCGCGGGGAGTGGGGCGCATAATGCTCGCTGACAAGGACCGCATTTTCACCAATCTCTACGGCTATCAGCCGTGGAACGTCGACGCGGCGATGAAGCGCGGCGATTGGGACAACACCAAGGCGCTGCTCGAACTGGGCCAGGACAAGATCATCGACGTCATCAAGGCGTCGGGTCTGCGCGGGCGCGGCGGTGCGGGCTTCCCGACCGGCATGAAGTGGAGCTTCATGCCCAAGGAACCGCGCCCCGACCGGCCGAGCTTCCTGGTCATCAACGCCGACGAGTCCGAGCCGGGTTCGTGCAAGGACCGCGAGATCATCCGTCACGATCCGCACAAGCTGATCGAGGGGGCGCTGGTCGCGGGCTTCGCGATGCGCGCGCGGGCGGCCTATATCTACATTCGCGGCGAATATATCCGCGAGGCGGAGACGCTGTTCGCGGCGGTGGCCGAGGCCTATGACCGGGGCTTCCTGGGCAAGAATGCCTGTGGCTCGGGTTATGACTTCGACGTCTTCGTCCATCGCGGCGCGGGCGCATACATCTGCGGCGAAGAAACCGCGATGATCGAGAGCCTGGAGGGCAAAAAGGGCCAGCCGCGCCTGAAGCCGCCTTTCCCGGCGGGGGCGGGGCTTTATGGCTGCCCGACCACGGTCAACAATGTCGAGTCGATCGCGGTCGCCCCGACGATCCTGCGGCGCGGCGCCGAGTGGTTCTCCTCCTTCGGACGCGAGAACAACAAGGGCACCAAGCTCTTCCAGATTTCCGGCCATGTCGATCGCCCCTGCGTGGTCGAGGAAAGCATGTCGATCACGTTCCGCGAACTGATCGAGCGGCATTGCGGCGGCATTCGCGGCGGCTGGGACAATCTGCTCGCGGTGATTCCGGGCGGTTCGTCGGTGCCTCTGGTACCCGCCGCCCAGATCATGGACGCGCCGATGGACTTTGACGGCCTGAAGGCGGTCGGATCGGGCCTTGGCACGGCGGCCGTGATCGTCATGGACAAGTCGACCGACATCGTCCGCGCGATCAGCCGCCTGTCCTACTTCTACAAGCATGAAAGCTGCGGCCAGTGCACCCCGTGCCGTGAAGGCACCGGCTGGATGTGGCGCGTGATGGAGCGGATGCGCACCGGCGATGCCGATGTGGCCGAGATCGATACGCTGTTCCAGGTGACGAAGCAGGTCGAAGGCCACACCATCTGCGCGCTCGGCGACGCGGCGGCCTGGCCGATCCAGGGCCTGATCCGCCATTTCCGCCCGGAGATGGAACGCCGCATTCGCGAACGCAAAGGCGAGACGGGCGGCAACGCCCCGATGATGGAAGCAGCCGAATAATGCCTAAGGTCAAAGTCGACGGCGTCGAGATCGAGGTGCCCCAGGGCGCCACCGTGCTCCAGGCCTGTGAGCTGGCGGGCAAGGAAATCCCGCGCTTCTGCTATCATGAGCGGCTGTCCATCGCGGGCAATTGCCGCATGTGCCTGGTCGAGGTGAAGCCTGGGCCCCCCAAGCCGCAAGCGTCGTGTGCGCTTCCGGCGGCGGAGAATCAGGAAATCTTCACCACCACCCCGATGGTGAAGGCCGCGCGCGAAGGCGTGATGGAATTCCTGCTGATCAACCATCCGCTGGACTGCCCGATCTGCGATCAGGGCGGGGAGTGCGACCTACAGGACCAGTCCATGGCCTATGGCAAGGGCCATAGCCGCTATGACGAGAACAAGCGGGCCGTCACCGAGAAATATATGGGTCCGATCGTCAAGACGGTCATGACTCGTTGCATCCAGTGCACCCGCTGCGTCCGCTTCGCCGAAGAGGTTGCGGGTGTCGAGGAAATCGGCGCGATCTATCGCGGCGAGAATATGCAGATCACCTCCTATCTCGAGCAGGCGGTGTCGAGCGAGCTGTCGGGCAATGTCGTCGACCTGTGCCCGGTGGGCGCGCTGACCTCCAAGCCCTATGCGTTCGAGGCGCGTCCCTGGGAGTTGAAGAAGACGCTCGCCATCGACGTGATGGACGCGGTCGGCACCAACATCCGCCTCGACAGCCGGGGTCGTCAGGTGCTGCGCTGCGTGCCGCGCATCAACGACGAGGTGAACGAGGAGTGGGCGAGCGACAAGACGCGTCACGCGATCGACGGCCTGGTCCGTCGTCGTCTCGACCGTCCGTTCATCCGCCGCGACGGCAAGCTGGTGCCCGCCACCTGGGACGAGGCGTTCGCCGCGATCCGTGACGTGAATGCCGGTGCCAGCGTCGCCGCAATTGCCGGTGATCTGGTCGATTGCGAGACGATGTTCGCCGCCAAGGCGCTGCTCGCCAAGATGGGTTCGAGCCTGCTCGAGGGCCGTCAGACCGGCATGGATTACGACACGTCGAGCCTGGCCGCGGTCAACTTCAACACGACCATCGCGGGCGTCGAGAAGGCCGACGCGATCCTGCTGATCGGCACCAATCTGCGCTGGGAAGCGCCGCTGGTGAACACTCGTATCCGCAAGGCGATCAAGAAGGGCGCCAAGGTCTTCGCGATCGGCCCCGAAACCGACCTGACCTACAAGGTCGAGTGGCTGGGCGCCGACCTGTCGGTGCTGGGCAACCTGCCCGAGGCGGTGACCGAGTGGTTCGGCAAGGCCGCGCGTCCGATGGTGATCGTCGGTGGCGGTGCGCTGAAGGGTGCGCATGGCGCGAGCCTGAAGCTGGTCGACCAGTTCAATCTGGTGCGGACGCTGGAGGACGGTTCGGCGTGGAACGGCTATAATGTCGTTCACATGGCGGCTTCGCGCATGGGTGGGCTGATGCTCGGCTATGCGCAGAAGGGCGGCATTGCGGACGTGGTTGCGGCCGCGCCGAAGCTGGCCTTCTTCCTGGGTGCGGACGAGGTTGATTTCGCCAAGTTCGGCAGCAGCTTCAAGGTGTTCGTCGGCCATCATGGCGACAAGGGTGCGCATCACGCCGATGTCATCCTGCCGGGCGCGACCTATGCCGAGAAGTCGGGAACCTGGGTCAATCTGGAAGGCCGGGTGCAGCGCGGCGACCGTGCGGTGTTCGCGCCGGGCGATGCGCGCGACGACTGGACGATCTTCCGCGCGCTGTCCGAAGTGCTGGGCCAGACCCTGCCTTTCGACACGCTGGAGGCTCTGCGCGCCGCGATGGCCGCGGAGGTTCCCGCGCTGGGCCAGGTCGGTCTCGTCACCTTCGACTGGGCCGCGCTGTCGCTGAACGCGACCGCGTCGGGCACGATCGAGGGCTATCCGATCAAGGACTTCTACCTCACCAACGCGATTTGCCGCGCCAGCCCGACGATGCAGCGCTGCTCGGCCGAACTGGTCCATGGTGAGAGCTATGCGGAGGCAGCGGAGTGACCGCGTTTTTCAACACGACGCTCGGCCTTCCCTATGGCTGGGCCTGGACGATCGCGACCTTGGTCGGGATTCTGGCGATCGCGCTGCCGCTGATGCTGGCGGTCGCGATGGTCATCTATGTCGACCGCAAGATCTGGGCGGCGATGGCGCTGCGCCGTGGTCCGAACGTGGTCGGTCCCTTCGGTCTGCTCCAGTCCTTCGCCGACGGTCTGAAGGTCTTCCTTCAGGAAACCATCGTTCCGGCCGCCGCCAATCGCGGGCTGTTCCTGCTGGCGCCGATCATCACCTTCACGGTCGCGCTGATCGTCTGGGCGGTGGTGCCGTTCCAGCCGGGCGTGGTCGTCGCCAACATCAATGTCGGCCTGCTCTATGTCCTCGCCGCCTCGTCGCTGGGCGTATATGGCGTGATCCTGTCGGGTTGGGCGTCGAACTCCAAATATCCCTTCTACTCGGCGCTTCGTGCGGCCGCGCAGATGGTGTCCTATGAAGTGGCGATCGGCTTCATCCTGATTTCGGTCGTGTTGTGGTCGGGCAGCTTCAACCTGACGAATATTGTCGAGGCGCAGAAGGGTGTGTTGAACACCCCGATCAACGGCTTCTTCCTGAACCCGCTGCTCTTCCCGATGGCGGTGATGTTCTTCATCTCGGCGCTGGCCGAGACGCAGCGTGCGCCGTTCGACCTGACCGAAGCGGAGTCGGAGTTGGTCGCGGGCTACCAGACCGAATACAGCTCGATGTCGTTCGCGCTGTTCTGGCTGGGTGAGTACGCCAACGTCATCCTGATGTGCGCGCTGAACGCGATCCTGTTCTGGGGTGGCTATTTGCCGCCGTTCGACTGGGCGCCGCTCTATGTCGTGCCGGGTATCGTCTGGCTGCTCATTAAGATGTGCGTGTTTTTCTTCATCTTCTCGTGGGTGAAGGCGACGGTACCGCGCTATCGGTACGACCAGCTGATGCGGCTGGGCTGGAAGGTGTTCCTGCCGGTGTCGCTGTTCTGGGTATTCTTGGTGTCTGGCGTGCTGATGTATGCGCGCGTGGGAGTTCCAGCATGAGCGTCGCTCAGTACGTCAAGGCTTTTACGCTGTGGGAGTTCGTGAAGGGCCATGCGCTGACCCTTCGCTACTTCTTCAAGCCGAAGGCGACGATCAACTATCCGTTCGAGAAGAACCCCATCTCTCCGCGTTTCCGGGGTGAGCACGCGCTGCGTCGCTATCCCAATGGCGAGGAGCGGTGCATCGCGTGCAAGCTGTGCGAGGCGATCTGCCCCGCCCAGGCGATCACGATCGAGGCGGAGCCTCGCGACGACGGCAGCCGCCGCACGACGCGCTACGACATCGACATGACCAAGTGCATCTATTGCGGGCTGTGCCAGGAGGCTTGCCCCGTGGACGCCATCGTCGAGGGTCCGAACTTCGAATTTTCGACCGAGACCCGCGAAGAGCTGATCTACGACAAGTCGAAGTTGCTCGATAACGGTGACCGCTGGGAAAGCGCGATCGCGGCGAACCTTGCCGCCGATGCGCCGTACCGTTAAAGCCCGCGACCATCGGTTCGGGGCGGACAGAAAAGGGGCCTGACAGGCAGTGATACAGGCTATCGCCTTCTATATTTTCGCGACCGTGGTGATCGTGTCCGCAGGGCTCACGATCGCGTCGCGCAATCCGGTGCACTCGGTCATGTGGCTGATCCTGGCGTTCTTCAACGCCGCGGGCCTCATGGTGCTGTGCGGGGCCGAGTTCATCGCGATGCTGCTCGTCATCGTCTATGTGGGCGCGGTCGCGGTCTTGTTCCTCTTCGTCGTCATGATGCTCGATATCGAGGTCGCGGCGATGCGGGCGGGCTTTGCGCGCTACCTGCCGCTGGGTCTGGCGCTCGCCGTCGCCCTGCTGGCCGAGATCATCATCGCGTTCCAGGCGTGGAGCGTCGGCGGCGTGCAATTGGCCGCGCGTGCCGCGCCCATCGCGCCGGAGGTGTCCAACATTCAGGCGATCGGCAACCTGCTCTACACGCGCTACCTGTTCATCTTCGAGGGGGCGGGCTTGGTCCTGCTCGTCGCGATGATCGGCGCGATCGTGCTGACACATCGCAAGCGCGGTGGTGTCCGTCCGCAGAACATCGCCAAGCAGAATGCGCGTCAGCCGCATGAGGCGACCCGCAATATCAATCAGCCCATCGGGCAGGGGGTGGAGCTGTGACGATCGGTCTCGTCCATTATCTGGTCGTCGCGGCGATCCTGTTCACCATGGGGGTGCTGGGTATCTTCCTCAACCGGAAGAACCTGATCGTCATCCTCATGGCGATCGAACTCATCCTGCTCGCCGTGAACCTGAACCTCGTCGCCTTCTCGGCCGCGCTTCAGGATCTGGTGGGGCAGGTCTTCGCCATGTTCGTGCTGACCGTGGCCGCCGGTGAATCGGCGATCGGTCTGGCGATCCTGGTCATCTATTTCCGTGGCCGCGGCACCATCGCGGTCGACGACGTCAACCGGATGAAGGGGTAATCGGGTTGATCCTCGCTATCGTCTTCCTGCCGTTGCTGGCCGCCGCCATTGCGGGGTTCGGCAACAAGGCCATCGGGAACGTGCCCGCCAAGGTCGTCACGACCGGCGCGCTGTTCATTTCCTGTGCGCTGTCCTGGCCGATCTTCATCGGCTATCTGAGCGGTGCCGATGTCGCGACCGTCACGCCGGTGCTCCACTGGATCACCAGCGGCGACATGTCGGTCGACTGGTCGCTGCGCGTGGACTCGCTGACCGCGATCATGCTGGTGGTCATCACCAGCGTCTCGGCGCTGGTCCATCTCTATAGCTGGGGCTATATGAGCGAGGAGCCGGATCAGCCGCGCTTCTTCGCCTATCTCTGCCTCTTCACCTTCGCGATGCTGATGCTCGTGACGGCGGACAATCTGGTCCAGATGTTCTTCGGCTGGGAAGGCGTGGGTCTCGCGTCCTATCTTCTGATCGGCTTCTGGTTCCGCAAGCCGTCGGCCAATGCGGCCGCGATCAAGGCGTTCGTCGTCAACCGCGTCGGCGATCTAGGCTTCATGCTGGGCATCTTCGGAACCTTCCTGGTGTTCGGCACCGTCTCGATCCCCGCGATCTTGGCCGCCGCACCCGGCATGGCGGGCTCGACCATCGGTTTCCTCGGATACCGGTTCGACACGATGACCGTGCTCTGCCTGCTGCTGTTCGTCGGTGCGATGGGCAAGTCGGCGCAGCTCGGCCTCCACACCTGGCTGCCGGACGCGATGGAAGGCCCGACCCCGGTGTCGGCGCTGATCCACGCGGCGACCATGGTGACGGCGGGCGTGTTCATGGTGTGCCGCCTGTCGCCGATGTTCGAAACCTCGCCGACCGCGCTCGGTGTCATCACCGTGATCGGCGCCTGCACCTGCTTCTTCGCGGCGACCGTCGGCACGGTGCAGACCGACATCAAGCGGGTCATCGCCTATTCGACCTGTTCGCAGCTCGGCTATATGTTCTTTGCCGCAGGCGTCGGCGCGTATGGCGCGGCGATGTTCCACCTGTTCACCCACGCCTTCTTCAAGGCGCTGCTGTTCCTGGGTGCGGGCTCGGTAATCCATGCGATGCACCATGAACAGGACATGCGCTATTATGGCGGCCTGCGTCGTCACATCCCGGTGACCTTCTGGGCGATGATGATGGGCACGCTGGCGATCACCGGCGTCGGTATCCCGGCTCTGTTCGGCAATCCGATGGCGTTCGGTTTCGCGGGCTTCCACTCAAAGGACGCGATCATCGAAGTCGCCTATGCGGGTGGTTCGGGCTTCGCCTTCTGGGCGGGCGTTATCGCGGCGCTGCTGACCAGCTTCTATTCGTGGCGTCTGATGTTCCTGACCTTCTGGGGCAAGCCGCGCTGGACCGGGTCGGAGCATATCCAGCACGCGATCCATGACGCGCATGGTCACGGCCATGACGATCATGCGCACGGCCACGCTCATGATGCGCATCACAATGACGCGCATTCGGAGGATGCCGGTCACGAGCCGCATACGCACGACGCGGGTCACACCGACGTGCCGGAAGGCACCGGCGGCTATCATCCGCATGAGAGCCCGCTGGTCATGCTGATCCCGCTGATCGTCCTGTCGATCGGTGCGATCGCGGCGGGCTTCGTCTTCCATGGCTGGTTCATCGAGCCGGAAGCGGGCGAGAGCTATTGGAAGGGTGCGATCGCCTTCAACGAGCATCTGATGCACTCGATGCATGGCGTGCCGGTGTGGGTGAAGCTGTCGGCGACGGTGGTGATGCTGCTCGGTCTGCTGACCGCGTATCTGACCTATATCCGTGCACCGGAGTTCCCGGCCAAGTTCGCGGACCAGTTCCGCATCCTGTACCGCTTCCTCCTCCACAAATGGTATTTCGACGAGATCTACCATTTCCTCTTCGTGCGCCCCGCCTTCGCGATCGGCCGGTTCCTGTGGCACCGTGGCGACGAGAAGACGATCGACCGCTTCGGCCCCAATGGTGTTGCCTGGCTTATCCAGCAGGGCAGCAGGGGCGCGGCGCGCTTCCAGACGGGATACCTTTACAGCTATGCCTTCGTCATGTTGATCGGCCTGACTGCGGCCGTCACCTGGGCCATTTTGGGTTGATCGCGTGATGCAGGGCTTCCCGATCCTCTCCGTCATGCTGGCGGTCCCGGCCATTGCCGCGATCGCCTGCCTCTTCCTCAACGCGAACGGCGCGCGGATGCTGGCGCTGGCCGCCACGCTGGTCGACTTCGCCCTGGGCATCCTGCTCTGGACGCAGTTCGATGTGGGCGGCGCGCAGTGGCAGTTCGTCGAACATGCCCCCGGCGTCTTCGGCCCGTTCGGCTGGTCGCTCGGTATCGATGGCTTCGCGCTGATGCTGATCATGCTCAGCGTGTTCCTGATGCCGATCTGCATCGGCGCAAGCTGGCGTTCGATCGACAAGCGGGTGCCCGAATATATGGGCCTGTTCCTGTTCACCGAGGTGCTGATGATCGGCACCTTCGCGGCGCAGGATCTGTTCCTATTCTACGTCTTCTTCGAAGCCGGCCTGATTCCGATGTACCTCATCATCGGCATCTGGGGCGGAGCGAACCGCATCTACGCGTCGTACAAGTTCTTCCTGTACACGCTGCTCGGCTCGCTGCTGATGTTCGTCGCGATGCTCTATATGGCGCGCACGGCGGGCACGACGTCGATCCCGGCGCTGCTGGCCTATGACTTCCCGACCTCGGTCCAGACCTGGTTGTGGATCGCCTTCTTCGCCTCGTTCGCGGTCAAGATGCCGATGTGGCCGGTCCACACCTGGCTTCCCGACGCGCACGTTCAGGCCCCGACGGCGGGTTCCGTCATCCTGGCGGGCGTGTTGCTGAAGCTGGGCGGCTATGGCTTCCTGCGCTTCCTGTTGCCGATGTTCCCGGAGGCAAGCGGACAGCTTACCTGGCTGATCTTTGGCCTGTCGGCGGTGGCGGTGATCTATGCATCGCTGGTCGCGCTGGTGCAGTCCGACATGAAGAAGCTGATCGCCTATTCGTCGGTCGCGCACATGGCGATCGTGACCATCGGCCTCTATGCCTTCAACCAGCAGGGCATCGAAGGCGCGATGATCATGATGCTCAGCCACGGGCTGGTGTCGGGGGCGCTCTTCCTGTGCGTCGGCGTCATCTATGACCGGCTGCACACCCGCGAGATCGCCCGGTACGGCGGGCTGTCGATCAACATGCCGAAATATGCGGTGCTGTTCCTGTTCTTCACCATGGCGTCGATCGGTCTGCCGGGCACCAGCGGGTTCGTCGCCGAGTTCCTGTCGCTGATGGGCACCTATCAGGTGTCGACCTGGACGGCGTTGCTCTGCACCACCGGTATCATCCTGGGTGCGGCCTATATGCTCTATCTCTACCGGCGGGTCGCTTATGGCGAGATCAAGTCGGACGAGGTGGCGGCGATGCCCGACCTGTCGCACCGCGAACTGTGGTTGCTGGCACCGATCGCGGCGGTGACGCTGTGGATGGGCGTGTACCCGGAGAGTTTCCTCGCGCCGATGCGCAAGGACGTGACGATCCTGCTCCAGCGGATCGACCGGGCGAACCCCGGTTCGGACAGCCGCCCGACCGCAGGCAACCCCGCGCTGGCCACCACCCACGCCCCTGAGCACCAAGCTGCGCACGGGGAGGCGCACTGATGAGCTATTCGTTCAATCTTCTGATGGTCCTGCCCGAGTTGGTGCTGACCCTCGGCGCGATCGCGCTGATGCTCGTCGCCGCCTGGGGCGGGACCGCCTCGACGCGGGGCATCTCGATCGCGGCGGTGTTCGTGCTGGCGGGGGCGATGGTTTCGCTCGCCGGTCCTGCGACCACGGGCGGGCTCGCCTTTGGTGGCCTGTATCGCGCGGACGCCTTTGCGGGTTTCGCTAAGGTGCTGATCTATCTGGCGACCGCGGTGGCGATCGTCATGGCGCCCGGCTTCTTCGCCAAGACGGCGGGTGAGGATTTGCGGCCCGAATATCCCATCCTCATGCTGCTCTCGGCCGTGGGCATGGGCATGATGGTGTCGGCGGGCGATCTGCTGACGCTCTATGTCGGCCTCGAACTCCAGAGCCTGTCGGCCTATGTGCTGGCCAGCTTCATGCGCCGTGACAGTCGTTCGGCGGAAGCGGGGCTGAAGTATTTCGTCCTCGGCGCGCTGGCCTCGGGTATCCTGCTTTACGGCATCTCGCTGGTGTACGGCTTTTCGGGGTCGACCGACTTCGCGCAGATCGCGACCGCCTATGGCCGTGATGCCGCGATGGGCACGCGCTCGCTGGGCCTGGTGTTCGGCCTGGTGTTCGTGTTCGCAGGTCTGGCGTTCAAGATGTCGGCGGTGCCGTTCCACATGTGGACCCCGGACGTCTATGAAGGCGCGCCGACCCCGGTGACGGCCTTCTTCGCCTCGGCGCCCAAGGTCGCGGCCATGGCGCTGGCCATCCGCGTCGCCGTGGAGGCGATGGGTTCGGCGGTGCAGCAGTGGCAGCAGATCGTGACCTTCGCAGCGCTGGCGTCGATCATCCTGGGTGCCGTGGCGGCCATCGGGCAGACCAACATCAAGCGACTGCTGGCCTATTCGTCGATCAACAATGTCGGCTTCGCGCTGATCGGTCTGGCGGCGGGCACGGCGCAGGGCGTCGCGGCGGTGCTGACCTATCTGACCATCTACGTCATCATGACGCTGGGTGCGTTCCTGATCGTCATCCGGATGCGCGACGAGAACGGCAATCCGCTGGAGTCGATCGCCAGCCTGTCGGGCCTGTCACGGACCCGCCCGGCACTGGCCTGGGCGATGGCGTTCTTCATGTTCTCGGTTGCGGGCATCCCCCCGCTGCTCGGCTTCTATGCCAAGTTCGCGGTGTTCAATGCGGCGGTCGCGGCTGGGCTGTTCCCGCTGGCGGTCATCGGTGTCGTCGCCTCGGTGATCGGCGCTTATTATTATCTGCGCATCATCAAGACGATGTTCTTCGATGAGCCGGCGGGTGCCTGGGACAACGGCGATGCGCAGCCGGTCGAGAACGGTCTGATCGCGCTGTCGGCGCTGTTCGTTTCGCCGGTCGGTTATCTGGCGATCCCGCTGCTCGGCGCATGGTCGCTGGCGGCGGCACGGGCGCTGTTCTGAGCCGATTGCTGCATGTCCCGGAAACGGGATCGACCAATGCCGATCTTCGCCAGCTTGCCGAAGCAGGCGGCGAAGACGGTAATTGGGACGGCCTTTGGCTCCGCGCCGACCGGCAGACGGCGGGGCGCGGACGCCAGGGGCGGGAATGGTCCTCGCCCTCCGGCAATTTCTATGGCTCGACCTTGGTGCGCTTGCGCCCCGGCGATCCGATGCCCGCGACGCTGGCACTGGTCGCCGCCGTCGCGATCGAGGACGCCGTCCGGTCCTGCATCCCCGACATCGGGCCGCGGCTCTGCCTGAAATGGCCCAATGACCTGCTGATCGACGGCGCCAAGCTGTCGGGCATTCTTCTGGAGCGAACCGGCGATGCGGTCGTCATCGGCATGGGGATCAACCTGGCGTCGGCCCCGGACCTTCCCGACCGCGCCACGACCGCGCTCCGCGATCATGGCGTCGATGTCGCGCCCGCGACGATGCAGGCGCTGCTCGCCGATGCGATGACCCATTGGGTCGCAGTCTGGCGTGGGGTCGGCCTGTCCGCCGTGATCGAAAGGTGGGAAGGGCGGGCCCATCCACAGGGCACCACGCTGACGGCCAGACTGCCCGATGGTCAGGCGCTTACGGGCAGTTTTCAGGGACTGGCGCCGGACGGTGCGCTGCAACTCGGCTTGGCGGATGGCGTGACCCATGTCATCCACGCCGGTGACATCTTCCTGGTCTGAAGGACGAACCATGCTGCTTGCGATCGATGCCGGGAACACGAACGTGGTCTTCGCGCTGCTCGATGGGCGAGTGATCAAGGGCCGCTGGCGCATCGCCACCGATCCGCGCCGGACGGGCGATGAATATGCGGTGTGGCTCAGTCAGTTGCTGGCGCTGGAAGGCTATGCCCGTGAGGACGTGACCGGCGTCATCATCGCCACCGTCGTCCCGCGTGCGCTCCACAATTTCCAGGTGCTGGCGCAGAAATATTTCAAGGTCGATCCGCTGATTGCTGGGAGAGCGCCGGTCGAGTGGGGGATCGCGATCGACGTGGACGAACCCGCTTCGCTGGGCGCGGACCGAGCGGTCAACACCATCGCAGCGCATGAACTCCATGCGGGCGACCTCATCACCATCGATTTCGGCACGGCGACCACCTTCGACATCAGCGACTATCGGGGTGCCTACAAGGGCGGGATCATCGCGCCGGGGATCAACCTGTCGCTCGATGCGCTGGTCACCGCCGCCGCCAAGCTGCCGCGCATCGCGATCGAGGCGCCGGCCAGCCGCGACGTCATCGGCCGCAACACGGTGGACCAGATGCATATCGGCATCTTCTGGGGCTATGTCGCGATGATCGAGGGGCTGGTCGCGCGACTGAAGGCGCAGGTCGGGCGGCCGGTCAAGGTGCTCGCGACCGGCGGCCTGGCGGCGTTGCTCAGCCCGCATACCGATGTTTTCGACCATATCGAACCCGACCTGACCATTCAGGGGCTGGCGATCCTGTGGGAACGCGCCCATATTGGCCGATGAAGTTTCGGATCGGACAGCCCGCGAAAAGCCGCAGGGCGTCCGCATCCGCAAAGGAATGACCGCGCTTTGACCGGCGCACCCCTATCGCCCCGAACCCGCTTTCAGCGGGGTGGGCGTCCATTGTCAGGAAGTGAATGACTCCCAAGAAAGAATTGCTGTTCTGCGCGCTCGGTGGCTCGGGCGAAATCGGCATGAACGTGAACCTGTACGGCACCGAAGGTAAATGGGTGATGGTCGATTGCGGCATCACCTTCGCCGATCCGGCCTATCCGGGCATCGACGTGATCCTGCCCGACCTGAGCTTCATCGAGGACCGGCTGGACGATCTGGTCGGCATCGTGCTGACCCATGGTCATGAGGACCATATCGGCGCGCTGCCCTATCTGGCCGAAGACCTGGGCGTGCCGATCTACGCCACGGCGTTCACCGCCGGACTGGTGCGCGGCAAGCTGGAGGAAGAGGGCAGCGCCAACCGCGTCAAGCTGCGCGTGATGGAAGCGGGCAAGGCGTTCGAGGTCGGTCCGTTCGACTTCACCTTCGTGCCCCTGTCGCACTCGATCCCCGAGGCGAACGCGTTGCTGATCGAGACGGCGGTGGGCCGCGTCTTCCACACCGGCGACTGGAAGATCGATGCGACCCCGGTGATCGGCAAGCCCGCCAGCCCCGCGCAACTCTCATCGATCGGCGACCGGGGCGTCGACGTGCTGGTCTGTGACTCCACCAACGCCTTCAACACCGAGGCGTCGGGCTCCGAAGCCAGTGTCCGCCCCGGCATTGCCGAGACGGTCGCCAAGGCCAAGGGGCGGGTCGTGGTCACCACCTTCGCCTCCAACGCCGCGCGTCTGGTGACGCTGGGCGAGGTCGCCAAGGAGACGGGGCGCAAGCTGTGCGTCACCGGCCGTTCGCTCGACCGGATTTTGAAGGTCGGCAAGGCCTGTGGCTACTTCAAGGGCTTCCCCGAGACGGTCGATCCCGAAACCGCGATGCGGCTGCCCAAGGACCGCGTCCTGATCGTCGCGACCGGCGGACAGGGTGAGCCGCGCGCGGCGCTGTCGCGGATCGCGGAGGGCAGCCACACCATCCGGCTCGACACCGGCGACACGGTGATCTTCTCGGCGCGCCAGATTCCGGGCAATGAGACGGCGGTCGGTCGCATCCAGAACATCCTGGCGGGCAAGGGCGTCCGCATGGTCACCGAGCGTCAGGCGCATGTCCATGTCTCCGGCCATCCCGGCCAGCCCGAACTGGCGCAGATGTACAAGTGGCTGCGGCCCAACACGCTGATGCCCGTCCATGGCGAGATGCGCCACATGATGGAACATGCCCGCTTCGCGACGACGCAGGGTGTGCCGCAGACGCTGGTCCAGTCGGACGGCGACATGGTCCGGTTGCTGCCGGGCAATGCCACCAAGATCGGCAAGGTGCCGGTCGGGCGGCTGGTGCTGGACGGCGACGTCATCCTGCCATCCGACGGATCGACCATGAACGAGCGACGCAAGCTGGCGATCAACGGCCAGATCTCGGTCGGTGTCGCGGTTGCCAAGGGGCGGCTGGTCGGCAGTCCGCAGATTCGCGTCCAGGGCGTGCCTGTCGAGGACGAGCGCGACGCGTTCATCGCCGAGGCGATTGCCGCCGCCGCCAAGGCGGTGGATGGCCCGCGCCGCGCCAGCGACAAGCTGCGCGAGGATATCCGTCTGTCGGTGCGCAAGGTCGCGACGCGCTGGACCGGCAAGAAGCCGATCGTCGACGTCCTGCTGATCGAGGGATAAGCCATGCACTGGACGTCGGCCCTCGCGATCTACGTCCTGTTCTGGTTCCTGGCGGTGTTCCTGGTCCTGCCCTTCGGGGTCAGGACCGCGCATGAGGCGGGGGCCGAGCATATCCCCGGCACCGCCGAAAGCGCGCCGCATGTCTTTCTGATCGGACGCTTCTTTCTCCGCACGACGATCGTCGCGACGGTGATGTTCGGCCTGTTCTATCTGAATTACGTCCATGGCTGGATCACCGCCGACATGCTCGACTGGAGCGGGGTGAGCCGGGGCGTCTGACATGGCGCGCGCGTCCCGCCTGTTCGATCTGCTGCATTTGCTCCACCGCCAGAGCCGCGCGGTCAGCGGGCGTCATCTGGCCGAGCAACTCGGCATATCGCTGCGCACCCTGTATCGCGATATCGCCACGCTTCAGGCGATGGGCGCGGATATCGAGGGCGAGGCGGGGCTGGGCTATCGGCTGAAACCCGGCTTCCTGCTGCCGCCGATGAGCTTCCCGATCGAGGAGGTCGAGGCGCTGGTGCTCGGCGCGCGCTGGGTCGCCGAGCGGGCGGACCCGGCCATGGGGCAGGCCGCGCGCAGTGCCGTCGCGCGGATCATGCGCGCGATGACGCCGGAACAGGCCGAAGCGATGCGCGCCACCCATTTGTTCATCGGTGTGCGCTCCGAGGCCTATGAGTCCGAGGTCGATCCCGCTCCTCTCCGTGCGGCGATCCGCAGCGAACGCCGCCTGTCGATGATCTACCGCGATGCCGAGGGGGCTGCGTCCGAGCGGATCATCTGGCCCTTCGCGATCGCGCTGTTCGACCGGGCGGACGTGCTGCTCGGCTGGTGCGAGTTGCGGGGCGACTATCGCACCTTCCGCATCGACCGCATCGTCACCGCCCGCCCCTTGCCCGAGCGCTATCCACGCCGCCGTGCGGTGCTGCTGCGCGAATGGAGCGAGGCCCAGAGCATTCCGCAGGAGCGTTTCCTGCTGACGGAAACTGACGCACGGGTCGGATAGGCGAGGCTCCTCTCGAACCAAGGAGCCTTGTCATGGAATGTCCGACCACCACCATCCTGCTGCATGTCGCCGATCCCGCCGTCAGCGCCGATTTCTATCGCCGGGTCCTAACCCAAGAGCCCGTGGATGCCAGCGAGGCCTTTGTCCTGTTCCTTCTGTCGTCCGGCCAGGCGCTGGGCCTTTGGCGTCGCGACGTGATCGATCCGCCCGCAACCGGCGTGACCGGCGGTATCGAGATCGGGTTCAAGCAGAGCCATGAGGGCGTCGATACGTGTCACGCGGAATGGCTGGGGCAGGGCGTCACGATGCTGATGCCGCCGACCGACCTACCCTTTGGGCGAAGCTTCGTCGCGCTCGATCCCGATGGTCATCGGTTGCGGGTCTATGCGCTGAACGGGTGAGGCGAGGGCGGGGTCTGGCCTTCGACTTCGCTCAGGCCGAACGGGGTGAGGGGTAGGCCCAAACCTCCGTTCGCACTCAGCGAAGTCGAAGTGCGTGGGACATCCGCGCCGCCCCTTTACCGCAACCGCTCGATTGCCTGGGCGAGCGCCACATAGAGCTTGCCCATGTCCGACGACAGCAACGTCACGCCCAGCGGCGATCCGTCCCGCTGGGCGAGCACCCCGCGCAGCATCGCTTCGAAATCATGGATGTAGCGGTTCACATGGTCGCGGAACTTGGCATCGTCATCGTACAGATCGGCGATGTTGCGCGCCTGAACCGAATCCAGGATCCGCACCGCCCGCCGGGTGAAGACGCCGCGATCGCCCTTCAGATAGGCGGCCCAGGCGCTGTCGGTCACTTCGGGCGCATAGATTTTCGCAATGTCGATCGACGCCGAATTGAGCGATTCGACCAGCAGCGAGGCGCGACGCGCGAAATTGTCGCGTTCGGCTTCCTCGCGCTCGGTCCGTGCTTCCTCTAGCCGCGATTCGACGATCGCGGTCCTCTCGACGATCAGATCGGCCTGTTTGGCCAGCCGCTCGGTCGCGCGGGTGGCGGCTTCGACCGCGCCCTGGGTCGCGTCGACAATGGCATGGACCTGACGCTCGACCGTGTCGCCGGTGGCGCGGCGCATCGCCTCGGCGCTGGCGAGTTCGAGCGCATGGGCGGCCTCGGGAATGACGTCGGCCAGCGTCTCACGCGCCTTTTCGGCGGCTGTCGCGGCGGTCTCGCGCACGCGGAGCAGCGCATCGACCAGCTTGGGGGCCGCTTCGTCGGCGAAACGGTGTGAGCGTTCGATGGTTTCGTCCACCATCATGCCCAGCGCATCCGCCTTGGCGCGCCCGCTCGACAGGGTTTCGAGCAGTGATCCCGACAGGCTTTCCAGCGTCTGGCGCTGTTCGGCGATGACGTCGGCGATCGCCTCGATCGCTTCATGGGTGCTTTCGGCGGCGGCGACCAGCGCCAGCAATTCCGGCTTGGTCTCCACCACGACCGCATGGCTGGCCTGCATCCGCTGATCGAGCCGGTCGAGCGCTTCGGGCAGGGTCTCATCCATCTCGCGCGCGGCGGCGTCGAGCGCGATCAGCAGCGTCTCGGTCGTGCCGATGACGCGGTTGGCCATCTGCTCGCCCGCCTCCAGCGCGCCGGTCATCGCATCGGCCGATCCGCCGAGCGCACTGATCGAGGCGGCCAGCATCTGTGACTTTTCGGTGCCCTGCATATGGAGCAGCGCGATCCGCGTCTCGACCCGTTCCAGTTCGCCGTCGAGCGACTGGACGATCGCCTCGCCCGCGATCCGTTGCGCATCCAGTTCCTGGGTCAGACGGGCGACGGCGGCATCGACACCGGCGATCCGCTCGGCCAGCGCATCGGCACTGTCGCGCGCCGCACTGTCCAGCGCCGCCTGATTCGCGCCGACCATGGCCAGCATCGTCTCACTTTGCGCGGCCAGGCTCTGCCGCGACCGGTCGATGGCCTCGGCAGTCCGATCGAGCAGGGCGTCGATGGTGGTCGAGACGGTAGCGGTCACCTTTTCCAGATGCTGGCTGGCGGAACGGCTGGTCGTCTCCATCTGTTCGATATGGGTGGCCAGGCGCATCGCCGCGCCACTGGCGATGGTGTCGGCATCCTGTCCGCGCCGTCCCAGTGCGACCAGTTGCGCGTCCAGCGCGGCGACATGCGTCTCCGCCGCGCGGACGATATCGGCCATCCGGTCGCTCGCCTCGCTGACATCCTCCGCCGCCTGGGGCAGCGCACCCAGCAACTGGGTCAGGCTGGCCTGGCTGGTCGCGGCGACATCCGCCAGGGTGCGGCCATGCGCCTCGACCATGAGGATATCGTCGGTCAGGTCGCGCGCGATGGTGGTGAAATGCCTTTGCGCCAGTTCCATCATATCGGACAGGCTTTCCGCTTGCGCCGCCAGTTCGCCCCGGTTCGCAGCGAGCGCCTGACCGATGGCGGCGACCGCGCGTTCCAATGCGACCGCCTCCGCCCGCATCTCATGCGCGGTCAGGGCAAAGCGGCGCTGCTCGGCCCGGCTGCTCCGCTGCACGATCAGCCATAGGACGGCGATCGTCATCGGCCCCGCCAGCGCGAGCGTCATCAGGGGCGGCAGGGTCGCGATCGACAATTCGCCCGAGCGCGACAGGCCCAAGGCGGCGACCGCCCCGACCCAGCCGATCGCCCCCGCCAGTGCCAGCAGCATCGGCCAGCGCGCGGCGGGCTCCTCCGCCACGGGATCGGGGACGGCCCCTTCGTCCAGCCAGGGGCTGCCTGTCATCGCGGTCATGTCCGAAGCACTATCATGGGCCATGTACGGCGCGCCATGGTCGGCCATATCCGACGCCGTTTCCGGCATGTCCGACCTGTCCTGACGCTCCGCGCGCACATCCACGATCATCAAAGCCCCCGTGTCACAATGGGTCGGTTTATCACGTTTGCCCGCCGCAGGAAGCGATTTGCGCTATTCCGTGGCGGGCGGCTTCCGGTTTATGAGGGGGCAATGACTTATGAACATGGAACGATCGACTCCGCCCTGGCGGCAGTTGCCGGCGATGAGCCCGCCGTCATCCAGGATCTGCGCCGTGCTTTCGTCGAAGGCGTCACCCATGTGCTGGAGGTGATGCACCTGGCGCAGAACGGTCAGGAATGGCGCGAGGCCGCCCTGCGGCTGAAGGGGCTGGCGGCGAGCGTCAATGCCCTGCCGCTGATGACCCTGGCCGCCCAGGCGGCGGAGCGTGACGGCCGCGACGCCGCGCTGCTCGACCAGATCGGGAAGCTCGTCGCCCGCCTTTGAACGAGGTGGGCGGGGGCATGCGGTCGGGGCTGGCAAGGACCGCCCCGAGCGCCTAACAGCGGACGATGCTGTCCGGTCTTCTTTTCGCGATTGACGACGCCGACGACCGCCCCGGGCGGTTGACGGCCACCTTGCCGTTCGCCGGCGTGACGCTGATCGAATATCAGGCCCGGCTGCTGATCGCGGCGGGCGCGGCGCAGATCATCATCGTGGTCGCCCGGCTGACCCCCGAATTGCTGGGCGCGATCGCCCGTATCGCCCAGCGCGGCGTAGTGGTCGACACCGTGCGCAGCGCGGTGGAAGCGGCGGAGAAGCTGCATCCCCTGTCGCGGCTGGTCGTGCTCGCCGACGGCCTGATCACCACCGAGGATACCATCGCACTCGTCCTGCGCGACACCGGCCATGACGCGCTGGTCGTCGTGCCGGAGGCGGGGGCCGAGGCGGGGCTGGAGCGGGTCGGCGGCCAGATGGCCTGGGCGGGCGTCGCGCGGGTCGATCCGCGCCGCGTGGCCGAGGTCGCCGCCCTGCCGCGCGATTACGACCTGCAATCGACGCTGCTGCGGCTCGCGGCGCAGGCCCATGCGACCCATATTCTCCTCCCCGGCGATGCGCAGAAGGCCGGGCATGGCATCGTCCACCGCGCCGAGGCGCTGGATGCACAGGGGCGTGCCGTGGTCGCCCGGCTGGTATCGGGGCGGCGTAGCTGGTTCGACCGTTATGTCCTGGCCCCCATCGCGCGGTTGAGCCTGCCGCGTCTGGTCGAGCGGGCCGTGCCCGCGCATGTCGCGGGCGGGGTGGGGACGGGACTGGGCCTGTTGGGGCTGGTGCTGATCGGTTTCGGGCTGCCCGCCTTCGGAGTGCTTGTCACGATCATCGGTACGCTGGGTCTGGGCCTGGCCGAGACACTGGCGGGGCTTCGCGACGAGCAGGGGGCGGTACGGGCGCATTCGGCGTTGATCGCCGGGCTGGCCGCGCTCGCCATCGCCGTGCTGGGGTGGCAGCATTATCGCCTCTGGGCCGACGATCTGGCGCCGATGTTCGCCATCATGCTGATCGTCCTGGCGATTCTGACGGAGCGGGCGGCGCTGTATCGCTTTCGGCGGCGCTGGTGGGCCAGCCCTCCGGCCTATCTGCTCGTCGTCCTGCCCGCGACCATGCTGGGCATGACGCTCGGCGGACTGGTGCTCGCCAGCATTTATGCGATTGTCACTTTGGCGTCCGCAATCGAGACATTACGCGCGCAAGTTTAGTGTCGCTTTAACATCAAAGGCATTAGCGATGCCGGATGGCGGTCGCACCGGACCCATTTGATGCCCTCGATTGGCAGCGCGCTCGGCTATCCGAGCGGGTGGCCATGGCGCGTATGCGTGCCGCCGCGCGGCGTCAGGGCGCGGTGGCCGACCTGCGGCTCGACGATGATTCGCGACTGACCGACCGGATACGGTTCGAGGTCGCCGCGCGGTTGGACGCGCTGGTCGAAACGACCGCCGCCGACCTGTTGCACCAGGCCGAGCGGCTGCGCGCCGAGGACGACGGCGAACGCGATCCCGTCGCTCCACCTTCGCCAGCGGAGGCGATGGCGCGCATGCGGCAGGCGGGGCTGTTCCATGCCCCCGATATGGTCGCCGAACTGGTCGCGCAGGTCCGCCAGCAATTGCTGGCCGAGGCGCTACCCATCGAAAGCATGGCGGGCGACGCGCCCAGCCTGCTCGTTCGCCTGATCGAAGCACCAGACCGGATCGTCGCCGCGTCGGCCCGCGCCGTACTGGCCGCTGAGGGTCGCGCGCGCATGGTGGAAGCGGATGGCGAGGTGATCGCCTTGCCCGGCGCGGTGCGTCGCAATCTGGTCTGGACCGTCGCCGCCGCATTGCGTCAGGGCGACGATGCGGGGCTGGACCGCGCCCTGGCGCAAGCGGCGGAGCGGGTGCTGGCCGCGCATGGCGAATCGGAGAGCCCGGGTGCGGCGGTCCTGAGGCTGGCGGAGGCGATCGATGCGCGTCCCGCCGAACTGCCCGACCTTTTGCTGGAAAGCCTGTCGGATCGGCAGCTCGGCCTGTTCATCGCGCTGCTCGCCCATGCCACGGGCATCGAGCATGACGAATTGCGCGACATCGTGCTGGAGCCGGAGGGCGATCGGCTCTGGCTGGTCCTGCGGTCGCTCGACCTGGGCCGCACGGCGGTGGCGCGGATCGGTCTTGCCCTGTCGGACGCGGATGGGCGACGCGACGTGGACGGCTTTGCCGACGCGCTGGATGCGATCATGGCGATCCCGGCGGCGGACGCGCGGCGCGCCATCTCCACGCTGGGCCTGCCGCGCGCCTTTCGCGAGGCGATGGCGCGGCTGGACGAGGGGGCGTCGCGTTGACCTCGATCGACGGCCCCGGCGAATCGATGGTGGCGCGCGCCATATTGGATGCGGGCGATCATCTCCTCTCCGCCGACCCGCCCATCGAGTTGCTCCACATGCGTTCGGGCGGCGGCGCGGACGATCCGATCGCGGTCGCGCCCATCGCGCGGATTGCACGACTGGCGCGCCGCCTGGGCATATCCGTGTCGCGCAAGGTGCGGGTCGCCGACGACGAAGGCGATCTCGACCTGTGGGTGCAGGCGCGACCCGAGACGGGGCAGATCAGGCTGAGCGTCAGCGGCTGGCGAGATCGATCCGCCTGGCGGCCCGTTGCGACGCCGCCGGACCATGCCGCGATGGGAGCGGATTTCCGCTGGGAGACCGACGCCGCGCTGCGCCTGACTTTCCTGTCACGGGAGGTGGGGGCGCGATACGGCTTCGATCCCGACGCACTGCTCGGACGGCCCCTGAACGCGCTGTTCGCCTTCGATCCCGCGACGGGAGATGCCAACGAGTTGATGCGCGCCGCCGCGCCGCTCGACGGTCGCTGCGCCCGGCTTCGCCCGACCGATGCGCCGGTTCGGCTGTCGGCGGCGATCCGGCATGACGGGATGGGGGGGATCGCGGGGCTGACCGGTGCGACCTTCCTGATCGATCAGCCGGGCGCAGGGGAGGGCGATACGCCGTCGCCGATCCATCAGCCGCCCTTGACCGAGAGCTTCACCGCCGGGCTCGACCGTGCGCTTCGCACGCCGCTCGCCCGGATCGTCGCGAATGCCGACAGCATCGCGGCGCGTGCCGATGGGCCGATCGCGGCGGACTATGCCGAATATGCCGGGGATATCGCCCATGCGGGGCGGCATTTGCTGGGGCTGGTCGACAATCTGGTCGAGTTACAGGCGATCGAGCAGCCGGACTTCCGCCTGGCTGCGACACCGATCGATCTGGCCGATGTCGCGCGCCGTGCCGCCGGGCTGCTGGCCGTGCGGGCCGATGCGGCGGGGGTGACGATCCGTCGCCCCGGCATGGCGGAGGGGATGAGCGCGGTCGGCGATTTCGGCCGCTCGTTGCAGATCCTGATCAACCTGATCGGCAATGCCCTGCGCTACTCCCCCCATGGTGGGGAAGTGGTGGTCAGCGTCGCGCGGGAGGCTGACTGGGCGATGGTCCGCGTCACGGATCACGGCAAGGGGATAGCGCCCGAAGACCAGCCGCGCATCTTCGAGAAGTTCGAGCGGGTCGATCCGTCCGAACCCGGCGGCAATGGCCTGGGCCTTTATATCGCGCGGCGACTGGCGCGCGCGATGGGCGGCGACCTGACGGTCGAGAGCGAGGCGGGGCAGGGCGCGACCTTCACCCTGGGCCTGCGCGCCCGATAGAAAAGGGCCCCCGAAGGAGCCCTTTTCCCACATCGGCCGGATCGATCAGCGCCGCCTGGGCAAGCGCCGCGCGACCAGGATCAGCACCAGTCCGGCGATCGCGACGAATGCGCCGCGATCGGCCCATTCGCCCTGGCCGAGCATGAAGCTCTCCTGCGGCCAGCAGATATAACCCAGGCCCTGACCGATCCACAAAAGCCCTGTCAGCGCCAGTAGGACGCCGATGGCGATCAGGATCGGCCGGGCCCGGTTCATGGCTTAGCGCTGCTCGACCGGAACGTACGAACGCTGCGTCGGGCCGGTGTAGAGCTGACGCGGACGGCCGATCTTCTGGTCGGGATCGGTGATCATCTCGTTCCACTGCGCGACCCAGCCGACGGTACGGGCGAGCGCGAACAGCACGGTGAACATCTCGGTCGGGAAGCCGATCGCCGACAGGATCACGCCCGAATAGAAGTCGACGTTCGGGAACAGCTTCTTCTCGACGAAATATTCGTCGTTCAGCGCGATCTCTTCGAGGCGCAGCGCCGTCTCGAACAGCGGGTCGTTGACCTTCAGCGCGTCGAACACTTCGCGCACGGTCTTCTGCATCACGGTCGCGCGCGGGTCGTAGTTCTTGTAGACGCGGTGACCGAAGCCCATCAGGCGGAACGGATCGTTCTTGTCCTTGGCGCGGGCGATGAACTCGGGGATGCGGTCCGGCGTGCCGATCTCGCGCAGCATGTTGAGCGCGGCCTCGTTCGCCCCGCCATGCGCCGGACCCCAGAGGCAGGCGATGCCCGCCGCGATGCAGGCGAACGGATTGGCGCCCGACGACCCCGCCAGACGCACGGTCGAGGTCGACGCGTTCTGCTCGTGATCGGCGTGCAGGATGAAGATGCGGTCCATCGCCTTTTCGACGGCCGGGTTCACCTCATAGGCCTCGGCCGGAACGCCGAAGGTCATGCGCAGGAAGTTGCCGGTATAGGACAGCGAGTTGTCCGGGTACAGGAAGGGCTGGCCCACGCTGTACTTATACGCCATCGCCGCGATCGTCGGGATCTTGGCGATCAGGCGGTGCGAGGCGATGGTCCGCTGCACCGGGTCGTGGATGTCGGTCGAATCGTGATAGAAGGCCGACAGCGCGCCGACCACGCCGCACATGATCGCCATCGGGTGCGCATCGCGACGGAAGCCACGGAAGAACGCCGCCAACTGTTCATGCACCATGGTGTGGCGCGTGATCGTGGTGTTGAAGCCCTCCAGTTCCGCCTTGTTCGGCAGTTCGCCGTTCAGCAGCAGATAGGCGACTTCCATGAAGCTGCTATTCTCGGCCAGTTCGCCGATCGGATAGCCGCGGTGCAGCAGCACGCCTTCATCACCGTCGATATAGGTCAGCTTCGACTGGCACGACGCGGTCGAGGTGAAGCCGGGATCATAGGTGAAGGCGCCCGTCTGGGCATAGAGTTTGCGGATATCGACCACGTCCGGGCCGATCGAGCCCGACATGACCGGATAGTCGAATTCTTTGCCGCCGATGCCGAATTTCGCGGTGTCGCTCATACTCAATGATCCTTCCTATCTGCGGTCATCTGGTCCGCGATCCGCCCCAGGCTTTCTTCACGGCCCAGCAATGCGAGCACGTCGAAGATTCCGGGGGACGTCTTGCGTCCGGTCAAGGCGGCGCGGAGCGGCTGGGCGACCTGGCCGAGCTTGATGCCCTCGGTTTCGGCCACCTTGCGTACCGCGTCTTCCAAACGCTCCGTATCCCAGTTGTGCACCGCGTCAAGCGCGGTGTGAACGGAAAAGAGAATGCCCCGTGCCTTTTCATCGAGAAGGCCCGTGGCGGCGTCGTCCAGACTCAACGGACGGGCCGCAAAAAGGAAACGCGCACCCTCGGCCAATTCGTTCAAATTCGCGGCGCGGGGCTTGAGCGCGGGCATGGCGGCGGCGAGCAGTGCAACGTCTTCGACCCCCATACGCTTGGCGGTCAGTTCGGCCAGCCGGGCATCCTCGGCCTCACGGATATAATGACCGTTGAGGTTTTCCAGCTTCTTCAGGTCGAAGCGTGACGGGGCCTTGCCCACGGCGGCCAGATCGAACCACTTCACCGCCTCCTCGCGCGCGATGATCTCGGCATCGCCATGTCCCCAGCCGAGGCGGAGCAGGTAATTGTCGAGCGCTTCGGGCAGGATACCCATCTCGTCGCGATAGGCCTCGATCCCGACCGCGCCGTGACGCTTGGACAGCTTCGCGCCGTCCGATCCGTGGATCAGCGGGATATGCGCATAGATCGGCTCGGGCCAGCCCATCGCCTTGTAGATCGGCAATTGGCGGAAGGCGTTGTTCAGGTGATCGTCGCCCCGGATCACATGGGTCACGCCCATGTCATGATCGTCGACCACCACCGCCAGCATATAGGTCGGCGTGCCGTCCGAACGCAGCAGGACGAGGTCGTCCAACTCGGCATTCTGGACGGTGACGCTGCCCTGTACCCGGTCCTCGATCGTGACCGCACCTTCGCGCGGCGCACGCAGGCGGACGACGAAGGGCTGGCCTTCGGGGGCGGTCGCGGGATCGGCGTCGCGCCAGGGCGAGCGGATGCGCAACGGCTGCTTGGCGGCCTGAGCCGCTTCACGCTGGGCGGCGATCTCTTCCTGCGTCATGTAGCAGCGATAGGCATGGCCCCGTGCCATCATTTCCTTGGCGACCTCGGCATGGCGATCGGCGCGGGCGAACTGGAACACCGCCTCGCCGTCCCAATCCAGGCCGAGCCAACGCATGCCGTCGAGGATCGCGTCGATCGCCGGCTGGGTCGAGCGGGCGCGATCGGTATCCTCGATGCGCAGCAGGAACTTGCCGCCATTCGCTCGCGCGAACAGCCAGTTGAACAGCGCGGTGCGCGCGCCGCCGATGTGGAGGAAACCCGTCGGCGAAGGCGCGAAGCGGGTCACCACGGGCGTGGCGTTCGATCCGGCGGCGATATCATCTGTTGCGCTCAACCGCGCATACTCCCAATCATGAAATCCGATGGCCCATTCAGCCGCCGCAGCCCCTAGCATCAAGCGTCCGCGCCGCCAAATGCCGCGCCTTCGCTTATTGGAACATTGGGCCGAGGCGGAGCGGAACCAGTTGCCGCTATGGGTGCCGGTGATGCTGGGCGTCGGGATCGCGGCATGGTTCATGCTGCCCGATCCGCGGGCGTGGATCGCCGTGGTGCTGGCGCTGACCGGAATGGGGCTCGGCGCGGCGACGCTGGCGGATGGCGGACGGGTGCCGCGCTTGCTGGCGATGGCGGCGTTGCTGGTCAGCGCGGGGGTGCTGCTTGCTTGGGCGCGTGCCGAGTCGGTGGGCGCTCCGGTGCTTGGCCGACCGACGATCGCGACATTGGTGGCGGATGTGGAGGGGGTGGACCGGCTGGCGGCACGGCGGGTCGTGCGGCTGATGCTGCATCCGCTGGCCGCGCGCGACGGTCGGGGACGCGCATTGACCTTGCCGCCGCGCATCCGGGTTTCCTTGGCGGAGGAGGATGCGATCGATGGTTTGGGCGCGGGCGCGCGGGTGAGCTTGCGGGCCCGGTTAATGCCGCCTGCGGGTCCGGTCGCGCCGGGCGGCCATGACTTTGCGCGAGCCGCCTGGTTCCAGGGGATCGGCGCGACCGGGCGTGGCTTCGCACGAGTTACGCTGTTGCGCCCGTCTCCGGAGGCCATGGGGCTTAGGCAGCGTCTGTCGGCGCGAATCACGGCACGGATCACGGGCAGCGAGGGTGGTATCGCGGCGGCGCTCGCCACCGGGGATGTGGGCGCGATCGATGATTCGGATGCGGAGGCGATGCGCCGGGCTGGGCTCGCCCATCTGTTGTCGGTCAGTGGCCTGCATATCACCGCCGTGGTGGGGATCGTCATGGTCCTGACGGTGCGGCTCTTGGCGTTATGGCCGTGGCTGGCGTTGCGGGTCCGTTTGCCTTTGCTGGGGGCGGCGGCGGGGGCGGTCGGGGCGATCGGCTATACCTGGCTGACCGGGGCGGAGGTGCCGACGATCCGGTCCTGCGTCGCGGCGATGCTGGTGCTCGCGGCACTCGCGCTGGGGCGGGAGGCGATGACCCTGCGGCTGGTAGCGGCTGGCGCGTTGATCGTTCTGCTCTTCCGGCCCGAGGCGCTGATGGGGCCGAGCTTCCAGCTTTCCTTCGCGGCGATCACCGCCATCGTGGCGCTGCACGATCATCCCGCGATGCGGCGCTGGTTCGGGCCGCATCCAGACTGGCGGTGGTCGGCGCTCCGCCATCTGGCGGCGCTGCTGGTGACCGGACTGGTGGTCGAGGCGGCGTTGATGCCGATCGCGATCTTCCATTTCCATAAGGCCGGGCTCTACGGCGCGATGGCGAATATCATCGCCATCCCCTGGACCACCTTCGTCGCGATGCCGCTGGAGATGATCGCGCTGTTGCTCGAGCCATTGGGGGTGGCCGGACCCTTCTGGTGGCTGCTGGGGCGGTCGCTGGGCCTGCTGCTGGCGCTGGCGCACCATGTCGCCGCAATGCCCGGCGCGGTCGTCGCGCTACCGGTCGCACCGGACTGGGCCTTTGCGGCGGCGGTGGGCGGGGGGCTTTGGATTGCGCTGTGGCGGACCCGGTGGCGGTGGCTGGGTCTGCCGATGCTCGCCCTGGGCTTCGCCGCGATGCTGCTCGCCCCGACGCCCGACCTGATCGTCACGGGGGACGGCCGTCATGTCGCGGTGGTGAGCGGCAAGGGCGTCGCCCTGCTGCGCGACCGGGCGGGCGATTATATGCGCTCGGCTCTGTCGGAAATGGGAGGGGCCGACGGGGAACCGCAGGCGCTCGCCGATCGACCCGGTGCACGATGCGGGCCGGATATATGCGTCACACGGATCGCGCGCGACGGCAAGGTCTGGCGGATCGCAGCGACCCGGAGCGGCTATGCGGTGCCCTGGCGTGACCTAGTTGCGCTATGCCAGCGCATGGACATCGTCATCGCCGACCGCCGCTTGCCGCCCGATTGCCGTCCGCGCTGGTTGAAGCTCGATGCGCCAGCTTTGCGACGGACGGGCGGAGTGACGATCCGGCTCGGGCCGCCGCAGGTCGATATGGTGCACCGACCGGGCGATCGTCACCCCTGGATCGAGGCGGCGACAGCGGCCCGTCCGGCTCAGTCGTAGCGGCGGAGGATACCCGACAGCCTGCCCTGCACCCGAACTTGTGCGGGGGCGTAACGCTGGGGATCATAAGCGCGGTTGGCCGGATCGAGCCGGACCATCGAACCCTCGCGACGGAAATATTTAAGCGTCGCTTCGGCATCGTCGATCAGTGCGACGACGATCTGGCCGTCGCGCGCCACATCGGTCCGGCGGATCAGCGCATAGTCGCCATCGAGAATCCCCGCCTCGACCATCGAATCGCCCGAAACCTCCAGAGCATAATGCTCGCCCGATCCCAGCAGCGCGGCGGGCACGGCCAGGGTCGAGCTACCTTCGAACGCCTCGATGGGGAGGCCGGCGGCGATCCGGCCATGCAGCGGGATTTCGACCACGTCATTGGCGGGTTCCGCCACGGGGCGGAGCGAGGGGCCACGGACAGCATCCGAGGTCGCCGCCGGTGCCGAAGCCGCCAGGGGCTTTTCAGGCCGATCGGGCATCCGCAACACCTCCAGCGCGCGGGCGCGGTTGGGCAGGCGGCGGATGAAATGGCGTTCCTCCAGCGCGGAGATCAGGCGGTGGACGCCCGACTTGGACTTGAGGTCCAGCGCCTCCTTCATCTCCTCGAAGGACGGCGACACGCCGGTTTCCTTCAAACGGTCATTGATGAAGCAGACAAGCTCATGCTGCTTTGCGGTGAGCATCGCGATCCTCCGTCCAGAACAGACGTGGAACTTATATGGAACGTTTGGGCTTGCGTCAAGCGAGCATCAGGATTTCCGCCGAGTCGCCCGCCCGAGCCGCCGGGGCGTGCGGCGGGCGGATCACCAGGCAGGTCGAACGCGCCAGGGTCAGCAGCATCGAGCTGTCCTGGATCGCCGCCGCAAGGACCCGCCCGTCGATCATCGCCGCGCGCAGATAGTCGATGCGCGGCCCGTTGGCGGGCAGATCCTCTCCCAGGATCGCGGGAATCGGCGTAGGGAAGGGGGCTGCCGCGCCCGCCATGTGCGCGATCAGGGGACGAACGAACAGGGTCGCGGTGACGAAGGCCGAAACCGGGTTGCCGGGCAGGCTGAGCACCACTGTTTCACCCAGTCGCCCCGCCATCATCGGCTTGCCGGGGCGCAGGGCGATGCGCCAGAAATCGATGCTCCCCCCGGCGGCCTTCAACGCGGGCTGGACCAGGTCATGGTCGCCTACCGACGCCCCGCCGGTCGTGACCAGCAGATCGGCCTCCACCCCCGCGAAAGCGTCACGCAGCCGCTCCAACTTGTCGGGCAGGATACCCAGATCGATGATGTCGACCGGCAGGTCGGCGAGCATCGCGGCCAGCATCACGCCGTTCGATTCGGGCAGGGCATCGGGGTTGCCGAGCCCTGGCGGCACGAGTTCGTCCCCGGTCGCGGCAATGGCGACGCGGATGCGCGGGCGGACGGGCAGAGTGCCATGCCCCCCCGTCGCCGCCACCGCGATGCGGGCGGGGGTCAGGCGCTGTCCGGCGGCGATCAGCCGGTCGCCCGCCGTGAAATCCAGTCCCCGCCGCCGGACGTTGCGCCCGCGATGCGCGGGGCCTTCGCCGGTCAGGGTCAGCGTCGCGCCGTCACGGCCCGCTTCTTCCTGGATCAGCACCGTGTCGGCTCCGGGGGGCAGCGCCGCCCCGGTGAAGATGCGGGTGGCCTGGCCCGGTTCGATCGCATGGGGAAAGGGCCGCCCCGCCGCACTCTCGCCGATGACGGTCCATGGTCCCGGCATATCGGCGAAGCGGATCGCATAGCCGTCCATCGCCGACAGGTCGCTCGCCGGTTGGGTTCGTATCGCCGCTATGTCGCGCGCGGCCCAGCGACCGGCGGCCTCGCGCAAGGGCAGTTCGACGATCGGACGCTCGGTGGCAAGGGAGAGCAGGCGCTGCTGGGCTTCGGCGACGGGTAGAAGAATGACGGTCACTCCTGTTAGCCCAAGGACGCTTCGACGGCGATCCGCGTTCCCGGCCGCGTCCCCGGCGTCAGGCGCGCCAGTCGCCGGATTTGCCGCCGGTCTTCGACAACAGGCGAATGTCGCCGATCGCCATGCGCTTATCCAACGCCTTGGCCATGTCATAGACGGTCAGCAGCGTCACCGACACCGCCGCCAGCGCCTCCATCTCCACGCCCGTCTGCCCCGCCGTCGCGGCGGTGGCGGTGGCGGTGACGCCCTCGGCATCCAGCACGAGGTCGATCTCGACCTTGCTCAGCGGCAGGGGGTGGCACAGCGGGATGAGGTCACTCGTCTTCTTGGCGGCCATGATGCCCGCGACCCGCGCCACGGCCAGCACATCGCCCTTCTGAACGCCGCCCGCTCGAATCGCGGCGGCGGCCTCGGGCGACATGGTGATGCGTCCTTGCGCCACCGCCTGCCGGGCGGTCACCGACTTGGCGCCGACATCGACCATCCGCGCCGATCCGCTGTCGTCCAGATGGGTAAGGCCGCTCATCCGATCAGCGCGCGGGTCGCCGCCTCGACATCATGTTCGCGCATCAGGGCTTCGCCGATCAGGAAGCAATGGATGCCATGCTCGGCCATCGCGTCGAGATCGGCGCGGGTCGTCAGGCCGCTTTCGGCGACGAAGGTGCAACCCTGCGGCGCGCGCCCGACCAGTTCATAGGTGCGCTGGAAATCGACCGAAAAGTCGCGCAGGTCACGATTGTTCACGCCGATCAACCGAGACTTGAGCCGGGCGGCCCGCTCCATCTCGGCGGCGTCGTGGACCTCGACCAGCGCATCCATCCCGCATTCGATGGCGGCGGCCTCGATCTCCTGCATCTGCGTATCGTCGAGCGCCGCGACGATGATCAGGATCGCATCGGCCCCCAGCGCGCGAGATTCATGGACCTGCCACGGATCGACCATGAAGTCCTTGCGCAGCACCGGGATCGACACCGCCGCGCGCGCCTGTTCCAGATAGGCGTCCGCCCCCTGGAACCAGCGTTCGTCGGTCAGCACCGACAGGCAGGCGGCACCCCCGGCCTCATAGGCGCGGGCATGGGCGGGGGGATCGAAATCGGCGCGGATCAGGCCCTTGGACGGGCTGGCCTTCTTCACCTCGGCGATCAGCGCATGGCCGGTCTTGGCGTCCAGCGCGGCGCGAAAGCCTCGGGGCGCGGAGACGGTCTCGATCTTGGCGTCGAGATCGGCGAGCGACATCGTCGCCTTGCGCGCGGCGACATCGGCGCGCTTGGTTTCCAGGATGCGGTCGAGCATCGTCATCGGTAGGCAATCCATCGATCGAGAAGCGCTGCGGCATCACCCGTATCGATCGCGCGAGCAGCGGCCACGGCCCCTTGGGACAGGTCGGCGCTATGCCCGGCGACCAGCAGGGCCGCGGCGGCGTTGAGGAGAACGGCGTCGCGATACGCGCCCGGCTCTCCGGCGAGAAGACGGCGAAGCGCTTCGGCATTGTGCCGCGCGTCGCCGCCACGGATGGCGGTGATGGGATGGCGGGGCAGGCCAGCATCCTCCGGCGAGATCGTGGCGGGCGCGTCGATGCCGCCCACCGACACCGCGATGCTGGGCCCCGCACCCGACAGTTCGTCAAGGCCCTCTTCGCCCGACACGACCAGCGCGGCCTCCGCGCCGAGCTGCTCCAGCGCCTCGGCATAGACCGTCGCATAATCCGGCCGGGCGATGCCGATGAGCTGACGCCCGACATGCGCGGGATTGGCGAGCGGGCCCATCAGGTTGAAGATCGTCCGCCGCCCGATCCGCCGCCGGATCGGGGTGATCCGCGCCATGGCGGGATGGTGGTTGGCGGCGAAGAGGAAGGCGATGCCGATATCGGCCAGGCTCGCCTGCGCCACCTGTCCGGCGCGCTCCATGTCGAGGCCCAGCACCTCCAGCGTGTCCGCCGCGCCCGCTTTGGACGAGGCCGCGCGGTTGCCGTGCTTGGCGACCGGCACGCCCAGCGCCGCGACGACCAGCGACACGGCGGTCGAGACGTTGAGCGTGTGATGCCCGTCGCCGCCCGTGCCGCACACATCGATGGTGCCGGGCGGGGCTTCGATCGGGATCAGCCTTTGCCGCATGGCGCGGGCCGCCTCGGCGATCTCGATCGAGGTCTCGCCGCGCTCGGCCAGCCGGATCAGGAAGTCGGCGGTCGCTTCGTCATCCGCACGCCCGTCGAGAATGTCGGAAAAGGCGACGTTGGCCGTCTCGCGCGACAGCGGGCTGACGGGATCGGGGAGCAGCGAGACGGTGGTCACGCCGCACGCTCGACCGGGGGACGAAGCCGTTCGGGCAGGTCGTGCGCGACGCCCGCCTCGCGCAGGAAATTGGCGAGCATCGCATGGCCATATTCGGTGGCGATGCTCTCGGGGTGGAACTGGACCCCGTGGATCGGCAGCGTCGCATGTCGAAAGCCCATCACCGTCCCATCCTCGGCCCGCGCATTGACGACCAGGCTGTCGGGCACGTCGTTGACGATCAGCGAGTGATAGCGGGTGGCGGTGAAGGGCGAGGGCAGGCCCCGGAACAGCCCAGTCCCGTCATGATGGACGGGCGACGTCTTGCCATGCATCAGCCCGCCGCGCTGCACCAGCCCGCCGAAATGCTGGCCGATCGCCTGATGGCCCAGGCACACGCCCAGCAACGGGCGGCCCGCATCGGCGGCGGCGGCGACCAAGTCCAGGCTGACGCCCGCCTCGGTCGGCGTGCAGGGGCCGGGAGAGATGAGAAAGGCTTGCGCCCCCGACGACAGCGCTTGGCCCGCCGAGATCGCGTCGTTGCGGACCACCTCCACCTCGCTGCCCAATTCCTGAAGATAATGGACGAGGTTCCAGGTGAAGCTGTCGTAATTGTCGACGACCAGGATCATGGGGACCGCCATAGCCGATCGTGCGGGCGGTGCAACGCCTGCTTGACGCAATCGATATGTCGGGCGGTATGTCGGGCCCGGACGGACCGGACGACGCATGGCCGCAATTTCGCCCGAAAGACGCCGTTAGGGCGAACCGTTCAGCGTGGAGCCATGCGCCGCGTTCGACGTTGATGTCTCAAAGGAGTCCCGTTGCCATGGTCCGAGCCGCCCTGATTGCCGCCCTCTTGCTGACCCCGGGCGCTGCCTTCGCGCAACAGGCGACGCAGGACCAACAGGCCGCGACCGGCCAGCCGCCCAAGCGGGTGCGGCAGGTGACGCTGACCGGCGATCAGAAATGCCCGGAAAGCACCGCCGAGGAAGTGGTGGTCTGCGGCCGCGACGACGAACCCTATCGCATCCCCAAGGGCCTGCGCGACGACAAGCCGATCCCGGCGCAGAACCAGAGCTGGGTCAACCGCGCCGCGACGATGGACCAGGTCGGGCGTGTCGCGGGCGGCATCCCCGACACCTGCTCGCCCGTCGGCACGGGCGGGCAGAGCGGATGCAGCATGACCTGGAACCGCCAGTTCGCCGACGAACGTCGTGCCCGCCGCGCGGAACAGACCCCGCCGGCTGCCGACGGGAATTGAGGCGGTCGTCGCCCCTGACGCCATGACTTGAAGTCGAAACGCCTCGGCGAAGGCCGGGGTCTGGAGTCGATCGGGATTCATTTTCACGCGAAGACGCGAAGACACGAAGAATGTGTTCGCGCGGAGGCGCGGAGAACGCAGAGTGGTTGAGCCCGAGGCGACGGCAGTCCGTTTCCGCCATAGGATGAAAAACGGGGCGCGCTACCGAGCGTGTATAGCTTCTCTGCGTCCTCTGCGCCTTTGCGCGCAAAAAAGGATTGGCGTGTTCGCTTGAATTCTTGGGCCTGATCGACATTCAGGCGGCGTCCTCATTCCTCCCTGCAAGGGGAGGGGGACCAGCGAAGCTGGTGGAGGGGCGTTCCCCTATCGAGAGCGCGACACCCCTCCGTCAGGCCTGACGGCCTGCCACCTCCCCTTGCAGGGGAGGAATAGGCGAAAGTCGATCGGCCTTCGCCGGGGTGGTTCGGGGGTGTGGTAGGGGCCGCTTCTCGCGGATCAGTCTTGAAGAAGCGTCCGGAGAACGGCCAAACCGCCCCTATTGACCGAAACCGCCTTCGCCCGCCCGCGCCACCGCGTCCCTGGCAGCGGCGAGCATCGCTCCGGCCTTGGCTTCGCATTCGCGCTGTTCATAGGCGGGGTCGCTGTCGGCGACGATGCCCGCGCCCGCCTGGACGTGGATGGTTCCGTCCTTGACCACAGCGGTCCGCAGCACGATGCAGGAATCCATCGACCCGTCCGGCGAGAAATAGCCGACGCCGCCCGCATAGGCCCCGCGCCGCTCCGGCTCCAGTTCGGCGATGATCTGGCAGGCGCGGACCTTGGGCGCGCCGCTGACCGTGCCCGCCGGGAAGCCCGCGAACAGCGCATCCAGCGCGTCCTTATCGTCACCCAGCCGTCCGACGACGTTGGAGACGATGTGCATGACATGGCTGTAGAATTCGACCGTATAGCTGTCGGTCACGCGCACGCTGCCCGCCGACGCCGCACGACCGACATCGTTGCGGCCCAGGTCGAGGAGCATCAGATGTTCGGCGCGTTCCTTGGGATCGGCGAGCAGGCTGTCGCGGTTCGCGGCATCCTCGGCCCCGGTACGCCCGCGCGGACGGGTGCCCGCGATCGGGCGGATCGTCACCTCGCCGTCGCGGACGCGGACCAGGATCTCGGGGCTCGACCCGATCAGCGAGAAGCCGGGCAGGTCGAGATGGTAGAGGAAGGGCGAGGGGTTGATCCGTCGCAGGCTGCGGTACAGCTCGAATGGGGGCAGGGCGAAGGGCGCAGAGAAACGCTGCGCCAGCACCACCTGAAATATGTCGCCCGCGACGATATAGTCCTTCGCACGGGTCACCATCTCGGCATAGCAGCCCTGCGGCAGAGCAGGGGCGTAGGCGGGCTCGGGCAGGTCGGCGCGGACGGGCGAGGGAAGCGCGGTCGTCGCCAGCCGGGCGGCGGTCGCGTCCAGCCGTTCCTCCGCCTCGGCGATCATCCGGCCGGCATCGCGTGCGGCATCCGGCCAGACCGGCGCGACCAGATAAAGCGCGTCGGCCAGCCGGTCGAAGACCAGGATGACGGTCGGCCGCACGAAGATCATGTCGGGCAGGCCGAGCGGATCGCTTTCCGGCTGGGGCAGGTCCTCGACCAGCCCGACCGTCTCATAGCCGAAATAGCCGACCAGACAGGCGAGAGCCGAGGGCAGCCCCTCCAGCACGTCGGCGCGGCATTCGGCGACCAGGCTGCGGAGCGCGGCGAGCGTCGGTTGCGAGCACGGCTCGAACGCCTCGCGGTCGGTGGCCCAGCGACGGTTGATCGCCGCCGCATGGCCATGCGCGCGGAACACCAGATCGGGGGCGAGGCCGATCAGGCTGTAGCGCCCGCGCGTCGCGCCGCCCTCGACCGATTCGAGCAGGAAGTCGCCGCGACCCGGCTCGATCAGCTTGAGCGCCGCCGCCACCGGGGTTTCGGTGTCGGCGATCTGCCGCCGCCAGATCAGCATCGGGCGACCGGCGCGAAGCCGGTCGGCGGCGCCGTCGGCGGCGTTCGCCTCAGTTGCCGCCATTGTTCAGCAGTTCTGCGCGGACCTTCGCCACCGCCTTGGGATCGGTCTTCACGCCCACCGAGTCGCGAACGGCGCGGGCGAATTGCGAGACATATTCGCGGCCGATCAGGCGACCGATATCGGCGCGCGCGGCGCGGATCGCTGCTTCGTTGCCGGCGGCGTTGCCCGCCTCGATCTTGTTCACGCGCAGGATGTACCAGCCTTCGTTCTGGGGAGCCTCCAGCGTGCGCGCCTTGTTCTGCGGCATCGAGAAGAGCAGCGCGAGCGGCGCGGCGGCGGGTGTGTTCTGCGCGGCGGCCAGATCGCGGCGCGACGCGGCGATGGGGCGGACCGGCGGCACGGCCAAGCCGGTTTCCTTCAGCGCCTGCGCCATCGGCATGCCCTTGTTCACCTTGGCGAGCACCGCATTGGCGAGCTTGCGCGCGGCGGCACGGGCGCGGTCGGCGTTCAGGTCGGCGAGAACCTGGTTGCGTACCTGCGCCAGCGGACGCGGGGCGGAGCGCTGGATCTGCCCGACGCCGACGACCGCAAAGCCGCCATCCTGCCCGACCGGCACGATCTGCGGCGCATCGCCTTCGTCGGCGGTGAAGGCGGCGGTGATCATCGCGCGCTGTTCCGGCGTCGGCTGGAAAGTCGGCGCATCGGGCGCGGCCCCTTGCGCGGTCACCGCCGGGGTGGTCTGCGCCTGCAACTTACGGTCGGTGACGACCTCGTCGAAGGTCGCATTGCCCGACAGCGCATCCTCGATGGTGTTGCGCATCTCGCCCAGGGCGGCGGCCTGCTTCTGCTTGGTCAGCTCGGCGAGGATCTCGGGCCGTGCCTGTGCCAGCGTCTTGCCGGGAACCTGGGTGATCGCATCGACCTTGGCGACGACGAAGCCCAGCGTGCCGCGAACCGGACCGACGACCGACCCTTGCGCGGCGCCGAACACGGCGTCGGCGACGGCAGCAGACGCCTGCGTCGTATAAGCGGCCTTGTCGACACCCTTCTGGGTCGAGGCTTCCAGCCCGGCGGCGCGGGCGGCATCGGCGAGCGAGGCACCACCCTTCGCCTTGGCCGCCAGCGCGTTGGCGCCCGCCTGATCGGCGACGATCACCTGGGTCACGTCACGCTTCTGGGTCGCGGCATAACGCGACTGGTTGGTCTGGTAATAGCGGGCGATCTCCGCCTCGCTGGGCGTCGCGCCGGCCGCGACGGCGGCGGGCGTCACCAGTGCGTAGCGGACGACGCGGCGCTCGGGCAGCGTGTAGCGCTGGACGTTGCGCTGATAGAAGGTCTGAATCTCGGCATCGGTCGGCGCGGCCCCGGCGGCCACCAGACGGGTCGGGACATAGCCGACCTCGCCCTCACGCTTTTCCAGCAGCAGAGAGGCATAGGGCAGCGCCATCTGCATCGCGAACTGGGTCGCGCCGATGATCGGTACCGTCAGTTGCTGAGCATAGCTGGTCCGCTCGATATCGGTCCGCACCTGCGCGTCGGTCATCTTCCGCTGCGCCAGAAGCTGCTGATAGAGCGCCGGATCGAACTGCCCATTGGGCCCGCGAAAGGCGGGGATCGAGGCGATCTGGCCATCGACCAGGCGGCGCGACACGACCATGCCCTGATCCTTGCCGAACTGTTCGAGCGACAGGCCGGTGATCTCGCGCTGAAGCACGCCCTCGAACCCGCCCGCCGCGACGAACTGTGCCATGTCGAGCGTCGGCTGTTCCTGGCGATAGGCCGCGACCTCGTTCTGCGCGGCGGTGCGCAGGTCGTTGGCGGTGACCTTCGCACCGCCGACCTTGGCGACGTCGGACCCGCCCAGACCGCCCGCCATGCCGGCGATGTTCGACACGTCGCCCGCCGCGAACGCGATCGCGATCACGCCAAGCACGATGAAGGTCACGACGACGCCGGCCTTGGAATTGATGATCCGGCGGAAGAAGCTGAGCATGGACGACCGATCGGCAAGGAATAAAAACGTCCCCGCTTTAGGGGGCAGTCGCGCCCGCATCAAGCTTGTGCGGACGCCACGATCCGCTATCGGTGTTGAACACGTATAACATGCGACTCAATGGGAGCCTGAATATGGCAAGGCGCAAATTGGTGGCGGGCAACTGGAAGATGAACGGCTCGCGCGCCGCTCTGGCCGAGCTGGACGCCATGGCGCGGGCGGCGGAGGCGGCCCCGAACGTCGATGTCGCGATGGCCGTGCCCTTCACCCTGATCGGCCCCGCCGCCGAGCGGGTGCCCGGACTGTCGATCGGCGCGGAGGATGTGCACGAGGCCGATTCGGGTGCGCATACCGGCTGCGTCTCGGCGGGCATGGTCAAGGAGGCGGGGGCCCGTTTCACGATCGTCGGCCATTCGGAACGTCGTGCGGACCAGGGCGAAACCAGCCAGGACGCCTGGGCCAAGGCGGCGGCGGCGCATCGCCAGGGGCTGAACGTCATTCTGTGCTGCGGCGAGACCGAGGCGGAGCGCAATGCGGGTCGCGCCGAGCGCGTGGTGCAGGCGCAGATCGAGAAGTCGGTGCCCGACAATGCGGACGGAAGCTGGTTCACCCTGGCCTATGAACCGCGCTGGGCGATCGGGACGGGGCGCACCCCGACGCTGGACGAGATCGCGACGATCCATTCCATCGCGCGCGCCAAGCTGCGGATGCTGATCGGCGATGCGGCGGATGCGGTGCGCATCCTGTATGGCGGGTCGGTGACGGGGGACAATGCGGCGACCTTGCTGGCGGTCGAGAATGTCGACGGCGCGCTGGTCGGCGGCGCGAGCCTGACCGCCGCGAAGTTCGTGCCGATCATTGAGGCGGCGGCCGGGTTGTAACGCCGGGAGGCCACCGTCGCCCCAGCGAAGGCTGGGGCCTTTTGCGGCGGATCGGTATGGCCGCCAAAGATCCCAGCCTTCGCTGGGATGACGGTTGGGGGCTGGTCGTCAGCCCGAATACCGCCCCTTCAACATCCGATACGCCGCGCGCAGGGCATAGGCATCACCCCCCTTGGGCCGCCCCGGCTTGGCCGAGGGCCGCCAGGCGAACACGTCCAGATGCGCCCAGGCCGTTTCCTTGAGCACGAAGCGTCGCAGGAACAGCGCCGCCGTGATCGCGCCCGCGAAGCCGCCGTCCGGGGCATTGACCATGTCGGCGATGTCGGACTTCAACATCTCGTCATAACCGTCCCAGAGCGGCAGGCGCCACACCAGGTCCTCCTCTGCGACACCCGCCGCCAGCAGGTCCGCCGCCAGCGCCTCGTCATCGGTGAACAACGGCGGCAGGTCCGGCCCCAGCGCCACGCGCGCCGCGCCGGTCAGGGTCGCGAAGTCGAGGATCAGTTCGGGCCTCTCCTCGCCCGCGCGGGTCAGTGCGTCGCCCAGGATCAGGCGGCCTTCGGCATCGGTATTGGTGTTCTCGACCGTCAGGCCCTTGCGGGTCTTCAGCACGTCGCCGGGGCGGAAGGACGCCGCCGACACGGCATTCTCTACCGCCGGGATCAGCAGATGCAGCCGCACCGGCAGCTTCGCGGCCATCACCAGCCCGGCCAGCGCCAGCGCATGCGCCGCGCCGCCCATGTCCTTCTTCATCAGCCGCATGCCCGAGGACGGCTTGATGTCGAGCCCGCCGGTGTCGAAGCACACGCCCTTGCCGACGATGGCGATGCGCGGGTGCGCGGGATCGCCCCAGTTCAGTTCGATCAGGCGCGGGGCGCGATCGCGCGTGGCGGCCTGTCCGACAGCGTGGATCATCGGGTAATCGCGCGCCAGCGCCTCGCCCGCCGTCACGGTGACGGCCGCGCCATGAAGACGCGCCAGCGTTTCCGCCTCCGCCTCCAGTTCCGCGGGGCCGAGATCACCCGCGCCGCTATTGACCAGATCGCGGACCAGCGCGGGTGGCGGCGGCGATGCGGATCACCTCGTCACGATGCGCCACGTTGCGGGTCAGAAGCACGCGCGGCGCGGCGTCCTCGGCCTTGCGATAGCGGGTGAACCGGTACTGGCCGAGCAGCCAGCCCAGCGCATTGGCCCCGACCTCCGCGCCGTCGAGGCGATAGCAGCCCTCTGGCAAGGTTTCGGCCAGCCTGGCCAGCGCCCAGGGCGATTCGGGATCGCTCATGCCCGCGACCACCGCGATCCCGTCCTCATGGGGAAGGAGGAGGTGGGTGTGGGGCCTGGCGGCGAAACGCTGGGCGGCAGCCAGCGCGCGGATCGATGCCGTCTGACGGTTCAGCCAGCCGTCGAAGGCGTCGGCGGTCAGCAACGTGATCGTCCGCGCGGGCTGTCCGCGATCGGGTTGGAGCAGGGGGGCGAAATCCGTCACTGGGCGGGGCTCACGAGGAATTGTTCGATCCTTCCGTTCGTCCCCGGTTCGGCATATGTGCTGATCCTGAGGCTGCGGTTCGGGTAGGTGACGCGATAGGAACGGTTGACGAAGCCGCCGCGCAGCCGCGTCTTGCCCACCTGTTCGATCTTCGTCGGCGCGCCGAGCGGCGACAGGCTGGTTCGATAATCCGCCATGGTCGCGGGCGTGAAATAATAGGCGGCGTCCTCGGTCAGAAGCGCCCGGTCGACTTGGCCCGTCTGAAGCTGGAGATAAATCCGCTTCGTCCGATCGAGCGCGGCGGCATCCTCGACATTCGCCCTGGGGGCGGGGAGGACGATGTCGGAAAGGCCCTTGGCGATCCGGTCATGGGCGTCGGCGAACCAGGCATTGACGGCGACCACCACGGCGGCCTTGTCGTCGGGATAGACGATATTCTCGGTCAGGAAGCCCACCGCCTCGCCGCCATGCTCGACGAAGCGGCGGCCGTCGGCAGTGCCGACCCCGACGCCCAGTCCGTAATTGGTGCTGGAGCCGTCGGGCAGCCTGACCGGTTTTTCCTGCTCCGCCCAATCCTGGGGCGGCAACAGGGTGCGGTTCATCCGGGCGACGTCCCATTTGGCCAGGTCTTCCGGCGACATGGCGAGTCCGCCCGCCGCATAGAGCCAGCCGGACGCTGCGGGCGTCTCGACCCGGACGGGGCCCAGCGCGTGGCGGAGATAACCTTGGGGAAAGCCGGGGCCGACCGCCTTGTCCTGATCGACCGCCCGCATGCCGAGGGGGCGGAATACCCTTGCCTGGAGGAAGTCGAGCAGCGGCTGGCCAGACAGTTTCTCGACGATCATGCCCGCCACGACATAGCCGGTGTTGGAATATTGCCACTGGGCACCGGGCTGGAAATCCAGCGGTGCCTTGGCCCAGCGGTCGACGATGCCCTGCGGGCTGGTCGGGGTCGCCATCGCCCTGAAGCTGTAATCCTGCGGCCAATAGTCGCGCAGGCCCGAGGTGTGGCTGAGAAGCTGGCGGATGGTGATCCTGTCGCCATCGGTGATGCCGGGAATATATTTGGCGACGGTGTCGTCCAGCGACAGCTTGCCTTCGTCCGCCAGCAGCAGGATCGCGGCGGCGGTGAACTGCTTCGAGACGGAGGCGATCTGATAGGGGAGTTTCGGGTCGGCGGGGCCGGTCTGCCCTTCGAACTGCTTGCCGTAAGCCTTGGCGAGCACGACCTTGCCGCCGCGAACCACCGCGATCGAGGCGGAGGGGACGCCGGTATCGGCCAGCGTCTTTTGCACCAGCGCATCGATCTTCTGGGTTTCCGCCGGGGTCAGGGCTTGGGCTGCGAGCGCGGCGGGAGCAATCAACGCGATCGCCGCCAGCAATGTCGGGTATCTCATGGGGCCAAGGAAGCAGGTTTGTGGGGGCGGTGCAACGGGTTCGGAGCGTGCGCTTCGACTTCGCTCAGCGTGAACGGTGGTTGGAATGGCCCCCCTCGCTCCGTTCGACCTGACTAAAGTGGGGGGAATGCCCCTCCACCACCGCTTCGCGGCGGTCCCCCTCCCCAAGCATCGCTTGGGGAGGATTGGGGCCTGTGGGTCCGCCGAGTATCTTCATTCCTCCCCAGGCTATGCTTGGGGAGGGGGGCCGCTCGCGTCAGCGAGTGGTGGAGGGGCGGGGCAACGCCCGTGACGATCGGATATAGATGCTCATCCGTTTCCGGTGACGGGAACGCCGTACAGGTCATGTTCGTCCGCATCCTCGATCGCGACCGGCACGATGTCGCCGACCGTCAGATGCCCGGCGTCGCGCAGGAAGACCTCGCCATCGATCTCCGGTGCATCGGCCTGGGACCGGCCGGTCGCGCCGCCTTCTTCGTCCACCGCGTCGATGATGACGGGCAGGGTGCGCCCTACCTTCGCGGCGAGCTTGGCGGCGGAGATCGCGGCGGTCTTTTCCATGATCCGCGCGTAACGCTCTTCCTTCACCGCCTCGGGGACGTGATCGGGCAGGGCATTGGCGGCGGCGCCCTCGACGGGCTCGAAGCGGAAGGCGCCGACCCGGTCGAGTTGCGCCTCGTCCAGCCAGTCGAGCAGATATTCGAAATCCTCCTCCGTCTCGCCGGGGAAGCCGACCACGAAGGTCGAGCGGATCGCGATGTCGGGGCAGATGTCGCGCCACTGGTGGATGCGGCTCAACACCTTGGCATCGTTACCGGGGCGCTTCATGCGGCGGAGGACGGACGGCGCGGCATGCTGGAACGGGATGTCCAGATAGGGCAGCACCAAGCCTTCCGCCATCAGCGGGATCACCTGATCCACATGCGGATAGGGATAGACGTAATGGAGACGCACCCATGGCGCGATCTTGCCGAGTTCACGGGCAAGGTCGGTCATGTGCGGCACGACTTCCTGCCCCTTCCACATCCGGGGTTCGCGGCGGATATCGATGCCGTAAGCCGAGGTGTCCTGGCTGATGACCAGCAGCTCGCGCGTGCCCGCCGCGACCAGCTTTTCCGCTTCGCGCAGGATCGCGTCGGGGCGGCGGCTGACCAGATCACCACGGAGCGACGGGATGATGCAGAAGCTGCACCGGTGGTTGCAGCCCTCCGAAATCTTCAGATAGCTATAGTGACGCGGCGTCAGCTTGAGCCCCGCATCGGGGATCAGGTCGATATAGGGCGACAGGTTCGCGGGCGCGGCGGCGTGGACCGCCTCCACCACCTGCTCATATTCATGCGCGCCGGTGATCGCCAGCACGTCGGGGAAGCGGGTGCGGATCGCATCGGCTTCCTTGCCCATGCATCCGGTCACGATGACGCGACCATTTTCCTTGATCGCCTCGCCGATCGCCTCCAGGCTTTCCTCCTTGGCGGAGTCGAGAAAGCCGCAGGTGTTGACCAGCACGACGTCCGCCCCGGCATAGTCGGGCGACATCTGATAGCCATCGGCGCGAAGCTGGGTCAGGATGCGTTCGCTGTCGACCAGATTCTTGGGACAGCCGAGCGAGACCATGCCGACGCGCGGCGGAGTGGGGAGTTTGGTTGCCATGGGATACGCGCGCACATAGTCCAGATCGGAACGCTTTTCCAGATGTGCTTGCGCCAGGTGGTCGACAGGCCCCCGCGATCCCGGCATGAGGGGGCAGTTTCACAAAGGTTAAATTGGCGATGCTGGCGATCGGATTGATGTCGGGAACCTCGCTGGACGGCGTGGACGCCGCCTTGGTCGAGACGGATGGCGAGACGCTGGTGCGCCCGGTCGCCTTTCGCTCCGAAACCTATTCGGACGGCGCGCGTGCCGAACTGGCGGAGGCGACCGCGATGGCGCTGACCTTCGACCGTCCCCGCGCCAGCCCGCCCATCGTCGCGGCGGGCGACCTGATCGTCCGGACCCATGCGATGGTCGTGCAGAAGCTGTTGCGCGATGCGGGTGTCGAGGCAGGGCGGGTCGATGTCATCGGTTTCCATGGCCAGACCGTGGCGCATCGCCCCGATCGCGGCTGGACCTGGCAGATCGGTGATGGACAGGCGCTGGCCGATGCCACGGGAATCGTCACCGTGTCCGACTTCCGCTCCGCCGATGTCGCGGCGGGCGGGCAGGGGGCCCCGCTGATCCCGGTCTATCATGCGGCACTCGCTACCGAACTGGAAAAGCCGGTCGCCATCCTCAATCTTGGCGGGGTCGCCAACATCACCTGGGTCGGCCGCGACGGAGCGCTGGTCGCGTTCGACACCGGGCCTGCCAACGGCCTGATCGATAGCTGGATGGAGGCGGAAACCGGCCAGCGTTACGACGCGGACGGCGCGTTGGCGGCGAGGGGGCGGGTCGAGCCGACCGTGCTGGACACGATGATGGACAATGGCTGGTTCGATCTGGCCCCGCCCAAGTCGCTCGACCGCAACGACTTCACCATCCAGCCGGCGCGGGGCCTGTCGGCGGCGGACGGGGCGGCGACGCTGACCGCCTTTACCGCGCGGACCGTGGCGCGGGCGCTGGACCATCTGCCCGAGCGGCCCCGGCGGCTGCTGGTCGCGGGCGGCGGTCGGCACAATGCGACGATGCTCCGCATGATCGGGCAGGAAACCGGACTGACGCCCGAGCCGACCGATGCGCTGGGCTGGAACGGCGACGCGATGGAGGCCGAGGGTTTCGCCTATATGGCGGTGCGGCGGCTGAACGAGCGCCCGATCAGCTTTCCGGGCACGACCGGTGTGGCGCAGGTAATGACCGGCGGCGTGATCCACCGGCCAGCCGCGAACTGACCGTCTTTTCCTCGCACGTCCGCGTAGGGCGAAGCTCGATCCCCCTAGCAATCAGCGGGCGACATAGGCGTCGATCAGCGCGCCGACATAATCGGGCTTGTCGCTGGTCAATTCGGGCGCGGCGCGGCCCTTGCCATAGATGAAGCCGTAGATCGGATAGGTGGAACTGCCCAACCCGTCCGAGTCGCGGAACCAGACCTTCACCTCGCTCCAGTCATTGGCGGGGGATACGTCGAACAACGTCACATCCTGTTCGGCATGGCCGCGCTCGCCATTCTGGATCGACCAATTGGCGTGGGTCAGCATCAGCACCCGGTCCTCGACCACGCGGCTGACCACCGCGACATGGCCCAGCGGCAGGCGGCTGGTCTTTTCGAAGACGACGACCGCGCCGACGCGGGGGCTGTGGCCGCGCGGATATTTGCCTTCGGCCTGGTTCCACCAGGTCCAGGCATCGCCATAGATGGAAATGCCGGAAGCCTCGCGCGCGAAAGGCACGCATTGCCCGACATAATCGAGCAGCGATCGCGCTTCGGCCGACACGGCGACCGTCAGTGCGCAGAGCGATAGGACTGCTTTGGACACCAGGGCTTTCATGACGATCACGCTAAACCCGGCGGATTAATCGTGCACTGTTCAAGATGGTTAACGGGCCGGTAGCTCGCCCGGCCGAGTGTTTCGCGCGACGGGCGGACAGCGCGGGGCTGGTCTCCGCTAGCCGCGTCGTGCGCTCGCCCGCGCCTCCAGCAAATCCCAGAGTACGCGATGCTGGACGAGCAACTGAGTCGCGCCGAAACCGCGCGCCCGTGCCAGGCCCAGCGTCGCCGCCTCTTCCTCGGTCATGTCGAGCAACGGTTCGGGCAACTGGTTGACGGGGGCGGACAGGCCGAAGCGGCGGGCGGCCTGGTCCAGAAGCTGCCGGATGGTCCGCCAGTCGAGGATCAGCGCACAGACCGCGCCGGTCGCGCATCCGCGACGATCCGAATTGGCGAGCATCTCCAGTGTCTGGCGCAACTGGGTCAGCGCCGCATCGGTCTGTGCCTGACCCGGTGTCGAGGGAAGCGGGCCCGCCGCTGAGGTCAGGTTGGCGAGAAAGGCCCGCTCATGGGCGAAGGCGTTGGACGACTGGATCAACCAGGGCAGCGTTTCGATCTGGATGCCGCGCGCCATGGCGTAGTCGATCATGCTCGGATGATTGCCATGGACCGCGCACACCGCATGAACCGCATCGGTCAGGTCATGCAGCAGCGCCTGCGGCAGAAGCAGCGACTGGACATGAGGATGCCCCGCGCTACCCGAGCGCGCCAGGATCGCCCGGATATCACCCCGCCGATCGTTCTGAATGTCGAATGCGATGGTCGCCGCCATGTCCGTTCCGATAATGTGCGGAGTATGACGACGGGGATCATCTCCTCGTGCCGTGCCCGCCCGAACGGTCTAAACAAATTTCGTTAATAGCGGGTTTACGAAGAATTTCTGACCGAAACGGCGACTCTTCGCGCAGCATCTGGCGATCCTGTCCGACCGGATCGGATCGCGCTTGCCCGATCGCCGCGCCGTCGCGATAACGCGCGGCGACGCGCCGGGACCGATCCGGCGAATATGGGTCTGGAGTGGTATGAATGCGCAAATGGGTGCTCGGTCTGGCGCTGGCCTCGGTCGGGGCGTCGATCACATCGGGAATGGGGGCACCGGCCATGGCCGCTGAGCCGGAAAAGCAGGGCGAACTGACGCTGGCGCGCGTCTTCGGCAGCCCCGACCTGTCGGGATCGCAACCACGCGGGCTACGCCTGTCGCCCGACGGCACGCTGTTGACCTCGCTGCGCCCTCGCGCCGACGAGCGTGAGCGGCTGGATCTCTGGGCGCGCGACACCCGCACCGGCGAAGAGCGGATGCTGGTCGATTCGAAGAGGGTCGGCTCGGGTGCCGAACTGTCCGAGGCGGAGAAGATGCAGCGCGAGCGCGCGCGCATCGGCGGGTCGAAGGGGATCGTCGCCTATGACTGGGCCCCCGATGGCAAGTCGATCCTGGTGCCGCTCGATGGCGATTTGTACCTCGCGGGGCTCGACGGGCAGGTCCGCCGCCTGACCAACACGCCGGGCGGCGAGCTGAACCCGATCGTCAGCCCCAAGGGCGGTTTCGTCAGCTTCGTGCGCGACCAGAATCTGTGGGCCATGCCGCTGGGAGGTGGCGAGGCGCGGGCCTTGACCACCGAGGGCGGGGGCACCGTCCATTTCGGCGAGGCGGAGTTCGTCGCACAGGAGGAAATGCACCGCTTTACGGGCTATTGGTGGAGCCCCGACGAGCGTTACATCGCGGTCGAACGCTTCGACGAGGCCCCGGTCAAGGTCGCGGTCCGCGCGGCGATCGGCGCGGCGGGGACCAAGGTCTATGAACAGCGCTATCCGGCGGCGGGCACGCCCAATGCGCTGGTCGATCTCTATGTCATGAAGGCGGACGGATCGGGCCGGGTGAAGGTGGATCTGGGCAGCGATCCCGACATTTATCTGGCGCGCGTCGACTGGACCCCGGACGGCTCGGCGATGCTGGTCCAGCGGCAGAGCCGCGACCAGAAACGGCTCGACATGCTGCGCGTCGATCCGACCACCGGCAAGTCCACGCTGGTCTTCACCGAGCGGTCGGGTGAGCGGAGCTGGCTGAACCTGTCCGACGCCTATCGCCCGATGAAGGATGGCAGCCTGATCTGGCGGTCGGAGCGGGACGGCTATGGCCATCTCTATCGCTTCGCGAACGGCAAATGGACGCAACTGACCAAGGGGCCCTGGGTCGTGACCGGCCTGGTCGGGGTGGACGAGGCCAAGGGCCGTCTGTACTTCACGGGCCTCAAGGACGATGTCCTCGAACAGCATCTCTACGCCGTCGATATCGCCAAGCCGAACGTCATCACCCGCCTGACCGAGCGCGGTTATACCAACAGTGCGTCGATGGACTCATCGGCCAGCCGCTTCATCGTCTCGCGCTCCAGCCCGAGCCAGCCGACCCAGGTCTATCTCGCCGACACGAGCGGCAAGCGGCTGAGCTGGATCAACGAGAACGCCATCGTCGCGGGGCATCCCTATGCGCCCTATCTCGCCAGCCACCGGGAGACCCAGTTCGGCACGATCAAGGCCGATGACGGCACGACGCTCTATTGGGAGATGATCACCCCCAAGCTGGAACCGGGCAAGCGCTATCCCGTCTTCTTCCAGCATTATGGCGGCCCCGGCACCGGCCAGCAGGTGACGCGCGGCTGGCAGGGCGCGCTGCCGCAATATCTGGTCGATCAGGGATGGATATTCTTCCAGATCGACAATCGCGGCTCCTATAATCGCGGCAAGGCGTTCGAGGATGCCATCTACCACGCGATGGGCACGGTCGAGGTCGCCGATCAGTTGGCGGGGGCCAATTATCTGAAGAGCCTGCCCTTCGTCGATCCGACCAGGATCGCGACCTATGGCTGGTCTTATGGCGGCTATATGTCGATCAAGATGCTGGAGAAGACGCCCGGCGTCTATGCCGCCGCCGTGTCGGGCGCGCCGGTGACCGGCTGGCAGCTTTACGATACCCATTATACCGAACGCTATCTGGGCGACCCGCGCACCGATCCGCAAAGCTATGCGACCTCGCAAGGGATCACGGATGCGGCCAAGATTCGCGATCCGTTGATGCTGATCCACGGCATGGCGGACGACAATGTCTTCCTCGACAATGCCACCGCCTTCGCGGCCGAAATGCAGAAGACGGATACGCCGTTCGAAATGATGCTCTATCCCGGCCAGACCCACCGCGTCGGGGGGGCGGGCGTGTCGGAGCATCTGTGGCACACGATCCTGAACTTCCTGAACCGGACGGTGAAGGACAAGAAGGCGAACTAATCCCGATCCTCCCCGGCACGGGGAGGGGGACCATGCGAAGCATGGTGGAGGGGGATTGCCGCAAGTGACGTCCTCGGTGGCGGCCCCCCCTCCGTCAGCGCTCGCGCGCTGCCACCTCCCCGTAACGGGGAGGATTTAGGATATGCACATGGCATTTCTGAAAACCTTCCACCTCTGGCCGTTCCTCGACACACTGGTCAGCTATCTGACGGCGTTCGTACTGGGCACCGTGATCGGGGCGGAGCGGCAATATCGCCAGCGCACGGCGGGGCTGCGCACCAATGCGCTGGTCGCGATCGGCGCGGCGGCGTTCGTCGATCTGGGACAGCGGCTGGGCGGCGATGTCGAGTCGATCCGCATCATCGCCTATGTCGTGTCCGGCATCGGCTTCCTGGGCGCGGGCGTCATCATGAAGGAGGGGATGAACGTCCGCGGGCTTGAACACCGCCGCGACCCTCTGGTGCTCGGCGGCGGTGGGCTCGATCGCGGGTAGCGACATGGTGGCGGAGGCGGTGCTGCTGACCTTCGTGGTCCTGCTCGCCAATACCGCGCTGCGGCCGTTGGTCGACGCGATCAACCGCATTCCGGTGGAGGGGCGGCATGTCGAGGCGACCTACTCGGTTAGCCTGACCACCGTCACGGCGCAGGCCGGGCCGGTCGGCGACATGCTGGTCGAGCATCTGGAGCGCGCCGGATTGCCCGTCGCGGAACTGGAGACGGAGGAACTGGGCGAGGATCAGGTGACGGTCACCGCCACCCTGACCAGCACCATCATCGAGGCGGGCGAACTCGACCGCATCACCGACCATTTCCAGTCGGTCCACGGGATATCCCACGCCACCTGGGCGGCGAGTACGCATGATTGACTCCAAGCCCGTCGCCCCAGCGAAGGCTGGGGCCTTTCTCCGCATAGGCTGACCGATGGCGGGCTGGGTCTACATCATGACCAACAAGCCTGACGGCGTGCTCTATATCGGCGTCACCGCGCATCTCGCGGCGCGCATTCATCAGCATCGCACCGATAGAGGCGCGGAATTCTGTCGCCGTTATGGCCTGCATCGACTGGTCTATGCCGAGGAGCATGATCGGATCGACGATGCCATCGCTCGCGAGAAAGCCATGAAGGCGTGGAAGCGGGAATGGAAGGTCCGGCTGATCGAGAGCATCAATCCTGAGTGGGACGACCTCTTCGACCGACTGGCCTGAGGCGAGAGGCCCCAGCCTTCGCTGGGGCGACAGGGGTTACGTCGCCCCAGCGAAGGCTGGGGCCTTTGGCGATAATCACCCCTAAACCCCCGCTTGCCCCGCGCAAACGCGCACTTTTCGCAAAGTTGGTGGACGCGTCCGCGCAATGACGCTACCGGCTCACGCTTCCGAGTGGAGGGTTGAATGGGTTATCGCGTGGTGGTCGCCGGGGCTTCGGGCAATGTCGGCCGGGAAATGCTCAACATTCTGGCGGAGCGGGAATTCCCGATCGACGAACTGGCGGTGGTCGCCTCGTCGCGCAGCCAGGGCGACCAGATCGAATATGGTGAGACCGGCAAAATGCTCACCATCAAGAATATCGAGCATTTCGATCCCGCCGGTTGGGACATCGCGCTGTTCGCGATCGGATCGGACGCGACCAAGATCTATGCGCCCAAATTCGCCGCCGCGGGCTGCGTCGTGATCGACAATTCGTCGCTCTACCGCATGGACCCGGACGTGCCGCTGATCGTGCCGGAGGTGAACCCGGACGCGATCGACGGCTACAAGGCCCGGAACATCATCGCCAACCCCAATTGCTCGACCGCGCAGATGGTCGTGGCGCTGAAGCCGCTGCACGACAAGGCGACGATCAAGCGCGTCGTCGCCGCGACCTATCAGTCGGTGTCGGGCGCGGGCAAGGCTGGCATGGACGAGTTGTTCGAGCAAAGCCGCAACATCTTCGTCGGCGACCCCGCCGAGCCCAAGAAGTTCACCAAGCAGATCGCCTTCAACGTGATCCCGCACATCGACAGCTTCCTGGACGACGGCTCGACCAAGGAAGAGTGGAAGATGGTGGCGGAAACCAAGAAGATCCTCGACCCCAAGGTGAAGGTCACCGCCACCTGTGTCCGCGTGCCGGTGTTCGTCGGCCATTCCGAGGCGCTGAACATCGAGTTCGAGAACGAGATTTCGGCCCAGGAAGCCCAGGACATTCTGCGCGAAGCCCCCGGCGTCATGCTGGTCGATAAGCGTGAGGACGGCGGATATGTCACACCGGTCGAGTGCGTCGGCGACTTCGCCACCTTCATCAGCCGCGTGCGCGAGGACTCGACGGTCGATAACGGCCTGTCGCTGTGGTGCGTGTCGGACAATCTCCGCAAGGGGGCCGCGCTGAACGCGGTGCAGATCGCCGAACTTCTCGGCCGTCGTCACCTGAAGAAGGGCTGACGTAAAACTCCTCCCCGGCAACGGGGAGGGGGACCATGCGCAGCATGGTGGAGGGGGCTCTCCGCAAGGAATGCCCTATGAGGAAGCCCCCCTCCGTCAGCGCTCGCGCGCTGCCACCTCCCCGTGCCGGGGAGGATATACTCATCGACCCATATAGAGCCCCGGCCGGTGCCAGGCGAACAGGATCAGGCTGATCGCCGCGGCGCTGATCGCGGACCACATCATCTGCACTCCCGATACGACCGGGATGGCCATCGCCAGGATGAACACGTCCAGCGCGACCTGGGTCATGCCCATATTCCATCCGCGCTTGCGATAGAGCCAGATGGTGATGACGCCCGTCCCGCCGACCCCGGCCTGATGCCGGGCCAGTGCCAAGATGCCCATGCCGATCACGGTGCCGCCGACCAGCGCGGCAAAGGCGGGATGGACGGTGTCGACATGCACCGAGACGCGGGTGATGGCCGAGGCCGCGCCGATCCCGATATTGACCAGCACCGTCTTTACGGCGAACCGCGCGCCCATCACCTTGTGCGCGAACAGGAAGAAGGGGATGTTGACCAGCGTGAACAACACGCCCGCAGGCAGCGGGATCAGATAGGACAGGAGCAGCGCCACGCCCGCGATACCCCCGGTCACCAGCCCCGCCGCCTTCAGGAACACCAGCCCCACGATCAACAGCGTGACGCCGATGAAGATCGCATAGGCATCCTCGAGCAGGCTGTGCGGACGCCCGATCGGGCTGGGCGGAAGGGTGGTGGCGGGGGAGGCGTTGGCTGCGGTCATCGAGGGTCCGGTTATGGGTCCGGCATCCGCTCCCGATCATCCTGCTTCTCGTGGCAGGCCCATGCCTTATCGCAAAGCATCGCCGCCGCCAATCGGGCTATCGGACGATCAGCCAGCCGATCCCGACGATCACCGCCAGCGCATAGAGCCCGCCCTGCGCACGCAGCAGATAGCTGGCCCCCAAGACGCCGGTCGCCGCCAGCGCACAGGCCGCGACCCGGTCGGCGGCGATCCATTCCAGCACGATCAGCGCACCCGCCAGATTGGCGGCGGCGTTGATCGCGATCCAGAGATAGGAGGGCAGCACCCCGATCGATCCCCAGATCGGCAGCTTGATCGTCGCGAAGCCGCGCATCGTGCCGGGAAACAGGTCGGCGGCCAGGTGAAAGCCGACCCCGAAGCCCAACCCCGCCGCGACGCCCCAGGTGCGGATGTCGAACAGCGCGACATAGAAGGGCAGGATGCTGTGGATCAGCGCACTGCGATGCTGAAGCTGCAACGGCGTATCCAGATCGGGCAGCTTGGTCCCCGCCGCCGTCGCGACGGCGACGGTCGCGATCAGGACCCAGGGCCCGCTCCCCCCGGCAAAGGCCAGGACGACTGCGATCAACAGGAAAAGCGAGGCTGCCATTCATGGCGGCTAACCACTTGTACCCCTTTTGTCCATGCCCGCGACTCGTGGATTTCTGCGGAAAATCCATGGAATCCCATAGGTCTTGGACCGTCTTGGTGAGGCGTGCTGGGAAGGGCGGGGATGGCCGCATCGGATCAAGACGTGCACATCCCGCGCGATCCGATTAGGAGGCTGGCCGATTAGGAGGCTGGCGTACTGCTTGCCCATCGGAGACCTGAGCCTTGGCCGACACCGCCCCCGAAACCCGCTTCTTCGACAGCTTCGATGGAACTCCGATCGCGTGGCGCGAAATGGGGGAGGGGCGGCCCGTCGTGCTGATCCATGGCTATTTCTCCGACGCCCATACCAACTGGATCCGCTACGGCCATGCCGCCGCGATCGCGGCCAAGGGCTACCGGGTCATCATGCCCGATCTGCGCGCGCACGGGGAAAGCGGCAAGCCGCACGACCCCGCCGCCTACCCGAAGGACGCGCTGACCCGCGACGGCCATGCGCTGGTTGAGCATCTGGGGCTGACCGATTATGTTCTGGGCGGCTATTCGCTGGGCGCGCGGACGGTCAGTCGGATGCTCGCGACGGGCGCGGAGCCGGGCAAGGCGATCTTCGCAGGGATGGGGCTGGAGGGGCTGCTCCATACCGACCGGCGGGTCGAGCATTTCACCAATATCCTGACCCGGCTGGGCGAGCATAAGCGTGGCAGCCCGGAATGGATGGCGGAGGCGTTCCTGAAGACCACCGGTGGCGATCCGGTGGCGCTGCTCCATATCCTCCAGACCTTTGCCGATACGCCGTTGTCGGCGATCCAGGGGTTCGACCTGCCTGCGCTGGTCGTGGCGGGTGTCGACGATTTCGACAATGGCGCGGCGGTCGACCTGGCCGAGGCGCTGCCGCGTGGCCGCTATGTCGAGATTCCCGGCAACCATATGAGTTCGGTGACGAAAGCCGAACTGGGCGAAGCGATCGCGCAGTTCCTGACCGCTTGACGGCGGCGGGCAAAGCCGCGCAACTGCACGCCATTCGCCCCGTTTCGAGGGCGAGCCATGATCTTTGGGGGATAGCATGATCCGTTCCGCCGTTTCCGGCACCGTGCTGGCGTTCCTGCTGGGCCGGGACCGCCCAGGCGCAGACCGCCGCTTCGACATCACAGGCCGCGACGCCCGCCGCCGCCGATGCCTTCGTCGCCGAAGCCGAGAAGACGCTGGCCGAAAAGTCGGTGGGGGCACAGCAGGTCGCGTGGGTCAATGCGACCTATATCACCGACGATACCGATGCACTGGCCGCCGCCTCGGGGGCGGAGATGACCGATCTGGCCGTCCGCTATGGCCTCGGCGCGGCGCGTTATCAGGCGGTGCCGGGCCTGTCCTATGACACCAAGCGCAAGCTGGACCTGCTCCGCGGCGGCATCACCCTGCCTGCCCCGACAACGCCGGGTGCGGCGGCGCAACTCTCAACCCTGACGACGCGCATGTCCTCCTCCTATGGCAAGGGCAAGGGCGTGCTGAACGGCCAGCCGATCAACGGATCGGATATCGAGGCCGCGATGGGCAGCGAGCGCGATCCCGCCAAGCTGAAGGAGATGTGGGTAAGCTGGCACGACAATGTCGGTGCCCCGATGCGCGCCGACTATGCGCAGATGACCGGCCTCGCGAACCAGGGGGCCAGGGAACTGGGCTATGCCGATGCGGGCGCGCTGTGGCGCTCGGGCTATGACATGTCGCCGGAGCAGTTTGCGCAGCTGACCGACAAGATCTGGGGCGAGCTGGAGCCGCTCTACAAGGCGCTGCACACCTATGTCCGTTGGAAGCTGAACGAAAAGTACGGCGATGCGGTGCAGGCCAGGACCGGTCCGATCCGCGCCGACCTGCTCGGCAATATGTGGGCGCAGGAATGGGGCAATATCTACGACCTGGTCGCGCCCAAGGGCGCGGGCGATGTCGGCTTCGACACCGGCGATCTGCTCAAGGCCAAGGGCTATGATCCGATCAAGATGGTCAAGGCGGGCGAGGGCTTCTACTCGTCGCTGGGCTTCGCGCCACTGCCGCAGAGTTTCTGGCAGCGCTCGCAGATCGTGAAGCCCGCCGACCGCGAGGTCATCTGCCACGCCTCGGCCTGGGACGTCGACAATCTCGACGATATCCGGATCAAGATGTGCACCAAGGTCAATGCCGACGACTTCGTGACGATCCACCACGAACTCGGCCACAACTATTACCAGCGCGCGTACAAGGGGCAGCCCTTTCTCTACAAGAACGGCGCGAATGACGGTTTCCACGAGGCGATCGGCGACACCGTCGCCCTGTCGATCACGCCCGATTATCTGGTGAAGATCGGCCTGCTCGATCCGGCGCGCGTGCCGAGCACCGACAAGGATATCGGGCTGCTGCTGCGCCAGGCGATGGACAAGGTGGCGTTCCTGCCCTTTGGCCTGTTGATCGACAAATGGCGCTGGGGCGTGTTTTCGGGGCAGATCCCGGCGGGCCAGTATCAAGCGGGTTGGGACGCGCTACGGCTGAAATATCAGGGCGTGGTGCCGCCGGTGGCGCGCGACGAGACCAAATTCGATCCAGGCGCGAAGTACCACATCCCGGCGGGCGTGCCCTATGCCCCGCTATTTCCTGGCGCGGGTGCTCCAGTTCCAGTTCTACAAGGCGGCGTGCGACCAGGCCGGGTGGAAGGGGCCGCTGCACCGCTGTTCCTTCTATGGGAACAAGGCGGTTGGCGAGAAGCTGAACGCGATGCTGGCGATGGGCCAGTCCAAGCCGTGGCCGGACGCGCTCCAGGTGTTCACGGGCAGCCGCGAAATGTCGGGCAAGGCGCTGGTCGAATATTTCGCGCCGTTGAAGGCGTGGCTCGACCAGCAGAACAAGGGCAAGCCGCAGGGTTGGTGATTTTGCGGGTGGAGGGCGCGGGGTACGCCGCCTACCCCTCCACCACTCGCTGACGCGAGCGGTTCCCCTCCCCATCGGGAATGGGGAGGATTGAGGAAGGCCGAACTCATTCCTCCCCAAGCTCGCTTGAAGAGGGGGACCGCCGCGAAGCGGTGGTGGAGGGGCCGGGTCGCGAGCGGTGACACCCCTCCGTCAGTCCTGCGGACTGCCACCTCCCCTTGCACGGGAGGAAGATTGGCTCTCCCCGTCCGTTCAGCCTGAGCGAAGTCGAAGGCGTAAAGATATACACCCGTCATCCCAGCGAAGGCTGGGATCTTAGGCAGCTACATCCAGCAATCGAAAAAGGCCCCAGCCTGCGCTGGGGCGACGGCCTTTTGGACGGCCTCACCGTTTAGCCTTCGACTTCGCTCAGGCTGAACGGGGCGGGCGATTCAGCGTTGCTCGCCGTCCTCATTCCCATCCCGTTTGGCGGAACTCCCCTTCAGCGACAATAACGCGGCCGTCAGCCCGGCCGCCGCCGCCAGGCTCCCGAGGATCGACGCGACCCCCCATTTGCCGCCGACCCGGTCCAGCCCGTGCTTGCCCAGAACGGGAGCAGGCGCGGCCGTGATCGCGGCGGGTTTGCGCGGAGGGGCCTTGCGCGGCGCGGTGCGCTTGGTCGAGCGGGGCTTGGGCGGGGCCTTGGGCTTGGCCGCCGGCTTTGGCGCTTCGGGAGCAGCGCCTTCCGCCTCTTCGGCAGCCGGGGGCGTGACCGGTTCTTCGGTCGCAACGTCCGCCTTGGGGGCGGCGCGTTTGCGCGGCGAAGGGGTGCCCGCCGCCTTGGGCGTGGCGCGGCGGCGGGGCGGACGTGGCTTTTTCGGGTCCATGGTGTCGACCATCGCAAAATCCCCTTCGGTTCGTGACCGTAACGCTTGCGCCTGCCCCCGGTTTCTTATCCGCTTGCCGATCAGCGGAAGGGCGGCTCGTTGAATGCGCGCAGCTTGCGGCTGTGCAGCTTGTTGCCCTCCAGGCGGAGTTGCTCGCAGGTTTCGATGCCGATCCGCATATGCTCGCTGATCGCGCGTTCGTAGAAGCGGTTGGCCTGCCCCGGCAGCTTCAATTCGCCATGCAGCGGCTTGTCCGACACGCAGAGCAATGTCCCGTACGGCACGCGGAAGCGATAGCCCTGCGCCGCGATCGTCGCGGACTCCATGTCGATCCCGACCGCGCGGCTGAGCGAGAAGCGCAAGGCCGACTTGGAATAGCGCAATTCCCAATTGCGGTCGTCGGTGGTCACGATCGTGCCAGTGCGCAAGCGGCGCTTCAACTCGTCGCCCGACTGGCCCGAGACGATCTCCGCCGCCTTGGCCAGCGCGACCTGCACCTCCGCGATGGCGGGCACCGGGATTTCGGGGGGGAGCACATCGTCCAGCACATGGTCGTCGCGCAGGTACGCATGGGCCAGCACATAGTCGCCGATCCGCTGGCTGGGGCGCAGGCCGCCGCAATGGCCGATCATCAGCCATGCCTCGGGCCGCATCACCGCGAGGTGGTCGCAGATCGTCTTGGCATTGGACGGCCCGACGCCGATATTGACCAGCGTGATGCCGGTGCCGTCCTTGGCGACCAGGTGATAGGCGGGCATCTGGTGCCGCCGCCACGCGCTGTCGGTGACGATCTTGTCGACATCCTCGGGCCGCTCGATGACGATCCCGCCCGCGCCGGACAGAGCGGAGAAGCGCGAACCTTCGCCCAGTTGCGACGCGCCCCAGCGGACGAACTCGTCGACATAGCGGTGGTAGTTGGTGAACAGCACGAAGCGCTGGCAATGCTCGGGCGGGGTGCCGGTATAATGGCGCAGCCGGGCGAGCGAGAAGTCGGTGCGCAATCCGTCGAACAGCGCCAGCGGCCGGTTGCCGTCGGCGGTCATCCACAGGCCGTCGGCGATCTCGTCGCCGATATGCGCCAATTCGGTCGCGGGGAAGAAGCGCGCCAGTTCGGCGGCGGACACCGTGTCCAGGCTCAGCGCATGGCCGGGGTCGAGGACATAGGGAAAGGGGATTTCCTGTCGCCCGGGCACCGCCTGGACCTCGACATCGTAATCCTCGATCAGCAGGGTCAGTTGTTCGACCAGATAGTCCTTGAACAGCGCGGGCTTGGTCACGCTGATCCGGTAGTCGCCGGGCGACACGAGGCGACCGAAGGAGCGCATCGGGGCGGGACGCCCACCGACGCCACGATAGATCAGGCGGATTTCGGGATAGGCGAAGCAGCCATGCGCGCGGTCTTCCAGCGTCGGCACGGTGCCGTCGCGCAGATAGGCGGTCAGCGCCTCCTTCAAGCGAGTGACGGAGTCGGTATAAAGGCGGTCGAGTTCCTCGACGATCTGTAGGGCTTGAGTCATCGCCCGGAGCTTAGCCGTGTCACCAGTTCTGGCAAGCGAACTACGTTTTTATGAGGGGGTGGGTGATCCCCGAAGCTTGGTTCAGCCTGAGCGAGGGCGAAGGATGTCCTGGGTGCCTGCCTTGGCAGGCAGTCGAAGAGGCCACGCTTTGGACCCCTCCGAAAATATGCACGATAATCGGATAGCGATTCCCTTGGCCTTCGACTTCGCTCAGGCTGAACGGAGGTAGGGAGTTGGGCCAAGGTGCTTACCCCAATTCCTCCCCAAGCCAGGCTTGGGGAGGGGGACCATCCGCAGGATGGTGGAGGGGCGGGGCGCTTTCATCAACGCGCTCCGCACGTCACGCGCCCTGCGACGAATTCTCGTCTTCGGCCTTATCGCGCAGCTTTGCCGCCCCGAACGCCGCCCCCGCCACTGCCGCAGCGACACCGGCCGCGATTCCGGCGGCGGCGTAGGGGTGTTCCTTCACCGTGTCGCCAGCGGCCTTGGCCGCACCCTGCGCCTTTTCGGCAAAGCTCTTCGACGGAGCCTGCTTCTCGGGGGGGACATAGGTGGTCATGACCAAGGTTCCTCTCGTTATGCTGGTCGGTAGATGGTGGAAAAACGCCCGACCGAGCCGCACTGTTCCGCCTCCGATCCGACCGGGCATGCGGTTCGCCGGATCAGAGGGCCGACAGCAGATGCTCGGCGGAGCTGACCTTGAATTCGCCCGGTGCCTCGACGAACAGCTGCTCGACCACGCCGTCATCGATCAGCATGGTGTAACGCTGGCTACGCGTGCCCATGCCGAATTTCGATCCGTCCAGCGTCAACCCAACCGCCTTGGCGAACTCCGCATTGCCGTCCGCCAGCATGGTGATCGCACTTGCCGAATTGACCTGGCCCCAGGCCTTCATGACGAACACGTCGTTGACCGAGGTGCAGACGATCTCGTCCACGCCCTTGGCCTTCAGCGCGTCCGCCTGGGCGATGAAGCCGGGCAGGTGCTGGGCCGAGCAGGTCGGGGTGAAGGCCCCCGGCACCGCGAACAGCGCGACGCGCTTGCCCGCGAAGAAATCGGTGGTGGTCACCTGTTCGGGGCCCTCGGGCGTCACCTTGACCAGCGTGGTGGTGGGGAGGCGGTCTGCGACCTTGATCGTCATCATCCTGATCCTAGGGGCAATCGGCCCGGCACCGCGCCGGGCGTTGGTCCGGCGTACATGCCCGAAGCTCCGCGCATTTCAAGCTATGGCGAGGCGAAGCGACGATCCCTATAGTCGGGTGGTGCATCAACTGACCTATCTTTCCGGCCAATTCCTGCTCGCCATGCCCGGCATGGCCGATCGCCGTTTCGACCATGCCGTCATCGCCATGTGCGCCCATGACGAAGGGGGCGCGCTGGGCATCGGGCTGGGCACCACGATCGAGGGGCTCGGCTTTCACGCGCTGCTCGACCAGTTCGACATACCCCATGGCGACGTGCCCGATGTGCCGGTCCATCTCGGCGGACCGGTCGAGCCCCGGCGCGGCTTCGTCCTGCACTCCCATGATTGGGAGGGGCAGGACAGCGTCGATGTCGGCGGCAAATGGATGCTGTCCAGCACGGTCGACGTGCTGCGCGCCATTGCCGAGGGGCGCGGACCCGCCCGCTGGGTGGTCGCGCTGGGCTATGCCGGATGGGATGCGGGCCAGTTGGAGGAGGAACTGCGCGAGCCCGGCTGCTGGTTCAATGTCGGGGGCGAACTCGACATCCTCTATGACGTACCGGCGGAAGGCCGGTGGCAGGCGGCGTTCGGCGTCGCGGGCGTCGATCCGCGTCAGCTCGTCATGGGCGGGGGCACCGCCTGACGCCCATGGGAGGGCGACAGCGAGCCGCCCATTCACACTGAAGCATATAAAGATATCTTTATATTTGATCCCGGGGGCGATCGCCGCTAAGGCGGGCGCCGTGCCGATCGGCGTGCCTATGCGTCTTGGTCGGCCCCATTTTGCACGGAGTTCCGTCGTGTCCACGACTGCCGCCACCAAGAACGATTATGTCATCAAGGACATCAGCCTCGCTGATTTCGGCCGCGCCGAGATCAAGATCGCCGAAACCGAGATGCCCGGCCTGATGGCCCTGCGCGAGGAATTCGGCGCGGCGCAGCCGCTGAAGGGCGCGCGCATCACCGGTTCGCTGCACATGACGATCCAGACCGCCGTGCTGATCGAGACGCTGACGGCGCTGGGCGCCGATGTCCGCTGGGCGACCTGCAACATCTTCTCGACCCAGGACCATGCCGCCGCCGCGATCGCAGCGTCGGGCGTGCCGGTCTTCGCCGTAAAGGGCGAAACGCTGGCCGAATATTGGGACTATGTCGGCGACATCTTCACCTGGGATCACGAGGTCGCAGGTCAGACTGCGAACATCATCCTGGACGATGGCGGCGACGCGACCATGTTCGCGCTGTGGGGCGCGAAGCTGGAAGCCGGGGCGACCTTCGCCGAGCCGGAGAATGAAGAGGAAGTCGAGTTCCAGCGCTCGGTCAAGGCGTTCATTGCCAAGAAGCCCGGCTATCTGACCGAGACGGTCAAGAACCTGAAGGGCGTGTCGGAAGAGACGACCACCGGCGTCCACCGCCTGTACGAGATCGCCAAGAAGGGCGAGCTGCCCTTCCCGGCGATCAACGTCAACGACTCGGTAACCAAGTCGAAGTTCGACAACCTCTATGGCTGCAAGGAGTCGCTGGTCGACGCGATCCGTCGCGCCACCGACGTGATGCTGGCCGGCAAGGTCGCGGCGGTCGCCGGTTTCGGTGACGTGGGCAAGGGCTCGGCCCAGTCGCTCCGTAACGGCGGCGCGCGCGTGCTGGTGACCGAGATCGACCCGATCTGCGCGTTGCAGGCGGCGATGGAGGGCTTTGAGGTCGTGACGATGGACGAGGCCGTGAAGCGCGCCGACATCTTCGTGACCGCGACCGGCAATGCCGACGTCATCACCGCCGATCACATGAAGGCGATGAAGCCCATGTCGATCGTCTGCAACATCGGCCATTTCGACAGCGAGATCCAGATCGCGGCGCTGTCCAACTACAAGTGGACCGAAGTGAAGCCCGGCACCGACCTGGTCGAATTCCCGGACGGCAAGCAGATCATCGTGCTGGCCAAGGGCCGCCTGGTGAACCTGGGCTGCGCGACCGGTCACCCCAGCTTCGTGATGTCGGCCTCGTTCACCAACCAGACGCTGGCGCAGATCGAACTGTGGACCAAGGGCGAAAACTACAAGAACGAAGTGTACGTCCTGCCCAAGCACCTCGACGAGAAGGTCGCCGCCCTCCACCTCGAAAAGCTGGGCGTCCAGCTGTCGAAGCTGTCGGAGAAGCAGGCCGCCTATATCGGCGTGCCGGTCGAAGGTCCGTTCAAGCCGGATCACTATCGCTATTGATGCGACCATCGGGTTTCGACCCGACGGCAACGGAAAAGGGGGGCGTCCGAAAGGGCGGCTCCCTTTTTCTTGGGCGGGTGCCGTTCCGCCGCTGTTCGATGTGGCGCAGCGCGTGTCGATCGGGCTAGAGATGCGGGAATGCAGCTTTCTGGCCCGGACCTTCTCGGATGATCGCGATCGATAGCGTCGAGGCCGCGCTGTTGGGGGCGGGGGCGTGCGGACTGATCCTGATCGGGATGCTCCTGTTGTTCCTGGGCATTCGCGCGCGGGCCGAGGCATCGGCGGTGCGAGTGGAACGCGACCGGCTCGACGCGCTGCTGCGTGCGGGGCCTGCCCAGGCGATGCTGATCCGCAGCGACGGGCGGATCGAAATGCCCCGGCGGCTGGCCGATTGGCTGGGCCTGCCGGACGTCGCGCGCTTCCTGGAAGAGCTGACATCGGGCGATACGGGATTGGCGGTCGATGACGCCGCGCTGCTCGCCGCCGATCTGAACGCCGCGCAGAAGACCGGCCGCCGCTTCCGCCGCATCGTCCGCCCGCAGGGGTCGGAACGCACCCTGTTGTTCGACGGCGCGCGCGCGCCGGGGGATCAGGGGGCGGCGGGCGCGGTCGTCATCTGGGTCTTCGACATGACCGAGACGCAGGACGAGATCGTCCGATTGGATGCCGAGGCCAAGCGGCTCGGCGATGCGTTCCAGGCGCTGACCGGGCTGATCGAGGCGGCACCGCTGCCCATGTGGTATCGCGGGGCGGATCTACGCCTCGCCATGGTCAACACCGCCTATGTCGAGGCGGTGGAGGGCCGCGACGCCGCCGATGTGGTCGGGCGCGGGCTGGAACTGGTCGAGGGGTCGGGACGTGGCGGCCCGCTGGCGGGGGCGGCGGCGGCGCGCGACCAGGGGCGGCCGCATGAGCAGGTGCTGCCCGCGACGATCGACGGCGCAAGGCGTGCGCTGCGCATCTTCGACGTGCCGCTGCCTACGGGGGGCATTGCGGGCTTCGCGGTCGATATCGAGGATCTGGAACAGTCGCGCGCCGGGGCCAAGCGTTTCGCCGAGGCGCAGCGCGCGATGCTCGACCGGTTGTCGACCGCGGTCGTGCATTTCGGCCCGGACCGGGGCCTCGTCTTCTGCAACCAGCCCTTCCGTCGCATGTTCGCGATGAAGGCCGAGTGGCTGGCCGACAATCCCGAATTCGACCGTATCCTGGAGCGGATGCGCGAGGCCAATCGCAGCCCGGAGGTCCGCGACTTCCCCGGCTGGAAGGCCGAGCGGGTCGGCTGGTTCCGCCAGGCGAGCGGCGGGATCGAGGAGCAATGGCACCTGCCCGGCGGCACCCATTTGCGCGTCGTGGCGCAGCCGCTGCCCGATGGCGGACTGTTGTTGATTTTCGAGGACCGGACCGAGGAGGTGCAACTCGCCTCCGCCCGCGACACGCTGCTCAGGGTGCGAACCGCGACGTTCGACAATCTGTTCGAGGCGCTGGGCGTCTTCGCCGCCGATGGCCGACTGCAACTCTGGAACAATCGTTTCGGCGCGCTCTGGGGGCTGGAGGAGGATTTCCTCTCCAGCCATCCGCGCGTCGATGCCTTTGCCGACCGCGTCGCCGGGCGTCTGGCGACCCCCAACCGGTCGGGCCTGATCGTCGATCTGGTCCGGTCCGCCACGATCGAGCGGCAGCAGCGCGGCGGCCGCGTCGCCTTTGCCGATGGGCGGCATTTCGAATTCGCGGGTGTCCCGCTGCCCGACGGCAATGCGCTGTTCACCCTGCTCGACATCACCGACAGTCGGCGTGCCGAACAGGCGCTGCGCGACCGCGCCGATGCGCTGGAGGCGGCGGACAAGGTGAAGACCGCCTTCGTCGCCAATATGAGCTACGAACTGCGCACGCCGCTGACTTCGATCAGCGGTTTCGCCGAGATGCTGCATGGCGGGTTCGCGGGCCCCTTGCCGGAAACGGCGACGACCTATGTCGAGGCGATCCTGGAATCGACCGAGCGCTTGGGCCTGCTGGTCGATGACGTGCTCGACCTGACACGCGATCAGGCGGATGCGGAGATCGCCCGCGAGGACGTCGAACTCGCCCGCGTCGCGCGTGCGGCGGCGGACGCGATCCGGCCGCTGGCGGGGCGGCGCAAGCTGGACTTCGCGGTGGAGATCCAGCGCTCGCTGGGCCGTATCACCGGCGACCGTCGCCGCTTGCAGGAAACGGTCGAGCATCTGCTGCGTCATGCGATCGAACAGACGCCGGAGGGCGGGCGTATCCTGCTCCATGCCGATGGTGATTCGGCGCGCGCGCGGATCGTGGTGTCGGATGACGGGCAGGGCATGGACGAACAGTCCGTCGCCCGCGCCTTCGACCGTTTCGCCGAGCCGGGGATCAAGGCGACGGGCGAGCGCGCGCTCGGCCTCGGCCTGCCGCTCGCCAGGCAGTTCGTCGAGGCGCATGGCGGCACGATCAGTTTGTTGTCGGAGCCGGGCGAGGGGACGCTGGTGACGGTCGAACTGCCCCGGCGGGTGGCCGAGAAGGACAAGTCATGACGATCCACCTGGCCGATGCCGCCGCCACCGAGGATTTCGGACGGCGGCTGGCGGCGCATCTCCGCCCCGGTGACGTGGTGACGCTGACCGGCACGCTCGGCGCGGGCAAGACCAGCCTCGCGCGCGGTCTGCTCGCCGCGCTCGGCCTGCCCGGCGAGGCGCCGAGCCCCAGCTTCGCGATCGTCCAGCCCTATGCCCCGCCGGAGACGGCGTTCCCGATCCTCCATGTCGACCTCTACCGGCTCGACGGGCCGGAGCAGATGGAGGAACTGGGTCTGGACGAGGCCTTGTGGGACTCCGCCCTGATCGTCGAATGGCCCGACCGGGCGGGTGAAGGGGCGTGGCCGCAGGCGCTGGCCCTGACGCTGGAAACCGATCCGGCGGGCGGTCGTGTCTTGACAGCGAAGGTGCCCTCGGGCTGGGAAGCGCGATGGCCGATATGACCCCTCCGGCGGATGCCGCCGCCTTTCTGACGACGCTGGGATGGGGAGGGGCGGTGATCGCCCCGCTCGCTGGCGATGCGTCGTTCCGCCGTTATTTCCGCGTGACCCTGGAGGGGCGCAGCGCCGTCCTGATGGACGCGCCGCCGCCGCATGAGGACCCGCGCCCCTTCATCGCGATCGCGCGCTGGCTGGTCGGGCGGGGGTTCGCAGCGCCCGCCATATTGGGCGCGGACGAGGTGCGCGGCCTCGTTTTGATCGAGGATTTCGGCGACGATCGGATGCGCGAGGCGATCGAGGCCGATCCCGACGCCACGGTGAAGCTCTATGGCGACGCGGTCGATCTGCTCGCCCGGTTGCGCGGCCATGCGCCCGAGGGGCTGGCCCCCTATGACGCTGCCGTCCTTCACCGCGAGGCGGGGCTGTTCACGGAGTGGTATGGCCCGGCGGTCGGCCTGGACGTCGATATCGAGGGCTATCGCGCCGCCTGGGAGCGGGTGTTCGCCCACGCCATCACCGACAATCCGGTCACGGTACTGCGCGACTATCATGTCGAAAACCTGATGCTGGTCGGGCCGCTGCGCACGCTGGGGCTGCTGGACTTTCAGGACGCGCTGGCGGGGCATGCCGCCTATGATCTCGTCTCGCTGCTCCAGGACGCACGGCGCGATGTGGAGCCGTCGATCGAACAGGCGATGCTGGAGCGCTATCTGGCCGAGACGGGCGAGGGCGATGCGTTCCTGAACGCCTATCACGTACTGGGCGCACAGCGGAACGCGAAGATCCTGGGCATCTTCACACGGCTATGGAAGCGGGATGGCAAGCCGCGCTATGCCGGGCTCTGTCCGCGCGTCTGGGCCTATCTGGAACGCGATCTGTCGCAGCCGGTGCTAGCGCCGGTCGCGGCCTGGTTCGACGACAATGTGCCGCCCGAGCTGCGCGGCGATCCACAGCGTCTGGCATCGGGGGATGGCGACCAATGACCCGGCAACTCTCGCTCCGCCCAACCCCTTCGGGTCAGGTGCCGCGCACCGCGATGGTGATGGCGGCGGGCCTCGGCAAGCGGATGCGCCCCCTGACCGCTACGCGCCCCAAGCCCCTCGTTTCGGTCGCGGGCAAGCCGCTGATCGACCATGTGTTCGACCGGCTAGTCGCGGCGGGGGTCGAGCGGGCGGTGGTCAATGTCCATTATCTCGCGGATCAGTTGGAAGCGCATCTGAAGGATCGTTTTCCGGGGATCGAAATCCTGATCTCGGACGAACGGGCGCAGTTGCTGGAAACCGGCGGCGGGCTGGTCAAGGCACGGCCCCTGTTGGGCGACGAACCGATATTGGTGGTGAACAGCGACAATCTGTGGATCGACGGGCCGGTCGATGCGATCCGCCTGCTCGCCTCGCGCTGGGACGAGGCGCGGATGGATGCGCTATTGCTGATGGTGCCGCTGGCGCGCGCGCATAATCATCAGGGGCGGGGGGATTTCTATCTCGGGGCCGATGGGCGGATCACCGCGCGCCGCGCGCCCAACAGGGTCGCGCCTTTCTCCTATACCGGGCTTCAGATCCTGCATCCGCGCCTGATCGCCGATGCGCCGGAGGGGCCCTTCTCGACCAATATCTTCTGGAATCGTGCGATCGAGGCCGGGCGTGCTTACGGTCAGGTGCATCAGGGACTGTGGTTCGATGTCGGCACGCCGCGCGCCATTCCGCAGACGGAGCTGATCCTCGCGGATGGCTGAGCCGCGCCGCCCCCGGCTGCACACCATCCCCGCCCATCGCGGTTTCGCCGATGCGCTGGTCGCCGGACTGATGCGGCGCGCCGGGGGCGATCCGTTGACCCTGGCGCAGGGGATGATCCTGCTGCCGACCAATCGCGGTATCCGCGCGGTGACCGAGGCGTTCGTGCGTGCGAGCGGCGGCGGCCTGATCCTGCCGCGCATGGTCGCGCTGGGCGATCCCGAACTGGGCGAGGCGGCGGGCTCCGCCCTAGACCCCGCCGATGCGGAGGCGCCGCCCCCGCCCGCCATCGCGCCGTCGGCCAGACGCATGATCCTGGCCCGGCTGGTCGAGGAGGAGCGCGCGCGGGGCGGGCATCCCGTCACGGCGGCGGAGGCGGTGCGGCTGGCGGGCGATCTGGCCCGCACATTGGACCAGATGCTGGTCGAGGAGGTCGATCCGGCCGAACTGGCGGCACTCGACCTGGGCCCCGAACTGACCGAGCATTGGCAGTCGGCCCTTGCCACCTTTTCGGTGGTGCTCGATCGCTGGCCCGCCGTGCTGGCGCGGATGGGGCGGATCGATGCGGCGCGGCGGCGGACCATGTTGCTCGACCGGATCACCGCCCGGTGGCGGGCGGCCCAGCCCGCCGGGTTCGTCTGCGCGGCGGGCGTCACCGATACCGCGCCCGCCGTCGCGCGGCTGCTCCGCTGCGTGTCGGAGATGCCGGGCGGTTCGGTGGTGTTCGCCGGACTGGACCTGACCATGCCGGCCGAGGAATGGGATTCGCTCGGTCCCCACAAGGCCGATCCCGTGACCGGTCGGGCGCGGCGATCGGTGGAGACGCATCCGCAATATGCGCTCAAGCTGCTGCTCGACCGGATGGGCGTCGGACGGGGTGAAGTGACGGTGTGGCGCGGCGGCGGCGACTATGACGCCGGACCCGCGCGCGGACGCGCCATCGCCAATGCCATGGCGCCTGCCGACTTCACCGGCAAATGGACTGACCTGCCCGCCGAGGACCGGCGGTTGTCCGGTGTCGCCACCATCGAACTCGCCACGCCCGCCGAAGAGGCGCAGGCCATCGCGCTGGCATTGCGCGAGGCGATCGAGAAGCCGGGCCGGACCGCCGCACTCGTCACGCCCGACCGCGCGCTGGCGCGGCGGGTGGCCGCGCATTGCCGGCGCTGGAACATCCTGATCGACGACACGGCGGGGCGGCCCTTGTCGATCCTGTTGCCGGGCACTTTCCTGCTGCAACTGGCCGAGGCGGCGGCGCAGCGTTTCGCGCCGTTGCCGCTGCTGGCGTTGCTCAAGCATCCGCTGATCCATGGAAATATGGAGCGGGTCGAGTGGTTGGACGGCGTCCGTGCGCTCGACCGGGCGCTGCGGGGGCCGCGCCCCGCGCCGGGGCTGGAGGGCATCGCCGCACATGTCGCCGACAAGCCGACTGCCGCCGCCTTCTGGGCCAAGGCCGCGCCGATGCTGGAGGCGGTGGGCAAGACCTTCGGCGAGGGCGCTCAGTCGTTGCGGGGGCTGCTCGCCTGTCTGCGCGAATGCGGGCAGACGCTGTGCGGCGATGCGCTGTGGACGGGACCGCAGGGGCGGGCGGCGGCGGAGCTCCTCGCGGGCTATGAAGAGCAGGCCGATCACGGCCCCGCCCGCGTCGATCCCGCCGAATTGCCCGCTCTGCTCCGCAGCCTGTTCGACGAGATCGCCGTGCGTGCCATCCCGCGCGAGGGGCAGCATCCGCGCCTCGCCATTTACGGGCCGATCGAGGCGCGTCTCCAGACCGCCGACCTGATGATCGCGGGGGGGCTGAACGAAGGCGTCTGGCCGGGGCGGCCCGCACCCGATCCCTGGCTGGCGCCGCGTATCCGCTCGCTGCTGGGGCTGGTCGGGTTGGAGCAGCGGATCGGGATCGCCGCGCATGATCTGGCCCAGGCGATGGGGGCGCCGCGCGCGATCCTGACCCGCGCGCGCCGCGATGCGAGCGGTCCGACCCTGGCGTCGCGCTTCTGGCTGCGGCTCCAGGCCATGGCGGGCGACCGGTTCGAGGCGCATCCGGACCTGGCGCGCTGGGCCGAGAGGCTGGACCAGCCGGAGGACTATACCCCCACCGACCGGCCCGCGCCCAAACCGCCCGCTGCGCTTCGCCCGACGACCATCTCGGTGACCGAGGTCGACCGATTGAAGGCCGACCCCTACGCCTTCTACGCTCGCCGGGTCCTGCGCCTGTCACCGCTCGACCCGGTCGATGCCGATCCCAGCGCGGCATGGCGGGGCACCGCCGTCCACGACATATTGGAGATGTGGTGGAAGGAGGACCGTTGCGATGTGTCCGCCCTTCGCCCGCGCGCGCTGGCGATGCTGCGCGACCAGCGGACGCATCCCATGATGCGCGCGCTGTGGCAGCCCCGGCTGATCGAGGCGATTGACTGGATCGCGGCCGAGGTCGCCGCCAAGGCCGGGGAGGGCCGCCACGTCCTGAGCGCGGAAGGCAAGGGCGAGGCGAAGCTGGCGGGCGTGACCCTGACCGGACGGTTCGATCGGATCGACAAGGCGGCGGACGGATCGCTGGTCGTGATCGATTACAAGACCGGCAAGCCCCCCTCCACCACGGCGGTGCGTGAGGGGTTCAGCCTGCAACTGGGGCTCCTCGGCCTGATCGCCGAGCGGGGCGGGTTCGAGGGTGTGTCAGGCAAGGCGGGCGGTTTCGAATATTGGTCGCTGGGGCGTGGGCGCGAGGGGCTGGGCTATATCGCGACCCCGGTCGATCCCGATGGCAAGCGCGAGCGGATACGGACCGACGAGTTCGTGTCCATCGCGGCGGCGAATTTCGCGGAGGCGGCGGGGCAGTGGCTGACGGGCGATGCGCCGTTCACGGCCAAGCTGGTGCCGGAATATGCACCCTATGCGGAATATGACCAGCTCATGCGGCGGGATGAATGGTATGGCCGTGATCGGTGAATTTCATGCGCGGTTCTGGTGGCCCGTCCTGCCGGGCGGGCGTCGGTGCGTGGCCTTCGACTACGCTCAGGCTGAACGGGGCGGGAGGGAGCATCGCCCCGCATCCCGCCCTCCGTTCGCACTGAGCGAAGTCGAAGTGCAAGGGGTGACCGCCGCATGAGTGCCCGTCCCATGGCGAACCTGCCCCCGCTGAAGGGCGATCAGGCCGCCGCCAGCGATCCCGCCGCGCATGTCTGGCTGTCCGCGTCGGCAGGCACTGGCAAGACCCAGGTGCTGGCCGCGCGCGTGTTCCGCCTGCTTCTGCGCGGCGTCGCGCCCGAGGCGATCCTGTGCCTGACCTTCACCAAGGCGGGCGCGGCGGAGATGGCGCAGCGGATCAACGGTCGGCTCGCCGCCTGGGTGCGGATGCCCGAAACCGAGTTGTTCCGCGACCTGAAAGCGCTGGGTGAAACGCCCACACCCGACTTGCGCGACCGGGCACGGACGCTTTTCGCGCGCGTGCTCGATGCGCCGGGCGGCGGTTTGCGCATCCAGACCATCCATGGATTTTGTCAGGGACTGCTTGCCGCCTTCCCGGTCGAAGCGGGGCTCGCTCCCGGCTTTCGTCCGCTGGAGGCGCGTGAAGAGGCGGTGCTGGCGCGCGAGGCTCTGGCGCGAATGCTCGAGGCCGCCGAGCGCGAGGGCCGGGTCGCTCCGGTCGAAACGGTCGGTGCGCTGTCGCTGCGGCTGGGCGAGGGCGGGGCGGAGGCGTTCCTGGCGGCCTGTGCCCGCGCTCCCGGCGCGCTGGAGGCGCTGCCCAGCGGTATCCAGCCCTGGCTCCGCCGCGCGCTGGACCTGCCCCCGGGCGATATCGACGAGGCGATCGCCGAGGGCGTCGAGGAGATGGACGAGGACGCGGTTGGCCGGTTGGCGGGCGCGAACCGGGCCTGGGGCACGGCGACCGGCGAGAAGGCGGCGGCGACACTTGAACGCTGGCTGGGCAGCGACCGGGCTGGCCGGGTCGCGCTGCTCGAAGATCTGATGGGCACGGTCTTCACCGCCAAGGGCGAGCCGCGCAAGGCGTCCAAGAAGCTGACCGACGCCGATCCCGATTATGAGGATATGGCCCGTGAACTGGGCGAGGCGTGCCGGTATCTGCTCGGCCTCGCCGCACGGGCGCGACATGCCGACCTGCTGGCGGACGCGCTGACCGTGGGGCGCGATTATGCGCGGGCCTATTCCCTGTCCAAGCGTGCGATCGGGGCGGTCGATTTCGACGACCTGATCCGCACCACCGTGGAGTTGCTCGAACGGCCCGGCATCGGCGAATGGGTCCGCTACAAGCTCGACCAGGTGACCGAGCATGTCCTGATCGACGAGGCGCAGGATACCAATGCGCATCAATGGCGGATCGTCCGTGCGCTGGCGGACGAGTTCTTCGTCGGGCGCGGGCTCTATGCGCCCTCGACCCGGACGCTGTTCACGGTCGGGGATCACAAACAGGCGATTTTCGGCTTTCAGGGCACCGATCCGATCAATTTCCAGGCGGCGGAACTCCATTTCTCCCGCCGGGCCGAAGAGGTGGCGGGCGATGATGAATGGCCGCCCGAGGAGCGCGGCCTGCCCTTCAACCAATTGTCGCTGACCCACAGCTTTCGCTCCACCACCCCGATCCTGGAGTTCGTGGACGCCGCGATCGAGGCTTTGGGCGAACCCGGCATGGGCATGGCCGGAGAGGTGGAACGTCACGCCAGCGAGGTGAAGGGCCCCGGTCGCGTCACCCTTTGGCCGCCGGTCGTCGCGGGCGGCAGCGACGAGGATGAAGAGGGCTGGATCGACGATGCGGTGCGCAAGGTCGCGACCGACATAGCGCGCGCCGTCCGTCGCTGGCTGGACGATGGCGTCATGCTGGAGAGCAAGGGCCGCCGTCTGGAGCCGCAGGACATCATGATCCTGGTCAAGCGGCGCGGCGACCTGGCCTCGCTGATCGTCGCGCGGCTCTATGCCGAGGGGGTGCCGGTGGCGGGTGTCGACCGGTTGCGGTTGAACGCACCGCTGGCGGTGCAGGACCTGCTGGCGACGGTGCGCTTCGCGCTCCAGCCCGATGACGACCTGTCGCTGGCCTCGCTGCTCGTCTCGCCGCTGATCGGCTGGTCGCAGGAGCGTTTGATGGCGGCGGGACACCGCGAGCGGGGATCGCTCTGGTCGCATCTGACCCGGACGCTGCCCGCCGCCGATCTCGCGCCGCTCCGCCAGATGCTGGCGCGGGCCGATGTGTCGACGCCGTACCAGTTTCTGGAGGAATTGCTGTCCGGCCCGCTCGATGGCCGTCGCAAGCTGATCCGCCGTCTGGGAATCGAGGCGCGCGATCCGATCGAGGAGTTGCTGGGCGCCGCCCTGACCTTCGAGAGCACGACCACGCCCTCGCTTCAGCGGTTCCTCGACTGGTTCGATCGCGGCGATGTGGAGATCGTGCGCGATCCCTCCGCGCCGCTCGATGCGGTGCGGGTGATGACCGCGCATGGATCGAAGGGGTTGCAGGCACCGCTGGTCATCCTGGCCGATGCGACCGCCGATCCGACGGCTTCGCCCCGATCGATCCTGCGCTGGACGCCGGAGCCGGGGGCGCAGCCCATCCCCGTCTTTCCGCCGCGCGCCGAGGAGCGGGGCGGGCCGCTCGACGCGGTGGCCGCCGAGATCGCCGCGCGGGAACTGGCGGAGCATTGGCGGCTCTTCTACGTCGCCGCGACGCGCGCGGAGGAGCAACTGGTCGTCACGGGCGCGCTCGGCAAGCGCGCGGCGGGGGTGCCGCCCTTGCATAGCTGGTATGCGACCTGCGCCCGCGCGATGACCGCGCTGGGCGTGCCGGAAACCGAGGCGGGCGATGGCCAGTCGCGCGCGTTCCTGGGCACGGTGCCGCAGCCCCCCGTCGCGGCGCGCCCCGCATCCTCCACCGCGTCCGTCGCCGAGCGACAGGTGGACCTCCCCGCATGGGCTCATCGCCCCGCGCCGCAGGAATCGCGCCCGCCCCGCCCGCTCGCGCCGTCGCAACTGGGCGAGGACATGGTCGCCGATCCGCCACCCACCCCCGCGATGCGCGCGGCGGCGGAGCGGGGGCGGTTGATCCATTGCCTGCTCGAACGGCTGCCCCCGGTCGCACCGGACTTGCGGCGCGGGGCGGCGGAGCGCTGGCTGACCCAGGCGGCGGGGGTCGAGGATGCGGCGTTGCGTGCCGATGTGACGGGGGCGGTCTTCGCCATTCTGGATGACCCGGCCTATGCGCCGCTGTTCGGGCCCGGCTCTCTGGCGGAGGCGCCGATCGCGGCGACGCTGCCCAATGGGCGCGTCGTGTCGGGGCGGGTCGACCGTCTGCTGATCGGCGCGGAAGAGATACGGTTGATCGATTACAAGACCGGGCGGCGCGCGCCGGGCGGCCTCGACGACGTGCCGGTGTTCCATCTGGCGCAGATGGCGGCCTATGCCGCCGCGCTGGAGGTGATCTTTCCGGGGCGGACCGTGTCGGTGGCGCTGCTCTATACCGCTGGTCCGCGTCTGGTCACGGTGCCGGAGAGGGTGCTCGCCGACCACAAGCCCGGCTATCGCGACGGGGAGCAAAGCTTGGCCCTTGGTGGTTGAGCGGTCGGCCCCGGCATCCTAGATGGATGACAATTCAAGGAGTGTAGACGACATGGCAACTAAGCAGATCACCGACGCCAGCTTCGAAGCGGACGTCCTGAACTCCGACAAGCCGGTGCTGGTCGATTTCTGGGCCGAGTGGTGCGGACCCTGCAAGATGATCGGCCCGTCGCTGGAGGAACTGTCCGAGGAACTGGGCGAGCAGGTGACGATCGCCAAGCTGAACATCGACGACAATCCCGATGCCCCCGGCCGCTATGGTGTGCGCGGCATTCCGACGATGATCCTGTTCAAGGGCGGTGCCGCCGCCGCGACCAAGGTCGGCGCCGAACCGAAGGGCCGGATCAAGGCTTGGCTCGAAGGCGCGCTGTAAGCGGTCGATGGGGGTTCGTCCCGGCTGTTAGGGCGGGACGCGCCCTGCGAGCCCCGGGCCCTCCCCAAACCCCTCCCGCCTGCGGGAGGGGTTTTTTTGTGTCCCGACCCTTTCGACAAGAACACGCCCCTCCCGCAAGCGGGAGAGGATGGGGGAGGGCAAGGTGTCTCACCGAGACTGACGCCCGGTTAGCTCAGCGGGATCATCACCACGTCGCGAAACGCCGCACGCTCCTGAAGTGCGGCATACCAGCGCTCCAGATGGGGTCGCGAAGGTCGCGCCACCGGAAGCTGGAACCAGCTATTGGCATAGGCCGCGACCGGAATGTCGCCGATGCCGAACGCGTCGCCCGACAGCCAGGGCTGCCGCCCCAGCACATCGTCGAGGATCGCGGACAAATCCGCCGCCCGCGCCACGCTGCGCTCCACTAGCGCCGCGTCGCGCTGTTCGGGCACCGTCCGCACCATCTGGAAGAAGATCGGCCGGATCGCGTCGGCCCAGGTGAAGTTCCAGTCCATCCAGCGATCGGCCAAGGCCCGCGCATGCGGATCGAGCGGATAGAAAGCCTCACCGCCATGGTTCGCCGCCAGATAGCGAAGGATGGCGTTCGACTCCCACAGGACGAAGCCGTCATCCTCGATCGTCGGGATCAGCGCATTGGGGTTGAGCGCGCGATAGGCCGCGTCCATCCCGAACTGGCCGCCGACATCGCGCCGGTCATAGGCCAGCCCCATCTCCTCGGCCAGCCAGACGACCTTCTTGACATTGTGCGAGTTGAGGCGTCCCCAGATGGTCAGCATCGGCCTTAGCTCCGGTAATCGGCGTTGATCGAGATATAGCCATGGGTCAGGTCGCAGGTCCAAACCGTCGCGGCGCCTTCGCCCAGCCCCAGATCGACGCCGACCGCGATCTCCCGGCCCTTCAGATGCTCGGCGACGGGGGCTTCGTCATAGCCTTCCACCGCCAGCCCTTCGCGTGCCACCAGCGTCTCGCCGAAACGGATCGACAGCTTGTCGCGCTCGGCCGGTTCGCCCGCCTTGCCGACCGCCATGACGACACGGCCCCAATTGGCGTCCTCGCCCGCGATCGCCGTCTTCACCAGCGGCGAATTGGCGATCGACATGGCGATGCGGTGCGCCGAGCGATCGCTCTCCGCCCCCTCGACCCGGATTTCGATCAGCTTGCTCGCCCCCTCGCCGTCCCGCACCACCAGCAGCGCGAGTTGATGGCACAGATCGGCCAGCGCCGCGCGGAAGGCGTCCGCCCCGTCGCTCTCGTCATCGATCAGAGGCGCGTTGCCCGCCTTGCCCGTTGCGAAGGCGAGAACGGTGTCGCTGGTCGAGGTGTCGCCATCGACCGTGATGCACGAAAAGCTGCGGCCATTGGCTTCGCTCAGCGCAGGTTGCAGGAATTCGGGGGCCACGGCGGCGTCGGTGAAGATGAAGCCCAGCATCGTCGCCATGTCGGGCGCGATCATGCCCGAGCCCTTGATGATCCCCGCCAGCGTCACCGTGCGGCCATCGACGATCGCGGTCGTCGTCGCGCCCTTGGCGAAGGTGTCGGTGGTCATGATCGTCGCGGCGGCATCCTCCCAGCCACAGGGCTCGGCGGTGAAGGCCGCGTCCAGCCCGGCTTCGGCCTTGTCGATGGGCAGGGGCACGCCGATCACGCCGGTCGAGGCGACGAATATGTCCGAGGGCTGGCAGCCGATGGCTGCGGCGACGCGGGCGGCGATCGCCTCGACGGCGGCGCGGCCCCGGTGCCCGGTAAAGGCGTTGGAATTGCCCGCATTGACGACCAGCGCTCGCGCCTGGCCCAGCACCAGCGCCTTGCGACACCATTCCACTTCCGGCGACGGACATTTGCTGGTGGTCAGCACGCCCGCCACGCTGGTCCCCTCGGGCAGCGTCACGAAGGTCAGGTCGCAGCGGTCCCAATTCTTGTACTGCGCGCGGGCGACGCGAAGCGTCACGCCGTCGATGGCGGGGAGCGCGGGGAAGGGTTGGGCGAGGGGCGAGATGGCGGTGCTCATAGAGGCAAGCTACATAGCCGAGCGTGTAACCGGAGCAAGCGCTTCCGCCTGCTTGACCGAAAGTGGTCGAGCGGTTCTGATGCGTAAGACGGCGGATGGGCGGGGGCGATATGTGGGGTGCTGGACGGGGCCTTCGAAATGGCGTGCTGGCCCTTGTGGGGCTGCTCCTGGCGATGTTGCTGGTCTTGGTGTCGCTGTTGATCGAGCGGGCTTATGAATGGCGGCATCGATACGAGCCGCGCGCCCTGCCACGTGATCTTTCGGTTCCGGCTATCCCCCCGCGGATATCCGGCAACCCCGCCGCTTATTTCGGACCAGACGTCTATCCGGAGGAAGCGGCGCGCCGGGGATGGGAGGGGCGTTCGAGCGTTGCGGTCATGGTCGATCCGAAGGGCGTGCCGACCGCCTGCGAAGTCACGCAAAGCAGCGGTCATGCGATCCTCGACCGAACGACCTGTCGGATGGCGGTGGAGCATGTCCGGTTCCGCCCCGCCCTTGATCGCCGGGGGCGGCCGGTACGCGGCATTTATCGCGGCTTCCACGTTCGATGGCAGTTGCCGCCGCCGCCGGATGCGCAATAGGGCCCATGTCGGAGGCCCGAGCGTCGCGATGGCCCATGCAACGGATGGACGCGCCGCGCGTATCTGCCTAAGACAAGCCTCGCATGAACCTGCTTCTGCTCCTTTCCGCCCTTTTGTCCGCGCTGACCGGCGTGGGTGCGAGTGCGCGTGGGCAGGAGGCGCGGGGCGTCGTTGCCGAGTGCAGCATTGCGGCCGCCGCCAAGCAGGCTGCCGTCGCCCGCGCCGCGACCCGGCCGGTGCAGCCGCTCGCCACGCTGGTCGACATGGCCGCGCCGCTGCCGCTGTTCCGCGCGATCGAGCCGCGTGCCATCGCGGCGATCTTCATGGGCCGTCGGCGCGAATAGGCGCTGGCGTCGGCCATCCGCCGACCCCATTTCCCACGCATCATGTCCGTGCGCGCCGTCGGTTCGACGTGGCCGCGCCCCTATCACGCTATCAGTCAGGAAATCGCTTATGTTCGGCGGCCTTGCCAAGTCCCTGTTCGGTTCGTCCAACGACCGTTACATCAAGTCGCTCAAGCCCCTGGTCGCCAAGATCGCCGCCTTCGAGCCCGAGATGGAGGCGATGACCGACGATCAGCTTGCCGCGCAGACGGTCAAGTTCCGCGAACAGCTCGATCAGGGCGTGACGCTCGACAGCCTGCTGCCCGAAGCCTTCGCCACGGTGCGCGAAGCGGCCAAGCGCGTGCTGGGGCAGCGTCACTATGACGTGCAGATGATCGGCGGCATCGTGCTCCATCGCGGCGAGATCGCCGAGATGCGCACCGGCGAGGGCAAGACGCTGGTGGCGACGCTCGCCACCTATCTCAACGCGCTGCCCGGCAAGGGTGTGCATGTCGTGACCGTCAACGACTATCTGGCCAGCCGCGACGCCGCGACCATGGGCCGCATCTATAACTTCCTCGGCCTGACCACCGGCACCATCATCCCCAATCTGGACGATGCTCAGCGCCGCGCGGCCTATGATGCCGACATCACCTATGGCACGAACAACGAGTTCGGCTTCGACTATCTACGCGACAACATGAAGTATGAGCGCTCCTCGATGGTGCAGCGCCCCTTCCACTATGCGATCGTCGACGAGGTCGACTCGATCCTGATCGACGAGGCGCGCACGCCGCTGATCATCTCGGGCCCGACCGACGACAAGTCCGAACTCTACATCAGCGTCGATGCGATCGTGAAGCAGCTCACCGCCGACGATTATGAGAAGGATGAAAAGCAGAAGTCGATCATCCTGACCGAAGACGGCACCGAGCGCGCCGAGCGTCTGCTCGAGGCCGCAGGGCTGCTCCAGGGTGAAAATCTCTACGACTTTGAAAATACCCAGGTCGTCCACCATCTGAACCAGGCGCTGCGCGCGAACATGATGTTCAAGCGCGACACCGATTACATCGTCAAGGACGGCAAGGTCGTCATCATCGACGAGTTCACCGGCCGCATGATGGACGGGCGTCGCTGGTCGGAGGGGCTTCACCAGGCGGTCGAGGCGAAGGAGGGCGTCAATATCGAGCCCGAAAACCAGACCATGGCCTCGATCACCTTCCAGAATTATTTCCGCATGTACCCGAAGATCTCGGGCATGACCGGCACCGCCGCCACGGAAGCGGGCGAATTCTACGACATCTACAAGATCAACGTCGTCACCATTCCGACCAACCTGCCGATCGCGCGCGTCGACGAGGAGGACGAGTTCTACAAGAACACCCAGGACAAGTTCCTGGCGATCGCCAAGAAGATCCGCGACCATGCCGCCAAGGGGCAGCCGGTGCTGGTCGGCACGGTGTCGATCGAGAAGTCCGAACTGCTGAGCGAATTCCTGACCCAGGAGGCGGTGCCCCACAAGGTGCTGAACGCGCGCTATCACGAGATGGAGGCGCATATCGTGGCGCAGGCGGGCCGTCTGGGCGCGGTGACGATCGCGACCAACATGGCCGGTCGCGGCACCGACATTCAGTTGGGCGGCAACCTCGAATTCCGCATGCTCGACGAGCATCCCGATCTGGTCGAGGGCACGCCCGAATATGAGGAAGCGGCCACCCGCATCCGCGCCGAGATCATCGCCGAGAAGCAGAAGGTGCTGGAGGCGGGCGGCCTGTTCGTGCTGGGCACCGAGCGGCACGAGAGCCGGCGCATCGACAACCAGCTTCGCGGGCGCTCCGGGCGTCAGGGCGATCCGGGCCTGTCGCGCTTCTATCTCAGCCTGGACGACGATCTGCTCCGCATCTTCGGGCCGGACACGCTGTTCGCCAAGATGATGCGCAGCAATATCGAGGATGGCGAGGCGATCGGCAGCAAGTGGCTGTCCAAGGCGATCGAAACCGCGCAGAAGAAGGTCGAGGCGCGTAACTACGACATCCGCAAGCAGGTCGTCGAATATGATGACGTGATGAACGACCAGCGCAAGGTCATCTACGAACAGCGTTCCGACATCATGGATGCCGAGACGGTGGGCGATGTCGTCGCCGACATGCGCGCCGAGACGGTCAATGCGATCGTGGGCAGCGCCTGCCCGCCCAACAGCTATCCCGAACAATGGGACGTGGCGGGCATGAAGCAGCAGCTCAAGGACCTGCTGAACATGGAGCCGCCGATCGACGACTGGATGACCGAGGAAGCGATCGATCCCGAAATCGTACTGGAGCGCGTCTCCGCTGAGGCCGATGCGATGGTCGAGGCCAAGTCCAGGGAATTGGAACCCGAAACCTGGGCCAGCGTCGAAAAGTCGATCCTGCTCCAGAATCTGGACCATCACTGGAAGGAGCATCTGGCGACGCTCGATGCGCTGCGCCAGGTCGTCCATCTCCGCGCCTATGCGCAGAAGACGCCGATCAACGAATATAAGCACGAGGCGTTTTCGCTGTTCCAGCGGATGCTCGACAATATCCGCGAGGATGTGACGCGTACCATCGCCTATGCCCAGTTCCAGATCCAGGCGCCGCCGGAACTGCCCGAACTGCCGGACTTCATCACCTCGCATTTCGACCCGTTCACGGGCGAGGACAATACGAACGACTGGGACGCCGCCGCACGCGGCCTGATCCAGCCGCAGATGCCGCCGATGCAGATTCCGATGCCGGAAGGCTCGGACCTCGGCACCGATCCGTCGCAGTGGGAAGGCCGGGTCAACCGCAACTCGCCGTGCCCGTGCGGCTCGGGCCTGAAGTACAAGCACTGCCACGGGGCGGTGACGGCCTGATCCGTCGCGACATGGGAAAAGGAAAGGGCGGTGGACTTCGGTTCGCCGCCTTTTTTCGTAGCCCTTCCCCCCCCGTCCGTCGCCCCAGCGAAGGCTGGGGCCTTTATCGTGGAGTGCCGACGTCGCCGAAAATCTCAGACTTCGCCGGGATGACGTCGGGATTCCGTCGGACAGCGACCGTTCAGCGACACGGCGCCACCTTCCGGCAACAGGGAGAAAGAAGGATGAGACACCAAGCGATTCTTGCGACCGCGTTGCTCGCGCTACCTGTTGCCGCACATGCGCAATTCACCCGGGCCGGTCCGCCCGCCGACATCGTCGCCATGCCGGGCCAGCCCGATGTCTCGCCCAATATGTCGAACGACCGCCGCGACATCCGCCGTTCGATTCGCGAAGGGCGGCGGAGCGGCGATATCAGCCGGGCCGAGGCGCGCTCCTTCCGGCGTGACGACGCGGCGATCGGTTCGCTGGCGGATCGCTTCTCATCCGATGGGCTGTCGCTGTCCGAACAGGCCGAACTGCAAAGCCGGACCGAGGCCCTTCGCGGCCTGGTCAATGCCCGGCGGGTGCGAGGCGGAAAGCCCTGAATGCGAAAAAGGGCGGCCACCCATCCGGTGACCGCCCCTTTCCTTGGCCGGAAATCCCGAGTGATTATTTCGGCAGGACCACCGTCGGCCCGATCGTGCTGACGATCGCGCGGGCGTCGAAGGCGCGCAGATTGTCGCGCGGGATCGGCCCCTTGCGCATCACCACCTCGGCGGTCGCCTCATATCGGTCGATGGTGTTGATATCCATGTTGTTGCCGAAGAAGGGATCGCCCCAGAACGGGTCCCAGCTACGCCAGCCGAAGCCGCGCCCATAATAGCGCCAGGACGGGCCCCACCAGCCGCCGCCCCAGCCGCCGAAGCCGGGTCCGAACGCGCCGGGCGTCGAATAGGTGCGCGAGCGTAACTGGGTGTCGCGGTCGGCCATGACGAAATAGTCATAGCCATTGGCCAGCGTCAGCTCGGCCGCACGGAACAACAGATAGCGCTCGACCGTGTCGCGCGACGTGACGGTGTTGCCCGCGAAGCTGACGATGAAGCGACCGGGCTCGATCTGCTGTTCGGAATAGCCGGTGCGGTAGAAGCCCGAACCCGTGGCCGGGCGATAGGCGGTTTCGGTCGCGCATCCCGCGACCATCAAGGTGCTGGCGCCGAGCAGCGCGAGCGCGATCTTCCGACCGAATTGCATGGACACTTCTTCCTTTCCTTGCCACCCGGCGGAACCGGCCGGCAACAGCCCTGTAGCTGGCGGCTGTGTAGCCCATCCCGACAAAACGGTCGATGAACGGTTTTGCTCCCGCGATGAATAGTGCGTCACGCACCTGCCATATGCACGGCGATCTGTCGCCGATGCGGCGCCCGCCGATGTTCGAACAGATAGATGCCCTGCCACGTCCCAAGCATCAGCCGTCCGCCGATCAACGGGATCGACAGATGGACGCCGGTCAGGATACTGCGCAGATGCGCGGGCATGTCGTCGGGCCCTTCATCGTCATGGGCATAGGCGTTCCGGTCCTCCGGCGCGAGCCGGGCGAAATAGTCGAGGATATCGGTCTTCACCTCCGGCGCGGCATTTTCCTGGATGATCAGCGAGGCCGAGGTGTGGCGGCAGAACAGGGTCAGCAGCCCCTCGTCCATATCCTGTTCACGCACCCAGGCGGACACGGCACGGGTGATCTCGGTCAGGCCCTGACCATGGGTATCGACGGACAACAGGGTGGTGGCTTGGCGCATGGCCCCATCATGCCCGACCGCGGGACTTCGTTCCAGCGGGGCCATGAGACGAGCCGAAATGAACGGCTTGATCGGACATGCGTTGTGCCGGCTTGAGGAAAAGGAGACCTGCCATGAAAGCCCTGCTCGCCGCTTTGGCCGTCGTTACCGTTGCGGCCCCCATCGCCGCCACCCCCGCCGTCGCGCAGGACCGCGACTATCGCTGGCATGGCGACCGTCAGGATTGGGACGCCTCGCGCGACTATCGCCGTAGCAATGCCCGCGAACGTCGCCTGAACCGCGACGATCAAGTGTTCCGGGGCCGCGACGGTCGGACCTATTGCAAGCGCAACGACGGCACGACCGGTCTGGTCGTGGGCGCGGTCGGCGGCGGTGTGCTGGGCAATGTGATTGGCGGCGGCACGCTGGGCACGCTGCTCGGCGCGGGTGGCGGCGCGCTGCTCGGCCGGTCGATCGATCGCGGCAAGGTTCGTTGCCGCTAAGGCGTTGACCGGCAAAGGGGATGTCATCGGGTTCGCCCCGGCGAAATCCCCTTTTTGCTGGCCTCTAGCCAAAGGCCCTTCGACTGCCCCATGGTGTCCGGCGGGAGGGAAATCATGGCTTTCGATCTGAAATGGACCACCGCGATGGCCGCCGCGTTGCTGGCCAGCGGTTGCAACCGGTCCAATGCCGATGACGGCTGGACCGCCGAGCAGGATACTGCGATCTGCACCGACGCGCAGGGCAAGCGCCTGCCCGACGATCGCTGCCGACAGACGCGTATGGGCGGCAGCGGGGCCTTCTGGTATTTTCTGGGGCGCGGTCGCCCCATTCCCTTTTATGGCGAGCGGGCGACGGGGGGCAGCTTCCGCCCTGCATCGGGTGCGCGCTACGCCGTCGCACCGGCGAGGAGCGCGATGACGCGCGCGGCGGCAGTCAGTCGCGGCGGCTTCGGCGCCTCCGCCTCGCGCTTCGGTAGCATCCACGCATGATCCGCGAGACGCTCTCGCCCCGGCCCGACTGGCGCGCCAAGGTCGAGGCGCTGGGCCTGATCTGGCATGCGGGCGAGACGCGGCCCTATTGGGACGAAAGCGCCTGCTATCGCTTCACGCGTGGGCAGATCGACCGGATCGAGGCGGCGACGACCGAACTCTATCGCCTGTTCCTGGCGGCGGGAGAGGCGGTGGTCGGCGATCCGGCCCTACTTCGTCGATTCGCCATCCCGCCCGCCTTTCACGACCCCATTCGCGAGGCGTGGGAGGCCGAGCCGCCCTCGCTCAATTTCGGGCGGTTCGACCTGGGCTTCGACGGCAGCGATGCGCCCAAATTGTTCGAATTCAACTGCGACACGCCGACCTCTCTGCTGGAAGCGGCGGTGGTGCAATGGGCGTGGAAGGAGGAATGTTTCCCGGCGCTCGACCAGTTCAACAGCCTGCACGAGGCCATGGTCGCGCGCTGGCGGGAGATCGCACCCCATCTGCCCGCCACGCTCCACGTCGCGCATGTCGCCGACATGGCGGGCGAGGATGCGGTGACGGCGGCCTATCTGCGCGACACGGCGGAGGCGGCGGGGATCACGACGGTGCCGATCCTGATGGAGCGCATCGGATGGGACCATGATGCGCATTGCTTCGTCGATGAAGCGGACATGCGGATCGAGGCTCTGTTCAAACTCTATCCCTGGGAATGGCTGATCCATGAGGAGTTCGCGCCCGCATCTGCTCGACAATCTCGAGCGCGGCGACCTGATCTGGCTGGAGCCGATCTGGAAGATGATCTGGTCGAACAAGGCGATCCTGCCGGTGCTGTGGGACCTGTTCCCCGGCCATCCGAACCTGTTGCCCGCCAGCTTCACCGTTCCGAACGGAGATGCGGTTGCCAAGCCGCTGCTGTCGCGGGAGGGGGCGAACGTCTCGATCCGCCGGGCCGGGGCCATCGTGGCGGAAACGGCGGGGGACTATGGCGAGGAGGGCTATATCTACCAGTCGCTCTACCGCCTGCCGGAAACCGCGCCGGGATGCTATCCGGTCTTGGGAAGCTGGGTGGTCGACGGCGCACCGACGGGGATGGGGATCCGCGAGGACGGGCTGATCACTTCGAACACCGCGCGGTTCGTGCCGCATGTGATCGACGGCTGATCCGTCATGACTGATGCTGTCGGGGGGAGAAGACAGCGCCGGTGGCTCCCTGAGTAGGATTCGAACCTACGGCCGCTCGATTAACAGTCGAGAGCTCTACCGCTGAGCTATCAGGGAATGTTCCGGCGCTGTGGAGGGGTCCTATAAAGGGCTCGAAAAATGCCGCAACCCCTTTTTTGACGGTTTTGCGTAAGTCCATCCGCCAAAGCTGTGGATAATTCGACGGCCTGGGGGGCAATCGACATTCCTGCGACTCTTCTTCCCTCTCCCCTGGATAGGGGAGAGGGGAACAAGGGCATATCTGAATGTCGATCCGAACTAGGCGACGAACTGCTCCATGGTGATGCGGTCGTCCAGCGCGTGTTCGGGATCGAACATCAGGGTCAACTCGCGCGAGCGGTCCATGCAGATATCGACCTGCGCCACGTCGCGCACCTCGCGCTGGTCGGCGACCGCCGAGACGGGGCGCTTGCCGGGATCGAGGACGCGGATCGAAATCCGCGCCTTGTCGGGCAGGATCGCGCCGCGCCAGCGCCGGGGCCGAAACGGGCTGATCGGGGTCAGCGCGATCAGCGCCGAGCCGAGTGGCAGGATCGGCCCCTGTGCGGAGAAATTATAGGCGGTCGATCCCGCCGGGGTCGCGGCCAATATCCCGTCACAGGCCAGTTCGGGCAGGACCACCCGTCCGTTGACCATGACTTCCAGCTTGGCGGTTTGGCGGGTTTCGCGGAGCAGCGAGACTTCGTTGATCGCGGGCAACTGGTGCACGCGCCCGTCGATCCCGGTCGCCGTCATCTGTAGCGGGGTGACGCGGAACGGCTTGGCGCGGGCGAGCCGGTCTTCCAGCCCATAGCTACGCCATTCGTTCATCAGGAAGCCGACCGTGCCCAGGTTCATGCCGAACACCGGCACCGGCCCGCGCCGCCGCTCCAGCATGCGGTGGAGCGTCTGGAGCATGAAGCCGTCGCCGCCCAGCGCGATGACATAATCGGCCTCGTCGAAATCGACCCAGTCGGCGCTGTTGAGCAGGTCGGCGACCGCCGCCTGGGCCGGTGCGGTGGGCGAGGCGACCAGCGCCCGCCGAACGGGAAGGGTCATCCGCCGGTCACGCTCATATGACGCGATACCGCCGGGGCCGACCCCGCCTCGATCCGGAAGTCGTGCCGCGCGGGCTTCGCCGCCAGCCCCGCATCGATCGCGGCGTCCAGCCCGGCAACCCCGCCGTCGCGCAGCGCGGCCTTCAAATCCACCTGATCCTCATGACCGAGACACATATACAGCTTGCCCTCGGTCGTCAGCCTCACACGGTTGCAGCCGTCGCAAAAATTCGCGGTCAGCGGCGAAATCAGCCCGAGCCTGGTGTCGGTGCCCTCCACCTGCCAATAGCGGGCCGGGCCGCCGGTGCGATGCCCGGCGCGAACCAGCGGGAAACGTGCGGAAAGCCGGTCGAACACCTCGGTCAGCGGCAGGAAGCGGTCGACCCGGTCCTCATCGATCGCACCCAGCGGCATCGTCTCGATCAGTGACAGGTCCAGCCCCTCGGCCACGCACCATTCGAGCATCGAGGCGATCTCGTCCTCGTTCAGGCTTTTCAGAGCGACCATGTTGATCTTGATCGCCAGCCCGGCGTCGCGCGCGGTCAATATGCCATGGATCACCTGATTCACGTCGCCGTGCCGGGTAATGTAGCGGAAGCGCTCGGGATCGAGGCTGTCCAGGCTGACATTGATCCGACGCACGCCCGCATCGACCAGCGTCGCCGCATGCTCGGCCAGCCGCGTGGCATTGGTCGTCATGGTCAGTTCGTCCAGGCCATGCCCGACATGGCTGCCCAGGCGGCGGACCAGATCGGCCACGTCGCGCCGGACCAGCGGCTCGCCGCCCGACAGGCGGATGCGGGTCACGCCGCGCGCGATGAAGCGTTCGGCGATGATCGCGATCTCGTCCAGGCTCAGCAGCTTGGCGCGCGGCAGGAAGGTCATCTGCTCTGCCATGCAATAGCGGCATCGCAGGTCGCACCGGTCGGTCACCGAAATCCGCAGATAGCGGATCGTGCGGCCATGCTGGTCGATCAACGACCCCCCGGTCGAACGCGGCTCGGCAATCGATCCGACAGTCGAGGCATTGGTGCAACCCATTGTCACGAAGTTAGCCCCATGACGGGACGCGGGCAAGGCGGATTGCCATTGGTCTTGTCCAAGCCGGTGGATAGGGTGCGCCCATGACGCAGGATGAATTCGGTTTTAACGCCCACCGCAGAGGAACGGCGGTCTTTGCGCTTTCGTTCCAACATCCTGCGATGCTGGACGAAGCAATCATCCGGGCGGGCTGGGCCATCTGGTCGATGGCGCCGGGCGACGGCGATCCGCCGGCAGGGGATACGCTCGTCGGATCGTTCCTGGCGAGCGAGGCGCGGGTCGCGCTGATCGATGCGCGGGGGCGGGGCGATGCGGGATTGCGCGCCGCACAGGCGCTGGGCGCGGTGATCGCGGCGACGGGGGCCGCGTTGCTGGTCGTCGTGCCCGATACCACGAGCGAGACGTTGGAGGCCTTTTTGTCGGCGGGGGCGACGCATGTGCTGGCCGCCGATGCCGGGGATGCGATGATCCATGCCTCGCTGAAACTGGCCGAGCGCCATGCCCGGCGTACGCTCGACGTACGGCGGCGGCGCACTCATGCGGATGGCGAGGTGGGGGAGGTGCATCGCTGGATCGCCGAGGCCATCGGCCGTGGCGAACCCTGTGTCGCGATCATCGTCGCCCTGTCGCGGCTGGACCTGATCAACGCCGCGCATGGCCGTCCGGCGGGCAATATGCTGCTGCGCGGGGTCGAGGCGCGGATGCAGGCCGCCGCCGAAGAGGCGTTCGGCGATCGCGCGATCGTCGCGCGCTCGGGCGGAGCGGAATTCGTGATGGCGGGCGTGATCGAGGCGGACCGGGCCCGCGCCGTCGCCGAGATGCTGGAGGCGTTGCTCGCCACGCCGTTCCAGGCGGGGGCGGTGCCCATCCGCCTGGGCGTCCGGCTGGGGCTGGCGACGCACCGGGCGGGGGAGGATCCGGCCAGCCTGCTCGCGCGGGCGGGGGAGGCGCTGTCGCGGGCGCGTGTCAGCGACGGTTCGATGCTGCGATTCGCGCATCCGGGCGATGTCGCGCCGCTCGACGTGCTGGCCGCCGATCTTCATCACGCCATCGAACGGGGCGAGATCGACATCGTGTTCCAGCCGCAGGTGGCGATCGCCACCGGGCTGATCTCGGGCGCGGAGGCACTCGCCCGATGGCGGCATCCGACGCTGGGTCCGCTGGGGGCCGATCCGCTGTTCGCCGCCGCCGAGCGCGCCGATCTGGGGCTGGCGCTGTCGGATCATATCCAGCAGATGGCGTTGCAGCGGGCGGCGAAATGGCCGTCCGCGCTGTCGCATCTGCGCCTGTCGATCAACATCACCGCCGCCGATGTCGCGCGGGCGGGTTTCGCGCGGCTGTTCCTCGACCGGGTCGCCGATAGCGGCTTCCCCATCGATCGCCTGACCGCCGAAATCACCGAGACGGGCTTGATCAGCGAACTGGACCGGGCGGCGGGCGTGCTTGGGGTGCTACGCGACGCAGGCGTGCGGATCGCGATCGATGACTTCGGCACCGGCTATTCCAGCCTCGCCTATCTGACCAGTCTGCCGGTCGATGCGATCAAGCTCGACCGGTCGCTGGTGGCGGAGGTCGATGGGACGACGCGGGGTCGGGTGGTGGTGCGCGGCATCATCCGGATCGCGGCGCGGTTGGGCATGGCGATCATCGCGGAAGGGGTCGAGACGCACGACCAGGCCCAGTTGCTGGGGCGGCTGGGGTGCCAGACCTATCAGGGTTTCCTGCGCGCCGCGCCGCTCGATGAAGAGGCGCTGCGGGCGATGGTCGAGGAGGAGGTGCAATGCGCGGTGTGACGATGATGGCGGCGCTGGTCGCGGCTCCCGCGATGGTGCAGGCGGCGACCCCGGCGAGCGATCCGGCGGCGGCGGGCATTCGCGCCGCCATGCTGGCCAGCGCGGCGGGGTGGAATGCGGGCGATCTGAACCGGTTCATGGCGATCTATGCCCCCGATGCGATCTTCGTCGGCAAGCGGGGCCTGATCAAGGGCAAGACCGCCATCGCCGACAATTACCGGCGCAGCTTCGTCGATTCGGGCAACAGCCGGGGAACGCTGCGCTTCGACTTTCTCGACCTGAAGCGGATCGGCGATCGGCGCATCCTGTTCGCCCGCTGGATGCTGTCGGGCGGGGAGGAAGAGGAAAGCGGGATGACCACGCTGGTCTTCGAGCGCCGCGCCGATGGGTGGAAGATCGTCGCGGATCACAGCAGCTAAACGCAATTCCTCCCCAAGCTGTGCTTGGGGAGGGGGACCATCGCGTCAGCGATGGTGGAGGGGCGGGGGCCATGCCCCTCCACCACCGGGCTGCGCCCGGCGGTCCCCCTCCCCATCGGAGATGGGGAGGATTGGGTTAACCGGCGGCCTTCGCCAATCCCTTGGACAGTTGCAGTGCGCCGTGCAGCCTCGCCTTGGCATCGGGCCAGGCGCGGTTGAGGACCAGCTTGCCGTCGGGACGCAGCTTGGCGAGGTCGCCCAGCCGCTCGACATAGGCGAACAAGCCATCGACATTGGGCGGGCGGTTGTCGTGGAACGCCACCAGCACCCCGCGCGGGCCGACATCCATCTTGGCGATGCAGGCGGTCTTGGCGTTCAGCTTGATCTTGATGACCTGGATCAGATTGTCGGTCGCCTCGGGCAGCGGGCCGAAGCGGTCGATCATCTCGGCGGCGAATTCCTCTACCTCTTGATGCTTTTCCAGATCGTTGAGGCGGCGATATAGCCCCATGCGCAGGTCGAGATCGGGGACGTAATCGTCGGGGATCAGGATGGGCGCATCGACGGTGATCTGGGGCGAGAAGTCGCGCTTCTTCTCGAAAGCACCGCCCGCCTTGGCCTCCAGGATCGCCTCTTCCAGCATCGACTGGTAGAGTTCGTAGCCGACCTCCTTGATATGCCCCGACTGTTCGTCGCCGAGCAGATTGCCCGCGCCGCGAATGTCGAGGTCGTGGCTGGCCAACTGGAACCCCGCGCCCAGCGAGCCGAGGTCGGACAGCACCTTCAGCCGCTTTTCCGCCGCCTCGGTCATCATCCGCTCCGGCGGGGTGACCATATAGGCATAGGCGCGCGTCTTCGACCGGCCGACCCGCCCGCGAAGCTGGTAAAGCTGGGCCAGGCCGAAACGGTCGGCGCGGTTGACGATCATCGTGTTGGCGGAGGGGATGTCGATGCCGCTTTCGATGATGGTGGTGGACACCAGCACCTCGAACTTGCGGTCGTAGAAGGCGGACATGCGCTCCTCGACTTCGGTGGCCGACATCTGGCCGTGGGCGACGACATAGCGGACCTCGGGCACCTCCTTGCGCAGATAGTCCTCGATATCCGGCAGATCGGCGACGCGCGGGGTGACGAGGAAGCTCTGTCCGCCGCGATAATGTTCGCGCAAGAGAGCCTCGCGCAGCACCACCGGGTCCCAGGGCATGACATAGGTCCGTACCGCCAGGCGATCGACCGGCGGCGTCTGGATCACCGACAATTCGCGCAGGCCCGACATCGCCATTTGCAGCGTGCGCGGGATCGGCGTCGCGGTCAGCGTCAGCATATGGACATCCGCCTTCAGCGCCTTCAGCCGTTCCTTATGGGTCACGCCGAACCGCTGTTCCTCATCGACGATGACGAGGCCGAGCCGCTTGAACTCGACATTCTTGGCCAGCAGCGCATGGGTGCCGACGACGATATCGATATCGCCACTGGTCGCGCCGTCCTTGGTCCGCTTCGCCTCGGTCGCGGTGACGAGGCGGGAGAGGCGGCCGATCTTGATCGGGAAGCCCTCGAACCGCTGAACGAAGTTGTTGTAATGCTGGCGCGCGAGCAGGGTGGTGGGGCAGACCACCGCCACCTGCATCCCGGCCATCGCCGCGACGAAGGCGGCGCGAAGGGCCACCTCGGTCTTGCCGAAGCCCACGTCACCGACGATCAGCCGGTCCATCGGCTTGCCCGCGGTCAGGTCGCCCAGCACATCGTCGATGGCCCGGTCCTGATCGTCGGTTTCCTCATAGGGGAAGCGGTCGACGAATGCCGGATAGCCCGCGCTGTCCGGCTCGGCCACCTCGCCGGGGCGCAGCGCACGTTCGGCAGCGGTGGCGATCAGCTCACCCGCGATCTCGCGGATGCGCTCCTTCATCTTCGACTTGCGCCGCTGCCAAGCCTCGCCGCCCAGCCGGTCGAGCGTCGCGCCGTCCTCGCCCGATCCGTAGCGGGTCAGGACTTCGAGATTTTCGACCGGCACGTACAGCTTGTCGCCCCCCGCATAGGAGAGCGCGACGCAGTCATGTGGACTCTTGCCGACCGGGATCGAGGTCAGCCCCTCATAACGGCCGATGCCGTGGTCGGAGTGAACGACCAGATCGCCGGGCGAAAGCGTCGCCAGTTCGGCGAGGAAGGCGTCGGCCGATTTGCGCCGCTTCTGCCGCCGGATCAGCCGGTCGCCCAGCATGTCCTGCTCGGTCAGCACCGCGATGCCCGGCGCGGTAAAGCCATGGTCGAGCGGCAGGACGACCAAAGCGACGCCGAAACTCTTCGACGTGTCGGCGATGCCGAGCGCTTCCTGCCAGGTTTCGGCGGCCTTGGCCCCCTTCAGCCCATGGTCTTTCAGCAGGCTGCCGAGTCGCTCGCGCGCGCCGACCGAATAGCTGGCGAGGACGGGCTTGCGGCCTTCCTTGCGCAAGGCTTCGACGTGATCGACCACCGCCTCATAGATATTGGCATGCGCGGCGCGTTCCGGGGCGAAGTCGCGCGCGCCGTCCACCTCGAAGTCGAGGACGGACTTGCTCTCCGGCTCGTGGAAGGGCGAGACGAGATGCGCGGTCGCGGCCTCCAGCCCTGCTTCCCACTCCTTGTTGGTGAGATAGAGCGACTTGGCGGGGAGGGGGCGGAAGCTGCCGGGCTGGGCGGCCTCGGCGCGTTTGCGGTTCTCGTAATAGTCGGCGATCGCATCGAAACGCCCCGCCGCCGCCGCCGCGACGCCGCTGTCGCGCACCACCACTGCGCCGTCGCCGAGATGGTCGAACAGTGTCGAGAGTTTCTCTTCGAACAGCGGCAGCCAATGCTCCATGCCCGCCATGCGCCGCCCCTCCGACACCGCCTGATAGAGCGGATCGCCGGTCGCCGTCGCGCCGAAGGTCTCGCGGTAGCGGGTGCGGAAACGCTTGATCGATTCCTCGTCGAGCAAAGCCTCCGAAGCGGGGAGCAGGGTGAAACCCTCGATCCGGCCCGTGGTCCGCTGGTCGGCGGGGTCGAAGGTGCGGACGCTCTCGATCTCGTCGCCGAAGAAATCGAGGCGGAGCGCCTGTTCCTCGCCGCTGGGGAACAGGTCGACCAGGCCGCCGCGCACCGCGAACTCGCCCTGGTCGTGCACCGTCTCGGTGCGGACATAGCCATTCGCCTGGAGCAGTACGGCCAGCTTCTCCAGCCCGATCCGCTCGCCGGGGGCGAGGCGCGCGACCAGTTGCCGGATGCGGAACGGGGTCAGCACCCGCTGCGTCGCGGCATTGGCGGTGGTCAGGACGAGTTGCGGCGTCTTCGGCTTGGCCTGGAGCCGGTGGAGCCCCGCGATCCGCTCCGCCATGACGCGAAGGGTGGGCGAGGCGCGGTCATAGGGCAGGCAGTCCCAGGCGGGGATCTGCAATATTTCCAGTTCGGGCGCGAAATAGGTCGCGGTCGAGGCCAGTTCGCGCATCTGCGCTTCGTCCGCGCAGATGAACACCGCCCGCGTCGTCGCGGCGCGCGCCAGATCGGCGAGCAGCACCGGCAGGAACCCCGCCGGAACGCCCGACAGGGTCAGCGGGCTCTGGGCGGACAGGATCGTCTTGATATCGGGCATGGGGTTCCGAAAATGGGGTAAGGGCGCGAAGCCTAACGCGCGTCGGGGGAAAGTTGCACCCTTCACACCGTCATCCCAGCGAAGGCTGGGATCTCACGCGGCGAAGCGAAAAGAGCCGCCAAAGGCCCCAGCCTTCGCTGGGGCGACGGGTCAGCGGGCGATCGGCACGAAATTCAGCGCGCGCATCCGCTGCATCACCGGGCCGTCCCATTGCGGGGGGCAGGGCTGGGTGCCGATGGCCCAGGCCATGATATCGACATCCTGTTCCTCCAGCAGCGCCTCGAACCAGTCGAGCTCCTCTGCCGACAGCGTCTCGTGATGCGCGTCGAAAAAGCCGCCGATCATCAGGTCGGCTTCCTTGGTGCCGCGATGCCATGCGCGGAAGCGGAGGCGCTTGATACGGGTTTCGTGGTCCATGGGGTTCCGATCCAACGAGATTAAGGCCCGAGACGCTCTGGCGGCGCGCGGGACACAGGCTATACAGACCCATCTAGTCATGCGTCCCGATATCCTCAATCCGCTGTTCGCCGAGGTCACGTCGCTGAAAGGCGTCGGGCCGGGCCTCGCCAAGCCGCTCGAACGCCTGCGCATCGCGCGGGTGGTCGATGTCGCCTTCCATCTGCCGACCGGGCATATCGACCGCGTGCCCCGCGACGAACTGATGGCGTCGGATGCGGGGCGGGTGATCGCCATCTCCCTGACCGTGAAGGAGCACCGCGTCTCGTCGTCCCCGCGCGGTCCGACACGGGTGCGGGCCGAGGATGCGGCGGGTAACAGCGTGGCGCTGGTCTATTTCGGCGGCAATTCGGGCTGGGTGAAAAAGCTGCTGCCCATCGGCGAGACGAAAGTCGTTTCGGGTCGCCTTGATCTCTACGGTCAGGATTTGCAGATCGTGCATCCCGATCTGGGCGACAGCACCGAGGATTTCCGCGAGCGCGAGGCCATCTATCCGCTGTCGGAGGGGATCACCTCGCGGCGGCTGGGGGCGCTGGCCGCGCAGGCGGTGGAGCGGGCGCCCGAACTGCCCGAATGGATCGAGCCGGGGCTGAAGGCGCAGCGCGGCTGGCCCGATTGGCGGCAAGCCCTTGCCCGCATCCATGCCGATCCGGCGGACGCCAAGGCGCGCGAGCGGCTGGGTTATGACGAGGTGTTCGCCAATCAGCTGGCGATGACTCTGGTGCGCGCCGACACCCGCAAGCGGCGGGGGCGGGCGCTGAACGGCGATGGGCGACTGCGGGATATGCTCAGGCTGCCCTATACGCTGACCGGCGCGCAAAGCCGGACGGTGCGCGAGATCGAGGGCGATCTGGCGCAGGACGCGCCGATGCTGCGGTTGCTCCAGGGCGATGTGGGTGCGGGCAAAACGCTGGTCGCGGCGATGGCGATGCTGATCGCGGTGGAGGCGGGGGCGCAAGCAGCGATGCTGGCCCCGACCGAAATCCTGGCGCGTCAACATTATGAGACGTTGCGCAAGACCCTCGCCGGGCTGCCGGTCGAGATCGCGGTGCTGACCGGGCGCGACAAGGGCAAGGCGCGTGAGGCGACGCTGATGGCGCTGGCGGCGGGGGAGATCGACATTCTCGTTGGCACCCACGCGATTTTCCAGGAAACGGTGACGTATCGCGATCTGGCGCTGGTGGTGGTGGACGAGCAGCACCGCTTCGGCGTGGCGCAGCGGATGATGCTGTCCGCCAAGGGCAAGGCCCCGCCGCATCTGCTCGCGATGACCGCGACGCCGATCCCGCGCACCCTGACGCTGGCCAATTATGGCGAGATGGATGTCAGCCGGCTGGACGAAATGCCGCCGGGCCGCCAGCCGATCGAGACGCGCGTGGTGTCCGAGGATCGGCTGGACGATGTGGTCAACGCGCTGGGGCGGCATCTGTCGGATGGGGGGCAGGCTTATTGGGTCTGTCCGCTGGTCGAGGAGAGCGAGAAATCCGACCTCGCCGCCGCCGAGATGCGCGCCGATACCCTGCGCGCCCGGTTCGGCGAGCGGGTGGGGCTGGTCCATGGCAAGATGAAGCCCGCCGAAAAGGACGCCGTGATGGAGGCGTTCGCGGGCGGACGGCTGGGCGTGCTGGTCGCGACGACGGTGATCGAGGTGGGGGTGGACGTGCCCAATGCGACGCTGATCGTGATCGAACATGCCGACCGGTTCGGGCTGGCGCAGTTGCACCAGTTGCGCGGGCGCGTCGGGCGGGGCGGAGGGCTGTCGCGGTGTCTGTTGCTGCGGGGCTCGCATCTGTCGGAGACGTCGCGGGCGCGGTTGGCGTTGATGCGCGAAACCAATGACGGCTTCCGCATCGCCGAGGAGGATTTGCGGTTGCGCGGTGCGGGCGAACTGCTCGGCACGCGACAATCGGGCGAGATGGCGTTCCGGCTGGCGACGCCGGAGAATATGGCCGACCTGATGCAATGCGCGCAGGACGATGCGCGGCTGCTGATCGACCGCGACGGCGGGCTGGAGGCACCGCGTGGCCAGGCGGCGCGGACGGCGCTCTATCTGTTCGAGCGCGATGCGGGCGTGGCGCTGTTGCGCTCCGGCTGAACGAAGCGGCGCGCCCGGCGTTGGGTGCGCCGATATGGCAGCCATCTTTCCGCTCATCCTCGTCCTGATCGCCGGTATCGGACTGGCGATCCAGCCGCCGACCAATGCCGCGCTCGCCAAGGCCTCGGGGTCGGTGGTTCTGGCGGCGCTGACGTCGTTCCTGATCGGGGCGGTGGTTCTGGCGGCGGCCTGGGCCGCGATCGACCGGACCAACCCTGCGGCCTTGAAGGGCGCGCCGGGTTGGGCGTGGCTGGGCGGGGTGTACGGTGCGGGGTTCGTCGCGGTGCTGGCCTATGCCGCGCCGCGTCTGGGGATTTCGGTGGCGCTGACGGCGGCCATCGCCAGCCAGTTGGTCGCCGCGCTGATCGTCGATCACTTCGGGTTGTTCGGGGTTCGGGTCGAGCCGGTAACGATGGGGAAGGTCGTCGGAGTGGCGCTGGTGATCGCGGGGGCGGTGGTGGTGAAGCGGGGATAGCGCCGGGCGTGGCCTTCGACTTCGCTCAGGCTGGACGGGGGGTGGTTATGCCTTACCTTTCGACCCCGGCGGAGGCCGGGGCCCAGGCTCCAGGCCGTTGGTAGCGCGCCAAGGCGGTGAGGGGGAGGCAGCAGCACTCCACCCTCGATCATTCACCGCAACTGGGCCCCGGCCTTCGCCGGGGAACAGAAATTATAGAAATACCCCGTCCAGCCTGAGCGCAGTCGAAGGCCAAGGGAATCACCCCGCCGTCAGCAACCCGTGGTTCTTCTTGCCCGAAGACAGCTTCACCGACTCGGCCCCGACGGCGATGACGGCATTCTCGTCCGACACCTTCTCGCCATCCACCCGCGCGCCCCCGCCCGCGATCAACCGCCGCGCCTCGCCCTTGGACTTGGCGAAGCCCAGCCCGACCAGCGCATCGACGATCCCGATGGAACCGCCCGCCACCGCAAAGCTCGGCAGCGCCGCGCCCGCAGATCCTTCCTCGAAGGTCCGCCGCGCCGTCTCCGCCGCCTCGTCCGCCGCGGCGCGACCGCGGCACATGGCGGTGGCTTCGTTGGCGAGGATTTTCTTGGCCTCGTTGATCTCCGCGCCTTCCAGCTTTTCGAGACGGGCGATCTCGTCCAGCGGCAGGTCGGTGAAAAGCCGCAGGAAGCGGCCCACGTCACGGTCGTCGGTGTTGCGCCAGAATTGCCAGTAATCGAAATGCGGCAATTGGTCCTCGTGCAGCCATACCGCGCCCGCCATGGTCTTGCCCATCTTGCCGCCATCGGCCGTGGTGATCAGCGGGGTGGTCACGCCGAACACTTCCGTACCGTCCATGCGACGGGCGAGTTCGATGCCGTTGACGATATTGCCCCACTGGTCCGACCCGCCCATCTGCAACCGGCAGCCATGACGCTGCGCCAGTTCGCAGAAGTCATAGGCCTGAAGGATCATATAGTTGAATTCGAGGAAGCTGAGCGACTGCTCGCGGTCGAGCCGCAGCTTCACCGAGTCGAACGACAGCATCCGGTTGACCGAGAAATGCTGGCCCACTTCACGCAGGAAGGGGATGTACTCCAGCTTGTCGAGCCAGTCGGCATTGTCGACCATCACCGCATCGCTGGGTCCGTCGCCGAAGGTCAGGAAGCGTTCGAAGATGCGCCTGATCGAGGCGACGTTGGCCTGAATGCCATCCTCGGCGAGCAGCTTGCGCGCCTCGTCCTTGAAGCTGGGATCGCCGATCTTGCCGGTGCCGCCGCCCATCAGGACGATCGGCTTGTGCCCGGTCTGCTGCATCCGGCGCAGGAGCATGATCTGCACCAGGCTGCCGACATGCAGCGACGGCGCGGTCGGATCGAAGCCGATATAGCCGGGAACCACCCCCGACGCCGCCAGCTTGTCCAGCGCGGCGGCATCGGTCATCTGGTGGACGTAACCCCGTTCGTCGAGGGTGCGAAGCAGATCGGACGTGTATGCCATGATGGCCGCTCGTTACACCGCCGATCCCGGTTCGTCACCCTCCATGGGCGCCGGCGTCAGCGACAGACCGTCCGGCCCCCGCGCTGGACATAGGTGCAGGGGCGATAGCCCGAGCCGCGACCGTTATAATTGGTATAGTCGCCCTGCGAGCGCGGATCGACATAGCCGGGGGTGCGACGCGCCCGGTCCAGTTCGCGCTGGGTCCGAGCCTCGCGCCGACCGCGCCAGTCATCGCGACCCCGGCGGCGGTCGTCGCGCCAGCCGCGACGCTCGCCCCGCCAGTCGCGGCGATCGTTCTGACGCCAGTCGCGCCGGTCGTCGCGCCGATCCCGGTCATAACGCGGGCCATCGCCGCGCCAGGACTGGGCCTCAGCGCTCGACACGGGAAGCGCCGTCGTCGTCGCGATACCCGCCACCGACAGGCCGATCGCGGCCAAAGCCTGGAACGTCTTCTTCATACGCCAACTCCCGGGGGCACCGGCCCCATGATCGTTTCCAACCTATGACAGGGTGTGGCGTTCCCGATCCTGAACAGCGTGTTAGGCGGTGTTCAGGATCGGGGAAGTGGTCAGCGTCCGGGCAGCTGGCTCATCGGATCGACGGGTGTGCGGCCCCGGCGCAGTTCGAAATGGAGTTCGGGGCGGTCGGCGAAACCGGTCTGGCCCGACAGCGCCAGCGTCTGTCCGCGCTTCACGCTCTGTCCGCGCTGGACCATCAGCTTGGAGGCATGGCCATAGACGCTGGTCCAGCCATCGCCATGTTTGACGATGACCAGGCCGCCCAGCGCCGCGATGCCGTCGCCGACATAGGCGACCACGCCGTCCGCCGTGGCTTTGATCGGGGTGCCGATGGGCACGGCGATCTTGATGCCGTCATTGCGCTCGCCGCTGGAGCCCGCGCCGAAGCGCTTGATCACCTTGCCCTCCACCGGCCAGGCGAAGCCGGAGCGCAACCGGCTGGGGGCCGCGACCACGGCGGTCGGCGGCAGGACGCGGGCGGGCGTCGCGCTGGGCTTGGCGGGGGCCTGGTTGGTCGCGAGCGCGGGTTCGCCGCCGGTCAGGATGTCGTCCACGTCGAGCGTGAAGGCCGCCGCCCGCTCCGCCGCGCTGCTGGTGACGGGCGTGCCCGTGGCAGTGGTGCCGGGGATGAGGATGCGTTGGCCCGCGCGCAGCACATAGGGTTCGGCCAGCGCATTCGCCTCGACGATGCGTGACCAGGGCACGCCATAAGCCCGCGCGATCGCGATGCCGCTCTCGCCTGACCGGACCAGATGATAGCGCCCGGCGGGGATGGTCAGCCGCTGCCCCGCGCGGATGAGGAAGGGAGCGCTCAAGCCGTTGGCGCGCGCGATCGCCTCCGACCCCGCGCCCGTCCGGTCCGCCACGCCGCGCAGCGTGTCGCCCGGCTGGACGACATAGACGGAGGCGGGAATTTCCTTCGCATCCGGCGCGACGGGGCGGATTTCCCAGGAAGGGCGCGGCGCGGGCAGGCTGGACACCGGCTCCTTGATGGGCGCGACGACGGGGGGCGTCGTTGCAATAGGCGGTGCGGTACGGCGCGGCGTCGCGGGCACCGAGCGGCGGATGGGTGCGCGAGGCGCGACCTTGCGGGGCGCGGGCGTCGCCACGGCTTGTGGCGTGGCGGGGCTGGCCATGGCCGGTGCGGGCAGCGGCGTGGCCGGCGGCGACGGAGCGACGGGCTCGCTCGCGGCCATGGGCGGCTCCATATGGGGGATGCAGGCCGACAGCAGCAGCGAGGCCCCGATGACGCCCGCCACGGGCCCGAAACTCCGATTCACCCCAAGTCCCCCCAGACCATGTTCAGCGATATGCCGCGCCGAGCATAGCAAGCGACGCAGCGTGCGTCAGGTCGAGATGCAGCGGCGTGACGGAGATGCAATCCTCGGCTATCGCATCCAGATCGGTGTCGTCCCCCGGCTGATGCGGCAGGCGACCCAGCGCCAGCCAGTAATAATCATATCCGCGCGGATCGCTTCGCCGCTCCAGCTTGGCCCGGCCATAATCGCGCAGGCCCTGTCGGGTGGCGCGGATGCCCTTTACCGCTTCCGGCGCGACCGGCGGGAAGTTGATGTTGACCAATGTCCGGGGCCCGAAATCCATGGTCAGCAACGGACGCAACACCCGCTCGCCCCAAGCCTCCGCCGTGGCGAAGGACACCGCGTCGCCGACCCCCTGAACCGCATAACGCTGGCTGAGCGCGATCGAGCGGATGCCCGCCAGCGCACCTTCCATCGCGGCAGAGACCGTCCCGGAATAGAACACGTCCTCGCCCAGATTGGCGCCGCGATTGACCCCCGACAGGATCAGGTCGGGCTTCCGGTCCGCCATCACCTCGCCCAGCGCCATCAACACCGAATCGGTCGGCGTGCCGGTGACGGCGAAGCGCCGTTCGCCGAACTGGCGCAGCCGCATCGGCCGGGTCAGGGTCAGCGAACGGCTGGTCCCCGACTGGTCCTCGGCGGGCGCGATGATCCAGACATCGTCCGACAGCGTCGCCGCGATCCGCTCCAGCGCGGCAAGGCCGGGTGCGTGATAGCCATCGTCATTGGTGAGCAGGATGCGCATCAGCGCGGCTCCAGCACCGCCTGTCCGCCGAGATAGGGGCGAAGCGCCTCGGGCACGACGACCGAGCCGTCGGCCTGCTGATAATTCTCGATCACCGCGACCAGGGTGCGACCCACCGCCAGGCCGGAGCCGTTGAGCGTATGGACGAAGCGCGTCCCCTTGCCTTCGGTCGGGCGATAGCGGGCCATCATCCGCCGCGCCTGGAAATCGGTGCAGGTCGAGCAGGACGAAATCTCGCGATACCGCGCCTGTCCGGGCAGCCAGACCTCCAGGTCAAAGGTCCGCGCCGCCGAGAAGCCCATGTCGCCGGTGCACAGCAGCATCCGGCGATAGGGCAGGCCCAGCGCCTCCAGCACGCCCTCGGCGGCGGCGGTCATCCGCTCATGCTCGGTGTCCGACTGGTCGGGGGTGGTGATCGACACCATCTCGACTTTGTCGAACTGGTGCTGGCGGATCAGGCCGCGCGTGTCCCGTCCCGCCGCGCCCGCTTCCGACCGGAAACAGGGGGTCAGCGCGGTGAAGCGCAGCGGCAGCTCCGCCTCCGACAGGATCGATTCGCGCACGATGTTGGTCAGCGACACCTCGGCAGTGGGGATCAGCCAGCGGCCATCGGTGGTGCGGAACAGGTCTTCCGCGAACTTCGGCAACTGGCCGGTCCCGAAGGCGACCTCGTCCCGGACCAGCAGCGGCGGCTGGACCAGCTCGAAGCCGTTCTCTTCCGTCATCTTGTCGAGCATGAACTGGCCGAGTGCCCGCGACAGCCGCGCCATGGCCCCGCGCAGCAACGTGAAGCGCGCGCCCGACAGCGCCACGCCGGTCTCGAAATCCATGCCCAGCGCCGGGGCGATCGCGTCATGCTCGCGCGCCGCGAAGGCGAAGGCGGTCGGCTCGCCCTTCTGGTGGACCAGCGCATTGTCATGCTCGTCCGCGCCCTCGGGCACATCGGCGGCGGGCAGGTTGGGGATGGCGGCGAGCGCGGTGTTCAGCTCCGCCTCGATTTGGCGTTCCTGCTCTTCCAACTCGGGCAGCCTGGCCTTGAGCGAGGCGACCTCGTCCATCAGCGCCTGTGCGCGTGCCTCGTCGCGCGCCGCCTTGGCCTGGCCGATCTGCTTGGACAGGTCATTGCGGCGGGTCTGCGCCGCTTGCGCTTCGGCGACGATCGCGCGGCGGCGCTCGTCGATCGCGATCAGGCTCTCGGCCAGGGGATCGGCGCCCCGCTTGGCAAGGCGTGCGTCGAAGGCGGCGGGGTCGTCCCGGATCAGGCGGATGTCGTGCATGGGGGCGAGGCTATGGCCTCCGCTCCGCCGTCACGCAACCCGTGCCGAAGCCTCCGCGTTATCCCCCTGCAAAGAGAAGGAGAAACGCGATGCAGGTACCGCATAACAGTTTCGTGCTGGTCGTCGATGGCCGCAAGAGCCTGTTCTTCCGCAACGAAGGCGACGCCGAATATCCCAATCTGGTCGTCGAACACGCGGTCGAGCATCCCAATCCCGCCGACCGCGACCAGAAGACCGATAGCGCGGGTTCCGCCTCCTCGACACAGAGCGGTGCCGGTGCGCCCGCCATCGCGCAGGGCGGATCGAATCAGGCCGGCGGCGGCGGGCAGGGTGCGCAGTTTGCCGCTTCGCGCGGGTCGATGGGCGAAACCGACTATCACCAGCAGGAGGAGGATCGCTTCGCCGCCGAAACCGCCGACATGCTGAAGCGCCGCGCGCTCGCCAACGAGTTCGAGGCGCTGATCGTCGTCGCACCGCCCAAGACGCTGGGCGAGTTGCGCAAGCATTATCACAAGACGGTCGAGGATCGGCTGGTCGGCGAACTGGCCAAGGACCTGACCGGTCATCCGGTGCCCGAGATCGAGGCCGCGCTGCAAAAGGCGTAAGGCCCGCCGCACGCGGCGGCGGGGCAGTGGTTCAGGCGGGCTTGGCCTTGGTCAGGCGCCGCCGGATCACCAGCGCCGCCGCCGCGCCGCCGAACAACAGCACCATCGGCGGTGCCGGAACCGGCGTGGGTGGCGGCGTATGGTCATTGCCCGAAGACGATGCGCTGCTCGCCGATGATGCGCTCGACGCCGAGGATGTGCTGGAGGCGGACGAGGCCGAACTGGCCGACGAACCGTTGGACGACCAGCCGTCGCTACTCGATCCATAGCCGCTCGACGAGGCCGAGGATGCGGACGACGCCGAGGATGCGCTCGACGCGCTCGAAGAACTGACATTGCCCGACGAGGAACTGGTCGAGGACACATTCCCCGAGGAGGTCGACGACCCTCCGGTGGATGATGTCGAAGAGACGTTGCCGCTCGACGAGGTGCTCGACACATTGCCCGAGGACGAGGTGCTGCTGACCCCGCCGGTCGAGGTGGACGAGCCGCCCGAACCGCCCGATGCCGAGGAGGTGGAGGTCGAACCGCCGCTGCTGGTCGAGGAGATGACGATGCTCCCGCTCGACCCGCCGCCACCGCCGAACCCGAAGCCCCCGCCAAACCCGCCGCCCCAGCCGCCGCCGAAACCACCCCAGCCGCCGATGACGGCGGGGACATAGCCGCCGCCCGTTGCCATGGACGGAGCGGGGGGCAGGGGAACGGGGACGGGGGGGGCTTCGGTCGTGACGGTGATGACGGTGGGTGGCGGGGTGGTGGTGGTCGTCGTCCGGCGCGTGACGATCCGGCGGGCGGCGCGGGGCGGCGGCGGGCGGTGGACGATCCGCTTCTTCTTCACCTTGGTCTGCTTGACGAGCGGCGGGCGCTGGGGATGGTCCACCATGTGGACGGCCCCGCCGCCGATCACGGCGCCACCTGCGGCACAGGCCGTCAGTTTCGCCAAGGCCATTCGCACTGACATCGTCACATCCTCAAACCAGGCGGAGGCTCAAACCCGTCGGGGGACGGCGTCGCCGCCAGGCCGCCCGCAGGCCGCCCACACGGCCGCCATGTGTTCGCCTTTGTCATTATAGTGACCAAGAAATCCCTAAGGTCCAACCCCGTTGTTCGAAACCGCGTTCAGCTTTGGGATTCGCGCCGGCCGGATCGAATCCGGTTCGAACCCTTCCCGCACTTCGGCCGGTGGCGATTCGAGGATCGGGTGTGGAAATAGGCCATCTCGTCCGGCTTTCGTCCATTTCCCGTTCACCTCGCAATATTATTATATAATGAGTGTTTACGATGAAATGCCGGTCGCTTGCGGCGGACTGTGGCACCGACTATAGGCGCTCTCGACCATTAGGGGGCGGCCCCGAGGACACGGTGCGAAGCGTCGCACCGACGGGCCCTTTGGGAGAGTGGTATGGCGACGGTGTTTAATCGCGTGACGGACTCCACCGGGCCGGATGTGGCCAACGATATCGATGAAAATTATCGTCCCAGCGCGGACGAGCCTTTCATGAGCCTGAAGCAGCAGGCCTATTTCCGGCGCAAATTGCTGGATTGGAAGGAATCGATCCAGCGGGAGGCGCAGGGCACCCTGTCGCAGCTTCAGATCGACTCGCTGCGCGAACCCGATCTGACCGATCGCGCGTCGAGCGAGACGGACTGGTCGATCGAACTTCGCACTCGCGATCGCCAGCGCAAGCTGATCTCGAAGATCGACGCCGCGCTGCGTCGGCTCGACGAGGGCGAGTACGGCTATTGCGAAGTCACCGGCGAACCGATCAGCCTGGGTCGGCTGGAAGCCCGGCCCATCGCGACCATGACGGTCGAGGCGCAGGAGCGTCACGAACGGAATGAAAAGGTTTCCCGCGACGACTGACGCATCGCCGCTGCCGGTTTTCGCCCGCACAGCCGGGCGCTGACCGGTGGGGCGCGTCGGCATGGCGCAAACGACTTGCCCCATTGGGCGACAATCTGTTGGGCTCATCCTACATTAAGGAATTGGCAAGGCCGTCGCGGGTAACGCATGGTCGGGCTAGAAAAAAACGGGCACCAACGGATTTCGATATGGACGCGATGAACCGCGAACCCGGAAACGGGACTCAGATGGTGGAAGACGACGATTCGAACCGGGCTGATCGTACCGGTCGGCGCGACAGCCTGTTGCTGATGGCGCAGATGACCCTGGCGGGCGATGCCGCACCGCGCGAAGTGCGGGTCCGCAACATCTCCGAGGGCGGATTGATGGCCGAACTGCCCCTCGCGGTGGAGATCGGCGCGCCGATCACCTTCGATCTGCGGGGCATCGGGCCGGTCGCGGGTCGGGTCGCATGGAGCACCCAGGGACGGGTCGGCGTCGCCTTCGACCGTCCGATCGATCCCAAGCTGGTCCGCAAGCCGGTCGGCGGCGGCACCACGACGCCGGATTACGCCAAGCCCGCAACGGGATTGCGCACCCGCCCGTTCAGCTACTGAGGGCTATCCGAAATTTTCCTGGGGGATGACCACCGCTCTGGTGGTCGTTTCTCACCGATGCACGAGCGGGGCAGGGGCCCTTTCGACCCGATCATCCCGACCCCGAAAGCGGGGCCAAAGGCCGCGGCGGGTCCGACGACCCGCGCGGCCAGCCAAGGCTATAGGCCTTGCATCTCTTCCTTCAGCTTCAGCTTCTGCTTCTTGAGATCCGCCAGAATCCGAGTGTCCGGCACGGGACGCTGCGATTCGGCGCTGATCCGCCGATCGAGCGTAGCGTGCTTGGTCTCCAGGGCCGTTTGATGCGCCGTATACATAGGGCTTCAACTCCTGTTCTTGCTGTGGGGAAGGAAGTAAATCATCAAATCGACCATCTGTCCCCCCTCTTTTTAGCAGAATCGACCGACCGAGCGATTTGGACGGATGACGTGTTGCCGCCCTTCACCATGGGGCGGCAGGCGTGCCGGGGTTCGGCCGCATAACGGCCATTGCCGTTTATGGGACCGGACCCTAGAGGGGCGGACGGACGCCGGAGTTTCCGGGCGTCGGCTCATCAGGGACCCGTCGGAGGGGAGCAGGATGGACGTCACGCTGGCGCGCGCGCGGATCGACATGTTGCGTGTGGAGCATCGCGATCTCGACGATGCCATTTCGGCGCTGTTGATGGCGCCGACCCCCGATCAGTTGCAGATCGCCCGCCTCAAGAAGCGCAAGCTGCGGCTGCGCGACGAGCTGGCGGAACTCGAAGATCGGCTGATCCCCGACATCATCGCCTGAATGCGCCGTATCGGACATGTTGTCCGACACCGCCACTTGTCAGCGACCCGGCCCCGTGCGAGCGTTCGGCGATGCTGCATTTCACTTTCGACAGCCATTTTCAAAGGCGGCTGATCGACAGCCTTTACGCCGAGGCGATGATCCTGGCGGAGGCGTCACGCGGCTATTTCGACGGGATAGGGCGTGAGGAGCGCGACATGCTGGGGCCGGTCCAGCGCGTAAGTTTCTCGTGTGAATCGCTAAAGGTAACGACCCGGCTGATGCATGTCCTCACCTGGCTGCTGACCCAGCGCGCGGTCGAGGCGGGCGAACTCCACTGGGCCGAGGCGCGGCTCCCGGCGCGGCGACTGGTCCGTTCGCCCGAATCGGATATGCGGCAGGTCGGCCAACTTCCGCCACGAGCGTTCAGGCTGACCCAGGCCAGTATCGACCTGCACGGCCGGGTCGAACGGCTCGACGTGATGGCCGACGGCGCGCTGCGGACAATGAGCCCGGTTCGCCTGCTTCAGGCCCGGTTGAGCCGCGCCTTCTAACCCAGCAGCCGCGCGCGCGCCGCTGCATATTGCCGGGCGAGCGTCGCCACGCGCTCGGCGGCGTGTTCGATCCGGTCGATCGCGCCGATCCCCTGGCCAGCACCCCAGATATCGCGCCAGGCCTTCGCGGCCTGGCCACCACCGAAATTCATCGCCGCCGCATCCCCTTCGGGCAGATGGTCTGGATCGAGGCCTGCGGCCAGGATCGAGGCGCGCAGGTAATTGCCGTGCACGCCGGTGAACAGGCTGGAATAGACGATGTCGCTGGCCCGCCCCTCGACCACCGCCTGCTTGTAGGCTGCCGCCGCATTCGCCTCGACGGTCGCGATGAAGGGCGAGCCGATATAGGCCAGGTCGGCGCCCATCGCCTGGGCGGCCAGGATCGCATCCCCCGTCGCGATCGATCCCGCCAGCGCCAGCGGACCATCGAACCATTGACGGATTTCCTGCACCAAAGCGAACGGAGAGAGCCGCCCGGCATGACCGCCCGCCCCCGTCGCCACCGCGATCAGGCCGTCCGCGCCCTTTTCCACCGCCTTGCGCGCGAAGCGGTCGTCGATCACGTCATGCAGGGTGATGCCGCCCCAGCCATGGACGCCCGCATTCACATCCTCTCGCGCGCCCAGCGAGGTGATGACGATCGGCACCTTCCACTTGGCACAGACTGCCAGATCGGCCTCCAGCCGGTCGTTGGAACGGTGGACGATCTGGTTGACCGCGAAGGGCGAGGCGGGGCGATCGGGATGGGCCCGGTCGTGCGCGGCCAGTTCCTCGGTGATCCGGTGCAGCCATTCGTCCAGCAGGCTGGAGGGCCGGGCGTTCAGCGCCGGAAACGACCCGACGATCCCCGCCTTGCACTGGGCGATGACCAGATCAGGGTTGGAGATGATGAACAGCGGCGACCCGATGACGGGCAGGGCCAGACGACTCAAGGCAGGGGGCAGGCTCATGGCTTGACGATAACGTAAAGGTAAGGCCTGTCCAGCGTTCGCCGATGTGACAAAGTGACATCAGCGTCATTTGCTTTGCCGTGGCGAGCGCGTAGAGATCGGGCCATCCTGAAATGAGAGGCTTAGATCGCCATGAAGTCCGCTTTTTCGGTCCTGCTTGCGTTGACCGTGTCCACCCCGGCGCTCGCGGCGGGCCAGTTGCCGCAAACGGTGCTGCCGGTTCTGTACGACATCACCGTGCGCCCCGATGCGAAGGCGATGACCTTCGCCGGTGAGGAAACCGTCGATGTCGATGTGCGCCAGTCGACCACGGCGATCGTCCTCAACGCCGCCGAACTGACGATCACCGCCGCGACGTTTGACGGCAAGCCGGTGCCCTTCGCGCTCGACAAGGAGGCGCAGACACTGACCCTGACATTGCCGCAGGCGGCCTCTGTCGGACGGCACAAGGTCGGCTTCGCCTGGACCGGCACGATCAACCGCTCGGCCAACGGGCTGTTCGCGATCGACTATACCAATGCCGACGGCACGCCCGACCGGATGCTGGCGACCCAGTTCGAGGCGCCCGACGCCCGCCGCTTTGCGCCGATGTGGGACGAGCCCGCCTTCAAGGCGAAGTTCCGCCTGACCGCCACCGCACCCAAGGGACAGCGCGCGATCAGCAACATGCCGGCTGCCTCGATCACACCCCAGGCGGACGGGGCGCAACTGTACCGCTTCGACGAGACGCCGGTCATGTCGAGCTATCTGCTCTATTTCGGTTCGGGCGATCTGGATCGGAAGACGGTGAATGCCAATGGCGTCGAGATCGGCGTGGTCAGCCGCAAGGGCGTGGTCGACCAGGGCGATTATTCGCTCGCCTCGGCATCCAGGCTGCTCGCCTATTATAACGACTATTTCGGCACGCCCTATCCGCTGCCCAAGATGGACATGATCGCCGGGCCGGGTTCCAGCCAGTTCTTCGGCGCGATGGAGAATTGGGGCGCGATCTTCTATTTCGAGAATGAACTGCTCTTCGATCCCAAGGTCATGACCGAGAGCAACCGGCAGCGCATCCACACGGTCGTCGCGCATGAGATGGCGCATCAGTGGTTCGGCGACCTCGTCACCCCGCGCTGGTGGGACGACCTGTGGCTGAACGAGGGTTTCGCTTCGTGGATGGAGGGCAAGGCGTCCAACGACCTGAACCCGAGCTGGAAGGCCGCCGCCGCCAGCATCGCAGGCGAACGCGAGTCCGCCATGGGCATCGACGCCACCGCCGCGACCCATCCGATCATCCGCAAGGTCGAAACGGTCGACCAGATCGGCGAGGCGTTCGACAGCATCACCTACCTCAAGGGGCAGGCGGTGATCGGCATGCTGGAATCGACATTGGGCGCGGACACGTTCCGCAAGGGCATCCGCGCCTATATGGCCAAGTATAAATATCAGAACACCGTGACCGAACAGCTTTGGGAGGAATTGTCCAAGGCGTCGGGCACCAATGTCGCGACGATCGCCCATGACTTCACCTTGCAGGGCGGCGTGCCGCTGATCACAATGCAGGGTTCGCGCTGCGAAGGCGGCCAGACGGTCGCGATGCTCGGCCAGGGCCGGTTCGGCCTGGATGCGGCGTCGAAGGCGGCGCAAACCTGGCATGTGCCGATCCGCGTCGCGACGATCGGTGGTGGTGAGACGAGCGCCATCGTCACCGGCGCGGCCGCGACACCGGTCAGCGTGGGCGGGTGCGGCACCCTGGTCCTGAACCGGGGCAAGGGCTCTTACACCCGTGTCATGTACGACGACGCCGGGCACGCCGCGATCGTGCGCGATTATGCCCGTCTGTCGCTGGAGGACCGGTTGGGCACGCTGGGCGACGATTATGCCCTGGCGGCTGGGGGGTATCAGGATCTCGGCCGTTGGTTCGACCTGATGGCCCGCGTCTCGCCCGAGGCGGATCCGCTGGAATGGGAAACGGTGGCGGGCGAATTGTCGCGCCTCGACGGCCTGTATGAGGGCACGCCGCTCGAAAAGCCCCTGCGGGCCAAGGTGGCCGCGATCCTGTCTCCGGTGCTCGCCCGGATCGGGTTCGAGGCCAAGCCCGATGAGGGCGCGCTCGTCAGCAACCTGCGCGAAACGCTGATCGGGCGGCTGGGGGCCAGCGGCGACGCGATGGTGGCGGCGCGGGCACGCGGCTATGTCGCGGCGCTCGCGAAGAATCCGGATGCCATCCCGGCAGCAATCCGCCAGCCGATCCTGGCGACCTATGCCGCCCGCGCGACGCTCGCCGAGTGGGACCGGCTGTACGAACTGGCCAAGGCCGAGCGCAATCCGGTGGTGAAGAACCGCTATGTCTCGCTGCTGGGCTTCGCCGAGGACGAGGCTGCGGCGCGTCGGGCGCTGAGCGTGTTGAAGAACGACACCTTCACCCCGCCGCAGCGCGCGGCCCTGCTCCGCTCGATCGCGGGGGCACATCCGGACATGGCGTTCGACTGGGCGGTCGCGAACAAGGCGCTGGTCGACAGCTTCCTGGAAGAGAGCAACCGTGCGACCTTCATCGTCGGGCTGGGCGCGGGCTCGAACGATCCGGCGATGCCCGGCAAGATCGAAAGCTGGGCCGCCGCCAACCTGCCCGAAGGGTCGCGCGGCGGGGCCAAGCGGTCCATCTCGCAGATCGCGGTGCGCAAGGCGGTGGCCGAACGCCTCAAGCCCGCCGTCCAGGGCTGGCTGGCGCGCTGAGGCAAAGGTTGGCGGGGGAGTAACCCCCGCCGACCCTGAGCCCTAACCTCCGTTCAGCCTGAGCGAAGTCGAAGGCCAAGGGAAACTCTCGCCACTTGTCTCGACCGACATGGCGTGGCCTTCGACTTCGCTCAGGCTGAACGGGGTTGCGGTATTGCCCCCCGCGGCCGGCTTGCCATAATCGGCGGACGGCTCTGCAACCCCTTGCCTTGCTTCCAAAAACGCGGAACCATGACGGCTCCGTCATTCAATCGAGAGCCCTTCGTGATCCGCAACAGCCTTGTCCTGCTTCTCGCCGCCACCGCCCTGACCGCGCCGCTCGCCGCGCAGGAGGAGGGGGAGAAAAAGACCCCGCATCACGAAGCCGCCAAGGCCGAGGCGGAGGCGGCCTGGGCGCGCGCACCGCTCGACGAGACCGAGGTGCGGCACAAGGATAGCGTGACGATCAACGGTCGCAGCTATCCCTACGTCGCCTCGGCGGGGACGCTGACCGTCCGCGATATCGAGGGCAAGCCGACCGCTTCGATGTTCTACACCGCCTATACGCTCGATGGCGTGAAGCCGGGCACCAAGCGGCCGGTGACGTTCCTGTATAATGGCGGGCCGGGCTCACCCTCCTTCTGGCTGCGCATGGGGTCGTTCGCGCCGATCCGCATCCGCACGACCAGCCCGGAATTCGTCCGACCGGCGCCCTATGACGTGGGGCCCAACCCGGACTCGCTGCTCGACAAGACCGACCTGGTGTTCCTCGACGCGATCGGCACCGGCTATTCCCGACCGCTGGGCGATATGAAGCCCGCGCAATTCTATGGCGTGGATGAGGATGTCGACGTGTTCGCGGGCGCGATCCAGCGTTACGTCACCAAATATGGCCGCTGGATGAGCCCGAAGTTCCTGCTCGGCGAAAGCTATGGCACGTTGCGCTCCGGCGCGCTGGCGTATCAGTTGCAGGAAAAGGGCATGGCGCTGAACGGCGTGGTGCTGCTCAGTTCGATCATGAATTACGGTTATCGCCAGCCGGGGCTGGATCAGGTCTATCTCAATTACCTGCCCAGCTATGCGGCGACCGCTTGGTATCACAACCGTCTGGCCGATCGCCCGGCCGATGTCGCGACGGTGGTGGCGCAGGCACGGGCCTTCGCGGTCGGACCCTATATGTCGGCGCTGGCCAAGGGGCAGAGCATCTCGCCCCAGGAGCGCGACCAGATCGCCGAGCAGATGAGCCGGTTGATCGGCATTTCGCCCGAGTTCATCAAGCGCGCCAATCTGCGCATCGACCTGCCGCGCTTCCAGAAGGAGTTGCTGCGCGGGTCGGCCCGGACGGTGGGGCGGTTCGACTCCCGCTATCTGGGAATCGACACCGACGCGGCGGGCGAGCGGCCGGAGACGGATGCCTCTTCGGACGCGATTTCAGGAGCTTATATCGCGTCCTTCCAGGATTATCTGCAATCGACGCTCGGCTACAAGACCGAGCTACCCTATCGCCTGTCGGCGCGCGACGCGGCAGGCTGGACCTGGAACTGGAAGCACAAGTCGCCCGACGGGGGACAGAACAACCCGAACACCGCGATCGACCTGGCCGCCGCGATGCGGGCGAACCCGTATCTGAAAGTGCTGTCGATGAACGGCTATTACGACATGGCGACGCCGTTCTTCGGAACCGAGAATGATTTGGGCCATATGATGCTGGAGCCTGCGCAACAGGCGAATTTGCGGTTCACCTACTATCCGGCGGGGCACATGACCTACCTGAACCCGGATGCGCTACGGAGCATGAAGGCGGACCTGGCCGGTTGGTATGACGAGGCGGTGAGCGATGCGAAATCGGCGACGCCGCCGGTGCCGCCTTCGGGGCAGGGGGCGACGCCCTCAGGTCGAAGCGGGGCAAACTGAACGGCAGAGGGGCGGTGACGGTCGGACCGTTGCCGCCCAGCGGACAGGTTACGAGCCGTATCGCCCATAATGAGCAAGTATCGGATAAATTCTGGAAAATGGTGGACGCACTTGGGCTCGAACCAAGGACCCGCTGATTAAGAGGTCCTGTTCCAGATGCACCAGGTGGTCTACAATAGGCCATTTTGAAACCATGTCAACCTTGATGGCCTCGGTGCGTGGGGTAAACTCGTTTCTAATTACCCACGGCGGCCCCCGTTGGCCTGCCACGGCCCTGGGGGCGTAGAGGGGAATTCAAGGGGGTGGGGAGGAAGGGGAGGAAGTGCCAACGGATCTGCCACGTCCGTCCTCGGCTATTGAAAACTGCCGTGGTGGGATTTTGTCAAAGAAACGGCCCGACCGATCATGCCGGTCGGGCCTCTCCTACAGGGTGTTTACGAGCGTACGATACTACCGTCATCCGCCCATGGCATTTGGATTACCGCACAGGCCCGAGCAAATGCGGGCTTCAAATAGTAGATGGCCCGACTCTTATGCCGGACGAGTGGCCCCTCCGGGTCGCACAGCGAGTCTAAATCCTTCCGGATTGCCACGCGAGCGTGCAGGTTACGCGCATCAAACCAGCCTACCGAGAGAAAGGCATCGAGAGCGGTTTTGGCCATGTTGCCGGCATCCGGCGACCGAGGTCCTTTCGACTTATGCTCGCCCATTGCCCGCAGCACCAGAGCTTTGAGGCTGGTGAATACATCGATGATGGACGCTTCTCCCTCGAGCGCTTTGCTTGAGTGGTCCTCGAGGCGATCCAGACGATCTGACGCTGCACAAAGAGAATTGCAGAACGAGCCGCTGTGCGGCCTCTGCCGTGAAATCGTCGCTTGTTTCTCCGGTCAGCTTTGACGTGACCCCCGTTTCTTCATCCAACTGGAAGTAGAGACCGTCTCCTTAAAGGGACGGACGGAATGAAGCGGAAGCAGTTTTCGGAAGAGCAGATCATCGGCATCCTGAAGGAGGCCGAGGCGGGTGCGGTGGTGACGGAGCTGTGCCGCAAGCACGGGATGTCGAGCGCGACTTACTATGCGTGGAAGGCGAAGTTCGGCGGCCTGGAGGTATCCGACGCAAAGCGCCTGCGGTCGCTCGAAGAGGAGAACGCCCGGCTCAAACGGCTACTGGCGGACACGATGCTGGACAATGCGGGGTTGAAAGACCTGCTGTCAAAAAAGTGGTGACGCCCGCCGCGAAGCGGCAAGCGGTCGCGCATCTCCAGGCGACGTTGGGGATGAGCGAGCGGCGGGCATGCACGGTCGTTGGGGCAGACCGCACGAGCATGCGGTATCGCTCGTGCCGGGCGGATGATGGCGACCTGCGGTCGCGGCTGCGCGAGCTGGCGCAGCAACGCCGACGGTTCGGCTATCGGCGTCTGCACATCCTGCTGCGCCGGGACGGCATCACGATCAACCGCAAGAAGACCCAGCGGCTCTATCGTGAGGAGGGTTTGACGGTCAGGCGCCGGAAGGGACGAAGGCGCGCCACAGGCAGCCGTGCGCCCGCGTCAGTGCTGGCGCTTCCCAACCAGCGCTGGAGTCTGGACTTCGTCCACGACCAGCTCGTGACCGGCCGTCGGTTCCGCGTGCTCAACATCGTCGATGACGTCACGCGCGAATGCCTTCGGGCGGTGGTGGACACGTCGATCTCGGGCCGGCGGGTCGTGCGCGAGCTGGCCGATCTGATCGCCGAGCGTGGCAGGCCGAAGATGATCGTCAGCGACAACGGGACCGAACTGACGTCGAACGCGGTGCTCGCCTGGTCCGGCGATGCCCGCATCGAGTGGCATTACATCGCGCCGGGCAAGCCCACGCAGAACGGGTTCGTCGAGAGCTTTAACGGTCGCATGCGCGACGAGCTGCTCAACGAGACGCTGTTCTTCACCATCGGTCAGGCCCGCTCGATTCTGGCCCGCTGGGTCGACGACTACAACAACGAGCGTCCGCACTCCTCGCTCGGCTACGCCACTCCGGCAGCCTTCGCTGCCGGGCTCGAACAGCAACGGGCGGGGTTAACCCCGCCCGTTGCTTCACCTGCGCTTATGCGCGAAAACCACGGTCGGTCTCTGGTTGCCGCTGGATGAAAGACCGGGGTCACGTCAATAGCCCCAAGCCTCCTTCCTAGGCTCAAATCCGTCCGGTCGAAATGGGGGCCAGTTCAACACCTGAGCGAGTCAGTTTCAAGGCTCGAAATTTATGAGGGCTACGCTGCCTGACGCCGGGATAGCGTACCGGGATAGAAGGGCGGCACCAAGCGCTGCGCGGGTGTTCACTAGCGCTCTTTTCTCAAGAAACGGGTTCGGCAAACTCGTGTGCGTGCTGTTTAATATGGCAGCTACCATAACTATGAGTATCGAACATTGATTGACGGCGTCTAATGCTGAGAGAGTGGCGTCTAAACGGTGGATCAGAGCGTCGGCTTTGGCGCCGGTTGGCGAGCCCGCAGACGCGCTAGAGTAACTTCCCCGTGCGCCTCCGATAGGCCGAGACCAATCTGAACGGCCGCGGATTTAAGGAAACGATGTGGCTATTCGTGAAGGTTGGAAATGGGGCACGGGGCCGCCGACGCATAAATTGTGTCAGGCGTCCCACTATCAAAGGGGAAAGTCAGGGGAGCCCAAAAGCACAACGGCCCCGCATTGCTGCGGAGCCGTTGAAAAACCTGGTGGACGCACTTGGGCTCGAACCAAGGACCCGCTGATTAAGAGTCAGCTGCTCTACCAACTGAGCTATGCGTCCATCGCCGAATTTCGGCTAGGCGGGGAGGGTGTCCCCGGCTGGTCGGGCGCTGTTAGCGGAGCGACTCCGACCTGCCAAGGGGGTTTTTGACATTTTATTGTCGCGGGGCCGGTTCTCCGATCCTGGCCGGGGCAAAGCTCAATAGCCGGCGGTGAAGCGCTGGCGGATGTGGCGGGGCTGTTCGATCTCGTCGGCCAGGGCGATGGCGTAATCCTCGAACGAGATGCGGCTGCCTTGGTCGTTGGTCAGAAGCCGGTCGATGCCGAGGCGGAACCGGCCCGTCCGCTCGCCGGGGACGAACATCGCCGAGGGCGAGAGGAAGGTCCATTCCAGATCGTCCACGCCCCGCAGCAGGTCGAGGAAGGTCGCGCCCGCACGCGCCTCTGCCTTGTACGCCTCCGGGAAGTCGGGCTGGTCGATCAGGCGCTGGCCGGGTGCGATCTCCAGGCTGCCCGCGCCGCCGACGACCAGATAGCGCGTCACGCCCGAGGCGCGGACGGTGCCGATCAGGCCTTGCGCGTCGGTGGTGAGGAAATGGACTGAACTGATGACGGCGTCATGCCTGCGCAATGTCTCGACAAGTGCGGCGGTGTCGCTCACATCGCCTGCAACCGGGGTCACACCGGGCAGCGTCGCGATCCGTTCGGGCGTGCGGGCGATCGCGGTCACGGCATGGCCGCGATCCGACAACTCCCTCAGGATACGCGAGCCCGCATTTCCCGAGGCTCCGATCAGCGCGATCTTCATGGTCTTTCCTTCCGATGGTCCACTTTGTAGACCTTGGAGGTATGCAGAGCAGCACCGCGCCACAAGACGTCCTTTTCGAGGGACCAGGTCACACCGGCCTGACCGGGGAGGGCGGTTGCCCGATCCGCGACGTGCTCGACCGGATCGGGGATCAATGGAGCCTGTTGATCCTGGCCGCGCTGGAGCCGGAAACGTTGCGCTTCAACACGTTGCTGCGCCGGATCGGGGACGTGTCGAAACAGATGCTGTCGCGGACGCTCCGCAGGTTGGAAGAGGATGGGTTCGTCGAGCGGACCGTCTATCCCGAGGTGCCGCCGCGCGTGGAATACCGCCTGACGGAGTTGGGGCGGTCGTTTCTGGAGCCGATGCGCGGGCTGATCCGCTGGGCGGATGCGCACCAGGCGGAGGTGGAGGCGGCGCGGGCGGCGTATCGGGCTCGAGGCTGACGGGGCCTGCCCCTCCACCATGCCCTTCGGGCGCGGTCCCCCGTCCGCATCGGGGATGGGAGGATTGAGAAGCCCATTCCTCCCCAAGCTTGCTTGGGGAGGGGGCCCGCCGGGCGTCAGCCCGGTGGTGGAGGGGCGAGCCGTCAGGCGATGTGGACCGACTTCGTAATCATATGGTTCGCGATGCCTTCCGGCCCGTCCTCCGAGCCATAGCCGCTTTCCTTGACCCCGCCGAAGGGCGCGTCGCCCCAGCTGAGCCGGACGGTGTTGATCGCGACCATGCCCGCCTCGATCTCGTCGCCCAACTGGTTCTGGCGGCGGCCATTCTCGGTGAAGCAGTACGCACCCAGGCCGAAGGGCAGGCGGTTCGCCTCGGCGATGGCGTCCTCGGTGGTGGCGAAGGAACGGATCAGCGCGATCGGGCCGAACGGCTCCTCGTTCATCGCCTTGGCCTCCAGCGACACATCGGCCAGCACCGTGGGGGCGAAGAAGAAGCCGTCTCCGCTCTTCGCCTCGCCGCCGGTCAGCTTGCGCGCGCCGTTCTTCACCGCATCCTCGATCATCGCGCCGATCGCTTCGGGGCGGCGGGGATTGGCCATGGGGCCCATCTGCGTGTCGGCGGACAGGCCGTCACCGATCTTCAGCGCGGCGGCGCGCTCGGCAAAACCCTTGGCGAAGCGCTCGTAAATCCCCTCCTGCACATGGAAGCGGGTGGGGGCGACGCAGACCTGGCCCGCATTGCGGAACTTGTGGGTGACGAGCGTGTCGAGCGTCTTGTCGAGGTCGCAGTCGTCGAACACCAGCACCGGGCCATGCCCGCCCAACTCCATGGTCGACTTCATCACCGTATCGGCGGCGAGCTTGAGCAGATGCTTGCCGACCGGCACCGATCCGGTGAAGCTGAGCTTGCGCGTGACCGGCGAGGCGAGCAGGTGGCGCGACACCGCATCGGGGACGCCGAAGACCAGTTGCGCGACATCGCCCGGCAACCCCGCATCCTGGAAGCAGCGCAGGATCGCGATCGCACTGGCGGGGGTTTCCTCGCTGGGCTTCAGGATCACCGAACAGCCCGCCGCGATGGCGGGCGACAGCTTGCGCACCGGGTTCATGACGGGGAAGTTCCAGGCGCAGAAAGCGGCGACCGGGCCGACCGGCTGTTGCAGCACCAGCGAGCGGGTGCCGGTGGGACGCGGCAGGACGCGGCCATAGATGCGGACCGCTTCGCCGGCGTGGAAGTCGAGCAAGGCGGCCGTGGCCGCGACCTCGCCGCGTGCCTCGACGATGGGCTTTCCTTCCTCCAGCGTGGCGAGGCGGGCGAGATCCTCGGCACGCTCGCGGACCAGCGCGGCGGTGCGGTGAAGCACGGCGGCGCGCTCCTGCGGTGCGGTCTTGCGCCACAGTTCGAATCCGCGCGCGGCGGCCTCCAGTGCGCGGTCCATATCGGCAGTCGTCGCGAGCGGCAGGTCACCCAGCGGCTGGCCGGTCGCGGGGTTCAGCACGGCTTGCGTCTCGCGCCCCTCCGGCCCCAGCCATTCGCCGCCGATATAGAGGCCGGTCTTTACGTCAAAATCGGGGGCGGTCATGCGCGTCCTTTCCAAGACTGTAAGCGTTTGATGCGGGCGGGAGATTGGCCCTGGCGGCTATCGATGCAAGGGGCGGTCATGCCGAATCGGGCTTCTGTCCGGATCGGGGGAGCAAAAGCGGGGCTTTGTGCGTCCCAAGCATTCCGGCATTTCCTATCGGGGGGATCGAGATAGGTTGTGCGCCGAAACGAAAAGGGACGGGTCCGTATGCGAGCACCATTTCCGGCCATGATGGCCGCATTGATGATCGGGGCGGTCGGTCTGGCTGGCGGCCTGTCCGGCTGTTCGGGCGGAGGCGATGGCGGCAAGGGCTCGGTCGAGTTGCTGAACGTCAGCTATGATCCGACGCGCGAACTGTACAAGGACGTCAACGCCGCCTTCGCCAAACAGTGGCGGGCCAGGACCGGCCAGGCCGTGTCCTTCCGCATGAGCCATGGAGGATCGGGCAAACAGTCGCGCTCGGTGATCGACGGGCTGTCGGCCGATGTGGTGACGCTGGCGCTCGCCTATGACATCGACGCGATCGCCGAGCGCGCCAAGCTGCTTCCCGCCGACTGGCAGAGCCGGTTGCCCGACAACAGTTCGCCTTACACCTCGACCATCGTGTTCCTGGTGCGCAAGGGCAATCCCAAGGGCATTCGCGACTGGGCCGATCTGGTGAAGCCGGGCGTGCAGGTCATCACCCCCAGCCCCAAGACCAGCGGCGGCGCGCGGTGGAATTTCCTGGCGGCCTGGGCCTATGGCAAGAAGGCGGGCGGGTCGGACGCGGCGGCGCAAAAATATGTCGCCGACCTCTATTCGCATGTGCCCGTGCTGGATTCCGGCGCGCGCGGGGCGACGACGACCTTTGTCGAGCGGGGCCTGGGCGACGTGCTGATCGCCTGGGAGAATGAGGCGCTGCTCTCCGAAAAGGAACTGGGCGCGGGCAAGTTCGACATCGTCGCACCTTCCATCTCGATCCTGGCGGAGCCGCCGGTCGCTGTGGTCGATGCCAATGCCAAGGCGCATGGCACCGAACAGGTCGCGACCGAGTATCTGAAGTTCCTCTACACGGCGGAAGGGCAGGAGATCGCCGCCCGCAACTTCTATCGCCCGCGCGATCAGGCGGTGCTGGCGAAATATGCCACGACCTTCCCCAAGCTGGAGATGGTGACGATCCAGGATTTCGGCGGTTGGGCGGCGGCGCAGGAGCGGTTCTTCGCGGACGGTGGCGTGTTCGACGCCATCTATGCCGGCAAGGCCGCGCGGCGCTAACGGCATGAGGGCTGCAAAGCGCCGCTCGGCGCTGCCGGGCTTCGGCCTGACCATGGGCATGACCCTGTTCTGGCTGGGGCTGGTCGTTCTGGTGCCGCTGTCCGCGCTCGTCATCCGGGCGGCGGGCATGGGTTGGGAAGGCTTTGCCGAGGTCGGGTTGTCGCCGCGCGCATTGGCCGCTTACCGGTTGAGCTTCGGCGCGGCGCTGGCGGCGGCGGCGGTCAATGCGGTGTTCGGGCTGTTGATCGCGTGGATCTTGGTCCGCTACGAATTTCTGGGCAAGAAGCTGATCGACGCGGCGGTCGACCTGCCCTTCGCGTTGCCGACGGCGGTGGCGGGCATTGCGCTGGTGTCGCTCTATTCGGACAATGGCTGGGTCGGGTCGATGTTGGCGCCGCTGGGGATCAAGGTGGCCTATACGCCTCTGGGCGTAACGATTGCCCTGGTTTTCATTGGCTTGCCGTTCATTGTTCGCTCGGTGCAGCCAGTGCTGGCCGATCTGGGGCGCGATGTGGAAGAGGCGGCGGCGACGCTCGGGGCGACCCGCGCACAGACGTTTCGCCACGTCATCCTGCCCGCCATCGCGCCTGCATTGCTGACCGGCTTCGCACTCGCCTTTGCGCGAGGGGTGGGCGAATATGGCTCGATCATCTTCATCGCGGGCAACATGCCCTTCAAGTCGGAGATCGCACCGCTGCTGATCATCACCCAGCTCGAACAGTTCGACTATGACGGCGCGACCGCCATCGCCTGCGTGATGCTGGTCCTGTCCTTCGCGATGCTGTTGTTCGTCAATTTGCTCCAGGCGTGGCGCGCCAAGCGGGGGACGCGATGAGCGGCTCCAACCCCACCACCATCGAAAGCCCCTGGGCACGCCGGGCGCTGATCGGCACCGGTTTCCTGTTCCTGGCGCTGTTCCTGTTCCTGCCGCTGGTAATGGTCTTCGTGGGCGCACTGGCCAAGGGGTGGGAGACGTTCGCGACAGAATTGTCCGATCCCGACGCACTCGCGGCGATCCGCCTGACCCTGCTGGTCGCGGCCATTTCGGTGCCGGTCAACGCAGTGTTCGGCGTGGCGGCGTCCTGGGCGATCGCGAAGTTCGACTTTCGTGGAAAAAGCCTGCTCATCTCACTGATTGACATACCTTTTTCGGTGTCGCCGGTGGTGTCGGGGCTGATCTTCGTGCTGCTGTTCGGGGCGCAAGGCTGGCTGGGGCCGTGGCTGACCGCGCATGGCGTGCGGATCATCTTCGCGGTGCCCGGCATCGTGCTGGCGACCGTGTTCGTGACCTTTCCCTTCGTCGCGCGGGAGATCATACCGCTCATGGCCGAACAGGGCCGCGACGATGAGGAGGCGGCGCGCTCGCTGGGTGCGAGCGGGTGGCAGACATTCTGGCATGTCACCCTGCCCAATATCCGCTGGGGGCTGCTCTACGGCGTGCTGCTGTGCAATGCCCGCGCGATGGGCGAGTTCGGCGCGGTGTCGGTGGTGTCGGGGCATATCCGGGGGCTGACCAACACCATGCCGTTGCATGTCGAGATCCTTTACAATGAATATGACTTTGTCGGCGCGTTCGCGGTGGCGTCTCTGCTCGCCTCGCTCGCGCTGGTGACCTTGGGAGTGAAGACCGTGCTGGAATGGCGTTTCGGCATCCACCGGGCAGGAGCCGCGCATTGAGCATCACTGTCGAGAATATCTCCCGCCGGTTCGGGGGTTTCGCCGCGCTGGACCGCGTCTCGCTGGAAACACGGCCGGGTGAGTTCCTGGCGCTGCTGGGGCCGTCCGGCTCGGGCAAGACGACGTTGCTGCGCACCATCGCGGGGCTGGACTTCGCCGATGAGGGGCATGTGCTGTTCGAAGGGCAGGACATGACCGGGACCCCCGCCACCGAACGCCGCATCGGCTTCGTCTTTCAGAATTATGCGCTGTTCCGCCACATGACGGTGGCGCAGAACATCGCCTTTGGCCTGACGGTCCGCAAGCGGCGCGACCGGCCCGCCAAGGCGGCGATCGCGGCCAAGGTCGCCGAGCTGCTCGCGCTGATCCAGTTGCCCGATATCGGCGACCGTTTCCCCGCCCAATTGTCGGGCGGCCAGCGGCAGCGTGTCGCGCTGGCCCGCGCGCTCGCCATCGAGCCGCGCCTGCTCCTCCTCGACGAGCCCTTCGGCGCGCTGGACGCACAGGTGCGCAAGGACTTGCGGGGCTGGCTGCGGCGCATTCATGACGAGACGGGGCTGACGTCGATCTTCGTGACGCACGACCAGGAAGAGGCGCTGGAGATCGCCGACCGCATCGTGGTGATGCGCGGCGGCGTGATCGAACAGGTTGGCACCCCGCACGAGGTGCAGAGCGCGCCCGCCACCGCCTTCGTCTCGTCCTTCATCGGGGAGACGAACCGCCTGCCCGTCATGCGCCGCGAAGGGGCGGCGGTGGTCGGCGAGGGGCTGGCGGTCCTGCCCGATGAGGCGCGCGGGCATGGGGTGGGCGAGATTCATATTCGCCCGCACGATGTCGAACTGGCCGAGAGGGGGGACAAGGACGCCCTGGCGGTCACCGTCCTGACCGCTCGCCCGATCGGACGGTCGCGCCGGATCACCGCGCAGGTCGCCGGGGTGGCCGAGCCGCTGACCTTCGATCTGCCGGTCGCGGTCGAGGCGGCGGCCGGAGATTGTCTGGCGATCCGCCCCCTCCGCTATCGGATATTTTGAGCGGCTTTTGTATTTGCCGATTTCTGACAATTCGCCTGGACGCCCGCTTCGCCATTTGCCAGCGGCGGATCGTCCGGGCATGACGCGGCGGTAATCGGGAGATCGGCGTGAAGGTCGGACAGGAATGCTGGCGGATCGAACAGGCCGACCGGATGGCGGTCATCATCGACGCGGAGAAATATTTCCGCATGGCCCGCCGCGCGATGCTGAATGCCCGGCGGCAGATTTTGCTGATCGGCTGGGACTTCGACGCGCGGATCATATTGGATCACGACGAAGCGCCCGGCGAGACGGTGGGCGACTTCATCTATTCGCTGGTCCAGCGGCAGCCGGAACTGGAAATCTATCTGCTCCGCTGGGACACCGGCGCGATCAAGTCGCTGTTCCGGGGGCGGACCTTCTTCACGGTGATGAAGTGGATGGCGCACAAGCGCATCCATACCAAGATGGACGGCCATCATCCCATCGCCGCCTCGCATCATCAGAAGATCGTCATCATCGACGATCAGCTGGCTTTTTGCGGCGGGATCGACATGACCAGCGACCGCTGGGACACACGCGAGCATCGCGACAACGACCCCGGTCGCAAGCGTCCCGGCGGCCAGCCCTACAAGCCATGGCACGACGCGATCAGCGCGGTCGAGGGGCCCGTGACCCATGCGCTGGGCGAGTTGTTCCGCGAGCGCTGGCATCTGGCAGGCGGCAAGCGCATGGCACCGGCAGTGCCGGGTGCAAGCTGCTGGCCCGAGGGACTGGAGCCCGACTTCATCGACCAGCCGGTCGCGATCGCGCGCACCATGCCCGAGATGGACGATCAGGCCCCGGTGCACGAGAATGAAGCGTTGTTCCTGGCGCAGATCGCGCGGGCCGAACGCTATGTCTATATCGAGAGCCAGTATTTCGCCTCCCGCCGGGTGGCGGAGGCGATCGCCAAGCGGCTGGACGAAGCGGACGGCCCCGAATTCGTCATCGTTAACCCGCTGACCGCGCAAGGCTGGCTGGAGCCGATCGCGATGGACACGGCGCGCGCGCGTTTGATCGAGGCGCTGCGGCGGCGGGACCGGCATGGACGGTTGCGGCTCTATCATCCGTTCACGGCGGGGGGCGAGCCCATCTATTGCCATGCGAAGATCCTGATCGCCGACGACCGGGTCTTCCGGCTGGGATCGTCCAACCTCAACAACCGCTCGATGCGGCTGGATACCGAATGCGATCTGGCCATTGCGGTCGAACCCGACAGCGCGGCGGGACGGCGGATCGGCGCGATTCGCGACGATCTGCTTGGCGAGCATCTGGGCGTGGCCCCTGGCGACGTGGCCGAGGCCGTAGCGCGGACCGGCTCGCTGGTAAGCGCGGTCGAACAGCTGCGAGGGACCGGGGGGCGGACGCTGCGCCCCTATGAAGCGCCCGATCTGTCGAGCGTCGAGGAATGGCTGGCCGACAACGAGGTGCTGGACCCCGAAGGCCCCACCGAGATGTTCGAATCATTGACCGCGCGAAAGGGCCTGTTCCGGCGGCTGCGGCGGCGCTGATGGGCGAGGTCGTCAATTTCCGTCAGGCGCGCAAGGCTCTGGTACGCAAGGCGGCCGAACAGCAGGCGACCGAGAACCGGGCGCGTTTCGGTCGAACCAAGGCGGAGAAGCAGCGCGATGCGGTGGAGCGGGAGCGGCTGCGCAAAGAACTGGACGGGGCCAAGCGCGAGGATTGACGTTTGGGCAATCGGCATCCCTCCCCTTGCAGGGGAGAAATGAACCAGTCTCAGCGCGGCGTCGCGAACCAAATGGTGTGGGTGGCGCCCTTGCCATTATCCCTTGCCCGCACCTTCACCTCATCCACGGTGAAGCCCGCGCGCGACAGGCGGCGGGCGAAGACGGGGTCGGGCGCGGCGGACCAGATCGCCAGCACGCCGCCCGGGCGAAGCGCGACGCGCGCCTCGTCCAGTCCACGCGCGGAGTAAAGCCCATCATTGGCCGGGCGGGTCAGCCCGTCGGGGCCATTGTCCACGTCGAGCAGGATCGCGTCATAGGTGCCGCGCCCTGCATAGATGGCGTTGCCGACATCGCCCATAGCCAGCGTCACGCGCGGATCGTCCAGGCACCCGGCGGTCAATTCCGCCATCGGTCCGCGCGCCCATTCGATGATGCCTGGCACCAGCTCGGCGACGGTGACCCGCGCATCCTTGCCCAGCCGCGCCAGCACCGCGCGTAAGGTAAAGCCCATGCCATAGCCGCCGATCAGCAGGTGCGGGGCATTCCGCCCATCCAGCCGGTCGCAGGTCATCGTGCCGAGCGCCACTTCCGAGCCGCTCATCCGCGTGCTCATCAGCTCGTTGCGGTCGAGGACGATCATGAAGTCCTTGCCGCGCCGGAACAGACGTAGCGGCTCGCCGCCGGGCACCTCGGCGACGCCCAGCAGCTCGCGCGGGGTCACTTGCCCTGGCGTGCCTTGCGAGCGGCGTAGCGGGCGTCGCGCGCAGCCTTCAGCTCGGCGGCGGTCGGAACCACCGGCGGACGCGCGGCGGCGGCAGCGGCCTCTGCGGCGGCGTCCGCCTCGGCCTGGGCCTTGGCGCGAGCTTCCTCGCGGGCAGCCTTTTCCTGCTCGATCGCGGCCTTGTGCGCGGCGCGGCGCTCGGCCTCGGCGGCCTCCTTGGCCTCGCGCGCGGCCGCGCGGGCGGCGACCACCGCCGGATCGGGCGCGGCCTTGTTGCGCAACTTTTCGAGTGCCGCCGCCTTGGCATCGCGCGAGGCCGATGCACGATCGGCGAAACCGGGAACCTTATATCCTGCCATCAATCATCTATCCCGTTTGGGGGCGCTGGGCCCCATAGCACAACGGCCCCGCATCGCTGCGGAGCCGTCGTAGAAACTGGTGGACGCACTTGGGCTCGAACCAAGGACCCGCTGATTAAGAGTCAGCTGCTCTACCAACTGAGCTATGCGTCCGATCGTCACGCTCGTCAGGCCGTCCGGCGGCCCGCCTCGTGATCAGGAGGCGCGCCTTTAGCATCGCCTTCCCGCTTTGCAAATGCTTTTCGACGAATGACGCCACTTTTTTTGGGGGTCACCAGCGCGCGGCGCGTCGGTTTTCCCGGTCGATCGCCATCAATATGCCCAGGCACAGCAGCACCGTCATCTGCGACGACCCGCCATAGCTGACCAGGGGCAGGGGGATGCCGACCACCGGCGCGAGACCCATGACCATCATCAGATTGACCATGACATAGATGAAGATCGTGGTGGACAGTCCCGCTGCGGTCAGCCGGGCGAAGCGCGTCGGTGCGGCCTGCGCCACGTTCAGGCCCCAACGGATGACCATCAGGAACGCGAAGATCAACAGGCACCCGCCGATCAGCCCCCATTCCTCCGCCATGGTCGCGAAGACGAAATCGGTATGACCTTCCGGTAGATAGTCGAGATGGCTCTGCGTGCCGTTGAGGAAGCCCTTGCCCCATATGCCGCCCGATCCGATCGCGATCTTGGACTGGCTGATATGATAGCCGGTGCCGAGCGGATCGCTTTCGGGGTCGAGGAAGATCAGCACCCGGTTGCGCTGATAATCGTGCAGCACGAAATTGACCGCGAGCGGCGCGGCCACCGCCAGCGCCATCGCCCCGCCGATGAAGAGGCGCAAGGGCACCCCCGCCAGGAACATGACGGTCGCCCCGCCCGCACAGATCATCAGCGCGGTGCCCAGGTCCGGCTGTTTCATCACCAGCGCGGCGGGCACCGCGATCATCGCCGCGACGGGCCATATTCCGGAGAATCGCCGCGTTTCAGCAGGAGGCATGAGTTCGTAGAAGCGCGCCGCGCCCAGCACGATGAACAGCTTCATCAGTTCGGACGGCTGGAGTCGGATGAAGCCGACGTCCAGCCATCGCTGGCTGCCCCCACGCACCGCGCCGAGCAGTTCGACCAGCACGAGCAGCACGACGAGGATGAGATAGCCCGGCATCGCGATCCGTCGCCACAGATCGAGCGGCAGGCGCGACAGGACCAGCGACCCGGCCAGCAGCACGAAGAAGCGTACCCCCTGCGGCTTGGCCCAGGGGGTCAGCGATCCGCCCGCCGCCGAATAGAGCACGACCAGCCCGAAACAGCCGATCGCCATGACCAGCAGGATCACCCGCCAGGGCAGTTGCGCGATGGGTTCGGGGATGATGCGGGGACCGCTCATGGATTGGGGTCCGCTATATCGTCGCTGGGGTCGGTTTCGCGCGTCGCCATTGCCTCGGCCTGGGCGTCGGACACGTTGGTCGCGGCCTCGACCGCGGGGGCGTCGGTGGCGGCACCCGCATCGGTCTTGGTCGCGGCGGAGGCGGGCTTGGGCGAATGGGCGGCCCGATAGGCGGCTTCGTCGGCGCGCATCCGGGTGGCGATGTCGCCGCCCCAGGTCGGTTCACCTTCCGCCAGCGAGGCGAGCGCCCGGTCCCGGTCGAACAGATAGGTCATGATGTCGCGCCCGATCAGCGGCGCGTCGAGATTGCGCACGGTATGGCCGTTATGTTCGAGGACGACGGAGATGGCATAACGCGGATTGTCGGCGGGGGCGAAGCCCACGAACAGCGCGTGATCGCGCAGCTTGAAGGGCAACTGCCCGTTCTTGAGCACGCCCGTGCTGCGCCGCTCCGCCATGCTGATCCGGCGAACCTGCGCGGTGCCGGTCTTCGCCGCGAGCGCGACGCCGGGCACCAGCATCCGCGCCGCGCCGCCCGTGCCGCCTTGGTTGACCACGCCGAACATTGCGTCGCGCACGACCGCCAGATGCTCGGACGCCAGGGGCAGGGCGGGGGCGTCGAGATGGACCTGATGCGACAAAAGGCTGGGCTTCAGGTCGCGACCCGAAGCGATCCGCGCCGCCATCACCGCCAGTTGCAACGGATTGGCCAGCACATAGCCCTGGCCGATCGACGCGTTCAGGCCGTCGGCGATGGTCCATTTCGTCTTGTATTTCTTCAGCTTCCACGCCGAATCCGGCACGGTGCCGTAACGCTGCGTATTGAGGGGCAGGTCGAATTTCTGCCCCAGTCCCAGCATCCGTGCGACCGGCGCGATCTTGTCATACCCCATGCGCCGGATCATCTCGTAGAAATAGATGTCGCAGCTCTGCTCGATCGCGCCCTTCAGGTTGAGCGCACCGTGCCCGCCCTTTTTATGGCAGTGGAATATCCCGGTGCCGACCCGCATCGCGCCCGTGCACAGGATGCGGTCGTCCGCGCCGACCCCGGCCGCCAGCAAGGCTAGTCCGTTCATCGGCTTGACGGTCGAGCCCGGCGGATACAGCCCCTGGGTCACCTTGTTCATCAGGGGCACATGGTCATTCTCCGACAGCATCGCCCATTCCAGATGGCTGATCCCGTCCGAAAAGCTGTTGGGGTCGTAGGCGGGCATCGACACCATCGCCAGCGTCTCGCCGGTGCGGCAGTCGAGCACCACCGCCGACCCCGAATTGGTGCCCAGACGCCGCGCGGCATATTCCTGCAAGCCCGCATCGATGGTCAGGCGGATGTTGCGACCCGGCACGTCGGGCCGGGTGGCCAGTTCGGCGACGACCTTGCCCCGCGCGGTCACCTCGACCCGCTTGGCGCCGGGCTTGCCGCGCAAATAGGGCTCCAGCATCTTTTCCAGCCCGTCCTTGCCCAGCTTGAAGCCGGGAGTGACAAGCAACTGGTCGTGCGTGGCCTTGAACTGTTCGGCGGTGGGCGTGCCGACATAGCCGGTCAGGTGGGCGACCGCCGGTCCGGCGGGATAGAAGCGGGCGAAGCCCCGCGTCGGCTGGACGCCGGGTAGCTCAGGCAGGCGGACGCTGACCGCCGCGAAGCGTTCCCAGTCCAGCCGCTCGGCGACCTGCACCGGCTGGAACCCGGCGGCGTGTTCCAGGTCCAGGCGGATGCGGTTCATCGCCTCTTCGTCCAGCTTCAGGATCTGGCGGAGCAGGTTCAGCACCCGCTCCTTGTCCTCTTTCGCCAGCCGATCGGGGATGATGTCGACGCGGAAATCGGTGCGGTTGTTGGCGATGGGCAGGCCGTGCCGGTCGATCAGCCAGCCCCGGCGCGGCGGGATCATCGTCGTGTTGACGCGGTTGCTCTCGGAGAGAAGATTATACTTCTCGTTCTGCGCGATCGACAGCCAGGCCATCCGTCCGGCGAGCAGCAGCCCGACCGCGCCCTGTGCCGCGCCGAGCACGAAGGCGCGGCGCGAAAAGCTATAGGCCTGCGCCGCCTCGGTCATGATCCGCCCCTGGCGTTCCATGTCAGACCCCTACCTCATTCCGGCCGCGTTTGCGATCGATCCACGCGACCAGGCGGGTGGCCATGGGGAAGAGAAGGATGGTGATAGCGATCTGGATGACCAGCGGCGCGTCGACCTGCGCCGCCATCGGCACCGCCAGGAAGCGCCCGGCGATCAGGCAGAAGGCGATGGCGCCGCTGGCGATCAGCCAGTCCTGCCAGAAATCGCGGAACACCAGCCGATGCTCGAACAGATCGATGGCGAGCGAGGTCAGCGACCAGAGCAGCATCGCCGAGCCGAGCGGCTGTCCCGACAACAGATCGTCGAACAGCCCCAGCGGCGCCGCTGCCCAGAGGCGCAGCGCGAACCGCGCCACCAGCCGCCACGCCAGCAGCATGAGCAGGCCCATCGGCGGCTGCAACGGCACGATCGCCACCACCGGGACGATGGCGGTCAGCGATCCGGCCATCACGGTCAGCCATGGCAGCGCGCGGGCGCGGGCGGGGGGCAGTCCGGGGTCGAAGGGGTTATAGGTGTCGAGGGTCACGGCCGGGGCGCCGGCGCAGATGGCGGCATCGGCATGAAGGCGCGCTGAACGATCGCGAAATCCAGCGTGTCGGGATGAACGAACGGGCGCGCGATCGCCACGTCTCCGCCCGCGCTGCGGATGCGCGCAACCGGGATGTTGGGCGCGTAAAGGCCGCCGGTGCCCGAGGTGACGAACAGGTCGTCCTTGGCCAGCCGGACATTGGTGGTAACGGAACGCACATCGAGCATCCCGTCCCCACGCCCGACCGCGATGGCGGGCAGCCCGTCGCGCGTCCGGCGGACCGGCACGATGCTTTCCGGATCGGTCAGGAGCAGGACGCGCGCGGCGGCGGGCCCCGCTTCGGTCACGCGACCGATCAGGCCTTCGGGACCGCGCACCGCCATGCCGGGCGTCACGCCCTGCCAGCGCCCGGCATTGAGCAGGGCGAAGCGCCGACCGCTCGCCCCGGTCGAACTGACCAGCCGGGCGGTGGCGATGCTGTCGGGCGTCCGGTCGCGGACCGCCAGCAAGCGCCGCAACCGGCGATTGTCATAGGCGATGGTCCGCGCGGTTAGCAGGACCTTGCGCGATTGCTCCAGTTCGGCGCGCAGTCGCTCATTCTCGGAATGGACGAAGAAATAATGGCCGATCGTATCGGGGACGCCGCTGATCGCGTCGCCGATCGCGACGAACCCGCCCGAGATGGGCGCCGTCACGCTGCCCAACGTCATGCGCAGGGCGCCGAAGGCGGGCGGGTGGAAGGTCGATGCGACAAGCAGCACCGCACCCACCACCGCACCCGCCACCGCGAGCACATAGGCCAGGAAAGCCCCATATTGCCGCCGTCGCGAAAAGCCGGTGCGACGGTCGCGGGCAGGCGCCATGCGCCGGTCCCCTTATGCTGGAGGTTAGCCGTTCAGCAGGACGCCGCGATACATCGGGTCTTCCAGCGCGCGGCCGGTGCCCAGAGCCACGCAGGTCAGCGGGTCCTCCGCCACCGTCACCGGCAGGCCGGTCTCGTCGCGCAGCACCTCGTCCAGCCCTTCGAGCAGCGCGCCGCCGCCGGTCAGGACGATGCCCTGGTCGACGATATCGGCGGCCAGTTCGGGCGCGGTGTTCTCCAGGGCGACACGAACGCCCTCGACGATGGTCGCGACCGGCTCGGACAGCGCCTCGGCGATCTGGCCCTGGTTGATCGAGATTTCCTTGGGCACCCCGTTGACCAGGTCGCGGCCCTTGATCTGGATCGTCACGCCGATGCCGTCCGCCGGGGGACGCGCGATGCCGACCTCCTGCTTGATCCGCTCGGCGGTGGCTTCGCCGATCAGCAGGTTATGGTTACGGCGAACGTAAGAGACGATCGACTCGTCCATCTTGTCGCCGCCGACGCGGACCGAGGTCGTGTAGGCGAGCCCCCGGAGCGACAGCACCGCGACTTCGGTCGTGCCGCCACCGATGTCCACGACCATCGAGCCGATCGGCTCGGTGACGGGCATGTCGGCACCGATCGCGGCGGCCATCGGCTCTTCGATCAGGAAGACTTGGCTCGCGCCCGCGTTCGAGGCGGCGTCGCGGATCGCGCGGCGCTCGACCTTGGTCGAACCCGACGGCACGCAGATCACGATCTCGGGCCAGCGCGCGAACTTGCGCGGGCCGTGCACCTTCAGGATGAAGTGCTTGATCATCTGTTCGGCGACGTCGATGTCCGCGATCACGCCGTCGCGAAGCGGCCGGATCGCCTCGATATTGCCCGGTGTCTTGCCCATCATCAGCTTGGCGTCGTCGCCGACCGCCTTTACCCGCTTGATGCCGTTGATCGTCTCGACCGCGACGACGGACGGCTCGTTCAGCACGATGCCGCGTCCGCGGACATAGACCACGGTGTTCGCGGTGCCGAGGTCGATCGCCATGTCTTGCGACATGAATTTCAGGAAGCGGGGAAGGGGCATCGAGGCTTTCGTTCCGTCTGTGGACCGGGTGGGCGTGGACTCATATCCCAGACCGCCGCCAAGAGCCGTTACAGGCACCTGCTCCGTCACATTTGCGGGGTCGCGGGATGCCGTCGCTTGGGCTAGGGTTTGCCGCATGTCAATACGGCGTCTGCCTCCGCATCTCGTCAATCGTATCGCCGCCGGTGAAGTGGTCGAAAGGCCCGCCAGTGCGTTGAAGGAACTGGTCGAAAATTCGATCGATGCGGGGGCCACCCGGATCGCGGTCACGCTGGGTCAGGGCGGGCTTAGCCGGATCGAGGTCGCCGATGACGGATGCGGCATGTCGGCGGAGGACATGGCCCTCGCGCTGGAGCGGCATTGCACGTCCAAACTGCCCGACGAGGCGATCGAATCGGTCGTAACCCTCGGATTTCGAGGCGAAGCCTTGCCTTCGATCGCCAGCGTCGCGCGGGTCACGATCGAAAGCCGCCCGGCGGGGCGTGATGGCTGGAGCCGTGTCGTCGACAATGGCGAGGTGCTGCGCGACGGTCCCGCCGCCGTGCCGCCGGGCACGCGGATCGTGGTGGAGGACCTGTTCGCGCGGGTCCCCGCCCGCCGCAAATTCCTGCGTTCGCCGCGATCCGAATATGCCGCCTGCCTCGACATGGTGCGCCGCCTGGCCATGGCCCGGCCCGACATCGCCTTCACGCTGGAGCATGACGGCAGGCGGGCACTGACCGTGCCGGGCGGCGAGGAGCGACCGGGGCGAGTCGCGGGGCTGACCGACCGCGCGCTGGCGGAGAATTCGGTCGCGATCGACTGGGTCCGTGATTCGGTGACGTTGGGCGGCGTCGCCAGCCTGCCGACCTTCAACCGGGGCATTGCCGACCATCAATATCTGTTCGTCAATGGACGACCGGTGCGCGACCGGCTGCTGATGGGCGCCATTCGCGGCGCCTATGCCGAGATGCTGCCGCGCGATCGCCATGCCGTCGTCGCGCTGTTCCTCGACCTGCCGCCGAGCGAGGTCGATGTGAACGTCCACCCGGCCAAGACCGAGGTCCGCTTCCGCGACCCCGCCCTGATCCGGGGCATGATCGTCTCGGGACTCCGCCGCGCGCTGGACGAGGCGGGGCATCGCAGCGTGCAGCGGCCCGCCGAGTCCGCGCTCGCCATGTGGCAGACGGAGAGCGTCGGGGCTGCCCCGCAGCCTGCGATGCCGCCCGCTGACGACTGGACCCCCGCCGGTCCGGAAACAAGGGTGATGGAGCGCCAGTCGCTCTTCGCGCCGCGCCCCGGCTTTTCGGCCCCCCCGCCGCTGGCCCGCGCCGAAGCCGCCTTCACGCTGCCGCCCGAGGTCCGGCAATTCCCGATGGGCGTCGCGCGCGGGCAGGTCGCCAAGACCTATATCGTCGCCGAGGCCGAGGACGGGCTGGTCCTGGTCGACCAGCATGCCGCGCATGAGCGACTGGTGCTGGAGCGGATGCGCGCGGCGCTGACCGGCGGGCGGATCGCATCACAGGCGATGCTGATCCCGGAAGTGGTCGAACTGGACGAACCCGCCTGCGACCGGCTGGAGGCGCGGGCCGAGGAACTGGCCGAGTTCGGGCTGGACCTCGAACGCTTCGGCCCGACGGCGATGCTGGTTCGCGCGACGCCCGCATTGCTGGGGCAGAGCGACCCCAAGGGGTTGGTGTCCGACCTGGCCGATGAACTGGCGGCGTTCGACCAGGCGCTTTCCTTGCGCGAACGACTGGATCATGTCGCCGCGACCATGGCCTGCCACGGCTCGGTCCGCGCGGGCCGCATCCTGTCGGTTGCCGAGATGAATGCGCTGCTCCGCGAGATGGAGGTCACTCCGCATTCCGGCCAGTGCAACCATGGTCGCCCAACCTGGGTGAAGCTCCAGCATGGCGATATCGAGAAGCTGTTCGGGCGTAAGTAATCCCGCTCTGGCGATCGCTCGCTGAAATCTTAACGAAGCGACCGGAATGGATCAGCTCTGTCAATTCGGATGCGATTGGATAGCGTTGCCCATCCGACCCCATAGTATCGTCGCCCGCAACTCTTGGGCGAGAGATGGGGGGCATTATGAAGCGCGGCGGGGCGTCATCGGTGCGATCGATAATAGGCATTCTGGCTATCGGTGCGTCCTTGGCGGGATGTGCTGGCCAGCGCAGCGCTCTGGAGGCGCAAAGCCGCGTCAATCCGGTTTCGTCCGCCGCTTATCCCCTGAAATTCTGTCCTTTGGTCATGGCCAGCGGATCGGACACGCGCATGGGGGCGATCAATCTCGACTGCTTCGCCTTTCCGGAAGTCGATGCCCGATATGATCGCGAGGAGGGCCGGTCACCGCGCTATGGGATCAGGAATCGTCGAAATCTCGCCTATGCGATGGCGACCGAGGAAGCGATATATCGCAATCGGTTGACGTCCATCCTTATCAAGCAGTCGGATGATATCTGCGTTCAGGAACTCGGGCGCCTGACCGCCAATGAGGCGACGGTGAATACCGCGCTCAGCATCTTCGGGACGGGGTTCTCGACGGCGGCGTCCATCGTCTCGGGCGATCTCGCCAAATCCATTCTGGCGGGCGGCGCAACGCTGGCGGGTGCCAGCCGCGACCATATCAATGTCCATGTCTATCGCAACACGATCGCCCAGGCGATCAGCCAGGTGATCTGGTCGGAGCGCCAGTTGCGCCAAGCCGAAATCCAGAAACATTATGAGCAAGCCTTGGGCGCATGGTCGATCGACGACGCCATTCGCGACGTGAACGCCTATCACGCGCAATGTTCGTTCTACAAAGGCCTCGAACTCCTTCTCAAGGCGGCGAACAACAATGGCGATGTGGGCGCATATCGCCGCGAACTCACCCGGCGGGCAGAGGTCTCCCGCGCGCGTGAAGCGATCCTGGGGGTCGAGCAATCCTTGAGGCAACTCCCTGCCGACAGTCCCGAAGCGGCGTTGCTGCGACAGGAGGTCGTTCGCCTGACGTTGAAGTCGACCGGGGATACGGGTGCTGAAGACGAAGGTGGCGGGGACGCCGACGTGAAGGAATGACCGCGTGATCGTGGCCGGATCCTGCGTGGTGCGCATTCAACTGCCGATCGCATCGGCGGTTGCCGCAAGCCTATCTTCGATCCAAACCGGATCATCCCTTTTCCGGCGATGAAGCGAGCCCATATAGCGACCAACCGAGATTATTTTCGGCCGTGCGTTCATCCTGACGCAACTTTTGCACGGAGCCGTGTATTATTGGCGTCAACAAGGGTTTGGGCGGTTTTTGATATGAAGCACATCATGCCTGTGATTTTCGCGCTCATTCCGTTGGCCGCTGTGGTCAGCGCGTGTGTCGCCTGTCCCTGACCTGGGACGCGCGGTTTTGAGGCCGTAGCCCGATCTGCCGTCGCCCAAGACGCAAAAAAGGGCCGCCCGGACATGCCGGGCGGCCCTTCTTTCACTCGGCGGAAGGCCGAAGCGTAGGGATCAGCCCTGCACTTCTTCTTCCTGCTCCGGCTGAACCTCGGCGGTGGCGCCGGGCTCTGCGTTGGGATCGTAATCCTCGGTGAAGCCGGCTTCGTCACGCTCGAACATCGACGACATCACGTCGACGCCCTGCGCCTGCATCTCGGCCTCTTCCGGCGAGCGGGCGACGTTGACCTTGACGGTCACGGCCACTTCCGGGTGAAGCGCGACGCGCACGTCGTACAGGCCGATCGCCTTGATCGGACGGTCGAGCACGATCTGGCCCTTGTTGACCTTGTGGCCATCGGCGACCAGCGCGTCGACCAGATCGCGAACCGCGACCGAGCCATAGAGCTGACCGACGTTCGATGCCTGACGGATCAGGGTCACGGTCACGTTGTCGAAAGTCTTCGCCTCGACCTCGGCCTCGGCGCGACGGTTCGCGTTCTCGGCTTCGATGCGGGCGCGGTTGGCCTCGAACACCTTCTTGTTGGCTTCGTTGGCGCGCAGCGCCTTCTTGCGCGGCAGCAGGAAGTTACGGGCAAAGCCGTCCTTCACCGTGACCACGTCGCCGATGGCGCCGAGCTTTTCGACGCGCTCAAGCAGAATAACGTCCATCTCTAGGACTCCTTACTTCACGACGTAGGGCAGGAGGCCCAGGTGACGGGCGCGCTTGATGGCCTGGGCCAGTTCGCGCTGCTTCTTGGCCGACACGCTGGTGATGCGCGAAGGCACGATCTTGCCGCGCTCGGACACGAAGCCCTGGAGCAGACGGACGTCCTTATAGTCGATCCGGGGCGCGTCCTTCGCGGAGAAGGGGCAGCTCTTGCGGCGACGGAAAAACGGGCGGGCCATTATGCGGCTTCCTCTTCACGATCACGACGGGGGCGGTCAGCGCGGTCGGGGCGTTCGCCACGATCGGCACGACGCTCACGGTCGCGCTCCTGCTTGCGCATCATCACCGAGGGGCCTTCTTCATGGCCGTCAACCTTGACGGTCATGTAGCGGATCACGTCTTCGTTGATCTGGGTCTGGCGCTCCAGCTCGGCAACGACGCCCGCGGGCGCGTCGATCTCGAGCATCACGTAATGCGCCTTGCGGTTCTTGGCGATCTTGTACGCCAGCGAACGCAGGCCCCAGGTCTCGGTCTTCACGACCTTGCCCTGATTGTCCTCGACGATCTTCGTGGCGGCTTCCGCCAGCGCGTCCACCTGCGCCTGTGCCAGATCCTGGCGCGCAAGGAACACGTGCTCGTAAAGAGCCATGCAGCTTACCTTATGTTGGCCGATCGCTGACGCCCACCCCATGTGGTGCGCCCCTCCGGCTGTCTTCCATACTTCAATACCGTCACGCCAAAATGGCATGAGGGCGGGTGAAGCAGGTGCTTCCCGCCCAATGGTGAGCTGGCTCATAGCGGATCGCGGGCAAAAGGCAAGCGGGGAAGATGGCGCGCACTTGCCAGCGGCGGGCGACCTTTCTACCGCGCGGGCCATCCACTTACGCTTTGATGGCAGATAAGACATATGCGTGCATTCATCTTTCCGGGCCAGGGCAGCCAGGCCGTCGGCATGGGCAAGGCGCTGGCCGAGGCGAGCCCCGTCGCTCGCGAGGTGTTCCAGGAGGTCGACGAGGCGCTGGGCCAGAATCTCTATCGCCTGATGGTCGAAGGCCCCGCCGATGAGCTGACCCTGACCGAAAATGCGCAGCCCGCGATCATGGCGAACGCCATCGCGACGCTGCGCGTGCTGGAGAAGGAAGGCGGCGTCCGCCTGTCGGAGAAGGCCGATTTCGTCGCGGGCCATTCGCTGGGCGAATATACGGCGCTGTGCGCGGCGGATGCGCTGGATATTGCGACGACCGCGCGGCTGCTGAAGCTGCGTGGGCGGGCGATGCAGGCGGCGGTGCCGGTGGGCGAGGGCGCGATGGCGGCTTTGCTCGGCGCGGACCTGGACAAGGCAAAGGTCATCGCGGGCGCGGCGGTCGATTCGATCCTGGCCGAGGGTGGCGGCGAACTGCTCTGCACTGTCGCCAACGACAATGACCCGTCGCAGGTGGTGATCTCGGGCCACCGCGCCGCGATCGAGAAGGCCGTTGCGCTGGCCAGGGACCTGGGCGCCAAGCGTGCCGTCCTGCTGCCGGTGTCCGCGCCCTTCCACTGCCCGCTGATGCAACCCGCCGCCGATGCGATGGAGGCAGCGCTTGCCGAAGCGACGATCCGCGCGCCGCTGGTGCCGGTATACGCCAATGTCGAGGCCGCACCGGTTGCCGATCCGGGCGCGATCCGCGCGCTGCTGGTCGCGCAGGTGACGGGCATGGTCCGCTGGCGCGAATCGGTGCTGGCGATGCAGGATGCGGGCGTGGCGAATTTCGTCGAATTCGGCGGCAAGGTCCTCGCCCCGATGGTCAAGCGGATCGCGCCGGACTGCGACGCGCTGAGCGTCGTGACGATGGACGATATCGAGGGGCTTCTCGCCAAGCTCTGATTTTGCGCGCAGAGGCGCGAAGGACCCAGAGGGGGATTGGGGCGATGCGCGACATTGATCTCGTTAGTGGGGACGTGGTCGATGTCGCGTTGAGATTGCATCGCGAATTGGGCCCCGGTCTTTTGGAGAGCGTCTATGAGATTGTGCTGGCCGCCAGATTGGCGGCCATGGGCTATTCTGTCGCGCGTCAGCGCAGCATCGACATCGAGTTTGAAGGTGTGCGGATCGATGGAGCATTCAAGATCGATCTGCTGGTTGACGAGCGCTTGATCGTTGAAATCAAATCCGTCGAGCGGCTGGCACCCGTTCACGCCAAACAACTTCTGACATATCTTCGTCTCACCGGGCAGCCCGTCGGACTGCTGATCAACTTCGGAGGGGAAACCTTGCGCGAGGGCATACGCCGTCTCGTTAACAACCATTACCCCTCTGCGTCCTCCGCGCCTCTGCGCGAACAAGAATTCTAGGGAGTTTCCAAATGTTCGACCTGACAGGAATGACCGCCCTCGTGACCGGCGCATCGGGTGGGCTCGGCTCGGCGGTGGCGAAGGCGCTGGCGGCGCAGGGGGCGAAGCTGGCGCTGTCCGGCTCCAATATCGACAAGCTGGAGGCATTTCGCGCCGAACTGGGCGGCGATCATGTCGCGGTGCCGTGCAACCTGTCCGACCCCGTCGCGGTCGACGCGCTGATCCCGCAGGCGGTGGAAGCGCTGGGCGGCAAGATCGACATCCTGGTCAACAATGCGGGCGTCACGCGCGACAACCTGACCATGCGGATGAAGGACGAGGAGTGGGATCAGGTGATCCGCGTCAATCTGGAGGCCGCGTTCCGTTTGATCCGCGCCGCCGCCAAGCCGATGATGAAGGCGCGTTTCGGTCGTATCATCTCGATCACCTCGGTCGTCGGTGCCACCGGCAATCCGGGGCAGGCGAACTATGCCGCATCGAAGGCGGGCCTTGTCGGCATGTCCAAGGCGGTGGCCCAGGAACTGGCCAGCCGCAACATCACCGTCAACTGCGTCGCGCCGGGCTTCATGCGCTCGGCGATGACGGACGTGCTGCCCGAGGCGCAGAAGGCCGCATTGCTCACCCGAATTCCGGCGGGCGATCTGGGCAAGGGCGAGGATATCGGTGCCGCCGTCGTCTATCTGGCGTCGAAGGAAGCGGGCTATGTCACCGGCCAGACGCTGCACGTCAATGGCGGCATGGCGATGCTGTAAAAGGCGTATTTGCCACGAATGATCCTATCCTGGTCCAAGTCCGTCGCCGGACGGGCTTGCCAGACATGGGCGCGCGTTCTACGTGCGTTCAGCAAGTATCAACCCCCGATGAATTACGAGAAGGGATTACCATGAGCGAGACCGCCGACCGCGTGAAGAAGATCGTCGTCGAGCATCTCGGCGTCGAAGCCGACAAGGTGACCGAGGACGCGAGCTTCATCGACGACCTCGGTGCCGACAGCCTCGACATCGTCGAGCTCGTCATGGCGTTCGAGGAAGAGTTCGGTGTCGAAATCCCGGACGACGCCGCCGAGAAGATCACGACCGTCAAGGACGCGATCACCTATATCGACGAGAACAAGGCCTAATTCCGGGGCCACTCGGCCTGCGTGATCCGCAGACCGAACGGGCCGTCAGGCCAGGTTGCAAGCGGCTCCCCGATCCCGACTAGCGGGCGGGGAGCCGTTTTCGTTATGGAATGGAGTGGAATATGCGGCGCGTCGTCGTAACCGGATTGGGTCTTGTCACGCCGTTGGGCGCGGATGTGGAAACGGCCTGGGCCAATCTGATCGCTGGCAAGTCCGGCGCGGGAACGATCACCCGCTTCGATACCACGGGGCAGAAATGCACCATCGCCTGCGAGGTGAAGCCCAAGGATCATGAATATGGCTTCGACCCCGACAAGCGCGTCGACCACAAGGTCCAGCGCCAGGTCGATCCCTTCATCGTCTATGGCATCGACGCCGCCGGACAGGCGCTGGAAGATGCGGGCCTGACCGAGATGGACGAGGCGACGAAGCTGCGCGCGGGCGTGTCGATCGGCTCGGGCATCGGCGGTCTGCCGGGTATCGAGATCGAGTCGGTCAACCTGCATGAGCGCGGTCCCGGCCGGGTCAGCCCGCACTTCGTCCATGGTCGCCTGATCAACCTGATCTCGGGCCAGGTCAGTATCAAATACGGCCTGATGGGTCCGAACCATGCGGTCGTCACCGCCTGCTCGACCGGCGCGCATTCGATCGGCGACGCGGCGCGGATGATCCGCGACGACGATGCCGACATCATGCTGGCGGGTGGTGCGGAGAGCACGATCAACCCGCTGGGCGTGGCGGGCTTCGCTCAGGCACGCGCGCTCAACATGAGCATGAACGACCGTCCCACCGAGGCGAGTCGCCCCTATGACAAGGGTCGCGACGGCTTCGTGATGGGCGAGGGCGCGGGTGTCGTGGTCCTCGAGGAGTACGAGCATGCCAAGGCGCGTGGCGCGAAAATCTATGCCGAGGTCGTAGGTTACGGCCTGTCGGGCGACGCCTATCACGTCACCGCGCCGCACCCCGAGGGCAAGGGCGCGGAAAATGCGATGCGCATGGCGCTGCGCAAGGCAGGCATGGAGCCGTCGGACATCGACTATATCAACGCGCATGGCACCTCGACCATGGCCGATACGATCGAACTGGCCGCGGCCAAGCGCGTGTTCGGCGACGACCTGTCGGGCGCGTCCATGTCGAGCACCAAATCGGCGATCGGCCATCTGCTGGGCGGGGCTGGTGCGGTGGAGAGCATCTTCTGCATCCTGGCGCTGCGCGACCAGATCGTGCCGCCGACGCTGAACCTCGACAACCCGGACGAGGGGACCGAGGGCGTCGACCTGGTCCCGCACAAGGCCAGGAAGCGGGAGGTGAAGGCGGTGCTGAACAACTCGTTCGGCTTCGGCGGGACCAATGCCTCACTGGTGATGAAGGCGATCTAAACGTCACTTGCCGTTCGGACGGGGCGGTTGTGTTGCCAAGGGACGCGGGCGAGTTCCGGACTTGCACCTCGACTCCGCTCAGGCCGAACGGAGGGCGGGCTTTATAAAGAACGACCCCGGCGACGTCCGGGTCCGGTTGCAATCTGGATCAAGCCGCGCCATCGGCCTGACACGCAAACGGACCCGGATAGTCGCCGGGGTCGTTCCATGTCGGGGCCCAGCGCCCTAGTCAAAACCGGGTGAGATATGCGCAAGGTCGGCTGTATCGGATTGCTGCTGGGGCTGATCGGCATCGCCGTCTTCGCCTGGGTCGCACATGACTGGGCGGGCAGCGGCCCGGCGGCCAAGCCACTCGCGGTCGTCGTACCCGAAGGGGCGAGCCTCGCCCGTGCCGCCAACGAACTGGAAAAGGCCGGAGCGATCCGCTCGGCCAGCCGGTTCCGGCTCTATGCGCGGGTGTTTGGCGGCGGCGGAGCGATCAGGGCGGGCGAATATGCCATTCCCGAACGGGCCAGCGCCTCGGACGTGTTGACGCTGCTTCAGGACGGCAAGGTCCGCCAACGGCTGGTCCCGGTGCCGGAGGGCTATCCCTCGGTGCTGGTCCATGACGCGTTGCTGCGCGCCGATGGCCTGACCGGCGATGTGCCCGTTCCCGCCGAGGGTTCGATCCTGCCCGACAGCTATGCTTATCAGAAAGGTGACACCCGCGCCTCGGTGGTCGGGCGGATGCAGAAGGCGATGAAGGATTATCTCGCCAAGGCCTGGGCGAACCGCAAGCCCGGCATCGCGGTTACCTCGCCCGAACAAGCCATCATCCTGGCCTCGATCGTCGAAAAGGAAACCGGCAAGCCATCCGAACGCCGCACGGTGGCGGCGGTTTATGGCAATCGTCTGCGCATCGGCATGCCGCTTCAGGCGGATCCGACCGTGATCTATCCGATCACCAAAGGGCGTCCGCTCGGCCGCCGTATCCTGCGGTCCGAACTCCATGCGAAGAACGGCTACAACACCTATGCCAGCCCCGGCCTGCCGGTCGGGCCGATCGCCAATCCCGGCCGCGCCTCGATCGACGCGGTGCTGGACCCGGCGGACAGCAAGGCGCTGTATTTCGTGGCCGACGGATCGGGTGGCCATGTCTTTGCCGACACGCTGGCGGAGCATAACGCCAATGTGCGCAAATGGTACGCGATCCGCCGCCAGCGTGGGGGAAATGTAAGGTTCGCCACTCGCCGCGCAGCCCTTTGCCGTTGAGGACCGAGCAGGCAGTGGAAAAGCGGCCGCCATGACCGCGCTGCCGGCACTTCACGCTTGCCAGACGTGATCGCGGCGGACGCTGACCGGTCCTCCCATCTCCGATGGGGAGGGGGACTATCGCGTCAGCGATGGTGGAGGGGTGTGGCTCGGACTTTCAGCAAGGGCTGGCGGGAGTGGCAGTCCCACCGCCCCTCCACCACCCGGCTGCGCCGGGCGGACCCCCTCCCCAAGCAAAGCTTGGGGAGGATTGGGGGTTAGCCGCGCAGTGCAGCCGCCGCGCGCGCCTTGGCTTCGACATCGGCCATCGACCCGCCCGTCACCCAGCTACCACCGACGCACAGCACGCGGTCGAAGGCCAGCCAGTCGGGGGCGCTCGCCTCGGTGATGCCGCCGGTCGGGCAGAAGCGCGCCTGGTAGAAGGGCGCGGCCAGCGCCTTCAACGCCTTCAGCCCGCCGCTGGTCTCGGCTGGGAAGAACTTGAAGTGCGTCAGCCCCAGGTCGAGCCCGCGCATGATGTCGCCCGCATTGGCGATGCCGGGGAGATAGGGGATGCCGCTCTCGATCACCGCCGCGCCCAGACGATCCGTCAGGCCCGGCGAGACGATGAACTCCGCGCCCGCATCCGCCACGTCGCGAAGCTGCTGCTCGTTGACGACGGTGCCTGCGCCGACGATCGCGCCGGGGACCTTCTTCATCTCGGCCATGGCCTCGAGTGCGGCGGGGGTGCGCAGCGTCACCTCCAGCACCTTCAAGCCGCCCGCGACCAGCGCCTCGGCGAGAGGCTTGGCGGTGGCGGCGTCGTCGATGACCAGCACGGGGATGACCGCGCTGGTGCGCATGATGGTGGCGATGTCGGTCATGTATGCTCCTGTGCGAAGGCCGCGGCCGCACCGAACAGGCCGGGCTGGGGATGGGTGATGAGCTTGACGGGGATGCGCGCCATCAGCGACTGGAAGCGCCCCTTGGCGACGAAGCGCTGGTCGAAGCCCGAGCGCAGCAGCTTGTCCTTGATGCGGAAGCCCAGGCCGCCCGCGATCACGACGGTCTTGGCCCCCTGCGCCAGCGCGAAGTCGCCCGCGACCGCGCCCAGCGCCAGGCAGAAACGGTCGAGCGCGGCGAGCGCGATCGAATCAGTGCCGTCCAGCGCCTCGGTCCAGATTTCGCGGTCGTCGCGGCTGGGGACCGCGCGGCCCTCCATCGAGGCGAGCGTCTCATAGATGGCGATGATTCCGGGACCGGAGCAGATCCGCTCGCACGACACGCGGGTATAGGTGCGGCGCAGGCGCTTCAGGATGGCGTCCTCGATCCCGTCGAGCGGGGCATAGTCCATATGCCCGCCTTCGGTTTCGATGACATGGTAACGCTGGGGCGTCATCAGCACCTGTGCGACGCCAAGGCCCGTGCCGGGGCCGCAGACGGTGACGACGCCGTTGTCCGTCATCGGCTCCTCGGGGCCGCAGATGTGGAGGAAGTTCTCTTCCGGCACCTGCGCCACGGCATGGCCGACCGCGCCGAAATCGTTGATGACGGTATAGACGTCCGCGCCCAGCCGCTCGGGGACCAGCGAGGGGCGGATGACCCAGGGATTGTTGGTCATGCGGATCACGTCGCCGGTGATCGGCGAGGCGATGGCGAGCGACGCCGCCTTGGGCAGCGGGCGGCCGATATGCGCGCCGAACGCCTGCCATGCGGTCTGGAGCGAGGCGTGCTCGGCGGTCTTCTGCGTGCAGGGTTCGCCCAGCTTGACGACGCGCCCGTCCTCGACCTCGGCGATCGCGAAGCGCGCATGCGTGCCCCCGATGTCGACGGCTACGATTTCCATGATGTCCTCCCCCGAACTCTTACAGGCCCGCGCCGGCCAGAACCGGCGACGCGCCCTTTTCGGCTTCGTCGGCGGCCTGGCGGAACAGCGCGAACAATTCGCGGCCCATGCCCTGAACCGGGGCAGGCGTCTCGGCCAGTTGGCGCGAGGCCCATTCGGCCGGATCGACCAGCGCGTTCAGCGTCCCCTCGACCGCGTCGAGCCGGACGATGTCGCCATCGCGGATCAGGCCGATCGCCCCGCCGCCGATCGCCTCGGGGCTGAGATGGATGGCGCAGGGCACCTTGCCGCTCGCCCCCGACATGCGGCCATCGGTGACCAGCGCCACCTTGAAGCCCCGGTTCTGGACCACGCCCAGCGGCGGGGTCAATTTGTGGAGTTCGGGCATGCCGTTGGCCTTGGGGCCCTGGAAGCGGACCACGACGACCACATCGCGTTCCAACTCGCCCGCCTTGAACGCGGCCTGGACCTCGGACTGGTCGGAGAAGACGCGGGCAGGGGCCTCGATGACCCAGCGCTCGCGCTCGACCGCCGACACCTTGATGCAGGCGCGGCCCAGATTGCCCGACAGGATGCGCATGCCGCCATCGGGCGAGAAGGGCGCGGCGGCGGGGCGCAGGATCGTCTCGTCGCCGCTGTCGCCAACCGGGGTCCAGGCGAGCGTGTCGTCCGCGATCACGGCGGTCTGGCCGTAATCGGACAGGTCCTTGCCCGCGACGGTCAGGATGTCGCGGTGGAGCAGCCCCGCCGACAGCAATTCGCGGATGACATAGGGCATGCCGCCCGCCGCCTCGAACCCGTTCACATCGGCCGAGCCGTTGGGATAGACCCGCGCGATCAGCGGCACGGCGGCCGAGAGGCGGTCCATATCCTCCCAGTCGATGATGATCCCCGCCGCGCGCGCGATGGCGGGCAGGTGGATCAAATGGTTGGTCGAACCGCCGGTCGCCAGCAGGCCGACCGCCGCGTTGACGATCGCTTTCTCATCGACGCAGCGCCCCAGCGGCCGATAATCCTCGCCCCGCTGGCCGATGGCGGCGAGGCGATGGACGGCGGCGCGGCTGAGTTCCTGGCGCAGCTTGGTGCCCGGATTGACGAAGGCGGCGCCGGGCATGTGCAGGCCCATCACCTCCATCATCATCTGGTTGGTGTTGGCGGTGCCGAAGAAGGTGCAGGTGCCCTTGCTATGATAGGCGGCGATCTCGGCGTCGAGCAGTTCGTCGCGCCCCGCCTTGCCCTCGGCGAACGCCTCGCGGACGGCGGCCTTCTGCTTGTTGGGCAGGCCGGTCGGCATCGGGCCGCCGGGAACCAGGATCATCGGCAGATGGCCGAAGCGCAGTGCGCCCATCAGCAGGCCCGGCACGATCTTGTCGCAGATGCCGAGCAGCGCCGCGCCCTCAAACGTGCCGTGGCTCAGCGCCACCGCCGTGGACAGCGCGATGGTGTCGCGGCTGAACAGCGACAATTCCATGCCCGCATAGCCTTGCGTCACGCCGTCGCACATGGCGGGCACGCCGCCCGCCACCTGCGCGGTCGCGCCGACCTCGCGCGCCCAGACCTTCATCAGTTCGGGATAGCGATAATAGACGGCGTGCGCCGACAGCATGTCGTTATAGGCCGACACGATGCCGATGTTCATGCCGCGATCCGCCTTCATGGCGTCGCGGTCCTCCTCGGTCCCGGCATAGGCATGGGCGAGGTTGGCGCAGCCCAGATTGGGGCGGCGCACCGCCGTTTCGGCCTCACGCGCGATCAGGTCGAGATAGGCCTGCCGTCCGGGCTTCGAGCGTTCGATGACCCGGTCGGTGACGGCCGAGACGGCGGCGTTCAGGCTCATTGCTCGCTCCAGTGGATGTCGATCGGCAGTTCGACCTCGGCCAGCACGCGACCGATCGGATAGGGCGACGACGCGCCTTGCTTGATCGCGTCCTCCAGCACCTTCTTCTTGGCCGGACCCGAAATGGCGATCATGATCGAGCGCGCCGAGACGATCCCGGCGCGGCTGAGCGTCACCCGCGCGACGGGGGCTTCGGGGGGCAGCGGATCGGGCATGACGCCCAGCGCGCGGCGTTCCTTCGGCCCATTCAGCGCCTCGTCATAGTCCGGGCCGGGGAAGATCGAGGCGGTATGCCCGTCGCCGCCCACGCCCAGCAGCACCAGATCGAGCGGCCAGTGCAGGTCCTGCATCAGCGCATCGGCGGAGCGGCCCGCGGCCTTATAATCCTCGGTCGCCTGGGGCACGATCGGCATCACCCGCGCACCCTTGGGCAGGAAGATCTTGCCGATCATGGTGACGTTGGACAGTGGATCGCCCAGCGGCACGATGCGTTCGTCGGCGGGGACGATCGTCACCCGCTTCCAGTCGAGCTTGGCCTTGGCCAGCTTCTCATAGACCGGGATCGGCGTCTTGCCGCCCGACAGCGCGATCACCGCCGCGCCGCGCGCCTCGATCGCGCTTTCGATGATGAACTGGATGTCGCCCGCCAGCGCGTCCGCCATTTCGGTGGTGTCTTCATAATCCCACCATTCGATTTCGTCGGTCATGTCATCCTGTCCTGAAATATTTCGGGGCAGGGCCGGTCCGCAGTTTCCAGCGAACGGCCCCTGCCGATCATCGCACGCCGTTCAGGCGCGTATGTCAGTCGTCCTGCCAGGTCACGCCGTCGCGCTCGGTCAGCGCAATCGCGGCGGACGGGCCCCAGCTACCGCTGGGATAGGATTTGGGCTTCACATCGGCGGCATCCCAACCGGCCCGGATCGCATCGATCCAGGTCCATTGCGCCTCCACCTCGTCACGGCGGACGAACAGCGTCTGGTCGCCCTCGATCAGGTCGAGCAGCAGCCGCTCATAGGCGATGCGGCGGCGGGTGCCGGCGAACTCGGCGTCGAGCGACAGGTTCAGCGGCACTTCGCGCAGGCGTAGGCCCTCGCGGTCGAGGCCTGGCTCCTTCGCCATCACCAGCAACTGGATATATTCCTCCGGTTGCAGGCGGATGATCAGCGTGTTGGGCTGAAGGATGCCACCGCGCCCCGCGAACATCGAGTGCGGGACGGGCTTGAACTGGATCGCGATCTCGGAGCGCCGCGCGGCCATGCGCTTGCCGGTGCGCAGATAGAAGGGCACGCCCTGCCAGCGCCAATTGTCGACATGCGCCTTGATCGCGACGAAGGTCTCGGTCTTGGAGGGCTTGCCCAGTTCGTCGGCATAGGAGCCGACGATCTTGCCGCCGACCGCACCGTCCGAATATTGGCCGGTGACCGTGTTGTGCGGCACCTCCTCCGGCGTCATCAGGCGCAGCGAGCGGAAGACCTTGGCCTTTTCGTCGCGGATCGCGGTGCCGTCATAGCGGGCGGGCGGCTCCATCGCGATGAGGGCGAGGAGTTGCAGGATATGGTTCTGCACCATGTCGCGCAGCGCGCCCGCGCCCTCGTAATAGCCCGCGCGATCCTCCAGCCCGACCGTCTCGGCAATGGTGATCTGCACATTGTCGATGCCGTGCGCGTTCCAGATCGGCTCGAAGAAGAAATTGCCGAAGCGCAGCGCCAGGATGTTCTGGACGGTTTCCTTGCCCAGATAATGGTCGATGCGGAAGGTCCGATCCTCGGGGAAGCCGAACGCCACCGCGTCATTGATCTCCTTCGACGAGGCGAGGTCGTAGCCGAGCGGCTTTTCCAAGCCGATTCGCACCGTCTCGCCCGCCAGGCCGACCGATTCGAGCCCCTTGATGGTCGATTCGAACAGGCTGGGCGCGGTCGACAGATAGATGGCGAGACCGTTCGAGACGTCGCCGACCTTCTCCGCCAGTGCCGGAAAGCCCTCGGTCGAGGAGGCGTCCAGCGACTGATACTGCAATCGATTTAAGAAGCTGGCAATTTTTTCGCCGTCCTTGCGGTCGTCCGGCAGGAAAGTGTCGAGCGCCTTCTCCGCGAATTCCCGGAAGCTGGCGTCGTCATGGTCGGAGCGGGCGGTGCCGGTGATCGTCAGTTCCTCGGGTAGCAGGCCGTCGGAGTGAAGATTGAACAGCGATGGCAGCAACATACGCTGCGACAGGTCGCCGGTCGCGCCGAACAGCAGCAGCTTGCCAACGGGATTGCGCGTCATGACGTCTCCTTAGAGCACGAGGCCGGCGGTCGGATCGAGCCCGGCCATGATGTTCAGATTCTGCACCGCCGCTCCCCCGGCACCCTTGCCCAGATTGTCGAGCGTGGCGATCAGTCGAGCCTGACCCGTGGCGGCATTCCCACACAGGCGCAAGGTCATCCGGTCGGTACGGGCATTTTCCTCGATATTCACCGCCGCGACGTCGCCTGGCGCGAAGCTTACCACCCGGCCATCGGCATAGGCGTCGGCCAGCACCGCCGCGACCGTCTCCAGCGTCGGCGCGCCGGGCAGGGCATGAAGGGGCAGCGGCACCTCCACCACCATGCCGCGATAGGTATCGACCACGGCCGGGGCGAAGATCGGGGCGTGGGTCAGGCCCGAATGGCGCTGCATCTCCGGCGCATGCTTGTGCGCCAGCGACAGGCCATAGGGGCGAAAGGCGCGGTTGGTGGTGCTTTCATATTCGGCGATCATCGCCTTGCCGCCGCCCGAATAGCCCGAGGCGGCGTTGACCGAGATCGGCCAGTCCGCCGGAACGATCCCGGCGCGGACCAGCGGACGGACGAGCGCCAGGAAACCCGTCGGGTAGCAGCCGGGATTGGAGACGAACCGCGCCTCGGCGATCCGCTCCGCCTGGTCGGGCTCCAGTTCGGCGAAGCCATAGACCCAGTCGGGCGCGGTACGGTGGGCGGTGGAGGCATCCACCACGCGCGTCCGGTCGTTGGCGATCAGCGAAACGGCTTCGCGCGCGGCATCGTCGGGCAGGCAGAGGATGACGAAATCGGCATCGTTGATCGCCTCGCGCCGGGCATCCGCGTCCTTGCGGCGGTCATCGGGCAGGGTCAGGATCGACAGGTCGGGCCGACCGGCCAGCCGGTCGGCGATCTCCAGCCCGGTCGTGCCCGCTCCGCCATCGATGAAAACCGTCTTCGTCACTGTACCCGCTCCAGCCCATCGGCATCGCAATAGCCGACCAGCCCCATATGCGTCGCGATCCCCCAAGCCTGACCGCCCGCGATTTCCAGAACCTCGAACCTCTCGCCCGAGGTCAATTCCGCCAACACCGTGCTGTCAGACCGGCGGCCTTCGCGCAAGGTGAGCGGAACTTTGGTGGTGTAAAGCAACGGCGCGGCATAGTGGGGCGCGAACACGTATTCGGCGAGCCGCACATCGGCCAGATCAGCGCGGACCGCATGGGTGCGCGGGTCGAGTTCGGCGCGGCGACCCTGCAACGAAAAACTCTTACGCGCTGGCTCGCTGGAGGCCGGGGGCGTCGCCAGCGCCGATGAAATGTCCGAATTCTTCAAGAAAGTCCGCCCCTTCAGGTGTCCTGGCGACAAAGATGTTACGCTTGTCGCTATCATCGCGTTGGCGGCGCAGATAGCCCAGCGTTCCTAGTCTATTCAAGGCGCGGGTGACGACGGGTTTCGAGACGTTCAAAGCACGCGCCAAACCGCGCACGGTATGGGGGCCCGGGCGAAGGTAGACGACCAGCAGCAAGGCCATCTGCCGATTGGTCAGGTCGGGCTCGCCCGAACGGACATAATCGACCAGGGCGCTCATCCAGGCCAACAGCGACTGAGCTTCGTGTGGGTGGGACACGGGTGGCGATTCCAATAGCTGAGCCGGGCTTTGCCGGGCGTTGTTTCGAAGTCATAACGCCCTTTATCGGTGGTGGTTTCCACTGATGTTCCGTGAAGGTCATCAACTTGAGTCAGGGGATTCCCATTCCTCCCTGAACTTGCCCGGGGTGGTGGAGGGGCAGGGCCGGTTCGGACTTGCCCTCCCAACCATCGCTGGCGCGAGGGGCCTGCTCCTCAGGCCGGCTTGGGGAGGAATGGGCTACCGATCCGTCCCATGGTTGATCCCGCCCCCGGGCTCGCCTATGTGCGCGGTTTCGCACACCCCTCAATCGGGATCATACGCGCCTCATGTTCGCATTTCTGCTCGTCATCCACGCTCTTATCGCCGCGACCCTGGTCACGGTGATCCTCATGCAGAAGTCGGAAGGCGGCGGTCTGGGCATGGGGGGCAGCCCGTCGGGGCTGATGTCGGCGCGCGGTGCGGCGGACTTCCTCAGCCGGGCGACGGCGGTGCTGGCGACGGCGTTCGTCGGCTTCTCGATCCTGCTGGCCGTGCTGGCGGCGACGCGCGGCGCGCCTGCCATCGATACCTCGCTGGCGCGCACGCCCGCGACTCAGGCGCCGATCACCGCGCCCGCACCCGCGCCCGTTCCGTCGGACAATGCGGCGGCCCCGGCACCGGCGCAGCCGGCTGATAATTCGGCGGTTCCGCTCGCACGCTAAACCTCGTTTTTATAACAACTTAGGCCAACGCGCCGCCGCAAATCGACGGCGGCGCGCATCTTTGCTGTTGTCGTATCCACCCCATCCAAGCTAGGCGATTCTTCCCATGGCGCGGTATATCTTCATCACCGGCGGCGTGGTTTCGTCGCTCGGCAAAGGCCTCATGGCGGCCTCTCTTGCGGCTCTTTTGCAGGCGCGCGGCTACCGCGTGCGCATCCGCAAGTTCGATCCCTATCTCAATGTCGATCCGGGCACGATGAGCCCGTATCAGCATGGCGAGGTCTATGTGACCGATGACGGGGCCGAGACCGATCTCGACCTGGGTCACTATGAACGCTTCACCGGCGTGGCCTCGCGCCAGTCGGACAACGTCACCTCGGGCCGCATCTACAAGACGATCATCGAGCGCGAGCGGCGCGGCGACTATCTGGGCGCGACGGTGCAGGTCATTCCGCACGTCACCGACGCAATCAAGGCGTTCGCGCGGGCCGACACGGTCGACGAGAATGGCGAGGATCTGGATTTCGTCCTGTGCGAGATCGGCGGGACGGTCGGCGATATCGAGTCGCTCCCCTTCATCGAGGCGATCCGCCAGTTGAAGAACGAACTCGGCCGGGGCCAGTCGATCAGCATCCACGTCACGCTGGTGCCCTATATCGCGGCGGCGGGCGAGTTGAAGACCAAGCCGACCCAGCACTCGGTGCGCGAGATCGCGGCGCTGGGCGTGTCGCCCGACGTGCTGGTCTGCCGCTGCGAGCATCCGTTGCCCGCCTCGGATCGTGCCAAGATCGGCCTGTTCTGCAATGTGCCGCCCTCGGCGGTCATCCCGGCGCTGGATGCCAAGAGCATCTATGCCGTGCCGCTGCAATATCATGCCGAAGGTCTCGATTCGGAGGTGCTGCGCGCCTTCGGGATCGAGCCCGAGGGTGCCCCGGACCTGTCGCGCTGGACCGAGATCGTCGACCGTCTGGTCAACCCGGAAGGCGAAGTGACGATCGGCGTGGTCGGCAAATATGTCGGGCTTCAGGACGCGTACAAGTCGCTCAACGAGGCGCTGGTGCATGGCGGCATCGCCAACAAGGTGAAGGTCCATATCCGCTGGATCGACGCCGAACTGTTCGAAGGTGACGAGAGCGAGATCGCGCAGCAACTCGAACCCTGCCACGCCATCCTTGTCCCCGGCGCGTTCGGTGAGCGCGGCGCGCAGGGCAAGATCGAGGCGGTCCGCTTCGCGCGCGAGCGGCGTGTGCCCTATTTCGGCATCTGCTTCGGCATGCAGATGGCGTGCGTCGAAGGCGCGCGGAACCTGGCCGGGATCGCCGACGCCTCCTCGACCGAGTTCGGCCCCACCGCCGAGCCGATCGTCGGCCTCATCACCGAGTGGATGGGGCGCGACGGTCTGGAGAAGCGCGAGGCGAGCGGTGATCTGGGCGGTACGATGCGGCTGGGTGCCTATCAGGCGAAGCTGGCGGGCAACAGCGTCGTCGGCTCCATCTATGGCAGCGAAGACATCTCGGAACGACATCGCCACCGGTACGAGGTCAACACCGCCTATAAGGACGCGCTGGAAAAGGGCGGCCTGGTGTTCAGCGGCATGTCGCCGGACGGCACGCTGCCGGAGATCGTCGAGCGGCCCGACCATCCCTGGTTCGTCGGCGTGCAGTTCCACCCGGAGTTGAAGTCCAAGCCCTTCGATCCGCATCCGCTCTTCGCCAGCTTCGTCCGCAGCGGCGGTGAAGCAGAGCCGGTTGGTGTGATTTTTGGCCCCGCTCCCGGATGATGGGGGCGGGGTTTTTTCTTGTCCCGGAAGGCTCCAACCATCCGTTCAGCCTGAGCGAAGTCGAAGGCCAAGATAGCGCTTATCCTCTTGGCGGATTTTCGGACGTAGGCTTCGACTACGCTCAGCCTGAACGGAGGCAAGGAAAAAACAGAAGGCGCCCGGACCCGTCGGTCCGGACGCCCCGCGACGTCTTCAGGGAGGGAAAGACGTCGAGTCGGTTACGCCGCCTTGGCCTCGTCGGCCTTGTCGTCGGCGTGATGTTCCACCGCGGCGAGCGGCTGGCCCGTCTTGATCGCGATCGTCTTGGGCTTCATCGCCTCGGGCACCTCGCGGACGAGGTCGATGACGAGCAGGCCGTCGTTCAGGCGCGCATCCTCGACGAACACGAAGTCCGCCAGTTCGAAGCGCCGCTCGAACGAGCGATTGGCGATCCCGACATGCAGGAAGTTGGGCGAACCCGCCTTGTCATCCTTCTTGCCGGTGACGAGCAGCATGTTCTGCTGCGCGGTGATCTCGATCTCCTCACGCGAGAAACCGGCGACCGCCAGGGTTATGCGGTAACGGTCCTCGGCCAGACGTTCGAGGTTGAAGGGAGGATAATTCTCCGCCGAAGCGCCACGCGAATTGGCCTCCAGCAGATCGAACAGCCGATCGAAGCCAATGGTCGAACGGCGATACGGGGTCAGATCGATACGCATGTCAAAACCTCCATCAGAAGCGAATTGAAACGGGATCGGCCGGACCGCCCCGGCGCGGGGCGGTTCGACCCATCCGTGCAGCCCGATATCGGCACCGCACGCGAACCCATATGGTTCACCATAAAGAGGCTTCAAGAGCCTTTTCGGATCGGAAAGCAAATCTTCGGAAGGGCCAAGCCATGGCTGGCTTGAATGCATAGTAAAACGATGTGTGAATAGGAGATGAAATCAAAAGGGGAGCTTCCATGTACTTGACCCTCGCGCTCATCCTCGCTGCCCAGGCGGCTGCACCGGCCGCCGATCCGCAGGACACGTCTGTCGTCACCGCACCGACGACCGAAGCCCGCCGCGACGAAGGACGGTTGGGCACCGCGCAACAGGGCGGCGGCGATGTCGTCGTCACAGCGCGTCGTCGCGCCGAGACGATCCAGAGCGTTCCCATCGCCATGTCGGTGATCGGCGGCACCGCACTGGCGGAGACGGGGACGTACAATGTCAACCGGCTGACCCAGATTCAGCCGACGCTGCAATTCTATTCGACCAACCCGCGCAACTCGGCAGCCAATATCCGCGGGCTCGGCGCGCCGTTCGGGCTCACCAATGACGGGATCGAGCAGGGCGTCGGCATCTATGTCGATCAGGTCTATTACAGCCGCATCGCCTCGGCGACGTTCGATTTCACCGATACCGAGCGGATCGAAGTGCTGCGCGGGCCGCAGGGCACGCTCTATGGCAAGAACACCACGGCGGGCGCGATCAACATCATCACCCGCGCGCCCAGCTTCACGCCCGAGGCGCGGGTCGAGCTGAGTGCCGGCAATTACGACTTCTTCCAAGGCAAGGCGTCGGTGTCGGGCCCGCTGGTCGATGACAAGGTGGCGGTCCGCCTGTCGACCTCGATCACCACGCGGCGCGGTACCGTCTGGAACACGCGACAGCAGGAATGGCAGAACAGCCAGGACAATCTGTCGCTGCGCAGCCAGTTCCTGTGGCACGCGACGCCCACTCTCGACCTGACCCTGTCGGGAGATTATGCGCGGCAGAACCCCAATTGCTGCGTCCAATATTATGCGCGGGTGGGCGCGACGCAGCGGCCGATCAACCGCCAATATGCCGCGCTGGCGGCGGCGCAAGGGTATAGCGTGCCCTCGACCAATGCCTTCGACCGGCTGACCGATGTCGATACCGATCTGCGCGCCAAGCAGGAACTGGGCGGGCTGTCGCTGGTCGCCAACTGGGATGTGGGGGAGGCGACGCTGACCAGCGTGTCGGCCTGGCGCTTCTGGCACTGGGACCCATCCAACGACCGCGACTTCATCGGCCTGCCGATCACCACCGTCTCTGCCAATCCTTCGCAGCAGAGCCAGGTGACACAGGAAATCCGCATCGCTTCGAACGGCAAGCGGACGCTGGATTATGTGCTGGGCGCCTTTTACTTCTGGCAGTCGATCGACACGCAGGGGCTACAGGTACAGGGCCCGGCGGCGAGCGCCTTCCTGCTCAACCCGACCAGCGCGGGCGGGCGTGATCCGGCGACGCTGAACGGCCTGACCTCGCGCAATACCATCGGCTTCACCAACACCTCGGCGGCGTTGTTCGGCAAGCTGACCTGGCATGTCGACGATCGCCTGTCGGTGTCGCCGGGCCTGCGGCTCAACTATGATCGCAAGGACGGGTCCTATGTCTCGACCGTGACCAATGGGGCGGGATCCTCGACGCTGACCAGCGACCAGCGCGGGGTGCTGGCGCCGCAGAATTACACGCCCTCCTTCACCAACTGGAACCTGTCGGGCGACCTGACCATCGCCTATGAGTTCAATCCCAATGTCCATTACTACGCGACCTATGCGCGCAGCTATAAGTCGGGGGGCATCAACCTGTCGGGCTTGCCGCTCGATGGGCAGAACAATCCGATCCTGGCGACGCAGACCGTGCGCCCCGAGAAGGTCAACCATTTCGAGCTGGGGCTGAAGACCCAGTTCGCCGACCGGCGTGCGACGGTGAATATCGCGGGCTTCTGGACCGAGATCGGCGATTATCAGGCGACGGTGAACAACCTGCAGGTCAACGTGCTGCGCGGCTATCTCGCCAATGCGGGGCGGGTGCGGACGCGCGGGGTCGAGATCGACTCGGCCTTCCGCCCGACCGAGCGGTTCAACGTCTATGCCAATGCCGCCTTCACCGATGCGCGCTATACCCGCTTCACCAACGCGCCTTGCCCGCCGGAATTGTCGGGCGGAAGCGCGCTTCCCGTGGTGAACGGCCAGATCGTGGGCACGCCCGCCGCCGCCGGAACGCCGGGCGCGTCGCTGCCCTATTGCGATATCTCCGGCCAGTGGCTGCCGGGCGTGTCGCGCTGGGCCTTTTCCTATGGCGCGGAATATGACCTGCCCGCGACCGTGGCGGGGACCGAGGGGCAATTCTACCTCGGTTACGACGGCAGCTACCGGTCGAAATTCTCGTCCAATCCGTCGCGCTCGGCCTATACGGATATCAACGGCTACAGCCTGTCTAACGTCCGTGCCGGGTTCAAGGCGCCGGGGAGTTGGAACGCCTTTGTCTGGGTGCGCAACCTGTTCGATCACAATTATTATGAGTTGCTGGCGACGCAATCGGGGTCGACCGGGTTGATCGTCGGCCAGCCGGGTGATCCCAGGACCTATGGGTTCACGATTTCCAAGTCTTTCTGACCCAATCCTCCCCATCGGAGATGGGGAGGGGGACCATCGCGTCAGCGATGGTGGAGGGGCGGGTTACGCCCGCGAACGGCATAACCCCTTCACCACCGGGCTAACGCCCACTGGTCCCTCTCCCCCAAGCGAAGCTTGGGGAGGATTGAAGGGAACGAAGCACAGGATTCGTCCACATTCGGTTCATCTTGTTCTGGTATATCCAAGGTCCCGTGAGTGGGCGCCGGGCCGGCATCTGGGGGACGGAAGTCTGGAAGCTCCCCGTTTCCCTGGCCGGTCCCGGTGGCTTTTCCCGAGCGTGGAGCGATCGTGTCGGTGCCCGAATGCCAAACGCCCGGACCGTTTCCGATCCGGGCGCCTGCGTGACGATCGCTCGTCAGCCCCCTTTTCCCGCTCCCGCATCAACCTCGTTGGGTGAGCGTTGGAGCAATCCCCGAACCACGGCCGTTGCTGCCTGTGTCTCAGTAAGATTGTGGTACGTTAGGATGACGGGGCTTGTCATCCCTCTTGCGGCATCCGCGCTACGATTGGCGCGGCTGTGTGGCACGCGCGCAACAATCGCCGGAGTCACCGGTTTTGCAAGCCGAACCGGGCGCGGCATTGCCAGCACCCGCCGGCGCTCCTACAGCCTGCGGGCATTTCGTCTTCTTCATGGATCGATCGGACCTCAATGATCCTGTCTCGTTACGAACGGATGATCGCGCGGCGCTATCTGCTGCCGGGCAAGGGGGAGGCATTCATCTTCCTCGTCGCCTCGATCAGCCTGGTCGCGGTCATGCTGGGCGTCGCCGCGCTCATCATCGTCATGAGCGTGATGAACGGTTTTCGCGCCGAGCTGTTCGACAAGATCGTCGGGCTGAACGGTCATGCGGTGGTGCAGGGGGTGGGCGGTCGCCTGCCCGATTGGCGCGATATCGTGCGCGATGCCAGGGCGACGCCCGGCGTGACCAGCGCGGTGCCGATGATCGAGCAGCCATTGATGTCCAGCTATAACGGCCGGGTCGAGGCCGTATTGGTGCGAGGCATGCGTGTCGCCGATATCGGCGGCAACTCCGCGATCCGCTCCAAGATCGTCATGGGCAACCTCAACGGCATCACGCCGGGCAGCGGTCGCATCGCGATCGGCAGTCGCCTGGCCGAAGCGCTGGGGGCATCCGTCGGCTCGGAAATTTCGCTGATCAGCCCGCAGGGACAGACCACCCCCTTCGGCACGGTGCCGCGCATCGTCAGCTACACGGTCGGCGCGATCTTCGAGATCGGGGTGTACGACTATGACAAGGCCTATGTCATCATGCCCATCGAGGATGCGCAGACGCTGCTCCTGATGGGCGACACGGTCGGCATGGTCGAAATCCAGACGGTGGATGCCGACCGGGTCGGGCAGATCCTGGCGCCGCTGGCCGACAAGCTGGGTGGGCGCGCGGTCATCGCCGACTGGCGGACGATGAACGCGCAATTGTTCGAGGCATTGGCGGTCGAGCGGGTGGCGATGTTCACCGTGCTGTCGATCATCATCCTGGTCGCGGTGTTCAACATCCTGTCCTCGCTGATCATGCTGGTCCGCGCCAAGACGCGCGACATTGCCATCTTGCGGACGATGGGCGCGACGCGGGGCGGGTTGATGCGTATCTTCATGACGGTCGGCACGACGATCGGCGCGCTGGGAACGTTGGCCGGGCTCGTGCTGGGGGCGATCTTCCTCTTCTATCGGCAGGGGGTGGTGAACTTCGTCCAGTTCGTCACGGGGCAGAATCTCTGGGATCCATCGATCCGCTATCTGACCGAGCTGCCGTCCAAGACCGACCCCGTCGAGGTCATCGTGATCGCGTCGATGGCGCTCGTCTTCTCTTTCCTCGCCACGCTCTACCCCGCCTGGAAGGCGGCGAGCACGGACCCGGTTCAGGTGCTGCGCTATGAATGATCCGATCATCCGCATGGGAACCGCCGTCGAGGCCCGCGTCGCCGAACCGGTGCTGGAGACGACCGGACTCTCGCGCAGCTTCACGCAAGGGGGCCAGACCATCGAGGTACTGCGCGGCGTCGACCTGGCCGTCGCGCCGGGTGAGATCGTCGCGTTGCTCGGCCCCTCCGGCTCGGGCAAGTCGACGCTGTTGCAGGCGGTCGGCCTGTTGGAAGGCGGTTTTTCGGGCTCCATCCGCATCGCGGGCGAGGAGGTGTCGAAGCTGGACGCGCATGGCCGCACCATCGCGCGGCGCGATTATCTGGGCTTCGTGTATCAGTTCCATCACCTCCTGCCCGACTTCAATGCCATCGAGAATGTCGTCCTGCCGCAACTGGTGCAGGGCAAGCTGCCCGGTGCCGCCGATGAGCGCGCCAGGGGCTTGTTGACCGCGCTGGGCCTCGGCCACCGGCTGACCCACCGGCCGAGCCAGCTTTCCGGCGGCGAGCAGCAGCGCGTGGCGGTCGCCCGCGCGCTCGCCAACCAGCCGCCGCTCGTGCTGGCGGACGAGCCGACCGGCAATCTGGACGAACACACCTCCGAAGTGGTGCTCGCCGAGTTCCTGCGACTGGTGCGGGGCGAGGGGGCTGCCGCACTGATCGCGACGCATAACGAACGGCTGGCGTCGAAGATGGATCGGGTGGTCCGCCTGCACGAAGGCCGCCTGCAATGACCGCCTGGAGCGAGACGCCGACTCTGACGGGGCGTCATGTCACGCTACGCCCGTTCGTGGAGGCCGATCTGCCTGCGCTGGTCGAAGCGGCGCGCGAAGGCGATCTCTGGAACATCTTCTACGCCAATGTCTCGATGATGAAGGTGCCCGAACGCTGGCTGGCGGCGGCGTTGAAGGAGCAGGATGTCGGTCGCGCCCAGCTCTTCACGGTCGAGACGCCGGGCGGCGAGGTGGTCGGCACCACCCGCTATATGCGCATGGCCCAGCAGCATCGGCGGCTGGAGATCGGCGGCACCTTCTACGCCACCCGCGTCCAGCGCACCGGCGTCAATACCGAGGCGAAGCGAATGCTGCTGACCCATGCCTTCGAGGTGATGGAGTGCCAGGCGATCCAGATCCGCACCGATGCGCTAAACCTGCGTAGCCAGGCCGCGATCGAGCGGCTGGGCGCGAAGCGGGACGGGGTGCTGCGCGGGCATCAGGTGATGGCGAACGGGCGTGTCCGCGACAGCGTGGTCTATTCGATCCTGCGCCACGAATGGCCGGGGGTGCGCGCCAATCTCGACTATCTGCTGGGGAAGCACCGATGAGCGGTATTGCGGATTTTACCGTCCAGGCGGCCGACGGTTCCGCCGTCGATCTGTCGGCCTATGCGGGGCGGGTGGTTCTGATCGTCAACACCGCGTCCCAATGCGGCTTCACTCCGCAATATGAGGGGCTGGAGGCGCTGCATCGCCGCTATGAGGAGCAGGGGCTGACCGTGCTGGGCTTTCCCTGCAACCAGTTCGGCGCGCAGGAGCCGGGCGATGCGGCGGAGATCGCGAATTTCTGTTCGCTGACCTATGACGTGACCTTCCCGGTGATGGCGAAGGTCGAGGTCAATGGCGACGGAGCCGATCCGCTGTTCCAGTGGCTGAAAGTCGAAGCGCCGGGCGTGCTGGGGACCAAGGCGATCAAGTGGAACTTCACCAAATTCCTGGTGGATCGTTCGGGGAAGGTTGTCGGGCGTTACGCGCCGACGACCAAGCCCGAGGATCTGGCGAAGGATATCGAGGCGCTGCTCGGATAGGGCGGAACGTGCGCTTCGACTTCGCTCAGCGCGAGCGGAGTGGAGGATAAATCCCCCAACTTCCGTTCAGCCTGAGCGAAGTCGAAGGCTAAGGGAATGGCTCAGATCGAAAAGGCACTCGTCCCCTTCTTGTGGTCCAGCGCCGAGGCGATCGAAGTAACCCCGCCGAAGAAGAAGCTGAGCCCCAGGATATAACCGGGCAGCGTCATCGCGCTCCACGGCAAGGTTGCCAGCACGAACAGCGCCAACACGATGTTGAGCACACCCAGCGCGATCATCCAGCCGCGCCGCCGCCGCATCCGCGCACCCAATCCGATCTCCAGAGCCCCGCGAAGCCCCAGCCACACCGCGACCAGCAGGGTGATCGAGATCGCACCGGTCGCGGGCTCGAACGCCATGATTAGCCCGATGACGAGCGAGACCAGGCCGAAGCCGATCGCATAGCCGCGCCCCTCATGGCCCTTGCCGAAGATGCCCGCGCCGATCGCGACGATCCCGGACGCCAGGAAGAATGCCCCGATCACCAGCGTCGCGGCCAATGTCGCAGGCACCGGAAAGACGAACGCCGCCAGGCCCAGCAGCGCCGAGAGGACGCCATATGCCAAAATCCAACCCCAGCCCGCACCGGGACTGGGGGAGGTCGCAAAGGAACGGTCTGTATCGGTCATCGTCACCATCCCGCGTTCGGACCAACGTTCTGTTGTCGTAACGGTTCGCTTTGCGACGGGTTCCGCGCTGGTCGAATCACGCTTGTTCGGATAGGGATGGGGGATGCATTCCGGTTATGTGCCCCTCCGCATCTTTTCCTCCTTCACGATGCTCGACGGCGCGATCGACCCGAAGGCGATCGCGGCCCAGGCCAAGGCGAATGCCTTTCCTGCCGCCGGGCTGACCGATCGCAACGGCCTTTATGCCGCCATGGCCTTTTCGGACGCGGCGAAGAAGGCGGGGGTGCAGCCGATCATCGGCACGATGCTGGGCGTCTCGCGCCCGGATATGCCCGACAATGTCGCGCCCATGGTCGACTGGATCGCGCTCTATGCGCAGGACATGACCGGTTACGACAATCTGTGCGCGCTGGTGTCGGCGGCGCATCTGGAGCGGCCGATCGAACTGGCCGCCCATGTCGGTTTTGACGTGCTGGAGAAGTTCAGCGCCGGCCTGATCGCGTTGACGGCGGGGGGCGAGGGGGGCATCGCGCGGCTGTTCGCGGAAGGCCAACCCGACCGGGCGAAAGCCTATGCCGGCCGGTTGCAGGCCATTTATGGCGACCGGCTCTATATCGAACTGGTGCGGCGCGATGACGCGATCGAGATGGCGGCCGAGCAGGAGCTGATCGACCTGGCCTATGACCGCGACCTGCCGCTGGTCGCGACCAATCCCTGCTGCTTCGCCGATAGCGGTTTCCGCGATGCGCATGACGCGATGCTGTGCATCGCCAATTCGACCTATGTCGAAATGGACGACCGCCCCAAAAGTTCGCCCGAGGCGTGGCTCAAGCCCGCCGAGGTGATGAAGCAACTCTTCGCCGACCTGCCCGAAGCGATCGACAACACGCTGGTCGTCGCGCAACGCTGCGCCGTCATGGCCCCGTGGCGCAAGCCCATCCTTCCCAGCCTGGCGGGCGACCGGGAGGGCGAGGCCGAGATGCTTCGCCGCGACGCGACGGCGGGGCTTGAGGCGCGGCTCGATCGTATCGCCGAACTGGAGGGTGAGGGCGAACCCGGCTGGCGCGAAGCCTATCACGAACGGTTGAAGTTCGAGGTCGACATCATCATCCAGATGGGCTTCCCCGGCTACTTCCTGATCGTCGCCGACTTCATCAAATGGGCCAAGGACCATGACATCCCCGTCGGTCCAGGCCGTGGTTCGGGCGCGGGTTCGGTGGTCGCCTGGGCGCTGACCATCACCGATCTCGATCCGCTCAAGCTGGGCCTGCTGTTCGAACGCTTCCTGAACCCGGAACGTGTGTCGATGCCCGACTTCGACATCGACTTTTGCGAAACCCGGCGTGGCGAGGTCATCCGCTACGTTCAGGAGAAATATGGCCGCGATCAGGTCGCGCAGATCATCACCTTCGGTAAGCTGAAGGCCCGCGCCGTGCTCAAGGACACGGGCCGTGTGCTCCAGATGAGCTATGGCCAGGTCGATCGCCTCGCCAAGCTGGTGCCCAACCACCCGACCGACCCCTGGGACCTGAAGCGCGCGCTGAACGGCGTGCCGGAACTGGCGAAGGAGTATGCCAACGACAATCAGGTCCGCCGGTTGCTCGATCTCGCCACCAAGCTGGAGGGGTTGCCGCGCCACTCCTCGACCCACGCCGCAGGGGTCGTGATCGGCGACCGGCCGCTGGCGCAACTGGTGCCGCTCTACCGCGATCCGCGCTCGGACATGCCGGTGACGCAGTTCGACATGAAGTTCGTCGAGGGCGCGGGGCTGGTCAAGTTCGACTTCCTCGGCCTCAAGACCCTGTCGGTGCTGCAAAAGGCGGTGCAGTTGCTTGCCAAGCGCGGGGTCCAGGTCGATCTGGGTGCGCTGCCCTGGGATGACGAGGCGACATACGCCCTGCTTCAGAAGGGTGACACGGTCGGTGTGTTCCAGCTTGAATCGGAAGGCATGCGGCGCACCCTGTCCGCCGTCCGCCCGACCAATTTCGGCGACATCATCGCGCTCGTGTCGCTCTATCGACCCGGCCCGATGGACAATATTCCCAGCTTCGGCCGCCGCAAGCAGGGGACCGAGGAGATCATCTACCCGCATCCCCTGCTCGAACAGATCTTGTCCGAGACCTACGGCATCTTCGTCTATCAGGAACAGGTGATGCAGGCTGCCCAGATCCTGGCGGGCTATTCGCTGGGCGGCGCGGACCTGTTGCGTCGCGCGATGGGCAAGAAGGTGAAGGCGGAGATGGACGCGCAGCGCGCCATCTTCGTCAAGGGATGCCAGGAGGTGAACGGCATTCCCGCGCAAAAGGCCAACGAGCTGTTCGACTTGATCGACAAGTTCGCCGGCTATGGCTTCAACAAGAGTCACGCGGCCGCTTACGCGCTGCTCGCCTATCAGACCGCGTGGCTGAAGGCGCATCATCCGCACGAATTCTACGCCGCGTCGATGTGCTACGACATGGCGCTGACCGACAAGCTGGCGATCTTCGTCGATGACGCGCGGCGCATGGGGGTGGCGATGCTCCCCCCTTGCATCAACGCCAGCCAGGCCGAGTTCGATGTCGAGCCGCATGAGGATGGCCTGGCCGTCCGCTATGCGCTGGGCGCGCTCAAGTCGGTGGGCGAGGGCGCGATGGAGAAGCTGGTCGTCGAGCGTCAGGCGGGCGGCCCCTTCGCCTCGCTCGACGCGCTGGCCAAGCGGGTCGATCCACGCTTGATGAACAAGCGGCAGTTGGAGACGCTCGCCTCGGCGGGCGCGTTCGACGGGATCGAGCCCAACCGCGCGGGTGTCCATGCGGTCGCGGAAACCGTCCTCGCCATCGCCGCGCGGACGCATGAGGGACGGACCAGCGGGCAGGGCGGTCTGTTCGGTGAGACCGAAGTGGCGGGCGACGCCATCAAGCTGCCTTCGGGGGTGCGCTGGACCCTGTCGCAGCGGATGGAGCAGGAGAAGGAGGCGTTCGGCTTCTATTTCTCGGCGCATCCGGTGGACCGCCATGCGCATATCGCCAAGATGCACGGCGCACGGACCTATACCTCGCTGACCGAGCTTATCATTCCCGACGATGGGGCGCGGATCGGCGCGACCATGGCGGCCCTGGTCGAGGATGCGCGCTGGCGGACCTCGGCGCGGGGCAAGCGCTACATGATGGCGCAGCTATCGGATGCGACGGGCCAGTTCCTGGCGACCTGTTTCGACGACTCGGTCGCCGCCGATCTGGAAAAGGCGGCGAAGGAAGGCGACTGTGCCCTGATCACGGTCGAACTCGACCGTCGACCGGGAGAGGAAGCACCGCGCGTCAGCATCAAGCGGGTCCAGCCATTCGATGGCCTTGCCAGCACTGCCAAGTTCGTGGTCGAGGTGACGGTGACTGACAAGGTGGCGTTCAAGGCGCTCCACGCGATGCTCGACCCCTTGCGCAACGGACGCGGAGAGGTGCGGGCACGGATCAAGGGGCTGGATGGCGATACGCTGCTGACCCTGGGGCGCAACTTCCTGCTCGACGCCGAACTGGCCAGCCATATCGAGGACCTGCCCGGCGTGAAGGCCGTGGAGATGAAGTCGTCTGAGGCGCGACTGGCGTTGGTGGGGTAGCAGCCGGTCGTCGCCCCAGCGAAGGCTGGGGCCTTTGGCGAAGGTGTCGCTTACCTGCCAAAGATGCCAGCCTGCGCTGGCATGACGTTATGGAAGCCGGTCAGCCGCCGACTTCGCGACGATCCTGTTCTTCCTTGCCCGCGTCGCCGTGATTGCCGTAACCCCCGCCGGAGCTGTCGGCTTCATCCTCGTTGGGGATCTGGTCGGGCTGGGTGGGCTCGGGGTCGGTCGTCATCGTCTCTCTCCTTCGTGCCCTCAACGCATTGGCCGATAGGGACGATCCTCAGAATAGCTCGCCTTGCGGGCCTTTGGGCGGACGGAACCGGCCGGTGTCGAGCAATGGTCGGTCGCGGTTCAGTCCGTGCAACCGGCAGGCGCGGTGAAAGCGGACGCGGAGCAGCTCCGCCCAAGGGCCCTGGCCCTTCATGCGGGTGAAGAAACCCGGATCATCGTCCCGCCCGCCGCGCAAGGACTGGATGATCGCCATGACCTTGCCCGCCCGATCGGGGAAATGCGTGTCGAGCCAGGCGCGGAACAGCGGCGCGACCTCGTGCGGCAGGCGGACGGGGATGAAGAAGGCGTGCCGCGCGCCCGCCTCCGCCGCGCGGGCGACCAGATGCTCGATCTCGTGATCGGTGATCGCCGGGATGACCGGCGCGATCGAGACATAGGTCGGAATACCCGCCGCCGCCAATTTCGCTACCGCCGCCAGCCGCCGTTCGGGTGTCGGCGCGCGCGGCTCGACCGTGCGCGACAGGCGCGCATCAAGCGAGGTGACCGAGACACAGACGGTCGCCAGCCCCTTGGCCGCCATGGGGGCCAGAATGTCGAGGTCACGGACCACCCGGTCGGACTTGGTGGTGATCGCGACGGGGTGATCGGTTTCGGCCAGCACTTCCAATATCTGCCGCGTGATACGCCATTGCTGTTCGATCGGCTGATAAGGATCGGTATTGGTCCCCAACGCGATCGGCGCAACCGCATAGCCGGGCTTGGTAAGTTCGATGCGGAGCAGATCGGCCGCATCGGGCTTGGCGAACAGTCGGGTTTCGAAATCCAGCCCAGGCGAGAGATCGTGATAGGCATGGGTCGGCCGCGCGAAGCAATAGATGCAGCCATGCTCGCAGCCGCCATAGGCGTTGATCGACTGGCTGAACGGCACATCGGGTGAGGCGTTGCGGGTCAGGATCGTCCGCGGTTTGACCACCGTCACGCTCGTCCGCAGCTTGGGCGGCTCGCCATCGATCTGCGCGCGCTGGTCCAGCCAGTCGCCGTCCGCCTCATGCTCGGGCAGGTTGAAACGCCTGCTCGTCGCATTTCCGGTTGCGCCGCGCCCCGTCATTTTCGACATGGGAGCACCATCGTGACAGCGACCATGACGTTCAGGGAATCGCGCTTGACCATGCGGCCAGATTAGATCATCAATAAGAACGTATCAAGAACATTAGGGGGCGATCATGGCGCGGTTCGATTATCTGGAGCTTCCGGTTTCCGATCGGGCGGAGGCCAAGCGTTTCTATGCCGAGGCGTTCGGCTGGAGCTTCACCGATTTCGGGCCGGATTATGCCGCGACGATGAGCGGCGACACTGACCTCGGGCTCGACGCCGCCTCCGATAAGGTCGCAGCGCCGTTGCCGGTGATCCGCGTCGATGATCTGGAGGCGGTACAGGCCGCGGTCGAGCGCGCGGGTGGGGCGATCAGCGTGCCGATCTTCGCCTTTCCGGGCGGGCGGCGCTTTCATTTCCGCGACGTCGACGGCCATGAACTGGCGGCGATGCAGGTCGACTGATCAGCGCTCCAGCAGGCGCGGCATCAACTCGACGAAGTTGCAGGGGCGGTGGCGGCTGTCGAGCTGGTCGCGCAATATGCCGTTCCATGCGTCCTTCACCGCGCCGGTCGAGCCGGGGAGCGCAAAGATGTAGGTGCCGCGCGCGACACAGGCGCAGGCGCGCGACTGGATGGTCGAGGTGCCGATCGTCTGGAAGCTGAGCCAGCGGAAGAGTTCGCCGAAGCCGGGGATCATCTTGGTGGCGACTCGTTCGATGGCTTCCGGGGTCACGTCGCGCCCCGTCACCCCGGTGCCGCCGGTGGTCAGGATGCAGTCGACGCTCGCATCGTCGATCCAGCGATGGAGTTGCGCGACGATATGATCGGCATCGTCGCGCAGGATCGTCCGCTCGGCCAGGTCATGCCCCGCCTCGGTCAGCAACCCGACCAGCGTGTCGCCCGAGCGATCTTCCGCCAGCGAGCGAGTGTCGGAAACGGTCAGCACCGCGATGCGGACGGGGAGAAAGGGGCGGGGCGTGTCGATGGGCATGGCGGCTTTCGATACAGGTGGTCGCGCGTGAACGCTCGGGCGGGGATATTGGGAGCGGCTGGGCAGGTGGTGGAGTGTGCGCTTCGACTTCGCTCAGCGAGAACGGAGGTTGGGGATGGAGGCAACGCGGTCATTCCCCGTGCCGCACATCCCAAGTCCCGTTCAGCCTGAGCGAAGTCGAAGGCCAAGGGACGCCGCCCGCGATCCCGCTCAATTCGCCTGAGGGACCGCCGTGCTCGATTGCGGGTTGATCGTGGCGTTCAGGGCGATCGTCGTCTTCGAAGGCACGCTCGCCTGCGCGACATTGGGACGTTGCAGCCGGATCGCCGTCGCACCGGGAAGACCCGGAAAGCGCGGCCACAGGCCTTGCGCCAGCGCGGAGCGGCTGGGCGACTTGGCCTTGCCGGTCTGGCTTTCGTACATCCAATAGTTGCGCAGGACCATGGTGACGTATCCGCGCGTCTCCCAATAGGGAATGCTCTCGATATAGAGGAGCGGGTCGCCATTGTCGCGGACGATGCTGTTCCACTCGCCCACCGGCTTGGGCCCGGCGTTGTAGGCCGCGATCACCTTGGGCAGCAGGCCGCCGGTGATGCCGGTCATGTCGCGCAGCCGCTCCAGATGGCGCTGGCCGATATCCATGTTGGTCGACGGCTTGGTCAGCGCGCTGCGGTCGATCGACACGCCCCGCTCGCGGGCGAAGTCGGTCGCGGCAGCGGGCATGATCTGCATCAGGCCGTACGCCCCCGCCGGGCTGATCACCTTGTTGCGGAAACCGCTTTCCTGAAGCGTATGGGCATAGACCAACGCCTTTTCGACGCGCCAGCCGCTGTCGGGCGTCCAGCTCGGCGTCGGATAGCGCGCCTCGGCGGTCGCGGTGACGCCGGCCGGGCAATTATGTGCCAGCCACACCGTCGTCGCGGGCAGGTCGAGCGATTCGGCGAGGCGGACGAGGTTGCGGAACTCGGTTGGCTGACCGATCCGCGCCTGCTGGCGGATCACCTGATCGGCCAAGTCGGTCTCGCCGATCTCGACCAGCGCGGCGGCGACCAGGATGTTGGGGCGACGGTCGAGCGCGGCCCAGTCGGTCGCGACCAACTGCCCGCGCGGCTCCCGCTCGCCGCGCATCCCCAGCGCCTGACGCGCAAGCTGGCCATAGAAGCTTTCGCGGAATTGCGAGGCGGAGCGCAGTCGCCCCTCAATCCGGTCGGGACGGCCGCAAACCATGTCGGCGCGGGCGGCCCAATAGAGTGCGGCGGCGCGCAGGTCGACATCGGTGGCGCGCGCGGCGGTACCCTCGAACGCGGTCGCGGCGGTCTGGCAGTCATTCTGACGCCAGGCCGACAGAGCGACGGTCCAGCGACCCTGCACCGCCCATTCGCCATAGCCCTCGGCGGCCTTGGCGGCCAGCGTGCGGGCATTGTCATCGTCGCCCATCAGGAAATAGATCCAGGCGACCTTCTGCTGCCATTCGGTCAGTGCCTCGGGCGACAGGCCTTGCGTCGATTCGAGCAGCGCCTGTGCGGAGGGGCCGTCATCCGCCTTAACGAAGGGTTGCATCTTCACCGCCAGATCGGCGGCGATCATGTCGCTCTTCACGCTCTTGGCCCGGACGCGGCGGGGCGCGCCGTCCTGCCAGATCAGGTTATGCGCCTCCGGCAGCGGGGGCAGGTCATGCGCGCCGCGCGACCGGGCGAGGCGGGCAAGCTGCTCGGCCTGGGGCAGTTCGGGGGCTTCGTTGAGCAGCGCGACCAGCCGCTCGACATCGACCTTGGGCGAGCCCTTGGCGGTATAGAGTTCGGCGCGGGCGATCGCATGGAGCGGGCCGGGTTTGAGCGCGTCGAGTTCGAGCTGCGCGTCGGTCCAGCGGCTTTCGCGGATCGCGGTGAAGACGCGGGCATATCCCGCCTTCTGATCGGCATCGAGCAATGCAGGGATGCTGGGCGGCGCCTTGGCGGGGAGGGAAACCCGCGCGTCGCCACCGGCGGCGGGTTCGATCGGGGCGGCGGAGGCACTTTGGCCGGCGGCGATCATCGCCCCCATGGTCAGCATATACGTAACAAGCTGCCCCGGTTTCATCCTCGCATATCCCCCATCAGCATCTGCAAGTCCTTCCAGCTTTCCGCTTTGGCCATCGGCTTCTCGATGAGGAAGCGGGGATGGAAGCTGGCGATCGCCCTGCTTTTGCCGTTCTTATGATCAAGTTCATGCGAATGTCCGCGTGCGCTGGTGAGTTCGGTCCCGAGCACGGCACGGCTCGCCGCATTGCCTAGCAATAGCAGCCCGCGCGGGGCGACCAGGCCGACATGATGAAGCGCGATCTCGGCCAGCCGCGCCTCCAGCCCGGCGGGCGCGCGTCCGGCCAGCGGGCGGCGTGCGCAGACCGAGGCGATGTGGACCGTCTCCCGCGACTGGCCGATCGCGGCCAGCATCCGGTCGAACAAGCGGCCGGGCGCGCCGGACAGGATTTGTCCCGCGTCGCCGTCGTCGCGGTCGGGGCAATCGACCAGCACCATCAGCTTCGCGTCGACCGGCCCCGTCGCGGCGAGCGATATGCCGTCCCATGCGGTCTCCGGCGCGGCGTCCGACAGTCGCCACGCCAGGAACGCCTCCAGCGTATCGGGAAGGAGCGTGGGCTGTGCCGGGGCCAGCGCGACCACGCCGCCATGCATGGCGGGCGTCGCACTCGCCATGGTCGGCGCGGGGGGCGTGAAGGCCATGGGCCGCACCGGTTCGGCGGCCATCCAGTCGCGGGGTTCCTCCTCGACCAGCAGGTCGACGCCCGCGTCATGCCACCAATCGAGCACGCTGGCCGCCAATGCGGTGTCGAACGTTGGAAGAACCCCCATATGACTTGCTTCCATGCTGCAAGGTTGACGTGCGCGTCAATCTGTCGGATCGACGGTCGGGACAAGATGTTTCCCGTCCGCGCCCGGACGAACCCGCCATAGCGGGACCCTACGGCAGCGGCGCGGTCACAATGCGAGGATGCCATGAGCGAACGCGAATCGATGCCTTATGACGTGGTGATCGTCGGCGCTGGTCCGGCGGGCCTGTCGGCGGCGATCCGCCTGAAACAGCTCGCGGGCGAGCAGGGCGGCGAATTGTCGGTCTGCGTGCTGGAAAAGGGGTCCGAGGTCGGCGCGCATATCCTGTCGGGCGCGGTGATCGATCCGATCGCGCTCGACGAACTGCTGCCCGATTGGCGCGACGATGGCTGCCCGCTGGCCGAGGTGCCGGTGACGGAGAATCTCCACTGGATATTGAGCGCGGGCAAGCACCGCAACCTGCCCCATGCGCTCACCCCGCCCTTCATGCACAACAAGGGCACCTATACCGGGAGCCTGGGCAATCTGTGCCGCTGGCTGGCGGGCAAGGCCGAGGAACTCGGGGTGGAAATCTTCCCCGGTTTCGCCGCCGCCGAAATCCTGTTCCACGAGGATGGCCGGGTGAAGGGCGTCGCGACCGGCGACATGGGCGTAGGCCGCGATGGCACCCGCAAGCCCGACTATCAACCGGGCCTCGAACTCCACGCCAAATACACCTTCTTCGCCGAGGGCGTTCGCGGCCATCTGTCCAAGGAGATCATCCGCCAGTTCGACCTCGCCCGCGACAGCGATCCGCAGGTCTATGGCCTGGGCGTGAAGGAATTGTGGGACATCGACCCCGCCAAGCATGTGCCGGGCCGGGTGATCCATACCCAGGGCTGGCCGCTGGGCCATGACGCCAATGGCGGCGGTTTCATCTATCACCAGGCGGGCGGGCAGGTCGCGCTCGGCTTCGTGACGTGGTTGAACTATACCAACCCGTACATCTCGCCCTTTCAGGAGATGCAGAAGTGGAAGACCCATCCGGTCATCGCCGAACTGCTCAAGGGCGGCAAGCGCGTCTCCTACGGCGCGCGCGCGATCAATGACGGCGGGCTCCAGGCGATCCCGAAGCTGACCTTCCCAGGTGGCGTACTGGTCGGCTGTTCGGCGGGTTTCCTCAACGTGCCGCGGATCAAGGGTACGCACGGCGCGATGAAGTCGGCGATGCTGGCCGCCGAGGCGGCCTTCGCGGCGGTGCAGGCGGGTCGCGAAGGTGACGAACTGACCGATTACCCGCAGGCGTTCCGTGCGTCCTGGCTCTACAAGGAACTGTCGACCGTCCGCAACGTCGTGCCGCTGGTCAAGAAATATGGCGATACGCTGGGCTCCGGCCTGGCGGGCGTGACCATGTGGGCCGAGCATTTCGGGCTGAAGATGCCCTTCACCATGAAGCACAAGCCCGATCACGAAAGCCTGTGGCGCAAGGATCAGGTGAAGAAACCCGATTATCCCAAGCCCGACGGCGTGCTGACCTTCGACCGCCTGTCCTCGGTCTTCCTGTCGAACACCAATCACGAGGAGGATCAGCCGGTCCATCTGACGCTGAAGGACGCCAGCGTTCCGATCGCCCACAACCTGCCCTTGTTCGACGAACCCGCGCAACGCTACTGCCCGGCGGGCGTTTATGAGGTGGTGGGTGTCGAGGAGGGCGATCCGAAGTTCGTGATCAACGCCCAGAACTGCGTCCACTGCAAGACGTGCGACATCAAGGACCCGACCCAGAACATCAACTGGGTCGTGCCGGAAGGCGGCGGAGGACCCAATTATCCCAATATGTAAGCGTTCGTCCCTCGTCCGGGGTTCGGCTCTGGCCCTGATCGCGGCGATTGTCTCGACCCCGGCGGTCGCCGCGGTCAAGGCCGGTCCCGAACCACTCGCCGCCTATCTGTCCGCGCGGGTCGCGGCGGCGGAGGGGCGTTCGGCGGCGGCGGCGAGCGACTATGCGGTCGTGCTGACCAGTTGGCCCGACGATCCCGCCGTCGCGGTCCGGGCCTATCGCGAGGCGATGATCAGCGGCGACGAAGCGCTCGCCCTGCGCGCCGCCCGCGTGATGGAGGCCGAGAAGGTCGCGCCGATCGACGTGGCGCTGCTCGACCTGGCCATCGCGGCGCACAAAGGCGACCGAAGGGCGTATGATGGCGCGCTGACCCGGATCGATGGCGGTGCGCTGCGCATCCTGTCGCCGGTCCTGCGGGCATGGGGTGCATGGGACCGCAAACAGCCGGTCGAAGCGGCGCTGGTCAGCGCGGGCAAGGAGCCGGTCGCACGGCGGCTGGCCGAGGAACATCGCCTGTTGCTGGCGCTGGCGGGGCGGCGGATGGCCGATCCGTCGGCGCGCGTGCTGCTGGAGACGATGCGCGCCCCCGCCGACACGCGGATCGCAGCGGCGGAATTGATGGCGGGGCGCGGCGACGAAGCCAATGCCCATGGCCTGTTGACCGATCCGCTGGTGTCGTCGGAGCGCGGGAAGCTTGGCCGTAAGCCCGATCTGGGCTTCGGCGTATCGCGACTCTTCGCCCGCGTCGGGGCCGAGCTGGTGGGGGAGGGGCCACGCCCGCTGGTGATCGCGCTCGCCCGCACTGCCCTGATCGCCGACCCGGGCAACGACCGGGCCCGCCTGTTGATGGCGGAGGCACTCGCCAAGGACGAGGCCTGGGACGCCGCGATCGCCGCGCTGGAGGGCGTCGATCCCGACCGCGCCTTCGCCCACCGGGCGGCGGTGGTGCGGATCGGCCTGCTGGGAGAGGCGGGCCGCCCGGGCGAGGCGCTGATGCTGGCGAAGGGGCTGGCGACCGCGAAGACGGCGGGGGTCGATGACTGGCAGGTCTATGCCGACCAGTTGATCGCGGCCAAGCGCCCGGCGGATGCCGCCCCCTGGTATGAGCGCGTGACCCGCGTCGATCCGCCGCTGCCCTGGGCCGCCTGGCTGCAATATGGCGGCGCGCTGGATCAGGCGGGCCGCAAGGACGAGGCCGATGCCGCGCTCGCCCGTGCGGTGGCGCTGGGGCCAGAGGAACCGCTGGCGCTCAATTATCTGGGCTATGCGCGGATCGAGCGGGGAGAGGACGTGCCCGGATCGCTGGCGCTGCTCGAACGCGCAAGCAAGCTGGCGCCGGACGATGCCTCGGTCACCGACTCGCTCGGCTGGGGCTATCACAAGGCGGGGCAGACCGGGCGGGCGTTGCCCCTGGTCGAGCAGGCGGCGATGGCCGAACCCGCCAATAGCGAGATCGCCGATCATCTGGGCGATATCTATTGGGCGCTGGGGCGGCATTATGAGGCGCGCTATGCTTGGCGTGCGGCCGCGTTGACCGCCGACGATAGTGAGCAGGCGGCGCTGGCGGCGAAGCTGGCGCGTTGAGCGGTCTTGCCGCGCCGCGCCGGGCGACGCATGGGCTGGGTATGACCGTCATCGTCGAGACCGCCCCCGCCAAGATCAACCTGGCCCTTCACGTCCGCCGTCGCCGCGCCGATGGCTATCACGATCTGGAGACGCTGTTCGCCTTTTGCCGCGACGGCGACAGGGTGACGGTCGAACCGTCGGCGGCGACCAGCCTGACCCTGACGGGCCCCTTCGCCGCGGTGCTGGAGAGCGAGGCGAAGGAGGACAATCTGGTCACCCGCGCGGCGCGCCGTTTTGGCGAGCGCTTCGGCGTGACCGGGGGCCATGCCATCACGCTCGACAAGCATCTTCCCATAGCCTCCGGGATCGGCGGCGGTTCGGCGGATGCGGCGGCCACCCTGCGAGCACTGGCGCGGTTGCATGACGTTCCGCTGGACCATGCCGAGTTGTTCGCGCTGGCGGCCGGTCTGGGCGCGGACGTTCCCGCCTGTCTGCTCGGACGGACGGCGCGGGGCGAGGGGAAGGGCGATGCGCTTCGACCGCTGCCGCCGCTCGGCGACCGTCCGGTGCTGCTCGTCAATCCGGGCGTGGCGGTATCGACGGCGGCGGTGTTCGGGGGCTGGGACCGGGTCGATCGCGGGCCGCTGGGCGAGGGGGACGCGATGGCAGTCGCGGCCGAGGGACGCAACGATCTGGAGCCCCCGGCGCGCGCCATTGCGCCGCAGATCGATGCGGTGCTGGCGCTGCTGGAGGGCGCGGCGGGCGTGGACTTGGCGCGCATGTCGGGATCGGGGGCGACCTGCTTTGCGATTTTCCGTAATGCGGCGGCGCGCGACGCGGCGGCGCAGACGGCTTCGGCACAGGGCTGGTGGGTACTGCCGACATTTCTGCAGTAAGCTTTGTTCTTCTCTTGTTCCCTCGGAACAAAACACATACATAGCAGATGCGTTGAATGGACCACGCGCATGGTCTAGCGAGGGAAGCATCTGATGGCCGCCAATCTGAAAGTGATCGAAACAGGCATGGCAACCGCAAACGCAGACCGGCAAAAGGCGCTCGACGCCGCGCTCGCTCAGATCGACCGGGCATTCGGCAAGGGCTCGGCAATGAAGCTGGGGCAAAAGGAAGCGATGCAGGTCGAGGCGATCTCGACCGGTTCGCTGGGGCTCGACATCGCGCTCGGCGTCGGCGGCTTGCCGCGCGGCCGCGTGATCGAGGTCTATGGCCCCGAATCGTCGGGCAAGACGACGCTGGCGTTGCACGTCATCGCCGAGGCGCAGAAGATGGGCGGCACCGCCGCCTTCGTCGACGCCGAACACGCGCTCGACCCCGTCTATGCCAAGAAGCTGGGCGTCAATATCGACGAACTGATCGTGTCGCAGCCGGATACCGGCGAGCAGGCGCTGGAAATCACCGACACGCTGGTCCGCTCGAACGCGATCGACGTGCTGGTGGTCGACTCGGTCGCCGCGCTCGTGCCGCGCGCCGAGATCGAGGGCGAGATGGGCGACAGCCATGTCGGTCTCCAGGCCCGTCTGATGTCGCAGTCGCTTCGCAAGCTGACCGGCTCCATCAGCCGTTCGCGCTGCATGGTGATTTTCATCAACCAGCTTCGTATGAAGATCGGCGTGATGTACGGCAACCCGGAGACGACGACGGGCGGCAACGCCCTGAAATTCTATGCCTCGGTCCGGCTCGACATCCGTCGCACCGGCGCGATCAAGGATCGTGAGGAAGTGACCGGCAACGCCACCCGCGTGAAGGTGGTGAAGAACAAGGTCGCGCCGCCGTTCAAGCAGGTCGAATTCGACATCATGTATGGCGAGGGCATCTCGAAGATAGGCGAGATCCTGGACCTGGGCGTCAAGGCCGGGCTGGTCGAGAAGTCGGGGAGCTGGTTCTCCTACGACTCGGTGCGGATCGGGCAGGGGCGTGAGAATGCCAAGACCTATCTGCGCGACAATCCCGACATGGCCGACCGTCTGGAGCGCGCCATCCGTCAGCGGACCGAAAAGGTCGCCGAAGAGATGATGACCGGCCCCGACGCGGACGATATCTGAACGAGGGGAGCGGCCCGCCAGCGATGGTGGGCCGTTTCGCTTTTGGCGCATATGGGGTGGGGCGATGACCAGCGGACTGGATTGGCGTGGCCGGGTCGGCGATATCTGGGCGGCGGAATGGCGTCGCACCGATCGCAGCCTCGCCGATCTGTCACGCCACCTGAACGCTGCGATCGCAGCAGTCGCCCCGGAGCAGGGGCTCGCGCTCGATATCGGAAGCGGGGCGGGGGCGACCAGCCTGGCGCTTCATGCCGCGCGACCTGGGTTATGTGTGACGGGTGTCGATCTGTCGCCGGACCTGGTAACGGTCGCGCAAGGCCGGGCGGCGGACGAGGGCGGCGGGGCGGACGAGGCGCATCTGCGTTTTCGCTGCGACGATGCGATCCGACTGGCGGCGCGTGAGGGGCCGTTCGACCTCTTCGTCTCGCGCCACGGCGTGATGTTCTTCCCCGATTCGGTCGCGGCCTTTCGAGGGTTGCGACAGGCGGCGACCGATGACGCCGCGTTCGTCTTTTCCTGTTTCGATGAGCGCGGGCATAACGGCTTCGCGACCCTGGCCGATGCGGTGATCGGACACACGCCCCCCACGCCCGCCGGATATGAGCCCGGACCCTTCGCCTTCGCCGACAGCCATAGGGTGGCGGACTGGCTGGAGCAGGCGGGATGGGCGCCGGGTGCGGCGGCGCGCCTCTCCTTCGAATATGTTGTCGGAGCGGGGGAGGATCCGGTCGCCGATGCGATCGCCTTCCTGTCGCGCATCGGCCCCGCCGCTCGGGCGATCGCTGCGGCCACTCCCGATGAACGCGACCGGATCGTTAAGGCGTTGGGGCGGGCTCTGTCGGACTATCGAGTGGAGGACCGCGTCGTTCTGCCCGCCTCCGCCTGGATCTGGCGCGCCCATGCGCGGGGTGGTGCGGGATAGGCGTGTGGCGGTGGGGCTGGCGCATCGTCTGATCCTGTCCTGACGGATCGCCACGATGAGGCGCGCTGCGCACCGACGTTCCATCCTGCTTGGCCCCGAACGACATTCGGGCTGCGCCGCCTTCACTCCTCCCCTGCGAGAGGAGGGCGGGCGTGCGGAGCATGGTGGCGGGGTATCCCCCTATCGAAAGCGCGACGCCGCTGCGTCAGGCCTGACGGCCTGCCACTTCCCCTTTCAGGACTCCTCTGCAAAACTCCCTCAGCACCATTCCGGCAAAGGCCGGAAGCCAGTTGCTGGACGATTGGAAATGACTTTAATTGCTTCCCAACTGGACCCCGGCATCCGCCGGGGTGGTACATGGTATTGGGCGAGGTCCCGACTTTCGCAGGGGTTTCCTTCCAGGGGAGGAATGAGTGAATGTCGATTCGCGCCGGTCCCTCTCGAACGGGGTTCGCGCAGAGGCGCAGAGAACGCAGAGATGTTTCGATTGAGCGTCCCGTCAGAGGGGGGCAAGCTTGGCGCATGGATCGGATCATGACCGCCCGGTCCGTACGCATCCCGATCGCGGCGAGCGATGACTTGCCGAAGCCCGGATTGGGCCCCGCGAGACGATTGATGCGTTATCGCGCCCGCATCATGGGGAACAGGCATGACGATCATCGTCCATCATCTGGAAAACAGCCGCTCGCAGCGTATCCTCTGGATGCTGGAGGAACTGGGGCTGCCCTATGACGTGAAGCGCTATGAGCGCGACCCCAAGACGATGCTGGCCCCGCGCGAGTTGCGTGCCGTGCATCCGCTTGGCAAGTCGCCGGTGATCGAGGATGACGGCATGGTGATCGCCGAGACGGGGGCGATCATCGAATATCTGGTCGGCAAGGGCGATGGCCGCCTGGGACCGCCCGCGCATCGGGAAGCCATGCAGCGCTGGCGCTTCTGGCTGCATTATGCCGAGGGATCGCTGATGCCGCCGCTGTTCGTCCTGCTCGTGCTCAGCCGCATACCGGTGATGGGCAAGGCCGCGATCAAGCGCTTCCGGCCGATGATCGACCGTCATCTCGACTATATCGAAAGCGAATTGCAACGCGCGCCCTGGTTCGCGGGCGAGCAGATGACCGCCGCCGACATCATCATGAGCTTCCCGCTGGAGGCCGCTCGCGCCCGGGCCGGGCTGAACGAAAGCCGCCCGGCGACGATCGCGTGGCTGGAGCGGATCCATGCCCGCCCCGCCTATCAGGCCGCGCTCGCCAAGGGTGGGCCCTATGCCTATGCGTGAGGGCGGAGGCTGGGGTTCACCCCATGCCCTGCCCATCGCAACTTACGTAACGTCGCCCAACCGCAAAGGATGGTGACGATTCGGCGCACCATCCCCCGCGCGAACGCCCTCAATGCCCCCCGATCTGGCGAAAGCTGTCCGGTGCCGGTTCGGCGGGCGTGCCCGATGGCGCCCGCAGCGATTCGACATCCACCGGCTCGGGCGGATCGAGCGGGCCTTCCCATTTGGCGATGACCGCACTCGCCACCGCGTTGCCGATGACGTTGGTCGCCGAGCGGCCCATGTCGAGGAAGTGATCGACCGCCAGGATCAACAGCAGCCCCGCCTCGGGAATGTTGAACATCGGCATGGTCGCCGCGATCACCACCAGCGAGGCGCGCGGCACGCCCGCAATCCCCTTCGACGTGACCATCAGGACCAGCAGCATCGTGATCTGCTGTCCGATCGACAGGTCGATGCCGTAAGCCTGTGCGATGAACAGCGACGCGAAGGTCATGTACATCATCGAGCCGTCGAGGTTGAACGAATAGCCCAGCGGCAGCACGAAGCTGGCGATGCGCGGCGGCACGCCGAACCGGTCCAGCCCCTCCAGGATGCGGGGGTAGGCGGCTTCGGACGACGCGGTCGAAAAGGCCAGGATCAGCGGCGCGCGGATATGCGCGATCAGGTCGCGGATGCGCGGCCCGATGAACAGCGTCGCGATGCCGAGCAGCACGCACCACAGCAGCAGCAAGCCGAGATAGAAGCTGCCCATGAAGATGGCGAGCTTGCCGATCACCGACGGCCCCTGCTCGATCAGCGTCCCCCGCCACCGCCGCGAACACCGCGATCGGGGCGACGCGCATGACGTAGTCGGTGACCTGCAACATGACGGCGACCAGCGCATCGACCGCGCGGACCAGCGGCGCGGCGCGCTCGCCGACCGCCGTGATCGCAACGCCCAGGAAGAGCGAGCCGATGACGATCTGCAACACTTCGTTGGTCGCCATCGCCTCGATCAGCGAGGCGGGGACGAGGTGGGTGACGAATTTTTGAAGATCGAACCCGGCCTTCACCACGCCGCTATCGGCGGTGACGGCGGGCAGCGGCAGGTTCAGGCCGACGCCCGGCTGCAACAGGTTGACTAGGATCATGCCCAGGCTGAGCGAAACCAGGCTGGCCGAAATGAACCAGGCCAGCGAGCGGAAGCCGATCCGCCCCAGTGCCTTGGTATCGCCCATCTGCGCGATGCCGGATACCAGGGTCGCGAAGACCAGCGGCGCGATGATCATCTTGATCAGGCGCAGGAACAGGCCGGTGACGATCGCAAAATATTTGGCGATCGTCGTCAGTTGCGCGGTCGCCGCCGCGCTGCCGTCGTCGAGCGACAGGTTGATCGCAAGCCCGACGATCAGGCCCAAAACCAGCCCGATGAAGATGTACAAGGTCAGCCGCTTGGCCATGCATCCCCCAATATAAGTTCCACGCGCGAGCCAAGGGCATTGCGGCGCTCAGGTCAAGAATTCTATCGTCCGGCCATGCAGACCCTGTTGTCCCGCCGCGCGCTGATCGCGGCCGCCGCCCTGCCGCTTCTGATCCGTCCGGGGCTGTTGCGCGCCGCCGAGCCCGATCTGGCGGGATTGTCCGATATTACGGGCGGGGCGGTGCCGATCGGGCCGGAGGAGCGCGCGCGGCGGCTGGCGCGGGCGCAGCAACTGATGAAGGCGAACGGCATCGGCGCGGTGCTGATCGAGCCGGGATCGAGCCTGGTCTATTTCACCGGCGTCCGCTGGGGCCGGAGCGAGCGGCTGACCGCCGCGATCCTGCCGGTCGAGGGCGAGCCGTGCATCGTTACGCCGTTCTTCGAAGAACCCTCGGTCCGCGAGACGCTGGCCGTGCCCGCGGAGGTGCGGGTGTGGCAGGAGGACCAGAACCCGCTCGCCATCGTCGCGGGCTTCCTGCGTGATCGCAAGCTGGCGGGGCGTCCTGTGGGCATCGAGGAGACGGCACGCTTCTTCGCCTTCGATGGCTTGCAAAAGGCATTGCCGGATGCGCGGCTGGTGTCCGCCAATCCGATCGTGCGTGGGTGCCGGATGGTGAAGACCCCCGCCGAGATCGCATTGATGCAGGTGGCGACCGATGTGACCATGGCCGCCTATCGCTGGCTCCACCGCCGTGTCGAGGCGGGGATGACGGGCGCGGAGATCGGCGCGCTGATGAGCGCCGCGACCCGCAAACTGGGCGGCAACCCGGAATTCAGCATGGCGCTGATCGGTGAAGCCTCGGCCTATCCGCATGGCAGCAAGCAGGTGCACAAGGTCGCCGATGGCCAGGTCGTCCTGATGGACTGCGGCTGTACGGTCGAGGGTTACCAGTCCGACGTCTCGCGCAGTTGGGTGCATGGCACGGCCAGCGCGGAGCAGCGCAAGGTCTGGGACACGGTCGCACGCGGGCAGCAAGTGGCACGCGCGGCGGCGAGGATCGGCGCTCCGGCGGGCAGCATCGACGATGCGGTGCGGCGTTTCTACACCGCGCAAGGGTTCGGCCCCGACTATCGCCTGCCCGGCCTGTCGCACCGGACCGGCCACGGGATCGGCATGGACGGGCATGAGCCGGTCAATCTGGTGCACGGCGAGGCGACTCCGCTGGCCCCCGGCATGTGCTTTTCGAACGAGCCGGGGCTGTACCTGCCGGGCAAGTTCGGCATCCGGCTGGAGGATTGCTTCCATATGACCGAGAACGGGCCGGTCTGGTTTTCGCAGCCGCCAAGGTCGATCGAGGTGCCGATCGGGTGATCGACCAACTGGAAGATCAGGGCCATGCGCTCTGGCCGTCACGGCTGGACGAGCGCGAGCGCGCCGAACTGGCGGCGCTGTTTGCCGACTGGCCCGCCGGGCGTCCCGGACAGCGGATCGACCCGGCGCGTGCGGGTGCCCTGTCGGGCGTGCGCCGACTGATCGCGGACCGGGCTTCGGCCATGCGCCCCGTCCGTGCGCTGCTGTTCGACAAGACGGACGATGCCAATTGGGCGCTCGCCTGGCATCAGGATCGGACGATCGAGGTCGCGGAGCGGCGCGAGGTCGACGGCTTCGGCCCATGGACCGTCAAACAGGGCAGGGTGCATGTCGCGCCCCCGGTATCGCTGCTCGAGCGCATGATGACGGTGCGCTTTCACCTCGATCCGGTGGATGCCGACAATGCGCCCCTGCTGGTCGCGCCGGGGTCGCATCGACTGGGTCTGATCCCGGAAGCGTCGATCAATGACGTGGTTGAGCGGTGCGGCGAGGCGATGGACCTGGCGGAAGCGGGATCGGTCTGGCTGTACCGGACGCTGATCCTTCACGGCTCGGCCCGATCGAGGCCGGGGCGGCATCGCCGGGTGCTCCAGATCGACCTGTCGGCGGACGACTTGCCCGGCGGGTTGCGTTGGGCAAGCGATGCGGAAACTGCGGAAACTGCGGATGCGACGGAGCGCCCCGAACGCGCGGGCGCTTGAGCGCGCGTGAAACCTCGCCTAAGTCGCTTGGCCATGACCTCGACCAACGACATTCGCCGCGGCTTTCTCGACTATTTCGGAAGTGAAGGGCACCAGATCGTCCCTTCCGCGCCGCTCGTGCCGCAGAACGACCCGACGCTGATGTTCGTCAATGCGGGCATGGTGCCGTTCAAGAACGTGTTCACCGGGCTGGAATCGCGTCCCTACTCCACCGCCACCAGCTCGCAGAAATGCGTCCGCGCCGGGGGCAAGCATAACGATCTCGACAATGTCGGCTATACCGCGCGGCACCATACCTTCTTTGAAATGCTGGGCAATTTCTCGTTCGGCGACTATTTCAAGGAACAGGCGATCACCCATGCCTGGACCCTGCTGACCAAGGTCTGGAGCATTCCCGCCGAAAAGCTGACCGCCACCGTCTATCACACCGATGACGAGGCGTTCGACTTGTGGAAGAAGATCGCCGGGCTTCCCGAGCACAAGATCATCCGTATCCCGACCAAGGACAATTTCTGGGCGATGGGCGAGAACGGGCCGTGTGGTCCGTGCTCGGAAATCTTCTACGACCACGGCGACCATATCTATGGTGGCCCTCCCGGCAGCCCCGAGGAAGATGGTGACCGATTCGTCGAGATCTGGAACCTCGTCTTCATGCAGTTCGAGCAGGAAGCCAATGAGATCGTCGGCGAACTGCCCAGGAAGTCGATCGACACCGGCATGGGACTGGAGCGGATCGCCGCCGTGCTCCAGGGCGTGCATGACAATTACGATACGGACACCTTCAAGGCGCTGATCGCGGCGTCGTGCGAACTGACCCATACCAAGGCCGAGGACGGGCAGAAGGCGTCGCACCGCGTCATCGCCGACCATCTGCGTTCGGCCGGTTTCCTGGTCGCGGACGGGGTGCTGCCCGCCAATGAAGGGCGTGGTTATGTCCTCCGCCGGATCATGCGCCGGGCGATGCGTCATGCGCATCTGCTGGGCGCCAAGGAGCCGTTGATGCACCGGCTGGTCCCGGCGCTGGTCGCCGAGATGGGCGCGGCCTATCCCGAACTGGTCCGGGCGCAGCCGCTGATCGAAGCGACGCTGAAGCAGGAAGAGACCCGCTTCCGTCAGACGCTGGACAAGGGCCTCAAGCTGCTCGACGAAGCGACCGCGGGCATGGCCCCCGGCGCGACGCTGGCGGGTGAGACGGCGTTCAAGCTCTATGACACCTATGGCTTCCCCTATGACCTGACCGAGGATGCGCTGCGGGCGCAGAACCTGTCGGTCGACCGCGCCGGCTTCGACGCCGCCATGGCCGAGCAGAAGCGCGCCGCCCGCGCCGCCTGGAAGGGCTCGGGCGCGAAGGCGTCGGACGATGTCTGGTTCGACATCGCCGAAGAGACGGGCTCGACCGAGTTCCTCGGCTATGCCTCCGACACCGGTGAGGGCGAAGTGCTGGCGCTGGTCAAGGACGGCGCGCGGGTCGACAGCGCGGCGGCGGGTGAGAGCGTTGCGATCATCGTCAACCAGACGCCTTTCTATGGCGAGAGCGGCGGCCAGGTCGGCGATACCGGCACCATCTCCAGCGATGCCGGGCTGAAGGCGGTCGTCACCGACACGTCCAAGCAGCTGGGCCGCGTCTTCGTCCACAATGCCGAAATCCAGGAAGGCGGGATCAAGGTCGGCGACAGCGTGAAGCTGGCGATCGACACCACCCGCCGCGCCGCGATCCGCGCCAATCACTCGGCGACGCACCTGCTGCACGAGGCGCTTCGCCAGCGGCTGGGCACCCATGTCGCGCAGAAGGGCTCGATGGTCGCGCCCGAGCGGCTGCGCTTCGACTTCTCGCAGCCGGTCGGCATGACCGCCGACGACATTGCCGAGGTCGAGGCACGCGTGAACGAACAGGTGCGCGGCAACGGCCCGGTCGTCACCCGCCTGATGACCCCGGACGAAGCGATCGAAATGGGCGCGATGGCGCTGTTCGGCGAGAAGTACGGCGACGAGGTGCGCGTCGTGTCGATGGGCGAGGATGCCGACGGCACCTACAGCCTCGAACTCTGCGGCGGCACGCATGTCGGTGCGCTGGGCGAGATCGGCGTGTTCAAGATCGTGTCCGAAGGCGCGGTGTCGAGCGGTGTGCGCCGGGTCGAGGCGCTGACCGGCGAGGGGGCGCGCGCCTATCTCGGCCACCGCGACGATATGCTGAAGGCCGCCGCCGCGACGCTGAAGACCACGCCCGACGAGGTGCCCGCGCGCATCGCGGCTTTGGTCGAGGATCGCCGTCGCCTGGAGCGCGAACTCGCCGAGGCCAAGAAGGCGCTGGCGATGGGCGGCGGGGCCGGAGGAGCTGCCGCCGGACCCGAGCAGATCGGCGATGTCGCGTTCATCGGCCAGGTGCTCGACGGCTTCGAGGCCAAGGGACTGCGCGGCGCGGTGGACGATGCCAAGCAGCGTCTGGGCGGATCGGGAGTCGCGGTGATGGTCGCGGTGAATGACGGCCGCGCCTCGGTGGCGGTCGGCGTCACCGACGACCTGACGGCCAGGCACAATGCGGTCGAACTGCTGCGCAAGGCGGTGGCGGCGCTGGGCGGGCAGGGCGGCGGTGGCCGTCCCGACATGGCCCAGGGCGGCGGCCCGGACGGCACCAAGGGGGCTGAGGCGTTGCAGGCGGTTCGGGACGCTCTTGCAGGCTGAACCCATATCGTAGGGAGCAAGCGATGCGAAAGACCATTTTGAAGGCTTTGACATTGCTTGCTTCTTTTGTCGGGGCATCGAGCGGTGCCGTCGCGCTGGCGCAGAGCGGCGCGACGGCGAGCGACCCGGTCGTCGTGACCGCGCGACCCTTGCCGGACCGGCGGCAGACCCTGCGCTGGTTCGGTTCGATCTCTGGCTATCCCTCCGGTGACGAACCGCTGGCCCGCATGACCGAGCCCTTGTGCATCGCCATTTCCGGAATGTCGGCAAAGGTCGCGGTGCCGATCGCGAACCGCATTCTGGAGCATGCCGAGCGGCTGGGGATCAGACTGGGCGGCGACAAATGCAGCCCCAATGTCCTCGTCCTGTTCGTCGAAAACGGGGCCCGGCAGGTCGCCTGGCTTGCCGATCATCGTCCGAGCGTGTTCGGCACCCTGTCCGCGCATGAGGTGGGCACGCTGGTCCGCGACAAGGGACCGGTCCATGCCTGGAGCCTGACCGCGATCACCAGCCGCGACGGCGATCCGCTGGTCCAGATCGGTGGCGGCCTGCCCACGCTGCGCATTCCGACCGCCAGCCGGATCAGCCTGTCCACCAAAGCCCATATCGCCGCCGCCCTGGTGCTGATCGACAATGGTGCGGCGGACGGAAAGACCGTCAACCAGATCGCCGATTACACGACGATGCGGCTGCTTGCCCAGGTCCGCCCGCGCAAGGGCGAGGGCGTGTCCACCATATTGTCGCTGTTCGATGGCGACGGCGCCGCGCCGGAGGCGATGACGCCGTTCGACTGGGGGTATCTGCGCGGGCTCTATTCGGGTCCTGGCGACCGCCGCCCCATGTTCCAATATGCCGCGATGGCGCGTTTCGTCGAAGAGGAAACGGCCAAAGAAGAGGCCAAGCCGTGAGTACCCCCAACGGACGTCGCGACCTGACGGCGGGGCCGATCGGAAAGACGCTGCTGCTGTTCGCATTGCCCACTCTGGGGTCGAGCGTGCTGCAATCGCTGAACGGCTCGATCAACGCGATCTGGATCGGCCAGTTCCTGGGCGAGCGCGCGCTGGCGGCGACGACCAATGCGAATATCATCATGTTCCTGCTGGTCGCCGCGACCTTCGGCTTCGGCATGGCGGCGACGATCCTGATCGGCCAGAATATGGGGCGGCGGGATGTCGAGGCGGTGCGCCGGGTGCTGGGATCGGCGCTGGGGCTGTTCGTGGTCATCTCGACCCTGACGGTGGTGGTCGGCTGGCTGGCCGCGCCCGCCATTCTGCGGGCGCTGGCGACCCCGGCGGAGGTCTATCCGCTGGCGCTCGCCTATCTACGCGTGATCTTCGTCGCGATGCCGCCGGGGTTCATCGGCGTGCTGCTGACCATGGCGTTGCGCGGGGTGGGCGATTCGATCACGCCGTTGAAGTTCATGGCGCTGGGCTCGGTGCTCGACGTCGTGCTGAACCCCGTCTTCATCCTGGGGCTCGGCCCCGCACCGGCGCTGGGGATCGAGGGGTCGGCGGTGGCGACGCTGATCGCCAATAGCGGATCGCTGCTGGCGATGGTGATCTATCTCTACGCCAAGGATCTGGTCATCCGGTTGCGCGGCGCCGAGTGGCGCTATCTGGTCCCGACGCCGACGCTGCTCAAGACGATCGTGGTCAAGGGCTTTCCGATGGGGCTCCAGATGCTGGTCGTCTCCACCTCCGCGCTGGCGATGATGGGGCTGGTCAACCGGCACGGCACCGCGACCACCGCGGCTTACGGCGCGGCGAACCAGCTTTGGACCTATATCCAGATGCCCGCCATGGCGGTCGGCGCGGCGGTCAGCGCGATGGCGGCGCAGAATATCGGGGCGGGCCAGTGGGACCGGGTCGACCGGATCACGAACGCGGGGCTTCGGATGAACCTGCTGCTGACCGGCGTGCTGGTGCTGGCGGTGACGCTGCTCGACCGGCACGTCCTGTGGCTGTTCCTGGGCAGTGAGCGGGAGGCGATCGGGATCGCGACGCGGATCAACCTGATCGCCGGGTGGAGCTTCATTCTGTTCGGCGTGTCGATGGTGCTGGCGGCGACGGTGCGGGCCAATGGCGCGGTGGTGGGACCGCTCGTCATCCTGGCGATTTCGATGTTCCCGGTCCGCTTCGGCCTCGCCAACCTGCTGGAGCCCAGCCTGGGGGCGGACGCGATCTGGTGGAGCTTTCCGGCAGGCTCGCTCGCCTCGATGGTCATGACGATCGGCTATTATCGCTATGGCGATTGGCGCAAGGGGCGGATGGCCGTGGTCGACAAGCAGGAATGCGAGGAACAGGCGCTGGCGGAAGGGCAGCCGACCAACAAGGCGATGCCGGTCGGATAATCGTCCTTTTTCCTCCCCTGCAAGGGGAGGGGGACCATCCGAAGGATGGTGGAGGAGTATCGCCAGCGGCGTGGACACCCCTCCGTCAGGGCTTCGCCCTGCCATCTCCCCTTGCAGGATTCCTCTGCGAAACGTCTGGCAATGAGGATGGTTGAGTGATTCACTGTGCGGGCAGGAGGGCATGGTGATGGTCGAGCAGCGATTGCTGGTGGAAGCGTTGATGGATCCGCGCTTGGGATCGAATGCGAAGCTGTCGGGGATCGAGCGGCTGATCGACTGGAGCCGGCTGGAGCCGCTGGTGTCGCCGCTGCGGCAGGGTCGGACGGGTCGACCGCCCTATGCGCCGCTGGCGATGGTCAAGGCGCTGTATCTACAGGCGTTGTATGATCTGTCGGACCCCGGGCTGGAGGAGGCGCTGCTCGACCGGCTGTCGTTCCGGCGGTTCTGCGGCTTTGCGCTGGATGGCGGCACGCCGGACGAGACGACGCTGTGCCGGTTTCGCGCGGCGGCGGCGGGGGACGTGCTGGAGCGCTGCTTTGCCGAGATCAACCGGCAGCTGGATGCGCAGGGGCTGGTGCTGCGGCGGGGGACGATCCTTGATGCCTCGGTGGTCAAGGCGACCCGCAAGCCCCCGCGCGGGGACGGGATCGCGCCGGGTGATCCGCACCCCCAGGAGCCGGGTGCCGACTGGACGCGCAAGGACGGCAAGCCGGTGTTCGGCTACCGCTTCCATATCGGCATGGACGAGGGCTCGGGCCTGATCCGCAAGCTGGCCTTCACCTCGGCCAGGGTCCAGGATGTCGAACGGGCCGACGCGCTGGTCTGCGGCGACGAAGGCGCGGTCTATGCCGACCGGGCCTATGAGGGCCAGGCGCGTCGCAAGGCCCTGAAGGCGGCCGGGATCAAGGATCGCATCATGCATCGTCGGCACCGCTACATGCCAAAGCTGCCGCGCTGGCAGGCCCGGCGCAACCACCTCATCGCCAGACGGCGCGCCCCTGTCGAGGCGGTCTTCAGCGCCATGAAGCGCCTCTACGGCAAGGCGCGCACCAGATGCCTGTCGATCGAGCGGAACGCCGCAGACTTCCTCGCCTTTGCCACCATCTACAATCTCAGACGCGCCGCCATCCTTGCCGCTGGCTGAGCCGGGGCGATCCGGCCCCTCCAAACCGGCCAGCCAAAGCTGGCCAAGGCCCGTACCGGATCCCTGCAGCGAAAGCCTCGCCCAGATCCTCTGTCACAAATGAGCCGTTTCGCAGAGGAATCCTGTAAGGGGAGGGTTTTCATTCCGCCGGGGCCATCACCTCGATGATGCCGGGCGCGATCCTCGCGGTGACGGGGGTGCGGGCCAGGACCTCGCCGTCGATCGAGATGGGCAGCGGCGGGATGCTGTTGAGCCGGATTTCGCGTCCCCGGAACTCGCGCACCTTTTCCTTGCGATAGTCGCTGCGCAGGACACTGGCCGCCCAGTTGACGAGCAGGCGGCGCTTCACATGGCCGCACACCGCCTGGACCACGATCTCGCCCGAATCGACCGCCGCCGATTCCACCAGTTCGGTGCCGCCATGATAGGGCCCGTTGGAAATCCGCACCTCGACCACCCGCAGCCGCTCGCGCTTGCCGTCCTGCTCGACGATCAGCGTGAAGGGGCGGAAGCGCAGGAACTGATAGGCCGCCCAGCCCAGATAACCGAGCCGCCCCGCCACGCGCTTCAGGCCGTGCGGCACGGTCTCGGCGATCTTGGGGCTGATCCCCATGGCGGCGCAATTGGCGTAATAGTCATTGTCGATCATGCCCAGGTCGATGCGGCGCGGACGACCGGTGCGGATCACCTCCACTGCCCCCTCGATGTCGAGCGGGATGTTAAGTGACCGCGCGAAGCTGTTCGCGGTGCCGAGCGGCAGGACGCCCAGCATGACCTCATGCCCGACCATCAGGTCGACCAGCCCGCTGATCGTCCCGTCGCCACCGCCCAGGATCAGCAGGTCTGGCTTGGCGGCCAGCAACTCGCGAACCGTCGGCTCCAGATCCTCCGGGTCCTCGATTGCCCGGGCGTCGACGGGGTAGGGGAGGCCGGACATGGCGGCGCAGGCTTGTCGGAACAGCGCCTGTCCGCGCCGCGATTTGGCATTCACCACCATCGCGGCCGATCGTATCTCTCTCACCCTCATATCCTTTCGCACCCGGAACGCTTTATCCAACGCTTGGCAAGCGCGGTACGATCCCCCAAATGCCATAAGCATGACCGCATCCTTTCCCGCGCTTCGCCTTCGTCGTACCCGCGCCTCCGACTGGAGCCGTCGGCTGCATGCCGAGAATGTGCTGACCCCCGCCGATCTGATCTGGCCGCTGTTCGTGACCGAGGGGCAGGGGGTGGAGGAACCCATCGCCAGCCTGCCCGGCGTATCGCGCTGGTCGCTCGACGGGATCGTGGCGCGCGCGCGGGAGGCGGCCGAACTGGGCATTCCGTGCCTGGCGCTGTTCCCCAACACGCCCTCACACCTCCGCACCGATGACGGGCGCGAGGCGCAGAATCCCGACAATCTGATGTGCCGGGCGATCCGGGCGATCAAGGATGCGGTGCCAGAGATCGGAGTGCTGACCGATGTCGCGCTCGATCCCTATACCACGCATGGCCATGACGGGCTGGTCGATGCGGCGGGTTATGTCGTCAACGACAGCACCGCCGCCGCACTGGTCCAGCAGGCGCTGACCCAAGCGCGTGCCGGGTCGGACGTGATCGCGCCGTCCGACATGATGGACGGCCGCATCGGCCTGATCCGTGCCGCGCTGGAGGCGGAGGGTTTCGTCAATGTCCAGATCATGGCCTATGCCGCGAAATACGCCAGCGCCTTTTACGGGCCGTTCCGCGACGCGGTGAACACGCGCGGGCTGCTGAAGGGCGACAAGCGCACCTATCAGATGGACTCCGCCAATGCCGAGGAGGCGCTGCGCGAGGTCGCGCTCGATCTGGCCGAGGGCGCGGACAGCGTCATGGTGAAGCCGGGTCTGCCCTATCTCGACATCATCCGCCGGGTGAAGGACGAGTTCCGCGTGCCGACCTTCGCGTACCAGGTGTCGGGCGAATATGCGATGATCGAGACGGCGGTGGCCGCCGGGGCCGCCGACCGTGACGCCATGGTGCTGGAGACGCTGATGGCGTTCAAGCGGGCGGGATGCGCGGGGGTGCTGACCTATCACGCCGCCCATGCCGCGCGTCTGTTGAACGCCTGAGCCCGGCACGGGAGTGATCGCCCAATCGTCCGGCCTGCCCGCGCGCGCGCTGTTCGTCGCGACGATCCTGACCGGATCGTTCCTGCTGTTCCTCGTCCAGCCGCTGGTCGCGCGGATGGCGCTGCCCCGGCTGGGCGGCGCGCCGGCGGTGTGGAACTCGGCGATGTTCGTCTATCAGGCGCTGCTGCTCGGTGGCTATGCCTATGCCCATGCGCTGGGCCGGTGGCGACCGCGGGTTCAGGCGGGCATCCATCTGGCGTTGTTGGCGGGTGCGGCGCTGTGGCTGCCCATCGGGTTGATGGCGGTCGAACTGCCATCCGATGCGGAGCCCGCCTTGTGGGTGCCGTGGCTGCTGGGCCTGTCCATCGGGCCGCTTTTCTTCGCGGTGTCGGCTCAGGCCCCGCTTATCCAGCGCTGGTTCGCGCTCGCCGAGCCGGGGCGTAACCCTTATGCGCTCTATGCGGCCTCCAATCTGGGCAGCTTTGCCGGGCTGATCGCCTATCCCCTGCTGGTCGAGCCGATGATGACGCTTCACGGGCAGAGCCGGTTGTGGAGCGCCGGCTATGCCCTGCTGGCGGTGATGGTGCTGGCCTGTGCGACGCGGCTGCCCGGTGGGCAGGATCGGGAGAAGGTCGAGACCCCCGCCTCGTCGCCTCCGGGATGGCGGAAGGTGGCGCTGTGGACCGCGCTGTCGGCGGTGCCCTCGGGTCTGGTGCTGGCGACCTCGACCTATATCACCGCCGATATCGTGGCGATGCCGCTGCTCTGGGTGCTGCCGCTGGGGCTGTATCTGTTGAGCTTCATCATCGCCTTCGCGACGCGGCGGGTGGCGGCGGACATGCTGACGCGGATTGCGCCCGTGACCCTGTTGCTGTTCGGCGGGGTCATCATGGGCGGCTATCCGGGGCGGCCCTATTTCAATGTCGTCGTCGCGCTGCTGCTGCTCTTCATGGTGTCGGTGGCGTTGCACACCGCGCTTTACCGGGCGCGACCGGCGGTTGATCGGCTCACCGGCTTTTATCTGTCGATGGCGGTCGGCGGCGCGCTGGGCGGCGTGTTCGCCGGGATATTGGCGCCGGTGCTGTTCGACTGGACCTATGAATATCCGCTGCTGATCCTGGCGGCGGGCGTGCTGATCCCGCAGCAGTTCATGACCATGGGGCTGCGCCATGCATGGCTGCGGCATCGCCGCGTCATGCTCGTCGCGCTGGTCATCGTCATCGGCCTGTTGCTCGGCCTCAGGCTGCTCGGGCAAGCGGCGTGGTTCGGGGAGGAGCGGCAGGGGCCGATCTTCCTCGCGATCGCGCTGCTCGCCTTCCTGACGATCGGCGCGCGGACGGGCTTTGCCCTGTTGCTGGCAGCGGCACTGATCCTGTTCGGCGGCTATCGTGCCCTGTCGCTGTCGATGGAGCGCGACGCCCGGATGCGCAGCTATTTCGGCGTCTATACCGTGCGCGACGAGGTCGGTCGCCGCGAACTGGACCATGGGTCGACCGTCCATGGCATCCAGCTACGCGGATCGGAGGCGCGCGAGCGGACGCCGACCACCTATTATGCCCCCGATTCCGGTGTGGGTCGGGCCATGCGCGCCTCGCCCGCCATCTTCGGACCCTCGGCACGGATCGGCGTGGTCGGGCTGGGGACCGGAACGCTCGCCTGCTATGCCAGGCCGGGGCAGAGCTGGCGCTTCTACGAGATCGATCCGGTCATCGTCCGCATCGCGCGTGACACCGGCCAGTTCAGCTATCTGCGGCGCTGCCTGCCCGATCCGGTCATCCGCATCGGCGATGCCCGCATCCGCCTGGCCGCCGAGGCGAGCGACAGCTTCGACCTCCTCGCGCTGGACGCCTTCTCCTCCGACGCCGTGCCCGCGCATCTGTTGACCCGCGAGGCCTTCGCCACCTATGGGCGGGTGTTGTCGCGGCGCGGGCTATTGCTGGTCCATATCTCCAATCGTTTCGTCGATCTGGAGCCGCTGGTGGCCGCCGCCGCGCGCGATGGCGGCTGGGCGGTCGGCAAGCTGACCTATATCCCCTCGGACCTGGACGAGCAGGAGTCGGCCACCTACCTCGGTCTGGCTCGCCCTGTCGCGCGATTCGGGCGTGCTCCGCGCGCTGGAGGAGAGGGGGGGCGACTGGAAAGCCGCGACCGCTCCGCCAGGCCTTGCGCCCTGGACCGACGATTATTCCAGCGTCCTGCCCTTCATCCGGCAGTTCTGAGCGGATCAGCCGCTCGGCAGGCTGGCGGACAGCGCCGCGATCTGCTTGGCCTGACGCTCGGCCGCGCCCGCCACCCGCTCGCGCAGTGCGGTGAGCGGGGGATAGTCCGGCTCCAGCGCGGCCGCACGCGCGATGGCGCGGTCGTCGATCTCGGTCAGCAAGCCCGAAGTCCGCGCCCGGATTTCGTCCAGCGCCGCCAGATCGGTCTGCGCGGCCAGCCAGGCATCGCTGCCCACGCTCTGCCCGCGTGCCTTGGCCGCGCCGGTACGGGCTTGGTCATAGGCCTTGGCGAATTCCCCCTCCACGGCGGTCAGGCGATCGGCGATCCCGGCGATCTGCGTATCGAGCTCGGGATCGGGGCGCAGCGTGACCGGCTTGGTCACCGGCTCGGCAAAGCCCTGCTTCTCGACCGGGCGGACCGCGAGCGAAGGATAGGGCGTCGTGTCGCGGTCGCGCGCGCATCCGGCCAGCATCGTGGCGGACAACAGGCCGACCAGCGCGATCATCGGGCCGGAGCGGATTGTGGAGAGGGACGGATGGATCATCACAACCATCCTAGACGGAAGACAGGGCTTGGGAAAATGCCGCACGGACGCTTTGCGGGCGTGTTCCGAAAAAATGTGGATAACCGGGTCGAGGGGCTTGCCATGATCCCGAACCGCTTCTAAGAGCCCACCTCCACAGCGCGCCCGTAGCTCAGCTGGATAGAGCATCAGACTACGAATCTGAGGGTCGGACGTTCGAATCGTTCCGGGCGCGCCAGTGGATCATATCCGGTCTTATCAGACCCTTGCGCGCCCGTAGCTCAGCTGGATAGAGCATCAGACTACGAATCTGAGGGTCGGACGTTCGAATCGTTCCGGGCGCGCCATTTCTTTCCCGTCATCGACATATCGGCTTCCCGGCCCCGGCTTTCGCCGAGGCCTTTCGCGATCAGCGCCAGCCGAGCGCGGGTGCGATGTGGCGCAGGATGTTCTCGATCACATGCGCGTTATAGTCCACGCCGAGCTGGTTGGGCACGGTCAGGAGCAGCGTGTCGGCCTCCGCGATCGCCTCGTCCGCGCGAAGTTGCTCGATCAGGCGCTCGGGCTCGGCGGCATAGGAGCGGCCGAAGACGGCGCGCATATTGCCGATGACGCCGACCTGATCCTGGCTGTCGTCCCGGCCGAAATAGGCGCGGTCCTGATCCGTGGTCAGCGCGAAGATCGAGCGGGAGACGGACACGCGTGGCGTCCGCTGATGCCCCGCCTCGGCCCAGGCCTCGCGATAGGCGCGGATCTGCTTGGCCTGCTGCACATGGAAGGGCTCGCCGCTCTCATCGGCCTTCAACGTGGAGCTTTGCAGGTTCATCCCCTGCTTGGCCGCCCAGATCGCGGTCGCGTTGGAGGCGGAGCCCCACCAGATACGATCGCGCAACCCCTCCGAATGCGGCTCCAGACGAAGCAGCCCGGGCGGGTTGGGGAACATGGGGCGCGGATTGGGCTTGGCGAAACCCTGCCCTTTCAGAAGGTGCAGGAACACCTCGGCATGGCGGCGGCCCAGATCGGCGTCGGTCTCGCCCTGGGCTGGGCCATAGCCGAAATGCCGCCAGCCATCGATCACCTGCTCGGGCGAACCCCGGCTGATCCCCAATTGCAGGCGACCGCCGCTGATAAGGTCCGCCGACCCGGCATCCTCGACCATGTAGAAGGGGTTCTCGTAGCGCATGTCGATCACGCCGGTGCCGATCTCGATCCGCTTCGTGCGCGCGCCCACGGCGGCGAGGAGCGGGAAGGGCGAGGCCAGTTGCTGCGCGAAGTGGTGCACACGGTAATAGGCGCCGTCCGCCCCCAGTTCCTCCGCCGCGACCGCGAGGTCGATCGACTGGAGCAGCACATCCTGCGCCGAGCGCGTCGCGGACTGGGGGGAGGGCGACCAATGGCCGAAGGACAGGAAACCGATCTTTTTCATGGGACGAAGATAGGTCACGCGCGGTCGCGATGCACCCCGGGGCATGGCGCGCCGAGCGAAACGCTTGCTTTCCGAAAGCGCGATTGGATTTGGGGTATTACCTTCTGTTCCCCTCTCTCCTCTACGAGGGGCGAGGGAAGTAGGAGTGTCGCTTGAACGTCGATGATGTCCGGGAATGTCAGCGGTTGCGCCAGTCCTTGGCGATGGCGGCCTTTTCTCCCTCCGCATCCAGCGGCATGTCGGCCATCATGTCCTGCGCCGCCGCCATCAGTTCGGCGTCGGACGATCCCGCCTGGGCATAGCCGCCCGCTTTGGGCGTGGTGCCCGGCATGGTCCGGCGGAGCGCCCAACCCTTGGGATCGCGACAGGCGATGCCGTCGGCGGCGGCGGACTGGAAGACGCGGCAGAAGTCGTTGTCCGTCGCGCGGAAGCTGACCGCGATCCGCACCGCGCCGTCACCCCCGCTCGCCTGTCGATCGAGTGCGCTGGCCAGCGATCCGGCGGCGTAGAGTCCATGGTCGGTTGCGGAAATCGGTCCCCGATCCACCTGCCGCCCCAGCAGCACCCCGACGACCAGACAGGCCGCCATCGCCGCCGCCGACTGCCACAACGGCAGCGACAGGCGCGAGCGTTGGCGTAGCGGCGGCTGCATCGGAACGACATTGCCGGTCAGTATCGCGGCCAGGCGATCGGGCACGGGTTCGTCGGCGACGGGGGCATAGGCGCTGGCGAGCCTGGCCTTCAGGCGCCGATGGCGTTCGACCTCGTCGGCTAGCGCGGGGTTCTCGGTGATGGCGCGCTCGACCCGTTTGGCGTTCAGGGGATCGAGCGCCCCATCGGCATAGGCCATCAGCATTTCCGGTTCGATCGTCATGCCGCTTCTCCCAGTCGCGCCATCAGCGCCTGTCGTCCCCGCACCAGCCGCGAGGTCAGCGTGCCCATGGGAATGTCGAGGATCTCGGCGGCTTCCTTATAGGCGAGCCCTTCGACCAGGACGAGCGCCACCGCCTCGCGCTGTTCGTCGGGCAGGGTGCGCATCGCGGCGTCGACCTCGTTCAGCGCGACGCGCGCCTCGGCATTGCCGGTCGCGCCGACGGACAGCCCGGCATCCTCGCCGACGAAGGTTTGCGCCGCGCGCGAGCGGGAACGGGCGGTGTCGATCCAGGCGTTGCGCATGATCCGGTACATCCAGCTATCCAATCTCGTCCCCGCCTGCCACGATCCTTGCGCGAGCAGAGCCTTTTCGACCGTCACCTGGCAAAGATCGTCCGCATCCGCCGCATCATGGGTGAGCGATCGGGCGAACCGCCGCAATCGCGGCAGCAGCGCCAACAACTCCTTCTCGAATGCAGCCAAGCGCGGTTCCTTCAATTCAGGGATGAAACGGACGACCCGGATCGTTTAATCCCTGTTCGTCTGATCCATGTCAGGATTATTTTTCAACGGGAGGGCGGCGGTGGGCAAGCGGGCATTTCGGTTTCTGGGCGTGATGGCCGCCATGACCGGCTGTGCGCTGGGCGTCGGTGGGGCCCATGCACAACTCGGCGGGACGCTGCCGAGCCTGCCGTCGCTGCCGGGCGGGCTTCCTCCGAACATCGGGCCGATGGTCGATGGCGTGGTCGATCCGCTGCGGCGCGGCGTCGACCGGGTGGCGAGCACGACCGCGGCCAGGCTCGATGACCTGCGCCGCGCCGCCTATGCGCAACTGGTGCGCGATCATCCCGATGCGATCGCGCTAGACCCGAACGGCTTCCCGGCGCGTGCGGGCGAGGTGGTGGTGGATGCCCCCAGCGAGGCGTTGCTCACCGCCGTCGCGGCACAGGGTTTCAGCGTGATCGAGCGGGATGATGTGCTGGGCGTGTCCTTCGTCCGGTTGCGCGTGCCGAACGGCCTTCCGCTCAGAAAGGCGCTGGCGTTGATCGACAGGCTGGGTGGAGAGGTCAGTGCGGATCAACTCCATTTGCCGAGCGCGGCGAGCGTGGCGACGATCGCCGGGGGCGCGTCGCCGGAGGGGCAGGGCATCATGGTCGGCGTGATCGACGGCGGGGTCGAGGGGGCGGCGGTGATCCGCGGTTTCGCGACCGGGGCTCCCAAGCCTGACGATCATGGCACCGCCGTCGCCTCGCTCATCAGCGGCAGGGGCGGTGTCCGGGGATCGCTGCCCGGTGCGCGGATCGCGTCGGCGGATGTCTATGGCACCGACCCGGCGGGCGGCAATGCGACCGCGATCGCCAAGGCGCTGGGCTGGCTGGTCGAGCAGCGCGTGTCCGTCGCGACGATCAGCCTGGTCGGCCCCTCCAACCCGCTGCTCGCGCGGGTGGTCGCGGCGGCGCAGGCGCGGGGGCTGATCATCGTCGCGGCGGTCGGCAATAACGGCCCCGCCTCGCCGCCGGCCTATCCGGCGTCCTATCCCGGCGTGGTGGCGGTGAGCGGCGTCGATGCGCGCAACCGCCCGCTGATCGAGGCGGGCCGCGCCTCGCATATCGATTATGTCGCGCCTGCCGCCGACATGCTGGCGATCGGGCTGGGCGGTCGGCGGATGAAGGTGCGCGGCACCTCCTTTGCCGCGCCGCTGGTCGCGGGGCGCATCGCCGCCGCCTATCCGGCGCTGAAACCCGGCCAGGCCCGTTCCGTACTCGCGCGGGTGGATGGGGAGGCGAAGGACTTGGGGGCGAAGGGCCATGATAAAAGCCATGGCCGTGGAATGCTTTGCGGGGAATGCCGCACCCCCGTGCAATAATTTTCACGAAATCCGGGATTAAACCCGCGAGCCGCCTCGTTGTCGTTCCAGAAGTTAAGGAGAACGATGATGAAGAATTTTCTTTCTGGTAGCGCGATCCTTGCCGTTGCTCTGGTGGCGGCGCCCGCTTCGGCGCAGTTGCTTGGTGGTGCTGGCGGCCTGGGTGGCCAGCTCGGCGGTGTGACCGGGGGCCTGACTGGCTCGGCCACGGGTTCGCTGAGCGGTATGGCGGATCGGGGCCGGGTCGCGACGGACACGGCGACCCGGACGCGCGGGTCGACGCGGGCGGATCGCAATGTCGATCTGCGTCGCGGCCGGGTGGCGGCGTCGGGCGATGCCTCGGGCGGCTCGACGCTGGATAACGCGACGCGGATCGGACAGGCCTCGGGCGGTGGCAACGGCTCGGCCTCGGGTTCGCTGGGTGGCGGCGTCGATGCGCAACTGGTCGGAACCGACGCGGTGCGGGATACGACGGGTCGTGGGGTGAACACCGTCGGCAACGTCGCCGGGCAGGTCCGGGATACCGCCGGGGCGGTCGGCAACCGGGCGCGTGGTGCGGTGTCCAACCTGGCCGACGGGGCGGCGAATAGCGGTGCTGCTGCGGCGGGGTCCGCGACGGGCTCGGGATCGGGCGCGCTGTCGGCGGCGGGCGGTAGCCTGTCGGGTGCGGGCAATCTGGCGCTGGCCGGTAGCGGTGCGGCCCAGGGCGGGGCCTTCCCGGTCAATCCGGGCATGGCCGTCACCGACGCCCGTGGCCGTGCGCTCGGCGCGGTCCAGTCGGTCCGCACCAATGCCCAGGGCGCGGTCGAGCGGGTTCTGGTGAAGGTCGGCAACCGCGTCGCCGATCTGCCCGCCGCCAATTTCTCCGGCTCGGGCAATGTCCTGGTCTCGGCCATGGGGCAGGGCGATGTGAAGAGCGCCGCGCAGTAATCCTGGCCGATCCGAAAGGTACGCCCGACCTCCCTCGCGAGGTCGGGCGCATCGTCATGTCCGGCTCAGGCGGACATGCCTTGCGCGGCGGGCAGTTCGACGATGTCGGAGGATTCGGCCCACAGGTTGATGCCGCCATCCTGTGCCGCCCGGTCGATCGCCGCCAGCTCCTCGTCGGTGAAATCCAGACGGGCCACGGCGTCGAGCGAATCGTCCAACTGCGCGACCGTCCGTGCGCCGATCAGCGCGGAGGTCACGCGCGGATCGCGCAACACCCAGGCGATCGCCATCTGCGCCAGCGTCTGCCCCCGCGCCTGTGCGATATCGTTCAGGCGGCGGATGGCGGACACATTCTCTTCGCTCAGCAGCGACTGCGACAGCGAACCGCCCCGGCTGGCCCGCGCATCCTGCGGCACGCCGTTCAGGTACTTGCCAGTCAACATGCCCTGCGCCAGCGGCGAAAAGGCGATGCAGCCGGTGCCGAGTTCGCCCAGCGTGTCGAGCAGATCGCGCTCGATCCAGCGGTTGAGGATCGAATAGCTGGGCTGGTGGATGAACAGCGGCACCTTCTCCTCCGCCAGGATCGCCGCCGCGCGCCGGGTCAGCCCCGCATCATAGGAGGAAATGCCGACATAAAGCGCCTTGCCCTGCCGATGCAGTTGCGCCAGCGCCCCCATCGTCTCCTCAAGTGGCGTCTCCGGATCGACCCGGTGCGAGTAGAAGATATCGACATAGTCGACGCCCATCCGTTTCAGGCTCTGTTCGCAGCTGGCGATGAGGTACTTCTTCGACGAGCCGATATCGCCATAGGGCCCCGGCCACATATCCCAACCCGCCTTGGTCGACAGGATCAGTTCGTCACGATGCGCGGCGAAGTCGGTCGCCAGTACCCGCCCGAAATTCTCCTCCGCAGAGCCATAGGGCGGACCGTAATTGTTCGCGAGATCGAAATGGGTGACGCCGCGATCGAAGGCGCGCCGAAGAATGGCGCGGCCCGTCTCAAACACATCGGTGCCGCCGAAATTCTGCCATAGCCCCAGGCTGATCGCGGGCAGCTTCAGGCCGCTGCGCCCGCTCCGGCGATAGGGCATCCGACCGTCGTAACGGGCCGGATCGGCGACATAGGGGGTGGGGAAGGGCATGGGACGGTTCCTCTCGTATCGGCGCGGCTCTTATGACGTCTGACGATAGCGGCCAACTGCCTGGGTCAAGATGGCGGTCAGGCGAGCAGATCGGCCAGCCGTGCCAGCCGCTCGGACGGATCGTCGAGGCGTTCCTTCAGCAGATAGCGGCCGTTCTTCTCCTCAAGCCCGTCGATCCCGTTCAAATCTGCATCCTCACCCTGCGGCGTCAGGGCGACGGCGGCGGGCCCCGCGTCGATCCGCGCGATCCCCAGCATCCGCATCCGCTCACGCAATCGGGCGAGCGCGATCAGCAGGGCGGCCTCTTCGGGCAGTTCGCCGAAACGATCCTCCAGTTCCGCCTCGAAATCGTCGAGTTCGGCATCGTCGCGCAGCCGCCCCAGCCGCGCATAGAGCGAGATGCGCAGATCCTCATCGGGTATCCATTCGGCGGGCAGGCGACCCTCGACGCCGACGCACAGTTCGGGCGTCCAGCGCTCGACCGTCTCGCCGCGCGCGGTGCGTAGCGCGTCTTCCAGCAATTGCTGGTAGAGCTCGACGCCGATCAGCCGCATATGCCCCGCCTGCGTATCGCCGAGCAGATCGCCCGCGCCGCGCATGTCCAAGTCGCGCGCGCTGATCGCGAAGCCCGCGCCCAGCCGGTCGAACGCCTCCAGGGTGCGCAACCGCTTCAGCGTGCGCGGCGCGATGGCGTCGTCGGTTTCGGTGAACAGCAGCACCTGGCCGCGCCGGTGCCCACGCCCGACCCGCCCGCGCAACTGGTGAAGCTGCGACAGGCCGAAACGATCGGCATGGACGATCGCCATCGTGTTGGCACGCGGCACGTCGAGCCCCGCCTCGATGATATTGGTCGCCAGCAGGACATCGCCATCGCCGCGCCCGAAGCGGACCATCACATCGTCGATCTCGGCGGCGGGCAGCTTGCCATGGGCTCGCAGCACCTCCAGTTCGGGGACGATCTTGGCCAGCTTCTCGGCCAGCGGGGCCATGTCCGCGATGCGGGGCACCACGACGAAGCTCTGCCCGCCGCGCGACCGCTCCCGCAACAGCGCGGCCCGCAACGTCTCCGGCGAGAAGGCGGAAACGGCGGTGCGGATCGGTTGCCGCCGGGCGGGCGGGGTCGCGATGATCGACAATTGGCGCAGGCCCACCAGCGCGGATTGCAGCGTGCGCGGGATCGGCGTCGCCGACAGGGTCAGGACATGACCCGCCGACAGCGCCTGGAGCCCCGCCTTGTCACTCGCGCCGAAGCGCTGCTCCTCGTCGACGATGACCAGCGCCAAATCCTTATAGGTCATGCCCTTGGCCGCGACCGCGCCGGTGCCGATCACGATCCGAATACTGCCATCGGCCAGCCCGGCCTTGACCCGGCGCTTTTCGGCGGCGGTGGACAGGCGCGACAGGCCCGCGACGGCGATGCCGCTGTCGGCGAAGCGCGCGGCGAAGCTGTCGAGATGCTGGCGGGCGAGCACGGTGGTCGGGGCGGCCAGCGCCACCTGCCGCCCGGCGAGCGCGGCGATGGCGGCGGCGCGCAGCGCGACCTCGGTCTTGCCGAAGCCGACATCGCCGACGACCAGCCGGTCCATGGGGCGCCCGGAGGACAGGTCGGCGCGCACCGCCTCGATCGCGGTCAACTGGTCGGGGGTCTCGCTGAACGGAAAACCGGCGGCGAAGCGCTCATAATCGGCGACCGGGGGATCGAGCACGGGGGCATGCTGCTCGGCGCGTTCGGCGGCCATTTCGGTCAGGCGGCGTGCGGTCTCGGCGATCGCCTCGTCGATGCCACGGCGGCGCTCGTGCCAGCTCTTGCCGTCGAGCGTGTCGGCGCGGACCGCATCGTCCTCGCCGCCATAGCGCCACAGCCGATCCGCCTCGGCCACCGGGACCAGCCGCGTCGCCGATTTGGCGTAGACCAGCTTGATGGCGTCCCCCGTCACCCCGTCCTGCATATCGATCGGCTCGATCCCCGCGACGGTGGCGATGCCGTGATCTTCATGGATGACCATGTCGCCGACCCGGATTTCGGCGGTCTGGATCAGCGACAGGTCGACGCGGTGGGCCTTGCCGTCCTCGCGGTCCGCGCGACTGCCCAGCAGATCGGCGGCGGTGACGGCCAGAATGTCCTTGCGGACGAAGCCCCGCTCGGCGGGGGCGACCAGCGTCAGCAGCGCGCCGGGCTCGGCCTTGCGGACCGCGCGCCAGCTATCGACCCGGACGGACGGCGTGCGCAGGACATTGTCGACCCGCCGCCCGAGAAAGCGCAGGTCGCGCTCGCTGCCGATCAGGACGACGCGGCACCCTTCGTCACGCGCGGCCCGCGCGGTCTTGGCGAAGTCCCGCAAGGGCGCGCGGCGTTCCACGAAGCGGGGAGGGAGGTCACCGATCCGGCCAAGGCTCGCGGTCTTGCGATCGGCGAGCAGGATCGACCAATGCTTGTCCGCGATCATGTCGCGCGCGGCGCGTCGGGAGCCACGCTTGGCGACATCGGCGCTCAGCAGCAGCAGGCGTCGGCGGCGTTCGTCGGCGGCGGGCTCGACGATGATTTCGGCGCCGGGCAGATGCTCGATCAGGCTGGTCGGGTCGGACGCCAGCGGCGGCTCGGCGACACGGCCCAGTTCGCGGCGATCCAACTCGCCGGTGCTCCGCTGGTCGGCGGGATCGTAGGACCGGATCGCCGCGATCCGCCCCCCGGCCACCTCGATCCGCAGCGGCTGTTCGGCGTCGGCGGGAAACACGTCCAGCACCTGTCCGCGAAGCGCCACCTCGCCGGGCTCGTCCACCCGCTCGTCGGCGATATAGCCCAGGTCGAGCAGCATGTCGTGAAGTCGGCTCAGGTCGCAGGGCTCGCCCTGGGCGACGCAGGGCGGCTCGGCATCGAAGGTCGAAGGCGAGGACAGGGCACGCGCCAATGCCTCGCCCGAAGTGACCAGTGCGATCCGACCTCGCTTCTTCGCCGCCGATGCGGCGCGCAGGGCGTGGAGCGCCGACACGCGCTGCCCGACATTGGCGGGCGAGGCGGGGGCGTCGTCGCCGGGCAGTGCATCCGATCCGGGGCAGAACAGGATCGTCGCGTCGGGCGCGATCGCGGTCAGGATGCGGGTGACGGCCATCGCGCGCGTCTCGTCCGTCACCGCCAGGATGATATCGGCCCGTTCCAGCCGCTCCGCCGCGCCCGCCGCCAGTTCGGCGACGCCCAGCAGCGGATGGGGCCCTTCGCCGGACGGGGGCATGGTGGCGATTTCGGCTTCGGACAAGGAACGCACGGCGGGGGCTCTCCCAGGACTGATTGCGATGGCGAACGGGCGGGAGGTGCGCGTCGTTCCGCTCGGGATCAAAGACTTATCGGCGGAACCCTAAGCCGCTTCGTCACTTCATCGGCACGGCATTGATCTGCATCGATGACATGGCTGACCGCCCGCCGAGGGAGAATGACGATGGATCTGGGTATCGAGGGCCGCATCGCACTGATCAGCGGATCGGATTCGGGCATGGGCAAGGAAACCGCGCGGCTGTTGCTGGAGGCCGGAGTGCGGGTCGCGCTGACCGACAAGCCGGGCGGCACCATGGATGAGGCGGTCGCGGAACTGGCCCCGCTGGGCGAGGTGATCGCCGTGACCGGCGACGTCACCAGGCCGGGGGAGGTGAAGGCGCTGTGGCAGGAGGTTCGCGAAAGGCTGGGCGAGCCGGACATCTACATCAACGCGGCGGGCGTGACCGGCGCGCAGGGCGATTTCCTGGAGGTGGGCGATGACGGCTGGCTGGAGACGCTGGACATCAACCTGATGGGGGCGGTGCGCATGTGTCGCGAGGCGATCCCGGCGATGCGGCGCAAGGGCTGGGGCCGGGTCGTCCTGTTCGCATCCGAGGATGCGGTGCAGCCCTATGTCGAGGAACTCCCCTATTGCGCGTCCAAGGCCGCGATCCTCAGCTTGGCCAAGGGATTGTCCAAGGCCTATGGCGGCGACAATGTGCTGGTGAACACCGTGTCGCCCGCCTTCATCGCGACGCCGATGACCGATGCGATGATGGAGAAGCGTGCCGAGGAAAAGGGCTTGAGCTTCGACGAGGCGATCGAGACGTTTCTGGAGGAGGAGCGCCCCGGCATGGTGTTGAAGCGGCGCGGCAGGGCCGAAGAGGTCGCCGCCGCCGTCGCCTTTTTGGTGTCCGAACGGGCCAGCTTCATCAACGGCGCGGGGCTCCGCGTCGACTCCGGTTCGGTCTTCACCATCGCCGGATGATTTCCCCGGCTGATCTGGCCCCCGTTTCACCGGACGGGTTCAAGCGGTTGCAGAAACCAGTGCGCGATGCTCGCGCGGCGAACGCATTTTGAGCCCTGAATGGGGGTGGTTGTCGTTGTAGTCCTCGATCCATCCGGCAAGCGATGTCAACGCGGTGAGTGCGTCCGGCAGCGGCGAGACGCGGACGTAATCCCGTTTGAGGGTATGGACGAAGGCCTCCGAGATGCCGTTGGACTGCGGGCTGCGGACGGGGGTGAAGCAGGGTTTGAGGCCCAGCTGCCGGGCAAAGGTCCGTGTTTCGCAGGCGGTATAGGCCGAACCGTTGTCCGACAGCATCTCGACCGGTGTCGTCGCGCGCATGGTGCCGAAGCGGGTTTCCACGGCTTCCAGCATGATGTCGCGCACGTCCGAGCCGCTGATGCCGGCATTGGCAACCGCGCGCCACGAGATGATCTCGCGGTCATGGGCGTCGATGATGAAGGCACCGCGCACGACCTCACCGTTCCAGCAGGTGAACTCGAAGCCGTCGGAGCACCAGCGCAGGTTCGAGCGGATCGTCACTACGACGCCGTCATGCCCATAGTCGGCTCGCTCGGCGTAGCGCCGCGCCAGCAGCAGGCGGTCCGCCGCCATGATGCGGTAGACGCGCTTGTGGTTGACCGGCGCAAGTCCTTCGGCGCGCCGCTGCCGATTGAGGACCGCCGCGATGCGGCGGTAGCCGTATGTTGGCCGTTGCGCGGCGATCTGGCGAATGCAGGGCAGCAGATCCGTGTCGTCGGCCTTGGCGTACGGCCCGCGCGTCCTGGTGGTTCCCGTCAGGCGGTCGTACACCGTCGAACGCCCGACCCCGAGCGTGCTGGCGACCAGGCTCACCGGATAGTCTCCGGCAGCGGCGAGTGCATGAGCAAGCTCGCTTTTTTTGGGCGCGAGCGCTCCAGCGCCTCCTTCAGTATCTCGACCTCCAGCGTCTTGCGCCCGAGCTGGCGCTCCAGTTCGCGGATGCGGGTTTCCATCTCGCGGACCTGCCGGTTGCTGGTCACGTCGTCGTCGCCGGCAACTGCAACGCTCCCGCCTTCCAGCATCAGCCGCCGCCAACGGTACAGCAGGTTCGGCGCCACGCCGTTGCGGCGCGCCACCACCGATATGCTCTCCCGACCATCGAGCGTCTCCTCGACGATCCTCAGCTTCTCGGGCGTGCTCCAGTGACGGCGACGACCGCCGTCGGTGATGATCTCGGACACGGACATAAGCCTATGCTCAGGGGATAGCCCCAAGCCTCCTTCCTAGGCTCAAATCCGTCCGGTCGAAATGGGGGCCAGTTCACCGGCCCGTCGGCATGGTCTTTCCCGTTGGGGATGACTAGGCTGACGGGCAAGATATTCGGGGAGAGTGGCGATGCGGCGATGGGCTTGGGCGATGCTGGCGGGTGTGTCCCTGCTGGCGATGGGCGGTGCGACCGGGCAGGAGACGCAGACCGCGACGCTGGGGGCGACCAACACGAATTACGACGGAGCCATGGCGGCGCCGAAGACCGCCCCGACCTTCGGCGACGAGTTCAACCGCGCGATCGATCCCGGCCGCTGGCGTTGGGACGTGTCAGCGAACAAGCGCGGCTGGCCCAATCACGAACTGCAATATTATGTCGGGCCGAAGCGGAGCAACGCGCGGATCGAGAAGGGCGCACTGGTGATCGAGGCGCGACGCGAAGCCGCCCGCGACGAGCCGGATTGGGGCGGGCAGGATTATACATCGGCCAAGCTGGTGACGCAGAAGACGCTCGGTTTCGGCTTTTACGAGGTTCGCGCAAAGCTGCCCTGTGGCCGTGGCATGTGGCCCGCCATCTGGCTTCTCCCCATGGACGGCGCGCGCTGGCCCGATGGCGGCGAGATCGATATCATGGAGATGGTCGGGTGGAACCCCGATGTCATCCATGCGACCGTCCACTCCGCCGTCTATAACCACGTCAGGAAGACGCAGCGGGGCAGCCAGACCGACGTGCCCGGCGCGTGCACGGACTTTCACCGCTATCAACTCGACTGGACGCCCGATATGATCACCATCGGGGTCGATGGCCGCGCCTATATGCGGGTAAAGAACGACAAGCCCGGCGGCGCGGCGGCCTGGCCGTTCACGCGGCCCTATTCGCTGATCCTGAACCTGGCGGTCGGGGGCGACTGGGGCGGGCAGAAGGGCGTCGACGATGCCGCCCTGCCGCAGCGGATGGATGTGGATTATGTGCGCTACTGGAAGCGATAACCGGGTGTTCGTCGCCCCGCTTACAGCAGAGTCCCCGACAAGATCGCTAGCGCAATGCTGAAATAGATCACCAGCCCGGTCACATCGACCAGCGTCGCGACGAACGGAGCCGAGGCGCTGGCCGGATCGAAGCCCAGCCGTTGCAGGACGAAGGGCAGCATCGATCCCGCCAACGAGCCGAAGGTGACGATCCCGACCAGCCCCGTCCCGACCGTCGTCGCCACCAGCACCCAATGCGGTCCGTAATCATAGAAGCCCAGCGTCTGCCACAGCGCAATCCGTGCGATGCCGAGCAGTCCCAGTATCGCCCCCAGCGTCATCCCCGCCGGAAGCTCGCGCAGCGCCACTCGCCACCAGTCGCGCAGGCGTACCTGCCCCAGCGCCAGCGCACGGATAATCAGCGAGGTCGCCTGGCTGCCGCTATTGCCGCCCGAGCTCATGATGAGCGGGATGAACAGGGTCAGCACGACCGCCCGCTCCAGTTCGGATTCGAAATGCTGCATCGCGCTGGCGGTCAGCATTTCGGAGAAGAACAGGATGCTCAACCACCCGGCGCGCTTGCGGATCATCGCGAGGAAGCCGGTTTCCAGATAGGGATTGTCCAGCGCCTCGACGCCGCCGAACTTCTGCGTGTCCTCGGTATGGGCGGCGACCAGCGCGTCGAGCACGTCGTCCACCGTGACGATGCCGATCGGGCGGCCCTGTTCGTCGACCACGGGCAGGGCGAGCAGGTCGTGGCGGCGGATCAGATGCGCCACCTCCTCGCGGTCCGTGACCGGTGCGACGGTGATCGGGTCATGCCCGCGCGCGAGATCGATCGCGGGCGAGTCCGGCTCGGCGGCGATCAACTGGCGCAGCGAGACGGTCGCGACCAGCCGCCCCTGCGGCTCCAGCAGGAAGACCGAATAGACGGTCTCGCGGCTGCGTTCGACGGTGCGGATATGGGCCAGCACCTCGGCGACGGTCGCGTCGGCGGGGGAGGCGACATATTCGGTCGTCATCATGCCGCCCGCGCTGTCCGGCGGCCAGCGGAGCAGCGTGTCGATCGACGCGAGGATGGTGGCGGGAAGGTCGGCGCGGATCGGCGCGGCGACCTCTTCCTCCATCGCCGCCAGCACGTCGGCGGCACGGTCCTCCGCCATTTGCGACACCAGGGCGGCGGCGCGCGCCGCGGGCAGCAGGGCCAGGATATCGGCGGCGCAGCGCAATTCCGGGCTGTCGAGCACGGCGACGGCACGCGCGTCGGGCATCTGGGTCAGGGCGTCGGCCGCTTCCGCCACGGGCAGCGACTGGAGCGTATCGACGAGATCGGCGATGGACAGGCCACGCCGAGAGGAGCGGAAACCGGCGGCGACGCCGGCGATCAGATCGTTGACCATTCAAAACCTTTCGTCCGCACGACACGGGCGGACGAAAGCCAGTTTCGCGAAACTAGCGGACGACCCCGGGGCGTGCGGCGCTACTGGAACTGTCGCTGGACATGTTCTCGCTTTCTGGAACGACGCGGGGGCTCCCGCGCCTGTCGGGCGCTCTGATCCTCTGCGGCCCGATCGTCAACACCGGCAGGCCACCTGACGAATTTTTCATCGGGGCACCAAGGTTTCGGGGTGAGGGCTCCGTCTGAACGGGCAAAGCGCACAAAGGGGACCTTATTCGTGCATCGCCTGCTCTTCGCCTCGACCGCCACGCTCGCCCTGGTGGCGGGGACGGCCGCTTCGGCCCAGACCGTCATCGATACCAAGCGGACCACCCCGGTCCGCACCGCGACCGTCAATAACGGCGGTGCGGGCGATGTCAGCATCGCCGCGGCGGGCAGCGTCGTGACCACCGGCGGTACCGCGGTGACGATCGACAGCAACAACAAGCTCGCCAATGCGGGCACCATCCAGATCACCGACGCCAACGACTCGATCGGCATCGGCGCGGCGGCGGGCGTGACCGGCGAGATCGCGAACAGCGGCAAGATCGTCATCGACGAAAGCTATACGCCCGTCGATATCGACAAGGACGGCGACCTGGACGGCCCCTTCGCACAAGGCGCGCGGCGGACCGGCATCCGCACCGCCGGGGCCTTTACCGGCGCGATCAGCAACAGCGGCGAGATCACCGTCGAGGGCAACGACTCGGCGGGCATCTATCTGACCGGGCCGCTGACCGGGAACCTCGCCCAGTCGGGCAAGATCAACGTGCTGGGCGATCGCTCAGTGGGTGTGCGGACCGGCGCGGTGTCGGGCAATGTCACGCTGGGCGGCACCATCGTCGCGGTCGGCCAGGGCGCGGTCGGCGCGCGGATCGACGGCGATATCGGCGGTGCGCTGACCATCGAGGGCGGGATCGGCTCGACCGGCTATCGCTACACCACGCCACCCAGCGATGTGTCGAAGCTGGACCCGGACGATCTGTTGCAGGGCGGATCGGCGCTGGTCGTGGGCGGCAATGTCGCGGGCGGCATCACCCTGGGCAACGCCACCGGCAAGACGGCGGACATCATCTCCAACGGCGCGGCCCCCGCCATGCTGGTCGGCGCGGCGGACCGGGCGATCGTCATCGGCGCGACCGGCGGCAGCACGCCCGCACCCGGCCTGGTCGTCAATGGCCGGATTACGGGCAACGGCGTCTATAGCGGCGTGCGCGCCAATGCGCTGACCATCGGCGGGCAGGGCGGCAATGTCCAGATCGCGCAGGGCGTCGCGGTCGGCGGTACGGTGCAGGCGACCGCCAATGGCGCGGAGGCGACGGCCATCCGCTTCGGTGCCGGAGCCTCGACGCCGGAATTGCGCGTCGGCGGCTCGGTGACCGCGACCGGCGGCGGCACGGCCTCGGCGGTGACGACCGCCGTGCTGATCGACAGCGGCGCTTCGGTGCCGACGATCCGCAACTCCGGCGCGATCCGCGCGACGGCGGCGGGCGCCAGTGCGACCGCAATCCTCGACCGGACCGGCGGCCTGACGCTGGTCGAGAATGCGGGCGCGATCGCGGGGGCCGGGGCGGACAGCTCGCGCAGCACCGCCATCGATCTGTCGGCGAACACCATCGGCGCGATCGTCCGCCAGATCGCCCCCGCCAGCGGAGCCGCCGCCCCCACCATCACCGGTGCGATCCGCTTCGGCAGCGGCGACGACCGGCTTCAGATCGGCGCGGGTTCGGTGAAGGGCGACGTCCGTTTCGGCACCGGCAACAACCGGCTGGAGATGAGCGGGACGGGCACCTATGCGGGCAGCGCGACCTTCGGCACCGGGGCGGACACGCTGACCATCGCCGATACCGCGCGCTTCGACGGCGTGGCCGACTTTTCCGGGCTGGGCCAGGATGTGGTGGCGATCACGGGGAAGGGCGTCTTCGCCGGACGGCTGACCAACGCCTCCCATGTCGCGGTCACGGTCGCCAGCGGCGGCGGCACCTTCGCCGCGAACGGGGCGACCAACATCGCCTCGCTGACCATGGGCGACCAGTCGATCCTCAGCGTCGCGCTCGACAAGGCGAACCCGACCGGCAACCTGATCCAGGTCGGCGGGGCGACCACCATCGGCGCGAACAGCCAGCTGGCGCTGCGCGTGTCGGGCGGGACCGATGTGACGGGCCGCTATGTCGTGCTGCGCTCGGGCACCTTGACCGGTGCGGGCAATCTGACGCTGGCACCCTCGGCCATGCCCTTCCTCTACAAGGGCGCGATCGTCGCCGCCCAGCCCAACGAGATCGCGGTGGAGGTCAGCCGCAAGGCCAAGACCGAACTGGGCCTCAGCAACGCGGGCGTCAGCGCCTTCGACGCGATCGACGCCGCGATCGGGACCGACGCCAGGCTGTCCGACGCCATCCGGGGCATTTACGACGGCGCGGCCTTCCGTGGCGCGGTTGAGCAGATGCTGCCCAATTATGCGGGCGGTGTGTTCGAGGGGGTGACGCTCGCCTCCCGCGCCGCCGCCGCGCAGCTTCGCGAGCCTGCGGGCGAGTTCAGCGAAGAGGGCAAATGGGGCTATTGGCTCACCCCGCTCGGCTGGGATGCGTCCAAGGGTACGCGATCGACCCGCAGCTATGACGTGCGCGGCTGGGGTATCAGCGGCGGCATCGAGCACAAGACCGATGCGGGCAATTTCGGGGCCTCGCTCTCCTATATGAGCGGTCGCGACAATGAAGGCTCGGCGATCAACCGCGTGAACCACAGCCAATATGAACTGGCCGGTTTCTGGCGTGCGCGTTGGGGAGCATTGGCGGCGCAGGCGCGTGGTTCGGCGGCCTTCCTGTCCTTCGATTCGCAGCGCCAGTTCGACGGCGTGGTCGGGACCGAGGCGGTGCAGCGCCGCGCGACCGCCGACTGGAAGGGGATGCTCTATTCCGGCTCGGGCTCGGTCTCGTGGGAGCATTGGGTCGGCCAGTTCAACGTGCGCCCGATCCTGGCGGTCGATTATTACCGGCTGAACGAGGACGGCTATCGCGAGAGCGGCGGCGGCACCGGATACGACCTGACCGTGCGCAAGCGGACCAGCGACGAACTGGCGCTGACCGCCAGCGTGGCGGCGGGCATCAATTTCGGCGGCGACAACCGCTACGCCCAGTGGAGCCGCCTGGAGATCGAGGGCGGTCGGCGCGAGCGGGTCGCCGGGGCGCTGGGCCGCACGGTCGCCAGCTTCGGCGACGGCACGCCCTTCATCCTCGATCCCGAGGCGCGCGGCGGCGGCTGGGTCGGCCGGGTCCGCGCGATCACCGGCACCAGCGAGATCCGGCTGAGCGGCGAGGTCAACGCCGAACAACGCCTTGGCAACGTCGCGCTGTCCGCGCGCGCTGCCCTTCAGTTCGCCTTCTAGGCGAGTTCGTCCGCGTGCATCCCCCCTGTAGCGTGCGCGGGCGTTCGGAGCCCCACCTTGCGTCCCGGTGGGGCTCCTTTCCATGGGCGGAAGCTTCGTCTAAACGGCGGGACTTCCGCCCATCTTGTCCGGTTCAGACCATGACGCCCACCGGGATCGAGGCCGTCTTCCTCGCCAATCGCGACAAGCTCGTGCGCTTCCTGACGGCGCGCGGCGCGGGCGATGCGGCGGAGGATCTGGTCCAGGACCTGTGGCTGAAACTGTCGGGGCGGATGGACGGGCCCCTCGCGCAATCCGCTGGCCTATCTCTACCGCGCGGCGGACATGCTGATGATCGACCGCTATCGATCGTGCCGCCAGGCCGAGCAGCGCGACCAGGCCTGGGCGGAAGGACAGGGTGGCCCCGAGCCGCCCGCCGCCGAACGCGCGGTCGAGGCGCGGCAGACCGCCGAGCGGGTGGCGGCGACGCTGACCGCCCTGGGCGAGCGACCCGCGCTGATCTTCCGCAGGGTGCGGATCGACGGCGTACCCCAGAAACAGGTCGCCGCCGAACTCGGCATCAGTATCAGCACCGTCGAAAGCGATCTCCGCATGGCCGCCCATGCGCTCGCCGCCCTCAAGGAACAGATCGGATGAGCCAGGACCGCCATATCGCTTTCCCCGCCACGGATGCGGTCGCGCTCGACTGGGCGCTGCGGATGGCCGATCCGGCGCGCGCGGACTGGGATGCCTTTACCGACTGGCTGGAGGCCGACCCGGCACACGCCGAACGCTATGACCGGATGGCCGCGACCCTGCTCGACGCCGAGGATGCGCTGGCCGCGCATCCCGAACTGCTCGACGCGCCTACGCCCTTGCCGGTCGAGGAGACGCCCCGTCGCCGCCCCCTGCGCTGGATCGGCGGGGCGGTCGCCGCCGCGCTGGTCGCGACCGTCGGCGTCACCGTCTGGCCGGAACGCGCCCAGCCCTATGCGGTCGAGACGGCGGCGGGCGAGACGCGCAGCGTGCCCCTGCCGGATGGCAGCAGGATCCTGCTCGCGGGTAACAGCCGGGTCGAACTGGATCATGCCGATCCGCGCCGGGCCGTCATGGCGCGCGGCGAGGCGCTGTTCCGGGTGCAGCATGACGCAGACCATCCCTTCGCGGTGCAGGCGGGATCGCTGGCGCTGGTCGATCTGGGGACGGTGTTCGACGTGCGGCTGGGCCAGGCGCGGACCCGCGTGGCGGTCGCCGAGGGCGCGGTGATGGTCGATCCCGAGGGCGCGGCGCTGCGCCTGGATGCGGGACAGGCGGTCGTCGCGACGCGCGATCGGTTGGAGCGGGAAGGCGTCACTCCCGCCGATGTGGGCGGCTGGCGTGAGGGGCGGATGGCCTATGACGGCGTGCCCTTGAGCGATGTGGCGGAGGATGTGTCCCGCTTCCTGCCGCAGCCCATCGGTGTCGCGCCCGCCATCGCTGGCAGGCCGTTTCGCGGCACCATCGATCTGGAGGCGGTGCGGCGTGATCCCCGGCTGCTGGGGCCGTTGATGGACGTGACCGTGCGGCGCGGGGCGGTTGGCTGGATGCTGGAACCGCGCGGGTGAGGCTGGCGGGGGGCGGGATCGTCGGGATGCTGATCGTCGCGGGCGCGCCCGCGATGGCGGCGGACCGCGCGCCCGTCGACCTGCCCGCCGGAACCGTCGGTACGCAGGTGATGGCCTTGGGACGGCTGACCGGGGCCAACATCGTCGTACCCGATGCGCGGCTATGGGATCGGCCCGTGCCGCGCCTTCGCGGGCGATGGTCGGTCGAGCAAGCGCTGGCTCTGATCGCGCGGGGCAGCGGCGCGCAGGTCCAGCGGCTGGGACCGGCAAGCTGGCGGCTGGTCCCGCGCAAGGTCGTGCCGGTCGCCAAGGTGGTCCGCCGTCGCTTCATCCCGCCGCCGCCCGAAGTCCCCCCCGGCGATGTCGTCGTCACCGCCAGCAAGCGCGACACGACCCGCGATCATTTCGCCGGGCAGGTGGTGCAGGTGGCGGGTGCCGATCTGGAACTGGGCGGGGCGGGCGGCACGTCGAAGCTGGCCGACCGGATGACCGCCATCGCCTCCACCTATCTGGGTGCGGGTCGCAACAAGCTGTTCATCCGGGGAATCGCCGATTCCAGCTTCACCGGCCCGACCCAGGCGACGGTCGGGCAGTATTTCGGCGACCTGCGGCTCAGCTACAACGCGCCCGACCCAGATCTGCGACTGGCCGACCTGGCGGCGGTCGAGGTGCTGGAGGGGCCGCAGGGGACGCTGTACGGCGCGGGGTCGCTGGGCGGGCTGATCCGGCTGGTCCCCAATGCGCCCGATCCGACCCGCGCCGGGGGATCGGTGATGCTGGGCGGCTCGGCGACGACGAACGGCAGCCCCGGCGCGGACGGGCAGGCGGTGCTCAACCTGCCGCTCATCGCCGACCGGCTGGCGGTGCGGCTGGTCGCCGACAGCGCGAGCGAGGGCGGCTATATCGACAAGCCGCTGCTCGGGCGCACCGACGTCAACCGCACCCGCATCACCGGCGGACGCGCCGCGATCCGCGCCGATCTGGGCGGCGGATGGAGCGTCGAGGCGATCGGCATCGGCCAGCGCATTCGCGGCGCCGACAGCCAATATGCCGATCGCGACGGCCCGCCGCTGACCCGCTCCGCCCCCGTGACCGAGGGGTTTTCGGCGGATTTCGGCCAGGCGCAACTGGTTCTGTCGGGGCGGCTGGGCCGGGTGCGCTTCCGGTCGAGCAGCGGGATCACCGCGCATGACCTGATGGAACGCTATGACGCGACGCCGCCAGGCGGCCCGGTTCAGCTCTTCGCCCAGGCCAACGAGACGCGGATGCAGGCCAATGAGACGCGGGTCTGGCAATCCGCGCCCGACGGGTCGGGCTGGCTCGCGGGGTTCAGCTATATCCACAACCGTACTCGCCTAACGCGCCTGTTCGGCGAGCCGGATGCGCTGGTGCCGCGTACCGGCGTCGTCAACACGGTCGAGGAGGCGACCCTTTATGGCGAGGGAAGCGTGCGGCTTCTCCCCGGCCTGCTCGCGACCGGGGGCCTGCGGGTGACGCATTCGGTGCTGGACGGCGCGGGGGAGGATCTGCCCGCTGCCTTGTCCTTTCAGGCGATGGTGCGGCTGGCCGAGGTGACGGCGCGGCGGGCGCAGACGATCCTGCTGCCCTCCGCCTCCGCGCTGATCGACCTGACGCCGGGTGCGCAACTGTTCCTTCGCTATCAGCAGGGGTTTCGCCCCGGCGGGCTGACGATCGAGGGGCCGCTGGTCCGGCGCTTCCGCAACGACCGGGTCGCGACGATCGAGGCGGGATTGCGGACCGGCCAGCCGGGGCGCGATCGCTTCGACGCCTCGCTGACCCTCGCCCATACCGCGTGGCGCGATATCCAGGCCGATTTCATCGACGCGACGGGCCTGCCGAGCACCGCCAATATCGGCGATGGACAGCTCTGGACGGTCGAGGCGCTGGCGGGCTTCAAGCTGGCCCCCGGTCTGCGGATCGAGGGAGCCCTGTCCTATAACGACAGCCGCATCGATGAGCCGTCGAGCGCGCAGGCCTTCGCGCTGATGGACGGGCTGGTCGCCGATCCCGTCACCGCGCGCGCCGCGATCCTGGCGCGGTTGAGCCAGATCCCCAATATCGCCCGGATCACCGCGCGGGCGGGGGCGGTGTATCGCCGGACGCTGGCCGGTGGACGCGACCTGCGGGTCGATGGCTGGTTGCGCTATGTCGGCTCGTCGCGGCTGGGCGTCGGGCCGGTGCTGGGCGAGTTGCAGGGCAGCTATCTGGACAGCGGCGTGACCACGCGACTGGGCTTGGGCGCATATGGCGTGACGGCGGGGATCACCAATCTGGCCGATGTGCGCGGCAACCGCTTCGCGCTGGGCACGCCCTTCACCACGGGGCGGGATCAGGTGACGCCGCTCCGCCCCCGCACGATCCGGATCGGGCTGGACGCGGCGTTCTGATCAGCGGCGGGGCGGTGCCTTCCCGAACAGCGCCAGCGGCACCGCCTGAGCCATGACGCGGTAGCCCGCCGCACTGGGATGAAGGTGATCGCCGCAATCATAGGCGGGCAACAGCCGCGCGGGCTGCGCCGGATCGGCCAGCGCCTTGTCGAAATCGACCACGCCGTCGAACAGGCCGGAGGTGCGGATGAAGCGGTTGATCGCCTGTCGATCCGCCTCGGTCTCCGGGCCGGGATGATAATAGTCGTTGCCCTGGAACGGCGTGATCGTCCCGACGATCAGGCGGATGCCATGCGCGTGCGCCCGCTCGGCAAGCTGGCGATAGGCGAAGGTGATCTGCCGCACGATCGCCTGATGCGTGGCTGTGTCCACCGGGTGTTCGCGGGTCAGCATGCCCAGGTCGTTGACCCCCTCCAGCAACAGCGCATGGGTGACACCGGGCCGTGCAATCACGTCCCGGTCGAACCGCGCCATCAGGCTGGGGCCTAACCCGTCGAGCAGGACGCGATTGCCGCCGATCCCCGCATTGACCACGGAGAAGCCCCGCGTGGCCGGGCTGGCCGCCAGCCGCTTGGCCAGTTCGTCGGGCCAGCGCGTATTGCTGTCGTCGGCGATGCCATAGCCGTCGGTGATCGAATCGCCGATCGTCACGATCGTCCCGGTCTGCGCCGCATCGCGGACCTCGATATCGGACAGATTCCACCAGCCGCCGATCCTCTGCGCATCGGGGAGGGCGGTTTGTGCCGTGGCGTCGCCCGGAATCAGAAAGGTGGTCGAGCGCGCGCCCGAATGGCCGGTCGGAGTGGTGACGGCTTCGGGGAAGTAGAGGCTGACCGCGACATCGCGCCCGCGCGTGACGGGCAGGGGGATGGGGTCGGAATAGATTTCGGCTCCCGGCGGCACGATCACATCGCGCGCGCCGTCGAACAGGATGGATTGCGGCGCGGTGACATTCGACTGGCCGGGTTGCGCCATGCCGATGGTGGCGGCGCCGATCTTCAGCGGGGATTGCCCGGTGATGTTCGACAGGCGTAGCCGGATCGTCTTGCCATCGGCCGTGAGGTGGACGATCTGGCGGATGGTGGCGGGCCCGGCCTTGGCGACCTTCTCTGCATTCGGACCGTCCAGCCGCATCTGCGACGCACCCCAGGCCGGCGTCCACCGAACCTCCCGCGCCGGAGCCGCCGCCGCCAATGTCAGGCCCAGAGCGATCAGCCCGGTCAGGCGACCGGTTGCCCGGTGAAAGGCGCGCGCCTTGGTCATGTCCATCCCCTCCAAAATGTCGATCCGCGCTTGCGGCTTTGCATTATGGTAGCGATAACGGAGCGATAGGCCAATGAGAAAGCTCATGAAGCATCAATGGCTTCGGGGCGGGGAGAGAGATGATGCGCCACCTGTTCATGTCCGTCGCTTTGACGGCGCTGATGCCGGGTGCGGCCTGGGCCGCGTCGGACTGCACCGGGCCGATCGTGGCATGCGAGCGGGCGATGCCGGGGAGCCTGGCGCTGCTGGCACCCGGCCGCACGGCAACCATCGTGGTCGATGCGGGTGATGAGCCGGGCGTCGCGCGGGCTGCCCGGGATCTGGTCGCTGACCTGAAGGCGGTCGGCGGCGGCGATGTTCGGCTGGGCAACAATGCCTCACGCGGGGCCAGCGTGATCGCGGGCACGCTGGGGCACAGCGCGCTGATCGACGGACTGGTCCGGTCGGGCAAGCTCGACGTGTCGGGCCTGGCGGGGCAGTGGGAAGGCTATGTCGAACAGGTGGTCGACAATCCCCTGCCGGGAGTCGCCCGCGCACTGGTGATCGCGGGGGCGGACCGGCGCGGCACCATCTTCGGCCTCTACGACATCAGCGCCAAGGCGGGAGTCAGTCCCTGGACCTGGTGGGCGGACGTGCCGGCGCAGCGTCACCCGACGCTGTACCTGACGGCGGGTCGCGTGGCCGACCATCCGGTGGTCAAATATCGCGGCATCTTCATCAACGACGAAGAACCGGGCTTCGGCGGCTGGGCGCGCGCGAAGTTCGGCGGGATCAATCACCTGGCCTATGAGAAGGTCTTCACGCTGCTTCTGCGGTCCAAGGCCAATTTCCTCTGGCCCGCCATGTGGGGCAAGTCACTGTGGGAGGACGATCCGGCGTCCGCTCCGCTGGCGCAGGAGATGGGGGTGCTGCTGGGTACCTCGCATCACGAACCGATGCAGCGGGCGCAGGCCGACTGGAAGCGGGAGGGGCGCGGCCCCTGGGACTATAGCAAGAATGGCGATGTGCTGCGCGCCTTCTGGCGCAAGGGCATCGAACGACGGGGCAAGGCCGAGGACCCGGTGACGATCGGGATGCGCGGCGATGGCGACGAGCCGATGACCGAGGGGACCGCCACCGGCCTTCTCGAACGCATCGTCCGCGACCAGCGCCAGATCATCGCCGATGTCACTAAGCGACCCGCCGCCGAGACGCCGCAGGTCTGGGCGCTCTACAAGGAAGTGCAGGATTATTACGACAAGGGGATGCGCGTCCCCGAGGACGTGACCCTGCTGTTCGCCGACGACAATTGGGGCAATATCCGCCGCCTGCCGCCGCTGGGCGAGCATCGCGCGGGCGGGGCGGGCGTCTATTATCATTTCGATTATGTCGGTGGTCCGCGTAACTACAAATGGCTGGACACGAACGCGATCCCCCGCGTCTGGCAGCAGATGCGCATGGCCGACCAGTACGGCGCGGACCGGCTGTGGATCGTCAATGTCGGCGACCTGAAGCCGATGGAATATCCGACCAGCTTCTTCCTCGACATGGCGTGGAACCCGGCCCGCATGGATCTGGCCGCGATGCAGGCCTATCCCGTCCGCTGGGCGACGCAGCAATTCGGTCCCGCTCATGGGGCCGAAATCGGCAAGCTCCTGACTCGCTATGGCCAGCTCGCCAGCCGCCGCAAGCCCGAGCTGATCGACGCCACCACCTATGGCCTGAAGAACGGAGAATGGGCGCGGGTGCTGGGCGAATGGAATGCCCTCGACACGGCGGCGCGCGGGGTGGAGGCTCGGCTGCCCGCCGATCTGCGTGATGCCTATTACGAACTGGTGCTGCACCGGGTCGAGGCGATGACCAACCTGCACCGGCTGTACGAAGCGGTGGCCGCCAATCGTGCGGCGGCCCAGGCCGGGGACGGCGCGGCGGCGGAGCGGTTCGCTACGGCGGCGCGGGGCTATTACGCGCGCGATGCGGCTATCCGCCGCCGTTACGAGGTGGAGACGGCGGGCGGCAAATGGACCAGCATGATGGCGCAGACCCATATCGGCTATACTGGCTGGCAGCAGCCCGATGCCGATGTCATGCCCGCCTTGGCCAGCGTCGCCAAACCCCTGCCGCTACCGCCCTCCACCCCCGCGCCGCGCCTGGCACTGGCGGCGGATGCCGGTCGCGCGGTCGATGGACGGGGCATAAGCTGGCAGCGTGTGGCGGGCTTCACCGCCGAGGGCGCGGCGATGGTCGCCAACCTCGCTTCCGCGCCGGTGGTCGAGCGTCCCGGCGGGGACAGCCCGCATATCGTCTATGACCTGAACTGGGATCGCGCGGGGCCCGCGACCCTGGGCGTGGTCGCTGCCCCCGGCCTGGACGTGCGCGGCGGGGGCCAGCATCGGATCGCGGTGTCGGTCGATGGAGGCGCACCGGTGATGCTCGACCTGATGGCGGGCGAAACGGAGGAAAGCTGGGGCCGCGCGGTGATCGAAAACCGGCGCATCGCGACCACCCGCCTAACCGATCTGACCAAAGGCAGGCATCGCGTCACCCTGTGGCTGGTCGATCCCGAAATCGTGGTGCAGGGGATCACGCTCGATCCCGCCGCCTAACCGCCGCGAAGCATCCGCATGGCCTGGGCACGGAGGATGCCGATATTCTCCGCGCTCATACCCAGCACCCCGTGCCGTTCCTCGGGTAGATGGGCCAGCGGGTGGCCGTCGGGGCGAAAGACATAATGGTCGAACCACGCCCGCCACGCCGCACGCTCTGCCTCCGGACGCGCGGCGATGGCGCTCATCGCAAGCAGCAGGGGGGCGAAGGGCTGGTCCGGGCCGACTGGAAAGGCGTCCCACCAGTAATTGACCAGGATGTTAAGCGATCCGCTCGCCTCCACCCGGTGCCACCACAGCTTGGGCATATAGAGCGCGTCGCCCGCCGAGAGTTCGACCGTGATCGCACGGTCTCTCGCCCGTTCGAACCGGGGATAGCGGGAATCATCGGGTGCGGCTTCGGCGGCGAGTGCGACCGGCTGTCCGGCCATGGTGTGGTCGATCGGTCCGACATAGAGATCGCCGATCGCATTGGGCGGATAGAGGGTGAAGCGCCGCTGCCCCGCCACGACGCAGGCGATATTGTCCATCATGTCGTAATGACAGGCTATGGTCGAGGCATGGCCCATCCAGATGCGCGGCGGCACGTTCGCCGGCGCGAGGGGCAGGATATTCTCCTCCGCCAGTCCGGGCAGGACGAGCGGGATGGGGAGTGACCCAACATAGAGGGTCTCGGCCTCGTTGCGGCCCGTGACGAGGCGTTCGACGGCCTCGCTCAGCGGCATCGACTCGCGCCGGAAATTGAAGCCCGACAGATCGTCGGTATAGTGATAGCGCCCTGCGATCGCCGCATCGCCGACAAAGGCCTCGATCCGCCGCCCCGCGTCGAAGCGCGCGAGATACTCGCCCAACGCCGCCCCACCGGTCGCGGCGATCCGCGCCAGCGGCCAGTCGCGCACCGCGCCGCGAAGCACGACCGGCCGACAGGGTTCGGTCACGAGCCGCCGAAACGCCCCGGGGTCGTTCAGCGTGGCGGGGTCGACCTCGACCGCCGCGCCGCTCACCGGGCCAGTCCGCTCAGCCGGTCGTTACGCCGACGCCCGAGGAAGGGGATGTGCCGGACCGAGCCGGTGATCGCATAGACGAGTTGCAGATCGCCCGACCGGAAGAGCGCCAGCGCCGCCTCGTCGGGCAGACCGTGAAGCGCATCGAGGCTGATCGTGTAGAGCGCGTCCAGCCTCAGGCTCTCGCCATTGTCGAACTGGAAATTCAGGTCGATCGGCTCGACCAGCTTGTGCTCCAGCAGGCGCGCGATGAACCCCTCCGTCTCGGGCAGGCCGACATGCAGGCGTCGCAGCGCACCCTGCACCCGGCGGAGCGCCGGGGCCGCGCCGCCGTCCGATTCGAAGATCGGGTCTCCTTCCATCTGGGTCAGTGCGGCATGGGTGGGGTCGATCGCGATATTCTCGCCCGAGACGTAGAAACCCTGCCGCTCCAGATCGGCGGGGCGATAGCCCGCCAGGGTGGCGTTGGTCGTCAGACAGAGATTTTCGTCCGGCACCAGCCCCATCAGGGCACCGGGATAGAGATCGCCGGTCTCCGGGTGACGCGCGAACAGGATCGGGTAATGCAGCGCGGCCGGGAGAAACTCCTCGGCCACCAATTGTACGAAGTGGCGCGCCGCATCGGGCTTGGTCGAGACGCGAAGACCGGCATGACGCGCGCTGTCCAGCAATTCCATTTCGGCCATGGCGATTCGATCCTTTCGCATCCTCTCCGGCCCGATTCTGACGAGGGAACCGGACGACGAGGCCCCGGATTTGTCGGCATCCACCACCCCGCGTCAAGGCGTCGGATTAGCGGGGGGAGTAGCGAGTTGCGAACGCTCTGACAAATGCCTTGTTTCGGAGGCATTATAACGCTAACATCATGTCATCGAATGGGCGGTACGGTGGCGATAACCATCGATCGTACATTGACCATAGAACCGAAGGAGAGGGGAAGATGGTGTCTCGCACTAGCTTTGTGGGCGCATTCGTTTCGCGCCGCGGCCTGATGACCGGCGTGTCGCCGCTCATGGCCCTGGCGATGATCGCGCCGGGCGCGGCCTTTGCTCAGACTGTGGCTCCCGGAGCCGTTCGGCCGGACACCCCGGTTCAGGCCAACACCACCAGCGCCCAGGAAGCCGGAACCCCGCAGGATCAGGCGACCGCCCCCAGCGCGCAGAACAATGCGCCGTCCCCCTCGGGCGAGGTTTCGGAGGGCGAGATCATCGTCACCGGCCTGCGCAGTTCGCTCCAGCGCAACCTCGATATCAAGCGGACCGCGACCGGCGTGGTCGACGCGATTTCTGCCGAAGATATTGGCAAGTTTCCCGATTCCAACGTCGCGGCCTCGCTCCAGCGTCTGCCCGGCGTGTCGATCCAGCGCTCCGGCGCGCGCGGCGAGCCGACCGGCATCACCGTTCGCGGCTTTGGCGGCGACTTCAACACCACCCTGTATGACGGCCGTCGCATCTCGACCGCGACGGGCGGGCGCCAGATCGACTTCAGCACCGTCGGTTCGGACTTTATCGGCCAGCTGAGCGTGCTCAAGACGCCCGACGTGACGCTGGCCTCCAGCTCGATCGGTGCAACGGTCGACATCCAGTTCCCCAAGCCGTTCGACCATCCCGGCTTCCGCGTCGCGACCAGCGCCTCGGGTTCGCTCCAGGATCGCGCGGGTCAGGTCGTGCCGACACTGGGCGCGCTGGTCAGCGATACCTTCGCCAATGATACGCTGGGTATCCTGTCGAGTTTCATCTATACCCGGCGTGATACCGATACCAATCGCGTCTATGTGTCGGGTTGGCCGGGCGGCAACTTCGCGCCGTGCCAGTTGGCGGGCAGCACCGCCGCGACCTGCGCACCGACCACCGACGCCAGCGCTGCCCCCAGCAACCGCCGCACCCTGACCGGCTGGTTCCCGCAGCAATATGGCGCGGAGCAGCAGCGGACCAAGGACGAACGCGTCGACGGTCGCGTGGCCCTGCAATGGCACCCGAACAATGACCTGATGGTCACGCTCGACAACAACTTCTCGCGCCAGACGATCTCGACCGACATTTACGGCTTCGGCGTGTGGTTCAGCCAGGAGTCGCTGCGCAACGTCCAGCAGGACGCCAACGGCACGGCAGTCAGCTTCACCCAGGCGGGGTCGCCGACCGACTTCACCGCGGCGATGAACAAGCAGATCCTCCAGACCAACCAGACCGGCCTGAACGTCAAGTGGGACGTCAATGAGAAGGTGACCGTCGAGGCGGACGGCGCCTATGCCAAGAGCTGGCTGAACCCCGGCAACACCATCGGCAGCAGCAATGGCGATATCGGCTATGGTGGCGCGCTGGGCACCAATCTGGGCTTCAACGTCACCGCCGACAGTAACAAGGCGTTCCCGACGATCAGCAATTTCGGTCCCGCCGGCAATGGCGGTCGCTGGGCCGATCCGACCGCGATCGGATCGCACGTCACCGTGCTCCAGACCCAGCAGAATACCGACGAACTGAAGCAATTCCGCGGCGTCGTGACCTGGAAAGAGGACAACATCACCCTCAAGGCGGGCGGCCAATATACCGACGACACCTTCAACCTGCTGAACCGCAGCACCTTCACGAACAATTTCTGGCAGGCCTATGCCGGTTATGGTGCGCCGTCGGGTCAGGGATCGGGTATCTCGCCGCTGCCGTCGAGCCTGTACCAAGGGTCGATCAGCCTCAACAACTTCATCCCGGGCTTTTCGGGCAGCCTGCCGCCATCGGTCCTGATCTACAGCCCGCAGGCCTATCAGAATTACCTGACCAGCCTGGGCAATCCCCAGGCGCAGAACGTGCCCGGCTTCAACTATAATGGCGGGGTGAACGGCTTCACCGGCCAGTTCACCGAAGCGGTCGACCCGGGCAGCATCCTGTCGGTCAACGAAAAGACCCTGTCGCTGTTCTTCAGCGGCAGAATGGAAGGGCAGATCGGTTCCATGCCGCTGCACGCCGCCTTCGGCGTGCGGACGGAGAACACGCGCCTCCTGTCGATCGGTCAGGGGCGTGCGCCGACGTCGATCACGCGGAGCACCGCCGATCCGACGCTGCTGTCGATCGCCTTCACCGACGTCCAGCCGATTTCGAACCGCAGCAGCTATACCTATGTGCTGCCCTCGGTCGATCTGCGACTGGAGGTGACGGACAATCTGCAATTGCGCTTCGACGCATCGCGCACCCTGACCCGTCCGGGCCTGAGCCTGCTGAACCCCGTCGTCGGCATCGGCAACGGCCAGCGCGTCGGCGCATTGTCCGGCAGCGGCGGCAATCCGAACCTGAAGCCCTATCTTGCCGACAATTTCGACGTTGCGGCGGAATGGTATTATCAGCGCAACTCGTACATCGCGGTTGACCTCTTCCTGAAGAATGTCAGCAACTTCATCGTCGGCGGCGTGACCAATCAGACGGTCGGCGGCGTGATCGACCCGACGACGGGCCGCCCGGGCGGTCTTCGCCATCACGGCCCAGGTCAACGGGCCCGATGCGACGGTGCGCGGCGTCGAAATCGCGTGGCAGCAGGTGTTCGGCGACAGCGGCTTCGGCTTCCAGGCGAACGGCACCTTCGTCAACACCAACAAGCCCTATGATCCCAAGGTCGTCGGGCAGAGCGGCTTCGCGGTCACGGGTCTGGCGAATTCGGCGAACTTCGTCGGCTTCTATGACAAGAACGGCTTCCAGTTCCGCACCGCGCTCAACTGGCGGGACGAGTATCTGTCGGGCTTTGGACAGAACCAGAATACCGGCTCCTATGGTGCCGAGCCGACCTTCGTGAACCAGAGCTTCCAGGTCGATCTGACCAGCAGCTACGACGTGACGAAGAACTTCTCGATCTTCGGCGAGGTGCTGAACATCAACAAGAACAAGCAGAGCACCCATGGCCGGTTCAAGAACCAGCTGCTCGACGTGTTCGATTACGGTCGGCGCTTCACGCTCGGCGCCCGCTATCGCTTCTGACGATAGCCACTGGCGGGGATGTCGGGCTGCCGCTTGACATCCCCGTCCTTTCCCGGACCCTTTGGCCCCATGGTTCAGCCTGTTCAGCATATCGTGATCGTCGGCGGCGGGACCGCCGGCTGGTTGGCCGCGGGCGTCATCGCCGCGCGGCATCAGGGGCGGCGACCGCATGGCTTCACCGTCACGCTGGTCGAGTCCCCCAATGTCCCGATCATCGGCGTGGGCGAGGGGACCTGGCCGACATTGCGCACCACGCTGCGCAAGATGGGCGTGTCGGAGACGGCGTTTTTCCGGGAGTGCGACGCCTCGTTCAAACAGGGCGCGCGGTTCAATCGCTGGACCACCGGTGCGGCGGATGACGGCTATTACCACCCGCTGATGCTGCCGCAGAGCTTTGGGCAGGTGAACCTCGCGCCGCACTGGCTGGCGGGTGAGGGGGAGGCGAGTTTTTGCGACGCGGTGACGCCGCAGGGGCGCATCTGCGACGCGGGGCTGGCCCCCAAGACGATCGCCACGCCGGAATATGAGGCGCTGGCGAACTATGCCTATCATCTGGACGCGGGCAAATTCGCCGACTTCCTGCGCCGCCATTGTACCGAGCGACTGGGCGTGCGGCATGTGCTCGCCGATGTCGAAGAGGTGTTGCTGACCGAGAGCGGCGACATCCGTGCGGTTCGGACCACCCAGGCGGGTGAGGTTGCGGGCGATCTGTTCGTCGATTGCACCGGCTTCCGCTCGCTCCTGCTGGGCGAGGCGTTGGGGGTGCCGTTCAAGCCGTTGAACGACGTACTGTTCTGCGACACGGCGCTGGCGATCCAGGTGCCCTATGACGATCCCGAAGCGCCGATCGCCTCGCACACCATCTCGACCGCTCAGTCGTCGGGGTGGATTTGGGATATCGGCCTGCCGACCCGGCGCGGCGTCGGCCATGTCTTTTCCAGTAGCCATATCGGGCGCGACGAAGCAGAGCGGGAATTGTGCGCCTATCTGGGCGAGGCGGGGCGGGATTTGCCCGTTCGTGAGTTGAAGATCCGCGCCGGGCACAGGACGCGCTTCTGGGAGCGGAATTGCGTCGGCGTCGGGCTGGCGGCGGGGTTCCTCGAACCGTTGGAGGCGTCCGCGATCGTTCTGATCGAACTCTCCGCCAAGCTGATCGCCGAGCAGATGCCCGCCTGCCGGGAGGTGATGGACACGGTCGCGCGGCGGTTCAACGACACCACCCTCTATCGCTGGGGCCGGATCGTCGATTTCCTGAAACTCCATTATTCGCTGACGAAGCGGACCGATACCGATTTCTGGCGCGACAATTGCCGTCCCGAAACCATGCCCGAGCGATTGCGGGAACTGATGGAGTTGTGGCGCTATCAGGTGCCGTGGATGCACGAGGAGTTCGACCGGGTGGAGGAGGTGTTTCCTTCCGCCAGCTATCAATATGTCCTCTACGGCATGGGCCAGCGGACCGAGATCGTACCGGGGAGTCTGGTCGCCGAGACGGTCGCGGCGGAGCGGGCCCGGCGGGAGAATGACGTGCAGACCGGCCGGCTGCTCGCTGGGCTGCCGCGCCACCGTGACCTGATCCGCAAGATCGTCGAGCGGGGATTGCCGACGATTTAGTTGGTGAGGGTGTCGCGTGGCCTTCGACTTCGCTCAGGCTGAACGGAGCGGAGGATCGAAGGCCACACCCCAATAGTCGTTCAGCCTGAGCGAAGTCGAAGGCCAAGGGACGACCTCTCCAGTCAGCGCCCCGTCAGCGTGAAGCTGTCCACATCCATCCACCCGCCCTTCGTGCCCGGATTGTAGCAGAACAACGCGAATTGCTGCCCCTGGAACGTGCCCGTCCGCCAGTCGAAGGCAAGCGGGAATTCCCCGCCCAGCGTCCGCCAGTTTCGCCCATCCACGCTATAGGCGACGCTCGCCCGGTCGGTCTTGAACTCCATATCCGTGCGCAGGAACAGGCGCCGACCCATGACCGGCCGGGCATCGATGCGGAGGTCGGTCTTCTGCGTCGTCGCCTTATCCTCGATCACGCGCATCGTCAGGGTCAAGCGACCGTCCGTGCCGCGCCCGACCGCGATATGGCCGCTATATTTGCCGAAGGTGCCGAAGCCGCACTGGTCGCCTGCGACGATGTGCGAGGTATCCATCGCCACCACGCCGCGACCGAACGGCCCCTGTCCCTTTTGCAGCAACGTGTTGCGCGCGCTCCATAATGCGGGTGCCTGTGTGGCGTGCAGCCGCAGAAAGCCCGGCCGCTCGGTCAGCGACCAGCGATCGGGCAGCGGGTTGTGGTTCCACTGCCATTGCAGGCCGAGCTTCGGCGTCGCGAAATCGTCCGAGGCGGGCAGCGAGGCGATCGGCTGCCCCTTGATCGGTTTGGGCGCGGTGGCGGGCACCCGGCCCGGCGCGTCGGGCGTGCCCCATACCGGCCAGCCGTCCTTCCAGAAGACCGGGCTGATATTGGTCATCCGCCCGATCGCGCCCGCATCGGTCATCACGAAACCATAATCGGTGCCGTCGGGCAGGTCGACGATCGCGCCCTGATGCCCGCCAGTCGTGTCGTCGATCTGGTCGCGCGTCTCCCATGGCCCGAACAGGCTCCTGGAGCGCGACACCGTCATGCCGAGCCGCCGGGGGATGGCATTGAACATGTAATAATAGTCACCGCGCCGGACGATCTTGGAGCCCTCCGCCCCCTTGTTGAAATAGACGACGCGCTTGTCGGTAACGGTGCGCAGGTCGCGGCTGAGGCTGAGCAGCGTCGTCGTGCCGTCCGACCCGACCGAGGTCATGACATAGGCGCTGCCGTCCTTGTCGATGAACAGGCCGGGGTCGAACGCCGCCTCGCTCAGCCGGTTCATCTCCCAGGGGCCGCGAATGTCGCGGGATCGATAGATGCGGGTCTTCTCGCCCACCGGGGTGACCGCGATGTAGAAGACGCCGTCATGATAGCGAAGGCTGGGGGCGAAAATGCCTTTGCGGTACGCGCCGCCGTCCTTCAGGTCATATGCTGGCAGGCCCTCCAGCCGGTCGATGACATGGCCGACGAAGCGCCAGTTCACCAGATCGCGCGAGGTCATGATGGTCAGGCCGGGGACGTTGGCGAAGGTCGTGGTGATGAAGTAGAAGTCCTGACCCACCCGGATGATGTCGGGATCGGGATAATCGGCATAGAGCGGCGGATTGGCATAGGTGCCGTCGCCGCGATCCGACTGCCAGACCTGCGCCGAGGCGATCGCCGAAACGCCGCCGAGCGACAGCATCGCGAGAAGAAGAACCCGCCGCATCACCGCGCCGCATAGACATAGGGGCCGATCACGGTGCCGACGAAGCCGCCCGCGCGCGCCGTGCTGAGGAAGCGCACGTCGAGATCGGATTTCAGCGTCGCGGTCTTGCCGCCGACCGCATAGTCGAACGCCATCTCTCCGCCCCGGGCATGGATGGTCAGCGTCACCGGCCCCTTGCCCGCGAAGGGCGCGGAAGCGACCAGCGTTTCGGGTGCGGTTTCGTCGCGGGTGTTCTTCCCCTCCCGCTTGTAGAGCGCGATGCGCGGCTGTCCGTCGATCCGGGTCAGGCCGAAGAACAGATAGGCATAGTCGTTCTGCATCGCGACCAGCCCGGCGCGGGCGCCGTCCTTGGCGGGGGCGTAGCGGAGCGTGGTCGAGACATCGGCGATCGCATGTTGCTGTCGGCGTCCGACAAAGCCCGGCACGCCCTGTCGATCCCCCAGTGCGTCGCCGCCGCTCAGTTGCAGCGTGCCGTTGGCGAGCCTGTAGAAGGGCGTCTTCGGCGTGCGGACGCCGATCCATGGCATCGCCAGCTTCGTGCCGTCGAATTCGTCGGTATAGCCGAAGTCACCGCTGGTCGGCAGCTTGGGCGCGGGGCTGGCGGGAAGGTTCGGAACCTTGTGCGTCCATGGCACCGTCTTGCCGTGATCGAGGATGATCGGCCAGCCGTCCTTCCACGTCACGGGCAGCAGGAAGGTCTCGCGTCCGATATTATAATAATCCTCGGCATAGGGCCGCGTCGCCAGAAAGGTCGCCCACCAGTCGCCATTCTGCGTCTGGACCAGTTCGGCATGGCCCGCCGCGCTGATCGGATGGGGGCGCTTGGGGTCGAGATCGCGCTGGGTCAGGATCGGGTTGCCTGCGAACGGCGCGTAAGGGCCGCGCAAGTCTCTGGACCGCAGCACCACCTGCGAGTGGTTGACGCTGGTCCCGCCCTCGGCGGCGGTCAGATAATACCAGCCATCCTTCTTGAAGATATGCGGCCCCTCGATCCAGACCGGCTTCTTGGACAGGTCGACCCCGCCATTGATCAGTTGCGTGCTCTCGCCGACCATCTTGCCCGCGCGCCAGTCATATTCCTGGATCCAGATGGCGCGGTGGCCGTCATAGCGCGGTGGCTCGGCGGGGGCGCGATTGTTGACGATATAGGCGCGGTCGCCTTCCCAATAGAGGGACGGGTCGATCCCCTCGAAGGGCAGCCAGATCGGGTCCGACCACGGCCCCGCCGGGTTCTTCGCGGTGATGACGAAATTGCCCCGGCATTCGACGCAGGTGTTGACGATGTAGAAGGTGCCGTCGTGATAGGTGATGTCGGGCGCGAACACCGCCTCCGACACCGCCCGTCCCGTGAAGTCGAGTTGCCCCGGCCGGTCGATCGCATTGCCGATCTGGGTCCAGTGGACGAGGTCGGTCGAATGGAAGATCGGCAGGCCGGGAAAGTGCGCGAAGGACGAGTTGACGAGATAATAGTCCTTGCCCACCCGCGTCACCGACGGATCGGGATAATAGCCCGAGATGATCGGGTTCAGATACTCCCCGGCTTTCGGCGCGACCTGTTCGATCGAGCGGCCCTGATAGGTGAAGCGCTCGAACGTCGCGGTCTGGGCCGAGGCGGCTCCGGCCATGACGAGCGACAGGGTGAGTGCGGTGAGGGGGCGGCGGATCATGCGATGCCCTTCCGAACGGGGGCGGCGCGCAGGGCATCGGCGATGGCGGCGCGCAGCGGCTTGGGTTTCAGGGCGTCGTCATAGGGCAGGGGCCGCTGCGGCAGGCCGTCAGCGCGGGGGGCGAAGCCGTTCAGCCAGCTATGCTTGTCCCACAGCCCCCAGCACAGGAACTGGTCGAGTTGCGGATAGGAGAACATCATGTCGAGATAGCTTTTGGCGACCGCCGCCACCTGCATATCGCGCCGGGCGATGTCCTTGGGCATTTCCCGGTCGTTGATGTCGAACTCGGTGATGAGCAGGCGATAGCCCATGCCGGTGACCTCATCGAGGAAGCGCTTCCACTCGGCATATTGGGCCCTGGAATGGCTGCCGTCATTGCCGAGATGACTCTGGATGCCGAGCGCGTCGACGGGGACATTCTCCTTTCGAAACCGCTCCAGCAGGCGGAGCACGCCCGTCCGGTGGGTCTCGTTGCCGACCTCCCACGACATATAGTCGTTATAGACGCGCTGGGCGTGCGGCGCATGGTCGCGCGCCGCCTCATAGGCGATCTTGAACACATCGAAGCCCAGCGCCTGGTCGAACACCGTGCCCCGGACCCGGCCCGTCTTGGGATCGATCGTCTCGTTGACCACGTCCCAACTATAGATTTGGTCGCCGAAATGCCCGGCGACCTTTGCGATATAGGCGCGAAGCCACTTCTCCGCGCCCGTCGAGCGGACCCGCTCGGCCAGCGCGGGCGAGATATATTTGTCGTAGTTCCACAAGAGCGTATGGCCGCGCAGCTTCAGCCGATGGTCCCGCGCGAAGCCCGCGATACGGTCGGCGGGCGCGAAGTTCAGATGCTCGGGGTCGTTGCCGAGGACATAGACCTTCATCTCGTTCTCAGGCACCAGCACCCCGCATTCGCGCGTGACGATCGCGGCATAGGCCGGATCGTTGATCGGCGAGCCCCGGCCCGCGTTGATCGCGGTGCCGAACAATATGCCCTTTTGCGCCGCCAGATCGCGCAGCGGCGTTTCATCCGTCGCCGCCCATGCCATTGACGGGAGCGCTCCCATCGCAAGTCCGCCGGCCATGCCGACCAGATGCTGACGGCGAGTCAGGACCGGCCCATTTTCCTTGGGTTTCATCACCCTCTCCCTATGTCTTTGCGCTGACAGTCGCATGGTCGCCCGGAAACGGCAAGGCCATGCGGTGGCGACTTAAACCACGCTGCTCCGGACCCTTAGTCGAGCAACCGTGCATCACCCCACACCACCGGCAGCGCCGCATCGGGAGCGCTATCGGCACGCGTGACCAGTTCGATCAGCTTGCGACCCCGCACATCCGCCTCAATCGTCGCGGGGGCTTCGTTCAGGGCCATGGGGCGCGACCGGGTAAGCAGCTTGCCGTCGCCATAAACCTCGAACACCACGCGTCGCCCGCGTGCGGTGGCGGAATCGTCGATGCCGATCGTGGCGGCGAAGCGGCTCTGGCCGGGATTGCGCACCTCCAATCGCGAATTGGCCAGCACGCCCAGCCCGGTGTCATAGGCTTTGCCCGCCATCCGCAGCGGCCGACCGAAAGGCGTGCGATCCGCCTGTGCGCCGCCCCAGCCGCCATATTGCGGAAAGTCGCCCGGCCCCTTGCTGCCGTCCCAGGGGCTGAGTTCGTGATGGATGGTCGGATCGCCCTCGGGCGTCCGGACGCCATCCTCCGCCGGGTTCACGTCGCCCGGTGTCTCCGACAGATAATGGCCGCGCGGCAGCCGACGCTCGCCGGAGACGCGGTAGATCAGCGTCTGGTGCGGCGCGAGCGTCAGCTTCGTCTCGCCCGAAAACTCGCTCTTCTGCCCGGTCCACAGGTCGGTCATGGCGACGGGGCGATCGCCGCGCAGCTTCAGGTGATCGGCGGTCAGGACGGGCTGGACCGGCCCGGCGGTGCGGTTGAGGATCGCCACCGCCTTGTCGCCGTCGGCCAGCGTCTTCACGAAGATCTGAACGTCGTCCGACAGATAGGCCGGAGTCGCCTGATGCCCCGCCGGGTCCTGATTCAGCGCGATGATCGCCCGGTTGCCGAGAAGCGCGATCTGCTCGGCATTGGCCTTGCGCAGGTCGAAGCCGATCAGCAGCGGCGCGTTCATCATCGCCCACAGCGCGAAATGCGATCGCGCCTCAGTCATATGGTTCGCGTCGAACTCGCCCGAGCCGACGAACAGCATGTCGGGGTCGTTCCAGGCGTGTGGATGGGCGTAGAGCGCGCGGGTCGCGCTGGTATCGAAATTGGTCAGCATCCGCGACCAGTGCGCGGTGATATCGTCGCTGGTGCGCGAGACATTGCCGATCTGCTTGCCCCAGTTGCGGACGTCGGACGATCCCCAGAGGCAGAGCGAGAAGATATAGTCGCCGTCCGGATTTTCCCGGCGCAGCGCCGTCGCCACCTGGTCGTACAGCGCGCGCACCGCCGGAATATCGGTCCGTGCGAGGGAGTTCATGTCAATCAGTGGCGCCAGTTCGCGATAGTCGCCCTTGCGGACATGGTCGCTGTCCTTGCCCAGCCCGCGAATGCCGCAGCCATCGACCTTGATGTAATCGAATCCCCATTCGCGGAAATAGAGCGCGATATCCTGATCAATATGGCCGTAAAGCCCGACCTCGCGCTCGGCGACGGTCCCTTCGGGCTGGTTGGCGAAGTTGGGGGTATAGACCTGGCCGCAACTGTTGCGCCCGATGTCCGAATAGATGCCCGCCTTGAACCCCATGGCATGGAGCCGGTCGGTGAGCGGTCGGAAGCTGGTCTGCTGGTTGGGTCCGGCGGCGGAGGAGGGGAATTTGTCGGTGCGGATCACCATCCGGCCATCGGGTTGGCGACGGCGCAGCCACCAGCCGTCGTCGATGTTGATATAGCGATAGCCCGCATCGCGCAGCCCCTTGTCGACGATCAGCTTGACCGAGGCCATCACCTTGTCCTCGTCGACATCGCTGTTGAACGCGTTCCAGCTGTTCCAGCCCATCGGGGGCAGGCTGGCCTGGCCGTCCTGATTGGCGCTCCAGCGTCCGGTCGGTGCAAGCGGATCGACGGCGGTCGTCTGAGCAACGCTCACAACGGGCGTCATGAGCCCTAGCAGCGCCGCGCCACTTGCCAAAATCAACCGCTTCGTCCGTGGCATAGCCATCCTCCCAATCTGTTTTGCGGGCATCTTGTCGGACTAAAAAGGGGCTGTCCACCGCCTGTGATCGATTGCCATGGATTTGCCGGGTGGACAGGATGACGACGGGTGATAACGGTAACAGAAATAACGATATCGGGAGTGGATGGTCATGAAGGCATGGCGTGGATCGATCTTGGCCGCCCTGGCACTATCGGTGGCGTATCCCGCCATGGCCCAATCGCAAGGCGATGGCGAGCAACAGGCCGATACGCTTGCCGAGCATCTGGTCGCGCGGATGACGACCGACGAGAAACTGGCGCAGTTGCTCAACACCGCGCCTGCCATCACCCGGCTGGACGTGCCCGCCTATAATTGGTGGACGGAGTCGCTTCACGGTGCGTTGGGGGCCGGTGCCGACGACCAATTTTCCGGAGCCGGTCGGGCTGGCGGCGACCTTCGACGAAGCGCTGGTCGGCCAGGCTGCACAGGTCATCAGCCGCGAGGTGAGGGGGCTCCACGCGCTCGCCCGCCGGACGGGACGGATGGGGCGGATCGGCACCGGGCTGGATAGCTGGTCGCCCAACATCAACATCTTCCGCGATCCGCGCTGGGGCCGGGGGCAGGAGACTTACGGCGAAGATCCGTTCCTGACCGCGAAGATGGGCGTGGCGTTCGTTCGCGGGATGCAGGGGACCGATCCGACGCGGATCGACGTGGTCGCCACCCCCAAACATTATGCGGTGCATAGCGGCCCGGAATCGACCCGGCATGAGGCGAATGTCTATGTCTCGCGGCACGATCTGGTCGACACCTATCTCCCCGCCTTTCGCGCGGCGATCGTCGAGGGCGGGGCGGGGTCGATCATGTGCGCCTATAACCGGATCGACGGCCAACCGGCGTGCGGCAGCGACCTGTTGCTCAAGGAGTATCTGCGCGGGAGCTGGGGCTTTCGCGGCTATGTCGTGTCCGACTGCGATGCGGTGAAGGATATCGCCGCCAACCACCATTACGCGCCCGACGCCGCCACCGCGGTCGCCGCCGCGATGCGGGCGGGCGTCGATAACGAGTGCAACAATGCGACGCTGACCGACACGGACGGGCTGACCAGTCCGTATCGCGACGCCCTGTCGCGCGGCCTGATCTCGGTCGCGGATATCGACCGCTCGCTGACGCGGCTGTTCGCCGCCCGTTATCGCACCGGCGATCTGCCGGGCCTGCGTCCGCTATCGACCCAAACCAGCTCCCCCGCCGATGTCGATACCCCCGCGCATCGGGCGCTGGCGCTGGAGGTCGCGGAGAAGAGCCTCGTCCTTCTCAAGAACAAGGGCATATTGCCGCTCAAGCCCCAGGCGCGGATCGCGGTGATCGGGCCGCTCGGCGATGCGACGCGGGTGCTGCGCGGCAATTACTCTTCCTCGCTGTCGGGGCCTTCCTTCTCGGTGGTCGACGGGTTGCGGCGGGCCATGCCGGGCGCAGAGGTGCGCTATGTCCCGTTCGCCGAAACCTTCACCGATGGCGATCCGATCCCGACCAGCGCGCTCAGGACCGAAGACGGCCAGCCCGGCCTGCTCGCCCGCTATTACAATGTCGTGGGGCGCGTCCCCGAGCGTTTCGCCCCCGGTGCGCTGGGGGAATGGTTGAAGACCGCAAGATTCGAGGAGCGCCCGGTCGTCACCCGGATCGAGGCCAATGCCGCCTCGCGCAGCCTGGACCTGTCCTCGGTCCGCGACGTGCACCGGGCGGTGTGGACCGGCTATCTCGTTCCGCCGGAGACGGGCCGCTACCGGCTGGGCATATCCGGGTTCAACGGCGCGATGACGCTGGACGGACAGCTCTTTGTCGATCTGACCAAGGCGTCGTGGAACAGCCTGCCGACGATGCGCACCGTCACGCTGGAAAAGGGGCGGCGTTATCCGATCACGGTCACGACCGAGGCGCGTATCCTGACCGGTATCAACCTGGTCTGGAAGCGGGTGTCCGACGATCCGGCGGGCGAACTCCGTGCGGCGGCGAAGGCCAGCGACGCGCTGGTCGCGGTGGTCGGCCTGACCTCCGACCTGGAGGCGGAGGAAGCGCCCATCTCGGTCCCCGGCTTCAAGGGCGGCGACAAGACGACGCTCGACCTGCCCGCCGACCAGCAGGCGCTGCTCGAACAGGCCAGGGCGACCGGCCGCCCGCTGATCGTCGTGCTGATGAACGGCAGCCCGGTGAACCTGGCCTGGGCGAAGGCCAATGCCGATGCGATCGTCGAGGCCTGGTATCCGGGGCAGGCGGGCGGGCTGGCGGTCGGCAATGTCCTGTCGGGCAAGACCAATCCGGCGGGCCGCCTGCCGCTGACCTTCTATCGCTCGGTCGAGGACCTGCCGCCCTTTGGCGACTATGCCATGAAGGGGCGGACCTATCGCTATTTCACCGGCACGCCCGTCTATCCGTTCGGTTACGGCCTCAGCTATACCAGCTTCGCCTATGCGCCGGTGTCGGTCCAGCCGGGCGCGGACGGCGCGATGCGCTTCACGACCGAGGTGCGCAATAGCGGTCGCCGGGCGGGGGACGAGGTGGCGCAGCTTTACCTGAACTTCCCCAAGGTCGAGGGCGCTCCCCGCATCGCGCTACGCGGGTTCCAGCGGGTGCATCTGGCCCCCGGCGAGCGGCGGCGGCTGACCTTCACCCTGACCCCGCGCGATCTGAGCGCGGTGGATGCCGATGGCGTAAGGATGGTGATGAAGGGCGATTACCGCGTCTCGGTCGGGTCGGGACAGCCCGATACCGGCGTGCCGGTGCGGAGTGCGACATTCCGGATCGAGGCGCCCCGAACGATCCCGGACTGATCCTCCCCGGCACGGGGAGGTGGCAGGGCGAAGCCCTGACGGAGGGGGGCTTCGACGGAACATGTCCCTCGCGGCACGCCCCCTCCACCATGCTCCGCATGGTCCCCCTCCCCGTACCGGGGAGGATAGAGATTACTTCGTCACCAGCGACCGGCCGAAGAACGGCAACACCTGCTCTTGGAACCGCACGCCGATCCGGTTGACATGGTCGCCGTCATAGATCTCGAATGTGTGCGCGATGCCATAGCGCTCCATCGCGTCGTGCAACGCCTGCGCATCGGCCTTCAAGCCGTCCTGCGACCCGACGTCCAGCGCGATCGCGCGGTAGCTGCGCAAGGGGGCGACATATTGATCGACAAAGGCGAGCGGCGTGTTGGCCAGCCATTTGGCGGTGATGTCGTCGCGCATCTTGCCGTCCTTGACCGGCAGGTCGAGATAGAGCGGCGGGTTCTTCGGATTGGGCGACCAGGCGGCGGAGGCGGCCAGCATCGCGCGCTGGCCCCAGTTCAGCTTCTCCGACTCCCTGGGCGAGGACAGGCTGGTCAGCAGCTTCTCGTCGGTCCCCTCGGGCCGGGCCATCATGCGCGGCGACAGGCAGCAGGGGCTCATCATATAGATGGCGCCGTACATATCGGCATGCTTCATCCCGATGCGCGCGGTGCCATAGCCGCCCATCGAATGGCCCGCGAGGCCACGGGCTTCGCGACGGGGAATGGTGCGGTAGCGCGTGTCGATCGCCGCGATCAGGTCGTGGCTGACGAACCGCTCGAAATCGCCGACCGTCTGCGAGGACGAATACATCGATCCGTTGTGCATCGTCTTGCTGTCGGGAAAGACCAGGATCATTGGCGGCACGCCACGCGCGAACGCCCCCTCGACCGAGGCGGGGACATGGATCTCCTTCGTCCACTGATCCGCGCCGATCGAATAGCCGTGGAGCGCATAGACGACCGGATAGCGGCGCGCCTTGTTCCTGGCATAATCGGGCGGCAGGACGACGATGACGTCGCGGTCGGCGCTGTTGCCCTCCAGATTGCCTTCGATCGCGGGCGAATGGACCTTGATCCGCTCGACCGTCACCGGCTTCGCACCGGGCACCGTGGCGGGGTTCTGCGTCGTCATCTGGGCGGGCAGCGCGGCGAGCGGCGTGCAAGCCAATCCGGCGGCGAGCAGCCAGTGCGTCTTCGACATAGGACATGCCATGCGGGTGATCCTCCCTCTTGAAAACGATGCCGACATGGATGTGCCGGTCTGCGATATGCTTGCGAAATGCCGTGCCCCGCGATGAGACGGGCGGGGCGGATATCGTTACCAACAATGCGGATTGGGCCTTGTCAAGCGGGGCGGTAGAGGGTTTCCCTTGGCCTTCGACTTCGCTCAGGCTGAACGGAGGTTGGGGACAGAAGGCCATATTCCCTCGCTTCGTTCAGCCTGAGCGAAGTCGAAGGTCACGTCCCGAACCCGGAACTGGAAAACCGCGAACCGGCCTTGCATCCTCGTCGTTGATAGCGCTATCGTGCCTGGAAAGCTCCGGATACGGGGCAAATGGGAGAGAGAAAGCGATGAAGCGCTTGATGATGGCCAGCCTGGTCCTGGGGCTTGGCACCGCAGCCTGCGGATCGCCGCAGACGGCCGAGAATACCGCGCAGGAGAACACCGCTACTGCGTCGAACGACACCAATCCGACGTCGCCCGATGGCCGCCATTATCTGTCGCAGCCGTTGGTGCGCGAGATCTTTACCGCCGACCCCTCCGCGCATGTCTGGGGCGATGGAAAGATGTATATCTATCCCAGCCACGACGTGCCGACCGACACGCCCAACGACGATCTGGGCAACCAGTACGCCATGCGCGATTACCGCGTGCTGCGCATGGACGAGCCGGGCGGCAAGGTCACCATAGGCCCCGTCGCGCTCGACGTGAAGGACGTGCCCTGGGCCTCGCAGCAGATGTGGGCCCCCGATGCCGCCTATAAGGACGGCACCTATTATCTCTATTTCCCGGCGCGCGATAAGACCAAGGATCGCAACGGCCTGGGCGCGTTCCGCATCGGCGTTGCGACCTCCAGGAATCCGATGGGCCCGTTCAAGGCCGAGCCGGAGGCGATCCCCGGCAGCTTCTCGATGGACCCCGCCGTCTATCAGGACACGGACGGCACGGCGTACATGTATTTCGGCGGCATCTGGGGCGGTCAGCTTCAGCGCTGGAAGGACGGCAAGTACGACCCGAACGGCAGCGACACCGACCTGAAGCAGGACGACCAGCCCGCACTGTCGGGGAAGGTCGTCAAGCTGAACCCCGACATGAAGACCTTCGCCGAAACCCCGCGCGACGCGGTGATCCTCGACGAAAAGGGCAAGCCCGTGTTGGGCGGCGCGCATGACAAGCGCTTCTTCGAGGGCTCCTGGGTCTTCAAGCGCGACGGCAAATATTATTACACCTATTCGACCGGCGACACGCACTTCCTGAACTATGCGATCGGCACCAGCCCCTATGGTCCCTTCACCTATAAGGGCCATATCCTGAAGCCGGTGCAGGGCTGGACCACCCATCATTCGATCGTCGAGTGGAAGGGCAAATGGTGGCTTTTCTACGCCGACACGCAATTGTCCGATAAGAACCACCTGCGTAACGTCAAGATGACCGAGTTGAAGTTCAACCCGGACGGGACGATCCCGACCATCGATCCGTTCGTGAAGTAAGGACGACGCATGTTCCTTGGCATCGATATCGGTACGTCGGGCGTAAAGGCCGTCGTGCTGGACGAACATGGCGCGGTGGTCGGGCAGGGGACGGCGGCGCTGACCGTGCAGCGTCCCCACCCGCTCTGGTCCGAACAGGACCCGGAAGCATGGTGGCAGGCGACGACCGCGGCGGTCCGGGCGATTGACCCGGCGGTCCGCCGGGCGGTGCGCGGAGTCGGTCTGGCGGGGCAGATGCACGGCGCGACCCTGCTGGGCGCGGACGATCAGCCGCTCCGCCCCGGCATCCTCTGGAATGACGGGCGCAGCCATGCCGAATGCGCGGAACTGGAGGCGAAGGCCCCCGCGCTTCATCGCATCGCGGGCAATCTCGCCATGCCGGGCTTCACCGCGCCCAAGCTGCTCTGGGTCGCGCATCACGAGCCGGAAACCTTTGCTGCCATCCGTACCGTGCTGCTGCCCAAGGATTATGTCCGGCTGCGGATGACGGGCGAAAAGGCTTCGGACGTGTCGGACGCGGCGGGCACCCTGTGGCTGGACGTTGCCGCGCGCGAATGGAGCGACGAGATCCTCGCCGCGACCGGCCTGACCCGCGATCAGATGCCGCAGGCGGTCGAGGGTACGGCGCAGACCGGTCGCCTCCGGGCCGACGTGGCCGAAGCCTGGGGCATGGATCAGGTGCCGGTGGCGGGCGGCGGCGGCGACAATGCTGCCGGGGCTGCGGGTGTGGGTGTCGTCAAGGACGGCGACGCGCTGTTGTCGCTGGGCACGTCGGGCGTGATCTTCGCGGCGACGCGCGAGTTCCGGCCCAATCCGGCGGGCGCGGTTCATGCCTTCTGCCACTGTCTGCCCAATGTCTGGCACCAGATGTCGGTCCATCTGTCGGCGGCGGCGTGCATCGACTGGGTCGCGCGGCTGACCGGCACGCCGGGTGCCGCCGAACTCTTCGCCCGCGCCGAAAGCGTCGGCCCGGCGAGCGGCCCCGAAATCTTCCTGCCCTATCTGTCGGGCGAGCGGACGCCGCATAACGATGCGGAGGTGCGCGGCGCGTTCCTGGGGCTGGACCATGACACCACGCCCGAGCGGCTGGCGCAGGCGGTGCTGGAGGGGGTGGCCTTCGCGCTCGCCGATGGCCTGTCGGTGCTGCGCGATGCGGGCACCGAATTGTCGCAACTCTCCGTCATCGGCGGCGGGGCGCGCTCCTCCTATTGGGGCCAGACGCTGGCCGCCGCGCTGGGCGTCGAACTCGTCTATCTGAAGGGTGGCGAGGTCGGGCCCGCGCTTGGGGCCGCACGTTTGGCGCAACTGGCGGTCGATGGCGGTTCGCCGGAAGAGGTCTGTGCGCCTCCGCCCGTCAGCCATAGCATCGCCCCCGACGCCGCGCTCGCCGAGCGTTTCGCCCCCAAGATCGCGCAATTCCGCGACAGCTATTCCCGTATCACTCCGAGGAACCGTTAAATGGCTACCGACTTTTTCGCCGATATCCCGACGATCCGTTACGAAGGCCCGGACAGCGAGAACGAACTCGCTTACCGCTTCTACGACAAGAACCGCGTCGTGCTGGGCAAGACGATGGAGGAGCATCTCCGCTTCGCCGCCTGTTTCTGGCACACCTTCTGCTGGCCGGGTTCTGACGTGTTCGGCGGTGGCACGTTCAACCGTCCGTGGCACGCCGGTGCCAATGACAGCGCCGCCGCCGCGCAGAAGCGTGAAGTGGCGTTCGACTTCTTCTCGAAGCTCGACATCCCCTATTACTGCTTCCACGACGTCGATGTGATGGCCGATGCGCAGGGCGTCGCCGAGCATCGCCGTTATTTCGCGGAAGCCGTCGATCACCTCGAAAAGCTTCAGGCTTCGTCGGGCCGCAAGCTGCTCTGGGGCACCGCGAACCTGTTCAGCCATCCGCGCTTCGCCGCCGGTGGCGCGACCAACCCGGACCCCGAAGTCTATGCGTTCGGCGCGATGCAGGTCCGCGACGCGCTGGAGGCCACGCATCGTCTGGGCGGCTCCAACTATGTGCTGTGGGGCGGTCGTGAGGGTTACGAGACGCTGCTCAATACCAACATGAAGCGTGAACTCGACAATCTGGGCCGCTTCCTGACGCTGGTCGTCGAGCACAAGCACAAGATCGGCTTCAACGGCACCATCCTGATCGAGCCGAAGCCGCACGAGCCGACCAAGCATCAGTACGACTTCGACACCGCGACCGTGTACGGCTTCCTGAAGGCCTACGGCCTGGAGAACGAGGTCAAGGTCAATATCGAGGCGAACCACGCCACGCTGGCCGGTCATACCTTCGAGCATGAGATCGCGACCGCGGGTGCGCTGGGCATCTTCGGCTCGATCGACGCCAATCGCGGCGACCACCAGAATGGCTGGGATACCGATCAATTCCCCAACTCGGTCGAGGAACTGACGCTGGCCATGCTGGAGATCATCCGGGCGGGCGGCTTCACCACCGGCGGCTTCAATTTCGACGCCAAGGTGCGTCGCCAGTCGATGGACGCGGTCGACCTGTTCCATGGCCATGTCGGCGGGATCGACGTGGTGGCCAAGGGCCTGCTCAACGCCGCCGCGCTGATCGAGGACGGCCGCCTGGATGCGATCAAGGCCGAGCGTTATGCCGGTTGGGACGGCGACTTCGGCCAGAAGGTCGGCGGCCTCGATCTGGCGGGCATCGCCGATCTGGCGGTCGAGAAGGCGGTCGATCCGAAGCCCCGCTCGGGCCGTCAGGAGCGGATCGAGAATATCGTCAACCGTATCGTGAACTCGGGCAGGTAAAGGGGGAGGGGCCGGTTGATCCGGTCCGCCTGCCAGAAAGAAAAGGGGCGCGTCCGACAGTCGGGCGCGCCCCTTTCTTATGCCCGGTCGCCTGGCCTTCGACTTCGCTCAGGCTGAACGGAGGTGGTGAAGGACCTGCTCTCCCCCCTCTGTTCAGCTTGAACGAAGTCGAAGGGGCCAAGGGAATCCCGCCGTCCAGCACGAACGGCGGGACGTGTCGGATCAGGCCACCCCGTTCGCCGCCATATCCCGCAGCGCCGCATGGAAGCGCCCGATCGCTTCCGTGCTGAACCCCGCGATATTGATCCGCCCCGATCCGGCCATGTAGATGCCATGCCGGTCCCGCAGCCATTCGACCTGCGAGGGCGATAGGGGCAAGGTTGCGAACATGCCCTTGCCCCCGGCGACCGCCGCCAGATCGATCGAGCCGATCCGGCCACCCGCCGCCAGTGCGGCGCGCAGGCCCGCCAACCGCTGTCGCATCGTCTCCAGTTCCTCGCGCCATTCGCGGGTCAGTGTCTCGTCTTCCAGAATGATGCGCACGATGGCCGCGCCGTGATCGGGCGGCATCGACCAGTTGGCACGCGCCAGCGACAGCAGGTTGGACAGCACCACCATGCCGGTATCGGCATCGGGCGACAGGGCGAACAAGGCTCCGGTCCGCTCGCGATACAGCCCGAAATTCTTGTCGCAGGAATAGGCGAGCAGCGCTTCCGGCACCGCCGACAGGATCGTGCGTGCGCCCGCCGCATCCTGATCGAACCCGTCGCCCAGCCCCTGATAGGCGAGATCGACGACCGGGGTCAGCGACTTGTCGGCGATATGGCGCGCGATGGCGGTCCATCCGGCGGCATCGGGGTCGATCCCGATGGGGTTGTGACAGCATCCGTGCAGCAGCACCGCCTCGCCTTCCTCCGCGCCGTCCAGCCCGCGAAGGAAGCCGTCCAGATCGAAGACCTGGCTGGTCAGGTCGTAGCAGGGGATCATCACCGGCTCGACGCCCGCCTGTCGGAACAGCGGCGCGTGATTGGCCCAGCTCGGGCTGCCGATCCAGATGCGGGGGACGCCCGCGCGGGCGAGCAGTTCGGCGGCGAGGCGCAGCGCCCCCGTACCGCCCGGCGTCTGGAGACCGACGACGCGATCGGCGGCCACGGTGTCGGCCAGGACCAGCGCGGCCAGCGCACGGACGAAACCGACATCCCCCTCGGGCCCGAGATAGGATTTGCTCGGTTGCTCGGCGAGCAGGCGGGCTTCGGCGGCCTTGACGGCGGTCATGACCGGGGTGCGTCCTTCCTCATCGCGGAACACGCCGACGCCCAGATCGATCTTGTCGGCGCGCGGGTCGGCGGCGTGCTGGCCGATGATCCGCAACAGGGGATCGTCGGGCTGGCGGGTCAGGTTCGCGAAACGCATGGCAAGGCCTCTTGGACGGAAAGGCGCGCACCATAGGGTCCCGGCAGGGAAAGGGAATGCCCGGCGGTTCATGGACGGCGATCCCTGTCGCCGGGCAATCGGAATGCCTGAGCCGAAACACAATGGTTTGTACCATCAACGCATCCCGTTTTCAGATCTAACTCACGAAAAATACGGCATATTGATATGTATTATGGAGCGTGTGCTGCGTTTGTTCGTAGACCTTGTGGACGGAATTTCCGGTGGCGCCCAGCTCGCCCTGCCATGACCGTGATGGCACGCCGATCCTGGGCCTTACCAACGGTTCGGCTCCGTCGAACCCTCAATATTGTCAGTCCCGATGACGTGCGTCGCGTCATCGTCGTTGTCGTGCGGCCGTGACAGGCGGGCGGCGTGATGAGGAAAGTTTGCGATGAATATTTGTCGGCCCATCTCGCGCGTTACGACGATCCAGGCATCGCTGCCACGGCCTGCGCCGCATGAGCATGGTGCCGGTTTCATGCAGGCGGAGTATAAACCATGACGCTGGGTGTGGTTCGCCCCGCCATGGGGCATTCGGTATCGGCGCTGAGCCGGTTGTCGCGGCTGGCCTCGCTCGACAAGCTGGCGGAGGCCGCGTTGATCGAGGCGATGTCGCGCCCGCAGCACTTCCGTCCCCGCCGCGACCTGATGGTCGAGGGACGCGATATCGCCAGCCCGCATCTGATCCTGTCGGGCTGGGCCGCGCGGGTCCGCATCCTGCTCGACGGGCGGCGGCAATTCCTGAACTTTCTGCTGCCGGGCGATGTGGTGGGGCTGTACCATCATCAACGACCGCTTGCGCCGACCAGTATCATCACGCTGACCGAAGTCACTACCTGTACACCCCCCGCCTGGGGAACGAACCCGTCGCTGGACGAAGCCTATGGCGTCGCGCATGCGCTGGACGAGGCTTTTCTGCTCGCCCAGATCGCACGGCTGGGTCGGATGAACGCGATGGAGCGGATCGGCGACCTCATGCTGGAGTTGCAGGAGCGGCTCACGATGAGCGACCTGACCCATGGCCCCAGCTTCGAATTGCCGATCACGCAGGAAACGTTGGCCGACGCGCTGGGGCTGACGGCGGTGCATGTGAACCGGATGCTTCAGGCGGCACGGCGCGCGGGCGATCTGATCTGGTCGTCGCGATCGATCACTATCCCCGACCCGAAGATGCTGGCGCGCAAGGTCGGTCGAGTGCCCATCCGCGTGTCGGGAAGCTGACCTCGCCAACGGCCGTCCATCATCGCGGTTGGATATCTTGATGTCCATCAAGATATTGGAAAAACATGATTAAATAAGGAACAACCATCCTCATCCCGCGCTGTCCGGGCAAGGAATGAGGAGAGAGGCTTGTGCCGGATATCGCCGACAGACCCTATGACGACGCGCCCGTGTCGACATCGAAGGACAGCGACGCCGCTGCCAGAACCGCGATCAGCCAGGGGATCGAGGAACAGGGCGGCAGCCTTGCCGCCTGGGCCGTGACGATCAATCGCCCCGTCGCCGAACTCTATGCCTGGTGGCGCGACTTTTCCAATCTCGCCAGCGTGATGGAGAATGTCGATCGGATCGATGTGCTCGACGCCCAAAGGTCCCATTGGGTGGTCAAGGCGCCCGGCGGTTCCACCGTCGAATGGGATGCGATCGTCACCGAGGAGCGGGAGGGAGCGGTGATCGCCTGGACCTCTGACGAAGCGGCCGATGTCGCCAATTCGGGCCGCGTGACCTTTCGCGACGCGGGCGCGCGGGGCACCGTCGTCTCCGCCACCATTCTTTACGACCCGCCCGCCGGGGTGATCGGCAAGCTGGTCGCCAAGCTGTTCCAGCGCGAGCCCAATATCCAGGTCCGCCGCGACCTCGCGCGCTTCAAGCAACTCATGGAAACCGGTGAGGTCGCCACCAACGCGATGAACCCCAAACAGCTTGAGGAGCAGGGTGCATGAAGGCGCTGACCTGGCACGGCAAGCATGACGTCCGCATCGACAATGTGGACGATCCCGCCATCATCAATCCGCGCGATGCCATCATCAAGGTGACCGCGACCGCGATCTGTGGTTCTGACCTGCATCTCTATGACGGATATATCCCGACGATGCAGTCGGGCGATATCCTGGGCCATGAGTTCATGGGCGAGGTGGTGGAAACCGGCTCCGCCTCCACCCTGAAAAAGGGGCAGAAGGTGGTGGTGCCGTTCACCATCGCCTGCGGCTCCTGCTATCATTGCGGCAAGCATCAATATTCGGGTTGCGAGAACGGCAATCCGGCCGACAATCAGGATATCGCGCGCGAGCTTTACGGCCAGCCGATGTCCGCGTTGTTCGGATATAGCCACATGACCGGCGGCTATGCGGGTGGACAGGCGGAATATGTCCGTGTGCCGTTCAGCGACACGGGCCCCATCGTCATCCCGGACGGGGTGGACGACGAGAAGGTCCTGTTCCTCTCCGACATCCTGCCGACCGGCTGGATGGCGGCGGAGAATGCCCAGATCGAGCCGGGCGACACCGTCGCCGTCTGGGGCTGTGGCCCGGTCGGGCTGTTCGCGGTCCAGTCGGCCTTCCTGATGGGCGCGGAGCGGGTCATCGCGATCGACCACTTTCCGCACCGGCTGGAGCTGGCGCGCAAGTTCGGGGCGGAGACGATCAACTATGAACAGACCTCGACCTATGACGCGCTGATGATCATGACCGGCGGGATCGGTCCCGACGCGGTCATCGACTCGGTCGGGCTGGAGGCGCACGGCCTGTTCGTCGACAATGCGATCGATCAGATCAAGGCGTCGACCTTCCTGGGGACCGATCGCATCCACGCCATCCGCCAGGCGATCATCGCCTGTCGCAAGGGCGGGCGGGTGTCGATGCCCGCCGTCTATGGCGGCTTCGTCGACAAATTCCCGCTCGGCGCGGTGATGCAGAAGGGGCTGACGCTCAAGACCGGACAGACCCATGTCCAGCATTACCTGCCGGGCCTGCTCGACGCGATCATGGAGGGGAAGATCGATACGACCTTCCTGATCTCGCACCGCCTGCCGCTGGAACAGGCGCCCGAGGGCTATCGCATGTTCCATGACCAGCAGAATGAAGTGACCAAGATCGTGCTGAAGCCCGGTCAGTAAGGAACCACATCATGGCACAAAAACTCGCGATCGTGACCGGTGCCTCGACGGGCATCGGCTATCATCTGGCGGCCTGTGCGGCGGAGGCGGGCTATGACCTGTTGATCGTCGCGGACGAGCCCGCCATCCATACCGCCGCGAGCAGACTGGCGGCAATGGGAGCACAAGTTCAGCCGGTCGAGGCCGATCTCGCGACGCTGGAGGGCGTCGACACCCTGCTGGCGGCGACGGGCGGGCGGCGGATCGATGTGCTGTGCGCCAATGCGGGCAACAGCAAGGGCGGGCCGTTCCTCGACCAGTCGCTGGAGGACTGGCGGCGTTCGGTCGACACCAATGTGACGGGCACCGTCTATCTGCTGCAACGCGTGCTGTCGGCTATGGTCCGGCATGGCGAGGGCAAGATACTGGTCACCGGCTCGATCGTCGGCTTCATTCCCGGCCCCTTCAACGCGATCTACAATGCGACCAAGGCGTTCATCGTCAACTTCACCGAGGCGCTGCGCAACGAGATCAAGGAGCAGAAGGGCGTCACGCTGACCACCCTGATGCCCGGGCCGACGGAGACCGAGTTCTTCGCCCGCGCCGACATGCTCGACACGCGGGTGGGTGCGAGCGAGAAGGACGATCCCGCCGAGGTCGCTCGCAAGGGCTGGGACGCGATGATCGCCGGTGAGGGGCATATCGTCCCCGGCCTCGCCAACAAGGCCCAGGTCGCCGGGGCCGGCGTGGTGCCGCAATCGGTGCTGGCCGAGGCGCATCGCAAGATCGCCGAACCGGGCTCGGCCGACCGCTGACCCCCCTCGAAAGGAGACCGACCATGGGCTTGTTCACCAAGTATATCGCGACGCTGGACGACCTGTTCGTGCATCAGCTTCAGGATATCTATTACGCCGAGCATCAGATCACCAAGGCGCTGCCCAAGATGATCGACAAGGCGACCGATCCGCAGCTCAAGGCCGGGTTCGAGCAGCATCTGCGCGAGACCGAGGGGCAGATCCGGCGGCTGGAACAGGTGTTCGAGATGCACGGCCATTCGCCCAAGGCGGTCACCTGCCCCGCGATCGACGGCATCATCAAGGAAGCCAATGAGGTCGCGGGCGAGGTCGCCGACAAGCGGGTCCTCGACGCCGCGCTGATCGCGGCGGCGCAGGCGGTCGAGCATTATGAGATCGCCCGCTATGGCACGCTGGTCGCCTGGGCGCGGCAATTGGGGCGAAGCGATTGCGCGGCGATGCTCGACGAAACGCTGGCCGAGGAAAAGGCGACCGACGAAAAGCTTACCGGATTGGCCGAAGGCGGGACCAATGCGGCGGCGCAGGCCGCCGAACCCGCCTGACACGCCACCGGTAATCGGGGCATCGTCGCCGGAATACCCTTCCCCGGCGGCGATGCCCCATCCCCCCCCGGCACGGGGAGGGGAACCAGCGAAGCTGGTGGAGGGGGCCTTCCACAACGGACATGCCTTGTGAAAGCCCCCGTCATTCAACCCGAAATCAATGGGCGAAGTGCGTCACGCCCAGCATCAACACGATCCCCGCGACAGTCGCGAGACTGGTGCGAAAGCGCGGATCGAGCGACTGGCTGCGCGGGACCAGTTCGCATGCCCCGATATACAGGAACACCCCCGCGAAGAGCGCCATGACCGGTACTAGCATGCTCGCCGGAATGGCGATCCCCGACCCGATCAGCACGCCCAGCATTGGCGCGATCCCGTTCAGGATCAGCCAGCGCCGCGCCGCCGTCTCCGACCGTGCGGCCAGGCTGAGGCTGACGGTATTCACGCCGTCCGCCACGTCATGAGTCAGCACCGCCAGCGCGATCATCCAGCCTGCCGCCGTATCGATCTGAAAGGCCAGGCCGATGCCCAGTCCGTCCATCAGGCTGTGCAGGCACAGCATGGCGGGTCCCAGATCGCCACGCCACGACGCCGCCGCACGGGGTATCCGTGCCAGCAGCCGGTCGAGCAGCATATAGCCCGCCAGCCCCAGCGCGGTGAAACCCATCATCTCCCGCACCGCCCAGCGGTCGCCCGCCAGTTCCAGCGCCTCGGGCACCAGGTCGAACAGCGCCACGCCGACCACGATTCCGGCGGTCACGCCCAGCACCATGCCGATGCGATGCCGCAGGCGAAGCGCGAGCATCCCGCCCGCCAGCGTCGCCGCCATCGCCGCCAGGCCGAATGCCAGAGGGATCAGCGTCATCGCGCGGTCCGCATGGCGAAGGCGTCGGGATACGGTAGCGGTCGCTGCATCGCGGGTTCATGGACCAGCGAATGTGACGTTACAAGGTCACGCATGCCGAATATCGGTCACCGGTACGGGCGGTCGCCTCTCAAGGACGAAACGCCCTATCCTTTGGCGATCGCGTCGAGAACGCGCTCGGCGACTTCGCGGCGGCAGATCAGCAGATCGGGCAGCAGGGGGTTCTCGCAATTGTAGATCAGCGGTCGGCCATCGATGCGCGAGGCATGGAGCCCGGCGGCCAGCGCGACGGCGGCGGGGGCGCAATTGTCCCACTCATATTGCCCGCCGTCATGCAGGTAGACATCGGCCCGCCCCTCGACCACGGCCATTGCCTTGGCGCCCGCCGAGCCCATCGGGATCAGCGTCGCGCCCAGCCGGTCGCCGACGCACCGGGCGATGTCCGGCGCTCGGCTGCGGCTGACGACAACGCGCAGCCCTTGGGGGCAGGGGGGATGGTCGGGGGGCAAGTCGTCGGTCGCGAAGATCCGGTCGCGGTCGGGCACCGCGACGGCACCCAGCGCCGGGCGGCCATCGATGGCGAGGCCGATATGCACCGCCCACTCGTCCGACCCGCTCGCATATTCGCGCGTGCCGTCGAGCGGATCGACGATCCACACCCGCCGTGCGGCGCAGCGGGCACGGTCGTCCACCGACTCTTCGGACAGAATGAAGTCGTCGGGCCGGGCCGCGCGCAGCCGGTCGAGGATCAGCGTGTTCGCATCCCGGTCGCCCAGCGCGCCGAGTGCCGCGCCGTCCAGCCCGCTCGACGCGCGCAGGTCCTTCAGCAGTTCGCCCGCCTCGATGGCGACCGACCGCGCGAGTTCGGCGTCGGTCACAGGTCGTAACTCCAGATGCCCAGCACATGCTCGACGATCCGCGACGCCGCCTGTTCCGCCGTCTCCCTGGTCGTGTCGACCCGGATTTCGGGACGGTCGGGCGCTTCATAGGGACTGGAGATGCCGGTGAACTCGGCGATCTCGCCCGCCCGCGCCTTGGCATAGAGGCCCTTCACGTCGCGTTCCTCGGCGACCGCCAGCGGCGTGTCGATGAAGATCTCGACGAACTCGCCCTCTGGCAGCAGCGCACGCACCATGTCGCGCTCGGCCCGGAAGGGCGAGATGAAGGCGGTCAACACGATCAGGCCCGCATCCGCCATCAGCTTGGCGACCTCGCCCACGCGGCGGATATTTTCCACCCGGCCCGCCTCGGAGAAATCCAGGTCGCGGTTCAGGCCATGACGGATATTGTCGCCGTCGAGCAGGAAGCTGTGGCGGCCCATGCTGTGCAGCTTCTGCTCGACCAGATTGGCGATGGTCGACTTGCCCGAGCCCGACAGGCCGGTGAACCAGAGGACCTTCGGGGCCTGGCCCTTTTGCCGGGCATGGGCTTCGCGGGTGATGACCGTGGATTGCCAATGCACATTCTGCGCGCGGCGGAGCGCATGATCGATCATCCCCGCCGCGACCGTCGCATTGGTCGCGCGGTCGATCAGGATGAAGCCGCCCAGCGTACTGCCCTTCGCATAGGGCTCGAACACGATCGGTCGGTCCGCATAGACCTCGGCCAGCCCGATATCGTTGAGCGCGAGCGTGTCGGCGGGGCGCTGCTCCTGGCTGTTCACGTCCACCACATGACGCGGCGGCTGGACGGTCGCACCGACAAGCTGCGTGCCGATCTTGAGCGAGTAACTGCGCCCCGGCACCAGCGGCGCATCGGCCATCCAGACGATGGTGGCGACGAACTGGTCGGAGATTTCGGGCGGGTCCTCGGCGGCGGCGATCACGTCGCCGCGCGAGCAATCTACCTCGTCCGTCAGGACCAGGGTCACCGCCTCGCCAGCAATCGCCTGTGACTGGTCGCCGTCATAGGTGACGATCCGCGCGATCTCGGTCATCTTGCCCGAGGGGGCGATCCGCACCCGGTCGCCGACCGACACCCGACCACTCGCGATCAACCCGGCAAAGCCCCGGAAGTCGAGGTCGGGCCGGTTCACCCATTGTACCGGCATGCGGAACGATGCCGTGACCGCGCGGTCGCCGTCGATCGCCACCGTCTCCAGATGCGGTAGCAGCGCGGGGCCGTCATACCAGGGCATGTCGGGCGAGCGCGTGGTGACGTTCGCGCCGGTCAGGCCCGACAGTGGAATGGCAGTAAACCGCTCGATCCCGATGCCGCGCGCGAAACCGGCATAATCGCCGACGATCGCGTCGAAGACCGACTGGTCGTACCCGACCAGGTCCATCTTGTTGACCGCCAGCACGATCTCCTTGATCCCGACCAGATGCGCCAGATAGCTGTGCCGCCGCGTCTGGGTCAGCACGCCTTTGCGCGCGTCGATCAGGATCACGGCCAGATCGGCGGTCGAGGCGCCCGTCACCATGTTGCGGGTATATTGTTCATGACCCGGCGTGTCGGCGACGATGAACTTGCGTTTCTCCGTCGCGAAGAAGCGGTACGCGACATCGATGGTGATGCCCTGCTCGCGCTCGGCGGCAAGGCCGTCGACCAGCAGCGCGAAGTCGATATTCTGCCCCTGCGTACCGACACGGCGGCTGTCCGCCTCCAACTGGCTCAACTGATCCTCGAAGATGGTCTTCGAATCATAGAGCAGCCGACCGATCAGCGTCGATTTGCCGTCATCGACCGAGCCGCATGTGATGAAGCGCAGCATCGACTTGGCGGCATGGGTGGCGAGATAGGCGTCGATATCGGCGGCGATCAGCGCATCGGGTTGATAGGCGGTCATCTCAGAAATACCCCTCGCGCTTCTTCTTCTCCATGCTGGCGGCCTGGTCATGGTCGATGGCGCGTCCCTGCCGTTCCGAGGTCGTGGTCAGCAGCATTTCCTGGATGACTTCGGACAGGGTCGCCGCCTCGCTCTCGACCGCGCCGGTCAGCGGATAGCAGCCCAGCGTGCGGAAACGGATCGAGCGGTCCACCGGCACCTCGCCCGGCCGCAACTGGAACCGGTCGTCATCGACCATCAGCAGCAGTCCGTCGCGCTCCACCGTCGGGCGCGGCGCGGCGAAATAGAGCGGCACGATTTCGATGCCCTCCTGCAAAATATATTGCCAGATATCGAGTTCGGTCCAGTTGGACAGCGGGAAGACGCGGATGCTCTCCCCCTTGTGGATGCGGCTGTTATAGAGGTTCCACAGTTCGGGCCGCTGCGCCTTGGGGTCCCAGCCATGCGCGGCGGAGCGAAAGGAGAAGACGCGCTCCTTGGCGCGACTCTTCTCCTCGTCGCGCCGTGCGCCGCCGAACGCCGCGTCGTATCCGCCCGCGGTCAGCGCCTGTTTCAGCCCTTCCGTCTTCCACATATCGGTGTGGCGGCTGCCATGGTCGAAGGGGTTGATCCCAAGCGCCTCGGCCTCCGGGTTGCGGTGGACGATCAACTCCATGCCCGCCGCCTCGGCCGCGCGGTTGCGCAGATCGTACATCGCGCGGAACTTCCACGTCGTGTCGACATGGAGCAGCGGGAAGGGCGGGCGCGCCGGGAAGAACGCCTTCTTGGCGAGGTGCAGCATCACCGCCGAATCCTTGCCGACCGAATAGAGCATCACCGGCCGCTGGGTTTCGGCGACCACTTCGCGCAATATATGGATGCTTTCGGCTTCGAGCCGCTGAAGGTGCGTTAGTCCAGTCATCGGATTGTCAGATAATGTCGCCAGCGAAGCGCGCGACCAACTTATCCTGTCAGTCACGATAGTCCCGCTCCAGCGAGTCCAGGATTCGCGCGCCCGCCATGAACACCGCGATGGGGCAGGCGGCGAACAGGATCTTGCCCGCAACGCCTGGATAAGCGGTCAGATAATGCTGTCCCCGCTCCACCGCGCCAAGGCCCAGCGCGTAGATGACGAGGAAGGCCTCGAACTTAGACCTGATGGTGAACAGGGCGACGAGGCGGGGCCACATGGTGGCGGTTACACCACTCCATCGCCGCGCCGCCAAGCCTCAACCCTCTGCCAATATGAGACAGTCGAGCGTCTCGAGCAGCGCCAGTCGCGCCTTTTCCACCTGCGCGATCAACCGGGGATCGCCGATATCGGTCGGCTCGATTGCCTCGGGCCAATGCGCCTCGACCACCGCCGCGATCCGGTCAAGTGCGGCATGGTCGACCAGAAAGCGCGGATCGATCGTCGCGGGATCGGCGACGACGCGCAGGCGAAGACAGGCCGGGCCGCCGCCATTGGCCATGGATTCGCGGACATTCACCACCTCCAGCCGCCGGATCGGGCCGTTGCCGGCGACATGATCCCGAAGCCAGGACCAGACCGCGTCATTGTCGCGCGCCTCCTGCGGCAGGATCAGCGTCGGCTCGCCGCCCGGCGGGGTGACCAATTGCGCGTTGAACAGATAGGAGGCGATGGCATCCGCCAGGCTGACCTTGTCGGCGGGGACTTCGACGATCTCGACATCGGGCATCAGGCTGCGCAAATCGGCGTAAAGGCCATCGCGATCGGCAAAGGCCTGTTCATGCGCGAACAGCACGCGTTCGTTCGCGACCGCCACGACGTCGTTGTGAAAGGCCCCCGCCGCGATCGCCGCGTCCGATTGCCGCGCGAACAGCACGCGATCGGCGTGCAGCCGGTGCGCGCGGGCGACCGCTTCGCAGGCCTCTCGATGCTGGCGCGCGGGGAAGGGACCGCCGCTTTCGCCATAGACGAACACCTCGACGCCCGGTCGGTCATGGCCGCTGCACAGCCGCATGTGATTGGCCGCACCTTCATCGCCGAAGGGGGCAGGCACTGGCGGATGGATGACAAAGGCCGGGTCGGCGAAGATCAGCTTCAACTGGGCGAGCGTCGCGGGCCATTCATGGCTGCGATGCGGCATGGTCAGCAGGTTGGCGACGGTCAGGTGGCAGCGCCCGTCGCCGCTATCGGGTGCGGGCGAGACGGTCGCGGCGTTGGCCGCCCACATCGCCGAGGCGGACAGCGACTGTGCTTTCAGGACCGGCGAAGCGCCGTCATAATCTGTCGCGAGCCGTCGCAGCCACGCGTGATCGGGCCGGGGATGGGGCAGCAGCAGGCCCTGTACCAGCCCCAGATCGAGGTTCGCGCGCATCTTGGCGATCCCCTGCAACGCGGCGGCGCGGGGGCGGGAGGTCTTGCCCGCATTGCGGGTGGCCGCCAGATTGCCGTGGCTGAGCCCCGCATAATTGTGGCTCGGCCCGATCAGGCCGTCGAAATTAATCTCTTTCAGCATGGCCCTCACCGATCGATGTGCAGGACGAGGTCGTCGATCATCAGGTCGAGCGTCTCTGCCGTTTCCTCCGAGATGATGATCCCGTCATCGCCATCGCGTATTTCGCCCAGCGCACAGCGGAAGTCGGTCAGCTTGCCGACCGCGACCAGCGCCTCGCGTCCCGGCGCTGCCTCGATTCCGACGACCCGGCTTTCGCGTGCGTCGCGGATGGTGCGCACCTGATCGGTGCGTGCCGTCATGGTCGGGCCGCCGTCGAAAATGTCGATATAATGTTCGAAGGCGAAGCCCTCATTCTCGAGCATCCGCATCGCCGCGCGCCCGGAGGGGTGAGGCAGGCCGATGGCGGCGCGCGCGGTTTCGGTCAGCATCGCGGTGTAGATGGGATGCTTGGGCATCAGGTCGGCGATGAACTGGTGGCCGTGGATCGCGTTGAATTCGTCCGCCTGCTGGAAATTCATCCCGAAGAAGCGGCCCGCCAGACCGTCCCAGAAGGGCGATCCGCCCGCTTCGTCGATCACCCCGCGCAACTCCGCCAGCACCCGGTCGGCGAAACGCGGACGGTTGGCGCGCATGAACAGGTAACGGCTGCGCGCCAGCAACAGGCCGAGCCCTCCCGCGCGCTCGCCGGGATGGAGGAACAGCCCGCCCACCTCGCTCGCGCCTTCCAGATCGGTGGTCAGCGACAGCATCTCGGCGCGGAAGGTGCGGTCGAGTTCGCGGCTATGCTGGGTCAGTGTGCCGATACGATAGCTGTAGAAGGGGTGCTTCTGCCCGACATGGGTGAAGATCTGACAGGTCCCGCGCACATCGCCGGTCCTCCGATCCTCGAGCATCAGGACGAACAATTCGTCCCGCACCGTTCCGTCGCCATCGCTGGAAAAGGCGTCATGGCTGCGGGCCAGCTTGGCGGACAGCGAGCGGCGGTCCGGGGGCAGGTTGGTGAAGCCGCCGCCGGTCAGCTTGGCCATTTCATAGAGGTGCCGCAGGTCGCTATCGACGGCGGGACGGATACGGAAGCTGTTCATGCGGAACCGATGATGCGCAGGATCGTCAGCGCCGACAAGCCCGCCCGCTCGGCCAGGCTATCGATCAGCAGATACTCGTCCGACGAATGGATCGCGCCGCCGCGCACGCCCATCGTGTCCACCACCGGCACACCAGCCGCCGCGATATTGTTGCCGTCGCACACCCCGCCGGTCTCGCGCCAGCCGATCGACAGGCCCATATCGGCTCCGGCACGCCGCACCGTCTCGAACAGCGCCGCCGCGCCGTCGTCGATGGGCTTGGGCGGGCGGTTGAAGCTGCCATGCACCTCGACGTCGACCTCATGCTCGGCGGCGATGCGCTCTGCGATGGCCTTCATGGCGGGGCCGGTCCGCTCGATCGCGGCAAGGGCGCGGGGGCGGAAATTGACCTGGAGCATGGCGAGGTCGGGCACGACATTGTTCGGCCCGCCGCCGTCGATCCGGGCCGGGTTGACCGTGATGTCCTCCGCCGCCAACCGCGTCAGTTCCAGCGTGATGCGCGCGGCGGCGACGATGGCATTGCGGCCCTCTTCCGGGTTGCGGCCCGCATGGGCGCTTCGCCCGCGCACGACGATGGTGAAATTGCCGGTGCCGCCGCGTGCGCCCGCCAGCGTCCCGTCGGGAAGCGCGGGCTCATAGGTCAGCGCGGCGACCTTGCCCGCCGCCAGCCGGGCGATCAGCGCCGCCGATGAGGCGGAGCCGGTTTCCTCGTCGGAATTGATCAGCACGTCATAGCCTAGCCGATCCGCCGCAGGGCTCGCCTCGACCGCATGGAGCGCCGCGAGGAGGACGGCGAGACCGCCCTTCATATCCGCCACACCTGGGCCACCCAGCCGGTTGGCGTCGATCCGCGTGACGCTCTGAAAGGGATGATCGACCGGATAGACGGTGTCCATATGGCCGGTGAACAGCATCCTGACCGGCGCTTCGGGGCGGACCGACAAATGCAGATGGCGGCCATGCTCGATCGCGACCGGGCGTCCGTCCGCGCCGACCCGCTCGACCGGCTCGGGTGCGACCATGGTCAGGACGCCGGGTAGCGTGCCGAAGCGTTCGGCAAGCTGATCGGCCATGGTCGCCAGGCCGATCAGGTTGCGTGTGCCGCTGTTGATCGCCGCCCATCGCTCGGTGAGCGGCAGCATGGGGTAGGCGGCGGCGGACGCGACCACGTTCCGCTCGATCGTGTTCAGTCTCTCCATCACCCCAGCCTAGGCGATGGAAGGGGGTAAGGTGAACCCCCCTGTCTTCGTGGCGATCAGAAGCTGTACACGACCGAGGCGCGGGTGATCGTGTCGGTGGTCTGGCGACCGAGCGGTGGCTCGCTTTCATATTGGACGTTGTAGGAGAATTGCGCCGACAGCGGCCCGAACACCTTGGCGTTGAGCGACGAATTGGTGCCGACCGTGCTGTTGAACTTCTGGAGATAGGCGGACGCCGTCTGGTTGAACGAGATGGCGGGCGTCAGCTTCCAGGTGAAGTTCAGGTTGCCGCGTGCCGCCAGCGCGCTTTCGATCCGGGCGTCGGTGAATTCGGTGTGGCGGAATGCGGGGCCCAATTCGACGTCCAGCGTCATGTTGGGCTTGCGGATCGCGCTGTAACCCGCACCCGCCGAGGCCGATAAGCGGTTGAAATAGCCAAGGAACCGGTCGCTCTCATATTGCGCGGCGCCATAGACGTAGTTGTTGGCGTCCAGTTTGAAATTGGGCTCGTAGGACGCGACATAATGTTCGCGGCTGACGACCTTGAAGCTTTCCTGATAATCGCCCTGAAAGTGCAGCTTGTGCCGCCATTGCAGCCCTTCGCGGGTCAGGTCGACGATGCCGGTCAGGCCGATATTCTGGCTGTTGCCCGTCGTCGCGAAACCGCCCAGCTCGACCCGGCCATGCCACAGGTCGAAGAAGGTCGCCTCGCGGATCGTCCGGCTGCGGCTCGCGGTCTTTTCGTCGCGCCAGACATCGGCCATCGCGTCGATCGCGTCGGCCGCTTCGGGAACGGCATTGCGGGCATAGCGGACGACGGTGGTGATGTCGTTCTCGTTGCCGCTGGCGATCGCGGCCTCCAGCATCGCGCGGATCTGCGGCGGGATCAGCGCGGGGTCGGGGTCGTTCGGCTCGGCATTGGCCAGCAGGCCCAGCGCCATGGGGATCAGCAGCAGCCGCTTCGTCATGATGCGCGCCTTATGCCTTTCGCGACCCGGCGGGAATGGCGGCATCCCCATGCGGTGCGGCGAAATGCTCCGCGAAGACGACCAGCAGTTCCTCGTACAGCGCCTTCTTGAACGGTACGATCATCGCGGGCAGCGTCTCGGGCTCGCTCCAGCGCCAGGCGCGGAATTCGGGATGCTCGGTGTCGATGCGGATATCGCCGTCCTCGCCCAGGAAGCGGTAGAGGAACCAGATTTGCCGCTGGCCGCGCCATTTGCCCTTCCACACCTTGCCGATCATGTCTTCGGGCAGGTCGTAGGTCAGTTCGCGGGGGGCGCGGGCGATCAACTCGACCTTGTCTGCGGTGACGCCGGTCTCCTCGAACAGCTCGCGCAAGCCGGCGGCATCGGCGTCCTCGCCCGGATCGATCCCCCCTTGCGGAAGCTGCCAGGCCTCCAGCGTGGAATCGATCCGCTGTCCCACGAAGACGCGGCCGTCGCGGTTCATCAGGATGACGCCCGCGCAGGGGCGATAGGGGAGATCGGTCATCATCATTGTCCCATAGGGCGTGCCGCCACCGCCTCGGCGATCAGCGCGCGCAACGCAAGCAGGAATCCGGTCAGGTCAGCCACGCCCGAGGGGATCGCCTTGCGCAGCGTGGCGAAGCCGTGGATCGTGCCCCGAGCCTCGCGGAAACTGACAGCCACCCCGGCGCGGACGAGCGCGGCGGCATAGGCGCGGCCCTGGTCGCGGATCGGGTCGCACTCGGCGGTGACGATGACAGCGGGCGGCATGGCGGACAGATCGCCGCGCATCGGTGCCGCGCGCACATGCTGAAGGTCGGCGGCATAGCAGGCGACGAACCAGTCGAGCATCGCGCGGGTCAGGAAATGGCCGTCCGCGAAGTCGCGCAACGACGGATGCGCACGGCCCATATCGCTGGCGGGATAGAGCAGCCCCTGTGCCAGCACCGGCACCGCGGCGGGGCGGTCGCGCAAGGTCATCGCGGTCACCGTCGCCAGCGTTCCGCCCGCGCTGTCGCCCATCAGGACCAGCCCCGTGGTGCCGGGCTGTTCCGCCAGCCAGCGCGCCGCCGCCTCGCAGTCGTCCGGTGCGGCGGGCCAGACATGCTCGGGGGCCAGCCGATAGTCGAGCGAGACGACCGGCAGGTCGAGCGTCCGCGCGATCTCGGCGGCGAGCGGCGCATGGGTATCCACGTCACCCAGCACGAAACCGCCGCCATGCAGGAACAGCACGACCGGCCCCGCCGCCCGATCCTCACGCGGATCGAACAGCCGTGCGGGCATCGCACCGTCCGGCCCCTCGATGATGAAGCGGCGGTCTGTGCCCAGCGGCCCGATCGGCGGGTCGGTCAGGTCGCGGGCCGCGCGCATCATCGCCCGCGCGGCCTCCGGGCCCAGATCCTGCTGGGGCGGGCCGGGCAGTCGGTTGTAATAGCCGAGAAAGCGGGCGACATCGGCGCGCAACTCGGGTAGCGGGGCCGGGGCCCTCCTATCGCGGGTCATGGCACCCTAACTAGGGCGCATGATCCATGTCGTCCATCACCCGGCCTATGTGACCGAAGCTCCGGCCCGCTCCACCTATCGCTGGGGCAAGAATGGCGCGATCCGCGATCTGTTGCGGCAGGAGGGGGATGCGGTGGCCTGGACCGAACCCGCGCTGATGCCATCCGAATGGATCGAGGCGGTGCACGACCCCGATTATGTCGCCGAAGTGCTGGAGGCGCGCGTGCCGCCGGAGAAGACGCGGCGCATCGGCTTTCCGATCACCGAGCAGGTGGCGTACCGCGCGCGGGCGGTGCCGGGGGGAAGCTGGACCGCCGCGATGCTGGCGCTGCGGCACGGCTTCGCCGCCAATACAGCCGGGGGTAGCCATCATGCGCTGGCCAATACGGGGGCGGGCTATTGCATCTTCAACGACCTTGCGATCGCGGCGAACCGGCTGGTCGAGGAGGGGACGGTGGCCCGGGTCGCGATCGTCGATTGCGACGTGCATCAGGGCGACGGCACCGCCGCGCTGACCGCCGGGCGGAGCGATATCGTCACCTACTCCATCCATGCCGAGAAGAACTTCCCGGCGCGCAAGGCCCGCTCTACGCTGGATGTCGGACTGTCCGACGGGGTGGACGATGACGGCTATCTGGCGGCGCTGGACGCCACGCTCCGCCCCTTTCTGGACGAGCACCGGCCCGACATCATTCTGTATCAGGCGGGAGTCGATCCTTTTGTCGAGGATCGGCTGGGGCGATTGTCGCTGACCCGCGAAGGGCTGGTGGCGCGCGAAAATCTGATCGCCGACCTGGCGCTGGCGCGGGGGTTGCCGCTCGCGAGCACGGTGGGCGGCGGTTATGGCGACGATGTGATGGCGATCGCGGAGCGACACGTGACCGCCATACTGACGCTCGGCAAACGATTGGGCGTCAGGGAACCGGGGGACAAGCGAAGCGTAGCGCTGGGATGAATGCTGCCCCCCATATCCTGTGGTTTCGCCAGGATCTCCGCCTTCACGATCAACCCGCGCTGCTGGCGGCGGCGGCGGCGGGGCCGGTCGTTCCGGTCTATATCCTCGATGACGACACGCCCGGAGACTGGCGGATGGGCGCGGCGCAGCGTTGGTGGCTGCACCATAGCCTGACCGCGCTCGCCAAGGATCTGGAAGCGCTGGGCAGTCGCCTGATCCTGCGGCGCGGGCCGGCGGTGAAGACGCTCCAGGCTCTGATGAAGGAAAGCGGGGCGGAGGCGATCCACGCCATCCGCCATTACGAACCCTGGTGGCGCGCGGCGGAAGAGGAACTGGGCGAGGCGCTATGCCTGCAAGACGGCAATCATCTCGCCCGTCCCGAACTGGTCACGACCGGCGGCGGCAAGCCGTTCCGCATCTACTCCGCCTTCTGGAAGGGATTGCAGGGCCATCTGCCGCCCGAACACCCGCTCGACCCGCCCGAGGCGCTGACCGCGCCTGCGCATTGGCCGAAGAGCGAGACGCTGGCCGACTGGGCGCTGCTGCCCACCAAGCCCGATTGGTCGACCGGCTTCGATGCGGACTGGACGCCGGGCGAGGCGGCCGGGCGCGAGCGGATCGCGGATTTCGTCGCCAAGGCGACCGCCTATGACACGGCGCGCAACATGCCGTCGGAGGAGGGAAGCTCGCGCCTGTCGCCGCACCTGCATTTCGGCGAGGTGTCGCCCCGCGCCGTCTGGTACGCGCTCGACCGGCACGCCGATACCGAGACGTTCCGTAAGGAACTCGCGTGGCGCGACTTCACTGATGGCGTGGTGATGGCGCTGCCCGACTATGCCGATCGCAATGGGCGCGAGGCGTTCGATCGCCTGCCCTGGCGCAAGGGGAAGGAGGCGGATGCCGATCTGAAGGCCTGGCAAACGGGACGCACCGGTTATCCCATCGTCGATGCGGGGATGCGGCAGCTCTGGACGACCGGCTGGATGCACAACCGGGTGCGGATGATCGCCGCCTCGTTCCTCATCAAGCATCTGTTGATCGACTGGCGTGAGGGCGAGCGCTGGTTCTGGGACTGTCTGGTCGATGCGGACTACGGGAATAATTCGGTCAACTGGCAATGGGTCGCGGGGACGGGGATCGACGCGAATATGTTCGGCCGCATCATGGCCCCGCTCACCCAGTCGGAGAAGTTCGACGCGGGCGACTATATCCGCGAATGGGTGCCGGAATTAAGGAACCTGCCCGATGCCGCGATCCACGATCCGGATGTGGCGGGGTGTCGGCCCAAGGGCTATCCCGCCAAGATCATCGGCCATCGCGAAGGCCGCGAGCGGGCGCTGGCAGCGGGGAAGGCGGCGCGGGGATAGGCCGGGGCGTGCGCTTCGACTTCGCTCAGCGCGAACGGGGTGGGTGGCGTGACCCCAATTTCCATTCGGCATGAGTGTCGTCGAAGGCCGAGCGATGACCGGGATACTCGGCGGAGCGGAGCGCGTGCGCTTCGACTTCGCTCAGCGCAAACTGGGGTGGATGACTTGCCCCAACCCCCGTTCAGCCTGAGCGAAGTCGAAGGCCATGGGATGAGATCCGGCCTACCCGAAACACAAACGGCCAAGGCAAATCCTTACCGCTTCCGCCGACACGCATCCGAACAATAGACCACCTGTTCCCAATCCCGCGCCCATTTCTTGCGCCAGGTGAAGGGGCGCCCACAGGCCGGGCACGTCTTGCCCGGCAAATTCCGCTTGGCGACCCCATTGGGCATCAGCGGGGTTCGCCGTCCAGGAAGGCGGTGACGTCGGCCAGATCGACCGTCTTGTCGAGATAGGTCCGCCCGATTCCGCGTGCGAGAAGGAAGGGCAGGGTGCCCGCCGCCATCTTCTTGTCGTGCTTCATATGCTCGACCAACGTCGCCGACGGCGCATCGATCCCGGCGGCGGCGAGGCCGTCGGGCAGGCCGATGGCGCGCAGATGCGCCGCGACCCGCTCCGCATCCTGCCGCTCGCAAATTCCCTTGCGGACCGAATAGCGAAAGGCGAGCGCACAGCCCGCCGCGACGCCCTCGCCATGCAGCAGCCGATCGGAAAAACCAGCCTCCGCCTCCAGCGCATGGCCGAAGGTGTGGCCAAGGTTCAGGAGCGCGCGGATGCCGTTCGTCTCATGCTCGTCCGCCGCCACGATCCGCGCCTTGGCCGCGACCGAATGCGCGATGGCATGGACCCGCGCGTCCGCATCGCCCGCCAACAGCGCGGGCGCGTTCGCCTCGCACCATTCGAAAAAGGCGAAATCGTCGATCAGGCCGTATTTGACGACCTCCGCATAACCGGCGCGCACCTGGCGCGCGGGCAGCGTGTCGAGGACTTGCGGGTCGATCAGTACCATGGCGGGCTGGTGGAACGCGCCGATCAGGTTCTTGCCCGCCGAGGTGTTGATCGCGGTCTTGCCGCCCACCGACGAGTCTACCTGGGCCAGCAGCGTCGTCGGGATCTGGACGAAGCGGCATCCGCGCTTGACGATCGAACAGGCGAAGCCGACCAGATCGCCGATCACCCCGCCGCCCAGCGCGACGACATGATCCGACCGCTCCACCCCGCGTTCCAGCAACCGGTCGCAGACATGTTCCAGGATCGTCCAGCTCTTGGTCTTCTCGCCGGGGGGCAGGATGATCGCCTCGCTCTCCACCCCCGCGGCGGTCAGCGACGCCTGCAACGCTTCGAGGTGGGGGCGGACATTCTCGTCCGTCACGATCGCCATGCGCCGCCCGCGCGCCAGCGGGGCCAGCCATTCGGCGGCGCGGGGCAGCAGCCCGGCCTCGATATGGATGGGATAGCTGCGGTCGCCGAGCGACACGGTGACGGTCTTCATCGTCCGATGGCTTTCAATATGGCGTTGACGGTGGCCTCGTGGGGCCCGCGCTTGCTGGTGACGTGGATGGGGGCGAGGGCATAGATCGGGTTGCGGACCGCCGACAATTCGCGAAGCACCTTCAGCGGGTCCTTGCCGCGAAGGAGCGGGCGGGTGTCGCGCCGCCTGACCCGCTCGGCTAGCACCTCGGGCGTGGCGTTCAGCCAGATGGCGGTCGCCTGTTCCAGGATCAGCGCGCGCGTCTCGTCGTTGATGAACGCGCCGCCGCCGGTCGCGATCACTTTGGGCCGACCATCGACCAGCCGGGCGATGACCCGCCGTTCGCCGTCACGGAAATAAGGTTCGCCGAACTGGGCGAAGATTTCGGACACGCTCATGCCCGCGGCTTCCTCGATCGCGGTGTCGGCATCGACGAAGGGCAGGCGCAACCGATTCGCTAGGCGGCGGCCCACGGTCGACTTGCCCACGCCCATCAGCCCCACCAATACGATGGGCGACCCGTTCCAGCTTGCATCTACAGGGTTGTGGCTTTGCAACATTGCACTCTGCGCTATACAGCGGGCGCGCGCCCGGCAACACCGGCCGGGCTTTCACGGGTCCATTATAAGGTTTAGCGTTTCATGTCCCGTATGGTCGTTTCGCTCATCGTCCTCCTCGTCGTGATCGTCGGGGGGCTGTTCCTGCTCTCGGGCCGGGCGACCGAACGGCCGACGACTCAGGTCGAGAAGGCGGTCTCGCTTGGCAACCTGCAATAAGCGGAAGGCCGTTTTCCGCCATCTGCCCCGCGCCGTCGCGTTTCTGATGGTCGGGGCCGCCGCACTGGCGGCGGCGCAGGATCGGCCCGAATCGCTGCTTCCCCCGGGCTTCGGCCAGCCGAGCGCGCCGCCCAGTCCCCGGCCGACGCCGCGCGGCACGGCGACCCCGCGCGTGGCGCCGGGAACCGCGCCGACGCCGGTGGCCGTACCGACGCCCGCGCGGACCCCGGCCGATCCGGTCGGCGCGCTGATCGAATCGCTATCCACCCCGACGCCCACGCCGACCCCGTCGCCCAGCGCGACGATCGATCCGCATACGCTGGCGGAGTATGAACTCCCCGCCTCGGCACGGCGGTCGCTGGCGCTGGTCGGTCCTGCCGGTCCGCGCGAGGGCGCATTGGACCAGCGGGTGTTCGCGGGCGCGGACGGACGGGTCGCCGAGGCATTGATGCGGCGTTTGTCGGCCCCGCTGCCGTCGCGCTGGACCTCGATCCTGCTGCGCCGGACGCTGGCCGCGCAGATGATCACGCCGCGTGGCGTCAACGGCGCGGACTTCGCCGCCGAGCGCGCATGGCTGTTGCTCCGCATGGGCGAGGCGCAGGTGGCGCGCGCGGTCGTCCAGTCGGTCGATGTGGGCAACTACACCCCCAAACTCTATCAGGTCGGGATGAACGCGCTGCTCGCGTCGAGCGATCCGGCGGGGCTCTGCCCGCTCGCCGATGGCGGCGCCGCCGCCACCGGGCTGGGCGGCTACCGGGTGGCGCAGGGCATGTGCGCGGCGCTGTCGGGCGAGGCGGCGCGGGGCAGCGCCATCGTGCGGCAGGTCCGGCGTCAGCGTATCGCGGACGATTTCGACCTGAAGCTCGCCGAAAAGCTGATGGGGTCGAGCGCTGGGGGGCGTCGGGCGGTGTCGCTCGACTGGACCGGCGCGGATCGCCTGACGGTCTGGCGCTTCGGCCTCGCGACCGCGACCGGGCTGGGCGTGCCGCCCGAATATCTGTCCTATGCGGGCCCGCAGGTGCGCGGCTGGCTGGCGACCTCGCCCGCCGTTGCCGCCAGCGACCGGGCGAGCGTGATCGATCAGGCGGCAAGCATGGGCGTGCTGTCCAACGCCGCGTTGGTCGATTTCTATTCGGCGCTGGCGGACGACGACCAGGCCAGCCGGGCGTCGGGCGCGATCGGCAATGACCTGCGCAACGCCTATGCCGCCAATGACGAGGGGCAGCGGCTGTCCGCAATCCGTTCGCTCTGGGGCGATGGCGATCGCACGCCCTATGGCCGGTTGATCCTGACGGCGCGCGCGGTGGCGCGGCTGCCCGTGGTGTCGTCCGACGGCGATTCGGACCGGCTGGTCGCCTCGATGCTGTCCGCCGGGCTGGACCGGAGCGCGGCTCGCTGGCGCGGTGCCGTCAAGCAGGGCAGCGACGCCTGGGCGATGATCGAACTCAGCGACCCGGACCGGCAGGGGCAGGTCGGCTATAGCCAGGTCACGGCCTATGGCGGCAATGGCGACGCGCTGAAGCAGCGCCTGTTCTTCGCCGGCATGGCGGGGCTGGGCCGCTTGTCGCAGGGCGATACCGAACGCGGTGCCGAGGCGCTGGACGTGCGGATCGGGCAGCGCAACGCCTGGACCCAGGCGCTCGACCAGGCGGTGGCCGATGAGCAGACCGGCATGGTCGTGCTGCTCTGTGCGATCGGGATGCAGACCAACGACTGGCGTGGGGTGCCGCCCCAGGCGCTGTACCGGATCGTCCAGGCGCTGCGCTCGGTCGGGCTCGACACCGATGCGCGGATGATCGCGGCGGAGGCGATCGCGCGGGCATGATGTCTCGCGACGCCGCGCTCCTCGACCGGTTTCTGGAAATGATGGCGGCGGAGGCGGGCGCGGCGGGCAACACGCTGGCCGCCTATCGCTCGGACCTGCGGCTGGCGGGCGAGGCGATGGGCGGGCTGGCCGATGCGGACGAAGGCGCGCTTCAGGCGCTGGCCGATGGCTGGGCGCGGCTCGCCAATGCGACCGTCGCGCGCAAGGCGGCGGCGCTGCGCCGCTTCTATGCCTTTCTGCATGAGGAGGGGCTGCGCCAGGACGATCCCTCGACCGCCTTGCCGCGCCCCGGCCAGCGCCGGAGGCTGCCCAAGGTGCTGAGCCATGCCGATATCGACCGGCTGTTCGCCGCCATTGCCGAGCGGACCTCCATGCCGCATCCCTTGCCCAATGATCTGCGACTCGGGGCGCTGATCGAACTGCTTTACGGGTCGGGACTGCGCGCGAGCGAACTGGTCGCGCTGCCGCGCAACGCGGTCCATCCCGACCGGCCTTTCCTGATCCTGAAGGGCAAGGGCGGGGCGGAGCGGATGGTGCCGATCTCCGACCGCGCGCGCGCGGCGGTCGCCGCGTGGCGGAACCATGTACCCGCCGACACGCCATGGCTGTTTCCCGGCGGCAAGAAGCATCTGACCCGCATCCGCCTCTATCAATTGGTCAAGGCGCTGGCGGTGGAGGCCGGGATTCCGCCCGACCGGGTCAGCCCGCACGTGCTGCGCCACGCCTTTGCCACGCATCTGCTGGGCGGGGGGGCGGATTTGCGCGCGGTACAGGCGATGCTGGGCCATGCCGATATCGCCACCACCGAAATCTACACCCATGTCGAGGCGGCGCGATTGGTCGAACTGGTCAACGCACGCCACCCGCTCGTTGATTTTCGGAACAAGCGCCCTTAGGCGCTAGGCCCATGTCAACGACCTTCCTCGATTTCGAGAAACCGATCGCCGAGCTTCAGAGCCGGATCGACGAACTGCGCGACACGACCGCCGAAGGGACGGTCGATATCGGCGCGGAGATCGCCAAGCTTCAGGCCAAGTCGGACAAGCTGCTGCGCGACACTTTCGCCAGGCTGACCCCCTGGCAGAAGACTCAGGTAGCGCGCCACCCGCAGCGCCCGCACTTCAAGCATTATGTCGCCGGGCTGTTCGACGAATTCGTGCCGCTGGCAGGGGACCGCGCGTTCGGCGACGATCAGGCGATCATGGGCGGTTTCGCCCAGTTCCGCGGCCAGCGCGTGATGGTGCTGGGCCATGAAAAGGGCGAGGATACCGCCAGCCGCCTCCGTCACAATTTCGGCATGGGCAAGCCCGAGGGCTATCGCAAGGCGATCCGCCTGGTCGAGCTGGCCGACCGATTCGGCCTGCCCATCGTGACGCTGGTCGACACGTCCGGTGCGTTCCCCGGCATCCAGGCCGAAGAGCGTGGCCAGGCGGAGGCCATTGCGCGTTCGACCGAAGCCTGTCTGGCGGCGGGCGTGCCGGTCGTCTCGGCGATCGTCGGCGAGGGTGGCTCGGGCGGTGCGGTGGCGCTGGCGGCGGGCAACCGGGTGCTGATGTTCGAGCACGCCGTCTATTCGGTGATCTCGCCGGAGGGCTGCGCCTCGATCCTGTGGCGCACGGCGGACAAGGCGGCGGAAGCGGCCGAGGCGATGCGCGTCACGGCGCAGGATCTGAAGAGCTTCGGCGTCATCGACACCATCGTGCCCGAGCCGGTGGGCGGCGCCCATCGCGACCCGGCGGGCGCGATCACCAATCTCGGCGATGCGATCCAGAAGGCGCTGGGTGATCTGGGCGGCGTCGGTCGCGATGAGCTGAAGCGCGGTCGGGCCGCGAAGTTCCTGGCGATGGGTCGTCTTTAAGCGGATCGGGGACGGATGACGCCGCGCGCGTCATCCCGGACCTTGCCGGGGCGGCGCCGTAACGCGCGAACATTTCGACAGGCCCCAGACAAAACTTCGGTCGCTGGTGACGATCGCATCACCGCGATCGGTCGGGCGGGGGATATCTCGACCCGTTGCTCTGTCTTAAAAAACACTTCGGCCGGATTGCGTGCTGTCCGTAAAGGCGCAATCCGACCGAAGGGAATTTCCGCAATGTGGCGGACCCGGGCTGAACCGATGGCGACGACGTCAAGCCATGCGGTCAGCCCACCGGATCAGCCCGTCGGATTCGCCAGCTTGCCGCTGATGTTGTTGAACGAGGTGTTCAGCTGGGTACCGAGACCCTTCATGGCGCCGATGGCGGCGACGGCGATCAGGGCTGCGATCAGGCCATATTCGATGGCCGTCGCACCCTTGTTGTTCTTCAACATCTTGCGGATCGTCTTCATTCCGGTCTCCGTTGTCTCTAGTGCTTTGTCGATCACCCGGCTGAGCCGGAGAGCCGGATCAGCTTCGGGCCATTTAAGCGCTAAGTGGTTGACGAAGGCTTAAGTTTGCAGCCTTCGTCATGAAATCTAACCGGTGGCGTTCTGGAGGTGATCGGTCAGCGTCTGCATGACGCCTTGCAGGCTTATCCCCAGTTGAGACAGGCCCACGATCAGGACCAGCATGATGCTGGCGATGATGAGGCCATATTCCACAGCGGTCGCGCCGCGCGTATCGGCGCAAACACGTCGCATGGTGCGGAGGATCGTGAACGCTTTCATGGTGTCACCGGCATAAGGGGGAAGAGTTAAGAAATGGTCGATAGAGCCGAAGCGGAGCCGATCGCGGCCACGCCTCTGTTTCCCGTCGTGGCCGCGGCCCTGGTCGATGAAGCAGGACGGGTCCTGCTGCAACAGCGTCCGGCGGGAAAGAGTTTGGCCGGGCTGTGGGAGTTTCCGGGGGGCAAGATCGAGTCGGGGGAAAGTCCGGAGGCGGCGCTGATCCGCGAACTTCACGAGGAACTGGCGATCACGGTCGAGCCCGTCGCCTTGGAGCCCGCCGGGTTCGCGACCGAGCCGCTGCCCGGTCGCCATCTCCTGCTGCTTCTCTATGTCATACGACGCTGGTCGGACACGCCGGTCGCGCTGGAGGCGGACGGCCTGATCTGGTGCGAGCCGGCGGCGATGGACGCATGGCCCATGCCGCCCGCCGATGTACCGCTGGTCCGCCAGCTTAGCGCCTACCTTGCCGACAGCACCAGTTGCGTCGGCGACGTGGACAGCGGAACGCTGTAACCGCCGCGCTCCATCATGCCGCGATCGGGGCGATAGGTCCGGCCACCGGGCGTCGTCGTCTCGACGAACAGCCGCGCTGTCGGTGTCGCGGGATCGGCGGGGTCCAGGGTCAGGCGAACCGTCCGCGTCGCCGGATCATAATCGACCGCCGCGATCTTGCCCGCTTCCAGCGTCAGCCAGAGTCCGGCGGGCGCGACGAAGAAGCGGCTGCGCGCTCCGTCGCGTGGCTCGACATGGATCGTACCGCCGCTCTGCGACAGATTGCCGCCATAGCTCAGCCAGCCGAGCGCGGGGTCGTCGACCAGATAGGTCGCCGCCGCATAGGCATGGCCGAAAAAGCCCATGCCGTAGTCGCCGCTATACGGGTCCCACTCCATCCGGTCGGGCCAGCTATGGAAGGCCGCCGAAGAGGCGCCCTGCTGATCGATATTGGTAATCCCGCCGAGCAGCCCGCCATAGGCGACGCGCAGCAAATGCGTGTCGCGCGGATCGCGGCGGAAGGAATCGAACAGCGGAATGGCGTTCAGCGTCGATCCGTAATGATGGATCTGCCGCTCCAGCCGGGGATATTTGCCGCCGTAGAGAAAGTCCCAATAGCGGCGCGCATTGCCGTTATAGCCCCAATGCGGGATCGACGGGTCATAGCCCAGTATCACCTCGCGCGTGACGTCCGCCTGCGGTCCGTATCCGAAATAGCGCATCCAGGCATAGACTTCCGCCTGGCCGGTCGAGTCCCAGGCCATCTCGCTACCGAACGGATATTTCAGGGTGCGCCAATGGTCCGCGCGCCCCTTCATCAGCCGCTCGACCCCGTCCGCCTTGGTCGTCCAGCCTTCGCGTTTCAGGTCGGTCAGGATGTCGACGAAGACATCGCCCTCCATCAACCCGAACTGCGCATAATGCGGCGCGTCGCGCATCATCGCGACGATGGTTTGATAGGCATGGTCGAGATACCAGTCCCAGCCATGCACCTTGGTCATGCCGGGATGGTTGCGGGCGATGCGGTACAGCACCCAATGCCCCGCCGCGACATGGGGGTAGTTATAGGCGCGACCCAGATCGTCGGCCTGATCCTTCTTCCATGAGGTCCAGCTCTGCCAGTCCTTGGCGGGCTGATAGCGATCGGGGAAGGCGGCGGGGTCGTAATAGAACAGGCTCTTCTTCACCCCGCCCGCATGGGGGCCGTCGGCGACCTGGAGGCGGCCGACCACCGTCTTGTCGACCAGCTGCTCGATCCGCGCGATCTCGGCGGCATCGGGATTGTCGAGCTGCTTCATCACCGCCGCGACCCAGCTTCCCGCGCCGCCCTCGTCGCTCATTCCCGAAATCCAGACGCGGGGATCGTCGGTGACGATCCGGTTCGCCTCGCGGTCATAGGTCAGGATGGCGGGGGAGCGGCCAAAGGGGTCGCCCTTGCCCTCGAACCACTGTCGCGTGGTCGAGAAGCGGCCCAGATCGGCCATGGTCCGCTCGAGCGGCTTGGTGACGAAATACTGCACCGTCTGGACGCTGCCATCGGCATAGTTGAGGGTCAGGCGCGCGCGGCCCCATCGCCGTCCGCGCACCGACAGCCTGGTCCAGCCGGGCTTGCCGGTCTGGCGCGTCACCTCCAACGCACCCGCCGGATAGCTGGCGATGTTGGTGATGGCGGAGGCTGCGCGGACGAACAGCGTGGCGTCGAGGTCGGTCGGTACGACATAGCCGGGCACGCCGACCACCACCGGGCGCGCCTGCGCCGTCAGCGTTTGCTCTATCCCGCGAATGCTGGGCGAGGCGGCGAAGCGCAGGCCGATCTGGCGGCTCTCGCCCGGCGCCAGGCGGAAGCTGGTCGCCTCGTTCCAGGGTTGCCCCGCCTTGGCCCAGTCGGTCCGGGCATAGGCCGCGCTGGCGACCGTCCAGTCGTAAAATCCTTCCGAGGTCTGCGCACGCGGGCTCGCCTCCACGATCACCGCCTTGCCGCCTGTCTCCCGCATCGTCGGGACGGGGACATAGGCCTCTAGCGGAGTGTTCCGCTCGGGCAGGACCAGCAGCGCGGGGCCCGCGCCGTTCAGGCGAGTGACCTGAACATAGCCCGCATCCTGCCCGATATAGGGATCGGCGAAGCTCGCCTGGGCATGGGCCTGTTCCAGCGTGCGATCGGAGATGATGTTGTCGAACACCATCGGCATACCCAGTCCGCCGACCTCCACCGGATCGCGCGATGCGTTGGTCAGGATGAAGCGCAGGGCGGGCACGCCCCCTTCATTCACCCATTCGCGGGTGATGCGCAGCGGCAGGCCGGTGCCCATCGTCGCGGTGATGTCCGCCGCCGCCAGCACCTTGCCGCGCGCCGGGAGAGGCCGCACCGGCTTGCGGTCGCGAGAGGAGGAATAATCCTGCCACGGTCCCGCGCGGGTGCGGAGCCGCAGATGGATATCGCCCAAGTGATTATAGCCATTGCCCGCCCGCTCCTTCGACCGGCCGACCGGGAGGAAATCGAAGCCCGGCGTGCCGATGGGCGACAGGCTGCGCGCCGTCTGGCTGGCCGGGTCGAGCCGCAGGCGGAACGCGCCGACACGTAAGGTGGATGTGGCGGAACGCGTCGGAACCGCGCGGCGCTTGGGCGTTTCCGCCGACCCCGCGCCCTGCCAGGCCGCCGCCATCGACAGGGTCGCCAACGTGACCGGCAGGATCCGCAAGATCTTGTGACGCATCGAAATTCTCTCCCTATCGGGGTTCGCCGCGCCGCTATTCGTCACGATTGACCCCCATGTCATCGCCCGATATGGTATACAGTATAGGCTGGAGAGCAAGATGCTGCGGACAAATAGACGCGATTGGATGCGGGGAGCGGCGACGGCCGCATTACTGGGTGCGGCACCCCGTGCGGTGGCGGCGGGCGCCTCGATATTGCCGTCCAAGGCGGAGCCTCTGCCGCTGACGGCGGTACGGCTGCGCCCCTCGGTCTATGCGACCGCGGTGGAGACCAACCGCCGCTATCTCTATCGCCTGAGCCCCGACCGGCTGCTCCACAATTTCCGCGTCTATGCGGGGCTGGAGGCCAAGGCGCCCATCTATGGCGGGTGGGAAAGCGACACGATCGCGGGCCATACGCTGGGCCATTACATGTCGGCGCTGGTGCTGACCTGGCAGCAGACGGGCGATCCCGAGATGCGCCGCCGCGCCGATTACATCGTGACCGAACTGGCCGAGGCGCAGGACAAGCGCGGCAATGGCTATGTCGGCGCGCTGGGGCGCAAGCGGCCCGACGGCAAGGTCGTCGATGGCGAGGAAATCTTCCCCGAGATCATGGCAGGCAAAATCAAGTCGGGCGGCTTCGACCTGAACGGAAGCTGGTCACCGCTCTACACGGTGCACAAGCTGTTCGCGGGGCTGCTCGACATTCATGGCGGCTGGGGCAACGCCCAGGCGCTGGACGTCGCGGTCAAGCTGGGCGGCTATTTCGCGCGGGTCTTCGCCGCGCTGGACGATGCCCGGCTGCAAGAGGTGCTGGGTTGCGAATATGGCGGGCTGAACGAGAGTTTCGCCGAACTCTATCAGCGGACGAACGACCGCCAGTGGCTGGTGCTGGCCGAGCGCATCTATGACCGCAAAGTGCTCGACCCGCTGGTGGCGGGGGAGGACAAGCTCGCCAATTTCCACGCCAATACGCAGGTGCCCAAGCTGATCGGGCTGGCGCGTATCCATGAGATCACCGGCAAGGCCGAACCGGCCAAGGGCGCCAGCTTCTTCTGGGAAAGGGTGACCGGGCATCACAGCTATGTCATCGGCGGGAACGCCGACCGGGAATATTTCTCCGCTCCCGACACGATTGCGCGCCACATCACCGACCAGACGTGCGAGCATTGCAACACCTATAACATGATGAAGCTGACCCGGCATCTGTACGGGTGGAAGCCGGATGGGCGGCTGTTCGACTATTATGAACGCGCGCATCTGAACCATGTCATGGCGGCGCAACATCCGGAGAATGGCGGCTTCACCTATATGACGCCGCTGATGTCGGGGGCGGCGCGCAGCTTCTCCTCGACCGCCGACGATGCCTTCTGGTGCTGTGTCGGCTCGGGGATGGAGGCGCATGCCAAGCATGGCGAGTCCATCTTCTGGCAGGGCGGAGAGACGCTGTTCGTCAATCTCTACATCCCCTCGGAAGCGCGTTGGGAAAAGCGGGGGGCGCTGGTGACGCTCGACACCGCCTATCCGATGGAGGGGAGCAGCGTCGTGACCTTCACCCATCTGGCGCGGCCGGGGCGTTTCCCGCTGGCGCTGCGCGTGCCGGGCTGGACGAACGGACAGGCGGAGATTTCGGTCAACGGCCAGCCGGTCACGCCGGTGATGGAGCGCGGCTATGCCGTGGTCGATCGCCGTTGGAAGGCGGGGGACAAGGTGGAAATCCGCCTGCCGCTCGAATTGCGGCTGGAGACCACGCCGGGCGATGATACGGTCGTCGCGGTGGTGCGTGGGCCGATGGTGATGGCCGCCGACCTCAGCCCTTCGGAAACGCCGTGGGATGCGCCCGACCCGGCGATGGTCGGGGCCAATCCGCTGGCGTCCTTCACCGCCGCCGATGCGGCCAAGCCGCGCTATGCGGTGGGCGATGCGTTCCGCCCTAGGGGGCTGACCTTCGTTCCCTTCTACAGCCAGTATGACCGACGCAGCGCCGTCTATTTCAAACGCTTCACAGAAAGCGGCTGGAAGGCGGAGGAGGCCAATTACCTCGCCGAACAGGCGGCGGCGCGCGATGTCGCGGCCCGCTCGGTCGACGTCATGTATCTGGGCGAGATGCAGCCCGAGCGTGACCATGGGCTGACCTCGGATATTTCCTATCCGGTCTCCTATCTCGGCAAGCAGGGGCGCGATGCCCGCTCGGGCGGCTATTTCGAGTTCACCATGGCGGTGCGGCCAGGCCCGCTGATCCTACAGGCGACCTATTGGGGCGAGGAGCGCGCGCGCGACTTCGACATATTGGTCGACAATGTGAAGATCGCGACCCAGCATCTGGAGAATGACAAGCCGGGCAAGTTCTTCAACGTCGACTATCCGCTGGCCGAAGCCCTGACCAAGGGGAAGAAGAACGTCCGCATCCGCGTGGTGCCGCACGACCGCAGCACTGCCGGACCGATCTTCGGCATGCGCCTGTTCACCGCGAAGAAGGCGACGACCGCGTGACCGGTATCCGCATGACGCTGGACGAATTGCGGACGCTCGCCCGTGCCAAGCTGCTGGGCGCGGGGCTTGCCCCCGCTCATGCCGAGGCGGTGGCGGAGACGATGGTGGCGGGCGAGCGGGACGGTTGCGCCTCGCACGGGATCTACCGCCTGCTGGTCGCGGTTTCCAGCATCGACAAGGGCGTCGTCGTGCCCGATGCCGAACCGGTCCTGTCCGAACCGGCGCGTGCGCTGGTGCGGGTCGATGGCGGCGGCGGCTTCGCGCAACTCGCCTTCCAGACCGGCAAGTCGATGCTGGTCGAAAAGGCCAAGGCGAATGGTATCGCGGCGCTGGCGCTCAACAATGTCGTCCATTTCGCCGCGCTCTGGCCCGAGGTTGAGGAACTGGCCGAGGCGGGGTTGGTCGCCTTGGCCTTCACCCCCAGCCATGCCTGGGTCGCGCCGTCGGGCGGGGCGGAGCCGGTGTTCGGCACCAACCCGATCGCCTTTGGCTGGCCACGCCCCGATGGCCCGCCCTTCGTCTTCGACTTCGCGACGAGCATGGTCGCGCGGGGTGAGATCGAGCTTCACCGGCGCGCGGGCAAGTCGGTTCCCGACGACTGGGGCGTGGATGCGGACGGCCATGCGACGACCGATCCGGCTGCGATCCTGTCGGGCGCGATGCGGACCTTTGGCGGGCATAAGGGATCGGCGCTGGCGGCGATGGTCGAGCTGCTCGCCGGGCCGCTGATCGGCGACATGACCAGCCGCGAGTCGATCGAATGGGACGCGGGTCGGGGCGGTTCGCCCTTGGGTGGCGAGCTGATCATCGCCATCGATCCCAAGGGCTTTCTGGGCGATCTTCTGCCGGAGCATCAGGCGCGGGCGGAGGCGATGTTCGGGGCGATCACGGAGCAGGGGGCGCGTCTGCCCTCGGCGCGCCGCTATGCCGCGCGGGCGGTGTCACTGGTCGAGGGGGTGGAGATTTCCCCCGACCTGCACCGCGACGTGAGGGCGCTGAACGGTTGAAAAAGGGAAATCGAGCATGACGAACCGGACCATGATGCTGCTGACCGGTGTGGCGCTGGCGATCCTGCCGGTCGGGATCGCCGATGCGAAGGTCGCGGCTCCGGCGCGGTCGGGCAAGACGGTGGCGAAGGCGGGAGAGACGGCGGCGGACGCCCGCTTCCGCACGCTGGCGGAGGCGGAGTATAAATGGCGGATCAGCCAGAGCGCCGCCGATGATGACAGCGGCAGCGCCGGTTCGCGCAAGCTCCCCGATGTCGGCCCCGCCGCCCAGGCCGCGCGGCTGGCGCGGTGGGAGGCGACGGCCAAGGCGCTGGAGGCGATCGATCCCGCCGGCCTCTCGCCCGATATCCGCACCGATTACATGGTCTATCGCGGTCAGATCGACGCGCTGCTCGCCGCCCAGCGGTTCCGCGAATATGAAAAGCCGTTGAACGCCGACACCAGCTTCTGGGGCAATCTGGCGAGCTGGGCGCGGGGCAGCTTCACCAAGGAAAGCCAGTATCGCGACTATATCGCCATGCTGCACCAGATGCCGCGCTATTTCGATCAGCAGATCGCGAATATGCGCGCCGGGCTCGACCGGGGCTTCACCGTGCCGCGCGTCACATTGAAGGGGCGGGACATCGGCGTTGCGCAGGTGATCGATGCGGGAGCGGGCGAGGGCCAGCCCTTCTACGAACCGTTCAAGACGATGCCCGCCAATATGGCCCCCGCGACGGCGGCGGCGCTGAGGGCCGAGGCGAAGGCGGCGATCCGCGACGATGTGCTGCCCGCGCATCAGCGGCTGCTGACCTTCCTGCGCAACGACTATATGCCGCGCGCGCAGGTCAGCACGGCGGCCTATGACCTGCCCGATGGCAAGGCCTATTACCGGTCCAAGATTCGTGAATATGTGACCGCCGACATGACGCCCGAACAGGTCCACGCCATCGGCCTGTCGGAGATGCAGCGCATCCGCGCGCGGATGGACGGCGTAATGAAGGAAGTGAAGTTCAAGGGTGACTTCCCCGCCTTCCTGACCTTCCTGCGGACCGACCCGCAATTCTACGCCAAGACGCCGCAGGACCTGCTCGACCGGGCGGCCTGGCTCGCCAAGAGTTTCGACGGGATCGCGTCGGACTGGTTCGGACGCCTGCCGCGCAGCCGATTCGCGATCAAGCCGGTGCCCGCCGACCTCGCGCCCTTCTACACCGCCGGGCGTGGCGGGACGGGCATCTATCTGGTCAACACCTATGACCTGCCGTCGCGCTCGCTCTATGCGCTGCCCGCGCTGACCCTGCACGAAAGCGCGCCGGGTCATGCGTTCCAGATGCCGCTCGCCGCCGAGAACAAGGACCTGCCCGCCTTCCGCCGCGACAGCTATCTGTCAGCCTATGGCGAGGGCTGGGCGCTCTATTGCGAGGCGTTGGGCGAGGATATGGGTTTCTACAAGACGCCCTATGACCGGTTCGGCATGCTGTCCTATCAGGCGTGGCGCGCCGCGCGGCTGGTCGTCGATACCGGCATCCACGCCATGGGCTGGAGCCGGGAAAAGGCGCAGGCCTATCTCCACGACAATACCGCGCTGTCGGATCATGAGATCGAAACCGAGGTCGATCGCTATATCGCCTGGCCGGGACAGGCGCTGTCCTATTATATGGGGCAGCTCGCCTTTCAGCGGGCGCGGGCCAAGTCGGAAAAGGCCTTGGGGGCGAAGTTCAATATTCGCGCCTGGCACGATGCGATGCTGCAACTGGGATATGTGCCGCTCGGCGTGATCGACCAGCGGAACGACCGCTTCATCGCAGAGGGCGGCAAGGGGCCTTATCCCGATGAGGAATGACGATTGACCTGAGGCAAGCGCCGCGCTAAACAGTATACGATATCTAAAACAATAGCAGGAAGACAGATTGTGAGCATCGGCTGGCGCGGCGTATTCCCCGCAGTGACGACCCAAATCCGGGAAGATCTGTCGATCGACCTCGCCGATACGCAGCGCGTCGTCGACGACCTGATCCGCGACGGCGTGACCGGCGTGATCGCGCTGGGCACGGTCGGCGAGAACAACTCGCTCGACTATGATGAGAAGGTCATGGTGCTGACCGGGATCGTCGAGGCGGTGGCGGGCCGCGTGCCGGTCATCACCGGCGTGTCCGAGTACGACACCCGCCGCGCGGTCCGTTACGCGCAGGCCGCCGAAAAGGCCGGTGCCGACGGCCTGATGCTGCTGCCGCCGATGGTCTATGTGCCCAAGGCGCATGAGCTGGTGAACCACTTCAAGGGCGTGGCGGACCAGACCGGCCTGCCGATCATGCTCTATAACAACCCGCCCGCCTATCGCACGGTCATCGACCAGACGGTGCTGGAAGCGCTGGTCGATGTGAAGAACATCGTCGCGGTCAAGGAATCGGCCCCCGACACGCGCCGCTTCACCGATTTCCGCAACGCGTTCGGCGATCGCTACACCCTGTTCGCCGGGTTGGACGATGTGGCGCTGGAGGGGCTGTACCTCGGCGCTCAGGGTTGGGTCTCGGGCCTGACCAACGCCTTTCCGAAGGAGTCGGTCGAACTGGTCGCGGCGTTCGATCGCGGCGATCATGCCAAGGCGATGGAAATCTATCGCTGGTTCATGCCGCTCCTCCACCTCGATGCCGAGCATGATCTGGTCCAGTCGATCAAGCTGGCCGAGCAGGTCATGGGGCGCGGTTCGGAGCGCGTGCTGCCGCCGCGCTACGTGCTGGAAGGCGAGCGCCGCGCCGAGGTGATCGCGATGGTCGAAAAGGCCGCCGCGACCCGTCCGACGCTGGGCCAGGCCAAGGCCGCCTGATGGCGACGATGCCCTCGCCCCTGGACAATGCGCTCGATGACGGGCGTCATCGGGGCGAGGGCGTCATCGTCGTCCAGACGCTGGCGGACCGTATCTTCGCCATCGTCCGGGAACGGATCATCGCGGGGGCGATCCCGCCGGACCGTCCGATCCGTCAGGACGCGCTGGCCGCCGAACTGGGGGTCAGCAAGATTCCGCTGCGCGAGGCGATGGCCCGGCTGGAGCAGGAAGGGCTGCTCCACGGTGTCGCCAATCGCGGCTATATGATCGGCGCGCTGTCCGTCGAGCAGGCCGAGGATATCTACGGCCTTCGCCTGAAGATCGAGCCGATGGCGGCGGCGCAAGCCTCACTGATCGCCGATGACGAGGATCGCGCCAAGCTGGTCGCAGCCTTCGAGGCGTTGGACCAGGCCGCGACCAGCGACCTCGCGCGCGTCGCCATCTGCAACCGCCAGTTCCACATGGCCATGGTCCGCCCGGTGCGGCGGCCCCTGACCATCCAGCTCGTGCGCCAGCTCGCGGTCCTGGCCGAGCGTTACGTCGTCGCCCATCTGCAACCCGCAGGGCGCGATGCGCGGGCACATCTTGAACATCGCGAACAACTTGACGCCTTCATGGCGCGCGATGCGGAACGGCTTCAGGGATTGCTTGATGCCCATATCCGGTCCACGCTGATCGACTTGAAAGGCGGGTTCGCACCCGTCGTCTGACAATCATAAGCCCATGGGACATGGAGCCTTGGGGCGGGGGGATTTCCAACGATGTTCGGACCGTTGAAACCGCTGGGCAGCGCGACCCAGCATGGCGAGGGGCAGGCGCTGGCCAAGACGCTCAGCTGGCCGCACCTGATCGCCTTGGGGGTCGGCGCGATCGTCGGCACCGGCATTTACACGCTGACCGGCGTCGGCGCGGAACGGGCGGGGCCCGCCGTCATCCTGGCCTTCGCGATCGCGGGTGCGGTGTGCGCCTGTGCCGCGCTCGCCTATGCCGAACTGGCCACGCTGATCCCGGCGGCGGGCAGCGCCTATACCTTCAGCTACACCGCGCTGGGCGAGACGCTCGCCTGGATCGTCGGGTGGAGCCTGATCCTCGAATATTCGCTGGCCTGTTCGACCGTGGCGGTCGGCTGGTCGGGCTATCTGGTCGGCTGGATACAGGCGGCGGGGGTCCATCTGCCGCCCGAACTCCTGTCAGGGCCGCATGGCGGCGGCATCATCAACCTGCCCGCCGTGCTGGTCGCGCTGTCGGTCATGGGGATGCTGGTCGCGGGGACGCGGGAGAGTGCGACGCTCAACATCATCCTGGTCATCGTGAAGCTGGTCGCGCTGGGCGTGTTCATCGCCTTCGCCATGCCCGCGTTCAACGCCGACAACCTTCATCCCTTCATGCCCTATGGCTTCGCCGCGCATGAGGTGGACGGAGCCAAGCGCGGTGTGATGGCGGCGGCGGCGATCGTCTTCTTCGCCTTTTACGGGTTCGACGCGGTGGCGACCTCGGCCGAGGAAGCCAAGAATCCCGGCCGCGACCTGACCATCGGCATCGTCGGTTCGATGCTGGTCTGCACCCTGATCTACATGGCGGTCGCGGTCGCCGCGATCGGATCGCTGCCCTTCCAGCAACTCGCCAATTCGCCCGAACCGCTGGCGCTCGTCCTGCGCTCGCTGGGCCAGCCGACGGCGGCGCATCTGATCGCGCTCGCCGCCGTCATCGCGCTGCCCTCGGTCATCCTGGTCATGATGTACGGGCAGAGCCGCATCTTCTTCACCATGGCGCGCGACGGGTTGCTGCCCCAGTCGCTGGCGGTGGTCAGCAAGCGGAGCGGCGCGCCGACCCGCATCACGCTGGTCACGGGCGTGTCGATCGCGCTGGTCGCGGGCATCTTCCGTCTGGACGAGATCGCCGAGTTGGCCAATGCGGGCACGCTATTGGCGTTCATTTCGGTGGGCGCCTGCCTGATGGTGCTGCGGCGCAAGGCGCCCGAGGCCAAGCGGCTGTTCCGTTGCCCGCAACCCTATCTGGTCGGCACGCTGGCGATCCTGGGCTGCCTCTATCTGCTGTTCAGCCTGCCCAGCTCGACCATCGTCCGTTTCGCGATCTGGAACGCGGCGGGGCTGGCCTTCTATTTCGCCTATGGGCGGCGGCGCAGCGCCCTGGCGCGCGGCTGATCCCGATCGGGACGATCACCGGCGGGCCAGTCGCTCGCCGGGGCTTTCCAAACCGCTCGGATAATTCTATACCGAGTGTTATGAAAAACCTATTGCCCGTATGCAAGGGGCGGCCACGCGAATTCTGCACCGACAAGGCCCTGGCGGCCGCGCTCCGGGTGTTCTGGAGCAAGGGCTATGAAGGCGCGTCGATGGCCGACCTGACCGAGGCGATGGGGATCACCAAACCCAGCCTATACGCCGCGTTCGGCAACAAGGAAGCCTTGTTCCACAAGGCGCTGGACCTCTACGAAGCCGAAAAGCTCGCTTATATCCGCGAGGCGCTGGAACAGCCGACCGCGCGGACGGTGGCCGAGAATCTCTTACGCGGCGCGCTGGAGGCGATGACGAGCAGTAGCGAACCGCAAGGGTGCCTGGGTGTGATTCATTCGGTCGCGTGCGGGACGGAGGCCGAATCGATCAAGGCCGAGGTCGTGGCGCGCCGGGCATCGGCACAGGCTGCGCTTCTCGCGCGGTTCCAGCGGGCCAGGGACGATGGCGACCTGCGTGACGGCGTCGATCCCGAGGGGCTGACCCAATATCTCTACGCACTGTTTCAGGGGATGGCGGTGCAGGCCGGTTCCGGCGCGACGCGCGCGGAGCTGGAAACGCTGATCGAAACCGGCATGGCGCTCTGGCCGTCGCGTTAAGTACCATCCGGTATGAAAGTGCTTGACGGGCTTTCGATCCGTTAATATACCACTCGGTATGGAAGGCGCTTCGGGTCTTCCGGTTCGATAACAGGCGAGACAGCACGGCGGCGGACGAAGGACTGCCGATCGCGGCGGGCACATGGCCCGGCGTGCGGGATGTCGCGCGACGCAAGGGGAAGTCTCATGGCCTATGTCGCTTTTCAGGAAATCGGTGCAGCCCGCGTCGCGGTCGATGTCGCGATCGCGCAGCGGGGCGCATCCGCGATCCGCCCCGATGCCCGCCTCTCCGCGCTGGAGTGGCAGGTCGTGGCGCTGGCCCGGCGCGACCGCATCTCCAGCCTGCGCGCGCCGTCCAAGCTGGGCCGCGCGCTGGGCAGTATCTTCGGCGACACGCGCAACCCGCGCCTGGCCGATCCCTCGCTGGAGGCGCTGCGCCGCATGGCGGTACTGAGTTGGCATCACGGCTATAGCGTTCCCTCGCACGAGGTTCGGGCGTTTCTGGCGGCGGGCTATACTCCCGATCAATATGAGTTGATGGTCGACAGCATCGCCACCGCGCTGAGCAGCGCACGGCGTCCGGCGCGGCTCGCCACGTCGGAATGACCCTGGGATAAGGCGACGCCCTCTTGCCCTTCGTGGCGAGAGGCGTAGCTTAGGGGGCCCATCGACGGAGCAGACCATGACGGCCGTACTGCGTCTGAACGACCCCTTTTCGATCATCACCCTGCCGATGGCGGGGCCCGTGGCGGCTGCCGAGCGGGCCATGCCCTGGGAAAACCTGTTCGCCTGGCCGCGACAGGGCGATGTCCAGCTTCACTTCGATGATTCGTCACGAGAGGCGCGGGATATCTGGGCGACTCGGCTCGATCATGCGGTGGCGCAGGCCGACAAGGCGGTGCTGCTGGTCGCGGAAGGGGCGGCGTGCCTCGCCAGCATCTGGTGGGCGCGATTGTCGCCCAGCCATTACGTTTCCAAGGTTGCGGGAGCCTTGTTCTTCCAGCCTCCGGAGACGGCGGCGCTGGATCGCACCGGCGGGCATTTGTTCGCATCGCCCGAGGCGGCACTGCCCTTTCCCTCGCTGGTCGTCGATGGCGCGGACCATGGTTCCGCGCTGGCGACCATGTGCGGCGGGCGGTTGCTTCAGGCGCCCGCCACGGCCCCGCCGCCGACCGGCATGTGGCGTCAGGCCCAGCGTCTGATCGAGCGCTTCTCAGCGGGGGTCGTCGAGCAGGACCTTCGTGTCTTGCGTACCCTGGGTCATCCGGAACGCTGACAAAAAAAGGCCCGGCGGGTTCATCCGCCGGGCCAGTCGATCGCCGCTGGGAGCTTCCTTTGGCGAGCAGGAGCAGTGTGAGGCCCGGTCAGGGCCCGCCACCGAGGCAAATCAGTTGGCGTTGAGGGCGTCGGCCTCTACGGCATTGTCGCCCGCCACGTTGCCCAGCGCATCACTGTCGAGCAGGGCACCCTCGTCATTCGCCAGAACCTCATTGGTCAGCGCCGCCGACGACTCATTGTCGGTTGCCGTGATGTTCCCGGACCCGGAGGGGGAGCAGCCTGCCACGCCGACGGTGGCGGCGAGAAGGATCAACGGAAAGGCATGGCGTCGCAACATCGTATCGGTCCCCTGTGTTATCCGTGTATCGCCGCTTTCCGGCTTCCACTGAGTAATACATATCAAATCGATGGGATATAACCAACGCTATTCTTTTCGTGCCGATAGCTGGGCTTTGCCGTGGCTGATCGTGATGGTGGCCGTCGCGCTGGTTTGGGCAGGGCGGGCATCGGCGCAAGAGCCGGCGTCGGCTCCCCTGGGCAGTGCCGCCTCGCTGGCGCTAGACGCGGCGCAATATGGTTCGGTGTCCGGCCTGTCCGCCACGCAAGGCTTGCAGGAACTGGCGGTGCAGGAGGCGTCGGTGCCGGTGACCGATGCCTTGGCGGTCGAGTTCGCCGATCGGCTCGCGGGCCTGTCGGTGGGACACACGCCGTTTCGGATCGATGTTCTCCTGACCGGCGATGCACCGGTGGCGGACCGCATCGTGCCCTTGGCTGGCCAGCCGGTCGCCATCCGGTTCCGTACCGGCGCCTATGCGACGCATCACCAACTGGTGGTCGCGCTGGCGCTGCACCAGACCGAAATCCGCGCCAGCCTGACCCAGCCGCCGGGGATCGGTGTCGATCCGCGCATCGGGGCACTCGTCGTCATGGTCGGCCAGGCGGACCTGCTGGCCGAGCCGGTCGAGGCCATGCGCGACCGGATCGCGCGGATCGCGGGCGTGCCGGTCAAGATCGCCACGCTGGAGACGCCCGATATCGATCTCGCCGATCTTCAGGGCGGCATGCGGCTGGTCGGCGTCGATCCGGCCGATGGGCGACGCTATGCCTGTACCAGCGGCTTCGTCGTGCGGCGCGGTGTGGAGAGTGCGATCGTCACCGCCGCGCATTGTCCCGATGACCTGTCCTGGATCGACGCGGCGGGGGCCGCGCATCCGCTGCGCTATGCCGGGCAATGGGGCTGGGGCTATCAGGACGTGCAGGTGAATGTCGCCGACCATGGGCTGCCGCCCGCCTTCTGGAGCGATACGGCCAAGACGATCAGCCGGACAGTCACCGGCTCGCGGCCCCGCACCTCGACGCGCGCGGGCGATGTCGTCTGCCATCGGGGCGAGCGGACGGGCTATAGTTGTGCCGAGGTCTGGATGCCCGACTTCGCGCCCGCGGGCGATTTGTGCGGCGGTGGCTGTACCCCGACATGGGTCGCGGTGCGCGGTCCCACCTGTCGTAGCGGGGATAGCGGCGGCCCGGTCTTCCTGGGCGGCACCGCATTCGGAATCGTGAAGGGAGGCAGTTATCGCGGCGACGGCGGCTGCGCCTTTTATTATTATATGTCAGTCGATTTCCTGCCCAATGGGTGGGTGCTGGCGACCGGTTGAGGGATCGCATCGCGCCGCGCCCGCGTTTTTGCGCCATCCATATGACAGTGATGAAGGCGATGGCATGAAAGCGATGATCCTCGACGCGCCCGGCGGGCTGGACCGGTTGCGGATGGTCGAGCGGCCCGATCCCGGCGCGCCGGGGCCCGGCATGATCCGCGTTCGCCTGCACGCCACCTCGCTCAACTATCACGACTATGGCGTCGTCGCGGGCAAGATGCCGACCGAGGATGGCCGCATCCCGATGGCCGACGGCGCGGGCGTCGTCGAGGCGGTCGGGGAGGGCGTGGCCGACTTCGCCTCGGGCGACGCGGTGGTTTCGTGCTTTTTCCCCGATTGGCAGGAGGGCCCGCCGCGCGTCGGCGACTTTTCGCGCGTGCCGGGGGACGGGATCGACGGCTATGCCTGTGAGTTGGTGGTCGCCCCCGCTACGGCCTTCACCCGCGCGCCCAGGGGCTATGACCATGCCGAAGCGGCGACGATCACCACCGCCGGGCTAACCGCCTGGCGCAGCCTGGTGGTCGATGGCGGGCTCAAGGCCGGGGATACGGTGCTGGTCCTCGGTACCGGTGGCGTGTCGATTTGGGCGCTTCAGATCGCGCGGATGATGGGCGCTCGGGTGGTCGTGACCTCCTCGTCGGACAAAAAGCTGGCGCGCGCCCGCGAACTCGGCGCGGCGCATGTCATAAACTACCGGACCCATGAGAATTGGGGGCAGCACGTCCATGACTGGGCGGGCGAGGGCGTCGACCATGTCATCGAGGTCGGCGGTCCGGCGACGCTCACCCAGTCGATCGACGCGGTTCGGATCGGTGGCCATATCGGGCTGATCGGCGTGCTGACCGGGATCGCCGGGGACGTGCCGACCGCCACGCTGATGCGCAAGCAGGCGCGGTTGCAGGGCTTGATCGTCGGCAGCCGACGGATGCAACTGGAGTTCGTCCGGGCGCTGGACGATGCCGCCCTTCGCCCCGTGGTCGATCGCCGCTTCGACCTTGCCGACCTGAGCGAGGCGTTCCGCCTGCAGGAGCGTGGCGGCCATTTCGGCAAGATCGCGGCGACATGGTGAGGGGAAGGGGATGAGCACCGCGACCGTCGATCCGAACTGGCCGCATGTCGTCATCGTCGGGGCGGGCTTTGGCGGGCTCGCCGTCGCGCAGGGACTGGCGAACGCCCCCGTCCGCGTGACGGTGATCGATCGCAACAATTATCATCTCTTCGTGCCGCTCCTCTATCAGGTGGCGACCGCCGCCCTGTCTCCGGCGGACGTGGCCGAGCCGATCCGCCATGTGCTGGGCCGCTATCCCAATATCCGCGTCGTGCTGGGCGAGGTGGCGCAGGTCGATACGGACCGGCGCGAGGTGGCGCTCGCGACCGGCGAGACGCAGACTTATGATCGGCTGGTCGTCGCGACGGGATCGACCAGCAGCTATTTCGGCCATGACGAATGGCGGCCCTTCGCCCCCGCCTGCAAGTCGATCGAGGAGGCGCGGGTCATCCGGTCGCGCGTGCTGGGCGCATTCGAGGAAGCCGAGCGCGACGGCACGGCGGATCGTCAGGCGCTGATGACCTTCGTCATCGTCGGCGGCGGCCCGACCGGTGTCGAGCTGGCGGGATCGGTGGCGGAACTGGCCCGCTATGCCCTGGCCTCCGATTTCCGCCGTATTCGCCCCGAAACGGCGAAGATCATCCTGGTCGAGGGCGGTCCGCGCATCCTGTCCGCCTTTCCCGAATCGCTCGCCCGCTATGCCGAGCGTGCGTTGGGGCAGTTGGGCGTGCAGGTGATGACCGATACGCCGGTCGAAGCGATCACGGCCGAGGGCTTGAGGGCTGGCGGACACTTCATCCCCGCGCGGACCGTCCTGTGGGGAGCGGGGGTGGCGCCGACCGGGGCCGCCAGGCTGCTGGGTATCGCGCCGGGGCCGGGCGGGCGGGTCCCGGTCGGCCCCGACCTGAAGGTCGAGGGGACGGACGGCGTCTATTCGCTGGGCGATGTCGCGGCCTGCCCGGACGAGGATGGCAAGCCGCTGCCCGGACTGGCGCAGGTCGCGCAGCAGCAAGGGCAGTATCTGGGCAAGGCGCTCCGCGATGAACTGACCGGGGGGCGGCCGGCCAAGCCCTTCCGCTTCCACAATCGCGGCAATGCGGCGATCATCGGCCGACACGCGGCCATTTTCGATTTCGGTCGATATCGGATGAAGGGCTATCCAGCCTGGATGCTCTGGGCGATCGTCCATGTCGTGCTGCTGGTCAGTTTCGCGCAGCGCATCCGGGTCGGCCTGCAATGGCTATGGCGTTACCTGACCTATCGCCGGGGTGCGCGGATCATCACCACGCCGTTCGTCCGTCCCCCCGGCTGAGCGGATCAGCGGCCCAGTTGCGCGCGCAGATCGACCAGCGTCGCGCCGATATGCTCGGTCAGGAAACCGGCGACCCGCGCCTCGTCGCGCGCCAGCCAGGCGTCGAGCAATTCCTGATGTTCCTTGTGCGCGCGGGTCTCGCGCCCGGCTGGCTTGAGATGCTGGACGACATAGCGCTCGGCCAGCACCTGCAACCGCTCGATCAACTGAAAGGTCAGCGCGGCCCCCAGCGGGCGGACCAGCGCCAGATGGAAGGCCCGGTTGCGCAGGGCGACCTCATGCAACGCCTCATGCGCCGCAACGTCCAGCGCAGCCAGCGCGTCCCTCGCGACCTGATGATCGGCGGCGGTGGCGACCCGGCTGGCGCGCGCGGCGGCATCGGGTTCGAGCGCCAGGCGGAGCTCATAGATTTCCTCCGCCTCGCTGGCCCCCAGCGAACGGACGAAGAAGCCGCGATTGGCCTGGCTGGTCAGCAGCCCTTCCTGCTCCAGGCGGGCCAGCGCCTCGCGCAGCGGGATCTTGCTGACGCCCAGTTCGTTGGCGAGCGCATCCTGGCGGATCGGCTGATCTTCGGTCAGGTCGCCGCTGATGATCCGTTCGCGAATGATCGTGAAGATCTGTTCGGACAGGGTGCGAACGACAAGGCTCATGATCTCTCTCGTGCCGACAGGCCAGGAGGAGCCTGTAATTCTGGAATAAATGTGACGAACAAGACAGCATAGACCTGTTCTAGGCCCACTGCCAAGTGTGTGATGTCAGTGGGGCGGCAGCGCGTCGCTCAACTCCGCCAGCCAGACCGATGCGCGACCGTCCGACGGCGCCCGCCAGTCGCCGCGCGGCGACAGTGCGCCGCCGGGCGAAACCTTCGGCCCGTTGGGCAGGGCGGAGCGCTTGAACTGGCTGGTCTGGAAGAAGCGGGTCAGGAACCGCTCCAGCCAATGCCGGATCGTCGGCAGGTCATAGGCGACCCGCGCGTCCGCCGGCAGATCCTCCGGCCAGCCGCCCGCCTCGACATCGCGCCACGCATGCCAGGCGAGGAAGGCGATCTTGGACGGCTTGAGGCCATAGCGGATGACATAATGCGCGAAGAAGTCGTTGAGCGCATAGGGGCCGATCATTGCCTCGGTCGACTGCATCGCGCCGCTGGCATCGGCGGGAACCAACTCGGGCGAGATTTCCTGCGCCAGGATCGCGGCGAGTACCGTGTTGGTCGCCACGTCATATTGCCCGGTTCGGATGCACCAGCGGATCAGGAACTGGATCAGGGTCTTGGGCACGCCCGCATTGACGGCATAATGGCTCATCTGGTCGCCCACGCCATAGGTGCACCAGCCCAGCGCCAGCTCGGACAGGTCGCCGGTGCCCAGCACGATCCCGCCCCGCTGATTGGCCAGCCGGAACAGATAATCGGTGCGAAGGCCCGCCTGGACGTTCTCGAAGGTGACGTCGTGGACCGGCTCGCCTTGCGCAAAGGGGTGGCCCATGTCCGCCAGCATCCGCTGTGCGGCGGGGCGGATGTCGATCTCCTCCGCGCTGACGCCCAGCGCGCGCATCAGCGACCAGGCATGGGCCTTGGTCCCTTCGCCCGTCGCGAAGCCCGGCATGGTGAAGGCCAGGATACGCTCGCGCCCCCAGCCCAGCCGGTCGGTCGCCTTGGCCGCGACGATCAGCGCATGGGTGGAATCGAGCCCGCCCGACACGCCGATGACCAGCGTCTTCGCACCGCTGGCATCGAGGCGCTTCGCCAGCGCCTCGACCTGGATATTATAGGCTTCGTAGCAATCCGCATCGCGCCGCGCGGGGTCGTCGGGCACGAAGGGGAAACGATGCACCGCCCGGCGCAGGCCTTGATCGGCGGGCTCGGCACCATGGACGAAGCCGATCCGGCGGAAGCGCTGCTCGGGATGGCCCGCAAAGGCGGCGGCATCGTTGAACGTCCCAAAGCGCAACCGCTCCTGCACGATCCGCTCGACATCGACATCGGCGATGGTCAGCGCAGGCTCGCGCAGGAAGCGTTCGGACTCGGCCAGCGCCTCGCCCAGTTCGTGGACCAGACCCTGTCCGTCCCAGGACAGGTCGGTAGTGCTCTCCCCGATCCCGGCGGCGGAATAGACATAGGCGCAGGCGGCGCGCGCCGACTGGGCGGCGGCCAGCATCGCCCGGTCCCGCGCCTTGCCGATGACGATATTGGACGCCGACAGGTTGCAACAGATGGTCGCCCCCGCCAGCGCGCCCGCGGTCGAGGGCGGGGTGGGGGCCCAGTAATCCTCGCAAATTTCGGCATGGATGACGAAGCCCGGCACGTCCTCCGCCGCGAAGATCAGGTCGGTACCGAAGGGCACGCTCTGCCCGTCCAGTTCGATGGTCAGGCCGGTCAGCCCGGCACCGCTGGCGAACCAGCGCTTCTCATAATATTCGCGGTAATTGGGCAGGAAGGTCTTCGGCACAACGCCCAGGATGCGCCCGCGCGCGATGACGACGGCGCAATTGTAGAGCCGCCCGTTGCGCGGCAGCGCCGCCCCGACCAGCATGACCGGCGACAGCGCCGCGCTGGCATCCACCATCTCGCCCAGCGCCTCCAGCGTCGCGGCGTGCATCGCACCCTGAAGATGCAGGTCGTCGATCGCATAGGAGGTCAGCGACAATTCGGGAAAGACGATCAGGTCGACCCCGTCCTCATCCGCGACCCGCGCCAGATCGAGCATCGCCGCCGCATTGGCATGCGCATCGCCGACCGAGGCGGCGGGCGTGGCGGCGGCCACGCGGATCAGACCGTGGGTGTGAAGCGCGTAGAAGGGATGGTCCTGCATGCGGACGGGATAGCCGGATGGGGGAGGGGGCGCCACCCCATGCGGCTTGCCACGGGTTAGGATGGCGTGGGGAGGTTCGCCCTTGGCCTTCGACTTCGCTCAGGCTGAACGGAGCGAGGGAGATGGACCATCCCACCAGCCGTTCAGCCTGAGCGAAGTCGAAGGCCACGCCCCACCCGATGCTGCTTTTTCCAGACACCCCGATTATGGACCGCGCATCCATATCATCCCGAGGCGCCTCATGACCGTCCAACTCTACGGCATCCCCAACTGCGAGCAATCTGCCATGGTTGTATGCAAAGGCGAATGTCGCACTTGCCTGCGATGCGGATGGATTGTCGCAATCTGCTGAAGCTGCCAACATACCTTTATGCCCCGATACGAACCGATCGAGACTGGCGTTCGAATCAACGCCATTGCCAGCGACCTGCTGTCCTTCCGTTGGCAAACAAACGGGGTATCGGCAGATTTCATCCTCCCAGGGGATGACGAGCATCTTCTTCGCGTGTCGTTCGATGGCCCCTGCATCGTTCGCTTGTTGGATGAAATGGCGTTGTCTACAGAGGCGGACGACACACCAGATAGTGGTCTCATCCCCAATCATTTTGCCTATCGACTGGGAGATGCACGGTTCGCTCGGTCTCAATCCGAGACATGGCGCGAAGTGAGCGCGCCTGTGGGCCAATCGGTCGCCCATTATCGCTTCGTCACTGGCTGGGCCTGTATGGACGTCTTATGCGGCGCAGCGCCCGTTTTCTCACTGGTCGACAAGACTGCTAGAATGGACGCGGATCGGTAGCGACGCAGCTGTTTTACGTACTCGCGCTGCCTCTGTCTTTGAGCAATGGGGTCATAATGACAACTACGGTATATGGGATTGTTAACTGCGACACGATGAAGAAGGCCCGTACTTGGCTGGACCAGCACGGCGTCGCCTATCGCTTCCACAACTACAAGACCGATGGCATCGACGAGGCCACCCTGCGTCGTTGGGTCGATCGGGTCGGGTGGGAAGTGCTGCTCAACCGCGCCGGCACCACCTTCCGCAAATTGGACGAAGCGGACCGGCAGGACATCGACGCAGGCAAGGCGATCCGGCTGATGCAGGCGCAGCCTTCGCTCATCAAGCGCCCCGTTCTCGACCGCGACGGCACGCTGACCGTCGGGTTCAAGCCGGAACGCTACGCCGAAATCTTCTGAGCGGAGCCAAGGGGGTGGAGCCGTTTGCGCGGGGGGAGTAAGGCCCGGTCCATGTCCACGACCTACACGCTCGACACCGCGACGAGTCGCGCCACGCCTACGCCCGCCCCGATGAAGCGGCTGACCGTCCCGGCCATCCGGCGCGCCAAGGGGGCGACGCCGCTGGTCATGCTGACCGCCTATACGGTGCGGTCGGCGCAACTGCTCGATCCGCATTGCGACATGCTGCTGGTCGGCGACAGCCTGGGGCAGGTGATCTATGGCCTGCCCTCGACCGTGCCGGTCACGCTCCAGATGATGGCGGCGCACGGTGCGGCGGTGGTGCGGGGCAGCTATCATGCGGTCGTGGTCATCGACCTGCCCTTCGGCAGCTATGAGGCGAGCCCCGAAAAGGCGTTCGAGAATGCCGCCTGGCTGCTCAAGGAAACCGGCGCGGCGGCGGTCAAGCTGGAGGGCGGCGTGGCGATGGCGCCGACCGTGCGCTTCCTGGTCGAACGCGGCATCCCGGTGATGGGCCATGTCGGCCTGACGCCGCAGGCGGTAAACGTGCTGGGCGGCTATGGCGCGCGCGGTCGTACGCCCGAGGAAGCGGAAAAGATCGTCGCCGACGCCGTCGCCATCGCCGACGCGGGGGCTTTTTCCGTGGTGATCGAAGGCGTGGTCGAGCCGATCGCGATCGAGATTACCGACCGCATCGCCTGTCCGACGATCGGCATCGGCGCATCGGCGCAGTGCGACGGGCAGGTTCTGGTCGGCGAGGATATGCTGGGCCTGTTCGATCGCACCGCGCGCTTCGTCCGCCGGTACGAGACGATGGGCGACCGGATCGGCGAGGCCGCGCGCGCCTATGCCGAGGATGTCCGTACCCGCCGTTTCCCCGGACCGGAGCAGATCTATGCCCCGCGTGACGGTGGATAAACCAAGGCCGCTTCCCACCGGGCCCGCTCCTCGCTAAAGGTCGCGGCTTCCAATTGCCTTGATCCAGAATAGCGGAGCCCGTCTTGGCCCTAACGCCCCAATCCAGCCAGGCCTTTATGAGCGAGGTCGACGACGAACTGCGTCGCGATCGGCTGACCCGTTTCTGGACCCGCTGGGGCCTTATCGTCGGTGCGCTGGTCGTCATCGTGCTCGCGGCATTCGGCGGCTATCTCTATTGGCAGCATCACCGGACCCAGGCGGCGGCGGCCGATGGCGAGCAGTTGCAGTCGGCCTACGACGCGCTGGCGGAGAACGACACCAAGACGGCCGACGCCAAGCTGAAGACGCTGGCCGCCTCGAACGTCGATGCGTACCGCGCGCTGGCGCAGTTCACCCAGGCGGACATTCTTCTCCAGAAGGACGACCTGAAGGGGGCTGCCGCGCGCTTCGCGACGATCGCCAACGACGCCTCGCTCGCCAAACCGTTCCGCGACCTGGCGCTGGTCCGCCAGACCATGGCCGAATATGACACCCTGAAGCCCGAGTCCGTGATCGCGCGCCTTGGCGGCATGGCGGTGCCCGGCAACGCCTGGTTCGGCAGCGCGGGCGAGATGGTCGCCATCGCCTATCTCCGCCAGAACAAGCGTGCCCAGGCCGGTCGCCTGTTCGGGCAGATTGCCAGCGAGAAGGATGTGCCCGATACGTTGCGGCAACGTGCGGTTCAGATGGCCGGCGTATTGGGGGTCGATGCCGTCGGCCAGAGTGAGGACACCAAGACCCAATGACGAAGCATTTCCGCACCTCGGCCGCGCTCGCCGCGTTGATCGCGCTCGGCGCCTGTGGGGTGTTCAAGAGCGCGCCGAAAAAGACCCCGACCGTGGGCAACCGGGTGCCGATCCTGGTGTCCGAAACCGGGGTCGAGGCGGACAAGACGATCGCCGATGTGCAGGTCCTGCTACCCGCGCCCGAAACGAACCCCGAATGGGCGCAGCCCGGTGGCAATGCCGCCAAGTCGATGGGCCAACTGGCGCTCGGCGAGCAGCCGCAGCGTCTGTGGGAAGCGACGATCAACGGCGGTTCGGCGCGCGACCCGCTGGGGGCCGCGCCCGTCGTCGCCGAGAACAAGCTGTTCGTCGTCGATGTCGAGGGCAATCTCCAGGCGCTGAACGCCGAGACCGGTGCGAAGCTGTGGTCGGCGGGGATTACCGAGGGCGACCAGAACCGGCTCGCGCGCTTCGGCGGCGGTGCCAGCTATGACAGCGGCACGGTCTATGCCACCGATGGCCTGGGCGACGTGATCGCGGCCAATGCCGCCGATGGCAAGGTGCTGTGGCGCGCCAAGCCGGGTGGTCCGCTGCGCGGATCGCCGACCATCGCCAATGGCAATGTCTATGTCCTGACCCAGGACAATCAGCTCTACGCGATCAACCAGGCGGATGGTAAGATCGTCTGGGCCGGGCAGGGAACGCTGGAAACGCAGGGCGTGTTCGGCGTCGCGGCCCCCGCCGCCAGCCAGGGCACGGTCGTCGCCGGATTCTCCAGCGGCGAACTGAACGCCTATCGCTACGAGAATGGCCGCATGTTGTGGCAGGACGCGCTGTCGCGGACCAGCATTTCGACCTCGGTGTCGACCTTGTCGGACATCGACGCCGCACCGGTGATCGATCAGGGCCGCGTCTATGCGCTGGGCCAGGGCGGCCGCATGGTCGCGCTGGAACTGTCGACCGGCCAGCGTCTGTGGGAACAGAATTTCGCCGGCATCTCGACGCCCTGGATCGCGGGCGAGTGGATCTTCCTCGTCACCGACGACGCCCGTCTGGTGGCGCTGGCCCGGTCGAGCGGCAAGGCGCGCTGGATTTCGCAGCTTCAGCGTTTCCATAACGAGAAGAAGAGGAACGGCGCCATCACCTGGTTCGGCCCGGTGCTGGCGGGCAATCGCCTGATCCTGACCAATTCGGAAGGGCAGATCGTCTATGCCAATCCGGGCGACGGATCGGTGCAGGCGACGGTCGAGGCCAAGACGCCCTTCGCCCTGCCGCCGATCGTGGCGAACGGCGTGCTGTACGTCCTGGATCAGAAGGGGCGGATCGCCGCCTATAAGTGATGGACGGCCGTCCCTCCGTCGCGCTGGGGGGACGGTATGTTTTGTACCGTGACGAAAGGCTCGCCTTTCGCTAACGGACGGCGATGGCAAAACTCCCTATCGTCGCGATCGTCGGCCGTCCCAATGTCGGCAAGTCGACGCTGTTCAATCGTCTGGTCGGAAAGAAGCTGGCGCTGGTCGATGACCGGCCCGGCGTGACGCGCGACCGGCGTGAAGGCGACGCGCATCTGCTGGGTCTCGATTTCCGTGTGATCGACACGGCGGGCTATGAAGACGAAGACCCCGATACGCTCCCCGGCCGCATGCGCCGCCAGACCGAGGCGGCGGTGGGCGAGGCCGATGTCGCCTTGTTCCTGGTCGATGCCCGCGCCGGGATCATGCCGCTGGACGAGGAAATCGCGCGCTGGCTGCGCAGTTCGGACACGCCGATCGTCCTCGCCGCGAATAAGGCCGAGGGGCGTGCGGCGGAACAGGGCATTCTCGAGGCGCTGGCGCTCGGCTTCGGCGATCCGGTCCAGCTTTCCGCCGAACATGGCGAGGGCGTGGGCGATCTGTTCGAGGCACTGCTGCCCTTCATCGATGTCGAGATCGAGGAAGAAGAGGAAGTCGACCTCGAAAACCCCTTCGCGCCGCTGAAGCTGGCGATCGTCGGGCGGCCCAATGCGGGCAAGTCGACCCTCATCAACCGTTTCCTCGGGCAGGATCGCCTGATCACCGGGCCGGAGGCGGGGATCACCCGCGATTCGATCGCGATCGACTGGGAATGGCGCGACCGCGACGGCGAGGTGCGGCAGGTTCGCCTGATCGACACGGCGGGGATGCGCAAGAAGGCCAAGGTTCAGGACAAGCTGGAAAAGCTGTCCGTCGCCGACGCCCTGCGCGCGGTGGACTTTGCCGAGGTCGTGGTGCTGCTGCTCGACGCGACCCTGGGGCTGGAGTCGCAGGACCTGCGCATCGCCGACCGCGTGCTGGAAGAGGGGCGGGCGCTGCTCATCGCGCTCAACAAATGGGATGTGGCGGAGAATCCGTCCTCGCTGTTCAACGGTGTTCGCAAGGCGCTGGAGGATGGGCTTAGCCAGGTGAAGGGCGTGCCGTTGCTCGCGGTGTCGGCGGCGACCGGCAAGGGGCTGGACACGCTGATCGAGGCGGCGTTCGAGACGCGCGCGGCCTGGTCGAAGCGCGTGCCGACCGGGGAGCTCAACCGCTGGTTCGAAAAGGCGGTCGACGCCAACCCGCCGCCCGCGCCCGGCGGCAAGCGGATCAAGCTGCGCTACGTCACCCAGATCAAGTCGCGTCCGCCGAGTTTCGTGATCTTCGGGACACGGGTGGACCAGTTGCCCGCGAGCTATGAGCGTTATCTGGTCAATTCGATGCGGCGGGAACTGGGCTTCGGCGCGGTGCCGGTGCGCCTGACGCTGCGGGCACCGAAGAACCCGTTCGCGAACAAGGACTGAGGGCAGGGGCGCAAGCCCCGCCTGATGCTCATTCCACCCTTGGGCTAGTCCGCACTTCCGCTCCGCTCCATACCCACCTCTGTTCCGTTCCAGCCCCACCTCCGTTCAGCCTGAGCGAAGTCGAAGGCCATGGGATGGCCTCGGCCAAGCTTGGAAGGGGCTTTATGGCGAAGGGTTTTCCGTGGCCTTCGACTTCGCTCAGGCTGAACGGGGGTGAGGGGATATGTGGGTTGGACGGGGAGGGAGTCCGAAAGCCGGAAGGGGGCGGGCTATCAAACCCGCCCCAGCCGCCATTACCCCTGCAGGTGCGGCGCTGCGCCCGACTTCGGGGCGTCGTTTTCCGCCATGGCGTTCAACTGGACATAGTTCTGGATGCCCATGCGCTCGATCATCTCGAACTGGCGTTCCAGGGTGTCGACATGCTCTTCCTCGCTGGCGAGGATGCGCTGGAACAGGTCGCGGCTGACATAGTCGCGGACTTCCTCGCAATAGGCGATCGCTCCCTTGAGCTGCGCCACCGCCTCGATCTCGATGGCGAGATCGCCCTTGAGCACCTCTTCCACCGTCTCGCCGATGCGCAGGCGACCGAGCAGCTGAAAATTGGGCAGGCCGTCCAGATACAGGATACGCTCGGCCAGCCAATCGGCGTGGCGCATCTCGTCGATCGACTCCTTATACTCGAACTGGGCGAGCTTGTAGACGCCCCAATGGTCGAGCAGACGGTAGTGCAGGAAATATTGATTGATCGCGGTCAGCTCGTTCTTGAGCGCCTCGTTCAGAAACTCGATGACCTTGGGGTCGCCCTTGACTGCCATTGCCTTCATCCTTCGTAAATCGGCTCGCTCGCCACATTACGGGAATATCCGTAAGGACGGCAAGGGGATTTTCACAAGTAAAACTGAGAACCATTTTCAGGCAATAAAAGTTGTGAGATTTGCGATTGAAGTTGAAAGGCGTTCGCAGCTTCCGGTGAGTGGCGGACCGGAGAAATTGAGTGGATTGCCGGAGATATTTCTCGAGGGGCTCATGATCGTTGATCGGAACGATCGGGGTTCTTCAGCCTGCCAATATCTCCCGACCGTGCGCGGTAGCTCGGCAAACACTATGTCTGCGGCGTTATCTCTGAACGGGGATTCCATTGGTTTGCGGCTGGCCAGAGCGTCGCGGAGATCGAATATGTATTGCGCGGGCCTATCGCGACGCCGAACGGTCGCCGGTGGCGGCCTATCGTGGGAGACCTCGGAAGTGCCGGTCGAGCAGGACAACGCGCAGGACGTCATTGGCCCAGGATGCACGTGGCCAGTGCGGATGATGCGCGAATGTGGATTGGTGGGCCCGGCAGGACTCGAACCCGCAACCTAGCCGTTATGAGCGGCCAGCTCTAACCATTGAGCTACAGGCCCCACCGAAAATGTCCGTAGCGTGACGGCGTGCGCGTTCGCAACGGGGGATTGGCGATCCCATAAAAGAAAAAGGGCACCTTCGCGAGGAAGGTGCCCTTTTCCGACAAGCAGTCGGCGCTTCGGACCCGAAGGTCCGAGGCGACATTACTGCATGTTGTCCGCCTTGGCGTCGGCAGCGTCACGGACGTTGTCGGCAGCGGCGTTCATGTTGTCGGCAGCGTTCTCGAGGGTCGCAGCGGCAGCACCGTTCGAGGTGTTGTCGGCAACCGCTTCGAGGTTGTCGGCCTGCATTTCCATGTTGTCAGCCAGCATGTCCGCGTTGTTTTCAACAGCGGCCGCCTCAGGCGACTTCGTGCAGGCGGCCACGGACATCAGGCCGGCGGCAGCGAGAACAAAGGCAATCTTCTTCATTCGAATGCTCCCAAGCATAAGCAATCATCGCGGCCGACCCGAATGCCGTCGCGAAGCGGCTCAAATAACGCGCGGTTCATCGCGGTCAATCCGCAAAATTCACATGACCGCAAGGTTCGCGACGAACCGATGGCACGGATCGGGCTTTTTCAAGGCGTTGGCGTTACCAAAACGTTACCGGCACAGAGCGATGCCAGCGGCCATCAGCGCGGCGTAACCGGGCCGATCGCCTCGGGCGCGTTGGCGACGACCGCCAGCATCGCGGTCCACGCCGCCACATTCTGCCGCAATGCCGCCGGATCGACCCGGTCCAGCACGTCGTCAGGCGTGTGATGGGTGTCGAAATAATCCCATCCCGACTGGTTCAGGTCGATCGCACCGGTGCCCAGCTTCAGCGTCGGGCCGATATCGGTGCCGTCGCCGCCCAGGCCGCTGCCCCGCGTGATGCCAAGCGGCGCAAGCGCGGTCTGGAGCCGGTCCGCAACGGGCTGTGCGGCGGCGGGCAGGTTGACCTCGAACCGCCAGACCCGGTCCGCGCCGAAGTCGCTCTCCGACGCCGTGGCGTGACGCTCATCGGCGTGCGCCTTGGCATAGGCCGCGCCCCCCATGCCGCCGACCTCTTCCGCGCCGAACCAGACGACGCGGATCGTGCGGCGCGGCGTGCCCGCGTCCATGATCCGCTTGGCGGCCGCTGCGGTGATCGCCACGCCGCTGGCATCGTCGATCGCGCCGGTGCCCAGGTCCCAGCTGTCGAGATGGCCGCCGACCAGCACGATGCCCGCCGACGGATCGCTGCCCGGCACCTCGGCGATGACGTTGCCCGATTCGCGCGTGCCCACCATGCGGGGGGTGAGGACCAGCTTCATGCGCACCGGCTGCCCCCGGCTGGCGATTCGCTCCAACTGCTCGGCATCGGGGACGGACAGCGCCGCCGCCGGGATCGGCTTCACGCCCTCGGGAAAATTGGTGGTGCCGGTGTGCGGGAAGCGGTGATGATCGGTGCCGATCGAGCGGATGACGATCGCCACCGCACCGCGCTGGGCCGCCAGCGCCGGGCCGGTGAAGCGCGCAGTGCCATAGGCGCCGTAGCCTGCGCCGTCCTGCGTCCGGGGCATGGCGTTGCCGATATAGACGATTCGCCCCTTGATCGCGCTGTCCGGCGCGGCCTGGAACGCGGCCATGCCGGGGAAGACGGCGACTTCGGCGGTCAACCCTGCCGCCGGGGTCGCCCCCGAATTGCCGAGCGCGGCGAGCGTCAGCTTCTGCGGGAAGGGGGCGAGGATCTCGGCGCTTTCCGCCCCGCGTTCCCAGACCGGCATTCGATAGGGTTCGATCCGCACATTCTTGAAGCCCAGCGCGGTCAGCCGCGCGACGGCCCATTGCCGGGCGCGCGCCTCCGCCTCGGTGCCCGCGAGACGCTGGCCGACCTCGGTGGTCAGCCCCTCGACAATGTCCCAGGCGACCGTGTCGGTCAGCGCGGCGTCGCGCAACCGCTCGACCTCCGGCGCGACCGTGGCGGGCATCGGCGGGGGCGTCCGCTGTGCCAGAACGGGAGAGGTCAGGGCGGAGGCGGCAAGGGCCGCAAGGAGAAAGCGCTTCATGATCCCGACTGTTGCCCAGCCAGTCCCGTTTGCCAACCGCCCGCCCACCGACTACATGGGCGCTAAACCATCCTACAGTCGAAAAGCACGGAGCCCCGCGCCGCCATGGCCGTCCAATATACCTATGTGATGAAGGGTCTGACCAAGACCTTCCCCGGCGCCAACAAGCCTGTCCTCAACAATATCCACCTCCAGTTCCTGCCGAGCGCGAAGATCGCGATCATCGGTCCGAACGGCGCGGGCAAGTCCACGCTGATGAAGATCATGGCGGGCATGGATACGGACTTCACCGGCGAGGCCTGGGCCGCCGAGGGTGTCCGCGTCGGCTATCTGGCGCAGGAGCCGCAGCTCGATCCGTCGAAGGACGTGATGGGCAATGTGAAGGACGGCGTGCGCCCGGTCGCCGATCTGGTCGATCGCTTCAACGCCATCTCGGCCGAGATGGGCGATCCCAAGGACGACACCGATTTCGACGCCCTGATGGAAGAGATGGGTGAGTTGCAGGCCAAGATCGATGCGGTTGATGGCTGGTCGCTCGACAGCCAGCTCGAACAGGCGATGGAAGCGCTGCGCTGCCCGCCGGGCGATGCCGATGTCACGCGCCTGTCGGGCGGTGAGAAGCGCCGCGTGGCGCTGTGCAAGCTGCTGCTCGAAAAGCCCGACGTGCTGCTGCTCGACGAACCGACCAACCACCTCGACGCCGAAAGCGTGTCGTGGCTGGAAAATTACCTGAAGGAATATGCGGGTAACGTCATCCTCGTCACCCACGACCGTTACTTCCTGGACAATGTCGTCAACTGGGTGCTCGAGCTCGATCGCGGTCGCTACTACACCTACGAATCCAACTATTCCGGCTATCTGGAAAAGAAGGCCAAGCGGCTGGAGCAGGAAGAGCGCGACGAGGCGGGCAAGCAGAAGGCAATCGCCGACGAACTCGCCTGGATGCGTCAGACGCCCAAGGCTCGCCAGACCAAGTCGAAGGCGCGTATCCGTGCGTTCGAGGAACTGATGGAGAAGCAGGAAAACCGCGTCGCGGGCAAGGCGCAGATCCTGATCCAGATTCCCGAGCGGCTGGGCGGCAAGGTCATCGAGGCCAAGGGGCTGACCAAATCCTATGGCGACAAGCTGCTGTTCGAGAATCTCGACTTCATGCTGCCGCCGGGCGGGATCGTCGGCGTGATCGGGCCGAACGGCGCGGGCAAGTCCACGCTGTTCAAGCTGATCACCGGCCAGGAACAGCCCGATGCGGGCACGATCGAGATCGGCTCGACGGTCAAGCTCGGCTATGTCGACCAGAGCCGCGACGACCTCGATCCCAACAAGAATGTCTGGCAGGAAATCTCCGACGAGCTGGAGGTCTTCCGCTTCGGCAAGCAGGAACTGGGCACGCGCGCCTATGTCGGCGCGTTCAACTTCCGTGGCCCCGACCAGCAGAAGAAGGTCGGCCAGCTTTCGGGCGGTGAGCGCAACCGCGTCCACATGGCCAAGATGCTGAAGGAGGGCGGCAACGTCCTGCTGCTCGACGAGCCGACCAACGACCTCGACGTGGAAACGCTGCGCGCGCTGGAAGAGGCGCTGGAGACGTTCGCGGGCTGTGCCGTGGTCATCAGCCACGATCGCTTCTTCCTCGATCGCCTCTGCACCCACATCCTGGCGTTCGAGGGCGACAGCCATGTCGAATGGTTCGAGGGCAATTACGAATCCTATGAAGAGGACAAGCGTCGCCGCATGGGCGATGCCGCCGACCGCCCGACCCGGTTGGCGTACAAGAAGCTGACGCGCTGATCGGGCGACAGGCTTTGCCGCGCCGTGATGCCCTTCCCGGGCGATCGGGGAGGGCATCATGCTATGGGCGATCGGGATTGCCGATGGCTCCGGAAGGGATTTTGATCGGGTTTAAAACGGTTAAGCGAATACCTACTCTCGGGCCGTGCGCAAAGGGGCGATAAGGGATTCGATGGCGAATGGCGGTGGTGGAACAGGCGCAGGGCGAGGATTCGGAAGTCGACCGCGCGGGACAGTTGCATTACCGGCTTCGCCAGCAATCGGTCCTCGCCGCTTTCGGTATCGAGGCGTTGCGTGCGCGGGATCTGGACCCGATGCTGCAACGCGCGACCGAATTATGTGCCGAGGGCATGCGTTCGCGTTTCTGCAAGTTTCTGGAATATCGGCCCGACCGCGACACGTTGCTGGTCCGCACCGGCGTCGGCTGGGGCGAGGGCGTGATCGGATCGACCGAGATGCGCACCGATCTGGGCTCTCCGGCCGGTTTCGCGCTCCAGACGGGGCTGGGGGTCATTTCCAACCATCTCGACCGGGAAGAGCGGTTTCGCACCCCGCAATTCATGGCCGACCACGGGATTCGGCGCGCGATCAATGTGATTGTCGAGGCATCGGGCCAGCGTTACGGCGTGCTGGAAGTCGACAGTACGGACGAAGGGCGGTTCGAGGAGGCCGATCTGGCCTTCATGCAGGGTTTCGCCAACCTGATCGGCGTCGCGATCGAGCGGCAAGAGGCCGAGCGTCGTCTGGCCGAGGCGGTTGAGCATCAGCAACTGCTGACCCGCGAGGCCAGCCATCGGGTGAAGAACAGCCTGGCGCTGGTCTCCGCGATGCTGAACCTGCAAAAGCAGGAGGATGACGACCCCCGCGTGTTGCGGATGCTGAACGATGCGCAGGCGCGAATCACCGCGATCGCGCAGACCCACGACCAGCTCTGGCGCGGCGAGCGGGTGGGGATCGTGTGCCTCGACGATCTGGCCTGCGGCATCGCCGAACAACTGGCGCAGCAGGCGCAGAACCATCAGGTTCACTGCGATATCGCGGCGATCGAAATGAACGCCGATACCGCCATCCCGATCGGGCTGATGCTGACCGAATTGCTGACCAATGCGATCAAATACGCCTATGACGAAGGCGGCGGCGCGATCGACGTGCGGCTCCACGCGCGGGACGGGCAGATCATCCTGTCGGTCCGCGACCGGGGCAGGGGCCTGCCCGAAGATTTCGACATGAAGGCGGCGTCGCGACATAGCCTGGGCATGCGGATGATCGCCAGCCTGGCGCGCCAGTTGCGCGGCGAGGTGCGGTTCGAGGATGCGGGGCCGGGCACTTGCGCGACGCTGACCATGCCCGATCCCAGGGACTAAAATCCTCCCCTGTAAGGGGAGGGGGCAGGCTGAAGGCCGGACGGAGGGGGGCTTTCAAACAGGTTGCCCTTCGCGGCGCTCCCCATCCCCGTATCTGGGAGGATTTAACGCATCCGCTTGACGAAGGTGCGCCCGTCCTCGCGCCGCTCGGTCTGGAAATTGGGGACCGCCTCGATCAGGTCGGACAGCCGCTTGAAGCCGTAATTGCGCGTATCGAAGCTGGAGCGATTGCCGGCAAGCTGCCCCATGGTGGACAGGCTGGCGAAACCCCGTTCGTCGCGCTTCACGTTGTTATAGGCGTCGACCAGCAGCTTGAGCAGTTCCTCGTCGATGGGGCGCGGCGTACCGGCGGTCCGCTTGGACGCCTCGATCGAAGGGGGCAGCGAATCGGCCAGGGGCACGTCGGCGGCCGTCGGCTTCGTCGCGGAGACGGCGGCGGAACGAGACGCTTCGCCGATCAGCGCGCCGACATCGATGAAGCGGCTGCACGCCTGCTGGAACGCCTCGGGCGTGCGGCTGTTGCCGAAGCCATAGACGGGGAAGCCGTCCTGCCGGATGCGGGTGGCCAGCGGCATGAAGTCGCTGTCGGACGACATGATCCCGAACCCGTCGATCCGCCCCCGAAACAGCAGGTCCATCGCATCGATGGTCATCTTCATGTCGGTGGCGTTCTTGCCCTTGGTCAGATCGAACTGCTGCTGCGGCTCGATACCATGTTTGACCATGACGTCGCGCCAGCCCTTCAGACCAGGCTTGGACCAGTTGCCATAGGCACGGCGGACATTGACCGTGCCCAACTCCGCCAGGACGGTGAGTACGGGGTCGATGGCCGCCGACTGGGCATTGTCGGCATCGATGAGCAGCGCGATATTGCGGGTCAGTGCGTTCATGCGCCCTGACTATCAGAGCGCCGCGTCAGCTTCCACGCCGCATTGCATCGACCCCGATCGATCCGCCGCCCGCCGCCGCGAGGTACAGGAAAGCGAAGCAATAGAGGATGGCCGCCTCACCGCCATTGGCGAGTGGCAGGAACCCTTGCGGCGCGTGCGCCATGAAATAGGCGACCGCCATCTGGCCCGACAGGATGAACGCCACCGGACGGGTGAACAACCCGATCAGCAGCAGCGCCCCGCCGACCAGTTCCAGCACGCCCGCCGCCGTCAGCAATGGGTTGAGCGGCATGGGGAAGGGCGGGAGCGCGAAGAATTTCGATACGCCGTGCGACAGGAAGACCAGCCCAAATACGGCCCGGAACACCGACAGCAGGGGGGCGGACCAGCGGGCGGGAATGGGCATGATCGATGACTTTCGCAAGCAGCCGCGCCGATCGCGGCCGCATGGCTCCATCATGGCCCATCCTTGATCCAAGGCAAGTATCGGTTGCGAAACGATTCGTTGCCTTACTGGGTTCAAGGGTCGGGATAGGTGATTGCGATCACCTCATATTCCCGCTCGCCCGCCGGCAATACGACCCGGCGGAGGTCGCCGACGCCTGCGCCCCGCAGCGCGCGGACGAGCGGCGCGTTCCAGCCGACCCGGCCCTGGCCCGCATCCGCCTCGTCGTTGCCGACCAGGGTCAGCACCCGTTCGTTGTCATCCTCATCGGCGATGGTGACGGTCGCGCCGAACCACACCTTGCTGCGGTCCTCCTGGCGCGCGGGGTCGATGACCTTGGCGGCCTTCATCCGCTTGGACAACCAGCCCAGCCGCCGGTCGATCTCGCGCAGCCGCTTGCGACCATAGATATAGTCGCCATTCTCCGACCGGTCGCCATTGCCCGCCGCCCAGGCGATGGTGTCGACCAGCTTGGGCCGCTCGACCGCGAACAGCGCCTCATATTCCTGGCGCAGCGCGGAATAGCCCGCAGGGGTGATATAGTTGGGACGGTCCATCATCCCGCTCTATCGCCTGGACGCCCCCGATCAACCCGGACGCGACTTGCCGAGATACCAGCTGAGCGGCGTCGTCCCCCGGCTGGTGGCGCGGCTGGGATTCATCAGGTCATAGACGACGGCATTCTCCAGCACGCGCTGCACATAGTTGCGCGTCTCGGAATAGGGAATCGCCTCGATCCAGTCGACAATATCGACCGCGCCGGTCCGGGGATCGCCGTTGAGCCGCAGCCATTTGTTCACATTGCCGCCGCCCGCATTATACGCGGCGATGGCGAGCGGATAGCTGCCGTAATTGTTGCGGATCCGCTCGAAATAGCTGGCGCCGAGCTGGATCGACAGGTTCGGATCGGTGGTCAGCGAGGCGGGAGAATAGGCGAGCCCGATCTTGCCCGACTGCTCGGCGGCGGTGGCGGGCATCAATTGCATCAGGCCGCGCGCACCCGCATGGCTGACGGCGGCGCGGTCGAACTGGCTTTCCTGCCGTGCGATGGCATGGATGATCGTCCAGCTCGATTCATAGCCCGACGGGACCGGCACGATGGGGAACCCCGCCGCCGAATAGTCGGTCAGCCCGTTCTGCATCGCGCTGCGCCCCACCATCACCGCCAGATCGGGGCGGTTGATCGTGCGCGACAGGTCGGCGGCGAGCAGGTGATCGCTCTCGCTCTCCGCATCGGCGGCGATCTGGCGGACAAAGGCGCTCTGGTCCTGCCACTGGCCGATATTGCCCAGGAACCTGACGGCGCGCACCGTCTCGCGCGCGTCGAAGGCGGCGCGGGTCGCGGGCGGCACGTTGGTCGCCGCGATGGCGGGCGGGGCGACCAGCGGGCGGCCGGTCCGCTCCAGCGCCAGTTGTCCGTAGAACTGATCGCGATACTGCGCCGCGCGATTATAGAATCCCGCCGCTTCGGTCGAGCGCCCCGCCGCCTCCGCCGCGCGCCCCGCCCAGTAAAAGCCCTTGGCCCGCGTCTGTGGCGACTGGCTGCCCCGGCCATAACGGTCGAACAGCGTCATCGCATCGGCGGGCCGCGCCAGCTTCATCGCGCTCTGCCCGGCCAGCCAGACCAGGCTGGTATAATCGTCCCGCTCGCCATAGGGCTTGGTCGAGACGTCGGTCCCGACGGGATAGGCGTCGTCCACCTGCCGCGCGATGTCATAGGCGGTCTGAAGCTGATTGTCGGACGCCGCCGCGCGGGCGTTGAGCAGCAGCGTTTCGTAGAATTTCTCGACATTGCCGGGGCGGATGCTCAGATTCCGCGACCGTGCGAGCCAGGAGCGCGCGGTCAGGCTGTCGCCGGTATCGCGCAGCCACATGGCCCGGTCCGCGACATAGCCCGCGTCGTTCGCATAAAGCTCGGCGGTCGAGGCCGACAGGCTGGCCGCCTCCGCCGACTTGGTGCGGAAGGCGAGGCGGGCGGCGAAGACCGGGCGTCGCGCCGAACTGGTATAGCCGAGCTGCCGGGCGGCGGCGCTGGTCTGTCCGCTCCACAGCAGCGAGTCCATCCGCGCGTCATGATCCTCGGGCGTCAGCGAGGCGGCGAAGGTCGACATGACCAGCGCTTCGTCGGTTGGCGACAGCGTCCCCCGCCGCCACGCGGTCCGCGCCGCCTGTGCCGCTTGGCCCGGTGCGCCGGTCGCCAGCAACGCGCGGGCATAGGCGACGCCGCCCGCCGCCGACAATGGCGGGAAGCGGCGGAAATAGGCGACCATGCTGGACGGCGCGGCGGTGAAGTTCGCCGCCTGCCGCTCCGCCGCGCGTCGGAAGCCTGCCTCGCCCGGCCAGCCGGGATGCGCCATCAGGAACCCGGCATAGCTGTCGAAGGGCAGCGAGTCGGTCTGTTGCAGTGCTCGCCACTGCGCCAGAGCCGCCGCGATGGCGCCGTCGGCGGGGCTGGGCATTCCTGCCGCGCTCTGGTTGGGGCTCATATTCGCCATCTGGGTGCGATAGCGGTCGAGCTGGTCCTGCCCGCCCGGTGCGACCATCGATCCCGCCAATGTCGCGAGGAGCGCCCCCGCCTTCGTCAATGCCATCATAGTGGACAGAATAGGGACTCTACCCGTACATGTCCTGAACAAATTCCCTCATCCGGCCTAATTTCGGCGCAGCAGGAGCGCGTTTCCTCTCATGTTTTCAGGGTCCATCCCGGCGCTTGTGACGCCGTTCGACGATCGGGGCGATCATGTCGGCGGAGCATTCGACGAAGCGAAATTCCGGGATTTCGTCGAATGGCAGATTGCGGAGGGATCGTCGGCGCTGGTCGCATGCGGCACCACGGGCGAGGCGGCGACCATGCCCAAGGACGAGCATTTCCATGTCGTCCGGGTCTGCGTCGACCAGGCGCGCGGGCGGGTGCCGGTGATCGCCGGGGCGGGCTCCAACGATACGATCGTGGCGATCGAGAATCTGAAAGCCGCGCAGCAAGCGGGCGCCGATGCCGCGCTGATGGTGCCGCCCTATTACAACCGCCCCAGCCAGGAGGGGATCGCCCGCCACTTCGCCGAGCTGGCCAAGTCCGCCCCGCTGCCGATCGTGCTCTATAACGTGCCGGGGCGCACGGTGACGGATATCCAGCCCGCGACGCTGATCCGCATCGTCCAGGCCGCGCCGGAGGTGTTCGTCGGCGTCAAGGATGCCAGCGGCGCGCTGGCCCGGGTGTCGCATCATCGCGGTGCGCTCGGCGGCGATTTCTGCCAGCTTTCGGGCAATGACGATCTGGCCCTGGCGTTCAACGCGATAGGCGGGGTGGGCTGTATCTCGGTCACCGCCAATGTCGCGCCGCGCCTGTGCGCGCAGTTTCAGGCGGCGTGCGCGGCGGGGGATATGGCGCGCGCGCTGGAACTGCACGACCGGCTGTTCCCGCTGCACGAGGCGATGTTCGGCGATGCCTCGCCGGGGCCCGTCAAATATGCGCTCAGCCGGATCATCGGGCATTTCCCCACCGGCGTCCGCCTGCCCATGACCTGGCCGTCCGAAGCGGCACGTGCGCAGGTCGATGCCGCCTTGGCACATGCCGGACTGATCTGACCCGGCCTTTCTCGCGCCGCAATCCCCGATGAACCTCGGCGTCGCCGATTGGCGGCGTTGGGAGAGTCGGGCGATGTGGACGCTGGTGATGATCGCACTTCAGTCCGGCGCGGTGGCGGGGCCGGTGCTTCCGGCGCCTCGGCGGCCGCAGACGGCGAGGCGTTGTCCACCCAGCGATGCGGGTGACGATGTGGTCGTGTGCGGTCGGTCGTCCGACGCCTACCGGATCGGCACGCTTCCCGACTATTCTTCGCCGACGAGGCTTCCCGACGCGCGCACCAAAATTCCCGGTTTGGGCACCCTTTCCGCCGAGACCGAGCAAGCCGGGGTCGGCGGCTTTCCCAGTAACCGGGCGATGATCCGGCTGAAGATTCCGCTGGGCGGTCGTCGCAAGCCCTGACCGTTCCATTCCGGAAACGAGACAAAGGCCGAACAGCGGCTTTTCATGTTCGGTTCGAGCGCCTACATCGGCCCATCCATGCGCCCGAAACCCCAGACATTCGACAAGAAGAAGATCGTCGCCGAGAACCGGCGCGCCCGCTTCGATTATGCCATCGAGACGACCTATGAGGCCGGTATCGCCCTGACCGGGACCGAGGTGAAGTCGCTCCGCTTCGGCGAGGGCTCGATCGCCGAATCCTATGCCGAGGTGCGCGGCGAGGAGGTGTGGCTGGTCAATTCCAACGTGCCCGAATTCAGCCATGGCAACCGCTTCAACCACGAAGCGAAGCGCCCGCGTAAATTGCTCCTTCATGAGCGCGAAATAAACAAGCTGCACGGTGCGGTGGCGCGCGAGGGCATGACCCTGGTGCCACTGATGATCTATTTTAACTCGCGCGGTCGCGCGAAGGTGGAGCTGGCGTTGGCGAAGGGCAAGAAGGCGCACGACAAGCGCGACTCGATCAAGGAACGCGATTGGAAGCGTGAGCAGGGCCGGATCCTGCGCGATCGCGGCTGATGGCCTCGGCCGTGCCCACCCTGTGGGGCCGATCCATGGCCTGGGTCCGGCGCAACATGCCGACCCGCGATTCGATGGAGAAGAACCGGCTGCTCCGGCCGGTCGCGCACCGCGTGCTCGCGCCCGAGCTGTGGCGCTTCACCCGGCGGTCGGTGCCGCGCGGCGTGGCGCTGGGCGTCGTGGCGGGCTTCCTGTTTCCGGTGGCGCAGATCGCCATCGCCGCCGTCTTCGCGCTGCCGTTCCGCGCCAATGTGCCGGTCGCGGCGCTGACCACCTTCATCACCAATCCGCTGACCACGCCGATCCTGTGGTTGATCGCCTATCGCATCGGCACCTTCCTGCTCCGCAGCGAGACGCCGCTCAACACCCAGCCCGTGGCCGAGGCGGCGACCGGCTGGCTGCAATGGGCGTTCAGCGCCTTTCACTGGTTGTGGGAGCAGGGCCCGGCCTTCGGCCTGGGCCTCTGCGTCCTGACCGGCGGATGCGCGGTGGTCGGCTATGCGGCCTCGGCGCTCGGCTGGCGGCTGTGGATCGGGCGCAAGTGGCGTAACCGCCCGAGATCGCCTGCGATTTGATAGCGGTATCGCGCTTCGACGCGTGTTTCTAACGGTTTGACTGGGCGTATCGGCTCGCTACAACAGCGTCATCCATCTCCTTTTCGGGAATTCCGATGCGCTCTCTGCTGATCGCCGCACTCCTCACGACCGCCATTTCCCCCGCCATCGCCCAAACGAAGAACCCGGTCGACAAGGCCGCCGTCGGTCCGGTCAAGCCCAATGCCAAGAACGGCCCGGAGATCGGGGACTTCGGCTTCGACATGGCCGGTCGCGATACCGCGGTGAAGCCGGGCGACGACTTTTTCGATTATTCCAACGGCACCTGGTACAGGGCGACGACGATCCCCGCCGACCGCTCATCCTATGGCATGTTCCACGTCCTTCAGGACCGCTCGCTGGAGCAGACCCGCACCATCCTGGATGACGCGGCAAAGCAGCCGGGGAACAAGGCCGGCGACTTCTATGCCAGCTTCATGGACGAGGCGGCGGTCAATGCGAAGGGTGTGACCCCGGTCAAGCCCTGGCTCGACCAGCTTCGCGCGACCAGGGATCGCGACGCGCTGGCGATCGAAATCGCCAAGCTTCAGCGGCAGGGCGTCGGTTCGCCCTTCGGTGTCTATATCGGCCAGGACGACAAGGCGCCCGACACCTATATTCCCAATTTCGGCCAGAGCGGCCTGGGCCTGCCTGATCGCGACTATTATCTGAAGGACGACGCCAAGCTGGCGACGATCCGCACCGCCTATCAGGCCTATCTCGCCCGGATGCTGACGCTGGCGGGCGAACAGAATGCCGAGGCGCGCGCCGCCGCCGTGTTCAACTTCGAAAAGGCGCTGGCGAATGTCCACTGGACCCGGATCGAAAGCCGCGACGCGGACAAGACCTATAACAAGTGGCTGGCGGCGGACTTCACCGCCAAGGCGCCGGGCTTTCCCTGGGCGCGATATATGGAGACGCTGGGCGTCGCGGGCCGTCCGGCCTATCTGGTGTCGCAGCCCAGCGCGATCACCGGCGAGGCCAAGATTTACAGCGAAACGCCGCTGAACGTCCTTCAGGATTATGCGATGCTCAAGGTGCTGCGCAGCTATGCCAGCTATCTGTCGAGCGATTTCGACAAGACCAACTTCGCCTTTTACGGCACCACCCTGTCGGGCACGCCGCAGCAGCAGGCCCGGTGGAAGCGCGGCGTGGGCCTGGTTTCCGAAGGGCTGGGCGAGGAAGTCGGCAAGCAATATGTCGCCAAATATTTCCCGCCGGAATCGAAGGCCGCCGCCGACGCGCTGGTCAAGAACCTGATCGCGGCGATGGGCGACCGGCTGCGCAATCTGGAATGGATGGCGCCCGAGACCAAGCAGAAGGCGCTGGCGAAGCTCGCCGCCTTCACCCCCAAGATCGGCTATCCCGACAAGTGGAAGGATTATTCCGCGCTGACCATCCAGCGCGGCGATCTGGTCGGCAATGTCGCCCGCGCCAATGCCTTCGAGTTCCAGCGTGACCTGAACAAGCTGGGCCAGCCGATCGATCGCGGCGAATGGTTCATGACGCCGATGACGATCAACGCCTATGCCAACCCGCCGATGAACGAGATCGTGTTCCCGGCGGCGATCCTCCAGCCGCCCTTCTTCGACCCGAAGGCCGATCCGGCGGTGAACTATGGCGGTATCGGCGCGGTGATCGGGCATGAGATCAGCCATCACTTCGACGATCAGGGCCGCAAATATGATGCGACCGGCAAGCTGACCGACTGGTGGACCGAGCAGGACGTGGCGCGGTTCAAGACCTTTACCGATGCGCTGGTGAAGCAATATGACGCGTACGAGCCGCTGCCCGGCCAGCATGTCCAGGGCGGCCTGACGCTGGGCGAGAATATCGCCGATCTGGCGGGGCTGACGGTGGCGCTCGATGCCTATCACAAGTCGCTGGGCGGCAAGCCCGCACCGGTGATCGACGGCACGACCGGCGACCAGCGCTTCTATTATGGCTGGGCGCAGGTGTGGCGGACCAAGTGGCGCGAACCCGCGCTGCAACAGGCTCTGCTGTCCGATCCGCACTCGCCGGGGCATCAGCGGGTGCTGACGGTCCGCAACCTCGATCCCTGGTATGCCGCCTTCAAGGTCCAGCCGACCGACAAGATGGCGCTGACCCCCGAGCAACGCGTGCGGATCTGGTAAAGTCCTGTCGGGAGACGCGTTCGGGCGCAGGATCGCGCTTGACCCATGCCGGGTCGCCGGATGAAGAGTTTCATCATGGCGATCGCGTCTCCCGAAAGATTTACCCCGGTCCGTATCGCGGGCCTCGTCTCGTTGGTGAGCGGGGTGGGGGCGGCGTCGCTGCTGTTCCTGGCGATCGGCAACTGGATCGTCGCGGCGGGATTTCTGGCCGCCGCGCTGCTCGCCTTCGGGCTGATCCTCGTCTGGCGCATCCTGACCCCCAGGGTCGAGCAGACGCGGCGGAGCGTCGACTGGGATTTCGCGCGGGTCGTTGCCGATGCCAGCCATGATGCGATCGCGGTGACCGACCGGGCCGGGCGGCTGGTCTGCGCCAACGACGCCTATGCCTCGCTCTTCCCGATGATGCCGACGCCGCCCGGCGTGCCGCTGGATGCGCCCTCGGTCGAGGCGCTGGCCCAGGCGGGGCGGGCGGCGTGGCGCGACGGGCTGGGCCGGGCGGACCGGATCGCGGTGATGGGGACCGAATTGTCGGTGCTGGTGACGCGCGCGGGCGACGAGGCCGACTTGCTCGTCTGGCGTTTCGCGGTCGCGCAGGAACAGGATCTGGCCGAAACGGTCGAGCGGCTGATCGGCGGTATCCAGGGCGACCGGCTGGGCGCGGCGGGGATCATGGCGGCGCTGATCGCCCCCGATGGCCGGGTGCGTGCCGCCAACCGCGTGCTGTGCGCCCGCGCCATGGGCGGCGAGATGATGTCGATCGTCGGCCGCGACTTCGCGACCTTCCTGATGCACGATCCCGGCGGTCAGGTCCGCTTCGCTGCCGAACTCGGCAAGGGCGATGGGCGTCGCTTGCGCATCCTGCAAATCCCCTTCGTCGAGGGGGAGGGCGCGCCGATGCTGGTCGTGCTGCTCGACGAGGAGGAGCAGCTCGTGGCTCCCGCCGGGGCCAGTGCGGGCAGCCATGTGCGGGGGCTCGTCTCGCTGATGCCCTTCGGCATCGCCCTGGTCGATCGGGACGGGCGCTTCATCCAGATGAACTCCGCCTTCATGCGCGCCGCCGGGGTGAAGGGAACGACCCCGCCGCTCTATCCCGGCGATCTGGTGGTGCGCGAGGACAAGGCGGCGGTCGCCGATGCGATCCGGCGCTTCGCCGGGGGCGCGACCCACAGCGCCGACATGGCCGTCCGCCTGAAGGACCATCCCGAGGAGCCGGTGGCGCTGACCATCGCGGGCGCGCGGGGGCTGGGCGATGCGGCGGTGTTGCTGAGCCTCAAGGACAATTCGGAGGAGAGCCGCCTGAAGCGCGAAGTGGCGCAGGCGACCAAGATGCAGGCGGTCGGCCAGCTCGCGGGGGGCGTCGCGCACGACTTCAACAATATCCTGACCGCGATCATCGGGCATTGCGACCTGATGCTGATGCGCCATGCGCCCGGCGACAGCGACTATGACGATATCCAGCAGATCCGCACCAATTCAAACCGTGCGGCCAGCCTGACGCGGCAGTTGCTGGCCTTCTCACGGCAACAGACGCTGCGCCCCCAGATCCTGCAACTGCCCGATGTCGTCTCCGAGGTATCGAACCTGCTCAAGCGACTGCTTGGCGAGCGGGTGCGGCTGGATGTCACCCATGGCCGCAATCTGGGGCCGGTGCGCGCCGATCCGGGGCAGCTGGAGCAGGTCGTCGTCAATCTGGCGGTCAATGCGCGCGACGCGATCCTGGAGAACGAGCCGGCGGGCGGTGGCATCCTGACCATCCAGACGCGGGCGGTGTCGATGGCGGATGCGCGCGCGCTGAACAACGACATCCTGCCCGCCGCCGATTACACCGCACTGATCATCAGCGACAACGGGACGGGCATTCCGCCTGAAATCCTGCCCAAGATTTTCGAGCCCTTCTTCACCACGAAGGAACTGGGCAAGGGCACCGGGCTGGGCCTGTCGACCGTCTATGGCATCATCAAACAGTCGGGCGGCTATATCTTCGCCGACTCGCCGCCGGGTGGGGGTGCGAAATTCTCGATATACCTGCCCGTCCATGCCGCGCCCGCCATGCCGACCGCCAAGGCGATCCCGGAAAAACCGGCGGCGCGCGCGACCACGCCATGGGGGTCGGGCACCATATTGCTGGTCGAGGATGAGGATATGGTCCGCGCCGTCGCCGAGCGGGCCTTGTCGCGCCAGGGTTATACGGTGATCGCGGCGGAAAATGGCGAAGCGGCGCTGGAGATGCTCGACAAGCATGGCAAGCCCGACCTGCTGATCTCCGACGTGGTGATGCCGACGATGGACGGCCCGACCATGGTCGGCCTCGTCCGCAAACGCTATCCCGACCTCGCCGTGCTGTTCATGTCGGGCTATGCCGAGGAGCAGCTTCGCAAGTCGATCACGCTGCCCAATGTCGGCTTCCTGCCCAAGCCCTTCTCGGTCCAGCAACTGGCCGAGGCGACGCAGGCCGCGCTCTCGCGGGACGGCGGATCGTAACAAGCGGCTGGCGGATGGCGCAAAGCATGATATGGCGGTGCCGATGACAGAGCCCGTGCAGATCCTCATCGTCGAGGACGAACCCCTTATCGCCATGATGCTCGAGGATTTCCTGGACGTCCTCGACAAACAGGTCGCGGGCACCGTCGACAGCGTCGATGACGCGCTGGCCCGGGTGGCTCAGGGCGGTATCGACGCGGCCATCCTCGACGTCAACCTGCGCGGCGGCCAGAAGAGCACCCCGGTCGCCGAAGCGTTGGCGGAACGCGGCGTACCCTTCGTCTTCGCCACCGGCGGATCGGATGAATCGGTCGACGAACGCTTTCGTGACCGCCCGCGCCTGCAAAAGCCGTTCACCATGGACGGCGTGGCCAAGGCGCTGGGTTCCCTCTAAAAAATCCTCCCCATCATCGATGGGGAGGGGGACCGCCGCGAAGCGGTGGTGGAGGGGCGTCGCCACAAAGGGCTCCGCTGAGGAAGCCCCCTTTGCCAAACCTTCGGTCCGTTACCCCCTTGCCGGGGAGGACCGCCGAAGCCCGTCACGATGAAATTTGCTTGCGTCAAAGGCCCGTCTCGCGACATAGGCCTGCGTCATGACACGCCAATTCGACAAGTCCCGCCTGCCGTCCCGCCACGTTTCCGTGGGCCCGGAGCGTGCGCCGCACCGCAGCTATTATTATGCCATGGGTATCCAGGAAGAGGATATCGCCAAGCCCTTCGTCGCGCTGGCGAGTGCGGGCAACAATTCCGCGCCCTGCAACACGACGCTGGATGCGCAGGCCGATGCCGCGCAGGGCGGGGTGATCCGGGGCGGCGGCATGCCGCGCCGCTTCAACACCATCACCGTGACCGACGGCATCGCCATGGGCCATCAGGGCATGAAGTCCTCGCTGGTCAGCCGCGAGGTCATCGCCGATTCGGTCGAACTGTCGGTGCGCGGCCATTGCTATGACGCGCTGGTCGGCTTTGCGGGGTGCGACAAGTCGCTGCCCGGCATGATGATGGCGATGCTGCGCCTGAACGTGCCGTCGATCTTCGTCTATGGCGGCTCGATCCTGCCCGGTCGGCATCAGGACCGACCGCGACGTTACCGTGGTCGACGTGTTCGAGGCGGTGGGCCAGCATGCGGCGGGCAATTGTCCGCTCCACGACCTGATCGCGCTGGAAAAGGTCGCCTGCCCCGGTCACGGCGCGTGCGGGGGCCAGTTCACCGCCAACACCATGGCGTGCGTCGGCGAGGCGATCGGCCTGTCGCTGCCCAACAGCAACATGATGCCCGCGCCTTTCCTCGATCGCCACGGCATCGCCGAGGCGGCGGGCGAGCAGGTGATGGAGCTGGTCGCGCGCAACCTGCGCCCGCGTGACATCTGCACTCGCCAAGCCTTTGAAAACGCAGCGCGTGTCGTGGCGGCGACGGGGGGCTCGACCAATGCGGGGCTTCACCTGCCCGCGATGGCGAACGAGGCGGGAATCGACTTCGACCTGTTCGACGTGGCCGAGATCTTCAAGACCACCCCCTATATCGCCGACCTGAAGCCCGGTGGCCGCTATGTCGCCAAGGACATGTACGAGGCGGGCGGCGTCTATATGCTGATGAAGACGCTGTTGGCAGGCGGCTTCCTGCACGGCGACTGCATGACTGTCACCGGCAAGACGCTGGCCGAGAATATCGACGAGATCACCTGGAACCCCGACCAGAAGGTCATCTATGACGTGAAGACGCCGCTGTCGCCGACCGGCGGCGTGGTGGGTCTTCGCGGCAGCCTCGCGCCCGAGGGGGCGATCGTGAAGGTGGCGGGCATGAAGCGCCTCCAGTTCGAGGGCGTCGCCCGCGTCTTCGATTGCGAGGAAGAGGCCTTCGCCGCCGTCGAGGCGCGCGACATCGCCGAGGGTTCGGTCATCATCATCCGCTATGAAGGGCCCAAGGGCGGCCCCGGCATGCGCGAGATGCTGTCGACCACCGCCGCGCTTTATGGACAGGGGCTGGGCGAGAAGGTCGCGCTCATCACCGATGGCCGTTTCTCGGGTGCCACGCGCGGCTTCTGCATCGGCCATGTCGGCCCCGAGGCGGCGGATTGCGGCCCGATCGCGCTGGTCGAGAATGGCGATCTCATCCGCATCGATGCCGAAGCCGGGACGATCGACCTGGAAGTCGAACCCTCGGTGCTGGACGAGCGCCGCGCCCGCTGGACCCCGCGCGTGAACGATTACCAGTCGGGCGTGTTGTGGCGCTATGCCCAGAATGTCGGCCCCGCGCATCAGGGCGCGGTTACCCATCCCGGCGCCAAGTGCGAGCGCCATGTCTATGCGGATATCTGATCCCCGCTGGCTGGCCGGTGCCCTGACGCTGGCCGGCTGTTCGGGTGGGCAGGGGGCGGAGCAGTCCGACACCCCTGCCGCTGCCGAAAAACCCGGCCTGCCGATCGATTGCGCGCTGGCGGGGGCTCAGGCCTTTCGCCGCGACTGCACGGTCGAGCAGTCCGCGGCGGGGGCGGGCGTGATCCTGACGCTGCGCCATGCCGATGGCGGCTTCCGGCGGCTGCGGGTGACGCAGGACGGGCACGGCGTCGCCAGTGCCGACGGCGCACTGCCCGCCCAGGTCGCCCTTGCGGGCGGCGATCAGATCGAGGTTCGGGTCGGCGACGACCGATACCGCCTGCCCGCGACGGTCGGCACACGATGATCCCGATCGATGGCGCGCCTGTCCTGACCGCTGCACAGATGCGCGCGGCGGAAGGCCAGGCCATGGCCGGGGGCGTATCCGAGGCGGAACTGATGCAGCGCGCCGCGGAAGGAATCGCCCGCGCGGTCGCGCTGCTGGCGGCGGGGCGTGAGACGCTGATCTTGTGCGGTCTCGGAAATAATGGCGGCGACGGCTATATCGCGGCGGCGGCGTTGCGGCGGCAAGGCTTGAGTGTCCGTATCGCAGCGCCAGGCGAGCCGCGCAGCGACGGCGCGCGTCGTGCCAGGGCGGCCTGGAACGGTACCGTCGAAGCCATGGCCGATGCCGAACCCGCGCCCGTGCTGGTGGACGCGGTGTTCGGGACCGGCCTTTCGCGCGCTCCCGATGCGGCGGTTCAGGCGGCCTTGCGCCGATTGGCGTCGGCGGCGTGGCTGCGCATCGCGGTCGATCTGCCGAGCGGGATAGCCAGCGACGATGGCACGCCGTTGGGCAATGTGCCGGGCTTCGACGTGACGCTGGCGCTGGGCGCGGTCAAACCCTCTCATCTGCTCCAACCCGCCGCCGCGCTGATGGGGCAGGTCCGGTTGATCGAGATCGGCGTCGCGGCAGATACGAAAATCCGCGTGATGAAGCGGCCCGATCTGCCTCAGCCCGACGCCACGTCGCATAAATATAGTCGCGGGATGGTCGCGATCGTGGGGGGCAGCATGTCGGGCGCATCCGAGCTGGCGGCGATGGCGGCATTGCGCGCCGGGGCGGGCTATGTCCTGCATCTGTCGTCCGATCCGCCGAGTGGCTCGGCGCGTCCGCATGCCGTCGTCCGCCGGGCCTATGCCCCCGATGCGCTGGGCGAGGATCGGATCGGTGCGGTGGTGATCGGCCCCGGGCTGGGCCGGGATGAGGGTGCACGGGATCGGCTGGAAACTGCGCTGGCGAGCGGACGGCCTCTGGTGATCGACGGCGATGCGCTGCGGCTGGTCGATATCGAGACGCTGCACCGGCATGACGGCCCCAAAATCCTTACCCCCCATGGCGGTGAGTTCGCGCATCTGTTCGGCGAGATGCCCGAGGGCAAGCTGGCTGCCACCCTGCGCGCCGCCGAGCGCAGCGGGGCGGTCGTCGTCCATAAGGGCGCCGATACCGTCATCGCCGCCCCCGATGGTCGCGCGATCCTCTGCCCCGAGGCGAGCCCCTGGCTATCGACCGCCGGGACCGGCGATGTGCTGGCCGGGGCGGTCGGCGCGATGCTGGCGGCGGGGATGGAGCCGTTCGCGGCGGCGGAGGCGGGGGTGTGGCTCCATGCGCAGGCGGCGCGGGCCTGCGGTGCCGCTTTCATCGCGGACGACTTGGCAGAAGCGCTTTCCGCCGTCAGAGGCTGATCGCATGAACGATATCATCATCCGCGTCGCCGCCCGAGGCGACGGCGTGACCGAAAATGGGCGACATGCCGCTTTTGCCGCGCCCGGCGATACCCTGTCGGCGGACGGCGCGGTCATTCCCGGCCCGCATCACCAGACGCCGCCTTGCAGCCATTTCCCCCGCTGCGGCGGATGTCAGCTTCAGCATCTGGACGACGAAAGCTATGCGGGCTTCGTCACCGACCGCATCGCTGCCGCGCTGGACGCGCAAGGGTTGACCGCGCCGCTTCGCCCCGCGCATCTCTCCCCGCCGCGCAGTCGCAGGCGCGCGACGCTGCATGCCGAGGCCAAGGGGGGGCGCGTGCTGATTGGCTTTTCCGAGGAGAAGAGCCACGCGATCGTCGATATCGCCGAATGCCATATTCTCGATCCCCAACTGTTCGCGCTGGTCGCACCCTTGCGGGGGTTGTTGCAGCGTCTGGGGTTCAAGCGGCGGGGTGATGTTCATCTGGCGCTGGCGGATCAGGGCGCGGACGTGCTCGTCACCAATTTCTCGCCCGATGGGCTGGAAGCGGCGGAGACGATCATCGGCTTTTGCGAGCGGCACGGCGTCGCGCGCTTCTCGGTCGATGACGGGCTGGGTGCGGAGACGCGGTGGGAGCCGGAGCCGGTGACCATCACCCTGGGCGGAGTCGCCGTTCCCCTTCCGCCCGGTGCGTTCCTTCAGGCGACGCCGGATGGCGAGGCGGCCTTGGTCGCCGCCGTGCGCGAAGCGGTGGGCCAGCCACGCACCACCGCCGATCTGTTCGCGGGGCTGGGCACATTCGCGCTCGCGCTGCCGGGCAAGGTCTATGCGGCGGAGGGCGCGCGCGACGCGATCCTGTCGCTGAAGGGGGCGGCCAATGCGCAGCACCGCCCGGTCTTCGCCGAGCATCGCGACCTGTATCGTCGCCCGCTCACCAAGGCGGAGTTGGACCGGTTCGACGCGATCGTCCTCGACCCGCCGCGTGCGGGGGCGCGGGATCAGGTGGATGCGCTGGCCAGCGCCGATGTCCGCGCTGTCGCCTATGTCTCGTGCAACCCGGCGAGCTTCGCCCGCGATGCCAAGGCGATGGTCGATCAGGGCTGGCAACTGCAATGGGTGCAGCCGGTGGGGCAGTTCCGCTGGTCGACCCATGTCGAACTGGCGGCCAGCTTCGTGCGTCAGCCCGCGTCCGGGTAATCCGCCGCCACGAAGAACAGCCCGTCGGACGGCGCATTGAGCCCCAGTTGCGCGCGGTCGCGCGCCGCCAGCGCCGCCGCGACATCGTCGGGCGACCAGCGGCCCATGCCGACCAGCGCGAGGCATCCGACCATCGACCGCACCTGATGATGCAGGAAGGAGCGGGCGGCGGCGCGGATATAAAGGCGCGCGCCGTCCCGCTCGACCGACAACAGGTCCAGCGTCCGCACCGGGCTGTCCGCCTGGCAATGGACCGAGCGGAAGGTGGTGAAGTCGTGCCGCCCGACCAGATGCGCAGCGGCCTGAGCCATCGCGGCCTCGTCCAGCGGCTGAGGCACCTGCCATGCCAGCCCCGCCTCGAAGGTCAGCGGCGCGCGGCGGTTGACGATGCGATATTCATAGGACCGGCGGATGCACGAGAAGCGCGCGTGCCAGTCGTCCGCGACCTCGACACAATCCAGCACTGCCACCGGCGCAGGCCGGGCGCGGGCGTTGATCGCCTCCATCAGCCGAAAGGGCGCGATCGGCTTGGCGATATCGACATGCGCGCGCATCGCCAGCCCATGGACCCCCGCATCGGTCCGGCCCGCCGCATGGACGGCGGTCCGCTCGCCCGTCACGGCATGGATCGCGTCCTCCAGCGTCTGCTGCACGCTGGGTCCGTGCGACTGGCGTTGCCAGCCCATGAAGGGCCGCCCGTCATATTCCACCGTCAGGGCGAAGCGCGTCAAAGCCGGGTGCCCGCCGGGATCGGAAAGCCGCGCAGCAGATCCTCCGCGCTCGACACGCCGCGCCCGGCACGCTGGACGGTGACGGGGCGGATCGCACCGTCGCCACAGGCGATGGCCAACCGGTCGTCCAGCACCTCACCAGCGGGGCCCGCCCCGTCCTCGACCTCGGCGGACAAGACCTTGATGCGTTCCCCCTGATATTCCAGCCACGCGCCGGGGGCGGGGTGGAAGGCGCGGACCTGTCGCTCCAGTTCGACCGCGCTTCGGGTAAAGTCGAACCGTGTTTCGGCCTTGTCGATCTTGCTGGCATAGGTGACGCCCTCGACCGGCTGGGGGCGGGGCGGATAGCGTTCCGGATCGGCGAGCACACGGACCATCAGTTCGGCTCCCATGGCGGCGAGTTCTTCGGTCAGTTCACCGGTGGTCTTGCGCCCGATCGGGGTCGATCCCTCCAGCCGCACCGGACCGGTGTCGAGCCCCGCCTCCATCTGCATGATCCCGACGCCGGTCACCGCATCGCCCGCCAGGATCGCCCGCTGGATCGGCGCCGCGCCACGCCATCGGGGCAACAGCGAGCCATGGACGTTCAGGCACCCCAGGCGCGGCGCGGCCAGGATCGGCGGGGGCAGGATCAGGCCATAGGCCGCCACGACCGCGACATCGGCCCCGAAAGCCGCAAAACGCTCCTGTTCCTCGGATGAGCGCAGGCTGACCGGGGTCAGGACCGGAATGCCCAGCGCCTCCGCCGCCTGCTGCACGGGCGACGCCACCAATTGCCGCCCGCGTCGCCCGCCGGGGCGTGGCGGTTGGCTATAGCTGGCGACGATCTCGTGCCCGGCCCGTGCCAGCGCTTCCAGAACCGGGACGGCGAAGCCCGGCGTACCCATGAAGATGATCCGCATGGCGCATGTCTCTCTTCGCTGGCGGGATGGCGCGCAACCCCCTATCTGTTCGTCATGGCATCCCCCGAGATCGAGGCGCTGACCCAGGCGCTGGCGCGTATTCCCGGCCTTGGCCCCCGATCGGCCCGACGCGCGGTTCTGCACCTGCTCAAGAAGCGCGAGGCGGCGTTGACCCCGTTGCTGACGGCGCTGGCGGCGGTGGAGGAGCGGCTGGAAACCTGTGCCGTATGCGGCAATATCGACACCGCCAATCCTTGCGCCATCTGTGTCGATCCCCGGCGCGACGCGGGCGCGCTGTGCGTCGTCGAGGAGGTGGCCGACCTGTGGGCGCTGGAGCGGTCGCGGCTGTTTCCGGGGCGCTTCCATGTGCTGGGCGGACGGTTGTCGGCTCTCGAGGGCATCCGGCCCGAGGATCTGGCGATCGACGCGCTGGTCCGCCGGATCGAGGAGGGCGGGATCGACGAGGTCGTGCTCGCCATGAACGCCACGCTGGAGGGGCAGACCACCGCGCATTACATCGCCGAGCGGATCGAGCGTTTTCCGGTCCGGGTGACCCAGCTGGCGCATGGCCTGCCGGTCGGGGGCGAACTCGACTATCTGGACGAGGGGACGCTGGCACAGGCGCTGCGGGCGCGGCGTCCGGTGGTCTGATGCGCCGTCTTGACGGTCCACGGCCCGCACCGTAGCGAAACCGTCATGGCCATTCTTCCGATCGTCGAAGTTCCCGACCCCCGCCTGCGTCTCGTCTCCAAGCCCGTGGAGGCGGTCGATGACTCGATCCGTCAGCTCGTCACCGACATGATCGACACCATGTACGACGCGCACGGCATCGGGCTGGCCGCGATCCAGGTGGGCGTCGACAAGCGCGTGCTGGTCATCGATCTTCAGGAGGAAGAGGATGAGGAGGGCAAACCGGTCAAGAACCCGCGCGCCTATATCAACCCCGAAATCCTGTCGGTCAGCGAAGAGCTATCAACCTATAACGAGGGCTGCCTGTCGATCCCCGAGCAATATGCCGAGGTGAAGCGCCCGGCCAAGTGCCAGGTCAAGTGGCTGGACGAAAAGGGCGAGGCGCATGAGGCCGAGCTGGACGGCCTGCTCGCCACCTGTATGCAGCATGAGATCGACCATCTGAACGGCGTGCTGTTCATCGATCATGTCAGCCGGTTGAAGCGCGACATGCTGATGCGCAAGCTGACCAAGCTGCGCAAGGGCTGATCCCGGCCCGCATAAATCGGGCGGGGTCGATTGACCCTGTTCGATGCCCATCGTTCGTTCTATGTTCCGACCTGTCCTTGGTTCTGACAGGTTTACATGATGCCCGAATTGATCGTCGTCGCGCTTCTGGCGCTCCTGGTCGGGGGGCTGGCCGGTTGGCTGGCTGCAAAGCGTGCCGCCGATAGCCTCGCCGCCGAACTGGCCACTGCAAAGGCTCGCGCGGCGGAGGTCGATCCGCTGCGAGCCGCCCGCGATGTCGCCGAACGCGACAAGAGCGAGGCGCTACAGGCACTGGCCGAACTACGCGGTCGCGCCGCCGATCTGGACGTGATCCGGGCGGCGCGCGACGCGGTGGAGGCGGAGCGCAACGCCGCACTGCGTGAGCTGGCGGAATTGCAGGCGCGCGCGCAGGAACGCGAGGCGGCGCATGCCCTGACGCTGGAGGCGCTGGGCAAGGCGCGCGAACAGATCAACACGCAATTCGGCGAAGCGGCGGCGCGCGCACTGGAAGTCGCGCAGCGCCAGTTCCTCGAACGTGCCGAGGCGCGGTTCCGCCAGTCGGAGGAGGCGTCGGGGCAGTCGCTCAAGGCACTGCTCGACCCGGTCCACCAGCGGCTGCAACGCTATGAGGAGGGTGTGCGCAAGGTCGAGGACGAACGCCGCGACGCCTTTGGGGAGTTGAAGGGCCAGATCGAGGCGATGCGGATCGGGCAGGAGCGCGTCTCGGGCGAGGCGGCCAAACTGGTCAACGCACTGCGCAACGCCCCCAAGGCGCGAGGACGCTGGGGCGAACAGCAGCTTCGCAACGTGCTGGAAAGCTGCGGCCTGTCCGAACATGCCGATTTCCAGACCGAGGTCAGCGTGGCGGATGGCGAGGGCGGGCGGCTCCGCCCCGATGCGATCGTGCGCGTGCCGGGCGGCAAGGCGCTGGTTATCGATGCCAAGGTGTCGCTCAACGATTATCAGGACGCCTTCGGCGCGGTCGATGAGGTCGAACGGCTGGCGGGTCTGTCACGCCACGCCGCCGCGATGCGCGCGCATGTCAACGGCCTGGGCAACAAGAGCTATTGGAATCAGTTCGACGACGCGCCCGACTATGTCATCATGTTCGTGCCGGGCGAGCATTTCCTGTCGGCGGCGCTGGAGCATGATCCGACCCTGTGGGACTTCGCGTTCGACAAGCGGGTGCTGCTGGCGACCCCGACCAACCTGATCGCCATCGCCCGCACGGTCGCGGCGGTGTGGCGGCAGGAAAAGCTGGCGCAGGAAGCCCGGCAGATCGGTGCGCTTGGCAAGGAGCTTTACGCACGGCTCGCGGTGATGGGCGGCCATGTGTCGAAACTGGGCAAGAATCTCGACACCGCGATGACGGCCTACAACGCCTTTGTCGGCAGTCTGGAGAGCCAGGTGCTCACCAGCGCGCGGCGGTTCGAGGCCCTGAACATCGACACCGGCGGCAAGAGCATCGAACAGCCCCCTATCGGCGAACAGGCGACACGCCCGCTGACCAAGCTGATGCCGGTCGCGGAATTGACGGACGGCGGCGAGGGGGCGGACGTTTCCTGACCTTCGTCAATGGTTCGGGGGGCTCGGGCTCGCGATGGCGACCGCCGATCGCAACGAGCAAAGTCGAAGGGCATGAGATTGCGCTCGCGGTTAGGGCGCGGCGTGGCCTTCGACTTCGCTCAGGCTGAACGGGGGGATGGTTTCAGGCGCCTTTGCGTCGCTTGATCGCCACATTCAGAGTGCCCCCGCACTCCCGAACCTCCGTTCGCACTGAGCGAAGTCGAAGTGCACGGAGTCGCGCTCGCAACTAAGGCGTGGCGCGGCCTTCGGCTTCGCTCAGACCGAACGGAAGCCCAAAACGGCGGTCACCCCGCCTTTGCGCCACCTTGCTGGGCCAGCACTTCATAGGCCATCACCGCCGTCGCGACCGCAGCGTTCAGGCTGTCCGCCTTGCCGAGCATCGGAATCTTGACCAGCGTATCGCAGGCGGCGGCATAGTCGTCCGGCATCCCTTGCGCCTCGTTACCGGTCAGCAGGAAGGTCGGAGCCGAATAACGCGCCGTGCGGTAATCCGAATCGGTGTCGAGGCTCAGGCCGACCAATTGCCCCGGCCCCTGGCGCAGCCAGTCGAGGAAAGCCTGCCATTCACAACGCACGATCGGCACGGTGAACAGCGCCCCCATGCTGGCGCGCACCGCCTCGACCGAGAAGGGGTCGACGCATTCGCCGATCAGGATCAGGCCGCCCGCGCCGACCGCATCCCCGGTGCGCAATATGGTCCCCAGATTGCCCGGATCGCGTAAGCGTTCGGCCACCAGCCAGATGCCCGAGGACGACCGGTCGAGCGCGTCGAGCGTGACCGCGAGTTCCTCGAACACCCCGACGACCGCCTGCGGATTGTCCTTGCCGGACAGCTTGGACAGGATGTCGGGCGTCGTCTCGATCGCCTCGCCCTCCGACGCTTCGACCGCGTCGATCAGTTCGCGCACTAGCGGATGGCCCGCTGACGGCTTGGCATAGAAGAGCAAGGTGGGCAGACGCCCCGTCTCACGCGCTTCGGTCAGGATGCGCAGCCCCTCGGCGAGGAACTGGCGCGACTGCTTGCGGTGGCGCTTGTCGCGCAGGTCGCGGGCCCACTTGATCAGCGGGTTGGAATAAGCGGTAATCTCGCGGGGCATCAGTCTTCGCCGAACTTCGCTTCCACGAGCGCGACCAGCGCCTCGATTGTCTCACCGGCGCCGTCGCCTTCGGCGCTGATCGTGATGGTGTCGCCCATCGCGGCGCCCAGCATCATCAGGCCCATGATCGAGGTGCCCGTCACCATGCTGCCATCCTTGCCGACCCGCACTTCGCAGGGCTGGCTGGAGGCGAGGGTGACGAACTTGGCGCTGGCGCGGGCATGAAGGCCGCGGCGGTTGGTGATGAGGACGGTCCGCGTCTGCTCCGTCATGCGGCGGCCTCGCCCAGCACCTCGGAGGCGACCGAGATATATTTGCGCCCCGCCTCGCGCGCGGCGGCGACGGCATCGACCACCTGCATCGACTTGCGCGCCGAACCCAGGCGGATCAGCATCGGCAGGTTCATCCCCGCGATCACCTCGACCCGGCCCCGTTCCATCAGCGAGATGGCGAGGTTGGAGGGGGTGCCGCCGAACAGGTCGGTCAGCACGATCACGCCGCGCCCCGCATCGACCGTGCCGATGGCGGCGGCGATGTCGGCGCGGCGTTCCTCCATATCGTCCTCGGGCCCGATCGCGATGGTCGCGATCCGTTCCTGTGGGCCGACCACATGAATCATCGCGGTCACGAACTCATCGGCGAGCCGCCCGTGCGTCACCAGAACCAGACCGATCATGTCAGACACGCATATCCATCATTGCTTGGCCGGCCCGGCTTCCAGTGAGTCTTTCGGCACGGCACTCAAATCACGATGTACCACCGTGGGGGAAAAACCGTCCCGGCGCAACCGTCCCGCGATCCGTTCGGCGACATGGACGGAGCGGTGTCTCCCTCCGGTACACCCGATCGCGATGGTGATATAGGACTTGCCCGAGGCGATGTAGCGGGGGACCAGCGTTTCCAGCAACGTCTCGATCTGGCCGAGCGAAGTCTCATAGGCCGGGTCGTGCCGGATATAGTCGATCACGCCTTGGTCCCGCCCGGTGCCGGGGCGCAATTCGGCGGACCAGTGGGGATTGCGCAGGAAGCGCATGTCGAACACCAGATCGGCATTGCGCGGCAGCCCCTTGGAAAAGCCGAAGGACATGACGGTCAGCACAGGCTCGCTCAGCCCTTCGACCGCGTAGTTGGCGCGGATCCACTGGCCCAGATCGTTGCTGGTCATGTTGGTCGTGTCCAGCAGCCGGTCGGCCATGTCGCGCAAGGGAGCGAGCAGGGTGCGCTCATGCGCGATCCCGTCATCGGCGGCGCGGTCCATCGCCAGCGGATGGCGGTGGCGCGTCTCGGCATAACGGCGCTTCAGTTCCTCACCGCCGCAATTGAGGAACAGCGTCTCGATCGCCAGACTGGGGCTCTCGTTCAGGCGGCGGATGCTCTGGGCGATGTGCTCGGGCGCGAAGTCGCGAGTGCGCACGCCGATGCTGATCGCAAGCGGGCGGTTCTTGCCCTCCATGCCGCGCGGCGGTGCGGCTTCCAGCAGACCGTCGAGCAGGAAGAGCGGCAGGTTGTCGACCACCTCCCACCCCAGATCCTCCAGCGTCTTCAGCGTGGTGGAGGTGCCGGCGCCGGACATGCCGGTGACCAACAATATGCGTTTGCGATCCATCACGGACGGTCCTTGTGACGCTTGGCCAGTAATTCGACCTTGATCGGGGCCGAAGCGGGGAAGGGGTTCAGCCTGTAGAGCGGAAGTGTGACGCCCGCGATGACCCTTTCGGCGGGCTCGGGCAAGCGGTCTTCGGCCTCGGCGCTCAGGTCGATCACGAAGGATATGGTGGTCGCACGGCGATGCGCCAAGGTGATGATCCCGACGCCGCGAACCTCGATCAGTCCGGCGATCGTATCCGGGACGGTCGCGTGAAGGCGTCCGTTCAGAGCATCGACCCGGACATAGTCGTCGCCGACCAGGATTGCCCCCCGATCGATGAGACGCAGGGCAAGATCCGACTTGCCCGCGCCCGATCGTCCGCACAGCAACAGCCCGACATCGCCGATCGCGATGCAGGTCGCGTGGACCAGTTCGCCCGCTCCGGCGGATGGCGCGTCCCCGATCACAGGACGGGGGCGAGCGGCAGGCGGACGACGAAGCGCGCGCCGCTCAACCGGTCTTCGCGCGATTCGACATGAATGCGGCCCTGATGCGCCTCGACGATGGTGCGCGCGATGGCCAGGCCCAGCCCCGAATGCTGGCCGAACCCTTCCGAACTGGGGCGGATCGAATGGAAGCGGCGGAAGATCGCTTCACGCGCGTCTTTCGGAACGCCGGGGCCTTCATCCTCGACCCGGACGACCAGATCGTCCTGTTCGCGAGACAGGCTGATTGCGACGACCGCTTCGTCGGGGGAAAAGGACAGGGCGTTGGAGATCAGATTCTCGAACACCCGCTCCAGCCGCGCGCCCTCGCCCGTGATGATCGCTGGGCCGGGTTCGGTGGCGTCGAAGCGCAGGCGGATGCCACGCTCGACCCCACGCGCCTCGCGCTGGTCGATCAGCCCGGCGAGCAGGGCGTGGAGATCGACCGGATCGAACTTGGCGCGGCTCAACTGCGCGTCCAGCCGCGAGGCATCGGATATGTCGGTGATCAGCCGGTCGAGCCGACGCACATCGTCGCGGACGATCGCCAGCAACTGCGCCTGGAGATCGGGGTCGTGGACCGTCTCCAGCGTATCGACGGCGGAGCGGAGCGAGGCGAGGGGGTTCTTGAGCTCATGTGTGACGTCGGCGGCGAAGGCCTCGGTCGCGTCGATCCGGGCGCGCAGGGCCAGGCTCATGTCCGACAGCGCGCGGGCGAGCATCCCCAGTTCGTCGCGACGATCCGGCAGGCGGGGCACCACGACCTCGCGTGCGCGCCCCAGACGAACGCGGACGGCGGCGCGCGCCAGTCGCCGCAACGGACGGACGATGGTACGCGCGAGGAACAGCGACAACAGCACCGAGATCAGCGCGACCAGCGCGAGGAGGACGCTCAACCGGAACCGCTCGATCCGCACCGTCTCGGTGATGAAGCGCGCATTCTCGGTCGCCATGATCGCGCCGCCGCTGGGCAGGGGTGCGGCGGCGGTGATGACGGGGGTGCGATCGGGCGCGCGCCAGACCGAGGCGGAGATACCCCCTTGGCGGGCCGCGCGGACATCGGGCCATTCCGCGCCTTCGCGCCGCTCGCGGTAGAGCGGGGGGCGGGCGGCGCCGACCACCGTATCGATCCCGGCGTCGAGGAAGCGCGCGATCGACTGCCCCAGGTCCTGTTTGTCGGGATCGCGCAGCACGACGTTGCGGATACCCAGCGCACGGCTGTCCCCGACCAGTCGTCCGGCCGCGTCGAACAGCCGGACCCGCGCGCCCGTATCCCGCGCCAGCCGCGTGACCAGCCGGTCGCGCTCCTCGCTCCGCACCGAGGTCAGCGCCTCGCCCATCAGGCGAACCTCACGCAACGACTGGGCGACGCGATTGTCGAGCAGTCTCGCGCGGTAGGAGTCGAGATAGAAGAAGCCACCGGCGAGCAACAACAGTGCGAAAATGTTGATCGCCAGAATCCGCTGGGTCAGCGAAATCTGGCCCGACCAGCGCAACGCCAGGTCGGGGGCTTCACTCCTCGGAGAATCGGTAGCCGGCGCCATAGAGCGTCTCGATGGCGTCGAATTCGGGGTCTGCCTGTCGGAACTTGCGGCGCAGACGCTTGATATGGCTGTCGATCGTGCGGTCGTCGACATAGATGTCGTCCTGATAGGCCGCGTCCATCAACTGGTTGCGGGTGCGCACGATGCCGGGGCGCTGGGCCAGCGTCTCCAGGATCAGGAATTCGGTGACGGTCAGGGTGACGGGCTCGCCTTTCCACGTCACCCGGTGCCGTGCCGGGTCCATCGCCAGCGCGCCACGGGTCAGCGGCCCCTGCGCGTCGGCGGCGGGCGTTCCCTGCGGCGTCCCGACATATTCCGACCGGCGCAGGATCGCGCGGATGCGCGCGATCAGCAGCCGCTGTGAGAAGGGCTTGGCGATATAATCGTCCGCGCCCATCGCCAGGCCCAGCGCCTCGTCCAGTTCGTCATCCTTGCTGGTCAGGAAAATCACCGGAATCTGGCTCTTCTCACGCAGCCGGCGCAGCAGCTCCAGCCCGTCCATGCGCGGCATCTTGATATCGAAGATGGCCAGATCGGGCGGATTGTCGATCAGCGCCTTCAGCGCCGCTTCGCCATCGGCATAGATTCGCGTGACGAACCCTTCCGCCTGAAGCGCGATCGATACGGATGTCAGGATGTTACGGTCGTCGTCGACCAGCGCGATCGTCGCCGTCATGCGATCAACCCCAGACCATTGTCGTGCGAAGGAACCGCCATGCGCCTCGGTTAAGCCAAAGCGGGACACGGCTCAACCGTCTTTGCACATCCGCCTGTTTGACGTGTTAAACAAACGCGCTATGGATCGTGCAACGCATACGTATTCGCATGCGGTGAGAAACGGTGGCCGGTCCATCGCGGTCGGCGCCCTGGGGAACGAGGAAGCTCTTATGAACGAACGGATTCCGGAAATCGGTTTGCAGGCGCAGGGGATCGAGACCCGTGCCACGCTCCACTGGAACCTGGTCACCGCGCGGCTGATCGAAACCGCCGTGGCGCGTGGTGAGGGCAAGCTGTCGGCGGACGGCCCGCTGGTGGTCGAGACGGGCGAGCACACCGGGCGTTCGGCGCAGGACAAGTTCATGGTCCGCGACGACGAGACCCGCGACACCGTCTGGTGGGGCAAGACCAACAAGCCGATGAGCCCCGACGACTTCGCCGCGCTCAAGGCCGATTTCTTCGCCGCGCTCGGCCAGAAGGAAAATCTGTTCGTCCAGGATCTCTATGGCGGATCGCAGCCCGAGCACCGGGTGCGCGTGCGCGTCATCAACGAACTGGCCTGGCATAATCTGTTCATCCGCACGATGCTGGTCCGCCCGGAAGAGCATGAACTGCGCAAGTTCGTCGCCGACTATACGATCATCGACCTGCCCAGCTTCCGCGCCGACCCCGCACGTCATGGCTGTCGTTCCTCGACCGTCATCGCGGTCAACATGACCGAGAAGCTGATCCTGATCGGCGGCACCCGCTATGCGGGCGAGATGAAGAAGTCGGTCTTCGGCCTGCTCAACTATCTTCTGCCGACGACGGGCGTGATGCCGATGCACTGTTCGGCCAATATGGGCGCGGACGGATCGACGGCGGTGTTCTTCGGCCTGTCGGGCACCGGCAAGACGACGCTGTCGGCGGATGCCAGCCGTACGCTGATCGGTGACGACGAGCATGGGGTGGTCGGACACGGCGGTCTTCAATTTCGAGGGCGGCTGCTATGCCAAGATGATCCGCCTGTCGCCCGAGGCGGAGCCGGAAATCTTCGCGACGACCAAGCGGTTCGGCACGGTGCTGGAGAATGTGGTCATGGACCCGGTCACGCGCCAGCTCGACCTGAACGACAACAGCCTGGCCGAGAACAGCCGGGGGGCGTACCCGATCGACTTCATCCCCAATGCGTCGAAGGACAATATGGGGGGCGTGCCGCGCAACATCGTGATGCTGACCGCCGACGCCTATGGTATCCTGCCGCCGATCGCGAAGCTGACCCCCGAACAGGCGATGTACCATTTCCTGTCGGGCTATACCGCGCGTGTCGCGGGCACCGAGATCGGCGTGACCGAGCCGGATGCGACCTTCTCGACCTGCTTCGGTGCGCCGTTCATGCCACGCCACCCTTCCGTCTATGGCAATCTGCTGAAGGAGCGGATCGCGAAGGGCGGCGTGGATTGCTGGCTGGTCAATACCGGCTGGACCGGCGGCAAGTACGGCGTGGGCAACCGGATGCCGATCAAGGCGACGCGCGCGCTGCTCAACGCCGCGCTCGACGGCAGCCTGAACCAGGTCGAGTTCCGCATCGATCCGAATTTCGGTTTCCAGGTGCCGGTTGCGGTGCCGGGCGTCGATCCGGCGATCCTGAACCCGCGCGATACCTGGGCCGACAAGGGCGCCTATGACGCGACGGCGGCTAAGCTGGTCGATCTGTTCAACGAGAACTTCCAGCAGTTCGCAAGCCATGTCGACGAAGGCGTTCGGGCGGCGGCACCGAAGGTGACGGTGGCGGCGTAATTTGTCGTGGGGGAGGGCGCTTGTGGTGGGCGTCCTCCCTTGGCCCACCGCCAGCCTCAGTCTAAAGGCTCGACCAACAAAACCCCGCCATCGATATGCGCGACGCGCAACCGGGTTCCGCTTTCCGCGTCCGGCCCACGCACCGGCCACTCGCTATCGCCCAACCGCGCCCGACCCTCGCCCCCGACGATCGGCGTCGTGACGGTAACGACCTGCCCCCGCAGTCGCAGGGCGGGCGCATTCAAGACCGGCGCGTCGCTTTCCACCGGAAAATCCCGATACCAGCGCCGCCCGATCACCACGCAAACGACGCTCCACGCCGCGAAATCGGCGAGTTGCAGTCCGATCGGCAGGTCCGGCAGCGCCCATGTGGTCAGCGCCGTCACCCCCGCGGCGACGGCAAGGAAGATCAGGAATACCCCCGGCACCAGCAGCTCGGCGATACCGAGCGCCAGGCCCGCTGCCAGCCACAATGCGGCAGGGTCGAGTTCTCCGATCGTCACGACGGCGACTGGTCGAACGGCCCCGGCTTGGTGGTGACGCGCGGGGTGGCGGTGTCAGACTTGTTATTGCCAAGCGCTTCCTTGGCCAGTTCGCCGATCCCGCCCAGCGTGCCGATCAACTGGGTCGCCTCGACCGGGAACAGGATCGTCTTGGCATTGGGGCTGGTCGCGAACTTGCCGACCGCCTCGACATATTTCTGCGCGATGAAATAGTTGATCGCCTGCGTCCCGCCCGACTCGATCGCCTCGGACACGACGCGGGTCGCCTTGGCTTCGGCCTCGGCGGCGCGTTCGCGGGCTTCGGAGTCGCGATAGGCCGACTCGCGGCGACCCTCGGCTTCCAGAATGCGCGCCTGCTTCTGCCCCTCGGCGCGCAGAATCTCCGACGCGCGCGAGCCTTCCGCCTCCAGAATATTGGCGCGTTTCTCGCGTTCGGCCTTCATCTGGCGGGCCATGGCGTTGACGATGTCGACCGGCGGACGGATGTCCTTGATTTCGACGCGGGTGATCTTCACGCCCCAGGGAGTCGTCGCGTGATCGACCACATTGAGCAGCCGCGCATTGATCTCGTCGCGCTTGGATAGGGTTTCATCCAGATCCATCGATCCCATGACGGTGCGCAAATTGGTGGTGACGAGGTTCAACAAGGCGACATACAGGTCCGACACCTCATAGGCCGCCTTGGGCGCGTCCAGCACCTGGAAGAAGACGACCCCGTCGGTGGAGATCATCGCATTGTCCTTGGTGATGATTTCCTGCCCCGGAATATCGATCACCTGCTCCATCATGTTCACCTTGCGCCCCACGCGGTAGAAAAAGGCGGGGTAGAAGTTGAAACCGGGGATGGCGGTGCCGGTATAGCGGCCGAAATGCTCGATCGTGTACTGGTAACCCTGGCGGACGATCTTGATCGACATCATCAGGTACATCAGCACCAGCAGGACCGCGAGTGCGGCGATGATCAGGCCCATGAACGGCTCCCCCATATCTGTCTGATCGGCATTCTAGCATGGCGGTGCAGCAAGGGCCTAGCGGGAACGGCTTGCTTTGGTTACATGGCCCGCCACTTGTTCCCTCCGCAGGATTTGGCAGCCCCATGGATATCCGCCTCGGCCTCACCTTCGACGACGTGCTCCTCGTGCCCCAGGAGTCCGACGTTCTGCCGAGCACCGCCGACACGCGCACGCAACTCACCCGCTCGATCGCGCTCAACATCCCCGTCCTGTCGGCGGCGATGGATACCGTGACCGAGGCCGACATGGCGATCGTCATGGCGCAGCTTGGCGGCATGGGCGTGCTGCACCGCAACCTCACGCTCGAACAGCAGGTCGCCGCTGTCCGCCAGGTCAAGCGGTTCGAGAGCGGCATGGTGGTCAACCCGATCACCATCTCGCCCACCGCGACGCTCGCCGAGGCGCAGGCGCTGATGGCGCGCCACCGGATCAGCGGCATTCCCGTCGTCGAGTTCGACGGGCGTCTGGTCGGCATCCTGACCAACCGCGATGTGCGCTTCGCCGAGAACCCGCAACAGCCCGTCTCCGAACTGATGACGCATGAGGACCTGGCGACCGTCAAGGTGGGCGTCGGCCAGGACGAAGCGCGCCGCCTGCTCCATGGGCGGCGGATCGAGAAGCTGCTGGTCGTGGATGAAAGCTATCGCTGCGTCGGCCTGATCACCGTCAAGGATATCGAGAAGGCGGTCACCTATCCGTCGGCGACCAAGGACGCCGCCGGTCGCCTGCGCGTCGCCGCTGCCTCGACCGTCGGCGAGAAGGGCTTCGAGCGGACCCGCGCCCTGATCGAGGCGGAGGTGGACTGCGTCATCATCGACACCGCCCATGGCCACAACCGCGACGTGGCCCGTGCGGTCGAGGCGGCCAAGAAGCTGTCCGACACGGTTCAGGTGATCGCGGGCAACGTCGCCACGGCGGCGGCCACCCGCGCGCTGATCGATGCGGGCGCGGATGCGGTGAAGGTCGGCATCGGGCCGGGCTCGATCTGCACCACCCGCGTCGTTGCGGGCGTCGGCGTGCCGCAGTTGACCGCCGTGATGGACTGCGCCGAGGAAGGCTGGAAGTCGGGCGTGCCGGTGATCGCCGATGGCGGCCTGCGCACCTCGGGCGATCTCGCCAAGGCGCTGGCGGCGGGCGCTGGCGCCTGCATGGTCGGCTCGCTGCTGGCGGGCACCGAGGAAGCGCCGGGCGAGACGTTCCTGTATCAAGGTCGTGCTTATAAATCCTATCGTGGCATGGGTTCGGTCGGCGCGATGGGTCGGGGTTCGGCGGATCGTTATTTCCAGGGCGATATCAAGGACCAGATGAAGCTGGTGCCCGAGGGCATCGAGGGTCAGGTCGCCTATAAGGGCCCGGCGCGCGACGTGATCCACCAGCTTGTCGGCGGTATCAAGGCGGCGATGGGCTATACCGGTTCGGCGACGCTCAAGGACCTCCGCGAGCGGGCGCAGTTCGTCCAGATCACGGGGGCAGGCCTGAAGGAAAGCCATGTCCATGACGTGACGATCACGCGGGAAGCTCCCAATTACCCGACCCGCTGACCTGAAGGGTCTGTCCGCATGACGCCTGCCGCACGCACACAAGCCGCGATCGAGTTGCTCGACGAGATCCTTGCCGCTGCGGCGAGCGGCGGGGCGGCGGCCGACACGCTGATCGCGCGCTATTTCGCGACTCGCCGCTATGCCGGATCGAAGGATCGGCGAGCGGTGCGCGAACTGGTCTATGCCGCCATCCGTCAGGCTGGGCCGGTGCCTGTCTCGGGCCGTGCCGCGATGGTCGCGGTGGCGGACCGTGATCCGGCGCTCGCCGCGACCTTCGACGGGCAGGGCCATGGGCCCGCGCCGATCACACCGGACGAACCCCGCGCCGAGCGGGGCATCGCCCCCGATTGGCTGGTCGACGCGCTGACGGCGTCCGGTCTGGACGAAGCGCAACAGGCGGCGCTGGTCGATCGCGCGCCGCTGGACGTTCGGGTAAACAGCCTCGCCACGACGCGACAGGCGGTGCTGGAGCAACTGCCCGACGCAACCCCCACGCCGCTCGCACCGCTGGGCCTTCGCCTCGCGAGCGGGACGCCGATCGAGCAATCCGATCTCTACCGCGCCGGTCTGGTCGAGGTGCAGGACGAGGGCAGCCAGTTGGTTGGATCGGCGCTGGCGGCGCAACCCGGCGAATGGCTGGTGGACCTGTGCGCCGGCGCGGGCGGCAAGACGCTCCAGATCGCCGCCGCCATGGACAATCGCGGGGCGCTGCTCGCCTGCGATATCGACCGGGCGCGGTTGCAGAAGCTGCCCCCCCGTGCCGAACGCGCTGGCGCGACGATCATCGAGAGTCGCTTGCTCAATCCCGGTCATGAGGCGCAGATGCTGTCCGACTGGGCGGGCAGGGCGGACGGTGTGCTGATCGACGCACCCTGTTCGGGCACCGGCACCTGGCGTCGCAACCCGGAGGCGCGCTGGCGGCTGACGCCCGATCGCCTGGCGCGCCTGCGCATGATGCAGGAACAGGTGCTGTCGATTGGTGCCGGGCTGGTCAAGCCGGGCGGCCGGATGATCTATATCGTCTGCTCACTGCTCGATGCCGAGGGAAGGGATCAGGTCGCGGCGTTTCTGGCGGCGCATTCCGGCTGGTCGGCCGAGCCCGTCGAACCGACGGTCGGAACACCCCACGGCCCGGGCCGCAGGCTCGATCCCGCCAGCCACGGCACCGACGGCTTTTTTGTCGCCTGCCTCCGGGCGCCATGCTAGCATTCGGCTCAGTGCCCAGTCCGGAGTTCCTCATGCGTTTGACGTCCCTGGCCGCCGCCGCCGCCCTGGCGGTGGTATCGGTTTCCACCTCGCTCAGCGGTCAGCGCCCCGATAGCCAGATCGATGCTCGGTCGCTGCAACTGCTGGAGCAGGGACGCAACCTGAAGGCGGCGGGCAATCTGGATGGCGCGACCGACGTGCTGGAGACGGCAGTGACGGTCGATCCGCGCAACCGCGCCGCCTTCGTCCTGCTGGCCGAGGTCGCCGATGCGCGCGGGCTGCCGGGTAAGGCGATCCGGCTCTATCGCGAGGCGCTGTTGCTCGACCCCAATGACCTTAAGGCTTTGCGCGGGCAGGGCGAAGCGCTGGTGCAGCGCGGCGCGGTCGCGCGCGCGAAGGACAATCTCGCCAAGATCAAGACGCTCTGCAAATCCGACTGCGCCGACGCGACCGCGCTCGCCGCGCAGATCGCCAAGGGGCCGCCCGCGCCGGTGACGACCGCGCAGGTCGATACCAAGGGTCAGACGAAGCAGTAACGATCCTCCCCGCGAGCGGGGAGGTGGCAGGGCAGAGCCCTGACGGAGGGGGGCTTCCGCACAGCATGTCCTATGCCGGACGCCCCCTCCACCACCGCTTCGCTGCGGTCCCTCTCCCCGCGCGCGGGGAGGATGTTCACGCCAGCGCGCGGGCCAGGGCGATGAACTCTTCCACCGACAGCGTTTCCGCCCGGCGTGCGGGGTCGATCCCGATCGACTCCATCGCCTCGACCGCACCGGCGACCGGCTTCAAACTCTGGCGCAACATCTTGCGACGCTGGCCGAAGGCGGCGGCGGTCAGGCGTTCCAGCGTGCGGAAACTCACCCCCTCCGGCGCAGGCTTGGGCGTGATATGGACCACCGCCGACATCACCTTGGGCGGCGGGGTGAAGGCGGAGCGGTGGACCGGCATCGCAATCCGCGATTCGCTACGCCACTGGGTCAGCACTGCCAGCCGACCATAGGCCGACTGGTCGGGCGCCGCTACGATCCGCTCCGCCACTTCCTTCTGAAACATCAGCGTGCAGGACTGCCACCAGGGCAGCCACGCCCCCGACAGCCAGCCGACCAGCAGCGGCGTCCCGACATTATAGGGCAGGTTGGAGACGATGTGCGGTTTGCTCTCGAACAATTCCGGCGCGTTGATGCGCAGGGCATCGCCCTCGATCACCTTCAACCGCCCCGGAAAGGCTTCCGCCAGTTCGGCGAGGGCGGGGATGCAGCGGCGGTCGCGCTCGATCGCGGTTACGCGTCCGCCCGCCATCAGCAGCGCACGGGTCAGGCCCCCGGGACCTGGCCCGATCTCCAGCACCTCCTGGTCGGTCAGATCGCCCGGAATGGCGGCGATCCGGGCCAGCAACTGGCCGTCGAACAGGAAATTCTGGCCCAGCGACTTGGCCGCCGACAGGCCATGACGCGCGATTACCTCGCGCAAGGGGGGCAGGGGCGTGACGGGGTCCATGTCAGGCGGCGGCATCGGCCCGGCGTCTGGCGGCATCGCCTGCCATGGCGATGGCGGCGATCATCGCGCCGGGATGCGCGCGGTCCTGCCCCGCGATACCGAAGGCGGTCCCGTGATCGGGCGAGGTGCGCACGATCGGCAGGCCCAGCGTGATGTTCACGCCTTCATCGAAATGGAGGGTCTTGATCGGCACCAGCGCCTGGTCGTGATAGCAGCACAGTGCCGCGTCATAGGCGGCACGCGCGCGCGGGTGGAACAGCGTGTCGGCGGCGAAGGGCCCCGTCGCGTCGATCCCCTCGGCGCGAAGCTGTGCGATGGCGGGTTCGATCAGCTCGATTTCCTCGCGCCCGATCGCGCCGCTCTCGCCCGCATGGGGGTTGATCCCGGCAAAGGCGAGGCGCGGCGTCTTGATCCCGAAATTCTTGCACAGCCCGCGCGCTGTCGCTCGCCCCTTGGCGATGATCAGATCAATGGACAACAGCCCCGATACGGCGGCGAGCGGGACATGGGTGGTAATCGGCACGACCCGCAAGGACGGCCCCGCCAGCATCATCACCGCATTTTCGCCCGCGACCCCGCAACGCTCCGCCACGAATTCGGTCTGGCCGGGATGGCTGAAGCCGATGCCGTAGAGTTGCGCCTTGCTGACCGGTCCCGTGACCAGCGCACTTGCCGCCTCCGAGCGGACCAGCCCGACCGCCAGTTCCAGCGCATGGAGCGCACAGCGCGCGCCCTCGACATCCGGCTGGCCCGGCCGAATCTCGCCCCCATCGTCGACGGACAGGATGGGCAGTGTTTGGTCGAATGCGGCGACGGCGGCCGCCATGTCCGACACCCGGACGGTGGGACCGCTCCACACCCGCTCGATCGCGCGTGCGTCGCCGACCGCCAGGAAGGGCGGCAGTCCGGCATCGGCCCGCGCGGCCCAGGCCTTGGCGATGATCTCCGGCCCGATTCCCGCCGGGTCGCCCATCGAGATCGCGAGTGGCCGGATCATCGCTTCGGTCCCATCAGCGATATTCGATCACCGCGTCGCGCCGAAGATCGCGCATCTTCTGGTTCGCGCGCAGGTTGACCCGCTGTTGTTCGACCTGGTTCTGGATCTGGTCGCTGGTCGGCAGATTGCCCGAACGCGGCTCCTCACGGTCGCACAGCACCAGCGAGCGGACACCCTGTTCCGGCGAACCGAAGGGCGGCGTCGCCTGGCCGATCTGAAGCTTCAACAGGATTTCCTGAAGCGGCGCCGGCAACTGGCGGATGGTAACCTGGTCGTTGTCGACCACCTCGGCCTTCAAGGTCGTCGCCACGCGCTGCACGTCGCCACAGCCCCGGATCGCCTGCGTCGCCTTGGCGAATTCGGCGGCCCGCGCGCTGGCCTGGGCCTGGGTCGTGCCCGCCGGGAACTTGACGGTCAACTGCTTGAGCGACAGGCGCGAATCGCGCGGATCGGCGGTCAGCACCTGGCGCTTGTCGGTCAGATACAGGATCGAGAAGCCGCCCGGAATCTGGATCGGTCCGGCGACCTGGCCGACCTCCATCTGCTGCGCCGCCGACTGAAGCTCGGGCGGCAGTTGGGCGGCGCGGACCCAGCCCAGGTCGCCATTGACCGCGCGGGTCGACGCCTCGGAAAAGCTGCGCGCGAAATATTCGAAGGGCTGCTGCCCCTTCTGGATTTCGGCGATGATCTGGCGCGCATTGGCGAAGACCTGTTGCTGCGTCGCCTCATTGGCCGAAAGGAAGATCTCCTTGAGGTTATATTCCTCGGTGCCCTTGGCGGCTTCCAGGCGGGCGCGGATCGCATTCACCTCTTCGTCGCCGACATTGACGAACGGCTCAACGCGCTTGCGAAGGTAGCGGCTCCAGGCCAGCTCACCCTCGATCTGGCGGCGCATCGATCGATCGGACGAACCGACCGAGCGCAGAAAGGTCGTCATCGCGGTCGGCGTCTTGCCGAACTGCTGCGAGAAACGAGCATAGGCCTGGTTGATCTCGTCTGGCGTGACCGTGATGTCGGCGGTCTTCGCCTCCTGAATCTGCAACGTCTCGTCGATCAACTGACGCAGGATCTGCATGCGCAGGCGGTCGCGATCCTCGGGCGACAGGTTGGTGACGTTGTTCAGCGCCATGGCCAGTGCCATGCGCTGGTCGATGTCGGTCTGGGTCAGCACCGTCTCGTTGACGATGGCGGTCGGCTTGCGGACATTGGGGTCCAGCTTGCCGAAGAGTTGCAGGTTGGACGGGATGTTCAGCCCGCCCGTATCCGGCACCGCCTGATCGGGCACGGTCTGCGCCAGCGTGCCGGCGGCCGCGGCAGCCATCATCATCGTCACGCCCGCGCGAAGAAATCTGCCCTTGGTACGAATGTCGTTCTTCACCGTGTCTGTGATCCTCATCGCGCCTGAATGGGGCGCGTAACCGTCGCGATATGGCTCGACCATGCTGAATACCGGCTTAGCGACCGAGATTGGTGAACGCCAGCGTCAACAGGAAGCTGTTGCCCGCCCGCGCGTCGCCCGTGTTCACATAGTCCCGCCGCCAGGTGAAGCCCAGGCGGAGGCAGTCATCCTCATATTGCACGCCCAGCCGGTGGCGAATCGGATCGAAGCCGTTGGACAGCGAAAGCGCGTCCTCGGCGCGGTCGGTCAGGTCGATCACGGTCGATCCGAAGGCCGACCAGAAGCGCGCGAACTGCACCCGCCCTGCCAGCCGGACTTCCTCGCGATCCTGCAAATCCTCGATCGATGTGAAGATGTTACGGTTCAACCGAAGATAGCCCGCCTGGAAATAGGTGGAGCGGGAGCCGACCGTCGCGTCGATCTCGTTCCGGCGGACCGCGAAGCTGTCCTTGTCCAGCCGGAAGCGGTGGGTCAGCGAGACGAAATCGCGGAACCGCAGCTCGGTCCGCCCGACGATATCCGACCACCGATCCGACAGGCCGGTGCCCGGATAGAGGATGGTCGGGCGGTCGTTCAGGCGAAAACTCTGCCCGACGATCGTGTCGAAGGTGAAGCCGGGCAGGGTCAGCGCCCATTGCGCGCCATAGGTGATGCGGGTCGAATCCTCGAATCGGTCGTAACCGGGGAAGCGGTTCAGCGCGAAGAGGTTCGAGTCCTCCAGATCGACCGAGCGGGCATCCTCGTTCGGGATTTCGATATTCTTGATCTTGGGGCTGGCGACGATCTGCACGCGCGGGGTGAAGCGCTGGCTGCCGCCCCAAAGCTCACCGACGAACGGCCATTTCACATCGACCGCGACCGCGCCGATCGCGCGCCCCTGAAACCCTTCCAGCCCCTGATAGACGAGCGGGGTGGAGACGATGTTGTTGGAATTATAGGCATCGCCACGGCCATAGGCGGTGAAGGTCACCTCCTGGCCCCAGTTGGTCAGGCGGCGCAGGTCCCAGCGCAGGCTGGCGAAGGCGCGCTGCGTATCCTGGCCCGCCGTGCGGCTGATCGCCAGCGTGTTGAGCTGCATCTCGAACTTGCCGCCCAGCAGGCCGTCGTCGAAGCGGCGGCGATAGTCGACCTCTGGCAGGGCGATCGGCTGCTGACCCTGCGGATCGTTGACGCGCAGCGTTTCGACATACCAGCCGGTCAGCGAGAAATAGCTGTCCTTGTCGATATGTTCGAGGCTGGCGGTCGTGCGTAGCCGGTCGTCGCGCGAAATGTCGTAGCGACGCAGGAAGGTGCGGTCGGTGGTGATCCGCATCGACCCCGACAGGCTCCATTCGGGCGAGAACTGGTAGCGCCCGACCGCGTCCAGATAACCGCGAAACGCCTGGGTCGTGTCGGTCGGGTTCAGGGTGTTCAGGTCGTCGCTGCGGCGGCTGGCGGTGCCATAGCCGGTGACCCGGAACGCGCCCTTGGTGCTCAGCGCCTCATATTGCGCCTCCAGCATCGGCAGAACGGCGGTGAAGACATGGGGCGTGACGGTCAGCCCCCTGTTGGGCGCCAGCCGCCAGTAATAGGGGACCGCGACCTCGACCCCGTTGACCCGGTCCAGCCGGATATCGGGGGTCAGGAAGCCGCTGTCGCCGCCCGGTCCGACCGGCGCGGACAGACGCGGCAGCGGGATGGTGGGCAGGCCGAACAGGTTCAGCCGCGCGCCGTTGAAATAGACGCGCTGACGGTCGGGGCGATAGGTGACGCGGACCGCCGTGATCTTCCATGACGGCTCCTTGGGGCAGCCTTCGGAGGTTTCGACGGCGCAGGGGGTATAGGCCGCGCGTTCCAGATTGACGGTGCCGTCCTGTTGCCGCGTGCCCCGGTCGGCGGCCAGGCGTCCGCCCTGTTCCAGCACGACCAGCATATTGTCGACCACGCCGTCCTTCAACGAATCGGTCAGCTCGATCTGGTCGCCATAGGCGATGTCGCCTTCGGGATTGGTGATGGCGATGTTGCCGGTCGCCAGCACCTTGCCCGTCTTGCGGTTCCAGGTGACCTTGTCGGCGCGCAGCCGCTCGCCCTCGCGGAACATGCGCACCTCGCCCGTGGCGGTGACGATGTCGGCGTTCAGGTCATATTCGAGCTGGTTGGCGCTGAACCGCACCTGATTGGGGTCTTCGGGCGCGGCCCCTTCCGACGGCGGCGGCGAGACGGCGCGGTCCTGAAGGTCCTGCGCGGCGGCGGGCGCGGGCGCCAGCAAGGCCAGGGACAGGGTGAAGGGCAGGGCGCTGCCGGTCAGAAGCGTCATTCGCAACACGATGATATCTGGTCCGATCCTTGCCGACACGAAGAGAAAGCCGCCCCGGGCAGGGCGACGCCGCTGAACGCCCGCCTATCGCATCACCGGCGGCTTGCTGCAATCGCGCGCTTGCCACCACGGACCAAGAGCCTAGATGATAGCAACTGTTACGAGTTCATCAGAGGGTTCCCATGCAGATCGCCTTTACTTCCACCGTCGACGCCAGCGACGTCCTCGTCGTCCCGATCTCGAAGGACGGCGGGTTTACCGGACCGGCGGGGGGCGAGAATATGGCGGCGATCGGCAAGGCCGCAGCCGAGGCGGCGAAGTTCAAGGGCGAGGCGGGATCGCTGGTCGAGGTCTATGTGCCCATCGACGGTGCCGTGCGCCGCGTCGTGATGCTGGGTGTCGGCGAGGGCAAGGACGCCGAATGGCGCAAGGCGGGCGGCGCGCTGACCGCCAAGCTGCTGACCAGCGCCGGCTCGGCTACGGTGCTGCTGACCGGGCTGGGCACCAAGCCCTCGGCCGACGCCATCGCGGGATTTGCAGGGGCGGCGGTCCAGCGCGGCTGGCGTCATGACGTGTACCGGACCAAGCTGCCCGAAACGTCCAAGCCGACGCTGACCCGCATTGCGATCGTCGATGCCGGGGCGGATGCCGAAGCGGCCTTCGCCCGCGTCCATGCGGTCAATGGCGGGCTGGAGCTGACCCGGACCTTGGTGTCCGAGCCGCCGAACAAGCTCTACCCCGAAACCTTCGTCGAACGCGTGCTGGCCGATGTCGACGGGCTCGGCCTGGAAGTCACCGTTCTGGACGAAGCGCAGATGCGCGACCTGGGCATGGGCGCGCTGCTGGGCGTCAGCCAGGGTTCGGTGCGCGAGGGGCGGCTGCTGGTCCTCAAGTGGAATGGCGGCGATGTGGGTGCCGAGACGCTGGCGCTGGTCGGCAAGGGCGTGACCTTCGACACCGGCGGCATCTCGATCAAGCCCGCTGCGGGCATGGAAGACATGAAGTGGGACATGGGCGGCGCGGGTGCCGTGGCGGGCGCGATGAAGGCGATCGCCGCGCGCAAGGCCAAGGCCAATGTCGTCGGCGTCATGGGGCTGGTCGAGAATATGCCCGACGGCAATGCGCAGCGTCCCGGTGACGTCGTCACCTCGATGTCGGGCCAGACGATCGAGGTCATCAACACCGACGCGGAAGGTCGCCTGGTGCTGTGCGATGCACTGACCTGGGTCCAAAAGGTGCATGCGCCCTCGACCATCGTCGATCTCGCGACGCTGACCGGTGCGATGATCATCAGTCTGGGCAGCGAGCATGGCGGCCTGTTCGCCAACGACGACTCGCTGGCCGACGCACTGCTGGCGGCGGGTCGCGAGACGGGCGAGAAGCTGTGGCGCTTCCCGCTGGCAGATGCCTATGACAAGCTGATCGACAGCCAGATCGCGGACATGAAGAATGTCGGCCCGCGCGGTGGCGGCTCGATCACGGCGGCGCAGTTCCTGAAGCGCTATATCAATGAGGGCGTCGCCTGGGCGCATCTCGATATCGCGGGCATGGTCTGGTCGGACAAGCCGGGCGTCAACCATGACAAGGGCGCGACCGGCTATGGCGTGCGTCTGCTCGACCGGTTCGTCGCCGACCGGTTCGAGGCCTGACCGACGGGGGCGGCGCGGTCATGCAGGTCGACTTCTATCATCTGACGATCGCGCCGCTCGACCGGTTGTTGCCCGTCATTGCCGAGCGGGTGATGGCGGGGGGCAACCGCCTGCTGATCGTCAGCGCCGATGCGGGCCAGCGCGCTGCGCTCGACCGGCAATTGTGGACGATCCCGCCGGACGGCTTCCTGCCCCATGCGCAGGCGGGCGAGGGCGACGATGCCGCGCAGCCGGTGCTGATCGCCCCCGACACGAAGGCGACGAACGGCGCGCGGCATGTGGCGCTGGCCGATGGGATATGGCGCGACGAGGCGCTGGACTTCGACCGGGCCTTCCACTTCTTCGACGGCGACCGGATCGGCGAGGCACGCACCGCCTGGCGCACGCTCGCCGATCGGGAGGGGGTGGAGCGCCGTTACTGGAAACAGAACGACCAAGGCCGCTGGGAACAGGCGGCCTGACCCTGTCAGGGCAGGCGGTGCGGGCCGGAAAGCTCCGGCCCGCGACCTACCCTCACGCCGGTCGCTGATCCTCCAGCAATTGCAGGATCTGCCCGCGCGGCCCGAATGCGCCGATCGTGCCGTTCTGCATGTGCATGATATGGTCGACCCGGTTGAGCAGCGGCGGGCGGTGCGTGACCACGATCACGATGCTGCCCTCGTCGCACATGTCGGCGATGAGCTCGGCCAGCATCTGCTCGCCATCGCCGTCCATGTTGGAGGTCGGATCGTCGAGCAGGAGCAGGAACGGCTTGCCGAAGACCGCGCGCGCCACCGCGATACGCTGGCGCATACCGGCGGGCAGGGTCAGTCCGTCCCGACCGACGATGGTCTCATAGCCTTCGGGCAGGCGCAGGATGAGGTCATGCACCCCGGCGCGCCGGGCGGCGGCGATGATCGCGTCGGTGGAGGCAGCCGCATCGAAGCGCGCGATATTCTGCGCCACGGTGCCGTCGATCAGCTCGATATGCTGCGGCACATAGCCGATATATTTGCCGAGTTCCTCGGTATCCCATTGATCGAGCGACGCACCGTCGAGGCGGATCACGCCGCGCGCCGCCGGCCAGACCCCGGCCAGCGCGTGGAGCAACGCGGTCTTGCCCGAGCCGGTGACGCCCATGATGCCCAGCGAGTCCCCGGCGTTCAGGATGATGCCGATATTGCTGACCACCGGACGCTGGGCGCCGGGTGCGACGACGAAAAGCTGGTCGGTCGACATCTCGGCCTGCGGGCGGGGGAGCAGCGTGGTGACGTCGCGCAAGGGCAACTGGCCGAGCAGAATGTTGAGACGGTCGAGTGCCCCGCGTGCCGTCTTCACCCCGCCCCATCCGCTGACCACCTGATCGAGCGGCGCGAGCAACTGATAGAGCAGCAGCGCCGCGATCAGCGCGGTGCTCCAGGCCGCCCGGTCGCTGAACGCCAGACCGGCACCGATGGACAACAGGACGATGAACAGCATCAGGCGAACGCCGCGCGCCGCGCCCGCCAGCCCGACCGAACGCCGGTGCAGCGCCCGTTCGGTCAGGATGGTGTCCTGCGCCATGCCCAGCCAACGCTGGCGCAGGCGGCTTTCCATCCCCATGGCGCGTGCGGTCAGCGCGTGGCGGCGCCCTTCCTCCGCCGACAGCCACCGCAGCGGGCGCATCTCGGCCAGCCATTCGGCCCGCCGCCCCGCCGATCCGCCCATCGCCCAGCCGACCAGCCCGGTCACGACCATCGCGGCCAGACCCGCGACGCCCAGCCAGACATGCAGCGCGAACAACATGATGAGCGCGATCGGCGCGACGCACAGGTCGATCAGCGCGGCGGGCATGGGGCCGGTCAGGAAATGGCGCAACCGGTCGGCGTCATGCACGGGGCCGAGGCCATCGCCCTCCAGCACCCCGGTCCGCGCGACGAAGGCGACGCCGTCATGGACGCGCGGCGCAAGCTGCTGATCCACCGCGCCCGCCACGTCGAAGAGCAGCCGCGCGCGCAGGGTATCGAGCAGCCCGAACACGCCGTACAGCACGACACCCAGCAACAGCAGGCCCCAAAGGGTCGCGACATTGCGCCCCGGCACCGCCGCATCGGCCAGCACGCCGACCAGCAGCGCACCGAACATCAGCATGAGTTGCAGCACGACGCCGATCGCGACCGCCGCGATCACCCCGCGCCGCAAGGTCGAGGACAGGACCGCGCGGTCGTCCGGTGCGGCCGACAAGGCCGATGTACTCTCACCCCAGATGACTCGTGCCATGCGTATTTGGTCCCCTATAGTGGCCCGGCTGTAACACGGCGTCCTGCACTCCGACAGCGGCGGCGGGCGGCGAAGACGGCTCGGTTTGACACGGTTTGCGGCCCTTCTATAGCCCGCAAGCGATTGGCAAGGGGGCAATGATTGAAACGGCTCGCGCTGATGGCCGGCTGGATGCTTCTGGCCCTGGCATGGGGGCTGGCGCTTTGCCCGGTGGTGGGGCGGGTCTGGCCGCTGGTGGACGCCTTCGCCTCCTTCCTGCCGCTGGCGCTGGTGCCGCTGGTCGCGGCACTCGCGATATCGCCGCATCGTCGGCGAGCGGTGTTCCTGGCACCGGCGGCCGGGGCGTTGCTGTTGATCGCGTGGCCGATCGTCAGCGCAGTCTCCGAGAGGCCATCTGTGGGCACAATCCCGGCCGGGGCGACGCGGATCGTTCTGGTGACCCACAATCTGCACGGCGGGCGGACCAGCCCCGATCGCGCCGCGCGGGTGCTGATCGAGAGCGGCGCGGACGTGCTGCTGCTTCAGGAAGCGACCGGGGCCGAGCCCTTGTTCGCGCGATTGTCGCGGGTCTTTCCCTATCGCAGCGCGTGTCGGGGTTGTCAGTTGGCGATCCTGTCACGTCTGCCGATGGGGCCGGTTCGCTGGCGGCTGCCCGCGCGTGGGGGCGGACTGGTCGGCCCAGCGCTCTTCCGGGCCGAGGTCCCGCTCGATCGGGTCGGGACTCTGACCGTCGCGACCGTCCATGCGCCATGGCCCTTTCCGCCGGGACCGCAGGCGCGGTTCCGATCGTCGCTGATCGATGCCGTTCGACAGGGGGCGAGCGATCATCTGGTGCTGACCGGCGACTTCAACCTGACCCCCTGGGGGCGGGGCATGGCGATGCTCGATCAAGGGTTGCGCCCAATGACGCGGGTGACGCGCACGCTGTTCAGCTTCCCCGCGCGCGTCGGCGGACGGGATTGGCCGTTGCCGCTGCTGCCGATCGATCAGATTTTCGTCGGGCGCGGGGTCATCGCCGGACGGGTCGACACGCTGCCCCATACCGGCTCGGACCATCGTGCGGTGCGGGCCGAGCTCTACGTCCTGCCAGACCCGGCCTGACCGCGATCAGCGCTTGAGCGCGCGGTCCATCATGAAGGCGATCTTGCGGCGCATCCGGTCCGTCCGCAGACGCATCTTGGCGGCGCGCGTCTGTTTACCCGCAAAGCGCGCCGGACCGATGGTGGAGGGGCGATAGGCCTCCATGATGGGAAAGGGGAAGAGGCAGCGATTGGGAATGCCGTTCTCCCAGAAGCGATCCGTCTGATCGTCGATCGGGCGGACCGCGTCATTGTAGAGTTCCAGGAAGCGCGCAGCGGCCTTCTTGGTGATGAAATAGCCCTGCGCACCATAAGGCTTGCCGTAGAGGCGCACGACGTAGAAGCCCGGAACCGGCCAGTTGCGGCGATCGGGCAGATGCGGCGAGGGGAGTTTGTAGAAGAGCTTCAGATACTCCATCCCCTCGGCGGCATAGTCGATCGCGCAAAGCATCCGGATGGCCGCCCAGTCGGCGATGACATCGTCCTCCAGGATCAGATACTGGTTGGTCGTCGGGTCCGCCACCAATTGCCGCCAGAGTGCGGCATGGCTGGAATAGACGCCGATCTCGCCGGGTTGCAGCGGACGGCCATGATGGCGGATCGCGGCGGCCTCGTCATAATGGATGCCGACCGGTTCGCGATGCGCGTCGAAGAACCGCCAGTCGAGTGCCTGCCCCTCGATCGAGCGGGAAAAGGCCTCCCGCCGATCGGTGGCGCTCGTCAGGCTGATGACGTGGATCGGCGTCGTCATGGCGCTTTCCGTACGCGCATCGGTCTTGGCCACAGGCTATCCTTTTCGTCTGGCGATCGACGGGTGCGGTGCGATCAGCGCCCCATCCGTGGTTTCACGATAGCGGGGCTGGCGGGCGTCGTCACCGGGGGAGCGGGCGGCACCTCCAGCGGAACGACCGCCGTGTCGACGCGCAGCGCGCCGGAGGGATCGCGGATCGGGCGTTCGTCGCGGATGACGTTGCCGCTGACCAGATTGTCCGCCCCTGACAGCAGCGGGGTCAGCAACGGCACGTCGCCGCGCCGCTTCACGCGATCGAAATTGGCGTTGGTGTCATAGGCGGGCAGGCCGGTAATCAGCTTGGGCGCTTCCAGATTGCCCATCGCCGACAGAAGCTGTGCGCGGGCGATATATTCGCTCGCCTCGGCGGTGGCATAGCTGGTGCGGATGTTGAGCAGGTCGCGCGCCAGGTCGAGCACGTCGAGCGTGGTGCGGTCGCCCGCCTTTTCCTGGATGACCGCACCATCATAGGCCGCCTGCGCCGCCGCCGACGCGGCACGCAGATGTTCGAGCGAGGCGAGCGCGGCGCGATGCGCGTCCCAGGCCTGCGCCACCGACTGCCGCGTCTCGCGCAAGGCGGCGTCGACCAGTCGCCAATCGGCGTCATTCTGCTGCCGCGCCCGCTCGATCGACAGGCGGCGCACGCCCGAATCGATCAGCGGCATGGTGACGACCACCGAGGAGCGCAGATCGGTCGTGCGAAGCTGGTTCTGATAGAGGTTGGTGGGACCATAGGTGCCGCTGCTCTCCAGCGACACGTTCGGGTTGCGCTCCGCCTTGGCGGCGGCGACGGCGGCGCGCGACGCCTTCTCGCGCGACTGGGCGCCGCGGATGATCGGGCTGCCATTCTCCGCAATGCCATAGGCCGCTTCGAGCGAACCGACGCCCAGTGCGATCTGCGGCGGCGCGCTCAGCTCGCCCGGAAGACCGCCCGTCGCCTGGAGGAAGAGGGCCTGGCTCGCCCCCAATTGTCCTTGGGCGTTCAGCAACTGCGCCCGACCGAATTCGACGCGGGTCTGCACCTGCTGCAAGTCGCTGGAGGTGATGTCGCGGACCGCGAAACGCGCGCGCCCGTCGCTATACTGGCGTTCGAGCAACGCGAGGTTCTGCCGGGCCAGTTCCACGATGTTGCGGTCGCGGATCACCCCGACATAGGCGGAGATGACGTCGAACATGGTCGACGCCTCGACCAGCCGGAGCTGTTCGCGCTCCAGTGCGATCTGGGCCAGTGCGTTCTGCTCCTGCGAGGCACGGCGACCGAAGGACAGGACCGGCTGCGAGAAGATGATCTGCGCGGTGCTGGAGAACCCCTCCGGTCGGTTGAACAGACCGGGGAAGATCTCGCTGCGGGTACGGGTGAACTGGTGTGAGCCCTGGAGCGTGACCTGCGGGCCGTAATTGGCGCGCGCCAGCGGGTAGAGCGTGTCGACCGACTTCAGGGTCGAGCGCTCCGCCACCAGCGTCGGATTGCTCCAATAGGCGCGCGCGATCGCGGCCTCCAGCGTGGTCAGCGTCGGCGTCGCATTGGCGGCCAGCGTGCCTTCCGGCGTCTCGCGCGGCAGTTGCGGCTCCAGCGGCTGCGGCATGCCGGCGGCGGTCGGAACCTGCGCCAGCGCCACGCCCGATGCCGACCCCATCAGGGCCAGGATCGTCAATCCGGCGCATACCCCCAGCGCCTTCCCCCTGTTCACCATCATTGCCCCACTCCGTATCTTAATTGTCTCGGAAAGCCCGCTCGAACTGATCGCGGAGCGGCTTCGTGATGTAAGAGATCATCGTCCGGTGGCCGGTTTCGATGAACACCTCGGCCGGAACGCCGGGGCGAAGCTGGATCTCGGGATAGCGGCGCAACTCGGCCTCCTCGATCGCGACGCGCACCGGATAGAAGGCCTGCTTGCCCTCCGGATCGGTCGAGCGGTCGGCGGCCACGGTCACGACGCGGCCATGGATTTCGGGCGTCGCGGTCGAATTGAGCCCGCTGAAGCGGATGCGTGCCTGCTGGCCGACCCGCACCTGATCGATGTCGAGCGGCGACACGCCCGCCTCGACCATCAGCTCGTCGCTGTCGGGCACGATCTCCATGATGACCTCGGCCCCGCGCACGACGCCGCCGATGGTGTTGAAGGCCAGCTTGTCCACCACCCCGTCATAGGGCGCGCGAAGCACGCTGCGATCCTGCGCATCGACCGCCGAGACACTGCGCACCTGTTGCTGGTTCAGCGTATTGTTGATCTCGGCCAGCCGCGTGCCCGCTTCCGAACGGCGCGTCTCGCCCAGCTGGATGATCTGTTCGCGCGCCTCGGTGATGCGCGCCTGGGTGGAAGCGATATTGGCCTGGAGCGCGCCGACATTGCCCTGAAGATCGGCGGCGGTGCGTTCGAGCTGGTTGCGGCGGCTGATCGTGACCAGCCCCTTTTCCCACAGGTCCTTCACGCCCTGACGCTCGGGATTGATGAGCGCGGTCTGTTGTTCCAGCGCGTTGATCTGCGCGCGATAGGCGCCGATCTGCTGCTCATATTGCCGCACCCGCGATTCCAGCTGGGCGATCAGGCCCGACTGCTCGGTCTTGCGGATGGTGAACAGCTTGCGCTCGTCGGCCATGGCGCGCTGCGCACCCTCGCCGCCATTCACCAGTTCCGCCGGGAAGGTGATGGTCGGCGCCCCCAGCCGCTCCGCCTCCAGCCGCGCGCGCTGGGCGAGCAACTGGTCGACGCTCAGGCTGGAGAAGCGGGCATCGGCGTCGGTCACCCGATCGTCGAAGCGCATCAGCACCTGGCCCTTGCGGACCCGCTGGCCGTTCTCGACCAGGATTTCGGAAATGACGCCGCCCGCGGGATGCGCGATCCGCTTGATCCGGCTCTTTACCCCGACCTGACCGGGGGCGATCACCGCGCCGCCGATCGGGATCAGCGCACCCGCCAGCCCGAAACCCAGCACCAGCACGAGGATCGCGGTCAGCGCGATGCGGAACTGCCGCTTGGCGCTGCGCAGCGGATCGTAAAGAGGCGCCCCTTCGTCGATCGCGGTCAGGCGCGTGCCGGGGCCGCCGGTGGTGACGATGCCGTTCATGACTTGCTTTCCTCAAGGGTACGCTCGGGCGTGGGCGTGCCGTTGGGCAGCGCCGCGCGCGTCAGATGTTCCATGACCTGATCGCTCGGGCCGAATAGCTCGATACGGCCGTCACGCAAATACATGATCTTGTTGACTTGTCCCAGGACGCTGGGACGATGGGCAATGACCACCACGATCCCGCCACGCTGGCGGACCGACCCGATGGCGGCGGCCAGGGCGGCCTCGCCTTCGGCATCGAGGTTGGAATTGGGTTCGTCGAGGACGATCAGGAACGGATCGCCATAGAGCGCGCGGGCCAGGCCGATACGCTGCCGCTGCCCGGCGGAAAGTTCGCGGCCATCCTCGCCGATCTGGGTGTCGTAACCGGCGGGCAGGCTGGTAATCAGTGCATGGACGCCCGCATCGCGCGCGGCCGCGATGATCGCCTCCGACGTGGCCTCGGGGTCGAAGCGGGCGATATTCTGCGCGATGGTCCCGCCGACGAGCTCCACCGACTGCGGCAGATAGCCCAGCGACCGGCCCAGATCGTCGGGCCACCATTGATCGAGCGCCGCGCCGTCCAGCCGAACCGCGCCCGCCTGGGGCGGCCAGAGCCCGATCAGCGCGCGGCCCAGCGTCGTCTTGCCGGCGCCGCTGGGGCCGATCAGGCCGAGCGCGTCGCCGGGGTTGAGGCGGAACTGAACGCCGTGCAGCGTGGTGCGCTGCGTACCCGGCGGGCCGACGACCAGGTTTTCGACCAGCAGGCTCCGGTGCGGGGCGGGCAGGCGGGTCATGCCGGGATCGGCGACGGGCACGCGGGTGAAGAGTTGCTTCAACCGCGCCCAGCCCTGACGCGCGCCGACCAGATTGCGCCAGTTGGCGATCGCCTGATCGACCGGGGCCAGCGCGCGGCCCGACAGGATGGAGGAGGCGAAGATCACACCGCCGCTCGCCTTGCCGTTGATGACGAGCAGCGCGCCGACGCTGAGGATCACCGATTGCAGCAGCAGGCGCAGCACCTTGCTGACGCCGCCCAGCTTGGCACTCTCGCGCGAGACGCGGTTGGACAGGGTGACATATTGGTTGTTCACCCGCTCCCACCGGTCGCGCATCCGCTCGCGCATCCCGAGTGCGGCGAACAGTTCGACATGGCGCATATTGGATTCGGCCATGGCGTTGCGGACCGAGGACATCTGGTGAAGGTCCGACGACGGCTTCTTCATCACCCGGTTGGTGACCAGCGTCAGCGCCAGCAGGATCAGCGCGCCGATCAGGGTCGTGACGCCCAGCCAGACATGCAGCATGAACAGCACGCCCAGGAAGAACAGGATCCAGGGCAGGTCGATCATGGTGGCAAGGCCGGTGCCGCTGATGAAGCTGCGCACCTGGTCCAGATCGCGCATCGGGCCCAGGCCGTCGCCCTGCGTCACGCGACCGTCGAGCGACATCTGCCCCATCGCGCCCTGCACCCGCCGCGACAGCGCACGGTCCAGCCCGTTGCCGACATCGGACAACAGCCCGGCACGCAGATTCTCGAACAGCCCCTGAAAGGCATAGGCCAGCGTGACCATGATCAGCAGGCCGACCAGCGTCGGGATCGACCGCCCCGGCAGCACCGAGTCATAGACCATCATCATGTAGATGGACCCGGCCAGCAGCAATATGTTCAGGATGGCACTGACCGCCACGATCATGCCGAAGACCGATCGAAACCGGCGCAACGCCATGCGCAGATCGTCTTGTCCCCCGTCGGCTGTACGCAAAACCCGGCCCTTCCTTACGCCACATGTCCATCGCGCCGGGTTCCCCGACGCTGTCATGTCCGTGGGCTATAGGCCCGATTGGTTAACGGGCCCATTCCTGCACCACCCCAACACGGCGCAATGTCACGATAATTGCAGGTTCGGCGTCGCTTCACCACGCGGGGAATTGAAACCGTCGTAACTTTTGTCCCCAAATGACACGTCCCGGCCGGACGCGACCGGGGACGGCCGTCATGCGACCTTTCGGCGCAGCTTCCCCAGCATCGCGGCGGCATCACGCTCCAGTCCTTCGGGGCGGCCCATCGCGAACCAGATGGCGAAGCGGGTCACCAGATAGACCAGACCACCGACGATGACGCGCAGGATCAGTTCCTGGGCCAGATCGAAGCCCCCGATGACCCGCCAGCCGCGATCGGCGACGGCCCAGACGCCCAGCGACATCGTGATGCATCCGATCAGGGTGGGCATATGCGTGGCGATCTGCCGCATGATGCTGACGCCTGCCAGACGGCGGGCCAGCATCATCCCGACACTGACCTGATACAGTCCGGCCAGAACGCGCGTCGCGACGAGGCCGGGGACGCCGAAGAAGATGGCGCCCAGTACCATCAGCGGCAGGCGGACGAGCAGGACCTGCAAATCGCGCATGAACAGCAACCGGACATAACCCAGCGCCATGCCCAGCGGCGTCGCGAGTCCGGCCACGCCCTGAAGCCCGAAGATGACCGCGAACGCCTGGATGATCGGCACGGCGGGCAGCCATTTGGCGTTCAGGAACAGCGCGACCATCGGTTCGGCGACCAGCGCGAAGCCGACGCCCACCGGCACGCCCAGCGCGACCAGCAGCCGGTCGGCCTTGATATAGGCGGCGGTCAGGCGCGGCTTGTCGTGCTTGATCGACGCGAAGGCGGGAAACAGCGTCTTGGTCAGCGGCAGCGTCGTCTCGCGCGTCGCCAGATTGGCGAGGTTGAACGCGACATTATAATAGCCGAGCACGGTGGGCGTCGCGATCTTGCCGACCATCAACTGGTCCGCGCGCCAGTTGAGCGCGTTCACCAATTGCGACGCGCTGGTCCAGACCGAGAAGGACAACAGCGTCCGCCAGCTTCCCAGCGAGAAGCGGGGCAGGCGGGGCATGATGCAATAGGAGACGATGACGTTGGACGCGTACATCGCGACGATCCCGGCGACGATCGCCCAATAGCTCTGGAAATACCAGGCGACCGCGACGGCGACGATGACGTTGCTCATCTTCGATGCGGAGGACAGGACGAATTCCTGCCAGAAGACGAGCCGTCGCTGGAACACCGCCAGCCAGGGATTGGCGAGCCCCGACAGCAGCGCGCCGCCGCCGAGCACGATCAGGATGGGGATCAGCCGCTGATCGCCATAGATATTCGCGACAAAGGGGGAGGAGGCGGATAGCACGACCGCGATCGTGACTCCGCGCAACGCCGACAGGGTCCAGGCCGAATGGAAATCGGCATCGGTCGGCTCGTCCAGCCGGATCAGCGCCTGCGACAGCGACATTTCGGTAATGGAGGTGACGATCTGCATCAGCGTCGCCGCGATCGCGACCAGGCCGAAATCGGCGGGGACCAGCAGGCGCGCCAGGATGACCGTGCTGACCATCCCCGAAAGATTGACGACGACCCGCGCCGCCGTCAGCCACATGCTCCCCTTTGCGATCCGCTTTCCGACACCTCCGGCTGTGTTGCTCATGCTATCCTATTCCCGCTGCGGCCCGAATTCAGGCCGCCCGCCGCCCGCGCGACCGTGATGTGACGCGCCGCCGATACCCGCTCCATCGGGGCTTTCCTACAGCTATAAAAGGAACATATGAAGAACAATGTCCCGGACGGTCCCGTTCGCGGCATTTACAGGGGGAAGAAGAGCCATGGCCGATCCGTTCAACATCGACAGCCTGAGCGCGCCGTCGCGCGCACCTTTCGCCATCGCGCCGAGCGATAGCGTGCCGTTGGCCGTGGTGCCCAAGCGGCTGTTCGTCGGCACCGGCGGCCATATCACGCTGCGCGGGGTCGATGGCGCGGCGGATGTCGTCTATCGCAATGTCGCGAGCGGGGTTTACCTGAATGTCCGCCCCGGCTTCGTCCGCGCCACGGGCACCACCGCCGCCGACCTGATCGGGGAGGCGTGAGCGATATGGCGGGGGACTATTCGGGCAATCGCCCGGCCTTCGGCAATCCGCGAATGCTGGCGGATCAGGACCGCTATATGTTCTGGGCGACCGGCGCGCGGGTGCCTTCGGGCACGCTCGTCACCGCGCAGGCCGACACGCGCTTCGTCATGACCAAACTGATCTTCGGTTCGCCGCAATATGCGATCGACCATCTCCGGCTTCATTATTCGGGCTTCGCCTGCACCGAAGGGGGGAACAGCCCGCAGGAGACGGTGCTGCCGGGAAACGCGACTATTATATATGGCGTCTGGATCGCGGTGAACGGCGGCGAAGCGCGGGCGTGCAGCTTCGGAGGAGCGGCGGGGACGAGCATCGCCAGCGGCGCGCTGGGGGTGTGGACCGACGACCTGTCGGTCGCGGTGCCGCCGCTGGCGCAGGTGACGGTCTATACGCTCTATGCGACCGCCGCCGGGGAGAAGCAGATCCCGGTGCACCAGATCATGCGCCAGCGCGGCGAGCGGGTATGGGGTGCGGACAATGCGGCGGCGCTGATCGCGCTGATCGGCACGGACACGGCCAGCACCGGCTCGCTCGAAGGGGCATCCTTTCCGGCCTATTACGGCCCGGACTTCATGGTTGCCAAGGGATGGGACGGGCGTCCGGTGCCGCTGGTCGTGTGTGATTCGCTCGGTGAACGCCAGTCCGATAGCGTGCTGGCTGCCGATACCCGGCGCAATATGGGGTGGCTTCGTCGCTGGCTCGATCGGGACGGCCCCTATGGGCGTATTCCGCACATGATGATCGGCCTGCCGGGCGCGGCGTCCAAGCGCGAACTGATCTCGACCAACTCGGCCAAACGCTGGGATATCGTCGATCAGGTGGTGGCGATGAACGGCGGGCGGCGACCCTTCACCTGCATCCTCAACCAGATGGGCCGTAACGATTATGAAAGCGGGAGCTATGCGACGACCCGCGCCAACTGGAAGGTACTGAACGACCGTATCCTCGCGCGTCACCCCGGAACGCCGATCATCGCGGTCGGGCAGGTCATTCATCCCAACTCCACCGACGGGTTCCGGACGCTTGCGAACCAGGGGTATCAGGTCGGCGGCGAATGGCCGAACGGTGTCCGCTACCAGTTGGAGGCCGACAAGGAGGCCGGGATGGACGGCACGCTGGCGGGCTATATCGACGTGATGCGCGCCGCCGGTCTGGCCGATACGCAGGGCAAATGGCCCGAACCCTTCTTCGTCACGACCCTGGCGCAGCAGGCGGGGACCGACGGCACGGCGACCTATGACAGCATCGTCCTGGCCGATGCGCCGGAACTCGGGGACGTCCTGCAATGGATACCGGGCGGGGCGGTCGACTTCGCATCCGTCATCGCGATCACCGGTCAACCCGGCGCCTGGACGTGCAAGCTCAGCTATAACGGCGCACGAACGGTGGTCGACGTCGGAGGAGAGGTCTTCGCGCCCAACGCCAATGACGGATCAGGCACCCCGCGGACCGGCACCCATCCGCGACCGCGCATGATCCGGGCGATCGCGGAGCGCGTCTCCCAGATGGACAAGGGCAAGCTACGGTAAAGCCTTTTGGAAAATTCATGGTCCGGGACCGCAATTCGGGTCTCGGACCATCTTTCCCGCGAATCCGATTCGTTTTTCGCTTACGGCAGAACGTGCATCAGTAGCGGTGAACCGTTAGCCGCCAGGGAGCGGCCTCATCTTGGGCAGGATGCCAAGAGCGATTCCGGCCTCTCGCCACCGAGAGTCATCGCGCTTTCTTCATTTTGTAGTTTTATTTTCATCCAAACGGGCGAGCGGCGTCATTCGGACGACGGAATGACCTATTCGCGCCAAAGTCGACCCTATCTGACAGGAACCGTTCATATTCCCAGATAAGGATCGTTACGATATGGTTATAATATCATATCGTTTGTAATCGCGGAAATCCGCCATTTTCGCAATGACCGATGTGTCGGAGCAATTGCTACACTGACCATTACTTCGTGATCTTGGTCCCCCGCCCAATGAATAAGGGCAAAAGGCCGGAAGAACACGGCAGGGTCAACTTGGTTCCGTCGACCGAAACAGTGCGCCGCGTCGGGACTGCGCGCGCCGTCATATCCGCCTCATCATGGGACAGTCGCGAAAAGGGACGAAACATTTCTGCTGTTTTCTGGTTAACACGGCGCTAACCATCTGGTCATCAACACCGGCCGCATGGCCAGCACTGCAATCCAAACCGCTACTTAAAGCGAAAAACAGGGGAGTCCCTACAATGCCGAGTCGTCCCGACCTTCCGAACCAGAAGATCTCGTTCAACGAGAACGCCCGCACCATCTCGGGCAACATCCTGCAGAACGCGACCGACGCCGACGGCGACACGATCACCGTTGCTCGCGTCAACGACGGCTATGTCGCTGGCACGATCGGTGGCGGCAAGGGCGGCAATGTCTTCCAGGGCAAGTATGGCACGCTGACCATCGCTCAGGACGGCACCTACACCTATGAGCTGAACGCCGGTCTGAACATCAAGAACGGCCAGACCATGGTCGAAGAGTTCAAGATCAAGATCCGCGACAGCAGCGGCATGTACGATCAGGCCTATGTCTCGTTCGACATCGGTGGCGAAGCCAACCGCAAGCCGGTGGCGGTCGACGACTTCGTGTCGACCAACTCGGGCATCGTGGGCGGCAACGTCCTCTTCAACGACAGCGATCCCGATGGCGATACGCTGCACGTCGGCGGCGTGATCGATCTGGCCACCAAGACCAACTATCACATCACCGACATGACCGACGTGCAGATCAAGGGCGTCTACGGCACCCTGACGATCAGCAGCAACGGCGCCTTCACCTACCAGGTCGACTATTCGGACCCCGACACCATCGCGCTGGGCGGTGCTCAGGGCGTCGAGAAGTTCGCCTACAAGCCGCATGACGGCCAGAATGGCGAAGGCAACAACACCGACTACGCCCTGCTGAACATCGCGTTCAACTCGGCCGCGCCGGCTCTCTAATTCGCGATCGGTCGCCGCCCACACGGCGACCGTTTTCGAACTCCGCCGAACGCCGGTGGCCGCAAGGTCGCCGGCGTTCGTGCGTCCTGTCTCCACGGATGCGCTACATCCTTTGCCCCAATAGCTGGCGCGCCGACGACAGATGTTAACGGCATTGGCCTGCCGCGAAATTTACGACGTTCCGACAATGTTTTAGTGTGTACGAAACGTTAACCCTAGGATGTAACCCGTCGTTTCCACCGTCGCTGCCACACGCTCCGCATCGGGAAGACCTCTGCTCTCTTCCCCGGAGAAGCCGGAACATGACGACCTATTATGTCGATGCCGCCAACGGTTCTGACAAGAACAGCGGCACGAGTGCGGGCACGGCGTTTCAGTCCGTCGCCAAGATTTCCAGTATGAAGCTCAAGGCCGGCGACACGGTCCTGCTGGCGCGCGGCAGCAGCTTTGCCGACATGCTGACGATCAATGGTTCGGGCACGACCGACCAGCCGATCACCATCGCCGCTTATGGGCAGGGCACGGACCCGACCTTCGTCGGCAAGCAGGGTATCTACGGGACGAAGACGAGCAACATCGTCATCAAGGATCTGACCTTCTCGACCAGCTTCAACGCGATCTACGCGGCGCAGACCGAGAATTGGGTCATCGATCACGTCTCGCTGATCAATGCCGGGGCCGGGACGGGGACCGGCAGCATCTCGATGAAGACGAGCAAGAACGTCACCATCTCGAACAGCAAGTTCGACAATGTGTCGAACGACGGCATCTATGTCGTCGACATGACCGACCTGAAGATCGTCAACAACGTCATGACGAACCTGAAGGGCGGCACCGCCGACGGCATTCAGGTGACCAACTCCTCCAACGTCCGGATGACCGGCAACGTCATCGACCAGAGCACCTCGCCGGATTCGACCAAGGGCGGGATCATCGTCAACAATTCGTCGAACGTCGTCGCGTCGGGCAACGAGGTGAAGGGCGGCAGCTTCGGCATCGCGATCAACGGCTGGGACGTCGAGATCACGGACAACAAGCTCAGCGGCCAGAACAAATATGGCTGGTCCTCGGCGATCATGGCGAGCGCCGGGATCAACCTGGGCAACTACAAGATTTCGGGCAACGAGATCGTCGGATCGAACTTCGGCGTGGCGCTGACCGGTCTGTCGCGCGATGGCGACGTCACGCGCCAGAATATGGACATCAGCAAGAACACTTTCGTCAGCGTCGCCACCGCCGCGCTGAAGATCGACAAGCAGACGACCGGCACCTTCCACGACAATGTGGTCATCGACAGCACCCTGTCGCAGATCAAGGGCAACGGCCTGACCGGTGCGTTCAATGTCGTCGGCAATGTCCAGACGACGGCGGCCAATGCCCCCTCGGGCCTGCAAGCCGAAGCCGCCGCCGCCGTCCAGGCCCAGGTCGACGCCGCCGCCAAGGCGCAGGCCGTGGCGATCGCCAAGGCTCAGGCGGACGCCGCCGCGGCCAAGCTGCTCCAGGAAAGCTATAGCGAGAATCTGAACAAGGTGCTGAAGGTCGGGATCAACGCCGATCGCTATGCCATGGATGTGTCGGGTACCAAGATGTCAGGCAACATCATGGACAACGACATCAACGCGGCCGGTAACAAGCTGTCGCTCAGCTCGTTCAACGGCACGCGCATCGGCACCAGCGGCCTGGACCTGAAGGGCACCTACGGCACGCTGCACATCGATCAGAAGGGCCACTTCACCTATGAGCTGGACAGCAACGCGCTCGCCAAGCTGAAGAATGTCAGCGCTCCGGTGGAGAGCTTCCAGTACAAGGCCAATGACAGTGGCAAGGTCGTCACGTCGAACCTGACGATCGATCTGGCGGCCTATATCCGGACGCAGGACTCGGGCAGCGCGGCGGCCAAGGCGGCGCTGAAGGCCGGTCAGCCGATCGAGAAGGCCAAGGCGGTGGACGATTTCTACAAGATCGCCGCCAATGCCCAGACGGTGGTCGGCAATGTCTCGACCAACGACCTGACCTCGGACGGCAGCACCCTGTCGCTCCGCACGGTCGGCGGGCAGCAGTTGAGCAAGGGCGCGGTCGATCTGAAGGGGGCCTATGGCACGCTTCACATCGACGGCACCGGTGCCTTCACCTACACGCTGGACGCCGACGCCAATATGCGGATGGTGGCCGACCACAAGACCAGCGACAGCTTCGTCTACAAGGCGGCAATCGGCGGCAGCTATGACCAGGGCGCGCTGGTCATCGACCTGACGCCGCACCTGAGCGCGGGCGACATGCTGGTGCTGTAATCCGGCGGTCGGCCGGGGGCCTATCTCCCGACCGGCAATCAGCGGACGAAATGATGGGCGGGCCGATTCCTATCGGTCCGCCCATCGTCGTTTTTCGGGCTTCGACAGCCGCTAGGCGGTGACGTGACCCCGGTCTTTCATCCAGCGGCAACCAGAGACCGACCGTGGTTTTCGCGCATAAGCGCAGGTGAAGCAACGGGCGGGGTTAACCCCGCCCGTTGCTGTTCGAGCCCGGCAGCGAAGGCTGCCGGAGTGGCGTAGCCGAGCGAGGAGTGCGGACGCTCGTTGTTGTAGTCGTCGACCCAGCGGGCCAGAATCGAGCGGGCCTGACCGATGGTGAAGAACAGCGTCTCGTTGAGCAGCTCGTCGCGCATGCGACCGTTAAAGCTCTCGACGAACCCGTTCTGCGTGGGCTTGCCCGGCGCGATGTAATGCCACTCGATGCGGGCATCGCCGGACCAGGCGAGCACCGCGTTCGACGTCAGTTCGGTCCCGTTGTCGCTGACGATCATCTTCGGCCTGCCACGCTCGGCGATCAGATCGGCCAGCTCGCGCACGACCCGCCGGCCCGAGATCGACGTGTCCACCACCGCCCGAAGGCATTCGCGCGTGACGTCATCGACGATGTTGAGCACGCGGAACCGACGGCCGGTCACGAGCTGGTCGTGGACGAAGTCCAGACTCCAGCGCTGGTTGGGAAGCGCCAGCACTGACGCGGGCGCACGGCTGCCTGTGGCGCGCCTTCGTCCCTTCCGGCGCCTGACCGTCAAACCCTCCTCACGATAGAGCCGCTGGGTCTTCTTGCGGTTGATCGTGATGCCGTCCCGGCGCAGCAGGATGTGCAGACGCCGATAGCCGAACCGTCGGCGTTGCTGCGCCAGCTCGCGCAGCCGCGACCGCAGGTCGCCATCATCCGCCCGGCACGAGCGATACCGCATGCTCGTGCGGTCTGCCCCAACGACCGTGCATGCCCGCCGCTCGCTCATCCCCAGCGTCGCCTGGAGATGCGCGACCGCTTGCCGCTTCGCGGCGGGCGTCACCACTTTTTTGACAGCAGGTCTTTCAACCCCGCATTGTCCAGCATCGTGTCCGCCAGTAGCCGTTTGAGCCGGGCGTTCTCCTCTTCGAGCGACCGCAGGCGCTTTGCGTCGGACACCTCCAGGCCGCCGAACTTCGCCTTCCACGCATAGTAAGTCGCGCTCGACATCCCGTGCTTGCGGCACAGCTCCGTCACCACCGCACCCGCCTCGGCCTCCTTCAGGATGCCGATGATCTGCTCTTCCGAAAACTGCTTCCGCTTCATTCCGTCCGTCCCTTTAAGGAGACGGTCTCTACTTCCAGTTGGATGAAGAAACGGGGGTCACGTCAGCGGCGGCGACTGCGCCCAGTGGTGCATCGTTTCGGTTATAGCATGATCGTGCATGGTCCCAGGTGCTGGACGGCGATCGACCGCTCTGGAAGGAGCATTCGTGCAGGTAAGAAGCTTGCAGAGGATGTCGAGCAATGCAGGCAAGCGCGCCGAAGGCGGCGGACGTGGCATATCGCCGCGATATCGACGGACTTCGTGCGATCGCCATCCTGTTGGTCGTGCTGTTCCATTATGAGGTCCCGCCATTCTCCGCGGGCTATGTCGGCGTCGACATATTCTTCGTCATCAGCGGTTTTCTGATCACCGCGATCCTCCGGCATTCGATCGAAACCGGGTGCTTTCGCTATCGCGACTTTTACCTGCGGCGCGTTCGGCGGCTGATCCCTGCGCTGTTTTGCGTCGTCATCGTCACGACGCTGCTCGCCTGCCTGATCCTGACGCCCTATGAGTTGAAGATCTATGCGCTGACCGCGACCGCGACGCTGACCGGGGTTTCCAACGTCGCCTTTCTGGCATTCACCGATTATTTCTCACCCAAGGCCGTTCGGCAATTGCTGCTGATGGGATGGTCGCTTTCCGTCGAGATGCAATTCTATCTCGTCATCCCGCCCGTCATCCTGTTCGGGCTCCGGCGCGGCGGCGAGGGATTGCGTCGAGTCGTCCTGGTCGCGACGTTATTCTCCTTCGCCGCCACTGTCTTGACCGTTCACTATCGGCCGGTGACGGCCTTTTATCTCATGCCGTTCCGCCTGTGGGAGCTCGGGACCGGGGCCCTGATCGCGCTGGGCTCGCCCGATGGCAGTTTTGGGGGACTGGTCAGGCGGCGTGCGGCCCTGTTGCCGGCGGCGGCCCTGCTGCTCGGCCTGGCGCTGTTCCTCCCGCAGGGCCAGCCGGTGCTGCTCCGACAGGTCCTTGCCGTCGCTGCCACCGGACTGGTCGTCATGCCGGGCGTTTCCGGCTTGGGGCGGGGGCTGCTCGCCTCGGCACCGATGGTCGGGTTGGGGCGGGTCTCCTATTCCTGGTATCTCTGGCATTGGCCGCCCGTCGCCGTGGTGCATATCCTGGGGATAGAAGTCGGTGCCGCCGTAAGGGGTGGGTTGATCCTCGGCACGCTGCTGATCGCCATCGCCACTTATCATTTCGTCGAGATTCCGTTCCGGCGGGGCGGTGGCGAGCGCGGGATCGCAGGGCGGCGCTATGCCGCCCTTTGGGCAGCGGGGATCGGCTCGCTCTTCCTGATCTTCGTCAGCGGCGGAATGGCGCGCTGGGCCGCCGCTTCGGTGAGGCAGGTCGACGCCGATGTTCGCAGCGCGATCGGCAATGACTGCCTGGTGGCATATGGCGCGACCGCCCCCCGATCGATGCGCGCCTGCCTTCCATCCGGCACCGGAGCGGCGGTCGCGCTGATCGGGGACAGCCACGCCAACGCGCTGGTCGCCGGGATCGCGGATATGGCCTCAGCCCGTTCGCTATCCCTGTACCAGATGACGAAATCCTCGTGCCAGCCGATCCTGGGCTACGACCATTTCCTCGCCAATCACCCTACCCATAGCGCGGAGTGCGCGGCGTTTCTGGCGGAGGCGCTGGCAATCATCCGGACGCATCCCCGGATACGCACGGTCATCCTCGCTGGCTACTGGTCATCGCTGCTGGAGGCGAGCGCCGATGGCCGGGAGGATGTGGCGAGGCGAAGGCTGGCGCTGGAGGCCGGACTGGGTCGGATGATCGATACCCTTCGGAAACTGGAGCGGACCGTCATCGTGGTGCAGGACATCCCGCGCTTCTCCGCCGATCCGCATAGCATGGCGCTGAACGACCTCATGCCGGTCCGCACCTCCCTCGCGCGCGTGCTGGGCGAGCGGGAAAGGGAGGTGCGACAGGACCGTATGCCCTGGCAGTCCGTGATGCCGGATCGCGCGCGGGAGGCCGTCGCGCGGCAGGTGGCGCAGCGCCCCGGCGTCATGCTGTTCGATCCGGTGCCGCCGCTCTGCGATCCGGCCGGCTGTCTGTTTCGGGACGGAAAGCGCCGGGTCTTCTATGCCGATATGCACCATCTTTCGACGGCGGGGGCGATTTATACCGCGCGCCGCTTGGCGGGTGTCCAGTCCGCCTTCGAAATCCCCCGATCGGAGGAGGGGCGGCGAAGGCGGCGCGTGCCGTCGGAAATGGCGATGCAATATAGCGACAGGACCAGGATCGGCCAGGTCGCCTGCGGAGCCAGCATCTGCCCCGCCTCGCTGGTGGACACGAGCAGCGCCATGACGATCGCCGCCAGCGCCTTCTGGATCGGGCGATAGTCGGGCGACGACGGATCGATCAGCAGGATGCCGCGGAAGATCGCCGCCAGCATGATCGCGACCCAGGTGAACAGCGCGGGGAAGCCCGAATTCAGCGCGATCTCCAGATAGGTGTTGTGGGTCGATCGCGGACCCCAGGCGATGGTGCTGGTGAACTGCTGGAAATAGGAGGTCTGGCGGAAGATCGCGAAGCCATGTCCCAGCCACGGCTTGTCGAGCGCGACCGGCCACAGCACTTCCCAGATTTCCGCGCGCCCCGACAGGGTCACGTCCTTGCCGAAGCTGCCCGCCACCTCGCCGAGCAGCGCGACACCCGCCCCGCTGGCGAGGACGATGATCAGCGATAGCGCCAGGGCGAAGGCGATGGCGCGCAGCGTCCGTTGTTCGATACGGCTCATGAAGCCGGTGATGACCACCACGCCCGTACCGACGATCAACAGGACGATCGCGGTCGATGACAGCGACAGCTTCGCCCCCACCGCCGCCACGGCGCACAATGCCAGACGAAGCAGCCGGTCCCAGCGCCGAATGTCGAAATCGGGCGGCAGCAACATGACGAAGGTCAGCGCGCAATAGGCCCCGAAGGCATTCTTGTGCACGAACATGCCCCGCATCGCGCCGTTCAGCGATCCGCTCATGAAGGCGATGCCCGGAAACAGGATGGAGTAGGTGAAGTTGACGACCAGCAGCACCGCCATCACCCGCCACACGATGTCGAAAGAGGCCTTCGCACCGAAACAGGATGCCAGGTACAGCATCGGCAGGACGATGAGCATCATGGCGATGAAGCCGCGCAGCGAACTCATCGGGTTGGCCGATGCCAGGATCGAGCCGATCAGGAATATGCCGAGCAGGCCGACCAGCGGCCCCAGTCGCAGCACCGCGCGCGCGGCCATACGCGGCAATGCGATGGTCGTCAGCGCGATGAACGGCACCAGCGAATAGAGCACCATCTGCATCAGGAACGGGTCGTTGCTGGCATTCTCCGTCTGGGACGTCGGATAGCCGTACCACATCTGGGTGCTGCGATAGATGGCGATGATCGCGGCGGGCAGGATGAGGTAGAGGCGCACGAACCGGGCGATCTGCGCGGCGCGCGACGCCTCCGCCCGACGCCAGGGCGCAGCGGTCGTTCGATCCGCGGCCTCCAGTGCTTGATCCGTCAATCCCACCTCCACAGGCATTCACGCCCCCGGCGGGAGGCAGTCGTCATCCGGACCCGTCAACCGGATCAGAACCGATAGGTGGCACTGACCGCGACCTGGCCGTCCTCCGGCCCCAGATCGAGATTGAACCCACGATCGGTACGGCGAAGATAGCTGATCAACGGCTTGATCGTCCAATGCCGGTCGAGCAGCCAGTTTGCGCCCAGCGTCACGCCCGTCAAGGACGCGCGCCGGATGTCGTTGACATAGGTCGTCCATTGCTGGCGCAGGCCGAGCGTCAGGATGAGATTGCGGCGAACCTCTTCGCTGGCGCTGAGCGTCACGTTGGTGAACAGCGCCGCGCGTGCGTCCTGTTGCGCGGCGGTGCGCACCTCGCGCGAGCCCGACAGCGATATCGTCGTCCGCTCGCGAACGAGCCAGTCGAGCTGGGTGTCGAAGGTCAGGCCGGTAATGGACGGCGCGGTCGGCTCCTGAAAATCGACCCGGATGACGCCCACGCCCGCATGGCCCCGGATCAACTGGGTCAGCGCACCGCGCAAACCGGCGGTCAGGGTATAGACGTCGGCATTGCTCCGCTGCCTGGCTTCGGCCAGGTCGAAGCGGCGACGCTCGACATTCAACTGGCCGTACACGGCGCGGGTGCCCCACACGTCATGTTCGATCCGCGCCTCGCCGCTATAGCCGGTGAAGGTCCGAAACCGCTGGTCGGTGATCTGGCCCGCCAGCGAGCGATTGTCGCGAAATTCGGTCCGTGCCACGCCGCCCGTGGCGGTCAGTCGCGTCGAACCATATTCGATGCGCGTGCCCAACTGCCCCGAGGTCAGGTCGTAGATGCTGGGCAGCGCCAGGCTCGACACTTCCTCGACCGCGCTGCGCTCCAACTGGATGCGCTGGCGCGACGCCTCGCTGGTGAAGGAGATATGCGAGGTCGCGTCATAGCGTCCCGCCGTCACCACCCGGTAGGTCGTCGTGTTTTCCGAGGTATAGCGGGCATATTCGCGACGACGGATGAAGCCGCTGAGCACCGCACGGTGCCGCCCCCAGTCCGAGGTGGCGTCGAAGCCGCCCAGGATATGGGCAAAGACGTCGGTCCGCGGATTTTCCTCGGCATAGACATTGGCGTCATAGGCCAGGCCTGCATCGATATAGGGACGGACCACCATCCCCCCGACACGAAGTCCGGGTGCGTCATAGCCTGGGCGGCGGCGCGTCAGCACCGTCTCGCCCGGCAACCGCAAGGCGCTGAGCGCGCGATCGGCGACCCGCGCGGTCGGCACTTCGGTCTGCTGGGTCGAACCGGAGGGCAGGGGAATATAGGCCGGGACGGGTATGGCGTCGCCCGACGGCGCGGCCTCGACCCCCGTGTTCGCGACGCCCATGGGCTGTCCGCGCGCATCGACCGGCCGTCCGGTCTGCGGATCGACCAGGGGAGGCGGCATGGGTGTGCCGGGCTGTCGCGTGGCCATCGGATCGCTCTGGGCGGGCAGGGTCAGTCGCCCCGGCACCGAAGCGCCGGAGCGGGGCGTCTGCGTCGTCTGCGCCGTGGCGGGCATGGCCAGCGTCGACATCAACAACAGCGTGGCGGACCCTGCCAGGGGAGAACGGACCACCCGATGACCCCTTGTCAGAAATGAACCTCGGGCACCCGGATCGTATCGCCCGGCTGCACCTCGACATCGGCGTCCGGATCGACGCTGTAGAAGGTCGGGCCATTGGCCCGGCGCAGCAGCACCCGATGCTCGTTGGCGCGGTAGGTATAGCCGCCCGCCAGCGCCACCGCCGAGGTCAGGGTCGTACCCTCCCGCGCCGGATAGGCACCGGGACGCTGCACCTCGCCCAAAATCGCGAAGGTGCGGAAATCATACACCTCGACCGACACGCTGGGGTTGCGGACATAGCCATTGCCCAGTCGCTTGGTCAGTTCCGCCTCGACCTGGGCGCGGGTCAGGCCCTTGACGGGCACTTCGCCGATCAACGGCATCGCGATCGACCCCGCGCCGCCGACGGCGAATTCGCCGCTCAGCTCGGGTTCGCGATAAACGTTAACACGCACCTTGTCGCCGACCCCCAAAGTATAGGGCTGGCGCGCCTTGCCGATCTCGGATGCGGGCAGGGGCGGTGCGTTGGTCGAGGCGCAGCCGGACAGGGCGACGCTGGCGGTCAACAGCGCGATCATTGCCGGGCGCAGGCGGGTAAGCCGCTGAAAGGTCGACATGGTATCCCCCTTGATCCGTTTCCGATCCGCAAATGGCATAGAAGACCATGGCTCGACAAGGCGCTGTGGGATGAGCCTTTTCGTGCCTAATTTTGCGTTAACCAGCGGGATTAAGTCTCAACTAAGCGCCAAGGGGTAAATCGGTCTTCGGTGCACTGTACCGTATGGGAACCCACATGCGAAACAACCTGGCTTACAAGAACAAGGGCGATGCCGCGACCGCGACCAAGGCGGGCGCGTCCGTCGACGCATGGCAGGGTCCGGCTGCGGGTTCGCCGGTCCATAGCTTGCAGGAAAGGCTGTGGAACGAGTTCGATAGCGAGCGCGAGCAGGCGGTCTTCGACAGCTTCAGCGCGAAGCAGGCGGTGGCCCCCTCGCGCATCCGCTGGATGATGACCCCGGCGCTGATCCTGTCCGGTGCGGTGGGCGGCTGGGCGCTGTTCTATGCCGGATCGGTCGCCGGTCTCTACTGACTTTTCCCGCCGGGCGTGGGGGCACGCCCGATCTTTTCCAAAGTCCCGGATCGAGACATGAGGTTGGAAACACGCCAGCCCTTGTCGCGGTCCGGTTTCATCACCCTTGGCTCACACAGAGCCTCACGCAGCTTCCTTTAAAGGCTAACGGGCATGAATCAGGCACACGTCGTCGACATCTTCGCCTATGATGACCGGTCGGAGGAACGGACGCTGCTGCAGCGTCGCGGCGTTCTTCGGATCGATGGCGATGTGCGTCCTTATGACGTGGTCGTGCTCGACCTGACCCGCGAAGGGTGCCGGATCGAAACGAACCTGCCCATCGCGGAGGGAACGGGGATCGAGATCGGGCTGGCCAATATCGGCCGCGTCCGCGCCACGGCGGTGTGGCAGGGCGTCGAGGGGCTGGGCTGCGTCTTCGACCGGCCGTTGCCGTCGGGTGCGATCACTGCGGCACAGGGGCCGACGAACGTCTTGTCCTTTTCGGGCGAGGAAATGGCCAGCCAACAGGCCATGGGGCCCTATAAGCTGCGCGCGCGGACCCGGATGATGATTCTGGGCGGCGCGTGCCTGTTGTCGTGGGGCGTGATCGCCGCCGGGGTACTGATGGCGGTCTGAACCGCCGACGATCTGATCAAAACCCGCGCCGTCGCCTGGATCAGGCGGCGGCGCGTTCCTCTTCGATGATCGCACGTGCGACAACGGCGCATTGTCCGCATTTCGGTTGGCGCCCGAGCGCCTGATACATCTGGCAGGGAGTCATCGATCCGGCCCGCGCACAGTCGCGGACTTGTGATTCCCGGATGGCATTGCACACGCAAACGACCAAGGCGCTCTCCATCATCTACGCCCTTCGTTTAGCGCTAATGAGAGTGGATCGCAAGGCTGTTGAGATGCGTTTGCAGATATTATCGGGGTCGGTCGAAACCCGCCCGCACTCCGGCACGCCATGATCGCTCCAGCGGTCCCTGGCCGAAATGGTCGAGCCAGGGCTTCGACCAGAGCAGCATCAGCCCCCACATCGGCGCGACCAGCAGATACAGGCTCGCCCGCGTCCAATGCGCGAACTGGCCCAACCCATGGCCATAGAAGATGAGCGTCATGACGATGCTGGTCGCCAGATAATTGGTGAAGGCCATCCGGCCGGCGGCGGCGATTCGCACGGTCCACCAACCGCCGGGTCTGAGCAGGAGCAGGATGAGCGCGGCATAGCCGAGCGTACCGATCAGCCGGAACGGCACGTTGAGGAACAACTCCACCAGCGCCACCGCGCGCACGTCGTAACCGCTCGCCATGACCGCACTCGCCATCGCCGCATAGGCCGCGCATGACAGGGTAATGCCGAAGGCGGCCCATCGCCGATAGCGCCGTCGCGGCCATTGCCCGGTCAGGAACCCCGACTTCAACGCCGCCATCCCAAGCAGCATGGCGCTGAGCGTATCGGGACCGATCTGGATGAGGTCGAACAGGGGATTGCCGTTATTCGCCAGCCGGTACGCCGTGGAGGCGGCCCAGGAGCCGCGCATCGCCGCGATCTCCGGGGCCAGTCGGGCCGGGTCGGGTGTACCGAAGGCGAGTTGATACAGGTCCCACAGCGCCACCGATTGCGGCGTGTCGCGCGCGGCGGCGGCGAACAGGCCGAAACATTCCAGCCAGCCCATCGCCATCGACAGCCCCGCCATCGCGATCGCGGTCCAGCACAGCGCCCGCGCGCTCAGTCCGACAAAGCCCAGCGCGATCACGCCGACCAGCGCATAATGGGTCAGGATGTCGCCCGGCCAGATGAAGGTCAGATGGACGAGGCCGAACAGGAACAGCACCGCCATGCGCCGCAAATGGATCGACGCGCCGTTCAGACCGGCGGCATCCGCGCGCTGGAGGATCAGCAGCGTCGATGCCCCGAACAGCAGCGAGAACAGGCCCCGCATCCGCCCGTTGACGAACGTCTCGGTCAGGAACCACGCGCCCAGATCGATCGGGCGTGTCCCGCCCCAGGCCATGGGGTTGGAATAGGCCGGGTCGGGAAATGCGAAGCCCGGCAGGTTGGCGAGCAGGATGGCCATCACCGCCACGCCGCGCAGCACGTCCAGCGTCACCAGCCGTTCGCCCTTCTCGGCGACGGTGAGAAGCGAGGGGGCGGGGGCGGGACCGTCGACCAAAGCAATGCTCCGTTTGCGTATCGCGCGGACTTACCGGTCGGGGGTCAGGATGCAACCGCCCGTCCGCCGAAGCATTGCCATTCCATGGGATTATCACCTCGCCTGACCGGACGCGCCACCGCCCGCGCGCATCATTCACCGGCCGCCCAGGCGTTTCTCCACAAGATCGAACCCTTCTTCGCCGGAAGCGACGTGACCGGCGGGCCGCTGCTGATCGCAACGATCCTGGCGCTCATACTGACCAACAGTCCTTGGGCGGGGGCCTATGAGGGGTTCTGGGACACGCCCGTCGCGATCGGTTTCGGTACGGCGAAGGTGTCGCACAGGCTGGCCGAATGGATCGACCATGCGCTGTTGCCGCTATTCTTCGTCATCGTCGGCGCGGATGTGAAGCGCGAGATGGTGACCGGGCCGCTCGCCCATTGGCGGAGCGCGGCCTTTCCGCTGGCCGGGGCGGTCGGCGGGATGCTGGTGCCGGTCGCCCTTTATCTGCTTGTGGCCGGGGGAACCCCCGCCGCGCCGGGCTGGGGCAGCGTCATCACCACCGATACCGCCTTCGGGCTGGCGCTGATCGCCTTGTTCGCGACGCGATTGCCGGTCGGGCTGCGTGCCCTGATGCTGGCCTTCGCAGCGGTGGACGATGTCGGCGGGCTGCTGGTCATCGCCTTTGCCTATAGCGATTCGATCGATGTGCGCGGTTTGATCACGGCGGGCGTCGCGCTGGCGGGGATCGTCGGCCTGCGTCGGGTCGGCTGGGTGTCGTCTGTCCCCTATGTCCTGCTGGCGCTGTTCGTCTGGGGCGGGGTGCTGGAGTCGGGCATCCACGCGACCATTGCGGGTGTCATGATCGGCCTGACCGTCCCGGTCGCGCCGCGCCTGGAACAGCGCGACTTCGCGCAGCGGGTGCAGCACCGGGTCGACCAGTTTCAGAGCGCGCATGGCGCGGCGGAGCGGGCCGGTGACGATGAGGAGGAACAGCAGTTGCGCGAGCGCGCCGAGGAGCGGCTGGGCTATCTTCAGGAGATGGCATCGGCGACCCGGGTCGCGAGCAGCCGGTTGATCGAGATACTGACGCCCTGGGTCAATTACATCGTCTTGCCGTTGTTCGCGCTGTCCAATGTCCGCATCCACTTCTCATCGGATTTGCTGACGATGATCGGCAGCCCGCTGGTGTTGGGTGTCGTACTGGGCCTGGTGGTCGGCAAGCCGTTGGGTTTTCTGGTCTTTACCTGGGCAGCGAGTGCGCTCGGGCTGGCACGGCGACCGGATCAGGTGAGTTGGCCGATGGTGATGGGCGTAGGCGCGCTGGCCGGGATCGGCTTCACCATTTCGCTGTTCATCGCGGGGCTGGCCTTTGGCGATGGGGAGATGCGCGAGGCGGCGTCGCTCGGCGTGCTGATCGCTTCGATCCTGGCCGCGGCGACCGGCTATGCGATCCTCCGCTTCTGCGCGGAGCCCCGGCACGTGGCCGAGGCTCCAGTAGAGACTTAGGGCCGGACGACATTCCCCATTCCTCCCCTTACAGGGAAGGAATAGTGCCCCTTCCACCCGAATGCCGATCGGCTCTAGGCGAGGGCGGCGTCGGCACCCATCAGCGCGGGGAAGAAGCCCTCATGCGCGCGGCGCAGATCGTCGAGCGAGGCGACGAAATCGCCATCCTCGCGCTCGAAGATCAGGCGGCTGCCCGCCGTGCGGCCGATCCGCTCGACCTCGACGCCCGCCTGATGCGCGTTCGCCAGGAAGTCGATCAGCGCTGTGTCCTCCACCGTCGCCACATACAGCCCCTGATCCTCCGCGAAGAGCTGGCGGCAGGCCTCACCCTGTTCGGGGAACTGGATAAGCGCGCCGATATTGCCGGCCAGCGCCATTTCCGCGACGGTCACGGCGATGCCGCCGTCCGACACGTCGTGCACGGCGGTCAGATGCCCGGCGGTGATCGATTCGCGGACCAGATCGCCGGTGCGACGCTCGGCATCCAGGTCGATCGAGGGCGGCGGACCCGCCTCGCGACCTTCGATCCCATGGACTTCGCGCAGCCACAGCGACTGGCCGATCTCGCCCTTCGGCGTGCCGATCAGGACGATGACGTCGCCGGTGCCCTTGAAGGCGATGGTCGCCGACTTGGACCAGTCCGCCATCAGTCCGACCCCGCCGATCGCCGGGGTCGGCAGGATCGCCGAGCCACCGCCGGTCGCCTTCGATTCGTTGTAGAGCGAGACGTTGCCCGACACGATCGGATAATCGAGCGCGCGGCACGCCTGGCTCATACCGTCGAGACAGCCGACGATCTGGCCCATGATTTCGGGCCGCTGCGGGTTGGCGAAGTTGAGGCAGTTGGTGATGGCAAGCGGCTTGGCGCCCACCGCCGTGATGTTGCGCCACGTCTCGACCACCGCCTGCATGCCGCCGGTAACCGGATCGGCATAGCAATAGCGCGGCGTGCAGTCGGTGCTCATCGCGAGCCCCTTTTGCGTGCCATGGACGCGGACCACGGCGGCGTCGCCCCCGGGGCGCTGCACCGTGTCGCCGCCGACCATATGGTCATATTGCTCCCAGATCCACCGGCGCGAGGCGATGTCGGGCGAGCCCATAAGCTTGAGCAGGTCCGCCGCCGGGTCCTGGCAGCCGGGCGACTGGATCGCCGCGGGCACCTCGGTCGGCACATGCGGACGGTCATAGAGCGGCGCGTCGTCGGCGAGCGGCCCGAGCGGAATGTCGCACACGACCTCGCCCTTGTGGCGCAGGACCATGCGGCCCGTCTCGGTCACATGGCCGATGACGGCGAAGTCCAGTTCCCATTTGCGGAAGATGGCTTCGGCGAAATCCTCGCGGCCGGGCTTGAGCACCATGAGCATCCGCTCCTGGCTCTCCGACAGCATCATCTCGTAGGGAGTCATGCCCTCTTCGCGCTGGGGCACGTCGTCCATGATGAGTTCGATGCCGACGCCGCCCTTGGACGCCATCTCGACGCTCGACGAGGTCAGGCCCGCCGCGCCCATGTCCTGGATGGCGACGATCGCGTCCGAGGCCATGAGTTCGAGGCAGGCCTCGATCAGCAGCTTTTCGGTGAAGGGATCGCCCACCTGCACGGTCGGGCGCTTGGCGTCCGCGTCCTCGCCGAAATCGGCCGAGGCCATGGTCGCGCCGTGGATACCGTCGCGGCCGGTCTTGGAACCGACATAGACGATCGGATTGCCGACGCCGCTGGCGGCCGAATAGAAGATCTTGTCCTGATCCGCGACGCCGACGGTCATCGCATTGACCAGGATGTTGCCGTCATAGGCCGGGTGGAAGTTCACCTCGCCGCCGACGGTCGGCACGCCGACGCAATTGCCATAGCCGCCGATGCCATGCACCACGCCCGAGATCAGGTGGCGCATCTTGGGATGATCGGGCCGCCCGAAGCGCAGCGCGTTCAGATTCGCGACCGGCCGCGCGCCCATGGTGAACACGTCGCGCAGGATGCCGCCGACACCCGTCGCCGCACCCTGATAGGGCTCGATATAGGAGGGGTGGTTGTGGCTCTCCATCTTGAAGATCGCCGCCTGGCCATCGCCGATGTCGATCACGCCCGCATTCTCGCCAGGGCCGCAGATCACCTGAGGCCCTTCGGTGGGCAGCTTCTTCAGGTGGATGCGGCTCGACTTGTAGCTGCAATGCTCCGACCACATCACCGAAAAGATGCCGAGTTCCACGAGATTGGGCTCGCGGCCTAGCGCGCTCAGGACGCGCTGATATTCTTCTTCGGACAGGCCGTGGTCGGCGACGATCTGGGGCGTGATCTCGGTCATGGCCCGCGCCTTTAACGCGGTGTCGCGGGTTCGTCACTATCGCTATGCGCGAAGTTGCTATCCGAAGTGCATCGCCAGCGCGATGGCGACGCCCGACAGCGCCAGCGCACCCGCGATCCAGCCCGCGCCGGTGCGGATCGCGACCTCGATCCCGCTGGTCGAGAGGGCGGGATTCTCGCTCTCCAGCTTGCGGGTCGTGGCGCGGATCAGCCGGGGCAGGTCGTCGCCCAGCCGATCGAGTTCCAGCGCCAGCGCGGCGGCGCGCCGGGTCCAGCGTTCGGGCGAGAGTCGCGCCTCGACGATCCGCGCGCTGGCCCGGCGAAGCGCGGCGGACAGGTCGAAGTCCGGCTGGACACCGCTCAGCACGCCGTCGATGGTGATCAGCGCCTTGAACAACAGCAGCATGTCGGGCTGAAGGACGATGCGTTCCTCGCGCAGCACAGGGAAGATATCGCCCAGGATCGCCGCCAGCCGCAGCGCGCCGCCGCCATGGCGGGCGACCAGCCGGTCGGCGACCGCCTGGAAACGTTCGGGTGCGATATCATCGGTTTGCGACCAGTTCTCCAGCGTCTCGGCCAGCATGGCCGGGTCGCTGTTGGCGATGGACTGGGTAAAGGCGATCACCTCCTCGCGCCTGCGGGGGGAGACATGGCCGATCAGTCCCAGGTCGAGCATCGCGATACGATTGCCGGGCAGGCAGAGCAGGTTGCCGGGATGCGGGTCGCCATGGAAGCGCCCATTGATCAAAGTCATGTCGAGCACGATGTCGGCGCCGACCGATGCGATGGCGGCGGGGTCTATTCCTGCGGCCCGCAGCACATCGGCACTGCGGGGCGGGACGCCGTCGATAAAATCCATCACCAGCAGCGTCTCGGAGCTGTACGTCCAGTGGATCGTCGGCACCACGACACGCGCGTCGCCCGCAAAGTCTTCGCGCAGCCGGTCGGCGTTGCGGCCTTCGTTGGTGAAGTCGAGTTCTTCGAGGATGTCGCGGCCCAGTTCGCGGATCATCCGCACCGCGCCGTATCGCCGCGCCTCGGCATTGGTCGCCTCGACCATCGACGCTAGTTGGGTCAGCAGGCGGAGGTCGGCCTCCATGACGCCGCGGATACCGGGGCGGCGGATTTTGAGGACGACTTCGGTGCCGTCGGCCAGCGCGGCCCGGTGGACCTGGGCGATGGAGGCGGCGGCGAGCGGCTCGGCGTCGAAGCGGGCGAACGCCGTCTCAGGCGATTCGCCCAGCGCCGCCTCCACCTGCTCGCGCAGTTGATCGAAGGGCAGGCGCGGGGCGGCGCTGTGCAGCCGCTCCAGTTCGGCAATCCATTCGGGCGGGAGCAGATCGGCGCGCGTCGCCAATATCTGACCCAGCTTGACCCAGACCGGCCCCAACGCCTCCATCGCCTGGCGCGTGCGGGCAGGGAGGTCGAAGGGCAGGGCCTCAGGATCACGCCGCGCCGGATCGAGCCCCAGCCGTGCCAGTAGCACGTCGAGGCCATAGCGCGACGCGGTGGCGATCACCTCCGCCAGCCGGGCGCGGTCCCGCGCCGCCACCCGGATCGCGCCCAGCATCATGGCCTCAGATATAAGGCGGCTGGGTATGGCCCGCCGGGCTGAGGGTGAAGATTTCGCAGCCCTCTTCGGTAATACCGATCGAATGCTCGAACTGCGCCGACAGCGACCGGTCGCGCGTCACCGCGGTCCAGCCATCATCGAGCAGCTTCACGTCCGGGCGGCCGATATTGATCATCGGTTCGATGGTGAAGATCATGCCGGGCTTCAGCTCGGGGCCGGTGCCGGGGCGACCGACATGGACGACCTCGGGCGCATCGTGGAAGAGCAGGCCCAGGCCATGGCCGCAGAAATCGCGGACCACGCCGTAGCGATGCTTCTCGGCATGCTGCTGAATGGCATGGGCGACGTCGCCCATATGGTTGCCGGGCTTGGCCTGCTCGATGCCCAGCATCAGGCATTCATAGGTCACCTCGACCAGCTTGCGCGCCTTCAACGGCACGTCGCCGATCAGGTACATGCGGCTGGTGTCGCCGTGCCAGCCATCGACGATCGGGGTTACGTCGACATTGACGATATCGCCGGACTTCAGCGTCTTGTCCGATGGAATGCCATGGCAGACGACATGGTTGATCGAAACGCAGGTCGAATGCGCATAGCCCCGATAGCCCAAGGTCGCAGGGACCCCGCCACGCTCGACGATGAACGCATGGACCAGCCGGTTGATCTCGGCGGTGGTGACGCCGGGCACCATATGCGGCACCAGCATGTCCAGCGTCTCGGCGGCCAGTCGGCCCGCCTTGTGCATGCCATCGAATGCCTCGCGGCCCCACAGCTTGATCGCGCCGGTCCGCCCCTGGGGCGCGTCGGCGGAAACGGTCACATAATCGGTCATGACGGCGATATAGCGTGGCGCGGGCGATTTTGCGAGGCTATGTCCGGCGCCATGGAATCCGTGCCCCACCAAGAGCGTATCTGGACCGCCGCGCTGGTCGTCATCGGTGACGAAATCCTCTCCGGGCGGACGCAGGACAAGAATGTCGCGCAGCTCGCCACCTGGCTGAACGTCCAGGGAATCCGACTGGTCGAGGTGCGCGTCGTCGCCGACCGGACGCAGGCGATCGTCGAGGCGGTGAACACCCTGAGGGCGCGCAACGACTATCTGTTCACCACCGGCGGCATCGGGCCTACGCATGACGACATCACCGTCGATGCGATCGCCGAGGCGCTGGGCGTCGCGGTGATCGAACATGCCGAGGCGCGGGCGATCCTCGACCATTATTATGCCGAACGCGGCGGCGTCACGGCGGCGAGGGCCCGCATGGCGCGGACGCCGGAAGGGGCTTCGCTGATCCCCAACCGCGTCTCGGGCGCGCCCGGCATTCGCGTGGGCAATGTCTTCATCATGGCGGGCGTGCCGCACATCACGGCGGGGATGCTCGACGCGCTGACCGGCACGCTGGAGGGCGGGCGGCCCGTCGTGTCCCGCACGATCGGATGCTGGGTCGGCGAGAGCGAGGTCGCCGACCTCCTACGCACCGCCGAAAAGGCGCATGAGGGGGTCGCGATCGGCAGCTATCCCTTTTTCCGCGAAGGACGGACGGGCGCCAATTTCGTCGTGCGCAGCGCCGATCCGGCCTTGGCCGACGACTGTATCCGGGCGTTGATCGACGCCCTGGAAAAGGCCGGGCATGCTGTCGTCCACGACGGCATATGATCCCGGTATCCTTTCGTTAGTCTTGTTCCGTCAGAAGGAAGCGGGCGCCGCCGGTGAAAGGACAGGCGCCCCGAAAGGCCGTTATGCAGTGGTTTCCGATGCGAGGTGATGGCGGAGTGACGGGGGCGTCGGTGTTTCGCGACATGATGTTCGGACGCTGACCGCCATGACCGCCCCCATATTGGTGACCGGCGCGGCCGGATTTGTCGGCCATGCCACCGCCCATCGCCTGCTCGCCCGTGGGGAGCGGGTGATCGGTGTCGATATCGTCAACGACTATTACGACCCCGCGCTCAAGCAGGCACGGCTCGCCAGTTTCGAGGGCATGGACGGTTTCACCTTCCACCGTCTGGACATTGCCGAACCGGATGCCATCGCCTCGCTGATGCGGCAGCATGGGATCACCCGCGTGGTCCATCTCGCGGCGCAGGCTGGCGTCCGGCACAGTATCGACCATCCCTTCGCCTATGAACGCTCCAACCTGGCGGGCCACCTCGCCGTGCTGGAGGCCTGTCGGCACCAGCCGGGGTTCGCGCATCTGGTCTATGCCTCGTCCAGCTCCATCTATGGCGACAAGCCGATGGGCGGGCAGGGCTTTCGCGAGGACGAGCCCGCGATTGCGCCCGTCTCGCTCTATGCCGCCACCAAGCGGGCGGGCGAGTTGATGAGCCAGTCCTACGCCACGCTCTACGGCTTCCCGCAGACCGGTTTGCGGTTCTTCACCGCCTATGGGCCATGGGGGCGGCCCGACATGGCCTATTTCTCCTTCACCCGGCGCATCCTGGCCGGTGAGCCCATCGAGATTTTCGGCGAAGGCCGCATGGCGCGGGACTTCACCTATATCGACGATATCGTCGACGGCATCGTCGGCGTGCTCGACCGCCCGCATGACGGCGGCGAGCACCGCATCCTGAACATCGGCGGCAGCCACCCGGTCGGCTTGATGAGCATGATCGCCACGCTGGAGGCCGCGCTGAGCCGCGAGGCGATCAAGATCATGAAGCCGATGCAGCCCGGCGACGTGACCGCGACCTATGCGGATGTCTCGCGGCTCCATGCCCTGACCGGTTATCGACCGAAGGTGGCGCTGGAAGAGGGGCTGGGGCGGTTCGTCAAATGGTATCGCGACTATCACCGCGTCTGACCCACCGCTTTGTCCTTGCAACGCTCCGCCGGTTTGAATAGTGAGCGTGCACGCAATCGGATGAGGACATGCCCATCCGAATGGCTCCGCGGGTGTAGCTCAATGGTAGAGCAGAAGCTTCCCAAGCTTACGACGAGGGTTCGATTCCCTTCACCCGCTCCACATTCGCGCTGAACCCACATAAATCCGCCATTCCGGCGTCCGGCCGCGCCTCGCGGGACACCGGATTGTGCACCAAGATGTGCACACGATGGTATCGTCCGCCCGCATGAGAGGCCCGCGCCGGCGACCGGGCGAGACGTGGATGTGGCCTCGATTTCCTATCTGTGGCGGCGCGGCGCGCGCTATCACTATCGCCGCAGGTTGTACCTGCGGAAAATCGTCAACCGTCCTATAACGGTCCCTTTGGCCACCGCGGATCCGGCCGAGGCACGTCGTCTCGCCACCCGGCTCTCGGCGAAATGGGAGGTGTTGACGATGCAGATGTTCGGTCGTGCCGGTCGCGGCTTTCTGAAAGCAGGCGAGTTGGAGAGCGTGTTCCGGGCGGGTCTGGACGAGGAGCTGGGGCTGGCGATGTCCTCCCGGCTCGATGGCGGCATTACGGCGGGGCTCGACCGTCGTCCGCTCCGCGTCCTGGAGGCGACCTATCGGATCGCGGCCCGCCTGCCGGCCGATGCCGACAGCGTGCCGTCCGACCTCATCGACGAGCTGACCGACGGCTTCTCCGCGCAGGACCGCGCCGCCGTCGTACTCATGCTCAAGTCGCTCGCGCCGCACCGAAGCGCGCGGCGGGACGCCGAGCATGTCCTGCACCAGCTGTCGGCACCGGTGACCGACCGGACGATCGGCGATGCGCGGGTTCAGCTTCTCCTCGCCCGGGCGGAGGCGCAGGCGCGCGCGACCTTCGCGGGCCATCCGCTCGTCGTCCGACAGGGCGATCCGTTCGCGGCGCTACTCGACGACGACGTCGTCGCGGCAATCCGCCGAGGAACCGCCGGCCATCAGGCATCAGCTGACATGGGTTCCGCCGTCGATGGCGATCCCTACGCGGCCCCCGCCGCTTCCCTGTTCCTCGTGCCGGATACCCGACACTTCAGCGAGGTCATCGAGCCGACCATCACGCTGATCCACAAGTCGGGCGACTGGAACGCCGACCTTGAGCAGCGGCGCCGCGTCATCCATGGCTTCGCCTGGATCAGTGGCGACAAGCGACTCTGCGATTACGGTCCGGCCGACGCCCAGCTTTTCGCCAAGACCTTGCGGGACTTGCCGGTCGATTTCCGCTGGGGGACGTCGACAGAGGGCGCCATGTCCCGTCCACTCGCCGACGTCCTCGCCGAGATCGAGGCGATGCCGGCCAAGACCCCGCGCAGCGACCGCACTTTCAATCGTGACCTGACGATCATGGCGCGCTTCTCGCGCGAATTGGCCAAGACCGCGTGGCGACCGAAATTCGGTAAGGACCTGATCGTCGACTTCAACGCCTTCACCACCTCGATCAAAGCAATTCCCGGCGAGACGGATCGGATGCCGTGGACCGAGGAGCAGCTGGTCTGCGCCTTCTCCAGCCCAATCTACACCGGCGGCGGCGGATGCAAGCGGCGGCTGAAGAACGATCCGAACGCAACGGTCTGGCAGGACGCCGCCTATTGGGTGCCGCTGCTGCTGGCCTATACCTTCATGAGCCGCGAGGAAGCCTGCGGGCTGGAATGCGTCGAGGTCATCTTCGACGTCAGCACGCCCTTCCTTCTCGTCAAGGCGAACATGACGAAGAGTAAGGACGGCGTCACGGCGGCAGGGCTCAAGCGCCCGTCGCGCTATCGCGTCATCCCGCTGCACCCGGAAATCCTGCGCCTCGGCTTCGAGGACTATGTGGCAGCGATTGAGGCCGAAGGGCATAAGATGCTGTTTCCCGAACTGTATCGCGGGGATCTCGCAAAGCGTGGCGGCGTCCGATTTTACGCGACGTGCGGCCGCTATCTGCTCGACTATGTCGACAGGATCACGCCGCTTCTCCGGACTGCGTCGGGCAAGCGCGCCGATCTCCACTCGATGCGCACCTCCGGGGGCAGCGCGCTGGAGGATTCGCAAGCCAAGCAAATCCACGTCGACGACATCATGGGCCATGCGCGCAAGGGAACAGGGCCGCGCAACTACAGCAAGGCGTGGTTCGCCAAAGGTGGTGCCGCGATCCTCGAAAAGCGGCTGGCGCTGATGTGCGAGGCGACGCCGAACGTCACGGCCCATCTCGCGCGCGCGCCGCTCGCCCTGCTGCCGCTGGAAGAGCGTTCGCGGACCGGGTCGTCGGTGGGATGCGCGTCGCGCAAGAAGGTGTGACGGTCGCAACGGTCACGCCATCGACGCTGGTCGCAATACCGGCATCGATGGCGGCCCGTTCGGAGCGCGACGATCTACTGCTGGCTTCGGCTCAGGGGCTCGCCGCTGCGGCGAACGGGCCCGTTGGTCCGTCACTCCCGACAGACACCATCACCGCGCTACAAACGGATCAGAAATCGCGAAGAAGGGGCTCCGCAGCCCCATTCAGATGACGGTGCCGAACGCGATGCTGACCGGCTCGATCATGGCAAGGAAGCGGTCGCAATCCGCTTGCCCCGCCCAGGCCGCGCAAATCGCTTCGGCATGGCTCTGGTCGCTGGCGAAGGCCAGGTCGACGAACGTGCCGTCCTGGAGTTTCACGAGATGCTGGCGGCGCCAACCCGGCTGGCGGCCGAGATGACCGGACACCATGGCATCATAGGCCTCGCGCATCGCTCCTTCCTCGACATCGGGCTTTAGCCTGAAATGACCAAATTCGATGCCGCTCCCGGCGACGACCGGCTGCGGATCGAGCGGGGGCGCCAGATAGTGCGCCATGTGCATGAGCGTCGCGACCGAAGCACGGAAATCGGCATATTCGGGCGCGGCGCCGACCCGTTGCGCCGCGACACGCGCACTATCCAGATCCACCCATGCGACCAGATCGACACGCTCGCTCGTGTCATCCGCACCCCCGAATGGCGTCCATGCGATGAAGCCGGGCTGACGGGCGAGCAACGCCCGTGCCTGATCGCGGGCCTTATCGGCACACTCGGCGTCCCCGGTCCTGTAGACGACGATCTCATAGCAAATTGCGGTCATGGCGCTCCCTGTCGGTGACGTTGGTGAATTCGCGCGATAGACGTCCTCCCTGACAGTTTTCGTCAGGATCAAGCGACACCCGTCCGATGCGCTCGTTACGCCTCTTCGCGCTCCTCGATCACCTTCGGGGGCGATCGATACCGATCTCGGCGGAAACGCTTGCGGACATGCTCGGCGTATCGGTGCGGACGATCTACCGCGACATGGTGACGTTGCAGGCGATGGGAGCGCCGGTGCGTGGCGAGCCGGGTGTCGGATATCAGCTCGAACAGGGCTATTTTCTGCCCCCGCTGCATCTGGACGCTGATGAGATGGAGGCCGTCATGCTGGGAATGCGGCTGATCGCGGCCCGGGGGGACGAACCGCTGGCCGCCGCGGCCCGGCGGGCTTCGGCAAAGTTCGCCGCGTCGATGGCTCCCAGCCGGCAGGAGGCTTACGCGAATCTGCCAATGCGCGCCGCGTCGAGGGCGACGTCGGAAAGCGACGGAGCCAAGGCGCACCTACCCCTGTTGCGGGACGCCATCCGGCGGCGCCTGATCCTTCGCATCGCCTATACCGACCTCGCGGGCAAGCAGAGTGAGCGGATCATCCGACCGTTGGGATTGACCCTGTTCGATTCAGCGTGGCTGCTTACCGGCTGGTGCGAAGCCCGCGACGCCTTCCGCAACTTCCGTGTGGACCGGATCGGCACCATCGACAGTGATGGCGCAGCCTTCCGGCATGAAAATGGGCGGCGCTTCGCGGACTATTTGAAAACCTTGTAATTTACGGACGAAGCCGAGCAGCGTTCTAGGAGGGCAACGGGGTGGCACATCCCGGCCAAGTTGGCGTCGCCATTACTCGATCGGGGCTGTCCGCCCATCGATCAGCGCCTTAGCCTCGGCGGTTCCGGCGGCGGTGGTGATCTTCCCCGCCTGTATGTCGTCGGCGATGGCGAGCAGGCGACCGCTGATGACGGTCCCGGTTTCCGCTTCCTCCGGGATGGCGATACCGCCCTTGGTGTCCGCTACCCGGGTCCAGGCGGCCCGCACCGCCGCCCAATAGTCCTTGGTCTTCGCCCAGTAATCGTCGGCGGCCTTCACGTCATAGCCGTCGAACCGCTCATAGGTGTTGAGCACCGACTCCTGAACGATGGGCATGGGCTTGCCGTCCTTCAGCGCCATCTTGGTATTGTCCTGCCAGTGGATCCAGCCGGTCGGCGTCGGCTGGTGGCGGTTGATCGAATAATAGCGGTCATAGACCGGATGGCGCACGGCATCGCGGCGGGCGAGCGGCCGCCAGGTCCAGTTCGACCGCCAGCGGCGGACACCGGCCTGCGTCTCGAACTGGCCCCATCCGGCATAGCGCGGGCTGTCGTCGACCTGATAGACGGTCTGCGACCAGCGCCCGGCGCGCATCCGCTCCGGCACCGCCTCCCACACCCATTTGCCCTGGCCCGCATAAACCAGCACGCGGGCGGGCTGATAGTCCCAGTCCTGTCGCCAATGCTTGATGACATGGGATTTTCCGTCATGCTCGACGACCAGCAGGTGCTGAAGTGCGATATGATCGGGCGTGTCCTCGATAACGCGCACCACCTCGTTCCCGCCGGAAATCTTGCGCTCCAGCGGCGTATAGCCCGCCACCCACGGCGTCGTTTCCTGCATGTCGAAGCGCACCTTGTAGTTGCCCGCCATCGCCAGGATTTCGGCGCGGTCGGCGGCTTTCGCCGCCTGCGCCTCGGCGGCGGTCTGCTTGACCGGGCCATCGGCCAGCGCGGGGACGGGCAGCAGCGCGAGCGCCGCGACGATCAGCATCGAGGGATTTTTCATGATGTCTGTCCTGTCAGAAGCGGAAGGTGAGCGAGGCGCTGGCGTTGCGGCCCGGCTGGGTGAAAGCGATCGGGGGCACGTCGGCCGCGCCGATCGGCAGTGGACGCGGCACCGACAGGCCGCGCACGTCGGACCACCAGGCATAGGTGGCGTTGGTCAGGTTGAAGACGCCTGCGCGCAACGTCAGCGCATCCGTCAGCCGGGCGAAGACGGTGGCGTCGAGAATGGTGAAGGCGTCGGGCCGGAAGCAGGTGCTGGAACACAGGCCGGTCGTGTCCTGCGCCGCCTTGCGCGCGCTGTGCGTCATGATGAGCTGTCCGCCGAAGCGGCCGGCTCCCGGCTCACGCCAGCCCACGCCCATCACCAGCTTGAGTGGATCGACCGTCGACAGCGGCGTGGTCGTGCCGTCGGGCGCGATCTGGTCGCCCTCGGCATAGGAGATGGCGAGCTGTCCGGTCAGGCCGTTGGCCGCGCGCGCATCCAGGCGCGCCTCAGCGCCCTTCACCTTGGCGCGGTCCAGATTGATGAACTGGTACACGGCCGGGTTGCTCGGGGTGAAGGCGCCGCTCACCACCTCCTGGCTGATGAAGTCGCGGTAATCGGCACGGAAGACGCTGGTCGACAGGTCGACCGCGTCGCTGTTCAGGCGCAGGCCCGCCTCGATCGCCTCGCTGGTCTCGGGCCGCAAATTCGGGTTGGGGGCCGAGGTGTAGCCGAAGGCGATGTTGGAGAAGAACTGGTTGATCTGCCCCGGCTCCGGCGCGCGGAAACCGCGAGCATAGCTGGCGAACAGCCGCACCGTCGGGGCGAGCGCCAGCACCGCTCCGATGCGCGGGCTGACCCGGTCGGCGGATTGGCCCGCGCCGGTGAATTGCGGCAACAACGGATCCTTGTCGGGCGACAGGCGGTACCAGTCGTAGCGCAGCGCGGGGTGCAGGGTCAGCGGGCCGATGCCGATCTCGTCGCCGACGAACGCGCCCGCCAGCGTGAAGTCGGTGCTCGGAAAGGCGCGGGTCGGGAAGGTCTCGCCCGCCGGCGGCACCGTGCCGTCGCGCACGCCCCGCTGGCGTAGGACGCTGATATCGGCCCCCGTCACCAGCCGATGGGTGATCCCGCCCGTGGCGAAGCCCAGCCGCACCTCGCCCGAGCCGCCATAGACCCGGTTCTCCAGCGTGTTGAGCCGGGTGCGGTCGGCCAGCGTGCGGCGATCCTCGGCGCTGAACTGACGGTTTTCGGCGTCCTGGACATAGACCGCCGCCCGCGCGAACTGAACGAGCCCGGCGCCGTCATAGGTCCAGTCGAGCCCGCCGCGCCAGCGCTTGCCGGTATCGCGCGCCTGCAATCCCGCCACGCTGGCGTTGATGCCGGTCAGCACGTCGGTCGCCACCCAGTTGTCGAGATATTCGCCGGTGGCGCGAAGGCGGTGGCCGGGCGCGACGTCCCAGACCAGCTTGCCCATCAACGCATTGGTCTGTCCGTCCTGCGGATTGGGCGCCGTGCGGGTGACGCCGGTGCCCTCGACATCGCCCTTGTTCTTCAGCTCGGAAAAGTCGCGGCGGGTATAGGCCAGCATCGCCGACACCGCTCCCGTTCGTCCCGCCACCACCGCCGACTGGGTGAACTCGTCGTCGGCCGAATTATACTGAGTCCGCAGCGATCCGCCGAAGGACTTGCCCCCCAGGATGTCGGCCGGATCGCTGGTCGTGAAGCTGACTGCGCCTGCCAGCCCGTCGCTGCCGTACAGCGCCGAGGCCGGTCCGCGCAGGAACTCGACCGACTTGATGAGGCCGAGGTCGACATAATCGCCGCGCCCGACATCCTGCGCGCCGAAACTGAAGCCGTAGGGCACACGCACCCCGTCGACCTGGATCAGCACGCGGTTGCCGCCGATGCCGCGCACGACGAAGCCTTCATTGCCCGCACGCCCGGTCGACCCCATCGCCGCGCCGAACCGGGTCGGCGCGCGCCGCACGCTGATGCCGGGCTCGAAGCGGACCAGATCCTTGATGTCGGTGGCCAGTTCGTCGGCGATCTCGTCTGCGTCCTTGACCGAGACGGTGACCGGCGCGTCCTGCGCCTCGATCGGCGCACGTGTCGCGGTCACGACGATATCGCGCTGCTCGACCGGCTCGTCACCCCCACTCGCCGGATCTCCAAGCGCTGCCAGCGCCGCCAGCGTCCGAAACATGAACCCACCCCATTTTAGCTATCGACTATCAGTCGCAATAAAGAGGTGGTTATGGACAGGCAATTAGAATCTGCGAATGCGTCGCATTACTTTAGCTGTCTGGTTCAGTAGTGCGCCCGATCAGGGTCGCGCGTGGGACGAGATATCGAACAGCCGGCACGGGTGCGGCGAACAGCTGGATCGCCCGCCAGTCGAACAGCCGCTCCCTGAGCCAGGCAGGCTGCAGCCATTCGTCCGTGACGTGGCGGCCGACCAGCAGGAACAACCAGGCGGCAACGACGTCGTCCTCGAAGGGGTCACCTTCCGTGTGATAGGCGCACTGTTGAGACAGGTAGCCGGTGATCGCCCAATGCCGCTCCGCCCAGTGCCACCAGATGCGGCATCGTTCGTCGTCCTGAAGGATGTCGTAATCGTGGTCGATCAGCCTCGACAGGTCGGGGTCGGGCAGGTCCGCGCCGGTCTGCGCCGCGATCAGTGCATAGGCGCGGTCGGCCCATTGCCAGATTTTCTCGTCGGCATCGCGAGGCGTGTCCCGCATCATCCGGACGTGCATCGAGAGGTTGGTGAAGCGCTGCCGTGCCTCGTTCGCCCAGAAGGCGAATTTCGCGTCCCGTACGATCATTTCCTCATAGCTGGCATAGCGCGGCATGGGATCATCCTCCCACTCGAATTCCGTCCCATCGCCAACGGGGAGGTCGAGTGGGCAGTGGAAGGGAGAGCCTCGGACCGCATCCCAATACGGGCGGGGGATCGGCCGACCGGACTTTTCGAAATTGGCCGGCGGCAGGACGAACCCCGTCGACAGCGCGCCAGGCAGTCCGCCGGCCTCGTCAGCCATCGGCGATACCGATGCATCGTCATTCTCAACCAACCCCTCGTCACGCGCTCGCGTGAAGGCAGCATGGAAAAGCGTGGCCGGCGGCATGGCGGCCTTGCGCTCGCGAGCGAGCGCCGTCTTGATCCTCGCTGGCAAATCTGTGCGCGAGCCTTACTCCATTTCGAGTTCGTGTTCCCATGAAACCCGAGCTGCGCGGTATTCTAACCCCATTTTTGGGAACACAGTCCCCGGTGCGATCCAGGCCCGCGAATTAAGCGCCATTCTAATCCCATTTTTGGGGAACACAGTCCCCAGTCGATCCAAGTCCGCAAATTAAGCGGCATTCTAATCCCATTTTTGGGGAACACAGTCCCCAGTCGATCCAAGTCCGCAAATTGAGCGGCATTCTAATCCCATTTTTAGGGAACACAGACCCCAGCCGATCCAAGTCCGCGAATTAATCGGCATTCTGACCCCATTATTCGGGAACACAGTCCCGCACACCTGAAGTTGCGCAAGACCTTTGTCGGGTATGCGGCACACCCGACAAAGGGAAAGCTCTGGCGAGCGGTCGCTTCGCGATAATCACCATCGTCATCGACGGTGGCGGCAATAAGCCATAAATTTTCCCGGTTCATCCTATAAACCGTGGAGACACATGTCATGCACAATTTCTATTGTGCATCGATAGTATCCGGTGGACACTATCGACCATGACATCGCAGCTCGCCTTCGACTTCGAACCCCCGGCCGAGATGAACTCGCACGAAGCTGCCCGCGCACGTGCCGCCATCGGGCGATACCGCTCGCGCATGTCCGATGACGATATCACCGGGCGCGAGACCGACGTCATGGGCCTGCAGCGACGCCGGACGATCGACGAACCGAAACGTCAGGTCGCGGCTGAGCGGCCGACTCGTCAGTCGCGTGGTCTGCCGCCGGCACGCTTTCATAGGCCCCGCCCGCCGGTCGGCAGACCGTGCACCCCGGACGGTCGGCAAGCGTTCCACTTCAAGCTGACGAAGGTCACCAAGGGGGTGGATGGGGCATGCCGCACCAATGACGGTGAGCCCGCCGATCCCGTCGGCCACGTCGGTTATGTGACGCGCGAAGACGCCGTCGCGCTCGCCGTCCCGGTCGAGGTCCATGACGCCGTCGCGCATGTCGACTATGTGGCGCGCGATGAAGCTCTCGCGCGCGGCGGTGATGGCGCGGCGATGATCGAAACCAACATCCCGGGCGATGCCGGCGCCTTCTTCGCCACCGTGCTCGCGCACGAGGACAGCGGCCATCCCGACGGCATCTGCCTGGCCGAGCGGTCCGACCCGCAAGTGCTGCACGCCATGATGCAGCAACCCGACATCCCGCCAGCGCTCATGACGGCCCTCGAGCGGATCATGGCCGATCCGGAGGCCCACCGGGTCGAGAAGGCGGGACGAAAGGACGGGGGCTCGAAGAGCCGGACACACCCCTTCCAGGTGGACGCCGACATCACCGATTGCGCCGGCTGGTTGAAAGAGCATGATCCCGATAGACTGGTCCACCTCCGCGAGGGACGCGGCGGCATCGTCCAGCGCCGCATCACCGGCGAGTTGCCGGCGGATCTCGATCTCGACGGATGCCGCAGGGTCATGAAGGCAATGGGGAGCGAATTGGCTCGCCGAGGCCTGCGCTATTATATCGCACTGCACGCGCCGACCGCCGCGAACGACGAGCGCAACTGGCATTTCCATCTGCTTTATTACGACCGTCCGTGCGAGCGGATCGATGGCGCATGGGATTTCGCCATCGTGGAGGAGAAGCGAACCGCATCGCGCAATCGCCGGCGGAGCTATCCGCATCGCCAGAAAAAGTGCGCCGAGGTCCGTCACAAGGACTGGCCCATGTACATGCGGACGCGCTTCGCCGACGCGGTGAACGCGGAGCTGGAAGCGATCGGAGCGCCGCGGCGCTACGATCCGCGCGCCTACGCGGACATGGGGATCGAGGCCGAGCCGCAGGAGCACCTCGCCCCCCGGCTCGCGTTCATTGCGGCATGTGGCGCCGCGCCCGAAAAGGATGTCGAAAACGCCCACAAGGGGTGGTGGGCGCGGAGGGTCGCGGTACTCAAGCGACACGACGAGATCGAGAAGGCCGACGAAGAACGGGTCGCCGAACTGCGCCGGACATGCGTCGAAGGGCCGGCGCGAACCACCTTCCTCGCGGAGCTTGCGCGCCAACTGGCACAGCGGCGCGCGGAAGCGCGCACCGCCGATGTGATCCTCACGATCCAGCATCCCATGGCCCGCAGCAACGCCGAACAGACCGCCGAGAAGATGCGCGGCTATGCCGACGACTTGGCCAACAAGCTGCGGGCGAAGGGCAAGGACCCCGAGGGGCACCCCCGGTACGAGGCGCTCGTACAACGCGAGCGGGACGCGCACGCCTATCTCGACGATCTCGAAAAGGCCTTCGCGCCCGACGTCGCATTCGCCAAGTCGTTGGCGGAGCTTGCCCAGATCGGTCGCGAACGGATCGAAATGGGGCTCCGGATCCTGCATGAGACAGCGATCCGGCGGCGCGAGAACGCCGCGATCGAACACCCGATGACGCCCGCCCTTCCGAAGGAAACCGCCGGCGAGCGTCAGACGGTGGACGATGCCGTGCCGCCGACGACCGTGACGGCTGAGCCGGATTCCACGCCTGCGCCGTCGGCCAAGATGCCGGTTGCGGCGAAGGCCCTGGCCAGCGCCGAGGTTGACGACTGGCTGATACGGATCCGGCGCCTCCGTCGCCGTATCACGCGGCGCGACGGTCGGACCGAACCCTTTGAAATCAACGATCTCGACCGCCGGATGCTCGACTTGGCGTCAGCGGAGCAGATGAAGGAGCTCGACCTGATCCGCGACCGGCAGAACAGGTTGGTCGGCAGGATTGTCGAGGCCGTAAAGGCGGAGCCCGGCATCCTCACCATCCCCGCGGACCCCAGCGGCAAATGGACGCTCGCGCACCGCGAGCGCGATCTTCAGGATGGGTTGCGTTGTTATATCGCTGACCCCGACGTGCAGGGTCGGCTGCGCAACGCCCGGGACAAGGGTCTGGAGCGCCAGGCGGCGACGCGGCAGGCGCCGCCGCGGGTTCACCGCGCGATCGATGAGATCGCTCGCGCTAACATCCCCGTTCACCGGCAGGACGACAGCATCGTCCTCCGCGATACCGACGCGGCTCGGCTGGGTGTCACCCCCGAGGCATTGCAGTCGAACGACGCGCAGCGCCGGCTTGAGGGTCTCCGTCAGTCGCAAGAGAAGCGGACCGCGCCGGTCGCCCAGCCGCCCGCGACCGAAGCTCCACGTCCGCCGATCGAGCCTATGACTTCGCCCGCACCATCGCCATCGCCAGCCGCGTCGACGGCGCCGAAGACCGAGCGTCCCGCAGCGGCGGACATGACCGATATCGCCCCGGTCGTGCCGCCCGTCGCATCCCACCCGCTGATCCTCAGTTGGCGGGAGGCGCATGACGCCAATCTGCACCCCGGCAGCGCCATCACGATCGGCGAGCGCAACCGGCGCGCGGCGGTGGCCTTGGCCGACAAGGTGGCGGCGGCCGAACTGGCCCGGCTGGCCCCGGCGATGTTGGCGGAAGCGACGATGCAGGCCGCCGCAAACCGGCGATATCTGCAGCGCGCCGCCGGTCGATCGGGTCCGTCCTCCCATATCCGGTGAGGGGTGCGCGTCCATGACCGTGTCGCGCCAGCCACGCCTCCACCCATGGCGGACGGATTGACCAGTCCGATATCACCGGCGCAGATGATCGGGGCAATCGCGAGGAGATAGGTCATGTCCATACCGCCCGTGGATACCGATCGCATCGACGAAGCCGTGCTGGCGCTGCTGTACCTCACCCTTCATCGCGATGGTGCTGGTGATCCGGCATGGCGCGCGTGGAAGACGTACGATTGGTCGGCGCTGGACCGGCTTCACGAGCAGGGACTGATCGCCAATCCGGCCAGCAAGGGGAAGTCGGTCGCGCTGACCGAGGAGGGTATGCAGCGCTGCAAGCAGGCATTCGACCGTCTGTTCGTCCGGCAGTCCTGATCATTGAGACCGACCCACGGCGAAGAACCTTGCGAAATCACAAGGATTGCCGGCACCGGTGGATGAAGGGCGAAACGCTCCGTCCATCCACCGGTTGTGGGCAATCGATCGAACCGTGGCCAGCCGTGATCACATCGTGATGTACCACTTGCCATCGACGCGGCGGACCTTGTCGGTATTGGTCTGCGTCGATCCATCGCCGAAGCGGGTAACGGTGGTCACCACGGCATGATCGGCGTCGGTCTGGTCGATCTTCTCGACCGTGACCGAGGTCACGCCGCCCCGCTTCTTGGCTTTCGCGGCCTTGTCCTGGAGCATGGGCGTGATGAAGATGCCGGCGGTCGCCTTGACCTCGGGGTCGATGCGCTCGAGCGCCTCGGCGGCCTGACCGCGACCGGCCGCCTCCGTCGCCGCACGGACGGTATCCCCCGGTCCTTGGCCGCAGGCGGTCAGCGCCAGAAGTGCGGCGGCTGCGACAAGCGGGCGGATGTGCATCGTGCAGGTCGCTCCCATTCGGCGGTTCACAGCGTCGGCTTCTTTGCGCGAGCGGCGATGAAGGCGGCGGTCGCCTGCTCGACCAGCGTGCCGGGCTGCTGGCTTGAGCCTTCTGGCTGCGCGATCTCCACGGTCCCGCCACGAGGGCCAAGGTTCGCGCTGGCCCGGAAAGCTCCTGCACCGCCGCCCCAGCGTGCGCCGAACGTGTCCCCCGACTGCTCTTCGCGCGGGCGCCCCCACTTTTCGACCAGCATCCGGCGCCATTCCGCTGTCGCCGTACCTTGCGGCGCGAGGTACACGATCGACGACAGGTGCGCCCCGTCAGGCCACACCAGCGTCTTCAACATATAGCGCCCGCCAGCATCGTCCTGGAGCGTAGCTTCGCCTAACACACCGCGCCGGGTTTCCACGCCTCCCACGCCGCCACGGATGTTGATGAGGCTGCGGACCTGACTCTCGAAGTCGACATAGCGGGTCACGCCCCGGCTCGTCAGCTTCCGCGACGCGATGACGGCGGACACCTCCGCCTCGCTCATGCCGAGGCGGAAGCCGCCGAGATCGAAGGTCACCGGATCACCCGGAACGCTGCGATCGGCGGCATGCGTCAGGCCGAGAATGACGGGTGTGGCCGGCAGGGTAATGGCGGGTTGCTTTGGCCCACTGCCGAAGACGGATGGGATCTTGTCGAGCAACTTGGTGATCGGTGCCCGCTGTGCGGCAGCGGGCACGGCGGCCAGCCCGATGACGAGCGCAATGGTCAAACGCATGTGGTTCTCTCCCTGTGATATCGGTCGGATCAGAAGCCGGTGTGCCAGCCGACGAGCGCAGCGACCGAGCCGTCGGTGACGTCGTGCATGACACCGAGGCGGAGCGGCATGGCGGTGCGGGTGACGTACCCGGCGGCCAGCTGGATGCGGCGGGTTCCGGCGAGGCTGGCGCGGGTGACGCCGTACAGGACCGATCGGGTCGCGAGGTCGTAACCCGTCCCGAGGGTCAGCTCCGCCGCACCCGCCTCGATGGCGAGCGGCTGCGCGATCCCCAGCGTCAGCAGGCCGCCGGGCACCGCGCCGCTCGCCTGCACGCCGATCCGGCTGCCGATGATCGGAGTTGCGCCGGTGACGAGCGAAGCGGCGTCGATCTTCAGCCGGGTCACGCCCAGCGAGCCATAGCCCTCCAGCGTCCAGCCATCGGTCACGCCGAGCCGGTGATGCACCTCGACCATGACCGTGCGGGCGCCGCGTCCCAGCCGCAGCGCCCCGGCACCGGTCGGCATGCCCATGAGCGTGCCGTCCTCGTCGATGAACGAGGCGCGTAAGGAGAGGTCGCCACGGTTCCAACCCAGCGTCGCAGCCTGCGCGGCGCTGCCGGCGGTACGACCCGCCGCCATGGTCAGCCCGAGCCGCCCGCCACCGATCGCCCAGTCGACGCCGAGGCTGGTTCCGGCCTGCGGGACATAGGCGAGCACGCCATCGGCGAAGGGGGCCAGCCCCATGACATCGGCCTGGAGCATGTCGCCGGCATTCCACGCCGCATGCACCCCGGTCGTCCCGTCGGTATAGCCGAAGGTCCCCGCCGTCGCTGCGGACCGGACCTGATCCTGCCCGGGGCCGAAGCGGGCGCTGGTATAGCCCATGGTGCCGCTGAAGCCGCCGAACGAGAGGCTGGCCTGTTGCCCCATCTGCCGGACGCGACGTTCGATCCGGCGATCAGCCATGACCTGCGGCTGGACGACCAGCGCGGCGATCGAGCCGGTAAAGTCACGGCCGAAAGCGTCGAGCACTGTCACACGCGACAGCGCCGTCTGGATCGCAGCGGTGCCGACGGCACCCGGCACCACCATCACCGATGTGGCGATGCTCGTCTGGCTGCTACCGTTCGACAGCGTCGGATTGACCGGCGCCAGCGCCGCCTGGAAGTCGACCAGCCCCATGCCGAACACCTCGTCCGGCCCCGGCGCACCGATGTCCTTGGCGGTCTGAAGGATCACGTCGCCGGCCTGCTGGCCGCTGAGTTGCGGCCACTTCGACAGGATGTCGGCGGCGAGCCCTGCCACCACCGGCGCTGCCGAACTGGTGCCGGAGAAGACCCCGACCGTACCGTCGACCAGGGTCGTCACATTGGCGCCGACCGCGAAGACGGTGCGGTCCTTCATCGTGCCCGCCTTATTGGAATAGGCCTCGATCTCATATTTGTTCAGCGCCGGGCTGAGCGCGCCGACGAACAGCACCGCCTTGCGATTGTCGGCGGTGATCCACTGCGCATTGTACGGATCGGCTCCGCCGAAATTGCCGGTCGAGTTGACGAGCAGGCCACCCGTCGTCGCCAGCCGTTCGGTCGCTGAGGTCCAGCCCGCGCTGCCGCCGACCAGCGAGCTGCTGACGATCTTGATGCCCTTGTCCGCCGCGTAGCGGATGGCCTCGTCAGTGTGCGACAGGATCTCGCCTTGCGTCTTCTCGTCCCAGTCGGCGACCCGCAGTGCGACAATCATTGCGGACGGCGCATAACCCACCGTGCCACCGCCGTTGACGCGAGCGGCGATGATATTGGCGACCGCCGTGCCGTGGTCCGACGCTGTGCTGCCCAGCTCACCCCGCTTGGTCCGCGTGCCATCGGCGGCCACGACATAGCCGAAGTCCTTCGACAGCGTCTGGTCGATGCGGCCGTCGAGCTCGCCGTTCACGTTCATCACGCCGTCGTCGACCACGGCGACGGTGACACCCTGACCGGTGTGCCCGCTGTCGAGCGCGTAGAGCGCGTTCATGAACTCGTTGGCGCCGTAGTTGCGGCGAAACTCGGGCGTGTCGTTGACCGAGCGGATCGGCTGCTTGTCCGAAGGGGTAATCACATATCCCGCCGGCGGTGGCACCGGCGCCGAATAGACCGGTGGCGTCGGGGTTGGCGTGGGAGCCGGTGTCGGCGTCGGTGTAGGTGACGGCGTCGGAGACGGCGTTGGCGTGGGGCTCGGTGTTGGGCTCGGCGACGGTGTCGGACTTGGCGTCGGCGACGGTGTGGGCGTAGGTGACGGCGCGGGCGTCGGCGATGGGCTGGGCGTCGGCGTCGAGCCGCTGGTGGGCGGTGGCGTCGCCACGCTGCCCGCACTGTTGATCCCGCCGCCGCCACCGCAGGCGGCGACCGTCAACGCCAGCATGCTCACCGACGCTGCTCTGATCCCCCGTATTCCAACCATCTTCATCCCCCGATGGGGATGCCCGCCGGCCAGCCGGCGGCACCCCGTGAAATGGCGGGGTGCCGGCCCTCTGGAGACCGGATGTTCGAAACCAGCACTGAAACTGGCGCGGGCGCCTTTAGCCGGGTGGCCTGGACATACGCGTCCGCCACCCGGTCACAAAGAGCTCTGCGACCGTGTTTGGTCTTGCGACCGGCTTTCAGTGCGGGGTTTCGACGCCCCGGTTCACGGACAAAATCCGCGAACCGCCTCAGGCTATAGGCCAATCCTTAACAGATTGCGACAGTCCGAAGGACACAGCCATGCCGCTGGCATGGAAAAGGGCGCCCGTGGCGCTGATCCCAACGGACGGATGAAGCGAAGGTTCTGAAAGAAGGGAAAAACAGGGTCGGCATCCGCCGGCTCGGCCCTCGGTAAGAATTTTCGTCGTCGACTGGTTCTGCCGGTCATCCCCACCATCCGCATGTCCTCACCCCAGCCGCTCCGCGCAGCATGGGGACGAGGACGCGCGCCTGGAGCACTGTGTCCATGCTTCCCACACCTATCATCACCACCGTGAACGTCGCCGCCCTCGATGTCGGCTATCGGCTCGGCCTTGATCGAAAAATCCCCATCGGAGCAGCGGTCCTCACGGCCCGGCTGCAAGGTCCGACGATCCACTTCTCGCTCGACAGCTACATCCTGCGGCCGTCGGACCCCGCCGACGCGCTGCTGGCCTGGCTTGACCAGCGGCTGACGACCGATGGCGCGACGATCACCGGCTATCGCATGAAGGACGCGATAGCATTGCTCGATCGGCTGCCCGGCGCCGAATGGTCGCCAGCACTCCGCGCGCTGGCGGGCTGCGGCCAGCAATATCTGCTCGATCTGTCGGCCACTGTCGGCGACGGGCCGCTGACCCTTCAGGAAGCCTGCGTCCATTCGCAGGTTCTGTGTGCGCCGGGCGATCCGGACCGGCGCTTCGCTGACTGGGTGCGGTCAGACGTCGGCGAGATCGAGCAGGACGCACAGGTCGACGCGATCGCCACTTTCCGGCTGGTCATACGCCGTCTCGCCAAGGTGAATCCGGTCGGTCACAGCATCGCTACGGCCATCAGCGGCCACTTCGCCGAATGGCTGGGCGAAGCGGATTATGCCGCCACCCGGCTCCATGTCGCGGACCTGCTGTCCGCCGCCGACTGATCGAACCCGGCCGCATCGCGGCCAACCTCCAGGAAAAACTATGTCTCTCATTGATCTATCGATCGAGGACCGCGGTTTCGCGCCCGCGTCGATCGCGCTCGCCGTCCGCACCATTGGTGCCTGTCCCGCCGCCCGCAACAGGCCGGATGCCCGCATCCTCTGCGGCATCGGTGTGCTCACCGTCACGCCGGATGATGATGGTGGCTGCCGGTTCACCAGCGACGCCCGGTGTCTCGGCGAAGGCGATACGCCCCGCGATCTGCTCGACTGGCTGGAGCAGCGCATCCCCGCGACCGGCGCTGCAATAAGCTGGGACAATTGGGGCCGCGTCCCCCGCCGACTGCTGGCGCTCGCCGATCCTGCGCGCCATCCGCGCCTCATCACCGCCGCTGGCGACACGGCCGGGCGGTGGCGTGACATGCCGCGCGGCCACACGTGGCATATGCATCAGGCACAGGCGCATCTCATGCCGTGCATCTGCCGCCCCGGCACTCCCGTCGACGAATGCGACGCGGCCACGCCGACCGCGCTGCTGCCGGATCCGGCGACCACCGCGGTCGAGTTGATCGGCGAGGCGATCGCCGGCTGGCAGTGCTGGGCACGACTATTCGGCGATTTCGACGACGCCGACCACCCCGCACAAGCCGCGCTTCGCGCCCTCGACCGCTGGCGCGCCGATCAGCCCGCCACCCGCTGACCTTCCCCCAACCGACATGCGGGCGCGCGAGCGCCCGCCGGAGAACCACCATGCACCACGACCTGAACTCGCTCTGGAAGAGCAACACGCCCCGTGTCGTCGTCGTCCTCGATGCCGAACTCGCCTACGACCATGAAGCGCACGCGCGCTATCAGTCCGCCGAACGTTTCCTCCCCGCCGATGCCGCGCATCTGTCGCCGCGCGAACTGCGTACCGACCCGCGCGTGACGCCGCGCTGGCCGTGCCATCGGATCACCACCCTGTCGTGGCTGGTGATGACCGAGGCGGAAGACGGCCTGCGCCCGGTGCGCCTGGAAACGCGCGGCCTGCCAGAGCAGGACGAAGCCGCTGTCCTGAAAGCATTTTTCGCCGAGATGGAGCAACTTGGCCGCGTCCAGATCGTGACGTGGGGCGGATTCCACTCCGACCTGCCGCAGATCTTGATCGGGGCGATTGACGCCGGACTGCGGCTGCCGTCTTGCCTCACCGGCCTGTTGTCGCCGTGGCGGCGCGACGCATCGGGCCATCTCGACCTTTGCAGCGAAATGTGCGGCGGGGCGGCACCAGCGCACCTTGCAGAGGTCGCCGCCCGCCTCGGCATGCCAGTCAAACTCACCTGTCGGCCGAACCTCGTCTCCCAACTGATGCAGCAGGGTAAATGGCCGGCAGTCCGCTCGGTCGCCGAGGGGGACGTGCTGACCACCGCGGCGCTGCTGATGCGCTGGCGTCACCTCTCCGGCGGCACCGTTTCCGTCCTGGAGGCAATGCGGCGACTGACCGGCTTCGTCGCCGAGCACTGCGCCCACCGCCCCTACGCTGCCGATTGGCAGCGATACGCCGACGGCCTGCTTGGCGCGTCCTACGCGGCGGAAGCCCGCAAATTGGAAACCCTGGGAGCCTCGGCCTGCAACTGAGCCGTGATGATGGCCTCTTCGAAGGGGCGGAAAAGAAAGAAGGATCAACGATATGAGCGTCATCGAATCAATGGACACGATGCAGGCCTGGACCGTCGGCCTGCGCCTGGCGATGGGCTATCCGCAATATGCGCCTATCGGCAATCCGATCGCCTATGCCTCGGGCGGGCGCAAGAACTTCGCCGAGGCGCTGGAGATCGCCGCCATCGTCGAACAGACGAACCGAGACTTCGTCCTCGTGCAATTCGACCTGCCCATCGCCGACGGGCCGGTCGGCATCTCGCTCGCCACCCGCGGCAACGTCCTTGTCGAGTGGCACGCGGACGTGCAGCCCTACCTCGCCAGCGACGACGGGGTCATCGAACTGCTCGGCGACACGCATCGCTGGTCAGTCGGGCCACGCTCCATCCTGACCGCGTCGCCCCTGCCGTCCCGCAGCCGCATCAAACGCGGCATCGAACGCGCGCACCGGCGCTGGCGGGAAGCTGCGGATCAGATGCACGGCATCGAATTGCACGGCTCCCTCTTCATCCCCGCCGGGGGCAGCTACTCCGACGCGATACCGACGGAGGTGGTGCGGGCGGCGGCGTGAGGCGCCACGACAGCCGATGACTATCGGGCGGACATGACCTATCGTCCGCCCGATGCATCAGCTACACCAGTGCGAGGGCCGCATCGATACAAGACAGTCGAGGAAGCCGATCAACCCTCTCAATCTGCTCCACTGGACCAACTGGGTTCGCAGTTCGCGCCGGAACATCGTTCACATGTCCTTCCGGGAGGATTGGGCCGGCGTCCACACGGTCGCGCTGGTGTTCGTCGACGATGACGACCGCTCCCTCGTCGCCGAACACTGCTGGCTCTGGCTGCCGCAGAGCGGCGGTCGCTGCTGGCTCATCCCGGATGGCGAGGGTTGGGGCGCATACCGGCTCGACGCCGACCTGAAGCTGCGCCACCATCCACGCGCCCCGGCGCGCGGTGGAAAGGCACGGCAGGACGGCTGCATGCGCGCTTATCGGCGCTTCGCCGATATCCTCGACGAGCAGGACGCCAGCGGCGTCGAGCTACCGCTGCCGGAGCAGCTGCGCACCGCGGCGTGACACGGCAGAAAATTCAGTATGTTGGAAGAAGTAGATGCTCGTCGTCATTGGCGAGCATCGTCATTAAAGATCACTGATTTCAGCTGCCGCGCAAAGATGTATTTTTAACGGTTTGGCGCTGATATCCATATAGAAAGGGTATCAAATATGCACATCTATCGCATTCATGTCGGCAACAAATTTCATACCGCTTCTTTGCTCGTTGCGTCTCCCGATGAAGGAAGTGCGCTATCTGCGGTCGAAAACTTCCTTCAATCAGAGGAGGTTCGCGAGATGGAGCGTAGAGAGATTGAATGGTCTAAGGAGGTGGAAAGCAAAGAGATTGTTTCCGAAAGTGATCACCGTTATGCCACTTTCGGCCATCCCGTCGAGAGATGCGATGATCTTTATGATCAAAATGACGGGCAGGGCCCCTCCTTCGTAAATGACCTCTTGGTCAATCCTGGCTCTGTGATCGTGGATGACAGCTGGAACAACGGCTAGACAGATGTGAAAAACTTGCCGAGGCGATTGAGATCGCCACCATGGTCGAACAGACCAAGCGCGACTTCGTCCTCGTCCAATTTGATCTGTCCGTCGCCGACGGGCCGGTCGGCATGCGGACTTGTCGAATGGCACGCCGATGTGCAGCCCTACCTCGCCAGCGACGACGGGGTCATCGAACTGCTCAGCGACACGCATCGCTGGTCGGTCGGACCACGCTCCATCTTGACCGCGTCGCCGCTGCCGTCCCGCAGCCGCATCGAACGCGCGCACCGGCGCTGGCGGGCAGCCGCCGATTAGATGCGCGGCATCGAAATTCCCCGGTCGGATTTCATCCCCGCCGGCGGCAGCTATGCCGATGGAGGCGCTGCGGGCGGCGGCGTAATACGCCACGACAGCCGATGACTATTGGGCGGACATGACCTATCGTCCGCCCGATGAATCAGTCCCGCCGAGGCGGGCCAGCCTGTTGGACCTGACGAACCGAATGAACGCCGTCGAAATCGAAGAAGCCGTATCCGAACTCGTCCAGCAGCCGTTCGACGCCGCCGAATTCCCGTTCCAGTTCATCACCGCGTTCGGCGCCAAGAAGGCGACCGTCGACCGCCTGCGCGCGACGAAGAACGGCACCAACCAGTCCGATGTCGGCGGCGTCCTGCAGCGCAACAACATCCATATCGGCATCGCCCCCGTCGGGCAGGTCGGCGCGACGCTCGCCGCCTTGCGCGCCAGCCCCAAGACCGCCAGCGCCAAGGCCAAATTCCTCCTCGCCACCGATGGCGAGACCGTCGAGGCCGAGGATTTGGTCGGCGGCGACGTCATCGCCTGTCCTTATGCCGAGCTGCCGCGCCATTTCGCGACCTTCCTGCCGCTAGCTGGCATCTCGACGGTCAAGGAGATCAAAAACAATCCCATCGACGTCAAGGCGACGGGGAGGCTCAACAAGCTGTATGTCGAGCTGCTGAAGGACAATCCGGACTGGGCGACCGAGGAACGGCGGCACGAGCTGAACCAGTTCATGGCGCGGCTGATCTTCTGCTTCTTCGCCGAGGACACCGGCATCTTCCGCGAAAACCAGTTCACCGCCACCATCACCCAGATGAGCCATGCCGGGCACGGCAGCGGCGACGATCAATGGGGCAATACGCACGAGGTGCTGACCGAGCTGTTCCGCGCGATGGATACGCCGGTCACACATCAGGGTAATCTCGACGACCGCTATCGCCGCGCGGTGGGTATCCGGCCCTATGCCGACGTCTTCCCCTATGTGAACGGGGGCTTGTTCACCGGCGCGACCGAGAGCCCGCGCTTCAGTCGTACTGCGCGCGCCTATCTGCTGCGCGCGGGCGAGCTGGATTGGAAGGAGATCAACCCGGACATTTTCGGTTCGATGATCCAGGCGGTCGCCGACGATGGCGAGCGGGGTGAGCTGGGCATGCACTATACCAGCGTGCCCAACATCCTGAAGGTGCTGAACCCGCTGTTCCTCGACGGCTTGCGCGAGCAGCTGGAGGCGGCGGGCGACAGCCGCCAGAAACTGCGCAACCTGCGGCGGCGGCTGGCGAACATCCGCGTGTTCGACCCGGCGTGCGGATCGGGCAATTTCCTGGTCATCGCATACAAGGAGATGCGCGCGATCGAGGCGGTGATTGTCGAGCGGCTGGGCGGCGAGGCCAATCTGAAGCTGGAGGACCGGCGCAGCGTCATCCCCTTGAGCAACTTCTACGGCATCGAGATCAAGGGCTTCGCCGCTGAGATCGCCGCGCCTCGCACTGCTGATCGCCGAGTTCCAGGCGGACTGCCTGTACCTCAGCCAGCAGGAAGCGCGCGCGATGGTGCTGCCGCTGCACAAGACGGGGCAGATCACGGTCGGCAATGCGCTGCGGCTGGATTGGCTGGAGGTATGTCCGCCGGTTAAGGTGGTGACTGGGGCGGAGCAGGATCTGGGCGGAGCAACGGGGCGCTTGGCGCTGGAGGAAAACGGGCTGGGCGCCGATGAACAAGTTGAGACATATATCTGCGGAAATCCCCCATATGTAGGCAGCAAACGCCAAATCGACGCTCAGCGTGAGGACCTTGCGCTGCTGCTGAAGGGCATCGCTTCGAAATTCGCTACACTTGACTATGTCTCCGGCTGGTTCGTCAAAGCATCCAAGTACATCGATACCTGCAATGCGCGTTTTGCCTTCGTATCGACAAATTCAATTGCACAGGGTGAACAGGTTTCTCAGCTATGGCCAATCATCCTGGATGGAAAGAGGCACATTCGCTTCGTCCATCGTTCCTTTCTGTGGCGTAATCTAGCGAGCCATAATGCTGGCGTGACTTGCGCGATCATTGGCGTTGATGTGGACCCGCAAGGATCGCGCATCGTATATGATGACGGTGTCGCCAGGGAAGTCAGGTCCATCGGGCCATACTTGGCACCTTCGGACGAGGTAATCGTCGAAAAAGTAAGCCGTCCCACGGGCGGGCGGGCGTCGATGAATTTCGGAAATCACCCCTATTACGGCGCCGCTCTGATCTTAGGTCGAGAGGAGGCGGATGAGATCGCCAAAGAGTATCCGGAGGCTAAGGCCTTCTTCCGACCGCTCTATGGCACTGTGGAATTAGTCAATGAACGTCCGCGTACGTGCATCTGGATCACAGATCCAATAGCAGAAGAAGCCATTGCAATTCCGCCTATTGCGAGGCGGGTTGATGATGTCCGCATAGCAAGATTGGCTGCTTCCAAGGACTTGGCCGCTCAGAAACTTGCCGGAACGCCGTATCGGTTCCGTGACCAAAATGAACCTTCGACGCATCTTATTGCCGTTGCAAGACACAGCTCGGAATCGAGACCTTACCTGCCTGCCGCCTTATGCAGTCCCTCAGCGGTAATTTCGGATGCTGCTTTCGCGGCTTACGATGCAGAACTTTGGAACTTTGCTCTCATCGTGTCTCGGCTGCATCTGGTGTGGGTGGAAACGGTCTGCGGGAAAATCAAAACCGATTTCCGCTACTCCAACACGCTCGGCTGGAACACCTTTCCCGTTCCCCGGCTCACCGAACAGGACAAGGCCGACCTCACCCGGACCGCCGAGAACATCCTGCTCGCGCGCGAGGCAAATTTCCCCGCCACCATCGCCGACCTCTACGACCCGGAGGCGATGCCGGACGACCTGCGCCGCGCGCATGAGGAGAATGACGAGGTGCTGGAGCGCATCTATATCGGCCGCCGCTTCCGCAACGATACCGAACGGCTGGAAAAGCTGTTCGACCTCTACACCAGGATGACCGCCGATGCCGGGCCGAAGGGTGGGGCCAAGGCTAAGCCGCGCGGTAAGAAGGCGGCGTGAGGGCGGCACCGTCCGTCCTTCGCCTCGCTTGATCGAACGGCGCCAATCCATTATGTATCGCAACTGAGATACACACGGGAGGCGATGATGGCGACGTCCATGCTCCACGTCCGAATGGACGAACAGTTGAAGGCGCAGGCGACGGCGGCGCTCGACGCGATCGGGCTGTCGGCGTCGGACGCGGTGCGCCTGCTGTTCCACCGCATCGTCGCCGACCAGGCCTTTCCGCTGGAGCTGAAGGTGCCCAACGCGGATACGCGCGCGGCGATGGAGGAGATCGCGCAGATGAAGGCGGACGGTCGCGAGCCGTTCCCTACGGCCGAGGCGATGTTCGCGAGCCTGGAGCGTGGCGAATAAACGCGCGCGGCATCCCCGCGCCTGTCGATACGCCAAAGCATTCACCAAGGATTGGGACCGGCTCGATCGCTCGGGCCGATACGATATGCGTCAGCTCAAGTCGGTGATCCTTCACCTGATCGCCAATGACGGGCCGCTTGGACCGGAATGGAAGGATCATCCGCTCAAGGGCGATTGGGCGAGCTACCGCGAATGTCACATCGGCGGCGACTTTCTGCTCATTTACCAGATCGACGAAACGATGGGCAAAAGCGGCACCGTCTATTTCGCCCGCGCCGGCACTCATAGCGAGCTGTTCAACGAATGACTTCCAGCACCATCCCCGCCGTCCGCCTCGTCACCGGCCAGACCGGCGCGTCCTCCAGCGCCAACGAACTCGGCATGCGGCCGATGCAGGCGCGGGCCTATGCCCATCGCGGCGAGCAGTATCTGCTGATCAAGTCGCCGCCCGCGTCAGGCAAGTCCCGCGCGCTGATGTTCATCGCACTCGACAAGCTGCACAACCAGGGCGTCAAACAGGCAATCATCGTCGTGCCCGAACGCTCGATCGGCGGCAGCTTCGCCGACGAGCCGCTGTCGGCGCACGGCTTCTGGGCCGACTGGACGGTGAAGCCGCACTGGAACCTGTGCAACACGCCCGGCGCGGACGATGTGAAGGTCGCCAAGTCGAAGGTGAAGGCGGTCGGCGAGTTCCTGGCCTCGGACGACACGGTGCTGGTCTGCACCCACGCCACCTTCCGCTTCGCGATCGACGAGCTGGGCATCGCGGCGTTCGACGGGCGGCTCATCGCGGTGGACGAGTTCCACCACGTTTCAGCGAACCCGGAAAACCGGCTGGGCGCGCAGTTGGGCCAGCTGATCGCGCGCGACAAAGCCCATCTGGTCGCGATGACCGGCAGCTATTTCCGCGGCGACGCGGTCGCGGTGCTGTCGGCGGAGGACGAGGCGAAGTTCACCACCGTCACCTACACCTATTACGAGCAGCTCAACGGCTATCGCTATCTGAAGACGCTCGACATCGCGTACAGCTTCTACACCGGCCCCTATATCGATAAGATCGGTGAACTACTCGATCCGGCGGTCAAGACGATCGTCCATATCCCCAGCGTCAACAGCCGCGAAAGTACCAAGCGCGGCAAGCATACCGAGGTCGAGGAGATCATGGATCACCTCGGCACGTGGAAAGGCACCGACGCGCAAACCGGCTTCCACCTGATCGCGACGGCGGCGGGCGCGACGATCAAGGTCGCCGATCTGGTCGACGACGATCCCGCCAAGCGCGACCGCGTGGCGGCGGCCTTGAAAAGCCCGGAGGCGCGGAGCGACCGCGACCATGTCGACGTCATCATCGCGCTGGGCATGGCGAAGGAGGGGTTCGACTGGATCTGGTGCGAGCACGCGCTGACCGTCGGCTATCGCTCCAGCCTGACCGAGATCATTCAGATCATCGGCCGCGCCACCCGCGACGCGCCGGGCAAGACGGTCGCGCGCTTCACCAACCTGATCGCCGAACCCGCCGCCGCCGATGACGTGGTGGCCGAAGCGGTCAACGACACGCTGAAGGCGATCGCTGCCAGCCTGCTGATGGAACAGGTGCTGGCCCCGCGCTTCGAGTTCACGCCGAAGGATGCGGGGCCGAAGGATGGGTTCGTTTATGGTCCCGATGGGTACGTCGAGGGCCGCACCAATGTCGGGTGGAACGAGGAACGCGGCCAGTTCCACTTCGAGTTGAAGGACCTGGTGCTGCCCAGCTCGACCGAGGGCAAGCGCATCTGCGCCGAGGACATCAACGAGGTCATCACCAGCTTCATCCAGGACAAGCAGGCGATCGAACGCGGTCTGTTCGACACCGAGGTGGTGCCGGAGGAACTGACTCAGGTCCGCATGGGCAAGATCGTCCGCGACCGTTACCCCGACCTCAGCGAGACGGACCAGGAGGCGATCCGCCAGCACGCCATCGCCGCGCTCAACATCACCCAGCAGGCGGCGAAGATCGTCACCGAGACGGCGAGCGACGACGGCACGGGTGAATTGAAGGCAAACACCTCCTTCGTCGATGGCGTCCGCAAGTTCATGAACGTGCGCGAGCTCGACATCGACCTGATCGACCGGATCAATCCGTTCGATGCCGCCTATGCGATCCTCGCCAAGGCGATGAACGAGGGCACGTTGCGGCAGGTGCAGGCCGCAATCTCGGCGCGCAAGACCACACTTAGCGAGGAAGAGGCGCGCGCCTTCGCGATACGTGCGGTCCAGTGGAAGCGCGAACGCGGCCGCGCGCCCGAGGCGACGTCGCAGGATCCGTGGGAACGCCAGCTGGCGGAGGGCGTCGCCGCCTTCGCCCGTTTCCGCGCCAAGGCCCAGGCCGCGGAAGCCGCCGCTCATGGCTGACATGACCGACGACGACATTCTCGCCGAACTGGGCGTCGATCTCAGTCCCAAGAAGGTCCGCGCCCGCACGCCACGCGAGGAGCGGATCATCGCGGGCTTCGAGGACATCGTCCGCTTCCGGGAAGAGCATGGCCGCGCGCCACAGCATGGCGAAGGCCGCGACATCTTCGAGCGGCTCTATGCCGTACGCCTTGACCGGCTCCGCGCGCAGGCCGACTGCCGCGAGCTGCTGGCGGACATGGACGTGCACCGCCTGCTCGACGGCGCAACCAATGCCGATGCGATCGACGAACTGGACGACAGCGCGCTACTGGCCGAACTTGGGATCGAGCCCGATGCGTCGAACGACATCACCCAGCTGCGCAACGTCCGCTCCAACGCCGACCGTCAGGCGGCGGAGGAAGTCGCCAGCGCCAAACGCTGCCCGGATTTCGCGACGTTCAAGCCGCTCTTCGACCAAGTGCAGGCCGAAATCGAAACGGATATCCGCACAACGCGGCCCTTCGTCCGCGACCTCGGCATGTCGAAGGCCGATATCAAGCAAGGCGAATTCTTCATCGTCGGCGGCCAACTGGCCTATGTGGCCGAGGTGGGCGAACCGATCGCGGCGCCCAATGGCGAAACCGATGCCCGCCTGCGCGTCGTCTATTCCAACGGCACCGAAAGCGACCTGCTGCTCCGCTCGCTCCAACGCGCGCTGTACAAGGACGAGGGTGGCCGCCGGATCACCGAACCGACCGCCGGCCCGCTGTTCGACGGTGCCGCGAAGGCCGAGGTCGAACCCGACCACCTGCCGACCGGCACGCTCTACGTCCTGCGCAGCCGCTCGACGCACCCCACTATCGCTGCGCACCGCGACCTCATCCATAAGATCGGCATCACCGGCGGATCGGTCGAGTCGCGCATCGCCGGCGCCGCCGACGACGCTACTTATCTCCTGGCCGGGGTGGACGTGGTCGCCACGTACAAATTGTACGACGTACACCGTTCCCGACTGGAAGCACTGATCCACCGCGTCCTCGAACCCGTCCGGTTCGACGTCGAGATACCCGACCGCTTCGGCAAACCGGTTCGCCCGCGCGAATGGTTCCTGGTGCCGCTGCACATCGTCGACGAGATTGTCGCCTGCATCGCCAACGGAGCGCTGGCCGGAATGACCTACGATCCGCAAACCGTGGCTCTGGCTTCGGTCAACACACATGGCGGATCGGTCAATGATCAACGACTCACGTAACAAAACCATTTAGGGGATGACCCATTTCCGGTCGCTCGCGAAGTCATTCACGCTTCCCGGTTTCAGCCATTCGTTCACCGCAACCATCTGCGTTGTGGCGCGCCGCGGACCGCTAGGCACGCCGCCCGCTGCCGGACCGCGTGACACGGGGCGGACCACGCGTCGTCATCGACGCATGGTATGTTAGTTATGCGGTAATGATCCTCGACCCAATCCCGTTCGACGGCTCGATCGAGCGCGCCGGCCTCAGCGTCCCCGTAACGTTCACTGCCGCCATCGACGACGACGGTGAGCTCCGCCTCGAGTTCGGACCAATCAAGCCGAGCCACGCTGCCGCCTCGATCGTCCCGGAGCAGCCGCTGCTGACCCCACTCCAGCCGCTCACCTTGCGCGGACGCGCCGCCGAACATTGGAGCTTTGAGAGCTCGGAATTCTATGTCGGCCGATGGTCGCGCCGCCCCGATCATGTCGAGATCACCGGCTCGTGCGGCACTGCCGAGCTCAGCCGACCGGCTAAACCCGATCATCACGATGCCTGCGCTTGGTTCTTTCGCAAGCTCGCAGCGATCCACCCGATCGTCGCAAAGACAAAGGCGTGGAGCATCGTCCTACGTGGCTATCGCGACGATGCCGACCAGGAACCCGTCTCACTCTTGGCGGTCGAGAGTGAGCGCCAGGAAAATGAGGCATGGTGGCAGGAAACCGAACGCCTCCTAATCCACGTGCAACGCGTCCTGTCGCTGGCCTGCGGCGTCTATCTTCTGCCCGTCTATGAGCAGCGCCACCGGGCGGGCCGCTTCACGATCCGGATCGCGCAGCGCGGCCGTTCGCCCGCCCCCTATCTCGCCCCGTTCCGCGACCTTTTTATGGAGGAGATCTTTGCCGCCGCCGTTCGCTCGTTCGACGATCATCCGGCCGAGGTGGCAAGGCTTGACCCCGCCATCCGCTGGCTGACGGCCCCGGTCGCGCTTGCAGAATCGCGGCTCATGAACGCGATGAGCGCGCTCGAATGCATCCTCGCCAGCTCCGACGTCGAGCAGTTCCACCTGCCCGACGCCGCCGCATTCGATACGTTGCGACAGAAGATCGCCAAATTCCTTAAGGCCGAGGCAGCTCCCCGGAAGATGGCGGGCAAGTTGCGCGAGCTGAACCGGCGCTCGTTCGCCGAGAAGCTGCGGGACCTGCTCTCCCGTCAGCCATTTCCGGCTCAGGACTTCCCGGACGAATGGCTCAAGGGCGCCGTCGATGCCCGGAACGTCATCGTGCACACCGGCGTCTCGCCCGAGCTGTCGATCGACGATCCCTCGCTAATCGACCATGTCGTGCGCGTCCGCGAGATCGTCATCCGGTTGATGCTCGCCGCGATCGGCTTTGAGGGCCAGTATCAAAGCTGGCTGCACGGATGTGCTGACCTGCGCTTCCCGTCCTGCAAGCCGGTGGCTGGGGCGACGATCTCTCCTGCCTGATCGAAGCCCGGTGCGGGACCGGCGAGCCGACGCGGCCGCGCGGGTGACTCGCCATTGCTTAACTCTGCACGGGGACTACCATCGTCGTCATCAAAGCATTGATGACATGACATAGGCGGGGACGAACGAACCGATGTTGCTGGCGGACAATGAAACGCGTGTCGATCTGCTCAACAATGAAGCGATCGCGAGGACGATCGTCACCTTGCTCCGCGACCGCCCCGACAAGCCCGTGACCGTCGGTGTCCACGGCGACTGGGGGGCGGGCAAGTCGAGCGTCCTAGAGATGATCGAGGCATGCTTCGAATCCGAGTCCAAGGCGCTCTGCATCAAGTTCAACGGCTGGCGCTTCCAAGGTTTCGAGGACGCCAAGATCGCGCTAATTGAGGGGATCGTCACCGGCCTTATCGAAAAGCGGCCCGCGCTCACCCGGGCCGCGATTGCGGTCAAGGATGTGTTCCGGCGCATCGACTGGCTCAAGGTGGCGAAAAAGGCAGGCGGACTCGCCTTTAATGCCTTCACCGGCGTGCCGACCCCCGAACAAATCCATTCGGCGATCGGCCTCGTGCAGGGCGCGCTGGCCGATCCGGCGAAGCTCGCGACCAAGGAGAACGCCAAGAAGGCGTTCGAGGAAGTCGACGGTCTCCTCAAGGAGAAGGACGACACGACCAACGTTCCCGAGGAGATCAACGCCTTCCGCAAGGCCTTTGACGAACTCCTCGACCAGGCCGGAGTCACCCAGCTCGTCGTCCTCATCGACGATCTCGACCGATGCCTGCCCGACACCGCGATCGAGACTCTAGAGGCGGTGCGGTTGTTCGTCTTCACCTCCCGTACCGCGTTCGTCGTCGCCGCCGACGAGGCGATGATCGAATACTCGGTGCGCAAACATTTCCCCGATCTTCCCGACACCACCGGACCGCTGAGCTACGCACGCAACTATCTTGAGAAGCTCATCCAGATTCCCTTCCGCATCCGCGCCGCTGGGCGACACCGAAACGCGCATCTATGTGACATTGCTGCTGGTCGCGGCCGAACTCGGCGAGGACGACCCCGCCTTCCTAGAACTCATTACCGTGGCGCGCGAACGGCTCAAACGCCCCTGGCTTGAGGGGCCACTCGAGGCGCAAACGGTGCGTTCGGCGCTCGGCGACAAAGCCGCCAGCGCCAACAATGCGCTGACGCTCTCTGACCAGATCGGCCCGATCCTTGCGAGCGGCACGCAGGGCAACCCGCGTCAGATCAAGCGCTTCCTCAACGCGCTCCTGCTCCGCGAACGGACCGCAGACGCCCGCGGGTTCGGCGACGACGTGAAATTGCCCGTCCTGGCCAAGCTGATGCTCGCCGAGCGCTTCCTACCTCGCCTGTTCGACCAGATCGGCGCCGCCGCGGCCGCGTCGAGCGACGGACGCTGCCGCGATCTCGCAGCCCTCGAGACCGCAGCCGCCTCACCCGAGCCCGACCCCGCCGCACCTCCGCCCAAGCCAGCGGACGCCTCCCCCGCCCCGCGACCGGCCGCCGGTAAGGGAGCCGCCAAGCTGCAGCCGGTCGCGAACGATGCGAGCGGGCCGCTCGGCGAATGGCTGACCTCGCCGGTGATCCGCGCTTGGGCCGAGGTCCAGCCTGCGATCGGGGTCGAGGATCTGCGCCCCTATCTGTTCATCGCCAAGGATCGGAAGGACTATTTCGGCGCTGCCTCGGTGCTCGGCAGCCTCGCCGGCGTCGTCGAGCAGCTATTCGGCGGTAAATTCGTCGTCCAGGCCATGGAAGGCGATCTCGCCCGCCTCGCGACGCCGGAGGCGGCGCGGATCTTCGAAGCGGTGCGTGCGCGGATCGTCGGCGGCGACGCCTTCGACTTGCAGCCCGCGGGCGTCGATGGGCTCGCAGTGCTCGTCAAGGCGCAGCCTTCGCTCCAAGGCAATCTGCTCGACTTCCTTGAGGCGCTGCCCCGCGAACGGCTTGGTGTTTGGGTGACCAGCGGCTGGGAGACGGCGTTGAAGGACCCCGAAACCCGCGCCCGCTTTGGACGGCTCCTCACCGCCTGGGGCAAGGACGGCTCTCCAATCCTGAAAGCGGCGGCCGGCAATGTTGCCCGGACCCGGCAGGGAGGCCGCTAATGGGAACGTCGAGCGTATTCGGCGGCCAAGGCGGCGCCAGCCCGCTGGTCCCGAGCTTCGTCGGCGACGCCGGCGCGCCATCGGCCGATGATGCCGCCGACGCGACCTACCGCGACGAAGATGGCGACGGCACACCGCCGCCAAGCGATCCACCGCAGCCGCCGCAACGCCCGCCAGTACCGCCCAATGCCGATCCCACGCGTTTCACGGCCGCCCGCAACAACTTTTCGCGCTTCGCGAGCTCGGGCGGCACCGACCGCGCCAGCCTCGGTCGCGCGCTCTCCCACTACGTTGACTCATCGACTGGCGGCGCGCGGGGCGCGGCCGGTCGGATGGGATCGGCGCGCGGCGCGGGCAGCCGGCTCCTCGGCTTCCTCGCGGACGCGACAACGCGCGGCATCACCGAGGCGTTGCGCGCGCTCGATCTCGCCGATCTCGCCGGACGGCCGATCGAAGAGGTCTTCCTCGGCCTCGCCGATTACATCTGCCCCGACGGCGGCTCGGTCGACGAGGGGATCGCACGCGAGGCCTTCATCGAGACGATCGTCGACTTGGCGGCGGCCGGCATTACCGACCTCGACACGCTAAGCGAGGACCAGATGCAGACGGTGTTCGAGCTTTACGCCACTAACGCCATCGAAGCGCGGCTGTGCAACGACATCGGCACCAAGGCCGTCATGCTGCCGGCGAGCGCGCGCGACGCCGCCAGCGTCCAAGCCCAGCTCAACGATTTCATCCGTCGTGGCGTCGCCGACGCCCTATCGGCCGCACGCGTCGCGGCGGCGGCGCTCACGCCCGATCGCGTCCTCGGCTTCGTCGCGCGGGTCTACGAGCAGGCTTTCGACATCCTGCGCATAATGGGCGACGCGGAGGCGAACGCATGAACAGGCATGTCATCATCGGCCGGTTCGGGCCGGGCGATCGCCTCTCCGTGCCCCGCGCCGCAGACGAGGTGATGACCCGGCTCGACCTCCTCAACGGCAATGATAGCCTCGATCATGGCATCGGCCGGGCGCTAGCCGATCTCGCCCGCGAAGGCGTCTTCCCCACCGATCTCGGAGTCGATCTCATCATCCTCGCTGCGCATGTCCACGCCGCCGACACGCGCATCGCGCGGTGGATGGACAGCCAGGACGGCTGGACGCGCGAGATCCGGCTCGTCGTCCCCGTCGCCGATCCGCGCCGCTGGGCTGCGGCCGGCCCGATCTTCGAGCGAATGCTCGGCTTCCTGACCGGCGATCGCTGGACGGTCGGCTTCCGCTCACGCCCGCGCCGTCACGCGCAGCTGATCGCGCAGCCCTCGACGTTGCTGCCGGCCCGCTTCGATCACCTTGCACTGTTCTCGGGCGGGCTCGACAGCCTGATCGGGGCGATCGATGCGCTTGAGGCGGGCAAGACGCCGTTGTTCATCAGCCATGCCGGCGAAGGGGCAACCAGCGAGGCGCAGGCGACGCTGCAGGCGGCGCTCGGTGCTGCCTACCGCGGCCGCGGCTTCGCACGGCTGCGGCTTTGGATGGCGTTCGCGCAGGGTTTGGTGGCGCGATCGTCGGGCGAGGACACGACGCGCGGCCGCTCGTTCCTGTTCTTCGCGCTCGGCGTCATGGCCGGGACCGGCTTGGCGGAGCCGTTCGTCCTGCACTGCCCGGAGAATGGCTTGATCGCGATCAACGTCCCGCTCGACCCGATCCGGCTCGGCGCGCTCAGCACGCGCACCACCCACCCCTTCTATATCGCGCGCTGGAACGAGGCATTGACGGCGCTCGGCATCCCCGGCCGGATCGAGAACCCCTATTGGGACAAGACCAAGGGCGAAATGGTTCGAGCGTGCGCGAACCAGACGTTGCTCCGCGGCATTGCTGCGTCGTCGCTGTCCTGCTCGTCGCCGACCAAAGGCCGCTGGCAAGGGATCGGCGTCCAGCATTGCGGCTATTGCCTGCCGTGCCTGATTCGACGGGGGTCGCTCACCGCCGGGCTAGCGCCTGCGGCCGACCCGACCACCTATACGCTGGCTGATCTCACCGCCCGGGCACTCAACACCCGCGAGGCGGAAGGCGTCCAGATCCGCTCGTTCCAGTTCGCGATCGACCGGCTTCGTCGCCGGCCCGCGCTGGCCGAGCTCCTCATCCACAAGCCCGGGCCTCTGTCCGACGAGAATGCCGCACGACAAACGGCGCTCGCCGGTGTATATCGCCGCGGCATGGACGAGGTGGGCAATATCCTGGCCGGAGTGCGGACACGGCCTCTGTGACGGTCGCCGAAACGGCGCCGGGCGTGCGCGGCGTCGACTTCCACTGCCATCTCGACCTGTTCCTAGACCACGACGCCGCGATTGCACGTGCGGAGGCGGCCCGCATCTACACGCTCACCGTCACCACCACCCCGCGTGCTTGGTCGCGCAACCATGAGCTTACCCGCGATCGGCGCTTCGTGCGCGCCGCCTTAGGTCTCCATCCGCAGCTCGCCGGCGAGCGCGAGGCCGAACTCCGACTCTGGGAGCGCCACCTCGCCGAGACACGCTATGTCGGCGAGGTCGGGCTCGACGGGGGGCCTCGCTTCTACAAGACGATGGAAGCGCAGCGACGGGTCTTCCAGCGCATCCTCGAATGCTGCGCCGAAGCCGGCGACAAGGTGCTGACCGTTCACAGCACCCGCGCCGTCAAGCCCGTGCTCGATCTGATTGAAACCTGCTTGCCGCCTGACCGGGGCCGGGTAGTGCTGCACTGGTTCGGCGGCAGCCGCAGCGAGGCGGGGCGCGCTTTGGCCCTCGGCTGCTTCTTCTCGGTAAACGCCACGATGCTAGCGACTGATCGCGGCAAGGTGCTGGTAGCGTCGCTGCCACCCGATCGCTTACTTACCGAAACCGACGGACCCTTCACGCCGGGGCGTGATGGCCCGGCGCACCCAGAAGATGTAGAGTTGGCAGTCGAGGCGATCGCCGGCCTACGCGGGAGCGCCGCCGAAGAGGTCAGGAGCGGTCTGATCCGGACGCTGCGTGACCTGCTCGCGATCGGCTGACCGCGCTCGATCGCGCTGCGGACGAACTCCCCGTTGGGGCACTGGCCTGAACGTATGCACGGTTATCGTCATTGCTGCCCAAAGCTGCCGGGCCGCTTCCCACCACGACCAGACGCAAATGAGCTTATCGAATTCCAGCCACGGCCGCCTTCGGGATTGTGCATTGAACTGTGCACCAACCTGTAGCACAAGGCGGATCGGACGAACCAAGAACCGCGGATTTCCGTGGCTTTCGGCGCCGTAAGATGTTGGAACGGAATCCCTTCACCCGCTCCATCACAACCGTACATTCCTCCGCGATCGGCTTTCCGGTCCCGCTTCACGGAATACCGGGGCTGTACGCTCTGCACAATCGCGATGCCACGCCGCATCTAAGCCGGAACGGGTTACTGGGCGAAAGCAGCTGTGCCCCACTGCCCGATTCTGGCGGTGTGCCCGTCGATCAAGGCATTCGCCTCGGCGGTTCCTGCGGCAAGGTTCGTCTTGCCCGACTGGATGACCAGCTTCAGCGGATCGACCGTCGACAGCGAACTGCGCGCACCATCGGGCGCGATCTGGTCCCCTTCGGCATAGGAGATGGCGAGTTGGCCGGTCAGGCCGTTACCGTCCTCCGCTGGCTCCCAAAGCGCTGCCATCGCGGCGAGCGTCAAAAGAATGTACAACCCCTTATTAGCTATCAGCTATCATTCGCAAGAAGAGGGTCGATAGCGACGGGCAAATAAAACTGCGAATAAATCGCATTGGTATTATTTTTGAGGTGGAATATATTTGAAGCGCATTGTGGAGTGGCTAAGGACCCGAATGGGTGCACAAAACGGCGGAAGGGTACGCGGAGCGGCGAGGCGCCCGTGCAATCATCGACGCCGTCGCGCCTTGCCCGGAGCGTGTTGGAGCTGCGCCTGGTTTCGGCAGGGCGATTCAGTTTTTCCTGACATTCACAGGCCCGGCGATCCGGGTTCGGCTCAGCCCAGGATGCTCTGGCCCATTTCCAATCGCTTGCCGTTGGTCACGATGACGCGGTCGCCCAGCTTGGTCGCGGCGAACAGCTTGCGCGCGAAGCCGAACGGTACGCCGATGCAGCCATGGGTCGCATTGCCATAGCGAACGTCGCTGGCATGGATCGCCACCCCGTCATTGGTCAGCCGCAGCATATAGGGCATCGGCGCGTCGTACAGGTTGGAGACATGGTCCGCATCCTTCTGAAGGATCGGGAACACGCCGAGCGGGGTCGGCATATTGTCGGCGCCGAAGATCATCGCCGCCGCACCGATCTCATGGCCGTCGCGGAAGATCGATACGACCTGCGCTGCCAGATCGACGGTGATGACCACCGGACCCTGCGGCGCGCCGCTTTCGTCCCAGACGAATTCGCCGTGATGCAGCGGCTTGCCGATCGGCAGGATGTGGCGGACGACGAAGGGAGCGGGTGTCGGGCTGGGTGTCGGCGACGGAGCGGTGGGCGCCGGCACGGCACTGGCCCTGGCGGCGACCGGGCCGCTGGGCGCGGTATTGGGCCGAGCGGCGTGGCGCGACAGCATCACGCCACCGCCCACCGCACCCAGGAGGATGGCGCCCGCGAGAAGTTGCAAGGGTCGCATCGATGCCATCCTAGGGCCAATCGACATTCATGCTACTCCTTTTTCCCTCTCTCCTGGATAGGAGAGAGAGTCAGCGGAGCTTGCCAGCGTGTTGGCTAGCGCAGCTTGAGTGAGGGGTTGAGCGAGCCGAAGGCTCGCACGCGCTCCGCGCGCACCGCTCACCCAGCTCCGACTGGATTCAGGAGCTATTGGTCGACTTGCGTAAGGGGCGTCGGATTGATTCATTAGCAGCGAAGGCGCCGCTGATGAGTGACCTGTTCTGGCTGACGGATGAGCCGACGCGCCGGATCTGACGTGACCCCCGTTTCTTCATCCAACTGGAAGTAGAGACCGTCTCCTTAAAGGGACGGACGGAATGAAGCGGAAGCAGTTTTCGGAAGAGCAGATCATCGGCATCCTGAAGGAGGCCGAGGCGGGTGCGGTGGTGACGGAGCTGTGCCGCAAGCACGGGATGTCGAGCGCGACTTACTATGCGTGGAAGGCGAAGTTCGGCGGCCTGGAGGTGTCCGACGCAAAGCGCCTGCGGTCGCTCGAAGAGGAGAACGCCCGGCTCAAACGGCTACTGGCGGACACGATGCTGGACAATGCGGGGTTGAAAGACCTGCTGTCAAAAAAGTGGTGACGCCCGCCGCGAAGCGGCAAGCGGTCGCGCATCTCCAGGCGACGCTGGGGATGAGCGAGCGGCGGGCATGCACGGTCGTTGGGGCAGACCGCACGAGCATGCGGTATCGCTCGTGCCGGGCGGATGATGGCGACCTGCGGTCGCGGCTGCGCGAGCTGGCGCAGCAACGCCGACGGTTCGGCTATCGGCGTCTGCACATCCTGCTGCGCCGGGACGGCATCACGATCAACCGCAAGAAGACCCAGCGGCTCTATCGTGAGGAGGGTTTGACGGTCAGGCGCCGGAAGGGACGAAGGCGCGCCACAGGCAGCCGTGCGCCCGCGTCAGTGCTGGCGCTTCCCAACCAGCGCTGGAGTCTGGACTTCGTCCACGACCAGCTCGTGACCGGCCGTCGGTTCCGCGTGCTCAACATCGTCGATGACGTCACGCGCGAATGCCTTCGGGCGGTGGTGGACACGTCGATCTCGGGCCGGCGGGTCGTGCGCGAGCTGGCCGATCTGATCGCCGAGCGTGGCAGGCCGAAGATGATCGTCAGCGACAACGGGACCGAACTGACGTCGAACGCGGTGCTCGCCTGGTCCGGCGATGCCCGCATCGAGTGGCATTACATCGCGCCGGGCAAGCCCACGCAGAACGGGTTCGTCGAGAGCTTTAACGGTCGCATGCGCGACGAGCTGCTCAACGAGACGCTGTTCTTCACCATCGGTCAGGCCCGCTCGATTCTGGCCCGCTGGGTCGACGACTACAACAACGAGCGTCCGCACTCCTCGCTCGGCTACGCCACTCCGGCAGCCTTCGCTGCCGGGCTCGAACAGCAACGGGCGGGGTTAACCCCGCCCGTTGCTTCACCTGCGCTTATGCGCGAAAACCACGGTCGGTCTCTGGTTGCCGCTGGATGAAAGACCGGGGTCACGTCAGATCGAGCCATATTTTCCGTTGTCGCAGGGTGTGCCGCGCGTGGATGATCGGCGGATCGTGGGCGGCGTACGGTCCGCTCAAGACGATCTGGAATCGGTTCATCCGCTGGAGCCGGATGGGGGTGTTCAACCGCATCTTTGCGGGGCTGGTGGCCGAGGCCGAGCCAGCAGACCAGCTGATGATCGACACCACCCACCTGAAGGCGCATCAGACAGCGACCAGCCTGCTCAAAAAAGGGGTTCGAGCGATGATCTCGATGTATCGGGCGTGCCAAGGGCGGTCTGAACTTCAAGCGGCACGCCGTCTGTGATGATCGTGGCCGCCCGCACGTCACACTCCTTGCCGAAGGGTAGATGAGTGATCTGGCCCCCGTTTCACCGGACGGGTTCAAGCGGTTGCAGAAACCAGTGCGCGATGCTCGCGCGGCGAACGCATTTTGAGCCCTGAATGGGGGTGGTTGTCGTTGTAGTCCTCGATCCATCCGGCAAGCGATGTCAACGCGGTGAGTGCGTCCGGCAGCGGCGAGACGCGGACGTAATCCCGTTTGAGGGTATGGACGAAGGCCTCCGAGATGCCGTTGGACTGCGGGCTGCGGACGGGGGTGAAGCAGGGTTTGAGGCCCAGCTGCCGGGCAAAGGTCCGTGTTTCGCAGGCGGTATAGGCCGAACCGTTGTCCGACAGCATCTCGACCGGTGTCGCCGCGCGCATGGTGCCGAAGCGGGTTTCCACGGCTTCCAGCATGATGTCGCGCACGTCCGAGCCGCTGATGCCGGCATTGGCAACCGCGCGCCACGAGATGATCTCGCGGTCATGGGCGTCGATGATGAAGGCACCGCGCACGACCTCACCGTTCCAGCAGGTGAACTCGAAGCCGTCGGAGCACCAGCGCAGGTTCGAGCGGATCGTCACTACGACGCCGTCATGCCCATAGTCGGCTCGCTCGGCGTAGCGCCGCGCCAGCAGCAGGCGGTCCGCCGCCATGATGCGGTAGACGCGCTTGTGGTTGACCGGCGCAAGTCCTTCGGCGCGCCGCTGCCGATTGAGGACCGCCGCGATGCGGCGGTAGCCGTATGTTGGCCGTTGCGCGGCGATCTGGCGAATGCAGGGCAGCAGATCCGTGTCGTCGGCCTTGGCGTACGGCCCGCGCGTCCTGGTGGTTCCCGTCAGGCGGTCGTACACCGTCGAACGCCCGACCCCGAGCGTGCTGGCGACCAGGCTCACCGGATAGTCTCCGGCAGCGGCGAGTGCATGAGCAAGCTCGCTTTTTTTGGGCGCGAGCGCTCCAGCGCCTCCTTCAGTATCTCGACCTCCAGCGTCTTGCGCCCGAGCTGGCGCTCCAGTTCGCGGATGCGGGTTTCCATCTCGCGGACCTGCCGGTTGCTGGTCACGTCGTCGTCGCCGGCAACTGCAACGCTCCCGCCTTCCAGCATCAGCCGCCGCCAACGGTACAGCAGGTTCGGCGCCACGCCGTTGCGGCGCGCCACCACCGATATGCTCTCCCGACCATCGAGCGTCTCCTCGACGATCCTCAGCTTCTCGGGCGTGCTCCAGTGACGGCGACGACCGCCGTCGGTGATGATCTCGGACACGGACATAAGCCTATGCTCAGGGGATAGCCCCAAGCCTCCTTCCTAGGCTCAAATCCGTCCGGTCGAAATGGGGGCCAGTTCAATGAGCGACTACAAGAACGCTGTCCTCATGTCCGAGGCGATGCCAGCCGCTCCGGTGCTACTCGCCGATCGCAGCTACGACGCCGACTGGTCCCGCGAGGCGCTCGGTGTACGCGGCACCGCTGCCTGTATCCCGTCACGCAAAGGCCCAAAATGCCGATCCCGCATGACGCCCTCCTCTACCGGCGTCGCCACAGGATCGAGGACATGTTCGCCGCCTCAGGAGCCTGTCCCGGCCAGGGGCGAGACTGGTGACGCATCCACACCCGCCATCGCCCTCGCCGCATCCGTCATCTTCTGGATCAATCAATGAATCCTGAGCCCAGCGCCTCCGCCTCATGCTGGCGAAGCTGGCCGAGCTGGCGCATACGGATGGGATGGTTCTCCTGATGGGGTGGATGAACCCGAGATACGCCGCGAACGTCCGACCGACGCCGCCGATCCGATCAATGTCCTGCCCGATCCTATCAAGGTGAGGCGCGGGGTGGTGCATTTGGAGCACGGCGGAGCTAAGGTTCCTTCCATGACGACGCTGTCCGACCTCGCCGAGCTGATAGAGCGCCACTGGTTCGTCCATGGTCGCGAAACCCCGATCCCGGGCCTGCTTATTACCCGTGCGGAGGAGCCGACCGGCATCATCCGATCGGTCTATAGGCCATCCTTCTGCCTCGTCGTGCAGGGTGCGAAGATGTCGATGCTGGGGTCCACGCCCTATCATTACGCCCAAGGCCAGTGCCTGCTCGCTTCGGTCGACCTGCCGGTCACATCGCGCATCGTGCGGGCGAGCACGGCAGAGCCCTATCTCGCCCTCTCGCTCGCGATCGAGCCCGAGAGCGTGGCCGAACTGGTCGCGGAGCAGGCCGGGCTGCAAGGCTCGGGCGCTGCCTTCAACGCGCTGTCGACCAGTGATCATGACCCGGCGTTGCGCGATCCTCTCAGGCGGTTACTCGAGCTGCTCGACCATCCGGCGGATCGGGCGGTGCTCGCCCCGCTGATCCGGCGTGAAATTGTGTGGCGGCTGCTCGGTGGGACGCTCGGACCGGCGCTGCGCCAGATGGGCCTTGTCGACACCCATGCCGCACGGATCGGGCGCGCGACGGCGTTCATCCGAGACCATTATGCCGAGACGTTGCGGGTGGCGGACCTCGCCGCGCTGGCGGGTATGAGCGTCCCCGGCTTCCATCGCCACTTCAAGGCGGTGACCACGATGACCCCGGTGCAGTTCCAGAAGCAGGTGCGGTTGCAGGAGGCGCGCCGCCGCCTGGTTGCCGCCCAGGAGGTCGCGCGGGTCGGCTTCGCGATCGGCTATGAAAGCCTGTCACAGTTCAGCCGCGACTATCGCCGCCTTTTTGGTGCGCCACCCGGCCGCGATGCGGCGGCCCTTCGCGCGCAATTGGTGCCGGAGCCGACTTTGCCCTAATACTTGACTCGGTCAACAAACATGGTCCAGCATGGTGATCATGGAAGATGCAGACATCGCCGCCATCCGTCGCTTCAACCGCTTCTATACCCAGACGATCGGCGCGCTCGACGCGCATTTCCTGGGCACCGAGGCGAGCCTGCCCGAAGCGCGGCTGTTGTTCGAGATCGCCACGCGCGAGCCGGTGACCGCAACCGTGTTGCAGGACGCCCTCGGCATGGATGCGGGCTATCTCAGCCGCCTGGTCGCGCGTTTCGAGAAACGCGGCTGGATCGTGCGCGAGCGGCGCGAGGACGACGCCCGCGCCCGGGACCTGCGGCTGACCGAGGCGGGGCAGGCGGCCTTCGCGGTCGTCGACCAGCGGCAAAGCAGCGCGGTCGGCGACCTGCTCGGCACCGTGGAAGGTCAGGCGCGGCGCGATCTGATCGAGGCGTTGACGCGCGCTCGGCTGCTGCTCGACCCATTATCGGGCGGACCGTTCGTCATCCGCCCTTTCCGCACCGGCGAACCCGCACTGATCGCCGCCCGCCAGTCGGTGCTCTATGCCGAGAGCCATGGCTGGGGCCGCGAACTGGAGACGATCGAGAGCGAGGTGACGGCGGCCTTCCTGCGTGACTTCGATCCGGCGCGCGAGCAATGCTGGATCGCCGAGATCGACGGCGTGATGGCGGGCGCGGTGTTCGTCACCGACGAAGGGGAGGGGATCGCACGGCTCCGCCTGCTCCATGTCGAGCCCTTTGCCCGCCGTCGGGGTATCGGCGATGCGCTGGTCGGCGCTTGCGTCGGCTTCGCGCGGGACACCGGCTACCGCACCCTGGTGCTGTGGACGCACACGGTGTTGGAGTCCGCTCGCCGCATCTATGCCGCGCACGGCTTCGTGTGTGTCGAGACGGCGATGCACGAAAGGTTCGGCGTTCCGCTTCAGGGGGAAACGTGGCGACTGGAACTGACGGCATGAGCAGTGGCCTGACCATCCGCCTAGCGACCGAAGCCGACCTAGGGGCGCTCCGCCAATTGATGACGCTGTCGATTGATCGCGGGCAGGCAGCGGTGCTCACCCCCAGGCAGATCGTGGCCAGCAGGGCGGTGATGGGCCTCGACACCCAACTGGTGCGCGACGGCACTTATTTCGTCGTCGAGGACCATGGCGTACCGGTCGGCTGTGGCGGCTGGAGCCGGAGGGCGACGCTTTATGGCGGCGACCATAGCACCGACCTGCGCGACCCGGCGCTTCTCGATCCGGCGAAGGACGCGGCGCGCATCCGGGCCATGTATACGCATCCGGATCACGTCCGGCGCGGGATCGGTCGGATGATCCTTCACGCTTGCGAAAAGGCCGCGCAGGGCGAAGGCTTCGCCGCCGTCGAACTGATGGGAACGGCCGGCGGCGTGCTGCTCTATACGGCCTGCGGTTACGAGCCGGTCGAACGCGCTGATACGGAGGTCGACGGGGTGGTCGTGCCGCTGACCCGCATGCGCAAGCGGCTGCGTGATATGGCCTAGCGGGCCGGCGGCGAAAATTCCGGATGAGCACGTCGCACTGGCCATCGCTGTCTCGTCGTGGCGTCGGAACCCAGGGAGACCGACCATGACACCTGTGTCGCGAACCGGCACGCTCTGGTGCCCGAAGCGATCAAGGCTATGATGGCGCTGGAGCAGAGCTTCATGACGAGTGGGCTCGATCACGATCTGCTGGCACTGGTGAAGTACCGCGTGTCGCAGATCAACGACTGTGCCTTCTGCCTGCGCATGCACTCGACCGATCTGCGCCGTCATGGCGAAAGCGAGCTGCGGCTGCACATGCTGAGCGCATGGCGGGATTCGACGATCTATTCGGATCGCGAGCGGGCGGCGCTTGGCTGGGCGGAGGCGTTGACGCGCTTGCCCTGTCGGACCTGCTGGCGGCGGTCGTGTGATGGGGGGCCACAATATCGTTCGGGGTCTGGCAAAGGCGCGACGGCCGTTCGCAGGGCTACGTCGCAAGTATCCCAACGCGCCAGTAGAAGTGATCCGCTTCGCGACGATCGACGGGCTGCCCGGCTATGTCAGCCGTGGGGGCGGCGACGGATCGCGGCGATCTATATCGTCCGCAATCCAGACAAACTGGCCCACGTCGCGGCGGCTTTTCAGGCCGGCCGAGCTGCCGCACGGGGCTGACGCCGGAGCGCCAGCAGCATCACGAGTGCTGCCGCCGCCATCGCCGCACCGGCCAGCGACACGACCGGCAGTCCCATTCCGGCACCGATCACACCTCCGCCTAGGGCCGCCCCAAAGGCGTTGCCAAGGTTAAACGCGCCGATATTCATCGCGGAGGCGAGGTTCGGCGCGTCGAAAGCCGCGTCCATCACCCGCATCTGCAACGGCGGCACGATCGCGAAGCTGGCGATGCCCCAGATCAGGATGGCTACGGCGACGGCCCATGGCCATTGCATCAGCACGGTGAAGGCGAGCAGCGTCAGCGCCATGATCGCCAGCATGGTCAACAGCGCCCGATCGACCGAACGGTCGGCCAGCCGCCCGCCGATGCCATTGCCGATCGTCGCGCCGATCCCGAACAGCATTAGCATCGCGGTAACATAGCCGGTCGAGCCATGCGTCACATCCCGCAGGATCGGGACGATATAGGTGAACACGGTGAAGACACCGCCAAAGCCGATCGTGGTCAGGGCCAGCGCCATGACCACCGGCCCGCGCGTCAGCACGCGCAGTTCAGCGCGCATGTCGCCGCCTTCGGCGCGGGGCAGCGGCGGCAGGGCAAGACGGAGCGACAGCATAGCGATCGCGCCAACGCCCGCGATCCCCGCGAACACGGTGCGCCAGCTAACTGCCTCGCTGACCCAGGTCGCCGCCGGCACGCCGCCGATCGTGGCGACGGTCAACCCGGTGAACATCGCCGCCACCGCGCCCGCACGCTTGTCCGGCGGTACCAGGCTGGCGGCCACCACCGATCCGACGCCGAAGAAGGCGCCATGGTTGAACGAAGTGACGATCCGCGCCGCCATCAACATCCAGTACCCGCCCGCCACCGCCGACAGCGCGTTGCCGAGCGTGAAGATGCCCATCAGCGCGATCAGGAGCGTCCGCCGGTCGATCCGCCCGGTGGTGAGCGTCATCAACGGCGCGCCGATCAGCACGCCCATCGCATAGGCGCTGACCAGCAGCCCGGCGGCGGGGATCGACACCTGCAGGTCTGCCGCCATCACCGGCAACATGCCCATCGGCGCGAACTCGGTGACGCCGATGCCGAAGGCACCGACCGCCAGCGCGAGTAATCCGAGGTTGAACTTCATGATCCTGGCTCCCTCAAACCATCGGCGGCGCTAGGCGGGCGAAGCCCTCCTGTTGCCGGTATGGGGTATGTGGATAGGGCGGCAGCACGTCGCTTGCCGCGTCGAGCGCGGCCACCTGCTTGGGCGACAGCGCCCAGCCGACCGCGCCGAGATTGTCGCGCAGCTGCGCCTCGTCCCGCGCACCGATGATGACCGACGATACGGTCGGACGTCGCAGCAGCCAGTTGATCGCGACCTGCGGCACCGTTTTGCCCACCTCGGCCGCCACCGCTTCCAGCGCATCGACGACGCGGTACAGATGCTCTTCCTCGACCGGCGGCGCGAACTGTGCGGTTTCGTGGAGGCGGCTGCCTGCCGGGATCGGCCGTCCCCGCCCGATCTTGCCGGTCAGCCGGCCCCAGCCGAGCGGGCTCCAGACTAGCGCACCGACACCCTGGTCCGCCGCTAGCGGCATGAGATCCCATTCATACGCACGGCCGATCAACGAGTAATAGACCTGATGCGCGACGAGACGCGGCCAGCCATGGCGATCGGCTAAGCCTTGTGCCTTCATGATCTGCCAGCCGGGATAGTTGGAGACGCCGGCATAACGCACCTTGCCGTCGGCGATCAGCCGGTCGAGCGTGCTCATCACCTCCTCGGTGGGCGTTGACGCGTCGAAGGCGTGAAGCTGGAGCAGGTCGATCCGGTCCGTACCGAGCCGCCGCAATGCCGCCTCGGCCGCGCCGATCAGCCGTGCCCGAGACGCGCCCCAGTCCTGCGGGCCGTCACCCATCGGTAAGCCGGTCTTGGTCGAAATGAGGACGGCGTCGCGACGTCCCTTGATCGCTTCGCCCAGCACCTGTTCCGACGCGCCATCCGAATAGACGTCGGCAGTGTCGAACAGCGTCACGCCGGCGTCGAGGCAGATATCGACCAGCCGCCGCGCCTCGGCGGCGTCGCTTGTGCCCCAGGCGCTGAACAGCGGGCCCTTGCCGCCGAACGTCCCCGCGCCGAACGACAGGGCCGGAACGCGCAGGCCGGACGATCCCAATTGCCGATATTCCATGACACCTCCTTTGCGAATGTCATTCGTCAGGCGCATAGATGGACGGTGAAGCAGCGCCGCGGAACCGCCCGCGGGTGCAAAGGATCTATGCTTTGGACGCAAAGATAACCGGCAACGACGATCGCGCCCGGTCGCTCGCCTTGTTCGCGAGCGTGGTGGAGGAAGGCAGCTTCTCCGCCGCCGGTCGCACGCTCGGGCTGACGCCGTCGGCGGTGGCGCGGGCGATCGACCGGATTGAGGCGCGGCTCGGCGTGCGACTGCTGCTCCGCTCCACCCGCGCGCTGACGCTCACCGCCGAGGGACAAGCCTATCTGCTCGCAGCCCGCCGCATTCTCGCCGATCTCGATGATGCCGAGCAGCAGATCGCCGACCAGGGCGCGCCGCGCGGACGGCTTCGGATCAGTGCGGCGCTGGCGCACGGCCGGTTGTGCGTCGTGCCGCTGCTCGGCGACTTCGCGCGCGCCTATCCGCATATCCTGATCGACGTGGCGCTGACCGACACGCTGGTCGATGTGGCCGGCGGGCAGGCCGATGTCGCCGTCCGGTTCGGCCCGCTCGCGGACAGCGGGCTCACCGCGCGCAAATTGTCCGAAGGCGGACGGGTGATTGTCGCCTCACCGGACTATCTCGCCCGGGCAGGTACGCCCCGGGTCCCAGAGGATCTGCACGCTCATAACTGCCTCAACTTCAACTTCCGCCGCGCCGAGCCGACTTGGCCGTTCCGCCGCGACGGCCGGGATTTCGCGCTGTCCGTTGAAGGCGGCATCGTCGCCAACAATGGCGAGACGCTGGGTCATCTCGCCGCTGCCGGGGTTGGCATCACCCGGGTCGGCCGCTTCAGCGTCGCGGCTGAGATCGCGGACGGGCGGCTCGTGCCGCTGCTCGAGGACTATAATCCGGGCGATGTCGAGCTGATCCACGCGGTCTTCGTCGGTGGCTCGGCCACGCCTGCACGGGTGCGGGTGTTCGTCGACTTTCTGGTCGAGCGCTTAGCCAGCCGGTTCGAGTAGCGGGCGCGACACGGTCTTTTCCAGAAAGGCGTACAGCCGGTCATCGCCGCTCATCGCGACGTTGAAGCGCATGTGATCGCGCCACCCGCCGCTGGTGCTGAACACCGGGCCCGGCGCCAGGACGATCCCTGCATCGATCGCCCGCCGGGCAAGCTCGACGGCATCGACGCCGTCCGGCAGTCGCGCCCACAGGAAGATGCCCGCCGCCGGGTCGGTCCATGGCTCGATTCCGATGGCCCGCAGGCGTTTCGCTACACGGGCTGTCGCTCGGGCCAGCCGGGTACGAACGCCGTCAACGTGACGCCGGTAACTCCCATCGGTCAGCACCGCGTGCAGCAGGTTGGCGGCGAGCGGACTGCCCGCCATCGACGTCGCGATGCGTAGGTCGGCCAACCCTTCGATCCAGTCGGGTCGGGCCGCGATATGGCCGCAGCGCACCGCCGCCGACAGCGATTTGGAGAAGCTGCCTATACGGATCGTCCGGTCGAGCCCGTCGAACGCCGCCAGCCGTGGCGACGGCGTGTGCTCGAAGTCGGCGAAGATATCGTCCTCGACAACGACCATGTCATGCGCCTCGGCGATCTTGAGCAGTCGGTGCGCGGTGGCGGCCGCGAGCGACGCTCCGGTCGGGTTATGGACGCCTGAGTTGGTCAGGTAGAAGCGCGGCCGATGCGTCGCGGCGGCCTCGGTGAAGGCGGTGACGTCCGGCCCGGTCGGCGTCATCGGTACGCCCACCACCGTTGCCCGGTGCGCCCGCAACAACGCCAGAAAGTTGAAATAGCACGGGTCGTCAACCAGCACGGTATCGCCCGGCTGAAGCAGGAAGCGGCACACCAGATCGAGCGCATGGGTGCCGCTGTCGGTCAGCAGGATCTGGTCGGGGCCGGCTTCGATCCCCTGATCCGCCATCCGCCTCGCCAACAACGCCCGGAGCGGGGGCGAGCCCAAGGGGGATGCATAGCCCGCCAGCGTGCCGTTCTCGTCGGATCGCGCTGCCCGGCGCATCGCCTTGCGCAGCGCGTCGCCCGCCAGCCAGTCATCGGGCAGCCAGCCGCATCCCGGCATCATTTCGTGCCGTCGTTCGCCGAGCGACTGACGCAGCATCCAGAGCGGGTCGACCTCGCGCTCCTTCGTGCTGACCAGCCGATCCAATGCCAGCGGGGCCAAGGGCGCGGCGACATAAAAGCCCGATCCCGGTCGCGACCGGATCACCCCCTCAGCGGCGAGGCGATCATAGGCCTCGACCACCGTCGAGCGCGCGACGCCGCTCGTCTCGGCCATGGCGCGGATCGACGGCAGCCGGGCGCCCGGCGTCAGCGTGCGGGCGTCGATCCGGTCACGGATCGCACGGACCACCATGCCGGTGCGGGTTTCGTCGGGCGCGCTCGCCATCGTACTGCCAATCCCACCAATACAGTTCGGCATGATCGTACCGATGTGTATCTGTCGGCGCCAGTCGCTCCGCGATAGGACCAGCCATCATCAACAGGAGATGACCGTGACCCGCCCCTTTCGCCTCGTCGACGTATTCGGCACCGATCCGCTGACCGGCAATCCCTTGGCCGTTATCGCCGATGCCGATGGCCTGACGACGGACGAGATGCAGGCGATCGCAAGCTGGTTGAACTTTTCGGAGACGACCTTCCTGCTGCCGCCGACCGATCCATCGGCCGACTATCGCGTGCGGATCTTCACCATGGCGCACGAACTGCCGTTCGCCGGGCACCCGACCTTGGGCAGCGCGCATGCGTGGGCGGAAGCGGGCGGGCAGCCGAAGCAGGACGGCGTGATCGTGCAGGAATGCGGCGTGGGACTGGTGACGATCCGGCGCGATGGCGATCAGCTTGCTTTTGCCGCCCCACCGCTGCTGCGCGGCGGCACGCCAACCAAGGCGGAGATCGCACAGGTCGCCGATCTGCTGCGGATCGACCGCGCGGCGATCGTCGATGCTGCCTGGGCCGACAATGGCCCCGGCTGGATCGCGGTCATGCTGGCGTCGGCCGAGGCGGTGCTGGCGGTCGAGCCGGCGCGGTACCACCCCGAGCATATCGACATCGGCATCGTCGGACCACATGCACCCGGCAGCGAGGTCGCGTTCGAACTGCGTGCGCTCTTCACCGACGCGCATGGCGGGCTGATCGAGGACCCGGTGACCGGCAGCCTCAACGCGTCCGTCGGCCAGTGGCTGTTCGCCAGCGGCCGGGCCAGCGGCAGCTATGTCGCTGCACAGGGCACGCGCCTCGGGCGGAGCGGGCGTATCCATGTCTCGCAGGATGAAACCGGCCAGGTTTGGGTCGCCGGTGCGACGCGGACGCTGTTCTCCGGACGGACGCAAGGGTGATGCAGGTCGCGGTCCTGACCTTCGACGGCTTCAACGAACTGGATTCGTTCGTGGCTGCCGCGATCATCAACCGGCTGCGCCCGCATGGCTGGGCCGCGCACATCACGGCGCCGACCGAGACGGTGACGTCGATGAACGGCGTCGTGGTCCATCGCCAACGGCCGCTCGCATTTCTCGAGGAGGCGGATGCGGTGCTGATCGGCAGTGGTGTCCGCACGCGGGAGATCGCCAACGATCCGGCGATGCTCGCCCGGCTTCGCCTTGATCCGGCGCGGCAGTTGATCGCGGCGCAATGTTCGGGAACGCTGTTGTTGGCCAGGCTCGGCCTGATCGGTGATTTGCCCGCGTGCACCGACCTCACCACCAAGCCATGGGTGGTGGAGGCCGGTGTCACGGTCATCGACGCACCGTTCGCCGCTCATGGCAATGTCGCGACGGCGGGCGGTTGTCTTGCCGCGCCCTATCTCGCCGCATGGCTGATCGCGCGCGGAGGCGCGCCCGAACTGGCGCGCGAGGCACTTCGTTACGTTGCACCGGTCGGCGAGAAGGGGCGCTTCGTCGACCATGCCATGGCGATCGTCGCGGGCGATTTGGCGTTCGCCTAACCCGCCCGCGCGCGTAGCTCGTAGGGACCCGCGTCGAGATTACGCCTGCGGGCTGTCCCAGCCTTCCAAGACGATCTTGCCCCTCGTGGTGGCGCTCTCGATGCGGCGGTGCGCCTCGATCAGGTTGGCGGCATTGATCGGCGAGAGCGTGTCGGTCGCCGTAGTGCGAATGCGCCCCTCGTCCACCAGTTCGGCGACCGCGTCCAGCAATCGCCCCTGCTCGTCGACGTCCGGCGTGTCGAAGAGCGACCGGGTGAACATCAATTCCCAATGGACCGACACCGCCTTGCGCTTGAAGGCGACGATGTCGAGGCTGGCGGGATCGTCGATCAGCGCAAAATGCCCCTGCGGCGCGATCAGCTCGGCGATGTCGGCCAGATGGCGATCGGTATGGGTGGTCGAGAAGACGAAGGCGGGCGCGCCGATCTCCAGCGCGGCGATCTGCGGTGCCATCGGCCGGGAATGATCGATGACATGATGTGCGCCGAGGTCGCGCACCCAGCCTTCCGTCTCGGCGCGCGAGGCGGTGGCGATCACGGTCAGGTCGGTGCGGGCCCGCGCGATCTGGATCGCCGCGGAACCGACGCCGCCCGCGCCGCCGATGATCAGGATGGCACGGGCGCCGCCGGCCGGCTGGTTGTCGACCTTCAATCGGTCGAACAGGGTTTCCCACGCCGTGATGGCCGTCAGCGGCAACGCCGCCGCCTCCGCGAAGCCGATGCTGCGGGGGCGATGGCCAACGATCCGCTCGTCGACCAGCTGATATTCCGCATTGCTGCCGTCGCGCATCAGGTCGCCCGCATAGAAGACCTCGTCACCCACCTTGAAGCGGGTGGCCTCCGGGCCGACCGCCCCGACCACGCCCGCCGCATCCCAGCCGAGAATGCGCTCGTCACGTCCGTCGAATGGCGCGGCGCCAGTGCGAACCTTCGCGTCGACGGGGTTCACCGAGACGGCCCGAACTGCGACCAGAATGTCACGCCCGGTCGGAACGGGTCGTGGCAGTTCGACCTCGACAAGGGCTTCGTCCCGGTCAATCGGGCCGGGCTGGCGATAGGCTATGGCGCGCATGGGTCTTGCTCCTTTTACTGACGCACGCGAGATAGGGACGGTGTCAGCTTATGCCGTAGGCACAAAAAACGCTCATAGTGTCAAAAAGGATACCGCCCTGATGGCGAAAGCCCGTCACTCCCGCCTCGATTGTACCCCGGGTTGCGCCGTCGAGGCGGCGGTGAGCCTGATCGACGGCAAGTGGAAGGCGGTGATCCTCTACCATCTACAGGACGGACGCACGCGCTTCAACGAACTGCGCCGCCGCGCTGGTGATGTGACGCCGCGCATGCTGACCAATCAGCTGCGCGAGTTGGAAGCCGATGGCCTGATCGAGCGCGAGGTCTTCGCTCAGGTGCCGCCGCGCGTCGAATACAGCCTGTCCGATCGCGGCCGATCTCTGTCGCCGATCATCGCGGCGCTGAAGGACTGGGGCGACGCGAACATGGATCTCTTTGCACGGCGGTAATCATTCGGCCGATGCGCTGACTGACTTTGCTGACACCGCGTGAACTTCCCCCAACGCGGTGAGCGTCTTGTTCGACCGGGAAGGGCGACCCGATCCTACCCTCGCGTCCCCGCGATATAGCGCGAGACATTGTCGGCCAGGACGTTCAACGGCACATTGCCCCCGTCCACCACGGCCTGGTCGAAATCACGCAGGTCGTAGCGGGGGCCGAGCGCCGCCTTGGCACGGGCGCGTTGGGCCACGATCTCGGCGCGGCCGACCTCATAGCCACAGGCCTGACCCGGCCACGCGCAATAGCGGTCCACCTCGCTCACCGCATTGCTGCGGGGCAGGCCGGTGGCGGCGATGAACTCGGTCAGCGCCTGGTCGCGCGACCAGCCGATGGCGTGGATGCCGGTATCGACGATCAGCCGCACCGCCCGCCAGGCCAGCCCCATCAGATACCCCAACCGCCCGGCCGGATCGTCGGCATACATGCCCAGTTCATCCGCGAGTTGCTCGGCATAGAGCGCCCAGCCCTCCGAATAGGCGTTGAAAGCCAGAATCGAGCGGATGAGCGGCAAGGCCTGCGCATATTCGCCTTGCCAGACATGGCCCGGAATCCCTTCGTGATAGACCAGGTCGGGGATGGTCACACGGTTGTGGATGGTCGGGTCCCCCAGATTGACCCAGACCTTGCCCGGCTCTCGCCCGTCGATCGTGCCGGGTCCGCCATAGGCCGCCGGAGCCCCCGCTTCCTGGGCGAGCGGCATGCGACGGATATCCAGATGCCCGCGCGCCAGGCGGCGGAACGCATCGGGCAGGCGGGGCCGGATCGCGTCGATCCGCGCCTGCATATAGGCGACGATTTGCTTACGCCCCTCGTCATTGTCGGGAAAGCCGATGCCCGGCCGACGCTGATAGGCAATGGCCCGCTCGGCGACGCTGCCCTGGGTCAGGCCTTCCTTGCGCAGGATCGCGTCCATTTGCGCCTGAAGATCGGCCAGGCGCGCGCGACCCATCTGGTGGAGCTCGGTCGGACTGCGGCGGATGGTCGTGCTCGCACGCAAGCCCCAGTCGTACCATTCGGGACCATGGGGGCGGCTGCCCATTCCTGCGGCATCGGTCGCGACCGCGCGCTGGGCGCGCAACTCGGCCAGCTGTCGCTCCAGCGCGGGCAGGATGCCCGAGCGCACGATCCGCATCGCGCGAGCCGTCCAGTCGCCGGGGATCGCCCGTGTCTTGCGCGCCAGAGGCCCCACCAGCGGGCCATCGGCATTCGCCGCCTCGGCGATGGTGCGGGTCATGCCGGTGATCGTCTTGTCGAGCAGGAAGGCGGGCGGAACCAGCCCCTGTTCGCGCGCCTGGCGGATACGCACCGTCTCGCCGTCCAATTGCGCTGCCATGGCGGCCAGGCGGGCGAGATAGGCCTCGGCATCGGCGGCATTGCGCACAGGCTGGTCGCCGTCCAGCATCTGCGGCACGTCGAGCCACGCGCCGACATTCTGGATGACGCCATAGGGCGTGTTGCGCCAGTCGCCGATGGTCGCAACGCCGTAAGGCAGGGCCATGCCGTCAAGCGCGGTCCGGAAGGCGGTTTCGACCACGGCGATGCTGGTCGCGGTGGAGGAGTCCAGCCCCGTACGGGGCAATCGCGCCAGTTCCCTCAGGCTTTGGGTCAGGAAACGCTGGCGTGCGGCCACCCCGGCGGGTGAGCGATCCTCCAATCGCCGCCGGAGATCGGCCTGCGCGCCCTCGTCCACCCCCAGCGACGTCGCCCGCTCCGGGATCAATGGCAGTAGGCCCTGCGCGATCCGGTCGAGCAGCGCGGTGGCATTCGTGGGCGGCACCGCCCCATGCAGGGCGGTCGCGGCGGTCAAGGCGGCGGCGCCGGCCAGGGTGTCGCGGCGCGAAAAAAGCTGGGTCATGCGATAGTGATGACCAGCCGCCCCGCTCGCGTCAAATGCTCGTGACCGCTCAGGCATTCTTCTCCATGCTCGGTGGCCTGTTGTACCCGCTCAGGGCTGACGACGGCTTCCCATGGCGAGCAGCGCGAAGCACAGCAGGCTTGCGCCATGCAGCAGATAATGGACCGGGCGCGCGGTGCCCGACATCATCAACAGCGCGATATCCCCCGCCGGAATGACGATCGTTGCCGTCAGTATGATGGACAGTGCGCGCCACCGCGTCGACAGGGTCAGGCCAAGCAGATACAGTGCCAGCGCCACATCCCGCAGTCCGATGGCCCGGACGAAGGTCGTCGCGGCGACGTCGCGGGTCGGCGCACCGTAGAAGCTAGCGCCCGCTCGCGGCATCGCCAGGAAGAACAGCCCCAGCAGCAGGAACACCAGCGACACCGCGATGGTCGTGATCGCGAACGGACGGAACCTCGTCATCGGCGTCCTTCCATCGGGCGATTACACGCTTCCTAGAAAGAGTCACGGGAACTTCCGTTCCGCGCCTTCGCTGCTGTACCGAGAACAGGAGAAAAGCGATGAGCACAGCCATTCGGGATACCAAGCCCGGCGACCCGTCGCGGTTGCCCGATCCGACGGTCGAGGCCCAGCGTCCGGCGCCGCCGCGCAAGACGTGGCTGATCGGCACGGCGGCGGCGGGCGTGGTCACGGTTGCTCTGTGGCTGGCGCGCGGATCGGCGCGGGGGAAGGGGGCGGTCGTCTATCCCCCGGTGGACATGCTGAAGCCCGTCGCGCCCGATATCTGGATCGTCGACAGCGGCCCGATCAGCGCAATGGGCCTCACGCTGCCGGTGCGGATGACGGTCGTCCGGATGAAGGACGGCGGGCTGTGGCTCCATTCGCCGACCCGCCACACGCCCGCGCTGGAACGGGCGCTGGCGGAGCTGGGACCGGTGCGGCATCTGGTCGCACCGACCGTCGCCCATTGGACGTTCCTGGAGGCGTGGCAACGGGCCTGTCCCGACGCGACCAGTTGGGCGGTACCGGCGCTTCGCGATCGCGGTGCGATCCGGCGATCTGGCGTGCGGATCGACCGCGATCTGCTGGATACGGCTCCGGCGGAATGGGCCGACGCGATCGACCAGGGGATGGTCCGGGGCGGTGCGGGCTTCGAGGAAGCCTGGTTCCTCCACCGGGACAGCCGTACTCTGATACTCGCCGACCTGATCGAGAATCTCGAACCCGCCAAATTGCCGCCCGTCACCGCCGCGATGATGCGCGCGACGCTGGCGACCCGCGCGACGACGGGCGTCCATGTCCGTGCGGCGCTGACCTTGGGCGGGGGAGCTGCGCGGGCAGCGATCCGCCGCATGGTCGCGACCGCGCCGGAGCGGGTGATCTTCGCCCATGGCACCCCGTTCGACAGCGACGGCGCGGCGCGGTTGCGGCAGGCCTTCGACTGGATCGCCCCTGGCGGTGCTGTCCCGGTACCGGGATAGGCACAGGATATCCCTTCGCTATTCGAGCACGAGCGCGGCATCGACGAGCTTCGCGTCGTGCATCTGGTTCAGATAGGCTTCGTAATAGGCCTTGTGAGACGCACCGACGACCGCGAGCAGCCGGGTGCCGGGCTTCCAGCCGAGCACCGCGCGGATGTTGGCGACCATGCGCAGGTTACGGGTTTCCCAATAGGCGACATATTGCCGCCCATAGGCCTGGAGCGAGGGTTCGTTCAGCGCCGCGCCCCAGTCCGATCGATAGGCTTCCGCACCATAGGCGGGCGCGTTGTACGCGCGGTACAGGTCGAGCAGCCCGTCGGGACGACCAAGCCCCGCACTCAGCGCATTTCCCTGCGCGATCCGGGCCTTGGTCGCGGGATTGTCCCACGCGGCGGTCAAGGCCGCGCCATAGGCCTTGTCATCCACCGGAGCGCCCGAGGAGGACTGGTCGTCGACGCCCCAGACCCGCTCCAGCCCCAGGCGCGCGGCGAGCGCCGCGACGATCAGGCTGTCCTCGCTCTTCCTGGCCGTGTTCTTGTCCAGGTTGGCGGCTAGGTCGGCGGTGAGACCATCGGCGGCGCGGCGTTCCGTTGCGGGCAGGCGGAGCCATTGGACCAGCGCCGATGTCGGTTCTCCGGCAGCCAGAAAGAGCAACGCGAGGCGACGACGCTCGGCGGGGGAGGGCGAGGCGGGCCAGTTCGCCAGCCGCCGCTCGACCTCCGCATTGGCGGCAGGCACGCCCAGCCCGGCGGCGTTTCCGGCGGCGGTTGGGTCGTAGCAATAGCTCTCGACCGACGATGCCTGGCGCTCGCCTTGAGCGCGCAAGCTGAAGCACAGCAGCCCCGACATATTCTCATTGGCGATCGCCGTCGGTTTCCAGCGGGCGAGGCGGGTGAGCAGCGGCTCGACCATCTCCGGGCCGATATTGCCGGGCAGTTGAGACAGATGCGGCGTGCCGAGAACCAGCACCTCGTTCGGGCGGCCCGCGATCGGTCCTTTCAGCATGTCCGGATGAAAGGACGGGCGATACTCCTGCCCCGATGCGGGCGACAGGGCGGCGGTCAGGCAGAGGGCGGCGCCCAGGAGGGATGTGTGCATCGGTTTCGCTTTCGTTCGTTCGTTCGTGGAGGGAGGTTGGCGGACGGTCGTTCTGGGGCACTCTAGTCGTGGCGCAGGGCCCAGGCGGGGGCCGCGCGGCTGGCACGCAGGGCCTGGCCGAGCACGGTCAGGACCGCGATGACGAGCGCCAGCACGGACGCGCCGACGAAGAAGACGGGCGACAGCGCGATACGGTCGTCGAACCCGGCCAGCCATGTCCGCATCGCGACGAATGCCAGCGTCCAGGCGATCAGGTTCGCCAGCAGCACGGGGCGGAGGAACTGGCCGACGAGCAGCCTGACGATATCGGCCGAAGACGCGCCCAGCGTCTTGCGGATGCCGATCTCCTTCACCCGCCGCTGCGTGTTGAAGGACGCGAGCCCCCATAGGCCCACGCAGCCGATCAGCACGGCCAGGCCCGCCCCGATGCCGAACAGCCGCGTGGCGCGATCATCCTCATCATAGAAGGTCTGGAGCAACTGGTCGCCGGTATCCGCCCTGAACGGGGCTTCCGGTGCCACCCGGACCCAGGCGGCACGGACGGCGTCGCGCACCGTGCGCGGATCGCCGGTAAAGCGCATGGTCGCGACCGGATAGGGCACGATGCCGTGAGTATAGGTGTAATAGACCGGCGTGGTGGGCAGGCGGGGCGAGAAGAAGCGCAGGTCGTCGAGCACGCCGACGATGGTCATCGCGCGGGGCTGCACCACCGTCTTGCCGATCGCCTCCTGTGGCGATGCGAAGCCGAGCGCGGTGACGGCTTTGCGGGAAATGACGATGTTGCTCGCCTCGCCCTTTTGCGCGTTACGCGTGTCGTCCATCCGGTGCGCGTCGTCCAGCAATCGGCCCGCCACGGGCTTCGTGCCGAACAGGCGAAAGAAGTCCGATCCGACATGGATATGCCGGACGGCGGGCCCCGGTCCGGGCCGCCCCGCCAAAAGCAGATTATCCGCATTGTTGTTTCCGACATCGCCAAGACCGGTATCGGAGGTCGTCACCATCGAAACGCCGAGCGCGCGGCGGAAGGCGGCGATCAGGGCGGGGTGCTTGGCCGGATCGACATAGCCCAGCCACGGCGCAACCAACAGGCCTTCGCGCTGGAAACCCAGATCGGCGGCGCGGACATGCCGGGTCTGCGCGACAAGCACCCCCGCACCGATCAGGAACGCGATCACCAGGGCGAACTGCCCCATGACGAGCATTTCCCGCACCCGCGTCCCCGTGCGGCCGCCGCCCGGTGAACGCGCCGAGGCAAGGACCGCCGCCGCCGGAAAGCGCGACAGGAGCAGCGCCGGGTAGAAACCCGCCGGAACACCGACACCGATGGCAAGCAGCACGAGCACCGGTATGACCTGCGCATAGGGCATGCTCAACGACAGCGCACCCGCCGCATTGACCAGCGGCAGGCCAAGCTCCGCGAGCATCAGCCCCAGCATGCCTGCCACCCCGGCGGCCAGTATCGCTTCTCCTAGGAACTGGCGGACCAGCGTGGCCCGGTCGGCGCCCAGGACCTTGCGCATCGCCACCTCGCGCGCCCGCAGTCCGGCACGGGCACTCGCCAGATTGACGTAATTGACGATCGCGATCAGCAGCGTCAGCACGCCGACCAAACCCAGCGTGACGATGGTCAGCTTGCGGCTGGCGCTTTCCTGTCCAGAGGGCTGGAGATGCGCCTCGGTCAGGGGCAGCAACGGCAGGCCGATCCGCGTCGCTACGTCGTCGCCCAGGTCGCGCCGCCCATGCCGGGCCACGAAGCCGGGCATCTTCTCTTCAAACGCCTTGGCGGCTGCTTCATCGGGAAAGCGGAGATAGGTCCTGAGCGAGGTGCTGCCCCAATGGTTCCACCAGTCGCCCAGGTCGCTGGTCGGCAATCTGGCGAGGATCGAGAATTTGAAATCGGTCGTCTTGGGCAGATCCTCGAAAACGCCGGTCACACGGTGTGGCGCGGTCTTGTCGAGTGCGAGGGTCAGGGTCTGGCCGATCGGATCGGCCTCGCCGAAATATTTCCTGGCGGCCGAGCGGCTGAGGATCACGCTCGCGGGATCGGCGAGCGCGGTGGCCTTGTTGCCCGCTACCCAGGGCAGGTCGAACACCTGGAGGAAGCTGGCGTCGACCTGGCCGATATCGTCGAAGGTGGCGATCCCGCCCCGGACCACGCTGCCCCCGTCCTTACCGTCCATATTGGTGCCGCCCATGAAGCGGGTGCCGACCAGACCGGGCAGGTCCTGCCGCAGTTCGTCCAGAAGCCCGCCCATCGTACTGGGATAGCGACCGGCGAAGGGCCCGTCCGCGCGCTTCCAGTCGGTCTGGACGAGGTAGATTTCACCATGATGCGGGAGCCATGTCTCGAAGCTCGTCTCGAACCGGACATAGAGGGCGAGGACGAAGAACACCGCGATCCCGACCGCGAGGCCGCCGATGTTGAGCGCGGCATAAAGCTTGTGGCGCGTCAGCGAGCGATAGAGCGAGATGAGGGCGAAGCGGTTCATCGGCCTGCTCCTGAAACCACGCATGGGACGAAGGCGCCAGCTTCGGCGAGAGGGCGTGGGCCCGCATGGATGGATTGTCGTGTCATCGCGACGATCGTCGCTGTCCAGCGCCGAAAAGCCTAACCTGCGATGACGAAAGGGGTTTTGTGCTGACCGCCTAGCACTACTTTGGCAGAGTAGGGGAACTGGTGGAATCGTCGTTGATTCCGGTGGCATGAAGATGCTGACCGGGACGATGCGTGATGGTTGCGAGGGATAGCTGGCGGCAAGATCTGGAGACGTGGCTGGCGCCGTTTCTCGCCGAGCTGACGCACCCGGCGCAGCGGCGGATGTGTCCGACCTACATCGCCGGCCTGATCGGCCCGGGCGACCGCAAGAGCATCCAGCCGCTGGCGGCGCGAACGGAGGATGCCGGCTACGACCAGCTGCACCATTTCATCGCCAGCGGGACATGGGACGCAGCGCCGCTCGAGCGCCGGCTGCTGGCGGAGGCGGACCTGCTGGTCGGCGATGCGAAGGGCTTTCTCGTCATCGATGACACCGCGCTGCCGAAGAAGGGACGCGCCTCGGTCGGCGTGGCGCCGCAATATGCGTCGTCGCAGGGCAAGACCGCGAACTGCCAGTCGCTGGTGTCAGTGACGCTGGCATCGCGCGAGGTGCCGGTGATGGTGGGGCTGCGCCTGTTCCTGCCGGAGAACTGGACGAGCGATCCGGCACGTATGAAGCGTGCACGGGTGCCGGCCGGACGACAGGCCGCGATGAGCAAGCCCGAGATCGCCATCGCCGAGATCGACCGGGTGATGGCCGCGGGCGTTCGGTTCGGATGCGTGCTGGCCGATGCGGGATACGGCTCGGGAACGGCGTTCCGCCAGGCGCTGAGCGAGCGGGGATTGTCATGGGCGGTGGGCCTGTCATCCCGGCAGACCGTCTATGCACCCGATGTTGAACTGACCTTTCCGCAGGCTCAAGGCGGACGTCCGCGCAAATATCATATTCCTGACCGGGCGCCGGTATCGGTGGCCGACATGCTTGCCGACGAGCCGTGGCGCAAGGTCGCCTGGCGCCGCGGCACGAAGGGGCGGCTCACCTGCCTGTTCGCTGCCCGACGCGTCCGGATCGCCGAGGGCCATCGGCACCGCATGGCTGACAACCGTGTCCAGGCCATGCCCGGTGAGGAAGTCTGGCTGGTTGGCGAACGACGGTCGAGCGGCGAGCGCAAATACTACGTATCCAATCTCCCGCCCGATACGCCGCTGCGGCAGCTTGCCGCTGCCATCAAGGCGCGGTGGGTCTGCGAACAGGCCCACCAGCAGCTCAAGGAGGAACTGGGGCTCGACCATTTCGAAGGGCGATCATGGCCGGGGTTGCATCGACATGCCTTGATGACGATGCTCGCCTACGCCTTCCTGCAATCCCGCCGCCTCAAAGCTGCGGGACGGAAAAAAAAGAGTCGGAGGACCGCCCCCGCAACCAACCCTGCCTGCCATCCGGCAGGCGATCCTCGACTGGCTGGCACGACCACCGTCAATGCACTGCCCGCACTGTAATAAGCAGCTGATAACCGCCGACAAACCTACTCTGCCAAAGTAGTGCTAGGTCGGGCAGGACCGGGTGGAACAATCTGTCCGAAATCGGACAGCGGTACGCTGCGTCAAGCTAGGTCGAGCGCTCGCGCAAAACCGTCGCTCGGGCCCCGTCGTCTGTGATGGGGCCCGGGCGACAGGCAGTCTTACATCTTCACGCGGGCACCGACGAACATGAAGCGGCCAACCGCCGTCGTCGGTTGGATGGTCTGGCCATAGTCGGGCAGCTGATCGAACAGATTGCTGACACCGCCATAGAATTGGAAGTGGTCGGTCGCATCGACGCTGGCATAGATATTATGCTGCCAGCGCGGCTTGATGTAGTAATATTCCGCCGCCACGAAGTCCGGGTTGCTGCCCGAGGTCTCGCGGGTATAGCGCAGCGTCTTGTCGAACCATTGCAGGCCATAGTTCAGGGTCAGCAAACCCTTGGTCCAGGACAGGTTCGACGTCACCTGATATTTCGGCGCGACCGATGCGATCGTCCCACGATAATTGGTCGCGGGCGCCCCCGGCACGCCGATGAACAGCAGCTTGTCGAGATAGTTGCCGTTCACCTGGAGGTTGAACAGACCCAGATTGGTGGTCGGCAGGCGCCAGTTCAGGTTGAAGTCGAGACCGGCGGTCTGGAACGACGCGACGTTCTGCGGCCCCACGCTGAAACCGATGACGTTGCCCGCCTGCACGACGCCGCTGCCGGGACCGTTCTGACGGGTGATGGCCCCGCAGAACTGGTTGTCGAGCGTCGGGGAGTCGACGCACAGCTGCGCCAACTGGATCGGCGAGACGGTGTTGATCGCGTTCTTCAAACGGATGTCATACCAGTCGGCCGACAGCGTCAGGCCCGGGATGAAACGCGGCGACAGGACGACGCCGGCGGTCCAGGTATTGGCCTCCTCCTGACGCAGCAGCGGGTTGCCGCCCGCCGTTCCCGACACGTTGATCGAGCGGTTGTCGTTATAGGTCGCCGGGTCCGCCCCCAGGCCCTGCAGCAGCGTGCGGCAGTTGGCGGCACGATATTGGGTGCCGTTGCCGGTGTTCGCCGGGATGCAGGGGTCTTCGTTGAAGAAGGCGAAGGTCTGCGACCGGCCACCGAACAGTTCGCCGATATTGGGCGCGCGGATCGCGACCGAATAGGTCCCGCGGAAGGTGATGTCGCGGATCGGCGCATACATGCCGTCGACCTTCCACGTCGTGGTGCGGCCGATCGTCGAATAATCCGACACGCGGATGGCGGCACCCAGTTCCAGGTCATGCGCGAAGCGCATGTTCTTGGCGATCGGCGCGTTCAGCTCGGCAAAGACTTCCTTCACGTCGAACGATCCGCGCGTCGGGCTGAGCGCGTTGGTGAAGGTCAGGCCCTGCTGCTCGAGGGGGTCGGGCGTGAAGCGGCTGATCTCCTTGCGATATTCGGCGCCGAACGCATAAGCGAGCGGACCGCCGGGAAGCTCGAAGAACTTCGCGAAATCGCCGCTGACCGACGCGGAGACGACATGCTGCTCGACGCTGGAGCGGTCGGTGGTCGGCGCCAGGATGAACGCGATCCCGGCGGGGTCGGACTGCCCTTCGCCCAGGATATTGATCGGGCGGCACTGACCCGGCTGGAACGTCGTGCGCGGCAGGACGGTCCGCCCGCTCGAATAAGGCTGGTTCGGAGCCCAGTTGGGATCGAGGTTGGCGCGGCAGGTGATCTGCCCCGTCGTCGGATCGCGCACCGCGTCGATCGCGGCGAAGAAGCGGTCCGAATAGATGTCGTTGGTGTACTGGCTGCGCACGTCGGTGCGCCCGAAGACATAGGACACTTCGTAATGCGTCTTGTCTTCCAGATCGCCGCGCAGGCCGATGACCGTGCGATAGGTGTCGCGCTTGATGCTCTCGCCGCGCTGGCCGTTGCCGTTCACGCCGAGGTCGAAATTGTCGCGGCTGACCAGTGCGCCGCCGATCTGGGGATCGATCGCCGCCCGGATGTTGGCGGGCAGATAGGGATTATCGCCTTCGACCAGGATATTATAGTCGAAGGTCGGCTGGGCCAGCGAAAACGACTTGGTCGTCGCATATTTGGCTTCGCCGAACAGGGTGACGGTATCGCTGATGTCATAATGACCCAGGAAGTTGGCGATATGCCGCTCGATCCGGGGCTGTAGATCGTTCAGATACCGCGAGACGGGCGTGCTGGAGCCGCCCACCGCATAGCCGCCGGGATAGGCGGTGCCGTTGTCATAGACCGCGCCGGTGCCCGTGAAATCGGGCACGCCGTCGCCATCCACATCCACCGCGCCGTCGGGCGAGCTGCCATAATAGCGAGCGTCGGTGATCGGAATGCGCGCGGGCACGGTGCCGTTGGGGTTGCGCGTGAACACCGGATAGACCGACTGACCGAATTGCGGGCGCTGCTTGGCCTGAAGCCGATCGTCGATCGAATATTGATAAGCCAGTGCGACGTTGCCGCGCCCATCGGAGAAGTTGCGGCCGCCGGTCACCGCGATCAGGCGTTGGCCCGCATCGCCACGGTCCGAGATGCCGGCCTGTCCGCGAACGGTCAGCCCTTCGAAATTCTGCCTCAGTCGGAAATTGACCACGCCCGATACACCGTCCGCACCATAAATGGCCGAGGCGCCGCCGGTCAGGATGTCGACGCCTTCGATCAGGTCGGTCGGGATGGTGTTGATGTCGACCGACTGCTCGCCCGGAATGCCGGAGACGTGCCGCCGTCCATCGACCAGGGTCAGCGTCCGCTGGCGGCCGAGATTGCGCAGGTCGAGCGTGTTCAGGCCGGTCTCGCCGATGCCCGCACGATCACCCGAATTGTTGGCCGAGCCGCCCGAGCCGACCAGCGCGGGATAGGCGCGCAGGAAGTCGGTGACGTTCGTCGTACCCTGCGCTTCGAACGTCTTGGCGTCGAGCGTGACGATGGGGCTGGGGGTGGAGAAATCCTGGCGGCGAATGCGTGAGCCGGTGACGACCACGTCGCCGGTCTGGCCCGCATTGCTGCTGTCCTCGACCGTGCCGGGATTGGGGTTCTGGCCCGGCAGATTGGCGTCGGTCTGCGACGTGGCGGGTGTCGTTTCCTGTGCCTGGGCGGCGCTGGAAAGGCTGGCGACCGCGACGGCCATCGCGGCCACCCCATGGGCGAATGCGATCCGCATGATTTAACTCCCTGTAACATGTGGTTTATTGTTTAACCAAAACGCCCATGGAGCCGCGGTGACAACAGCATCATTAACCAAAATCGAAAATGGCCGTAAGCCGTGACATTTCCACAACAATTTATGACCGGTACGTCACCCGGACCGATGGGAAATCGATGGATCGTCACCTCGCGGCCATCGATGAGCCGTCCGGCATCTCCATTCCTGTGAAGGCAAGTATCCAACCTCATGAAATGAATGGATTTGTCACGGCTTTCCGGGGATATTGACGAAACCGGCAAAGCAAGACGCGCGTGGATCATCAGGGGAGGAAGCCGCCATGCGAAGGACCGTCGATCGAACCGCCATGGTTGCCGCTTCGCTGTTGCTGGCGACGGCCTTCCCGCTGACGCCCGTGCTGGCGCAAAGCGCGCCGAACGCCGCCGATCCCACCGGCTTTGCGAGTGGGCAGGAGATACGCGCGCAGGTCGCGGCGATGCGTGCCGAGATGAAGCCCGATCAAGGTTTTATGTGGCGCCCCCTGGTCGGAGACGGACCGCGCGTCGCGGCCATCGAGATCTGGAAGAAGCCGGGCCGTCCCGCCGTTCATCCGACCGAGGCGGAATATGCGATGGTGCTGGAGGGGGCGGGGACGATCGTTTCCGGTGGAACGCTGGTCGCACCGGAAACGCGTCAGAAGGGACTTGTCGAGGGGACGGAGATCAAGGGCGGCACGACGCGGACATTGGGACCGGGCGACGTGCTGCTCGTCCCGGCGGGCGTACCGCACTGGTTCGGGATCACGGGCGACCGATTGGTGCTGCTGGGTATGAAGCTGCCCGCAAACCCGTGATTTGCGCGCTCAGGGTTGCGACGGAGCGGGTTTGGCGGGTGCGCTCGTCTGTGCCCGGCGCATTTCGTCGATCTCGGCGGCGGTCTTGAAGTCGAGCAGTTCGACCTGGAACACGAGGTCGGAATTGGCCGGGATCGGGCCAGAGGCCTGCGCGCCATAGCCCAGCGCCGCGGGAATGCAGAGACGCAGGATGCCACCGCGCCCGATCATCTGGAGCCCCTGCGAAAAGCCGGGAATGACCTCGCCGACCGGCATGGGCGATTGCATGGACTGGTCGAAGACCGTCCCCGTCGCAGCCAGATAGCCGATATAGTTGACCAGCACGGTCGCATCGGCGGACGGCTTCGGCCCCTCGGCGGCACGCAGCACCGTATAGCCCAGGCCAGCCGGCGTGCGCGCGGCGCATTGCCGCTGGGCCGCCGGAATGACGGGGTTGAGAGGCAGGGGGATGATTCCGCCATTCGCCGCCACCGACTGGCTCGGGGCGGCGGGGACCGCCTTGTTCGTCTGCGCCGCCGCATGGACGGGCGCCGCCGCCAGCAAGGGGAAGGACAGGGTGGCGAGGAGATGGCCCAGGGCCCGCGATGAAAGCGTCATGCCCGACGCCGTAATCGGCCTTGCGGCGGCAGATCAAGGGGTGCCGCCCTTCGGCTCTATCGCGCCGTCTTTCGCATGAGTTGCATCAAGGCGGCGTCGAGCGCCGACAGGAAACGGGAGCGGTCCTCCTTGCCGAAGGGCGGCGGCCCGCCGATGCGGTCTCCCCCGGCCCGCAAGTCGCTCATGATCGCGCGGACGGCGACCGCATTGCCGATCGAACTGGTGGTGAACGGCTTGCCGTTCGGCGCGATCACCGCCGCGCCGGCCTTCAGACAGCGATCCGCAAGCAAAATGTCCGCCGTGACGACCACCGCCGCCCCGTCCGCCCGTTCGGCGATCCAGTCATCGGCGGCGTCGAAACCGTCGCCGACCACGATGCGGCTGATCAGCGGGTGCTGCGGAATGCGCAGATGCGCGTTGCTGACCACCGTGACCGGCACGGATAGCCGATAAGCGACGCGATAGATTTCCTCCTTTACCGGGCAGGCGTCGGCGTCGACCAGGATATGGGGGCGGTTCTGCACGGCGGGCCCTTGCCATGACCGAGTGTCGGACGGCAAGCACCCCCCTGCGGAACCCTTTGGCGGCCGCCGTCAGAATTTGGCGCGCACGCCGATCCGGTAGAAGCGACCCAGCGTGTCGTAGAGCGCCGGATTGACGTCCAGCCCGGTATTGGTCTGGGGCGAAGGTTCGGGGTCGTGGTCGAGCAGATTGTCGACCTTGAAGAACATGCTGACCGCGGGCGTGACGTTCAGCGACCCGCCGATATCGAGATAGAAGGCCCCCTTCATGAAGTTGCGGTCGATGGTCGGGTTGTTGCCGGTCGATACCGGGCAATTGGTCGAGCAGACGACATATTGGTTGCCGATCACGCCGTCGCTGAACCAGCGCTCCTGGATCAGCAGGCTGAATTTCTCGGTGTCGTAGCTCTGGATCGCCAGCCATTTCCAGTCGGGCGTCGCACCCGAATTGGCGCCCGCGCTGTCCACAGGGATCGTGCCGGGCAGGCCGGGATCGGTGACGAACTTGATGACGTGCGTGGCGAGCGCGCGCAGCGTCAGGTTGCCGTTCAGCCCCAGCGGATTGCGCCACTGATAACTGCCCTCGATATCGAAGCCGCTGGTCTTGATCGAGGCGAGGTTGAACGCCTGGACGTTGACGAAAATTGGGCCCCGCCGTGTTCTGGAGATTGAAGGCGCCGCACGTCTCGGTATTGCCCTGGAAGCACAGGTTGACGATCTGCGCCGCCGACAGGCTGGACACGACGTCGTTCACCTTGATCGTGTAATAGTCGAACGACAGGCTGAGCCCCGGCAGCCAGCTGGGCCGGGACAGGACGACGCCCGCCTCGGTGCTGCGTGCGATTTCGGGGCGGAGATTGGGATTGCCCAGGGTGTTCTGGATGATCAGCACCTGGGTATTGCGAAACGGATCGGTAAAGTTGGGGACCGTCGTCGTGGTCGGCGCGGCGAACAGTTCCGACAGGTTGGGAGCACGAACGTCGCGCGAGGTGACGGCGCGAAGGCGGAACCCGTCGAGCGGCGTGTCCCAGGTGCCGCCGAGTTTCCAGGCATAGACCGCGCCCGAGGTCGAATAATGCGTCGCACGCCCCGCCGCGTTCAGATTGGCGCGGCCCAGCACCTCCGAATTCACGATCGGCAGGTTCAGTTCCAGGAAGCTCTCATACACATCATATTTGCCCGAGCCGTTCTTGTAATTGCCGGCATACCAGTTGCTGCCCACCGCCGAATTGAGCGAGGGGTCGGCAGGATAGAGGGGGGAATTGGGGCTTATATCGGAGACGCCCGCGCCATAAGGGTCGGCGTTCACGCGATACGCCTCGCGCCGATATTCGATGCCGGTCGCGATCGACAGCGGCCCGGCCCACAGGTCGATCAGGTTGCCCGAGATCGTGCCCGCCGCCACGTCCTGGGTCTGGCGGGTATGCTGGAACGGCCCATTGGCGGGGACGATATAGGCGAGTGCCGTGGCGGAGGGCACCGCGCCGCCGAAGATGTTGATCGGCTGGCATCCGCTGGCCCGCGCGGCGGCGTCGGCGCAGACGATCTGGCCGTTGATCGTGGTGGCGTTGATCGCCTGGTTATAGCGGCCGGTCAGGCTGATATTGTCGACATCGATGTCGGTGACGTTGATCCCGTGCTCGTAATAGACATCGTAGTTCCAGGTGCCGCCGAACACCTCGGCCTTGCCCTTCAGCCCGCCGACGAAGCGGTACTGGCGCCGGTCGGTATTGACCTTGATGTTGGGCAGGATCGCATTGCTGAGGCCATAGCCGAACTGGGTGATGCCGTTCGCCGCGCACTGCTGCTGGATGGATGCGGGCAGATAGGGGTTGGCGCACTGGATCGTAAGCCCGGTCTTGGCCGCACCGGGATTGGGCTGGTTGCTGGTCTTCACCTGCGCGATGTTGGCGGTGACGTAGAGTTCGGCATCGGGCGCGATGTCATAGCCGATCCGGGTATAGCCGTTGATCCGCTCCAGCGCGGATTGCAGCGAGGTGCCCGATCCGACATGCCCCGACTGGTCGCCGCCGACACAGAAGCCGACATAGCATCCGACGACATTGCCCGCCGCGTTCTTCGCGGGCACGCCGTTCGAGCCATATTGGAAGGGGAAGGGGTTGCCATTGGCATCGAACGCGGTGCCCTGAAGCGGTCCGGAACTGATCAGGCCATATTTGGTGTATTGATAGGCTTGGCCATGGTCGCGGTAGAGGAATTGCGGCGTGCTGCCGTTGCGGATGCCGGTATCGACCAGGGTGGTGGCGCGATACCAGTCGCGACTTCCGGCCAGGTCCTCGCCAAAATTGCCGGGCCCGACACCCTGATCCTTGGCATATTCGCCGCTGAGGATCAGGTGCAGCCTGTCCCCGGCCAGCGACTTGCCGAACGCCGCCTGGGCCAGCACCTGACCATCGTCGCCATAGGTGGTGACGCCGGATTGCAAATTGCCCTTGAAGCCGGTGAAGCGCGTATCGGTGATGAAGTTGATGACGCCGCCCACCGCGTCCGATCCCCAGGAGGCTGAGGCGCCGCCGGTGACGACGTCGACCCGCTTGATCAGCAGTTGCGGAAACTGGCTGATATCGGGAACGCCGGTGACGTTCGCGCCGACCACCCGCTGCCCGTCGAGCAATGTCAGGGTGCGGATCGTGCCCAGCCCGCGCAGCGAGAAGGAACTGAGGCCCTGCTGGCCGCTCGACGTGCTGAACGTGCCGGTGGTCGCGCCGGTCGACCCCTGGAGCGAAGGCAATTGCGCGACGGTGTTGAAGATATTGGGCTGGGCGTTTTGCTGGATCTGCTCCTCGCCGATCACCGTGGTCGGGGTGGGGGCGTTATAGCCGTTCGCGATGATGCGCGTGCCGGTGACGATGATGTCCTTGGCGCTGGTCGTCTCTTCCTGCGGCTCGGGAGTGGCAGCGGGTGCCTGTTGCATGGGTGCGGCCCAGGCGGGCGTCGCGACCAGCGCCAGCGCAAGCGCCGCGAGGCTGGTAGCGTTACCGGATTTCGTCGTGACGCCAAGGCGCCGCTTGCCCATTTTCATCGATCCATCCCCTCATCGCGATCGGACCGCCCCCGTTCGACGGCGCGGTCCTTTCTTATCCCCCATCTTATCGCGGCGGCCGGGGCGGAGCATATACGACCATGGTCGGTATGGTGATCGCTCAGGGATGCGCGGCGTAGAGCGCGTGATGGGTCAGGATGAATAAGGTCCGCCCGTCCGCGCCGCCGAACAGCAATTGAAGAGGGCGGTCGGGCACGTCGATCCGCCCCTGCTCCCGCCCGTCCGCGCCATAGACGAAGATCTGGGCGTTCGCGACATAGACGCGGCCGTCCGGCCCTGTCGCGACACTCTCCCCACCACGATTGGCGAAGGGTTTCAGGTCGGTGACGGTGCCGCCAACGCCCAGCAGACCGGTATATGTCCGATCTTCCGATCCGTTGGCGATCGCGATCCGACTGCCGGGCTTTCCGACGATGAAGCCATAGGTGTCGAGCGTATCGGAAAAGCGCCAGCCGCGATGGTCCGCCGGCCCCTGTTGCCACACCCGGAACGCGGGCAGGGCAATACTGCCATCGGGGGCGACATAGGATGTCGGTTTGGCGGCGGCGATGTCACGCGCGAACATCTCGGCCAGCGTCGTGAAGCGGTCGGTGGCGGGGTCATATTGATCCCGGAACTCGCCATTGTTCCACAGGCTGGCGGGCATGGCGATCCGGGCTCCGGGCGGCGTCGCGGTGGTTGGCGACAGCGGTGCGATGGTGGCGGGCGCCTTCGGATCGATGCTGTAGACGGTCGCTGCCGCACCCGCCGAGGACAGCACCATCAGCTTGCCCGATCCATCGACCGCCAGGTTGACCGGATCGAGCGGAGCCTCCGATACGATCGACAACCCTTCCGCCTCGCTCCAGCCATGGATGCGGTGGAAATAGCGGTCGACGAAATAGAGCTTGCCGCTCGTATCCGTTGCACCGCCGCCCAGCGAATAGAAGCCATCGGCCAGACGGCGGACCGTCGTCAACGACGGGGAGGGGGCGGGCAGGGGCGCGGGAGTGACGTCCAGCGTCGCGAATTCGCGCTCGCGGACCTCGGCCCCCCGCGTGATGTCGCGGATCGCATTCCCATAGGGATATTTGCTGGCCCGCAAATAGGTGCCGCAGGCATCCGCCTGGCAGGTCGCAAAGCCGCTCTCGGCATTCACATGGACGTTGCGGAAACGGATCTCGTTCTCGCCATAAAGCGCGACCGCCGCCCGTGCAGGCTGGAGCGAGCGGGTGACGCGATAGGCGTGGAGGTTCGCGAACAGCACATCGTGCGAATTGCGTATCTCGAAGGCGACGGCATCGCGGCTCTCGCCCGCCTCCTCCTCGGTCTGCGGTGCCAGGAACTCCCAATGCGCGACGCGGTCCAGCACGATCTCGGCACGACGGTGATGCTCGGCGGAGAGTTGATAGACATGGCCCGGCGTTTCGGTGTCCGACACCGTCATGCCCGCCGAGGCATAGGTGTCGGGCGTCCACAGCCCGTTGAACGTACCGCCGCCGCCATCGGTCACCCACAGGCTGGGATAATGGCCGTCCCAGCGCTGCATCGGGTCGGGATCGCCGGTGTGATCGGCGTTATACGGATCGAAGCGGCTGCCATCGGCACGGAAGGTGCCGTGGCCGCCCTGGAACTTCACGTCATCGACCAGCGAGCGTTCGCCCGCGCGCCAGAGCAGCGCCGTCGCACGGGGATTGCGTCCGCCCGGCGCCAGCCCCAGGCCGGAGACGATCGCATCGCCGCCACGAGCGCTCTCGATCACTCCCTTGGCGCTGCCGACCCCGCGAAAGGCGGGACTGTCGTCGGTCAGGACGATCTGGGTCAGGCTGGGGTGCAGGCCGATCAGGACGCTGTCGGGGCGCAGGCGCAGCGTGTCGCTGACCCGGTAGAAACCGGCGGGGAAGTAGAGGACTGCATGGCTGTCGATTGCCGTTTGCAACGCGGCGGTGTCGTCGGTCGCGTCATCGCCCTTCACCCCAAGAGCGCGGACATTGGTCCAGTCCTCGACCGGCGGCAGCGACCGTATCGCGCGCGCGGCGACCCTGGGCGTGGACGACAAGGGTGTCGCATCGACCTTCGTCTCGTACCGCCCGGTCTGGCCTAGCGAAGGCACCGCCATGCCGTGGGTGAAGCGGCTTACCTGATAGCGGCGCGACGGACCTGCGACGTCGCGGCCGCTCTCGCGGAAACGGGCGAAGACGGGCGTGTCGATCGCGGTCGCCCCCTCGAACCCGATCTGGGTATAGGCATTGTCCTCGTTGCTGATGATGACGCCCGCGCGGCGAACCCGCTCGAACCGGACATGCTTGCCCCATAGCCAGTCGCCATAGCCCCGGTCGATCTCGATCCCGACGGGCGTGTCGCGGATCACCGTATTGACCAGCGTCAGCCCCGCCTCATGCTCGCGGATGGCGGCGTCACGCTGTCCGTCGAAGCTGGAATCAAGCAGCGTATAGGACCAGGCGGGCGAGGGCTTCTCGGTAAGGATACCATATCGTCCGCCATGGAAATGCAGGTCCTGCCCGAGATTGCCGACCTGATAGATGCCCGCCAGCGCATCGCCCAATCGAAAGTCGATATGCGCCAGATAGCTATGCTGCGCGGTGTGGAAACGGACTGCCGTAGCCGCCGGGTTGCCCGCGCCGATCTCGAAATCGACATTGGCCATGGCGGAATAGAAGGTGCCCGAATTGGCGTCGGCGATGGTCGGGTCGAAGGGCACGCTGGTCGGCGGCGGCACGGGAACGCGGGGGGCGTCCTTGCCCGCTTGCGGTGGCAGAGTGCCGGTAAAGAAGACCATGCTCCCGACTCCCTGCTGGAAACCCGGCGTTCGGGGGGCGAGCACGAAAACAGGGCGCGTCCTGCCCACGCCGAACAGCCGGACGCCGGGCCGCATATAGAGGGTGCGGCTCAGGCGATAACGGCCCGACGGCAGGAAGACGATGCCGCCGCCGCCCTGGCCCGCGACACGGTCGATCGCCTGCTGGATCGCCGCGCCATCGTCGCTTCGCCCATCACCCTTCGCCTGGACGGTCACCGCACGGGGATCGTCCGGCGCACGGGTGAAGACGGAGACACGGTCCGCCGCCAGCGCGGGCAATGCCGCGCTCCCGACCAACAGCAGCGAGACGGCAAGGCGAAGGCGGCGCGGCATGGCGGTCATCCTCTTGGACAGGAACGGATCGGGGACAGGGGAATTGCGATAGGCAAGTGCGCGATCGGGCGCGATTGCGACAAAGGTCGTAATGGCGTTTCGGCCGACCACGTCGGATAGCGGTGATCGGACAGGTGCGGCAGGAATGCCGGATGAAAGGACAGGGGTGACGGGTGACGGCGGGCAAAGGAATCGAAGCGGCGACCGACCCCTATGGCATCGTGGTGATGGGGGTTAGCGGCACCGGCAAGTCTACGCTGTCGCAGCGGTTGGGGGCCGAACTCCATTGCCCGGTGCTGGAGGGCGATGATTATCATTCGGCGGCGAATGTCGCCAAGATGCGCAGCGGCCATCCCCTGACCGATGCGGATCGCTGGCCCTGGCTCGACCGGCTGGGGGCGGCGATCGGGACGGAGGCGAAACGCGGCGGCGTGGCGGTTGCGGCGTGTTCCGCGCTCAAGCGAAGCTATCGCGAACGGCTGCGAAGTGCGGCGGGATTGCCCTTGTTCTTCGTGCTGCTTGATACCGATACCGATGAGATCGCGCGGCGGATGCGCGGACGTGCGGGGCACTATATGCCGCCCAGCCTGCTCGACAGCCAGTTGGCGACGCTGGAGCGCCCTCTGCCGGGCGAATGCGCGCTGACGCTCGATGCCGGGCATTCCCCCGATCGGCTGGTCGCGGAGGCGCTGACCTGGATCGACGGGGCGAGGCACGCCTGAGGTCCTCACGGCATCAGCCGTTTGCGCCCCTGCGACAAATGCCACCGCATGGCGAGTGCCGCTCCGTCCGCGTCGCGCGCCCGGATCGCGTCGACGATGGCGTCGTGCTCCTCCATCATCGCGCCGATCACCTCGGGCGGGCGCGAGCGCGAGATGTCGACCCCGGCGCGCAGGATGTGCATCACCTCGTCGTGCAAATGATCGAAGACCGGCAGGAAGGCCGAGTTGCCGGTCGCCTCGACGATCGCGCGGTGAAGCCACCAGTCCTCGTCGTGCGCGGGCGCATCCGACAACAGGGCGGCGCGGAGCGCGGCAAGTGCCTTCTCGATCTCGTCCAACTGGTCGCTCGACCGCCGGATCGCGGCCAGCCGCGCCGCCTCCGCCTCCAGCACGAAGCGTACCTCATAGGTGCCCAGGGTCTTGGCGAGTTCGTCCATCGGCATATGCGTGCCCAGCCGCTCCGACGGGCGGCGCTTGACATAGGAGCCCGCGCCACGCCGCGCTTCGGTAATCCCGTCAGAGGCGAGCCGGGCCAGCGCCTCGCGCACGATGGTGCGTGACATGCCGAACGTCTCGGCCAGCCTCGCTTCGGAAGGCAGGCGGTCGCCGATCCCCAGCCCCTCGTCGTTGATGATGCGGACGATCGCCGTATAGGCCCGGTCCGCCAGCCGCCCCTCGTTCATGCCCACCCCCGTTCAGACGATATGGCTCAGGATCATCACCAGCGCGAGGCCGACGACCGAGATCACCGTCTCCAGCATCGACCAGGTGCGGAAGGTGTCGGCGGTGCTGGTCCCGACATAGCTTTTGACCAGCCAGAAGCCGGGATCGTTGACATGGCTGAAGAACACCGACCCCGCACCGATCGCCAGCACGACCAGCTCGGGCGCGACACCCGATCCCGCCACCACGCCGGGCATGATGCCGACCGCAGTGATGGTCGCGACCGTCGCCGATCCCGCCGCCAGCCTGATCCCCACCGCGACCAGCCAGCCGAGCAGCAGCGGCGAGATGGCGTACATGGTCACCAGCCGCGCGAGCAGATCGGACAGCCCCGCGCTGACCAGTACCTGTTTCAATGCGCCGCCAGCACCGATCGCGAGAAGGATGGCGCCCGCCGCGCCCATGGTCTCGTGCCAGACCGCATCCTGAATCTTCGCCTCGCGCAGCCGACGTCCGAACAACAGGGGCAGGGCGAGCAGATTGGTGACGAGCAGCGCGATCACCGGATTGCTGGCGGCTACCAACCAGGCGCTGCCCTTCCATGCCGAGGATAGCTGACCCAGTTCCCCGGTCGCGATCAGCAGCACGGGGAGCAGGACGATGAACAGCGCCGCCCCCAGGCCCGGTGTCGCAACATCCAGGCGGTGATCGCCCAGCACCGGCGGGGCCAGCCGCACACCCGGCGTCACGATGCGCGCCAGCGCCGGGCCCGCGATGATCGCGGTCGGGATGGCGATCAGGATGCCGTACAGCATCGTCCTGCCCAGATTGGCCCCCAGCGCCTCGACCGCCAGCAACGGACCCGGATGCGGGGGGACCAGCGCATGGACCACGCCCAGCCCGGCGAGCGCGGGCATGATGAGGCGCAGCTTGGCCGCGTCGCGCGCCGGGCCATCCGGTGCGTCCATCGCCTCCGCCGCCGCCACGACGATCGGCAGCAACAGGACCAGACCGGTCTCGAAGAACAGCGGCAGGCCGATCAGGATCGCGATGCCCAGGGTCGCCCAGGGAGCGGCTCTCGCGCCGGTCAGTCGCAGGGCGCTTTGGGCCAGTGCGGCGGCGGCGCCCGACAAATGCAGCATCGCGCCCAGCGACAGGCCGAGCGCGACGACGAGGCCGGTTCCGCCGACGATATCGCCCACGCCCTTTTGCACCGCCTTGGCGATATCGGCCAGCGGCAGTCCGGCGAGAAGCCCGACCGCGAAGGCACCGCATAGCAGCCCGATAAAAGGATGGAGCCGCCCGCGAACGATCATCAGGACCGCCAGCATTATGCCTGCCAGCGCGGCGGCGATCAGCCTGACGTCACCGTCCGTCATCGCATCGCCCGTCGCAAGACGATGGTCATGCTTCGTGGATCGCGCATCGACACCCCTCCTTCGGCATTGGGGCGGTGCGTTCACCTGCCCATGGCTCATGCCGAGTTGTACGACAGGTTTCTGCGATCCGGCAACATAAAAGGGCTTGATCATGAACAATGGCTGGGCGCATGGTGAAAACCTGTCCAACCGAATCCCTCCATATGGGGCGCGTTCGGGGGACGATCGGACCATGTCGGCGTGCACGACCGACAACCGATGGCCAACGAGCCGCATGGAGGAGGATGACGATGGAAGGGATGCACTCGATCGCCCGTCAGCCCGCAAGTCCGGGCCTTGCCACACCCATGGCGGCGGCACTCGCGCAATTGACTCCGACCCAGATGAAGGTCCTGCGCGGCGTTCATTCGGGCCTGCTCAACAAGCAGATCGCGTTCGATCTGGGCATCGCCGAGGCGACGGTGAAGGCGCACATGACCGCGTTGATGCGCAAGCTGAACGTGCGCAACCGGACCCAGGTGGCGATCGCGGCACAGGCGCTCAGCCTCCACGCCTGATACCGGGCTTGATCCAGTTTGGCGACGTCGACGGCCCGGCGGTTACGATGAGGCCGAAACAGGGAGAGGATCATGAAAGCGAACTGGCTGCTCGGCGCGGCGGTGGTGATGGCGTTCGCGCCGTCGATGGCGACACCGGCCGCGGCACAATCCTCGAGATCGGTCTATAGAACCGCCCCGTCCGACCCGCAGGCGGTGACGATCCGTGGCGTAGGCGATGGCCGTGCCGACGATAGCTCGGCGATCCAGCAGGGGATCGATGCGGCGGCGAAGAGCGGCCATGGCGGCATCGTCTTCCTGCCGTCCGGTCGATACCGGATCAGCCGCACGATTATCCTGCGCTCGGGCGTGCGGATATTCGGCGTCGGCGCGACCCGGCCCGAAATCCTGCTGGGCGATGCCACGCCGGGTTTCGGATCGGGGATCGCCGCCATGCTGACCTTTTCGGGTGAGGACCAGTATCGCGCGGGCAAGCCGCCGGTGCCGGTGCCGACGACGGTGCCGTTCGACGAAAGCCTGTTCGACGCGACGTCGACCACCTTTTATTCCGCGCTGGCCAATATCGATTTCCGTATCGGAGCGGGCAATGCGGGCGCGGTGGCGGTGCGCTTCCGCGTCGCCCAGCATGGCTATCTGCGCCATGTCGACTTCCATCTGGGATCGGGCTTCGCCGGTATCTATCAGGCGGGGAATGCGGCCCAAGGCCTGCGCTTTTTCGGGGGACGATATGGTATCGTTACCGAGAAGACCTCGCCCGCCTGGCAGTTCACGCTGATAGATTCCGATTTCGTCGGGCAGCGCGAGGCGGCGATCCGCGAGCATGAGGTCGACCTGACGCTGGTCAACGTCGCGATCCGCGATACGCCGGTCGGGATCGAGATAGATCGCGGCTATTCGGACTCGCTCTGGGGCAAGCAGGTGCGGTTCGAGAATGTCCGCGATGCGGGCGTACTGATCTCGTCGGAAAAGAGTGTGTTCACGCAGATCGGGTTCGACGATGCGGTGGGGATCACGACGCCGGTCTTCGCGCGCTTCCGCGACAGCGGCCGGACGGTGAAAGGCGCGGGAGCGCGCTACCGCGTCGCGGACTTCTCCTACGGCCTGAAGGTCCCGGCGCTGGGTGAGATGGGCGACTTCGCGACGGATGTGCGCATGACGCCGCTGGCCAAGGCACCCGCCCGGCCCCGTCCCGCCATCCCAGCGCTGCCCGCCATGAACGCCTGGACCAATGTCCGTGACCTGGGCGTCAAGGGCGACGACACGACCGACGATACCGCCGCACTGCAACGCGCGATCGATACGCACCGCGTGCTTTACCTGCCGATGGGACGCTACCGGGTCGGCGACACGCTGAAGCTGCGGCCGGACAGCGTGCTGATCGCACTGCATCCCAGCCTGACGCATATCTATCTGGCGGATGACTCGCCCCCCTATCGCGGGGTCGGTTCCGCTCGCGCGCTGATCGAGAGTGCAAAGGGTGGGGCGGGGATGATCTCCGGCGTCGGGCTTTGGACCGGCGGCGTCAATCCGCGCGCCACCGCGCTTCTGTGGAAGGCGGGCGAGGCTTCGCTGGTGGATGACGTTAAGATCCAGGGTGGCGGCGGCACCGTGCTGACGCCCGGCAGTCCGATCGGCTTCGGCAGCGATCGCGCGCGGTTCGACGGCCAATATCCCAGCATCTGGGTGACGGACGGCGGCGGGGGTACGTTCAACGCGCTATGGTCGCCCAATACGCTGGCGTCGGCGGGCTTCCATGTCTCGAACACCACGACGCCGGGCCATGTCTATCAGCTTTCGGCCGAGCATCACTACCGCGCCGAGATCGTGCTGGATCATGTCGCGAACTGGGAGTTCCTCGCCCCCCAGACCGAGCAGGAGGTGCGCGACGGGGTCAATGCCGTCTCGACCGAATTCCGCCACAGCCGCAACATCCTGTTCGCCAATTACCATGGCTATCGCGTGACACGCACCGCCAAGCCGATGGACGCGGCGGTCAGGCTCTACGATTCGGGCGATATCCGTTTCCGCAACGTCCATGTGAACGCCGAGAGCGGCTTTGCCAGTTGCGACGAAAAGGGGTGCGGCACCTTCATTCGCGCCAGCAAATATCCGTTCGAGAACGCGATCAAGGACATGACCCGCCAGACCGAGGTGCGCGAGCGCGAGTTCGCCAGCCTGGACGTGCCGCCCGCGCCCGCAACGGCGGCGGTCCAGTCCGCCGTGGCGGTGTCGCCGGGCGTTCGCAGGCTGGCGGACGGCTTCTACTCGATCGCCGGAGGCGCGATGGATGCCAAGGGCAAGCTCTATTTCATCGATCGTTTCTTTCAGCGCATCTATGGCTGGTCGACGGCAGAGGGGCTGAACATCGTCGCCGACGCGCCGCTCGACGCGGTCAATCTGGCGGTCGATCGGTCCGGGCGATTGCTGGTCCTGTCCTCGGCGGGGCGTGACGGCACGGTGTACAGCATCGATCCCGCCCGCCCGGCGGCGGTCACGGTCATTCCGCCGACGCCATCGCGCCCGCATCAGGGAGCGACGACGCTGCTGCCGGTCAATGTCTGGGCCAATGGCGAGTTCGCCGACCGGATCGACCCGAAAAGCTATGCTTATCCGACCATGGCCGACCTCTTCACCGCCAAGATGGGCGAGGCCAAGGCGCAGGAATATGTGTCACCCGATGGTTCGCTGGTGCTCCCGGCCTTCCGCGTGTGGAACCAGGGGCCGGACGATCACCGGGGCTGGCGCTGGTCGGATACCCTGGATGCCCATGGTTTCGCATCCGCGCCCAGCGGCGGCGAGGTCGTCGTCACCAACGAGTCCGAGAACCGGACCTATGCCGGACGGGTTGGGGCGGACGGCATTGTCACCGATTTCCGCGTGCTGGCCGAACGGGGCGGGGAGAGCGTGACGCGCGATGCGGCGGGCAATCTCTATGTCGCGAACGGGCAGGTTTTCGTCTATGCGCCGGACGGTCGATTGCTACGCCGGATCTACGTGCCCGAGCGGCCGCTGCAACTGGTGATGGACAAGGACGGTGCCGGACGGTTGTTCGTCCTGACGCACCATTCGCTCTACGCCGTCGATCTTTGACCGTTTCAACGCCCCCATACGCCGGGTACGGCATGCCACCGCCTGGGCGATGGCCGCCGCAATGGCGCGGTCGTCCCCGGTGTCGGGGTGGGAGTCGCATCCCCGGAAGGACAAGCCCGTCACCGGCACGAAGCTGATCCGCCGTTCGCCTTCGTTCTTTAGCCGGTCGGCCACCTTGTCGACCTCGGCAGCGATTTCGCCATCGGCCAGATCGGTCGCCCAGAGGACGAAATACGCCTTGGGGTATTTGCGCCGCAGGTCATGGACGAAGGCGACATAGCGGCCTTCGAAATCGCGGTGCAGCGCATCGCGATCGGGCCAGCGTTCCCCGGCCTTCAATGGCGTGGTGAAGTCGTTGGTGGCCAGGGCGATGACGACGATCTGCGGGTTCCAGCCCGGAGAGCTTGCCGCGATATCGGAGTCGAACAGGGCGAAGGGATAGGCCTCCGGCAGCGTCGGCGCGGCAAAGCCGCCATAGTTGCGCACGATCCCCCGGCCCGAAATGGCGTTGACCTGATAGTCCGCGTCATAGCGCGCCGCCGTCACGCCCGCCGGGCCGAGCGAGGTGTTCGTCGTCTCCCAAATGGCGTCCTGGCCGCATTGCCGGGTGAGCGAGGTGTTTCCGTAGCCGACCGTGTGGGAGTCCCCGATGAACTCGATCTGTCGGGCGCGGGGATGTGGAGCGGCGAGGGGCGTCGTGCCGCCGGGGGCGAACAGGCCTCGAAACTCGGTCGGCCCCGCCTGGCTTTCGCTGACCACATCGACGCGGATGCGGTGTTCGCCCGCGCCCTGGGCGGTAACACGATACAGGCCGGGCGCGGGGCGGACGAGCGATATGGGCGCGCCGCCATCGATCGCGATGCGAAGCGAGACGGCACCCGGCCCAATCCCCAGATCGACGGCTGGCCCACGGAAGGCTCCCTCCCAATAGGTGCCGGGCCATTGCCGACGATAGCTGGTCCCATCGACCACGCGTCCGCCGTTATGGAGGGGCAGGGGATGCCCCGCTGGTGCCTCCGCCGCCAGCGGTCGGATCGCGCCCTGCGGACCGGTTCGAGCCTGCGAATCGGAAGGCAGGCCGGTCAGCAGCAACAGGCTGGCGGGGATTAGGCTGCGAAGCATCGTCTCTCCTAAAGGGACATTGTTCGTCTTGCCCCCCACGGATTGCTAACTCCGTCGATATCCGGTGCAATCAAAATCATCGGCCGGATTTGCCTTGTTGACAGTTTCGTCATGAAACCGGCACGGCAGGGAAAAGCGATAGGAGAGATTTGACGATGGCGTTTTCCCGGAGCCTGGCCATGATCGTGGCCGCGACCGCCCTGAGCAGCGGCGCGATCGGACAGCAGGCGGCCCCCGTCGCGCCCGACGCCGCAGCGGTGGCGCATCCCGATCTGTGGCCGAAGCTGTCCCTGAAGCGCCAGCGTGATCCCAAGGTCGAAGCGCGGGTCGAGCAGATCCTGTCGCGGATGAGCGTCGAGGACAAGGTGGGTCAGTTGATCCAAGTCGACATCGCCTCGATCACGCCCAAGGACCTGGAGACCTATAAGCTCGGCTCGATCCTGAACGGCGGCAATTCCGCGCCCAATAACGACGAATTCGCGCCCGCGCCCGAATGGCTGAGGCTGTTCGACGCCTTCTGGGACGCCTCGATGAAGCGCAACGACGGTCGCCCGCAGGTGCCGTTGATCTGGGGCACGGACGCGGTGCACGGCGCGAACAATATCGTCGGCGCGACGCTGTTCCCGCATAATATCGGGTTGGGTGCGGCGCGCGATCCAGAACTGATCCGCAAGATCGGCGCAGCGACGGCGGCGGAGACGGCGGCGACCGGCATCGACTGGAGCTTCGCGCCGACCGTCGCGGTGGTGCAGGACGACCGGTGGGGTCGCACCTACGAAAGCTATTCGGAAGATCCCGCGATCGTCGAATCCTATGCCGGACAGATGGTCGAGGGCATTCAGGGCCGGGTCGGCGGCGACTTCATGAAGCCCGGCCACGTCATTTCCTCGATCAAGCATTTCCTGGGCGATGGCGGGACCGGCGGGCGGGACCAGGGCGATACGCGCGTCTCGGAGGAGGTGCTGCGCGATGTGCACGCCGCCGGTTATCGCAGCGGCCTGGTCGCCGGCGCGCTGACCGTGATGCCCAGCTTCTCCAGTTGGAACGGCACCAAGATGACGGGCAACAAGAGCCTGTTGACCGGCGTGCTGAAGGACCGGCTGGGCTTTGACGGCTTCACCATCGGCGACTGGAACGCCCATGGGCAGGTGCCGGGTTGCAGCAACGAGGATTGCCCGGCGGCGATCAATGCCGGGCTCGACATGTTCATGTACTCCGGGGCGGGCTGGAAACAGCTCTATGACAACACGCTGCGCGAGGCGAAGGACGGAACCATCCCCGCCGCGCGTCTGGACGATGCGGTGCGCCGCATCCTGCGGGTGAAGATGCTGGCCGGTTCATTCGAGGCGGGCCGCCCGTCCTCCCGGCCCCTCAGCGGGCAGTTCAAGCTGATCGGCGCGCCCGAGCATCGCGCCATCGCCCGTCAGGCGGTGCGGGAGTCGCTGGTTCTGCTCAAGAACAATGGCGGTGTCTTGCCGCTGAAACCGGGTGCGAACATCCTGGTTGCGGGTCGCGGCGCGGACAATATCGGTCAACAGGCGGGCGGCTGGTCGATCACCTGGCAGGGAACCGGCGTCACCAACGCCAATTTCCCCAACGGCCAGTCCATCTGGTCGGGGATCGACGAGGCGGTGCGCGCGGGCGGCGGCAAGGCGACGCTGGCGGTCGATGGCCGCTATGCGACCAAACCCGACGTCGCCATCATGGTGTTCGGCGAGACCCCCTATGCCGAATTCACCGGCGACCGTCCGACATTGGAATATAGCCCGGAGGACAAGAGCGACCTCGCGCTGCTCAAGAAATTCAAGGCCGCCGGTATCCCGGTCGTCGCGGTGTTCCTGTCGGGCCGTCCACTCTGGGTGAATCCGGAGCTGAATGCGGCGGACGCCTTCGTCGCGGCCTTCCTGCCGGGAACCGAGGGCGGCGGCGTGGCCGATGTCCTGATCGCGGGGAGGGACGGCAAGCCGCGCCATGATTTCCACGGCAAGCTCAGCTTCTCCTGGCCCAAGCGCCTCGACCAATATGTCCTGAACAAGCGCGACCCCGGCTATGATCCGCTGTTCCCGATCGGCTATGGCCTGACCTATGCGCAAGGCGGAACGGTGCCGATGCTGAGCGAGGCGCGTCCGGCGGTCGCGGCGGGGGATCAGAACGCCCTGTTCGTGCGGGGCCGCGTCGTCGCAGGGGCGCGGCTGGACCTGGGCGGCGCGGTGCAGCAGAGCCGTATCGACCGCGCCGCACAGGAGGACAGCCTGCGCTTCGCCTTTGCGGGTAGCGGCCCGGCCCGCGCCGCGATCGAGGAGGCCAAGCCGATCGACGTGACGCGCGAGTCCAATGGGCAGTTGAGCCTGTTGCTCGATTACCGCGTGACGGCGGCGCCCACGGGCGAGGTCACTCTGGGCATGGAGGGCGGCAAGGCGGCGTCGGTGCCGATCACCGGTGCGCTCAAGGGCGCGCTCGGCGAATGGCGGCAGTTGGCGGTGCCGTTGCGCTGCTTCGCCGATGGCGGGGTGGACATGGCCGCCGTATCCCGGCCCTGGGTGCTATCGACCTCGGGCAAGCTGACGCTCGATATCTCTTCGATCCGGATCGCCAGTGCGCCTCCGGGGCCGGTGAGTTGCGGCGTGCGATGAGCCGGGGTGGTTGGCAGGGGGCGACCGGTCGCGGTCATCCCCCGCCTTGCTCGGCGTTCTCCAGACGAAATTCGACGCCGTCCCAGAAACGCTTCAGGCGATCCAGCGCATGTTGCCTGATGCGGCCGACCTCGTCGTCGGTCATCGCCTGAACCCCGGTCGCCTGCAACCGGCCGAAGTCGCGCAACATGCTCTGCGCCGTTGCGCGACAGGCGCCCACCGGGTCCTTGTCGCCGACAAGCAGCAGCGCGTACAGATTCTCCATGATGAAACCATGGGCGGCCAGATTGCCCGCAATGGCCTCCGCGAATTCGTCGTCCAACACCGATCTCCTTACGCCTTGGTAAGCGTCGGAGCGCGTTGGAAGTTGCAGGCCCCGCCGATCAGAGCCGAAGGCGCAATTCCGCCAGCAGCGTGCGCGGCTCGCCGGGAAAGCTGCCGGTCTGTGCGGAAAAGCCCGAGGCGGTATAGCGTTTGTCGAACAGGTTATCGACGCGCAGCATCAACTCCGCGATCCCCAGGCTTTTGGTGATCGAGGCATCGAAGATCATATAGGGCTGCACCGTCTGGCCCGACAAACTGATCCGGCTGGACAGATATTCGCCGCCGAAGCCGATCGCCGTGCCGATCGGCGCGATCTGGTAGCGTGTCCAGAAACCGAGCTGATGGCGCGGCGCATTGGCGAAGCGATCGCCGACCGCGTTGGTCAGCGACTGCCCCGCCACCGTGCCGGTGATCTTCGTGTCGTTATAGGCATAGTTGGCCAGCAGCACCCAATCGGGTGTCAGGTCCGTCGACAGGTCGAACTCGAACCCCTTGCTCGTTACTTCTCCGATCGGACGGAGTTGATCCACGCCGTTGACCGGCGGCTGGGACGGATCGACCTGAAGCAGGTTGCGCCGGATGATCCGGTAGAGCGCGGCATTGGCCTGAAGTCGCCCGTCCAGCAGCACCGACTTGACCCCCGCTTCGATCTGCCCGCCCGTCACCGGGGCGAAGGGGCCGCCCGCATCGACATTCTGACTGGCGGCGCTTTGCGGCTCGAAGCTGCCGGACCAACTCGCATAGAGCGACAATTGCTCCTGGGGCTTGAAGATCGCTCCTCCGCGATAGGTGAAGCGGCCATCGCGATAGGCCGAGCTTGCCGTCGTCCGTCCGCCGGTGGCGGTCGTCACGGCGTCATCGAACCGGTCATAGCGAACGCCGCCGACGATCAGCAGAGCGTCGGTGATGCTGATCTGGTCCTGAAGATAGCCGCCCTGCCGCTTGGTCCGCGTATCGGTGACGGCGAAGGGCAGGACGGCGACGCGCGCGACGTCGCGCCCGGTGACGGTGTAGACCGGCTTGCTCAGCGACAGCGGCGTGACCCCGTTCCGCAGGATCCGCGAGTCGAGGATGCTGGTCTCGTCATACCAGTCGGCACCGGCCTGGAATTTGTGGGTCATGCCCGCAATTTGGACTTTCGCGGTCGCGTTGGCCATGAACGACAGGCCGTCGACGCTGCGGATCTGGTCGCGGAACTCGCGCGCGATCAGATCTTTGCTCCCCGCCACGAAGCCGCGCGGTTCGTGATATTGCTGCGTCTCGGTCGCGTCGAAATAGCGGGCGCCCGCGTCGAACGTCACCGCATCGCCGATCGTGGTGGCGTAACGCGCCTGATAGGCCTGCGATTTCAGATGGAGGAAGTCGGTCGGCTCATTGGCGTTCCAGCGGATGTCGCCCAGGAAGTTGCCGTCATTGTCGACCGGCACGCCGCGAAGGCGGTTGGCCCGAAGGAAATTTGTCATAGACGGTCGCCTGGACGGTCAGCTTGCCGCCCGAATTGGTTCGGAACGACAACCCGCCATCGCCGATCAGCGCGCTGTTCTTCGTATTGTAGCGAAAAGGCTTCATTGCTTCATAGAAGCCGCCGATGCGATAGGTGACGACTCCCTCCGCATCGACCTTGCCCGTCGCCTCCGACGAAATGCCCGCCCGGTCATAGTTGCCGAGCGTCGCGACCATGCGCAATGCGCTCACCTCGCTCGGTGTCTTGGAGACATAGTTGACGATCCCACCCGGAGAGCCGGGGCCGAAGAAGAGACCCGCCGGACCTTTCAATACCTCGACGCGGCTGATGTTGAACAGTTGCGGGACCGAGAAGCCGATAAAGGGATTGCCGCGTTGCCCGTCGTAGAAGGACTGGTCCTGTCGAAAGCCGCGAAAGGTGACCCCGGCATAGCTGAACGCAGTGACGCCCGAGATATTGCGATAAATGTCGGTCGCATCCCGCGCGCCCTGATCCGTGAACAGGTCGGAATTGATGACCTGCAACGCCTGCGGGATGTTCAACGGGTCTTCGGCGGCCTTTCCGAGCGTGGTGGTATCGACCCGGTACAGACGCTGCGCCCGCCCGGTGACGACGACTTCCCTGTCTTGACCCGCGTCTTCTTCGACACGGTCGGACGGGAGGCCGGGCGGCTGTGCCATAGCGGGCATGCACACCAGTGCCGCGACCCAGCCAGCCGCCATCGTAACAAATTTCACATGCCACCCCTTTATTGCTATCGCCTCGCATTAACGAAATTAGGATTCCGATGCAACCGTGATGGTCGATGGTCGATGAAGACAGGCAACCGACCGGGGCTTGTGCATCGATCGCGCAGTGCCCGCCATCTTCCGTGAACGGAATGCGTTAAGGCGAGATCATGACCGACGCATCGCTCCCCGCCGCCCTCAGCAAGGGCTCTTCCGAATATCGACGCCTGACCCTGGCGATGCTCTTCGCCGGGTTCGCGACCTTTTCCACACTTTACGCGGTGCAGCCCTTATTGCCGGAACTCGCCCGGCATTATCGCCTGAGCGCCGAGGCCGCCTCGCTCGCCGTGTCGATGGCGACCGGGCCGCTGGCCATCGGCATTCTGGTGGCGGGGGCGCTTTCCGATCGATGGGGACGCCGCTCGCTGATGACGATCGCCATGATGGCGGCGGCGATCCTGACCCTCGCCAGCGCGGTCGCGCCAAGTTGGTACGCGCTGCTCGCGCTGCGGCTGCTGGCCGGACTGGCGTTGGCGGGGGTCCCTGCGGTCGCCATGGCCTATGTCGCCGAGGAGGTGGATGCGGGTTCGATCGGCTCGGCCATGGGCCTTTACATCGCGGGAAGCGCGCTGGGCGGAATGGGCGGCCGGTTGGTCGCCAGCCTCGTCGCGGCGGTGGCCGATTGGCGCTGGGCGATCGCGGCGGTGGGTCTGGCGGGGCTGGCCATGGCGGAGGCGTTCCGCCGTCTGGCCCCCGTGTCCCGGCGGTTCGTCGCGGGCGAGGCCGATTGGCTTTCGCTGCCGCGCGGTGCCGTGACCCTGTTTCGCGATCCGGCGCTGCGGCTGCTTTATGCCGAGAGCTTCCTGCTGATGGGCATGTTCGTCACGGTCTACAACTATGCCGGATTCCATCTGCTGGGACCGCCCTATCATCTGGGACAGGCGACGGTGGGGGCGGTCTTCCTCCTCTATGTCCTGGGATCATTGAGTTCGAGCTTGTTCGGCGGCCTGGCGGGTAGGGTCGGGCGGCGAAGGATATTCTGGCTTCCCACTGCGCTGCTGATCGGCGGGGTCGCGCTGACCCTGGCTGCGCCCCTCTGGCTCGTCGTCGCGGGGATCGCCGTCGTGACGATCGGCTTTTTCGGAGCGCACTCGATCGCCAGCGCCTGGGTCGGCAGGCGCGGCGGTGCGATGCGGGGGCAGGCGGCGGCGTGGTATCTATTCTTTTATTACATGGGGTCGAGCATATTGGGCTCCGCCGGGGGGATCGCCTGGACGTACAGGGGTTGGCCCGGTGTGGTCGGTTTCAGCCTGATGCTGGGACTGTTTGCGCTGATCGGCAGCCTGCTGCTGTTCTGGGTCCGACCCCTGACGGTCGAGCCGGTTTCGACGCCGGTCGTGCCGCCTCAGGCGTGATCGACCTCGCCGGAAGGTCGGACTATCGGCGATGGTCTCAACCGTCACGGTCCAAGGGCAGACGATGAAACGCTAAGTCGTTGCCGCAAGGGTCGATCGAGGGCAGGGAGGGGCATGTCCCCATCCGGCCCCGAACCGATCCCGTCACGATCATCGCCTCCTTTATCGCTTTTCGGGCTCGCCAATGTCGGGGGCGTGATCGCGTATCTGCCGCTGCTGACCTTGCTGGTACCCTTGAAGGTGGAGGCGATCAGTCCGGACGGGCGGATCGCGCTTCTGTCGCTGATCGCCGTGTCGGGCGCCGTGGTGGCGAGCCTCGCCAATATCCTGTTCGGCTGGCTCAGCGATCGGTCGGCGCAGGCGGGCCGGGGTCGGCGGCTATGGATAGCGATCGGCTTGGTCGGGATACTGGCAAGCTATGCTTTGATCGGTCTGGCGACGACCCCCGTCTCGGTGGTCGCGGCGATCCTGTGCTTTCAATTGGCAGTCAACGCCGTGCTTGCACCGTTGATGGCGATCATGGCCGAGGAAATCCCGGATGCGAAGCGGGGCATGGCCGGAGCATTGATCGCGCTGGGCAATCCGGCGGCGGCGGCGCTGTCCGCATGGTTGGTCGGCGAAGCGATGCTGGGAGAGGGCGGGCGGCTCGCGGTCGTCGGCGGAATGATCGCGGTCTGCGTCTTACCGCTGCTCCTGACCCGCGCGCGGGCGCTCAACGCGCCGATGGTTCCCGAGACGGCGCGATCACGCCCCCCTCGTCGGGACTTGTGGATCGCGGGCCTGTCCAGGCTGCTGATCCAGATTGCGGGGGTCGTGCCCCAAGGCTATCTCCTTTATTATTTCCAGACGATCGTGCCGCCCGCCGAGCGCGTCGATCTGCCTCGCTGGATCGGGCAGGTCTTCACATTGGGCTTCATCGTACCCCTGCCGATCGCATTGCTGTTCGGCCGCGCGGCGGACAGGCCCGAACGGCGCAAATATGTCCTGCTGCTGGCCGCCCTGGTCGCGGCGGCCGGGTTGGTCGCCATGGCCTCCGCGCAAAGCCGGGAGGCGGGGGCGGCGGCCTTCATCCTCTACACCGCCGGATCGTCGGTGTTCGCCGCGCTGCATTCGGGCCTCAGCTTTCAGTTGCTGCCCGATCCGCGTCATCGTGGAAGGGATTTGGGGCTGTTCAACCTGACCAATACCCTGCCGAGCCTTTTGGGAGCGATGCTCGCCTGGGTGTTCGCGACGCCGCAGGATTTCGACACCGTCCTGCTGGTGCTGGCCCTGATCACCATGTCGGGTGGGTTGGCGATCCTGGGTGTAAGGACATGGCGATGATGGGCTGTCCCGGCGTCACGGATGATCGGCGTTCCGACTGGGCGAGCGGGTGAAGGAATTGTAGAACCGCGATATGCTGAAGTTCCTGCGCCTGCTGACGGCACTGATCGCCTGTGTCCTTTCCAACGCCGCTCTGGCGGAATGTCGCATGGGCGCTGTGGATGCCTTGCCCGAACGCGCCCTCATCCATCTGCCTTCAAAGCCCTCGACCGTCGCGATGCCGTTGCTGGTGCTTCTCCACGGCAGCACCAGCAACGGTGCGGAGATGCTGCGGGACAGCGGGCTGGCCGAAACCGCGGACCGCCATGGCTTCATCGTCGTGGCGCCAAACGGGGGTATCCCGGCGGGCCGTGGCTTCGTCTGGATTATTCCCGGTGTCCCGACCGTCACGGGCGCATTGCCGCCGAGGACGGCTCGTGACGACATCGGCTATCTGACCGGGCTGGTGGACCGCATGATCGCGACCGGCTGTGTTGATGGCGCGCGGGTCTATGCGACGGGCCTGTCCGGTGGCGGGCGTATGACCTCGCTGCTGGGTTGCCACGTGCCGCACCGATTTGCCGCGATCGCGCCGGTCGTCGGCTTGCGGGCGGGTCGGCCGCTCGAAGGCGATCCCGACCGCGTCGATCCCTCGACGTGCCGCCCCGGAATTCCGATGCCCGTCCTCGCCTTTTCGGGCGACGCCGATACGACCAACCCCATCAGCGGCGGTGGTGCGCCCTATTGGCGATATTCGCAGACCACGGCGCTCGCGCGCTGGGCCGCGCTGAATGGCTGTTCGCGCCCCTATGCCCGGACCATCGACGCGAGCGACTATGAGCAGGGCTATACGCTGTGCAGGGGTGATGCGACCGTCGCAGTGCGCGTGAAGCGGGGCGGGGGGCATAGCTGGTCCACCGTCGATAACGAGGCGATGTGGGCATTCTTGTCCCACCATACGCGCTGACCTGCGGCGGTCAGGCGGCGAGGGCATAGCGGCGGCAATGGTCGAGATAGCCCGCCTCATGGCTACCCGCGAGCGACACGACGCTTTCCCACAGCCATGACGGGGTATCGAGCGCGCCCCGCCGATCCGCCTCCAACGTCTCCAGCCAGTCGCAACGGGTCCGGTCATCCATCTGCCGTGCATGGGCCTTGCCCACGACGAAAGCGAGATGACGCGCGGCCTTCACCGCCTCGCCCTGACTGAACTGGTCGACCTCCAGCTTCAGGTCATGCGGGGTCAATTCGCGGATGAAGAGCGAGCGCTCCAGCATATGCACCGGCATCATCCGCGCGCCCAGATAGGGGGACATTGCGTTCGCCGCCGTCACGACACGCTCGGCATCGTCCTTCGGCATGGCCGCGCCCGGTGCGGCGGGGGCGATGGGGGTGGTCGCTTCCTTCAGGTCGATCAGGGCATAGGACCAGTTGCCCTTGCCGGTCTTGAGCCCCACGATCGCAGCATAGCGCAGCAGGCCCAGCGAACTACACCCCTTCATCCAATAGGCCGCATCGACCAGGCGAACCCCACGCCCCTTTGGCTTGCCCTTCAGCGACAGGACCATCCGGGCGACGTCCTCATCGGCGAACAGCGTGGTCAGGGCCTCGCGTTCCTCTGGCGTCAAATCCCAGAATTTCTTGCCGAGCGGGATACGCGGCTCGACGGCGTCCAGCCGTTCCTTGGCAAGGTGCCGCCAACGTCGCCCCAATGCCTCCCGCTCGACGCTGCGGACGATCTCGGACTCGGCGCCCGGATCATCGCTGCCCGGATCGCGCATTGCGGCGGCATAGCCTTCGACCATTTCCTCCATCATCCGCATGGTGACGACGCCGGGCAGGTCGGAGCCACGCGCCGCCGTCGCCAGCGACAGCCCCAACCGGATCAGGTCATGCGCGGGATTGCCGATAACGGCCTGATCCAGATCGCGGATCTGGATTTCCACCGCGCCCTCGCCGTTCGCGACGGGCCCGAGATTGCCGAGATGGCAGTCGCCGCAAATCCAGATGTCCGGTCCCCGAGGAACCCGTCGGGCGGAAGGCGATTCCGCCAGCCATTCATAGAATTTCGCCGTATTGCCGCGAACATAGGCATAGGCGGATCGGGCCATTTTAAGGGTGCGTTTGGCCTCGAGAATGGCGAGACGTTCGGTGGGAAGGGGCATTTATGATGGAGCCTCGGACGATGGTTGAAGCAATAACGCCGCACGGCCCCAAAAGTGACAAAACATTGCTGAGCGGCATGCTACCTCGCCGAGCCGACGACCGCGCGCGTCACATCTCCCATCAGGCGCATGCGGGCGGGAATGGATTCCCGCGTGCTGGCGATCATGACGGCAACGGCGTAGCGGTGGCCATCGGGCGCGACCAACAGACCGACGTCGTTGTATCCCGTCGAAAGGCTGCCCAGATCCTGCCCGGTCCCCGTCTTGTGCGCGAGCGTCCAGCCGGGACGAAGCCCGGACTTGAGGCGGAGCGGCCCGGTCTTGCTCGAGCGCATGAGCGTCAGAAGCGAAGACGTCGATCCTGGGGTCAACAGCTTGCCCTGTGCCAGGAGCGAAAGGCCGAGCGTGACGCCGTTCGCCGACGCGCCGTCCATCGGTGCGGCCAGATAGCGACGCAGCGCCTTTTCCCGCGCTTCGTAAGTCATCGCGGCGCGGGCCTGGAGGAAGCCCCAGCCGCCGGCCCATTCGGGTCGCCATTGCAAACCGGTGGTCCGCGCCTGCAATTCCCGCTCGCCGGGGCCGAACTTGACGCCCGCTACGCCCTTTTGGGACAGCATGCGATTGATCGCATCGGGTCCGCCGACCCGCCACAGGAGCACATCGTTGCATGTATTGTCGCTGCGCGTCATGGCCCCTCGCAGCAACTCGCCGATGGTCGTCCGATAGCCCGTCTTGCCGACAAGGGCGCGGATCGGTTGGTGAAAGACGGTCAGGTCCGATCGATTGACGGTGATCGGATCGGAGAGCGACAGGCGACCACGATCGACCGCATCCATGACGGCGATCGCGACCCACAGCTTGCTGACGCTTTGTTGCGGGCGGGGACGGTCGCCTTCCCACGCCACGACCCAGCCTTCATCGATATCGCGAACGCTGATGCCCACCTCGCCCTTGAAGGTGCTGCCAAGAGCCTGAACCGCGTTGAGCAGGTCGGCGGAGGGCTGGGCGCGGGCGGGACGGGCCGGGACCGGCCTGGGACGCGGCGCGGCGGGGGCGGTGGTCTCGACCGTGATCGGTACGGCGGCGGGTGGCACGGGTTGGCTGACGGTGGGTACGCATGCGGACGACAGGATCACACAGGCGAGCACAGCGGTGCCGCCGAGCAGCGATTTCGATACCAACGCAACTTCCCTTTTTCGGCGTCTTTTAGCGGTCCGTCGGGAAAGCGACACCCGATCCCTTTTGTGTTCGACGCTCCTGTCGGTCCGCTCGTCGCAGGGCGGCGTCGGTGACGACCAAAAGCCGAAACAGGCTGGAACATTCGCGCAGCGCATGGCTTGGCGGTCCGAACATCGAAAGGCTGATCCATGTCCTCGTCCACACCCATCTGGTTCATCACGGGCTGCTCGACCGGCTTCGGTCGCGAACTGGCGAAGCTGGTCCTGAAGCAGGGAGCGCGGGCGGTCGTCACGGCGCGGCGGATCGGCGATGTGGCCGATATCGTCGAGGAGCATCAGGAGAAGGCGCTGGCGCTGGAACTCGACGTGACGAACGACGAGCAGATCGCGCCGGCGGTGAAGGCGGGACAGGAGCGCTTCGGCGGGATCGATGTGCTGGTGAACAATGCGGGCTATGGATATCAGAGCACGATCGAGGAAGGCGATGACGACGCGATCCGCAGGCAGTTCGATGTCAACGTCTTCGGCCTGTTCGCCCTGACCCGTGCCGTCCTGCCCATCATGCGGGCCGCGCGCCGGGGGCATGTCATCAACATCACGTCGGTGGCGGGGCTGATCGGCTATCCGGGTTCAGGCTATTACGCGGCGTCGAAACATGCGGTGGAGGGCTGGTCCGATGCGCTCGCGGTCGAAGTCCGGCCGCTGGGCATTCACGTGACCTGCGTCGAGCCCGGCCCTTTCCGGACCGACTGGGCGGGACGTTCACTTCAACAGACGCCCAGCCGGATCGCGGACTATGCCGAGACGGCGGGCAAAAGGCTGGCGAGCACGCGGGACATCAGCGGCTCCCAGGCGGGCGACCCGGTCCGGGCGGCCGAGGCAATGATCGCGATCACGCAGCAGACGAACCCGCCTCGCCATCTGGTGCTGGGCCGCTGGGGCTTCGACGCGGTCACTGACCGGCTGAAGCAACGTCATGCCGAGATCGAAGCGAATCGCGACCTCAGCCTGTGTGCCGATTTCCCCGAAAGCTGAGCCTTGGCGGTCCAGGCCGCCAGGGCGTCATGCCGCCCGGCGGCTGGCCGGGGTTCCGCTATGAAGCCACGCCTCCGCCTTGGCCAGAGCGGGCTGGTCGTCCACGTCGATCCAGTCGACATCGCTGCAATCCAGCGTACGGGCCGTCCCTTGCTCCGCCAAGACGCGCATCCCCTCGGTCAGCGAGGGGGCATCGAGCCCATGGAGGGCGTCGAACAGACTGTGTCCGATGGCAAAGACGCCGGTGTCGAAACAGTCATAGTCGCCCAAGCCCTTGCCGATCTCGACGATCCGCTCGCCCTGGGTCCGGACGCAGGTGACGTCGTCCAGATCGACCCAGTCGCTGTCGATCCGACGATCGGTCGCCAGCCGGGCCCCGCCACCCGAACCCGCTTCGGCGGTGCGCCGATAGAGTTCGGGATCGGCAAGGTGATCGCACATGGCGAGCAGCGCGTCCCGGCCGGCGAGCAGAGGTTCGGCCGCGAGCAGCGATACGCCGTTGGGCTTGCGGTAATCCGCCACCCGCACCGTCTCCACGGCAATCGGCCAATTCCCGGCGGCGAGGTGGCGCTCGATGCTTTCCACACCATAGCCGAGCACCACCACCGCTCGCCGCAATCCCGCTATCGCCAGCCCGTGCAGTGCATGGTCGATCAGCGCCCGGCCGCCCACATGGCACAGCGGCTTGTACGGGGCGGCGGAACGCAGGCGGCTGCCTTCGCCCGCCGCCAGCAGGATCGCGGTATCGATCATCTTACTGGATCGTGATGAAGTCTTCGACCGCCTGGGCGGCAAGATCGTCGGTCATCTGGGTGCGGGGATGCTTGCAGAAATAGGCAGATGCCGCGTCGATCGGACCGGCGAGGCCACGATCCTTGGCGAGCTTGGCGCAACGGATCATGTCGATGGCGACGCCCGCGCTGTTCGGGCTGTCCTCGACCGAGAGGCGGAGTTCGAGGTTCATCGGCACGCCGCCGAACATCGAGCCTTCCATGCGCAGGAAGCAGACCTTGTTGTCGTTCTGCCACGGCACATAGTCCGACGGGCCGATATGGACATTCTCATCGTCCAGCCGCTCGGCGGCGACCGACTGAACCGCCTCGGTCTTGGAAATCTTCTTCGAGGCGAGGCGGCGATGGTTCGACATGTTGAGGAAGTCGGTATTGCCGCCGGTGTTCAGCTGATAGGTGCGCTCCAGCTTGACGCCGCGCTTGGCGAACAGATCGGTCAGCACGCGGTGGACGATGGTCGCGCCGAGCTGTGCCTTGATGTCGTCGCCGATGATCGGCACGCCCGCCGCTTCGAACTTCGCCGCCCATTCGGGGTTGCTGGCGATGAAGACGGGGATGTTGTTGACGAAGGCGACGCCCGCCTCCAGCGCGCATTCGGCGTAGAATTCGCTCGCCTTCTGGCTGCCGACGGGCAGGTAGTTCATCAGCACGTCGGTCTTGGACTCGCGCAGCGCCGCGACGACCTCCTCCTTGGTCGGTTCCGGCGCGTCGGCGAGCAGGAAGGTGCGGTCGTCCTGATACTCGGCCATATGCTCGGCCACGCCGTCCAGGATCTTGCCCATGCGCACGGTCGCGCCGGTCGTCTCGATCGTTTCGCAGAAGATGGCGGTGCAGTTCGGCTTGGCGAAGATCGCCTCGGCCACGTCCTTGCCCACCTTGCGGGTGTCGACATCCCAGGCCGCGACGACCTTGATATCGCTGGGCCGATAGCCGCCCAGGTCCCAGTGCATCAGGCCGATCGTATCATTTGCCCCGTCGCGATAGTGCGACAGTCCCTGAACCAGTGAGCTGGCACAATTGCCGACGCCGACCACAGCGATATTGATGCTCGTCATTGGGTGTTCATGTCCTTCGAGTGGATCAGGTTTTGTTGATGGAAAGGGGTGTCGGGCCGGATCAGTCGGCGCTCCACCTGGCGATGCCAGACCAGCCCGATGAGCAGGACCAGCGTCAGCGGCCCGAGTTCGGCCCACCAGAACCAGCGGGGATCGCCCGCCAGACAGGCGAGGAAGATGGTATAGACGCGGACATTGGCGCTCAGCAGGCTCATCAACCGCATCGGCGGGACGGCCGCGACGCCATAGGTGGTGGCGAGCGACATGGGATCGCTCTGACGCCCCAACGCCACGTCGAAGCGTCCGGCAAAGCGTTCCAGCGTCCCCGCGACCCAATCATAACAGCGGACCAGCGGGTTGCGGCTGTGCGGCGTAGCGGCGGGGGCGGTCAGCCCCTTGCACCGGCGGTGGAACCGCGCCCGCTCGCTTTCATAATAGTTGGACTGGACGGCATGGGCCGCTCCGGCGGCGATCGCGAGCAGCCAGCCGCCCATCGTTCCGATCGACCAGGCCAGAACGATATAGATCAGCGCGAAGACGCCATGGTCGCACAGGCCGTCCAATGCCCGGCCGAGCGGACTCGCCGTACCCGTCGCGCGAGCGATCATCCCGTCCAGCCCATCGGCGATCAGCCAGCAGATGGAGAGGATCAGGCCGAACAGGACGAAACGCCAATCCTGCCACTGGGCATAGCTGATCGCCGCCGATGCCCCGAGAAGGAGGCCGCCGACCGACACCATATTGGCCGATATCCGGCGGGCAACGAACCAAGGCAGCAGCAAATCGGCCGCTGGGTGTACGATCCAGAGATTGGTCGGATCCTCGATCCGGCGATCCCGCGACCGGTCCGGTGGGGGACGTGTCATGCAGATGTCACATACAGCGCCTCCACGAGGTCCGGCAAGCGATTTGCCTGACCTTCCAATAAAAAGACCGGTCGCGTCGCTTTTCGGACGCGCGATGGAGCCGGGGGACGTCCAGCGCCATCCGCCAAGCTCGTTTTCGTAGAGGCCGCGTGCGATCAACGACTTGTGCGAGGTGCGGTCGCCGTTAGCTTGGGCGGCGGACAAAGGGGGAAGATCATGCGCGACTTCATGCTCGGACTGGCGATCACGGCTTCGGTCCTGGCTCAGCCCGCCGCGGCGCGGCAGGTGAAGGTCGAAGAGGTATCGATCGACCAGTTGCAGGCGATAATGGCGAAGGGGCAGGCGACCAGCGCCGATATCACACGCGCCTATCTGGCCCGGATCGCGGCGATGGATCGCAAGGGCCCGACCTTGCGCAGCGTCATCGCGCTCAACCCCGATGCCGTTGCCCAGGCCCGCATACTCGACGAGGAACGACGGCGCGGCCGGGTTCGCGGACCGCTGCATGGCATTCCGATCCTGATCAAGGACAATATCGAGACCGCCGATCGGGCCCCGACGACGGCGGGCAGCCTTGCCCTGGCCGACAACGTCACCGGACGCGATGCGCCGGTGGTCGCGCTGCTGCGGCGGGCGGGGGCGGTCATCCTGGGCAAGACGAACCTGTCGGAATGGGCCAATATCCGCTCGACCCATTCGATGAGCGGATGGAGCGCGGTCGGCGGGCTGGTGCGCAACCCCTATGCACTCGATCGTACCGCCTGTGGCTCGTCCTCGGGTTCGGGGGCCGCCGTCGCGGCGAGCTTCGCGGCGATCGCGGTCGGCACCGAGACCGATGGATCGGTGGTCTGCCCCTCGTCGGTCAACGGCCTGGTCGGGTTCAAGCCCTCGATCGGTCTGGTCAGTCGTACCCATGTCGTGCCGATCAGCCATAGCCAGGATACGCCGGGCCCCATGGGTCGCAGCGTCCGGGACGTCGCGACGATGCTGTCGGCCATGGTGGGCCGCGATCCCGCCGATCCGGCGACGGCGAAGGCCATGGCCCGCGACTATACGACCGGCCTGTCGACCAGCGCCTTGTCGGGAATGCGAGTCGGGGTGATCCGGCCCAAATCGATGTCGGCACCCCTGCGCGAGCGGTATGATCAAGCTCTGGACACGCTCAGGGCGGCGGGTGCCATTCTGGTCGATGTGACGGTGCCCGAACTAAAGGGGCTGGGCGATGCCGAACAGACCGTGCTGATGACCGAGTTGAAGGCCGATCTCGACGCCTATCTCGCCACCACGCCCGCCGCCGTGAAGACACGGACACTCGATCAGGTCATCGCCTTCAATCGCGAGCACGCGGTCGAGGAAATGCCGTTCTTCGCACAGGAATTGTTCGAGAAGGCGGCGAAGACGAAGGGCTTGAAGGATCCCGCCTATCTCGAAGCCCGGCGGACATCCCTGCGGCTGGCGGGCGAGGACGGTATCGATGCGATGTTGAAGACGGCGCGCGTGCAGGTGCTGGTCGCGCCGACCTATGATGCGGCGTGGCTGAGCGATCCGATACAGGGCGATCAGTATGACGGACCCTCGGCCTCCGAACTGCCGGCGGTGGCGGGGTATCCGCATCTGACCGTACCGATGGGGCTGGTCCGGGGAATGCCGGTCGGCCTGTCCTTCATCGCTAACGGAGATGCCGACGCGGTCGTGCTGGGGGCGGGCTATGCCTATGAACAGCGTGCCAGGGCCCGGCGGGTGCCGCGCTATCTGCCGCAGGCCGATGTGGGGAAGGGACTGGACGGACGGCAAGAAAAAGGCCCCGGCGGGAACCGGGGCCTTTCTCGTTCAGGGCGAAGCGCGTTTAGAAGGTGCCGCGCAGACCGATCAGGAACTGGCGACCGGGCTTGTACTGGGTGAAGGTCGCATTCTCGAACTGGAAATAGGACCGCAGCGTCGCATTGGTGAAGTTGGCGACGTTGATGGTCAACTGCGGCGCACCGGGGATACCGAAAATCTTGTCGAGGTCGAACGCCGACGAGAAGTCGTAGGTGGTATAGTCGGTCCCGAACAATGCGGCGGCGGGGATGCCGTTCTGCGCCGCGCCGCTATTCTGCGATCCCTGCCGCGAGGTGGTGGCGACGCGCAGCATCACGCCGTTCTTCTCGTAATAACCGGTGATGTTGTAGGTGAAGGGCGCGACGCCGAAGGCGATGGCCGGGCCGTCGCTGCGCTGGTCGACGATCGTGGCGTTGGCGTTGAAGCCGAAGCCCGTGATGCCGATCGCGCGGGTCAGGAAGTCGAGCGGCTGGACCCACTGGAACTCCAGGCCATTGATGGTCAGCTTGTTGGGCACGTTGACCTGCGACGTGACCTGGACCTGCGCCTGACCGGGCCCGCCGCGCGCGTTGATCGCGATCTGCTGCGTCGGGTTCAGCGTGTCATAGGTGATGCCATACTGCGCCAGGTTGGAGAAGGGCACGGTGTTGATCGCCGTCGTCGTGAAACCCTCGATCGACTTGCGGAAGGCATTGAAGCTGACCACGCCCTCACGACCGGTGTAATATTCGAAGCCCAGGTCGAGATTGGTCGACAGATAGGGCGCGAGCGCCGGGTTGCCGATCGACGCCTGATCCGCCGAGGGCGCGCCGAAATTGACGCCCGGAAGCTGCGCCGACGGATCGGGCCGGGTCATGGTGCGCGATCCGGCGACGCGGACCACCGCATGTTCGCCGACATCATAGGCGAAGGTCGCGGCGGGCAGCCATTCGGAATAGACGTTGCGCGTCTCGGCGATGTTGACGATGTTCGGATAGCGGCTGCCATCCGGGAGCGACCCGCCGCCCGCCGGCGCGTTGCGCGGATCGGGCAGCGAGACGCGGCCCGAGATCGTCTGGATCGTGTTGACGTAGCGCAGGCCGACATTGAAGCGTAGCGTGTTGCCGCCCAGGTCCTGCGCGCCGTTCAGGGTCGCGAAGGCCGACTTGACGACTTCGCGGATGAAGCCGCCGCTGGCGCCGGTGTTCGCCGCACCCGTCTCCGGCGCATTGTCATGAAAATACTGGTAGTTGCTGGCGGCGGCGAAGGCGGGCCAGTCGACCGTCACGAATCCGGCAGGGCCCGGCTTCAGATAGCTGGGTGCGGCGCTGTTGGGGATCAGCGATCCACCATAGCTGACCTGGCCGTTCGTGCCCGAACTGAAACCCGTGCCATAACCCGGATAGGTCGGATAACCGGCGGGCGCAGCACCAGGGGCGTTCAGTCCTTCGCACGGCGGCTGGGAGTTGGGCGAGGGGACGGCGACGTTGGGATTGTTGCCGCACACCGCATTCTGCCAGAACTGGCTGTTGTCGAAACCGCGGATCTGGCGCGACGTATTGTCATAGGCACCGCCGACCTTCAGGTTCAGCGCGGTGTCGCCCCAGGTCAGGTCGCCCCGGAACCCCTTGTTGATGTTGAGGCGGCGTTCGTCCTGAAGGTTGACGCGACTGCCCGCATACCAGCCGAAATTCTTCGGATCGTTCAGATCGAGCGCGCTGCTGATCGTCGGCAGGCCACCATCGTTCGAATAGGTGACGGTATTGCCGACGCCCAGCGGCGTAGACATCCCGACGGTCGGGCTTTCGCGGTGGAAGGTCGAGCGCGCGTAGTTGCCCTGGAAGTTCAGCTTGAGCTTGTCAGCAATCTCCCATTCGCCGCCGGGATTGACGCTCCAGAGGTGTGTCGTCTCGGTATAGGGGCGGAATTCGTTGAAGAACTGGACATTGGCGAAGGTGCCGCCGGTGACCGTGCAGCCCGCGCTGCAATCCGCCTTGTCGAACGTCAGATTGGTCGGGATGATCGCGCCGTTGCGGACGATCCACGCCATGTTCTCACGGGTCAGTTCGTTCTTCTTGTAGCCATAGAGGCCATCGAGATAGAAATGCAGCGTATCGGTCGGGCGATACTCCGCGCTGACGATCGCGTTGACGCGGTCGCGCGGACCCCGGATGCTGGTGAAGCGGCCAAGACGCGGCAACAGGCCGTTGTCGATCTGCTGGATCGTCGCGCCCGGATTGTTGGCTAGCAGGAAGGCGGAGTCGATCGTCGTACCAGGGACCAGCCCGCCCCCGGCTCCGTTCGGAACCACCGCCGGAATCGTCCAGTTGCCGCCGCCGGTGCCGTTGCATCCGGTCGCCGCGCCACACTGCGCGGCGGTCAGGGCAGGGTTAGTGTAGCCGATCGTCTCATACCCGCGCGTGTCGGTGAAGATACGCTGCGCCGAGACGCCCGCCAGGATGCCGAAGGTGTCGTTGCGCCAGCTTCCGATCAGCGATCCACGCGCGCCGATGCGATCTTCCGGCGTCTGCTTTGTGCCCTGGATGTTATAGGCCAGGAACGGCCCATTGCGGTCGAACGGCCGGGCCGAGCGCAGGTCGATATTGCCCGCCGCGCCACCTTCCAGCAGGTCGGCGGTGTAGCTCTTGTTCACGGTCAGCTTGGTGAACAGGTCGGTCGGGAAGAAGCTGAGATCGACCGAGCGGTCGGTGCCTTGCGCGTCAGTCGCGCCCGACGAGGCGACAGCGATCGGCGCGCCGTTCAGCGTAACGTTGGTGAAATTCGAACCGAGCCCGCGAATGGCGACGTTGGTGCCCTCGCCGGTCACGTCGCGGGTGATGGTGACGCCGGGAATGCGGTTGAAGGATTCCGCGATGTTGGTGTCGGGAAACTTGCCGATATCCTCGGCGAAGATCGAGTCGGTGAAGCCGGTCGAGGCGCGCTTGGCGTTGGTCGACTTGGCAAGGCTGGAGCGATAGCCGGTGACGACGATATCCTCGCTCGGCGTCCCCTGGGTCTGGTCGGTCTGCGGCGCCGGCGGCGTCGAGGGGCCGCTGTCCTGGCCATCCGCCGGGACCTGTTCCTGGGGTGGGGGAACAGCCTGGGCCAGGGCCGTAGAGGCGGTCACCGCGCCGACCGCCGTGGCGCACAGCAGCGTCAGGCGGCACAGACGGATATGGGGTGTGGATTTCATGTCAGGTCCTCTCTGTCGACCCGCTGCCGTTCGTCGCGGCATGCGGGGGCATTCATGTGATGATGAAGATGATCGAAGCGCCGCGATCAGGCGGTGGAGGCGGGTTGTCGTCGAAAGGGCGCGCGGCATCGGTCGAAGCCGGAAATGCTATTGCCCTGGAAACCATTCCGCTTCCCCCTCATGGCCGTCTGGCGCGGCATTGCTGATAGCGCTATCGATATGCCTATCGGTCAGGAAGTCAAATGCAAATTGGTTAGGCCGAACTGGGGAGCAGGAAATTCACAATGAAGTCACGATCGGGCGCGGCGTAGGGCTTGCTTCGACCCTACATAGTCGTGATTGCGTAAGAAAAACGTCCATTATCAATGAAGAAAATTCGCTTTTGGCAATCGGACGGACCAAACGGCAATCGTTGGTCAGATGGAAGGGCTTGGCGATTCGGCCGGCGTGCGACGACGCTGATGAGGCTCACCGGTCCGTCCGCGGACCCTGTCATTTCTAATGGGCTTGACCAGGCGCATATGGAAATTGCTGCGACCTGTACCACGCCAGATCATGCTCGGGGGGGCGAACGCCCGAGGGAAGCGGGCGATGGTTGACCGACATCCAATAGGCCAGGCTCGCATCCCGCCACCAGCGCGCCTCGCGTCCCTGAACGGCGAGATAGGTCGCGGTCTTCTGCCAGCGCTCCGCATCGATCCGGTCGCGTAGGCCGTCCCACTGCCGCTGCATCTGTTCGACATAGGCGACGCCCCGATCGTAACGCGCCACCAGATTTGTCCACAGGGTCTGCCCATTGGCCATGCGCCGGTCCCATGACACGTGATGGAACCAGAGGAGCATCGACTCCGGCGTCGTCTCGGGCTTGGCGAATACCCTGGCGACGGGCCCGGCATATTGGCCGACCGCGTTGCTGCCCGACGCAGTCCGATCGAATCCGATCCCGGCGGCGTCGGCCCGGTGATAATAGACGGGGTTCCATTCTGGCCGTGCCAGTTCCGACACCCAGGGGCCGGGCCCATAATGGTGGCCGGTCGCCATCAGGTGCGCCAGCCCGAATGCGCCGGTATAGTCGACGACCGCTTCGCGCGATCCCATCATCATGGCAGTGATCGTGTCGACGATCTGGGGATCGGTGCCGAAGGTCTGCGCGACCCATGCGCGGGCGATCCCCTCCGCCGACAGGTCGGGGTCCCAGGCGAGGCGACCGAAGGCATACCAATTGGCTTGGTTGAAGGTCGATCCGCTCCAGTCCCGGTCACGCCCGATATTCGCGACGCCCGCCATGCCGGACAGCTTGTGGTGCTCGGCTTGCCCGTCGACGACATCGGCCACCGTCTCGCCCGGCTTCTGCCCGGTGCGGGCGTCGAGTGTCTCCGTAAAGAGCGGGCCGAGATAGGCCAGGTGGGTCGCGAAGCCGAGATACTCCTTGGTGATCTGGAACTCGATCATCAGCGGCGTGCGCGGCATGGCGCCGAACAGCGGGTGGAAGGGCTCGCGCGGCTGGAAATCGATCGCGCCGTTCTTCACCTGAACCAGCACATTGTCGGCGAATTTGCCGTCCAAAGGCTTGAATTCGGTATAGGCCTGCTTCGCGCGATCCTCGGGGTCGGTCTCGGCATAGACGAAAGCCCGCCACATCACGATACCGCCATGGTCGCGCACGGCGGCGGCGAGCATGTTCGCGCCGTCGGCATGGCTCGCGCCATAATCGCGCGGGCCTGGCTGGCCCTCGCTATTGGCCTTGACCAGAAAGCCGCCGAAGTCGGGAATCGCGCGGTAGATTTCGTCCGCCTTGGCCTTCCACCAGGCCGCGACCGCCGGATCGCGCGGGTCGGCGGTCTTCAGTCCTCCGAGTTCGATGGGCGCGGAGAAGCGGACCGACAGGTAGACGCGGATACCCCATGGCCGGAACACTTCCGCCAGCGCCGCCGCCTTGGCGATATAGGCGGGGGTCAGGCTGTCGGCCTTGGCGTTGACGTTGTTGAGGACCGTGCCGTTGATCCCGATCGACGCATTGGCGCGGGCATAGTCGGTATAGCGCGGATCACGAAAGTCGGGGAGCGTCCACCAGTCCCAGAGCGATTGCCCGGCATAGCCACGCTCCACCGATCCATCCAGATTGTCCCAGTGGTTGAGGACGCGCAGTTTCACCTTGGGGCTGGAGCGGAGAGTTAGAGCGTCGGTTTTGCCGCCCGTCGCAAGATGGCGGATGAGCGCGAATGCCCCATATAGAACGCCCCGATCGCTATTGCCCGCGATGAGGAGGACCCGCTGCCCGTCCAGCGTCACATTGCGAATCAGATAGCCCTCATCACCCAGATTTTCGGCGGTGAGACGCAGTGACTGAAGACCGGAAGCCGACGTGGTTCCGATGACGATGGGCGGGGTTACGGCGGAAATGTCGCGACGAAGCTCAGATTCCGCCAGGCGGAGGGTGGGCGTATCGCCTAACCGCTTTATATTTATCTGTCTGACCGATGAAGGGGCTGGGCGCAGCCAAAGGGCATAGCCATCATCCGCACGCGCAGAAATCGGCAGCGTTGCCAGCGGGATAGACAGCGCTCCCAGCAATAGACGTATCCGGTTCATGCCATTCTCTCCCGCTGCACCGCCGATTGACAAGCTGGCGCTTGATCATCACGGTACCGCTATCAGACCAATTGGCAAGTCGATTGAACGACTTTTGGACAGAGGAGAGGGTGCGATGGCCCATAAACCGGACCTGCCCCACCGGGTCGTGGCGATGAATGCCCCCGCGCACGCCCTTCGCGCCTCGTCCGCCCATGGGTTTCTCGATGCCGCTCGTGGCGACGCCATCGCCGTCGTCATCGATATCGCCTGAAGGACCGTTCATGCCCAAAATCGTTGCCGCCCGCCTGATCGTGACCTCGCCGGGGCGCAATTTCGTCACGCTGAAGATCGAATGCGACGACGGCACCACCGGTCTGGGCGACGCGACGCTCAACGGACGTGAACTCGCGGTGGCCAGCTATCTTCAGGATCATGTCATTCCCTGCCTGATCGGCCGCGACGCGCATCGGATCGAGGATATCTGGCAGTATCTCTACAAGGGCGCCTATTGGCGGCGCGGCCCGGTAACGATGACGGCGATCGCGGCGGTCGACATGGCGCTGTGGGATATCAAGGGCAAACTCGCCGGCATGCCGGTCTATCAACTCCTTGGCGGCGCATCGCGCGAGGCGTGCCTCGTCTATTGCCACGCCAACGGCACCACTATCGAGGATACGATCGCCACCGCAATCCGTCACCGGGACGAGGGCTATCGCGCGATCCGTCTGCAATGCGGGGTGCCGGGGCTTGCTTCGACCTATGGCGTCGCCAAGGCGGGGCAGCGCTACGAACCCGCCGATGCCGATCTGCCGAGCGAGAGCGTCTGGTCGACCGAGAAATATCTGCGGATCGTCCCCGAACTATTCGCCGCCGCGCGTGAGGCTTTGGGTTGGGACGTGCATCTGCTTCACGATGTGCACCACCGGCTGACGCCGATCGAGGCCGGGCGACTGGGCAAGGATTTGGAGCCCTATCGTCCCTTTTGGATCGAGGATGCGACCCCTGCCGAGAACCAGGACGCCTTCCGCCTGATCCGCCAGCATACCACCACGCCGATCGCGGTGGGCGAGGTGTTCGATTCGATCTGGGATGCCAAGCATCTGATCGAAAACCAGTTGATCGACTATATCCGCGCGACCGTGGTCCATGCGGGTGGCCTGACCCATTTGCGGCGGATCGCGGCGCTGGCCGAATTGTATCAGGTCCGCACCGGCTGTCACGGCGCGACCGATCTGTCGCCCGTCACGATGGCGGCGGCGCTGCACTTCGGCCTGTCGGTGCCCAATTTCGGCATTCAGGAGCATATGCCCCATACAGAGGAGACGGATGCGGTCTTCCCGCATCATTACCGGTTCGAGGACGGCATGATGCATCCTGGCGACGCGCTGGGCCTGGGGGTCGAGATCGACGAGGAACGGGCAGCGACCTATCCCTATAAGCGCGCCTATCTGCCGGTGAACCGCCTGGAAGACGGCACGCTGTGGAGCTGGTGATATGAGCGACCTGACCCAGGCGGCCGAGACCGCGCCGGACACCGCCGCCCACGCCGTACCTCCGCCGCGCGGTCGGGTGCGATGGGTGATTTGCGGCCTGCTCTTCGCGGCGGTGGTGCTCAGCTATATCGACCGGCTGGTATTGGGGGTGCTCAAGCCGCAGCTTACCGCGCTCTATGGTTGGACCAATAGCGGCTATGGCGACGTCACGGGCTATTTCCAGGTCGCCTATGGCTTCGGCTTCCTGTTGTTCGGCTGGCTGATCGACCGGATCGGACCGCGCGCGGGGTATCTGGTGGCAATGGGGGCGTGGACGGTCGGGCATTTCGCCCAGACGCTCGTCACCTCGACCACCGGTTTCGCCATCGCCCGCATTCCGCTGGCCTTTGGCGAGGCGGGCACCTTTCCCTCCGCGCTGGCCGCCGCGTCGCAATGGTTTCCGAAGAAGGAACGTGCGTTCGCGATCGGTATCTTCAACGCCGGGGCGAATGTCGGGGCGGTGGTCACGCCGCTGCTGATTGGTTTCCTGATCGCCGATCTGGTGCTCGACTGGCGCTGGGCGTTCATCATCACCGGACTGTTCAACCTCGTCTGGCTGACCGCTTGGTGGCGGCTCTACCATCCGCCGCACGCCCATCCGCGGATCACGCCCGAGGAACGCGCCTGGATCGAGGCGGAGCCGGTCGAAACCACGGGCCGCGCGGGGTTCCTGACCGTCATGCGGCACCGGGAAGCCTGGTCCTATATGACCGGGCGCTTCCTGATCGATCCGGTGTGGTGGACATTCCTCTTCTGGCTGCCGGACTTTTTCCACAGCCGCTATGGCTATGACCTGAAGAGCTTCGGGCCGCCGCTGGTCGCCATTTACATCATGGCCGATGTCGGGGCGATCGTCGGCGGCTGGTATTCTTCACGCCTGCTCAAGCAGGGGATCGCGACCGGTCGGGCCCGCAAGCGGGCGATGTTCGTCTGCGCGCTGTTCGCACTGCCGGTCATGTTCGCGGCGCAGGCCAGCAGCATCTGGATCGCGGTGGCGATGATCGGTCTGGCCTGTGCCGCGCATCAGGGGTTTTCGACCAATTTGTTCGCACTGCCCGGCGATCAGTTCCCGCGTTATGCGCAAGGGACACTGATCGGCCTTGGCGGGTTCGCCGGGGCGACAGGCGGGTTCATCGCGTCGAAGGCGCTGGGCGTCCTGCTCGACCGGGTGGGCAGCTATCAGCCCTTCTTCATCGCGTGCGGCGTGGCCTATCTGGTCGCACTGCTGATCTTCCATCTGCTCAATCCGCGCTACCGGGACGTGCGGATCGCGACGTAAGGGCGGACAGGATCCCGGCGGCGGGCCGGGATCCTGTCCTTGGCGAGCGTCAGGCGCCGACGTTCAGCGACGCGGCGTCCAGATCGACCTCCAGTTCACGCGGCCAGAAGCGCAACTCGCCGCATTTCGCGACGAATGCCTTGGCCTCTTTCGCCTTGGCGAGGGCGATGAAGCCCTCGTCGCGGTCCGTCACTCCGGCGGCCTGGAACAGCGCCTCTGCATCGGCACTGTGACCGATGAACTTGCAATGCGCGAAGGCGTCCGCGACGAAGTCCTTTGCGGTCGCATCCTTGGCCAGCATCGTCACTCCGGCCGAGGACGGCAGGACCGCCACTGCGTCGTAGAGCACCGAGGGGCCGCCATCGATCTTCTGCTTGGCCGCGACCCTGGTCCCGTCGTCCAGCGTCACGCCACCGATCTTGGGCGCCACGACCTCCCACAGACCGCCCACGGTGTCGAGCGCCTTGGTCAGTCCGGTGAAGAGCTCGGCACTCGACCCATCGGTCAGCAAGATGCCCATCTTGCGCCCCTTGAAGTCCTTCGGGCCATTGGCGACGATGCTCAGCTTGGGCGATGGCGAAAGTTCGAGGGTCGGCTTGGCCGCCTTGGCGGATTCGGGCAGGTCGAGGCCCAGGCCATCCGCCACGGTCGCCGCCAGACCTTCGTCGATCAGCCGCAGGTGGGAGACGGCACGGGCGCGGATATCGACGCGCTCGACCTTCGACAGTTCGAATACCAGGGCGTCGCCGATATGCTTTTGTTCGATCGGCAACTGGCTGACGAAGAACTGACGTGCCTGGCTATAATGGTCGGAGAAGGTCTCCGCCCGGATACGCTGCTTGGTGCCCTGCACCTCGGCGGGGTAGCTGCGATAGCCGATGGTCGGATTTTCACGCGGGCCGCCGTCCGGACCCCAGCTATTGGGCTCGTAATTGGCGCGCCCCTTGGGATTGTGCATCGCCATATGGCCGTCTTGCTGGAAATTCATCACCGGACAGCGCGGCGCATTGACCGGGATATGGGTAAAGTTCGGCCCGCCCAGTCGCTTCAACTGCGTATCGAGATAGGAGAAGTTGCGCCCGTGCAGTAGCGGATCGTCCGAGAAGTCGATGCCCGGCACGACATTCTGAGTGCAGAAAGCGACCTGTTCGGTGCTGGCGAAGAAATTGTCCACATTTCGGTTGAGGGTCAGCGTCCCGATGATGCGGACGGGAACATCCTCTTCCGGGATCAGCTTGGTCGAATCGAGGTGGTCGAAGGGCAGCTTGTCGGCCGTTTCCTGATCGAACAGCTGCACGCCCAGATCCCATTGCGGGAAGTCGCCGCCCTCGATCGCCTGCCACAGGTCGCGGCGGTGGAAATCGGGATCGGCGCCGTTGATCTTGACCGCCTCGTTCCAGAGGACCGATTGCAGCCCCTGGCGGGGTTTCCAGTGGAATTTGACGAAGGTCGACTTGCCCTCCGCGTTGACCAGCCGGAAGCTGTGGACGCCGAAGCCCTCCATCGTGCGGAAGGAGCGGGGGATCGTCCGGTCGGACATCTGCCACATCACCATGTGCCACGCCTCGGGGCTGAGGCTCGCAAAGTCCCAGTAATTGTCATGCGCCGACTGGGCCTGTGGAAAGGCTCGGTCGGGTTCCTGCTTCACGGCATGTACAAGGTCCGGAAACTTGATCGGGTCCTGGATGAAGAACACCGGGATATTGTTGCCGACGATGTCCCAATTGCCCTGCTTGGTATAGAATTTGACGGCAAAGCCCCGCACGTCACGGGCGAGGTCCATCGACCCCTTGTTGCCCGCCACGGTCGAGAAGCGGACGAAGACCTCGGTCTGCTGCCCCACCTCGCTCAGCACATCGGCACGGGTATAGTCGGCCAGGCTGTCGGTCAGCTCGAACACGCCGTGCGCGCCATAGCCGCGCGCATGGACGACGCGCTCGGGAATGCGCTCATGATCGAAGTGGAAGATCTTCTCACGCAGGATGAAGTCTTCGAGCAGCGTCGGGCCGCGCTCACCGGCGCGCAGGCTGTTCTGGTCATCGGCAACCGGCACGCCCTGCTGCGTGGTCATCGTCCGTGCGGGGTCCTCGGTCGTCTGCTGCGTTTCCCCGCCATGCCCCTGGGGTTCGGCATAATGGGTCGGCATCTCGGCACCGGCGGGGAGGGGCGGGGCCTTGGCGGGCGTTTCGCCCTTGAGCTTTCCGGCATCGCCCTTGCTGCTCTTATTCGCCATGTTGCTCTCTTTCGCTATTGATCGGGATCATCCCGTCAACGCGCGAATCCCGACTTCGCCCGACATTTAAATGATTGATATGCGTCAAGTCGGGTTCGGCAGTGGACCTCGATGGTTCAGGGGATCAGGCGATTTTGGCGGAGTTGCTGGAAAAGGGCGTAGAACGCATCGTCGGTCGGTCGATAGTCGGTGAAGCCCAGGCGACGGCTCTTGCTCATGTCGGTCACCACTTCGATCGGGCGGCCGAGGTCCGCGTCGGTGTGCCATGGCGAGGCCAGCCGGTTCAAATCCGGCTCGACCAGCCCATCGCGCTCGGCGATCCGACGCCAGAGTGCCGCGTCGTCCGCCATTTGCTGTTCCAGAGGACGGACCGTGCCGTCGAAGGGGGCAGGCGTGACCCCGAACCACGCGGCGATACGGCCCCACATCCATTGCCACCGAAAGACATCGCCATTGACGACATTGAAGGCTTCGTCATGCGCCGCCTCCGTCTCGGTCGCCCAGAGGAGATGGCGGGCGAGTTGGCGGGCGTCGGTCATGTCGGTCAGCCCGGACCACTGCGCTGCGGAGCCCGGAAAAGTGAAGGGTCGCCCCGTCTCGCGGCATAGCGTCGCATAGACGGCGAGCGTCGTCCCCATGTTCATCGCATTGCCCACGGCCAGCCCGATGACCGTATGGGGCCGGTGGACGCTCCAGGTAAAACCGTCGCGGGCGGCGGCGGCGAAGACCTCGTCCTCCTGCGCGTAATAGAAATTCTCGACGTCCAGCCGCCCCTGTTCCTCGCGGAAAGGCGTCTGCGGCAGCGTGCCCTTCCCATAGGCTTCGAACGGGCCGAGATAATGCTTGAGCCCGGTGACCAGCGCGACATGGCGTGGCCCCTTGGGCTTGGGGAGGCCGTCGAGCAGGTTGCGAACCATCGCGCCGTTCACGCGGATATTCTCCGCCTCGCTGTCCTGGCGCAGCCATGTGGTAATGAAGACGGCATCGGGGTTCAGGTCGCGTAACGCCTCATCCGTGGCGGTCGCATCCTGCAGGTCGGCTGCGACCGGACGGACGCCGTTCTGTTCGTGAGGGCGACGGGCGAGCCCGTGAACGTCCCAACCCTGTTCCACGAGCAGTTTCGCCGTCGCGCTGCCCACGATACCGCTCGCGCCCACCACCAATGCCGTTTTCGTCATGAAGAACTCCTTGTCGCCAGAGAGTTAGGCATGGCTGGACAGGTGTTCCAGAAGGCACCATCTGGTGCCCTGGGTACCAGGGAGTAACCATGTGAAGCCAGGCACGGCGGACGACGAATGGCGGGAAGACTGCGCACCCCGGCGCGTCTTGGAACTCTTTGCCACCAAATGGACGAGCATGGTCCTGCACACCCTCCATGCCCGCCATCAGGGGGCGGCGCGGACCGGCATATTGCTCCGCAGCCTGCCGGGCATCTCGAAGAAGATGCTGACCCAAACCGTCCGCGACATGGAAACGAGCGGCCTGATCAGTCGCCACGTCCAAAGCGCGATCCCGCCGATGGTCGAGTATCGTCTGACGGAATTGGGCCGACGTTTCGTGGAGCCGGTCGAATTGCTGTACGGCTGGGGTCGGGACAATGCCGACGCGCTGGACCAGTTGTTACCGCGCCCCGGTTCCCGACGCGGTTAGCGGCCTTTCGATCGAACGCTCCGCGTGCAGCGCCACGGCTTCGCATAGGGCGTGGGTGGCGATGATCGCATCCGCCTGGGTTCGGCCGCCGTCGCGCACCGCCGTCAGGAAGGCGGTGCACATCGCCTCGAATCCGCGCTGTTGCCCGACCGGCGTCCAGTCCCCCCGGCGATGGCGGCATTCGGTGCCGTCCATATGGACCTGCTCGGAAATGTTGAGAACGGAGCGCCGCATGCCGTTCCCCATCACATCCAGCCGCTCTTCGTTCAGCCCGCTGTCCCGGTGCATGGTCCCGATCGCGGTGAAGTCCCGACCCGCCAGCATCAGGGTGACCGCCGTCAGCATTCCGCGCTCCACCTGGGTTTCGATGGACTGACGCTCCACCACGCCCGGCGCCAGGAAGAGAAGCGTGTCGATGACATGAATGAAGTCGTCGAAGATCACCCGGCGCGGCGTATCGGGCTGCCTATGGCGGTGCTTTTCCATGACGATCAGGTTCGCTGACGATCCCCGGAGCTCGGTATAGCTGGGTGCGAAACGGCGGTTGAAGCCGACGCTTAGTAACGTCTGCTGTCGCGCGGACAGGGCCACCAGTCGCTCGGCCTCCGCCAGATTGTCGGCAAGCGGCTTGTCCACGAATGTCGGTATCCGACGCTCCAGCAATGTGCGTACCAATGCGGGATGCGCTTCGGTTGCGGCGTGAACGAAGGCGGCGTCGAAGTCCGCGCCATCGATCGCATCCGCAAGGCTGTGATGCAAGGATGCGGCGTGGAAGGCCTTGGCCGCATGGTCGAGGACCTGCGCGTCGCGGGTCACCAGATGCAGTTCGATGTCGGGCCGCGTGCTCAATATCGGCAGATAGGCCTTGCGCGCGATATCGCCCAAACCGATGACCAGCACGCGCATTTCCATCTCCCTCGCTATCATGGCGGATTGCGCCACCTATCGCGAATGTCTACCAAATTCGGGTGCATCCTGTCCCATCCGATCCTTTCGAGGCGCGCGTCGAATTGTGCGACGCGCTGGATCGTATCGGGTCGGAGGACCGGGACGCGCTGAGCGAGCTTTATCGGATGACATCGGCCAGGCTGTTCGGCATCTGCCTGCGCATCTGCGGTGATCGCAGCGCGGCCGAGGATGTCCTCCACGATGTCTATGCGACGATCTGGAAAAGGGCCGGGGCCTATGAGCCGGGTCCCGCAAGCCCGATGGCCTGGCTCGCGACGATCGCGCGCAACCGTTCGATCGATTGGGTCCGGGCGCGGCGCAAGCGTCCCACGTCGCCGATCGATGAGGCGGCGGAGATCGCGGACGAGACACCCGACCAGGCCCTGACCGCTGAACGGACCGAAACCGCACGGCGTCTGCACGAATGCCTGGAGGCGCTGGAGGGGCGGCAAAGGGACGCTATCCGAACCGCCTTTTTCGACGGCAAGACCTATGCCGAACTGGCCGATGCCAAGGGGGTCCCGCTCAGTACGATGAAGAGCTGGGTCCGGCGCGGGCTGATGCAGTTGCGGGGGTGCGTCGGTGACGACTGAGCCCGATCCCGACATGATGGCCGCCGAACTGGTGCTGGGTTTGCTCGACGGAGAGGAACGCGCGGCGGCGCTTCGTCGCACCCTATCGGATCGCGATTTCGCGCGGGAGGTGGATTGGTGGCGCCGTCACCTTGGCGATCTGTTCGACGAGTATCGCCCGGTCCAGGCACCGCAGGATATCGTAGATCGGATCGCGGCACCGCCACCTTCCGCCTCACGGCGCCCGCTATGGGCGGCGGTTGCCGTGGCGATGGCGGTTGCGGCTGTCCTCCTGCTTCTCGTGCTCCAGCGACCGGAGCCGGTTTCACTCCCCCGGCCTGAGGCTCCATCCTCGAACGTCATGATCGCCGCGCTGGCGCCGAGCGACAAGCGCCTCACCCCGACCGGCGCGACGGTCGATACGGATCGGGGTGAGATTCGGGTCGCCGCGACCGAGCTGGCACCGCCGGACAAGGCCGCACAGCTCTGGATCATTCGGGATGGCACGCCGCGGTCGCTGGGGCTGCTGAACCGGGCGGGAGCGACGCGGATCGCGCTCCCCATCGGCGAGCGGGCGAACCTTCGGAGCGGGGCCGTGCTGGCCATTTCGATCGAGCCGCCAGGCGGATCGCCGAAGCCGGTGCCGACCGGTCCGGTCGTCGCCACCGGCACGCTCGCAGCAACCTGATCTAGAAGAGCAGCGCCCCGCCGGTGACGAGGCGCAGGCCGGGAGAGGCGTGATTGAGGCCCGCGACGGCCAGAACGTCCAATTGCATGACCTTTGTCGGTCGCCACGCGGCGGACAGCGCGGCCAAGGCCATCGTTTCGTGCTGATCAGGTTCGTTGTCGCGCTCCAGCGATAGCTCGGCGGTCGCGGTGACCTTTTCGGTGAATTTGTACCGCAGCCCGGTGATCTCGCTATAGGCCAGGTGTCGACCCATTCCTGACTGATTGGCGGCGGCATCCGCCTCGCCGGTCAAGGCGATACCGAGTTTCTCGGTCAGGTCATATTGGACCGGCACGATCACGCCGGTCGACCAGGTCCCCGCACCGACGGGATAGCGACCGGTAGGGGCGGTGACATAGGCCTGGACTCCGGCGGAAAAAGCCTTGCCCTTCTGCCCGACCAGATGCTGGCGGATCGCGAAGGTCAGATCGCCAATGCCGGTCACGCTATCGATGCTGCCGTCGGCCTTGTCCCGCGTGCGATCGCGGCCATAACCCACCCAGTCGAGTTGCAACTCGGTGTTCTTGCCGACGCCGACACGCGTCAGGATATCGGCGGTGACGATCCGGTCCTCCCGCTGGTCGGGTTGATCGTCGCGTTGCCAGTCCAGGGTCGAAACCTCGACATGGACGCGACCGGGCTCTGTAGTGCAACTGGAGCCGCCGATGCTCGGGCGGGTGGGGCAGAAGCGGGGTTCGTCATCTTCGGCGAACACGGGCGCTGCGGCGAGCGTCGCCATGACGCCGGCGGCCGCCATCATCGTACGTGCCACCCGCATCATATTCCCCCTAACCATTTGAAATACGACTTAGCCCTTTGTCCCGTCACCGTCCAACGCATCAATAGGGCGGGGATGTCCGGGCACGTTGCTCGCGCGCGGCGGAGGTCCACCAGGCCAGATCGTCTGCGAAGCGTGGAAAGGCGCGGGTCAGCGCGGCTCCGCCGTCGCCGGTCGGCTTTCCCTCTGCATCCAGTGTTTGGCTGATCCCGCCGACGGTCAGCGTGCTGGAGACGACCACCATACCCATCTCCGACAGCGTTCCATGCCAGGCGACGCTGGCATGCGCCCCCGCCAGCCGCCCCGCCGAATAGCTGGCGATCGCGGCGGGGCGCCAGAACCATTCCTCCAGGAAATGGTCCGTCAGGTTCTTGAGGCCCGGCTGCTGTCCCCAATTATATTCGCCGGTCACGAAGACGAAGGCATCCGCGTCGCGGATTTTGCTCGCCAGCCGCTCCATGGCCTCCGGCGCTTCACCCTTCGGATATTCCTTGTACATGCGGTCCAGCATCGGAAGGCCGATCGCCTTGGCGTCGATCAACTCAGGCTCCGCACCGCGCTCGGTGAAGGAGCGGACGAGGAAATCCGCCAGACGGATACCCTGTCGATCCGAGCGGTAGGAGCCGTAGAGGATCAGAATGCGGTCGGCCATCGCTCACCTCCGGGTCGTGGAACGACAGGATCAACGCCAGTGCGGGTCGGACGATCCCGCGCGCCTCATCCCTTCGCCGCGATCGCCCCCAGTTCCTCCAAGTCGAGGTCATGTTCTAGGTCATGCAACGTCTCGTCATCGATCCGCCCGGCGCGGTGCAGACGGACCAGTTCGGCGCGCCCCGCCTGCACGGCGGCGATGATGACGTTGAAATGGCTTTCGATTGCGACGGTGCGCTCCTCCGCCGTCCCTGCGAAATTCTCGCCCGCCGTCGCGCGCGTGCGATATCGGCGGAGCAATTGCGGATGGATGACCTGTCCTTCGGCGTCATGCGCCTCGCGCTCCACCGCCGCCAACTGGGCCCGGAACATCGCATGTTCGGCGGCATGAAGATCGAGTGACGGGCGGGATGCCTCGTCCTCGGCCGGCTTCGCCCACCGGATCATCCAACCGAGCGACGTACCCTGGACCAGCACCGTGACCAGGATGGCCACGAAGGCGGTCACCAGCATCAGGTCGCGGGCGGGCATGGTTTCGGGCAGGGACAGGGCGACGGCGAGCGTCACCACGCCGCGCATCCCCGCCCAACTCATCACCAGCGCGGCGCGATGTCCGAGCGGGCGGGCACTTCTCCATCCCATCCGGCGCAGTGCCGCGACGATCGCGTCGATGCCGAAAATCCATAGGAACCGTGCCACGATGACCGCCACCACGATCCACAGCACGGGCGCCGCCATCCGTTCGAGGAACGCCGCCGGATCGCCGACCCGCTCCAGCAAGCCGCGCAAGGACAGGCCGATCAGCGTGAACACCGCCGCTTCCAGCAGGAAAACCAGCACCTGCCAGAAGGCCAGCGCGCGGATGCGCACGCTCGCGCTGAAGACGACATGCTGGTGCCAGCCACAGGTCAGGCCGGCGGTTACCACTGCGATGACGCCGGAGACATGGAGCAACTCCCCAGCGATATAGGCGCTCCAGCATACCAGCAAAGTCGCCGCGATCATCAGCGTGTCGTCGCCCAGACGCCGGAGCAGCAGCACCCACAGCGTCCCGATCGCCGCGCCGACCGCAACGCCGCCGATGACCAGCAGGAAGAAACTGCCGGTCGCCGTGCCCAGGCTGAACGTCCCCGTGAGCACGGCGGCCACCGCGAAGCGGAACAGGACAAGCCCGGCCGCATCGTTCAACAGGCTTTCCCCCTCCAACAGGGTGGACAGCCTTCGCGGGAGCCGCACGCGCTGAAGCACGGCCCGCGCCGATACCGCGTCAGGGGGCGAGAGGATCGCACCCAATGCGACACAGGCCGCCCATGGCAGATCGGGCGCGAGCAATCTGGCGACTACCGCGACGACCGCCGTCGTGAAGAAGACGGCTCCGACGGCCAGCGACAATATACCCGCCATATGGCGGCGAAACGCAGCGATGGCGGTGAACCAAGCCCCGTCCATCAGCAGCGGCGGCAGGAACAAGACCAGCACCAGTTCGGGATCGATCGCGATGCTCGGCAGGCCCGGAACGAACGCGATGGCCCCGCCGCCCAGGATCAGTGCGGCAGCGGGCGGCAATGACAGGCGGTGCGCGAGATAGTGCAGACCGATCACCACGAGAAACATCGCGATGATCAACTCAAAACCCGCCGCTGCATGCATATCGCCGCTCCCCCGATTTGGCTTATCGGGGCAAAGCGGAAAAAGCCCGCCTAATCAATATGGATGCGCACCGACCCTGGAGGAAGTTCGACTACGGGCCCGTCCGACCGAAGGCCCAACCGCTTGCGATCCCCCGCGCGCGTTCCTCCAGCCTTTGCCAGACGGCACGCTCTTCCGCCGCATCGGCCAGCGCGCGATGCTCCGGCGTGGCTTGCTTGGTGGCGGTCGCCCATGCGACCAGATCCGTCGTCATCGGCTCCAGCCGCTCGGGCGGCAGCACGTCATGCAGGATGCGCGTCGCGCTCTCCCGCAAAGCGACATCGGTATCCTTCAGTCGCAGGGCGTGCCGGGGCAATCCCGCCGTGCGCAGCAACAGGCTGAGCCATTTCCCGTCCCAGGACGGTGCGCTGGCAAAGAGATCATGGCCGGAAAGCTGTTCCAGCATTCGACGCGCGACCATGTCATGGGGTGCGCCTTCGTTGTTCAAGGTCGCAGGCGAAATCCCGTGGATACGCTCCGCCGCCTCATCCCAGTCGTCCCAGGTCGGGGCGGGGGCGATCAGGTGGCTTTCCGACCGGCCATCCTCAAATATCCAGGCGACTTCGATCGGGTGACTCTTGTCGGAAAGCGAGGATGCCTCGAAATCCAGAAAGACGTTCATCGGTCGTCCTCCAGGCCCGCATACCAAGGCGCATAGATGGTATTACGCGCCATCCGGCGGTTCAGGTCCAGGCTGCCATCATCCCACCAGACCGGCCCGCGCTCGCCCAGGCCCGTCTTGGCAGACTGTACCCTGGAACGCGCGAGGCGAAGCGCCGCGTCGTCGCCCCTTTGCATCGCGCCACGCACCGCGCGCCGCGCATTCATGAGGTCGTCGACAAGCGCCTGCCGTTCTTCTGCCCCCAGATGGGGATTGCTCGTCCGCCACAACCGTCCCCGGACGACGATGTAACGGCCATCCGGTGTCGTCGGTGGCGCGCCATCGGCGGTCCGCGTCACTCGTTGCCGGCCTCCCGCTGCTGGGCGGCGCGTTCGGTAAGGGTCTTCAACGTTTTGTCGAAGCGTCCTTCGCGTTCGGCCTGGCGGAGGAACTGGACCTCATCGACCAGGATCTCGGATGGCGTCGGCGACCGGGCGAACTGCGCCGCCACGGCGTCGGCAAAGGCGTCGAGTGGCATATAGCCGGGCCGGTTGGCCTGCCCCGGCGTCAGGTCGGTCTGAACGCCCGGCGGGGCCAGTTCGATGATCTCGACTTTGCCCGCCAACTGGGTCCGCAGCGACACGGTGTAGGAATGGATGGCCGCCTTGGTCGCCGAATAGGTCGGTGCGGCAACGAGGGGCACATAGGCAAGCCCGGACGTGACGTTGACGATCGCGGCATCGGGAACGCCGATAAGATGGTCGATCAGCGCATTGGTCAGGCGGATGGGGCCCAGAATGTTGATCGCGAGGGTCGCCTCGGCATCGGACAGGTCGCGACGTCGCGTCAGGTCCTCGAACTTCATGATCCCGGCATTGTTGAACAGCACGTTCAGAGCGGGGAAATCTCTGACGATCTTCCGAGCGAACGCATCGACCGCTTCGGCATCCTCGACGTCCAGGACGGCGGTATGGATACGCTCACGCCCGGCGGCGGCGCGGTCCAGCGCGTCCTGACGCCGCCCGGCGATGATTACGGTATCGCCCCGATCGTGGAAGCGATGGGCCAGCGCCTCGCCTATGCCGCTGCCGCCGCCGGTCATCAGGATGGTGTTGCCGCTGGTCTTCATGCCGGATCGCTTTCAATTGCTGTGGTGCCGTGTGGGCCAAGGGGCGGCGGTTCACCGATCGCGATGGAGCAGCCCCCTGGCCGGGTCGATGGCCTGTCAACTCAAGCGGTGAAGGCACGTTCCGGTTGCGTGAATTTTCCGTCACGACATTCCAAGTTGCTGGCGCCGTTGTTCAAATCTCCAGCCTCAGCGACGCGCGAACGGTTCGGGGGGCACCCGGATAGATCCACAACCGGCTGTAGGAGCTGGCCGCATAGCGCGCGTCGAACAAATTGTCGGCCTCCAAACGGAACCGCAAGCTGTCGGTCACGGGCGCTTCGATGGCCGCCTTCGCCTTGGCATATTCGGGCAGGACCAGCGGCTGGGCGTCGAGCGATCCCGCCCGGTCGCCGACATAGGCGACACCGCCGCTCAACTGCCATTCCCGTCCGGCAAAGGGCAGGCGGTGGACGACGAGGACGGTACCCGAATGTTCGGGCACGCCGAGGACGGCGGGCGTGGCGAAGCTCTTGTCGTCGTTGCGCGCATCGACCCAGCTATAATTCGCGATGACCTGCCAGCGATTGCCCAGGCGCAGCGACGCATCCGCCTCGATCCCCCGGCTGTTCAACTGGCCCACGGGGGCGTTGAAGCCCGGATCGACGGGATCGGTCGTCAGGATATTGCTCTTGGAGATGTCGAACCAGGTCATTCCGACATCCAGTCCGGCCCAGCGTCCGGCGATGCCGACTTCATAGCCACGCGCTTCCTCGGGCTGGAAACCTTCCCCGGTCCGTCCGGTCCCTGAGTTCAGCAGGAAGGACTCGCCCCAATTGGCATGGACCGAAACATGGTCGTCCACGGCATAGCGGGCGCCCGCGCGGAACTTGACCGGCTGCTCGACGATCCGGCCCACGCCGCCGGTCTGGTTGTTGACGATCTTCTGCCGATAGGGATCGACCCGGGCACCGCCCACCAGGGTCAGCCGGTCGGTCACCGCCCACATGTCCTGGACATAGACCGTCCCCGCCCAACGGTTCTCATCATTATTGGTGAAGGGCAGCAGCGGCGCAGTGGTACCGCCGTAGCTCGATGCCGGATCGTAGAGATCCACCGCATAGGGCGACGCGGCGGAGGGATTGCGTCGCATCCACCGCTCGCCATAGGTCATACGATAGCCCTTGAGGCCCAGGCTGACCTGGTGCCGCCCGATCCGCCCGGCCAGTTCCATCCGGGCGGCCAGATCGTCGATCACGAAGTCGCGCGACCGCCGTTGCCGCCAGACCTGTGTGCCAACGATCCGCGACTGATCCGCCGAGAAGCCCTTGAGCGATCCGGTCCGCCAGACGATGCCGCCATTGAGCGTCCAGCCGTCACCCAGTTGCGCCAGTCCCGTCACCTGATGCCGCTCGTTGCGGAAGCGGGTGAGGCCGTTCGACGGCTCGCCATAATAGTTGGAACGGGGCAGGGCGTTGGCATCGTTGCCGACGGCCGGAATACCCCGGTCGAAGGGCGTGTCGAACTGCATGAACTCGGCGAGATAGGTCAGCCGTACCGCGTCGCTGGGCCGCCAGGTGAGCGAGGGCGACACGACTCGGCGGCGCAGCGTGATCGTGTCGCGCCACCCGTCGCTATCCTCCGCCGCGACGACGATGCGGGCGGCCAGGCTGTCGGACAGCGGCCCGGTGGAGTCGATCTCCGCGCGCCGGGTATTGAACGAGCCATAGGTGATCGTGGCCCGCGCGGCGGGCGCGAAGCGCGGTACCTTGGACACGATGTTGACACGGCCACCCGGATCGATGTCGCCGAAGATCGCCCCCGCCGGGCCTTTCAGTACTTCGATCCGCTCGACGGTCGCCGGATCGCGCGGCGGCACCATGCCGCGATTGGCGATGAACCCGTCGACATAGAATTCCGCACCGCCGTCCGGTGTGCCCAGAAAGCCCCGGATCGCGAAATTGTCGAGCACGCCGCCGCGATTATTCTGCTGGCTGAACCCGCTGACGAGTTCCAGTGCATCGTTCAGCCGATAGGTTCCGGCCGCCTGCAACACATCCTGCTCGAGCGATCGGCTCGACTGAGACATGCGCTCGGTCGCCGGATCGGAGGACAGGGTGCGGTCGATCGTGCTCCGTGTTCCGAGCACCACGATATCGCTGCGCGTCTCGGTCTCCTCGCGCGCCTCCCCCTCCTTCTGTTCCGCCAGCGCGGGGGTCGCACACCATGCCATTGCCAAGCCCAATGCGGAGATACGAAGACGCGAACTGGCCAGTGCAGTGAACATGGATGCTCCAGATAGGGAAGTGTCGACTACCCCTTGATGAAAGGGTATGTTGCAACGTCTCATAATCAGCGAGCGTGGCAAATCAACTGCTCAATTTGGAGGCAGCACGGTGGGGCTTGCCGGTCGAGCCATAAGATAATGGCCCGGTTTTCCTGCGAAAACCGAGCCATTGCCATGTGTCGCCTGAAGCGAGCGCCGTCAGTCGGAGCCGAAGATATCGCGTGTGAACAGCTTTTCGGGGACATCGGCCAGTTCGGGCGCGTTGCGGTTGGCGATGATGACATCGGACTCCGCCTTGAACGCGTCGAGATCGCGGATCACGCGCGATCCGAAGAACCTGGTCTTCCTCCAGCGCGGGCTCGTAGACGATCACTTCGATGCCCTTGGCCTTGACCCGCTTCATGATCCCCTGGATCGACGACTGGCGGAAATTGTCCGATCCCGCCTTCATGGTCAGGCGATAGACGCCCATCTTGCGCGGTGCGCGGGCGATGATCTGATCCGCCAGGAAATCCTTGCGGGTGCGGTTCGCGTCCACGATCGCGCGGATCAGGTTCTGCGGCACTTCCGAATAATTGGCGAGGAGCTGCTTGGTATCCTTGGGAAGGCAATAGCCACCATAGCCGAAGCTCGGATTGTTGTAATGCGTGCCGACGCGGGGGTCGAGGCCGACGCCCTCGATGATCTGGCGCGTGTCCATGCCGCCCGCGATCGCATAGCTGTCGAGTTCGTTGAAGAAGGCGACGCGCATGGCGAGATAGGTGTTGGCGAACAGCTTGATCGCCTCGGCCTCGCGTGCGTCGGTGAACAGGACGGGGGCGTCCTTCTTCTCGGCACCCTGGACAAGCAGTTCGGCGAAGATGCGTGCCCGCTCAGACCGTTCGCCGACGATCACGCGCGACGGATGGAGATTGTCGTACAGCGCCCGGCCTTCGCGCAGGAATTCCGGGCTAAAGATCACCTGCGTCGTGTTCAGGCGCGCGCGGACGTCGTCGACGAAGCCGACCGGGATGGTCGACTTGACGATGACGGTCGCGTCGGGCGCATGCTCCTTCGCCAACTGGATCACCGCCTCGACCGAGCCGGTGTTGAACTTGTTCGTCTCGACGTCATAGTTGGTCGGCGTCGCCACGATGACATAGTCCGCAGCCGCCAGCGCCTCGGCCGCATCGGTGGTCGCCGACAGGTTCAGCGTGCGGTTGGTCAGGAACTCCTCCAACTCGGCGTCGATGATCGGGGAGATGCGCGCGTTGACCTGCGCCACACGCTCTTCCGATATGTCGACCGCAACGACCTGATTATGCTGCGCCAGGAGAACGGCATTGGACATGCCGACATAGCCGAGGCCGAAAACAGCGATCTTCATTCGTCAAACCCCATATCCGTGGGTGGAGCCCGTTCAGGTCCGGTACGTCACTGCGACTAGCCGTCCCGGTCGATCGACCACAACCCCATTTCATGACGCGAAAGACAGGCAATTTGCCCAAGCGCGGGACTTTTATTGTTAAGCACTTAACCCTTGTCCCACGCTCCAGGAAATTAATTGATGCTGCAGTGCGATGCAATCTTGACTTTTCCGAACGTGCGAGGGTCCACCCCGGTTTAGCGATGGTGGACGCCTGATTAACGGCGCGTTGCCAAAAATTCAGGCTTTTCGACCTATTCCACGGTGAGACGCTGCTGCGGCGCAAAATATCTAGTCCCGCAGCGGCCTTGGGGCTACATTCTGCCTCATTCAAAGAAATCAGGGCAGGTCGGCTATCATGGATATGGGAAGATTCCATAGCAAGGCGCCGATGCAGAGGGTAAGGCGCTTGAGTATTCCAGCTTCGATATTGCGCTTTCGGGCGCTGATTACCCTCATCCTGATAGATTTGATCTGTGTCGCGGCAGGTTTTGCTGGAGCCGCCTATTTCCGCTTCGTCCTTTTGGGTCACACCCGCTGGACGCTTGCGATTGTGACATTGTTGTCAGTTTACTTCCTGACTTCCTTCTCGATCCGCGCCTATGATCAGGAAAACCTGACCAATCCGCGCCATGCTGCAGCGCAAGGTGCCAAGGCGCTGCTGCTCTCGGTCTGTGCGGTCATCCTGGTGGCCTTCGTTTTTCAGGCCAGCGAGGATTTTCCCCGCGTCGTCATAGCCCTGGGCGCGCTGATCGGGACCCTGCTGATCGCCTCCGCCCGTTATGCCTTCGTCCGAAATATGGCACAGCTTATCGGCGGCAACCCCTTTACCGTTATGCTGCTTCACGATGGCCGCTCGCCGATTCCGCAGGGAGAGTTTTCGCAGGTCATCGAGACCGGCGATCGTTTCGACCCCAATCTGCACGACCCGATCATGTATGATCGCCTCGCCCGGCTGGTCGCCAGTGCCGATCGCGTCGTGGTGGCATGTGCGCCCGATACGCGGATCGCCTGGGCGAATGCGTTGAAGGGGACGGGTGTCCAGAGCGAGATCTTCGTACCCGAACTCAGCCAGCTCGCGCCGCTCGGCATCTCTTCCTGTGCCGCGACGCCGACCATGATCGTGGCGGTCGGGCCGCTCGGTCTTTTCGATCGCTTTCTGAAGCGTCTGTTCGATATCGCGGTGTCGGGACTGGCACTGTTCCTGCTCGCGCCGGTGCTGGGGATCATTGCCCTGCTCGTTCGCCTGGACAGTCCGGGGCCGATCCTGTTCCGACAGGTTCGCATCGGATGGGGGAACGAGATGTTCCACATCCTCAAGTTCCGCAGCATGTATGTCGAGGGCAGCGATGGGGCGGGGCATCGCTCCGCCTCGCGCGATGACGACCGCATCACGCGCGTCGGGCGGTTCATCCGCATGACAAGCATGGACGAGCTTCCCCAGATCATCAACGTGCTGAAGGGCGATATGAGCATCGTCGGCCCGCGCCCCCATGCGCTGGGTTCGCGCGCGGCCGAGAAGCTGTTCTGGGAAGTCGATGGGCGCTATTGGCAGCGCCACTCGGTCAAGCCGGGCTTGACCGGTCTGGCGCAGGTGCGGGGGTATCGCGGTGCCACCCTGATCGAGGACGATCTGCGCAACCGACTGCAGGCCGATCTCGAATATCTGGAGCATTGGTCGATCTGGCGCGACATACGGATCGTGCTTCAGACGTTCCAGGTTCTGCTCCACCGCAACGCCTATTGAGGATGCGGCGGGGACGGAGGGCCTCGCTTGGCCCCTTGGTTCTGGCCGAATAGCGCGATCGACGTGGCCGATCTGGAGCGGACTTGCGGCTGTTCTCCCGTCCATCGGACCAATGAGATAAATCGCATTCCTGCCTAATAGGGTCCCGAATGGGGAAGGGGGCCCTACTTATCCCTTCAGCTTCGACGGCGCATATTCCTGATAGGAATGGCCCAATATGCCCATGGTCAGCCCGGCCCCCCGCAGCAGGTGGACCATCGCCCGTCCGCCCCAATAGGGCGAAACCAGCATCGCGGGCGACATCGCCGCGCCCAGGCCCATGCGGACCACGCCACGGGCCAGTTGCTTGGCCTTCTCACCACGCGACCCCTCGATCCGGGTCGCGACGGCGAAGGTGTTGCCCAGCCGATACTGGCGCTGCCGCTGCCACTTCATGGTCAGCCGGTTGACCGGGAACATGTCGTAGACGAGCGCCTGATCCGACCAGTGGATTCGGATACCCCGTCGCCAGGCCTGGTTGAAGAACAGATAGTCGCTGCCGCCGGTGAAGCGCATCCGCGCATCGAAGCGCAGATCGAGTTCGCGAAACCGCGCCAGATCGAACATGACGTTGTTCGACGCCGCGAAGTTCAGTCTCTGGCCCTCGGCATAGCGTTTGCGATCGTAAAGACGGCTGCGACGCAGCCAGTCGTCCACCGGCCCCTCGAAAACGGGCTCGATCGGTCCATAGACGCAATCGGCGCCGGTCGCCTCGCGCGTCCGCAGCATCGAATCGAGCCAGCCATCGACCGGCCATTCGTCGTCGTCCAGGAAACAGAAGAGCTCGGTCCCTTCGGGCGCGCTGTCCATCGCGCGATTGCGGGCGATGGGGATGCCCTGCTGCGGCTCGACGACATAATGGAGGTCATATTCGGGGCGACCGGCATGGGCCATCACCGCCTCTCGGCTGCTGCCCGACGCGTCGTTATCGACGACCACGATGCTGAGCCGCCAGGGTCGCGCGGGGTCGCAATGCTGGTTCCGCATGATGCGAAGCAGCTTGTCGATCCCCTCCGGTCGCCGAAAGGTCAGGACGCCCAAAGTGATGTGGATCGGGGCGCGGTCGGCGGACATGGCGCTCACCGGCCCAGCAGCGACCGGGCCGCGCCGGTGATGCGCTTGCGGATGACCTGCGTCGTCAGATTCTGCCGGGTCCAGCCCATGCCGCGTGCCTCGCGTGCGACGCGATCGATCTCGGCCAGCGTGTCGGTAATGCCCAGATGCGCATCGGCTATGCCGCCGGTGACCAGGCTCTTGCCCATCCGGCCCAATCCGTCGAACCGACGCGCCAGATGCAGGCCGGTCGCCATCATGATCTGCGGCTTCAGCGACTTGGCGCGATCAGTGTTGGTGTAGCGATTATTCTCGTGCAGCCGCTGGAAGGTCAGCGGGGTCTCGACCAGCACGCCTGGTGCCAGATAGGCCGCCGCGAACTTCAGGTAATTGTCGCTCAGCACGACGTCGTCGGCCAGCGGCATCGGCAGGATCTGCGACAGGATCGACCGATGGAAGGTCAGGCCGGACGTCGGAACGGGCAGGGTCGGGAAGCCACCCGCGCGCATCGTCTCGCGCTTGTCGATCGGCGTGATCGCGATCTCGTCGGGAACCGCCCCGCCTTCGTCATTCGTCACGCGGTCGAAACACCAGCCGACCTGCCGCTGGGCATAGATGTCGGCGATGCGCGTCAGTTTGCCGGGAAGAAAGAAATCGTCCGCGTCGAGCATCATCAGCACGTCGCCGGTCGACGCCGCAAAGCCCGCATTGAAGCTGGAGGCCTGTCCGCCATTGGGCTTGAGCACCGGCGTCACCGCGTCGCCATAGCTGGCGATCACCGAACGGGATTCGTCGGTCGATCCGTCATCGACCACGATGATTTCCGCGCCGAGGTGATTTTGCGACAACACGCTGTCGATGCAGGCGCGCAAATACCGGGCATAATTATAATTGTTGATGAGGACCGACAGCTTCATTGCACTTCCCCGTTTGCCCTCAAAAACATGTCGCTCTGCAGCATTAGCATAAGCGGGCGCATGTCCGCGATGACGAACCATTGCTGTCCCATAAGAAAATTCATTCCGGCTGATCCGCCGTCACCGCCTCGTCGGCACCGATCCGGCCATAACGGGCGACGATGCGCAGGTTGCTGCGAATGACGCGCGCGGGATTGCCGGCGACCAGCGAATTGGGGGGAACGTCCTTCGTCACCACCGATCCCGAGCCGATGACGCATTCGTCTCCGATCCGAATCCCCGGCAGGATGATGCTGCGCGCGCCGATGAAGCAGCGACGGCCGATCCAGGTGTCCAGGTACAGGCCGCGCGTCAGATCATGCGTCAGGATCGCCGCGTCGAACGCGACGTAGCTCTCCTCGCCGATATGCAGCCCTTTCGGGTTCGTCCGATCGAACTTCGCCGATAGGGAGAATTGCGCGGTGGGGTGGATGTCCATCCCCCAGAACCGGACATACCAGAAGCGCTTGGCTTCCACGAAGATGTTGCGCAGCTTCTTGAGGCGGTTGAGGCCCCATTGCGGCTTGGCTCCGCTGGTGCGTGCCACGATCAGTTCCTCCGATAATCCGCGAGGACGCGGTCGTAATAGTCTTCGAGCAGGCGGGTCTGCGCATGCAGGTCGAAACGCTCCGCCACCCATTCCGGGGCCCGCCGATGGAAAGCACACCAGCGGTCGTCGTCCGACAACAGGCCACCGACGGCGTTGACCATCGCGGCAACGTCCCGCTCTTCCGCGAGCAGTCCGGTGCGCCCTTCCTCCACCGCCTCGCCGACGCCGCCCGAACGGAAGGCGATCACCGGGGTGCCCACCGCCTGCGCCTCCAGATTGGCGATCCCGAATGCCTCGGCATGGCCGTTGTCCAGCGTCACGCTGCCGTGCAGATAGAGTTGCGCCCGGCCCAACTCGGCACGGATCGCGTTCTGGCTGAGGCGGGCGTGATGGGTCACGCGCGGCAGGTTGGCGCGGGCATAGTCCAGCGTCACCGCCGCTTCGGGGCCGTCGCCGATCATCACATAATCGACCGGAACGCCCCGAGCCGCGACGCGGGCCAGCGCATCGATCATGTAGCGATAGCCCTTATACTCGACGAAGCGCGCGATCGACACGACGCGGCCCGGGATGCGGGGGCTGGGATCGGGGTGGAAGAGGCCGCGATCGACGCCGATATAATGGCGATGGATGGACTCCGCCGGGAAGCCCAGGTCGAGCAACCGGTCGCGGATGAAGTCCGAAACCGCGATATGATAACCGCCCGCGCCCGCCATCTGCGCACGCCCCTTCGCAAAGAAGCGGACCTGGTTGAACCCGCCCGGCTTTTTCGGATCGCCGCGATAGGTCGCGTCGAAACCGTGGAAGGTCGTCACCAACGGCTTGTCCATCGCTCGGGCGAGCGGGGAGAGGACATAGCCATTCTTGCCGAAATGCGCATGGATCAGATCGGCACGGGCCAGCGGGGGAAACAGGGCAGGCGCCGCGATCCGTGGGATCTTCAACAAAAGCGACCCCGCCTTCATCAGCGGCGAATTCGCGATGGAATGGACGGGCAGGTCGGTTTCCGCACCATGGCCGTCACCCATGCGCTGGCCGACCAGAAATTCGGGCGAATAGCGTTCATAGCCGCGCGCCTGCGCCAGCACGAAAGCCTGACTGGGTGGAAGAAAGCGCTCGACGAAGATCGCGACACGCTTGCCGTCACGGCTCGGTGCGGCGCTCATCGGCCGGGCCCCGCCTGACGCAAAGCGCCCGCCAGCGCATCGAGCGCGGGCAGGGGCACCATATTCTCGTCATAGAGCAGCGCGCGGGCGCGACAGCCATGGCCCTGCGCCGCCTCGGCCTTGCTGAACTTCTCGCGAAGACCCCAGGTCGTCACCCCGCGCAACGTGCCCGAGGCCGATACGGTACGGACGAGGTCGGCGAAGGTCCGGCCATAGACGTCGGGATCGGGATCGCGCAGACGATGCGCGAACTTGCACGACCCGTCCATCTCCGTGATGTAGGTGCCCAGACCCAGCCGCTTGGTCTCACGCAGGAAGGCGCTCAGCGCGGGAGCGTCGAGGCGGTCGAAACCGGGACGGAAATGGGCCTGAAGGCCGATGGCATGGACCGGGACATTGGCGGCGCGCAATTCCCGCAACATGTCGAGCATCATCGCCCGCCGCGCATCGTAATTGGCGCCCGCCTTTTCGAGATGGGTTTCGTTGATGACGAGCGTCGCCTTCGGATCGGCCCGGTGCGCGCGCTCGAACGCCTCGCGCACATGGTCCTTGCCGAGCAGGCGATAGAAGACCGACGGTCGCCACTGGGCGGAGTCATATTCCATCACTTCGTTGACCACGTCCCAGGCATAGACCTGACCGCGAAAATGGCCGACCGTCTCGTCAATATGACGGTTCATCGCGTCGCGAAGCTCGGCGGGATCGGTGATCGCGTCGACCCAACGGGGCACGCGGTACCAGACCAACGTATGGCCATAGAGGCCCGCACCGATCTCCTTGGCGAAGGCGGCGATCTTGTCCGCATCGTTGAACTGGACATGGCCCGGCTGCTTTTCGGTGCCCACCCATTTCAAGGCATTGCGCGGGGTCAGCGACGAGCAATGGCGGCGAAACAATTCGCGCATGGCGGGGTCGCGCAAATCCTCGATATCGATCGCCGCGCCGAACCGGATCCCGCGCGTGAGATTGCGCAGGCTGAGGTCGTCGGCCGCCGCGCTCGGCCTCCCCATCGTCAGCGCCGTCGCGCCGCCACCCAGGAGCAATCCACGCCGGGTCAAGGCCATGTCCTTGGCACCCTTCGCCATTACCGCGCCCCGGCGCTGCGGATGATCGAATCGAGATGCTGCATCAATCGCTGGCGCCCGGGCGGGACCACGTCGCCACCCGGGGGCGGCGCGAGATCGCTGGCAAGAAGCGTGTGAAGCTCCTCTGCGGTCCGCGCGACATAGAGGCCGGGCCGCCCCTCCAGCTGCGACACGGTCGCCATCTGGTGATCGTTGCGATGTTCGCCATGCGCGGCGAGGCGCGGGAAGAGAATGGCGGGGCGACCGACCCGCTGACAGGTCAGGATCGTGCCGATACCGGCATGGGCGACCACGACCCGCGCGCGCCCGAAATAGGCGTCGACATCCAGCGGGCGGATGCGCGGACTCCATTCGATATTGCGGGGGACATAGGTCGACTTGCCGGTCTGGGCGAAGATCGGTTCGTCCAGGGTCGGGGCGATGGCGTCGATCGCCTCGATCAGCCGGTCGAAGGGCAGTTGCGTGCCGACGGTGACGAAGATCACAATACGGCCCCCGCGTGATGCGGCCCGTTCGGCTTGGCGAGATGGGACCATTGGGTCAGCCATTCGGTCGCGACGAATCGCGCCAATGTCCCACTTTTGGACAGTTGCTCGACATTGGCGACGCTGTCGATCCACACGGTTCGCGCGCCGATCAGACGTCCGGCGAGAAGACAGAAGAAACCAGGGGCCGCGCCGGTGGAGATGATGACGGCGGGACGTAGCGAGAATACGGTGCCGAACGACCGGATGAGGCACTTGAGGCTTTGAAGGGGTTCGTTGCGGTTGCAGTCGGGCAGGACGATCCCGTCGGTGATGCCCGCTTTTTCGAGCAGGTCCGGCTCGGTCGTCGCGAAGCGGGTGGCATGGGTGTCGAGCATGCTGCGGAGCAGCATCATCTGCTCCCAATGGCCGCCCTGCGATGCGACCGCGAGAACCCGAGGGCCTGATCGGCCGTCTGCGGATTTGCCGTTCAAAGCCATCTCGCAACCTCCCATTGCAAAGGGCGATCCTGTTCGCCCGACACCCCGCGACATGCGGCGTGTCTTTGAGGCGGTAGCCTATATCAGGTGCTTCGTAACCCGCAAAAGCCAACATTTATGGGACAGTTGCGGTGCAGCAAAATTTGCCCGAAGACGGTGCCGGCTGTACGGGCGCGCCTGTCCTATGACGGATCGGTGGCGTTCCGGGGGACGATGCGCATTACCTTGCGTCAAGGTCGGAGACACCGGTACACAGCCGGATGACCAACCACGGCGCAGGATATCAAATGGTCGGGACGGAGATACGAGTATGAACCCGCTGGTGCCTGTCGAACAGGATTCGGCCAAGATCATCGATATCGGCGCGGTCATGAATGCGGTCCGTCGGCGTATCATTCCCATCGCGATCACGATGGCGATCGTCCTGGTGCTCACCGCGATCAGCTACAAGATGGCCACCCCGCGCTACAGCGCCGAAGGGCAGGTGGGTATCGAGCGGACCAACGAGGAAATCGTCAACGCGCAGCAGGATCAGCGCCAGCAGCCGCTGACAACAGACTCGTCTTCGGTCGACACCGAAGTCGCGCAGATCCTGTCACCCGAAACGCTGGGGCGCGTCGTCGACCGGCTCGGCCTTGCAAAGAACCCGAACTTCGTCGGCACCGATCCGCTCGATCCGACGACCGCACGGAACAACGCGATCGGTGCGCTGACCGGGCAATTGTCGGCGAAGCGTGCGGGCACCTCCTATGCGATCGACGTCAGCTTTTCGTCGACCGATCCCGTTCTGGCGGCAAAGATCGTCAACACGGTCATGGACGAGTATCTGAACCGTCAGCAGATCCAGAAGCGTGACGAGCGGAACAAGGAAATCGCCCTGCTCAGCTCGCGCATCGCCAGCGCGCGCGGCGAATTGCAGGGTGCCGAAACCGAGGTCGCCCGTTTCCGTGCCGCGACCAACCTGGTCGATATCCAGAACCAGAGCACCAATGCGCAGCAGTCGATCGCAGTGCTGAACCAGCAGCTGGCCGACGCGCAGGCGCAACAGGCGGTGGCGGAAGCGCGCAACACCGCCCGCAGCGCCAGCAGCGCGGGCGCGGGGTCCGCCGTGACGTCGCCCGTGTTGCAGCAGCTCCGTACCGAAGAGGCGGCCTTAAGCGCGCAGCAGGCGTCGCTGTCCGAGCGTTATGGCGACCGCCATCCGCAGGTCATCGAAATCAACGAAAAGCTGCGCGAAACGCGCCGTCAGATCACCAGCGAAACCGCGCGGGTCCGCCAGAGCCTCGCCGCCGAAGCGGATGTGGCGCGTCGCCGGACCTCCTCGATCGTCTCGTCGCTGGGTGCGCAGAAGGGGCAGTTGCTGGAGGGCAATGCCGCCTCGGTCCGTCTTGGCGAATTGGAACGCAAGGCGACGACGCTGAAGGGCCTCTACGAGGCGCTGCTCGAACGGTATCAGCAGGCAGTCGCCCGCCAGGGCACCGAGCGTAGCGCGGCGTACATCATTGCCCGTGCCTTCGTTCCGCAAAAGCCGGACAGCCCCAAGAAGATCGTCTATGGCGGCGGTGGCCTGCTCGCCGCGATGCTCGCGGGGGCGCTGGTCCTTGCCGGGCTCGAAATGGCGGAGAATGGCTTCACCACGCGCCGCCAGGTGGAGCGGGCGCTCGGCCTGCCGGTATTGGCGTCGATCCCCGACCTGAGGACGCTCGACCGCAACCGGATCAAGTCGCCGACTCCGGCGACGATCAGCCATCATCTGGTGGAGCATCCGGGCAGCGTCTTCTCCGAGGCGTATCGCTCGATCCGTACGGCGTTGAAGGTCGGGCGCGAGGAGCAGTCGGTGAAGGTCGTCGCCATATCCTCGGCCCTGCCGGGGGAAGGCAAGACCTCGACCTCCTTCTCGCTGGCGCGTTCCTCGGCGCTGGCGGGGATCACGACGGTGCTGGTCGATTGCGATCTGCGTCGCCAGGCAACCAGCCGCCAGATGGAAGGTGCGATTCAATACGGGCTCGCCGACCTGCTGCGTGGCGAGGCGACGCTGGATCAGGTGCTGGTCCGCGACAGCGCCAGCGGAGCCTTCCTGTTGCCGCAGCGTCCGACCACCGGCGACACCGGCTATGACTTGATCGCGTCCAGTGCGATGCAGAACCTGGTCGAATTGCTCCGTGAGCGTTTCGATCTGGTGATCCTCGACACCGCGCCGTTGCTGGCGATCGCGGACTCCCGCGCGATCGCCTCGATGGCGGATGTCGCGCTGCTCGCGGTCCGGTGGCGCAAGACGCCCGCTCCCGCGGTTCGACTGGCGCTGGACCATCTGTCGATGGCGGATGCGCGCATCGGCGGTATCCTCATGACCATGGTCGATTTGAAGGCGCAGCGTCGCGCGGGTGCCGGTGACGAGCTCCGTTATTACGATCGTTATTCCAGCTATTATAACTGATCCCTGGGACCAGCCGGATCGGTAGCGATCCGATCTGTAGAGCCGCCAGTGCCTTCGTGGTGCTGGCGGCTTTTCGCTATCCGGCACCGCCGGTTCGAGCAGCCCCAGCCCTGTCCGGGACGCCCGTTGCCGCATAAGGCGTTGCAATGCGCGCATACCCCGATTAGGGCGACGCCACTTCCAGCCAACCCCCTATCAGGAGCTGCGTGACCATCATGGCCGCGAACCGTACCTTTTCGATCATCAAGCCCGATGCGACCCGTCGCAACCTGACCGGCGCCGTCACCAAGATGCTGGAGGAAGCGGGCCTGCGCGTCGTCGCGTCCAAGCGCATCCAAATGACCCGCGAGCAGGCCGAGGGCTTCTACGCCGTCCACAAGGAGCGCCCCTTCTTCAACGATCTGGTCGAGTTCATGATCTCGGGCCCGGTCGTCGTGCAGGTGCTCGAGGGCGAGAACGCCATGCAACGCAACCGCGACATCATGGGCGCGACCAACCCCGCCAATGCCGAGCCCGGCACGATCCGCAAGGAACTGGCCGAGTCGATCGAGGCCAACACGGTCCATGGTTCGGACTCGGATGAGAATGCGGCGATCGAGATCGCCTATTTCTTCAAGCCGGAAGAGATCGTCGGCTGATGGAATGGCGGCTGCGACGGGCGAGGGCGGGCGATGCGCACGCTTTGTCGCTCGTCGCAGCCGCGACGTTCCTGGAAACCTTTGTCGGGATCATCGCCGGTCCCGACATGGTCCGCCACTGTTCGACGAACAGCTCGCCGACCAAGTTCGACCGATGGATCGCCGATCCGCAATGCGTAGCCACGCTGGCCGAACATCGCGATGGCGCGGCGCCCGTCGGCTATACGCTGCTGACCCCGCCCGACCTTCCTGTCGAGACTTACGAACGCGATATCGAATTGCGCCGCATCTATACGCTGCTGCCCGCGCGCGGCACCGGTCTGGGCCATGCCCTGATGGCTCGGGCGATCGATGACGCACGGGCGTTGGGGGGCAAGCGGATACTATTGGGCGTGCTGGGCATCAACCATGTCGCGCGCGCCTTTTACGAGCGGGAAGGCTTCGAGCTCGCGGGCATGCGCCAGTTTCAGGTCGGCGACACGGTTTTTGACGACGCGATCTACGCCCGCGCCATCTAATCGTTCAGGGTCGGGCGCTGGCCCATGCCGCCGCCAGCTTGGCGGGTGTGCCCACCCGGTCCCGCAGCCGCAATCCCTCCAGGCGTAGCGTGCGACCGCGTAGCAGGCGTCCTTCGGTCCGCCAGATGATGTCATAGAGACCCGTCGCCGTCCGTGCGGTATCGCCGTCCCAGTAACGTGCGGTGATCAGCACCGGCAAACGCCCCTCGCGTTCGTCCGACCCGCCATCGGTCAGCGCCAGCAGCGGCGCCGCTATCGGTGCCGCCTCGATCGCGGGGGCGGAGAGGGGCGTCTGACGCTCGATCCCGGAGCCCTTGGGAAATTCGATGGTCAGGTCCGACAGGTCATGGCGGGGATCGCGAAGCGCGATACGGCGTCCGCCCTGTTCGACATCGGCCAGCAGATCGAGCCGACCACGCTCATGTCGCTGCGCACTGGCGGTGGCGGCCTTGTCCGCCGCGTCGCTCCGCCGTTGCGACCAGTTGAGATAGAGGGTCAGCGCGGCGACCATCAGCCCCGCCACCGCCACGAACTCCGCCAGCGTCAACAGTCGCCGCCGCGACCGCGCGCCGGGCGACGATGCGTCCCCGGCCTTGTCGCTCATCGTCCGCCCGCTTCCAGCAGAGCGGTCGGCGCGACCAATTCCCAACTCCGCGCGATCCGATCCTCGACCAGCCTCCAGTCGACATCGCCGCCCAACGGAATATCCGCCCAGCAGGGCTCGTTGCTGGGATCGGCGGTGCAGACGTGCAGCGTGGCCGCTTCGGTCGACACACGAACGAACGCCTCTCCCTCAACCAGGAAGCATGCTTCGCCATCCTTTGCTTCCTCGGTCGTGCCGGGCAACAGCATGGCGATGTCACGGACGCGGGAGAGGGGATCGGTCATCGGCGCACAAACTCCGTCAGGACGCGAGGATAGAGACGATGCTCCTCGACCAGCACGCGCGCCGCCAAGGCATCGGCGTCGTCGCCGGGCAGGATCGGCACTTCCGCCTGGCCCAGCACCTCGCCATCATCCAGTTCCTCGGTCACGATATGTACCGAGCACCCCGCCTTGTCGTCGCCCGCCGCGATCGCGCGAGCATGAGTGTCCAGCCCCTTGTACAGCGGCAATAACGACGGATGGATGTTGACGATCCGTCCGCGCCACTTCGCGACGAAATCGCCCGACAAGAGCCGCATGTAACCGGCCAGCGCGATCACCTCCACGCCCGCCTCACGAAGCGCGGCGTCGATCGCGGCCTCATAGGTGGGCTTGCCGATTCCCTTGGGCGACAGGGCGAAGGTCGCGATGCCCTGCTCGGCGGCCCAGGCGAGCCCCGCAGCCTCGGGCTTGTCGGACGCGACGAGCGCCACGGTATAGGCCGCACCCTCCGCCTGCGAGGCGACGACGAGCGACTGCATATTGGAGCCGCGGCCCGAAATCAGGATGCCGACCTTGACCGGCGTGTCAGGCCGCATGGGTCGCCGTCCAGTCGGCCTTGGCGCTCCAGGTGCCCGCCGAGCCCTTGACGGTGCAGCCGCGTTCGCCTGCCTCGACCCGGCCGATCGTCACGACCGTCTCGCCCGCCGTGCGCAGCGTTTCGGCCAGCGCCTCGGCCTGGTCGGCAGCCACGATCACCGCCATGCCGATCCCGCAATTGAAGGTGCGGGCCATTTCCTCGGGCTCGATCCCGCCCTGGGCCTGGAGGAAGGCCATCAGGCGGGGCTGTTCCCAGCCATCGGCATCGACCACTGCGTGAGCCCCCACGGGCAGGACACGCGGGATGTTTTCGAGCAGCCCGCCGCCGGTGATGTGAGCCAGCCCCTTGATGGTCCCCGCCTTGAGCGAGGGGAGCAGCGAGCGGACATAGATGCGAGTCGGGGCCATCAGCGCCTCGATCAGCAACCGCTCCTGATCGAACAGGGCCGGTCGGTCGAGCTTCCACCCCTTGTCCGCCGCCAGCCGCCGGACGAGCGAGAAGCCGTTGGAATGGACGCCCGACGAAGCCAGGCCCAGGATCACGTCGCCGTCCGCAATGCTCGCCCCGGTCAGCACCTGGGTCCGCTCCACCGCGCCGACGCAGAAGCCGGCCAGATCGTAGTCGCCGGGAGCATACATGCCGGGCATCTCCGCGGTTTCGCCACCGATCAGCGCGCAGCCCGCGATGCGGCAGCCCTCGGCGATCGAAGCGATTACTCGCTCGGGAACATCGCCCTCCAGCTTGGCGGTCGCGTAATAATCGAGGAAGAACAGGGGCTCCGCGCCCTGGACCACCAGGTCGTTGGCGCACATGGCCACCAGGTCGATGCCGACGCCGTCGTGGCGATCATGCTCGATGGCGAGCTTCAACTTGGTGCCCACGCCGTCATTCGCCGCGACCAGCAGGGGATCGGTGAAACCCGCCGCCTTGAGGTCGAAGAAACCGCCGAATCCTCCCAGGTCCGCATCGGCCCCGGGCCGCCGCGTCGCCTTGGCCAGCGGGCCGATCGCGCGGACCAGCGCATTGCCCGCGGCGATCGAAACCCCCGCATCGGCATAGGTGTAGGACGTGCCGGAAGCGGCGGGCGACGGGGTGGCGGACGGCGTGCTGTTGTCGGTCATGTTTGCCCGTTAGCTATATCGCGCTTGGATTTCCACGCCTGCTTCGCCAAAAGGCCGCGATGCGTTTGCGATTGCCCTCCGTGATGTTCGGTCTGGCCGCTCTTGCCGGCCTAGGCGTCGGGGGCGGTGCCGTGCTTGCCCAGATCGAGGGGCAGGCGCGCGGCGTCACCCCGATCGACAGTGGCGGCGCCTATGAGGTGACCGGCGTGTCCGTCGACGTGGCGGGCAAGACGGCGGAGGCCGCGCGTCTGGGCGGCTGGCGGATCGCGCAGCGCAAGGCATGGGCCGTACTGGCGCAGCGGCTGGGGCGTGGCGGCGTCGGCGCGTCCGATGGCCTGCTCGATTCGCTGGTCAGCGGCATCGTCGTCGAGAATGAGCAGATCGGCCCGAATCGCTATGTCGCGCGGCTGGGCGTGCTGTTCGATCGGGTGCGGGCGGCGGGCGTGCTGGGCGTGTCCGCCTATGCCGACCGGTCGCCGCCGATGCTGGTCCTGCCGCTTCAGGTGTCGGGCGGCACGCCGCAGATGTTCGAGGCGCGGACGCCCTGGCAACAGGCCTGGGCGCGTTTCCGCACCGGCAACAGTTCGATCGACTATATCCGGCCATCGGGCACGGGTTCGGACCCGCTGCTGCTGAATGCCGGGCAAATCGGGCGGCGGTCGCGCGGCTGGTGGCGGACGATCCTCGACCAATATGGTGCGTCCGACATCCTGATCCCCGTCGTTCATCTCTATCGCCAATGGCCCGGTGGCCCGGTGATCGGCCTGTTCGAGGCGCGGCATGGACCCGACAATGCCCTGATCGACACGGTGACGCTGCGGGTCGGGAGCACGGACGCGATCAACCAGTTGCTCGATACCGGCGTGGCCCGCCTGGACGGCATCTATCAGCGCGCCCTGGCCAGCGGGATGCTGCATCCCGACGCGACGCTGAACCCGCCGCCCAAGCCCGAGGAAACGGTGATCGACGATACCTCACCGGGCGAGGAACCGATTTCGGGCCTGGATGCGGTCATCGGCTCGACGGGTGCGGGGATCGCCGTCACGCTGCAATATGACGCGCCCAGCGCCAGTGCGGTGGCGAACGCAGAAAGTCTTATCCGCTCCATTCCCGGCGTCGTGCGCGCAGGCACGACCAGCCTGGCGCTGGGTGGCGTATCGCTGATGGCCGTCACCTATGACGGTGATCCCGAGCAGCTTCGTCGTGCGCTGGAACAACGCGGATTGCAGGTGTCCGGCTCGGGCACGACCTTGCGCATCCGGCGCGCGGCTCAGGTGCCCGCGCCCGCGCTCCCTTCGGATAATGCGATTACCGGATGAACCAGATGGCGTTGCCGCTGCAATGGCCGGCGGACCCCCGATCAGATGCGTTTCTGCTGACCGATTCGAACCGGATGGCGGCCAGGATGCTCGACCAGTGGGAGGCGTGGCCGACCATGGCCGCGATCCTGACCGGGCCGCGCAAGTCGGGCCGGTCGCTGCTCGCCCGCATCTTCGCCGCGCGCAGCGGTGGCACGATCATAGACGATGCCGAACGCATGCCGGAGGTGCAGATCTTCCACGCCTGGAACAATGCCCAGGCGGAGCGTCGGCCGCTGCTGATCGTCGCGGACGCGCCGCCGCCCCGCTGGCAGGTCAAGCTGCCCGACCTTCGCTCGCGCCTCGCCAACAGCAGCCTGGCCGAGATCGCCGCACCCCGACGACGAACTGGTCGCGGCGCTGTTCGAGCTGCTGTTCCAGCGGCGCGGGCTGGATGCCCGTCCCGATCTGATCGAGTGGCTGACGCTGCGGATCGAGCGTAGTCACCTTTCTGTCATCCGAGCAGTGGATATGCTGGATCAGGGGGCGATGGAACGGCGTGCGCGCTTGTCCATTCCCCTTGCACGATCCACCCTGACTGCGGCTGGCCTGATCGCCGAGCCGTAAGCCGCAAGCGAGCAAAGATGACCCGTCCAGCCCATATCGCGCAAATGTCCGAACCGGACGACGACCATTTCGCGGCTGAGCCGAACGGGCGGTATTTCAACCGCGAACTCTCCTGGCTGGCGTTCAACCGCCGCGTGCTGGAGGAAGCGTGCAACAGCGCGCATCCGCTGCTGGAGCGTCTGCGGTTCCTGTCGATCTCCGGATCGAACCTGGACGAATTCTTCATGGTCCGCGTTGCGGGGCTGAAGGGACAGCAGGCGCAGGACGTCGAGCAGCGCTCGGTCGACGGACTGACCCCGGCACAACAGTTGAGCGGTATCGTCGCCGAGGCGGATCGCCTGATGGCCAGCCAGCAGGAAGTATGGGGGGACCTGCGCGTCCTGTTGGACGAGGCGGGGATATTCGTCCTGCGGCGTGACGCGATCGACCAGGAAGCCAGCGCCTGGCTGGAAACCCATGTCCGGGAGCAGATATTCCCGATCCTGACGCCCCAGGCGCTCGACCCGGCCCATCCCTTTCCGTTCATTCCCAACAAGGGTCTGTCGATGATCTTCGACCTGACCCGCGTGTCGGACAAGGCACCGATCCGCGAGTTGGTGATGATCCCCGCGACGATGCCGCGCTTCGTCCGATTGCCGGGAGAGGGCGCGCGCTATGTCGCGATCGAGACGATCCTGCGGCGCTTCTCTGGGCTGCTGTTCCCCGGCTATGTCGTCAACGGTGCCGCGACCTTCCGCGTGCTGCGCGACAGCGATATCGAGATCGAGGAAGAGGCCGAGGATCTGGTCCGTTACTTCGTCAATGCGATCAAGCGACGTCGGCGCGGTCGGGTGATCCGGCTGGAGCTTGAGACGGGCATGCCGGACGAGTTGGCCGATGTGCTGCGTGACGAACTGGGCGGGGCCGACGCGATCATCACCGAGAGCGGCAATCTGCTGGGCATCGGCGACCTCGACATGTTGGTCGACGAGAACCGGCCCGACCTGAAATTCCCGCCCTATGCACCGCGCTTTCCCGAGCGAATCCGCGAATTTGCGGGCGATTGCTTCGCCGCGATCAAGGCCAAGGACATCGTCGTCCACCACCCGTACGAGACGTTCGAGGTGGTCATAGCCTTTCTGAAGCAGGCCGCCGCCGATCCCGATGTGGTGGCGATCAAGCAGACGCTCTATCGCGCGGGCAAGCAGTCGGCGGTGATCAACGCGCTGATCGCCGCTGCCGAGGCGGGCAAGTCGGTCACCGCCATCGTGGAACTGAAGGCGCGGTTCGACGAAGAGCAGAATCTCTACTGGGCCTCCGCCCTGGAACGCGCGGGCGTGCAGGTCGTCTATGGCTTCATCGACTGGAAGACCCATGCGAAGGTGTCGATGGTGGTGCGGCGCGAAGGGAACGACTTCCGCACCTATTGCCACTTCGGCACCGGCAATTATCACCCGATTACCGCGCGCATCTACACCGATATCAGCTTCTTCACCGCGGACCCGCTGATCGGGCGCGATGCGGCGCAGATGTTCAACTATATCACCGGCTATGTCGAACCGGCGGCCATGAACCGGGTCAGCCTGTCGCCGCGCGACCTCCGCCACAATTTGATGGCCTTGATCGATGCCGAGATCGCCCATGCCCGCGCCGGTCGTTCCGGTAGCCTGTGGGCGAAGGTCAACTCGCTGGTCGACCCGCAGGTCATCGAAAAGCTCTATGAGGCGAGCGGTGCGGGGGTGGAGATCGACCTGATCGTACGCGGCATCTGCTGCCTGCGCCCCGGCGTTCCCGGCATGTCCGAAAATATCCGGGTCAAGTCGGTCGTCGGCCGCTTCCTGGAGCATAGCCGCATCTGGGCGTTCGGCGACGGAAAGCCGCTGCCGCATGACGCGGCCAAGGTCTTCATCTCCTCGGCAGACTGGATGCCGCGCAATTTCGACCGGCGGGTCGAATATATGCTGCCCATCCTGAACCCGACCGTCCATGACCAGATATTGGACCAGGTGATGGTCGCCAATCTGCTGGACAATGAACAGAGCTGGGAACTGGAGCCGGACGGCAGCTATGTTCGCGAAGAGCCGGGCGACCAGCGTCCCTTCAACCTGCATCGGTATTTCATGACCAATCCTTCCCTATCCGGGCGCGGCGCCGCGCTCGACACCAGCAAGGCGGTGCCGACCCTGTCGCTCCGGCGGCAACGTTGACGCGGCTTCGCTGATCGATGGCGGAACCTCGCGCGCCGCGTACGGCGATCATCGACATCGGGTCCAACTCGGTCCGTCTGGTCGTCTATCAGGGACCGGCACGGCTGCCCGCGATCCTGTTCAACGAGAAGGTGATGGCCGGGCTGGGACGCGGTCTGGCCGCCACTGGGGCGATCGATCCCGCCGCCCTGGCCAAGGCGCAGGTGGCCGTGGCGCGCTTCGCCATACTGGCGCGGGAAATGGGGGTGACGAGCCTTCGCACCGTGGCGACGGCGGCCGTGCGCGATGCGGCCAATGGCGGCGAGTTGATCGCCTGTGCCGAGTCGCTGGGGCTAGAAGTCGAACTGCTGTCGGGCGAGCAGGAGGCCAAGGCGGCGGGCGAGGGCGTCCTGTCGGCCATTCCCGACGCGGACGGCATTGTCGGCGATCTTGGTGGCGGCAGCCTTGAACTGGTTCGCGTTCGGGAAGGGGATGTCGAGGATCGCGTATCCTTCCCGTTGGGCGTTTTGCGCATTCCTGCCTTACGCGAACGCGGCGGGAAGGCGTTCGAGCGGCACATCGCCCGGCTGATCGAGGATGCGGGCTGGGAAGGCCGGGGCAGGGGGCTGCCCTTCTATATGGTCGGCGGCTCGTGGCGCGCGCTGGCGCGGCTGGACATGACGCTGGCCGATTATCCCCTGCCGGTGCTTCATCATTACGAACTTACGCCGGTCGATATCCTGCGTCTGTCGCGGACCATTCCGCATCTCGGCAAGGCGCGCCTGCGTGAAGTGCAGGGCCTGTCGTCCAGTCGCGCCGCCACGCTGGGCGATGCGACCGCGCTGCTCAGCGTGTTGCTCAAGCATCTGGGGAGCAGCACCACGGTCGTCTCCGCCTTCGGTCTGCGGGAAGGGTTGTTGTTCGGCGCGCTCGACGCCCGGACACGTTCGCTCGATCCGCTGATCGTCGCGGCGCGGGAGGAGGGGCGGTTGCTGGGCCGCTTTCCCGAGCATGGCGATCTGCTCGACGGCTGGATCTCGCCCTTGTTCGAGGAGGAAGCGGCAGCCGATGCCCGGCTCCGTCATGCCGCCTGTCTGCTCGCCGATGTCGGTTGGCGTGCCAATCCCGAATTTCGGGCCGAACGCGGCGTGGAGATCGCCCTGCACGGCAATTGGGTGGGGATCGACGCGACCGGGCGCGCCATGCTCGCACAGGCGCTTCACACCAGTCTGGGCGGCGGGCTGGCCGTGCCCGTGCCGCTGACGGAACTGGCGACCCCGGCCCAGTTGAAACAGGCGACGAACTGGGGCCTGGCGATGCGGCTGGGTCAACGGCTGAGCGGCGGTCTGGCCGGGCCATTGGAGCGCACCGGGCTGGTCATGGGCGACACGACGCTCGCGCTCGCCATGCGGGATGAGGATCGGGGCTTTTATGGCGAAGCGGTCGAGCGCCGCCACGCCGCATTGGCCACGGCCTTGGGAAGGACGGCGGAGCGGATCAGCCGCACTTGAAGCGGATGATCCGACCCTGTGCGTCGGTCTCGACGTTCAGCCGGTCGGGCCGGAAGTCCATCGTGACGACCGTGTCGGGCGCGATGACCCGCAAAGTGCGCGCGCCGGAGGTCTTCATGACCTGATCCCGCATCGATTCGGCCCAGACCTTGCCGACGAGCCTGGCAACCTTGCCATCGCCACAGCCGAGATCGTCGGTCATGGTTTCCGTCCTGGGCGCGGGGGCACAAGCGGCGAGACCGAACGAAACGGCCAGGGCGAGGACGCGGATCATGATTCTTCCTCCGCGGTGCGGACCATCTTCAACTTGCCGCCCTTGACGACGAAGCCGGTCCGCCCCTCGACCAGATCGAGCGCATCGCGGCCGAACTGCTCGAATCGCCAGCCATCCAGTATCGAAAGGCCGCTGCGAACCCCCGCCGCGAGCATTTCCAGATCGTCGGCGCGGGCAAGAAGGCGCGGTGCCACATCGATGTCGCGCGCGCGGATCTTGAGCAACAACTTGAGCAGATCGGCCACCAGGGCACCCTCACGCCCCATGCCCGGCTTGCGATCGTCGCGCGCGGGCAGTTCGTCGGCGCCCAGCGGCGCGGCACTTTCCAGCGCATCCATCAGGCGACTGCCGATATCGTTGCTCGCCCATGTCGCCGACAACCCGCGCACCTTCGCCAGATCGACCTGCTTGCGCGGCGGATGGCCCGCCAGATCGGCCAGCGTCTCGTCCTTGACGATACGGCCGCGCGGCAGGTCCTTGGCCTGCGCCTCCAACTCGCGCCAACGGGCCAGCGCCTTCAGGCGGCCCAGCATGTCGGGCTTGCGGCCCGATACGCGCACCCGCTTCCAGGCGCAGTCGGGATCATTGGCATAGTGCGACGGATCGGCGAGCCGCTCCATTTCCTGATCCAGCCATGCCCCGCGCCCGGTCTTGCGCAGCCGCTCCAGCATCTTGGGAAAGATCGCCGACAAATGCGTGACGTCGCCGATCGCATAATCGACCTGGCGCTGGTCGAGCGGGCGGCGTGACCAGTCGGTGAAGCGCGCGCCCTTGTCGACCTGGATACCAAGCCAGCTGTCGACCAGGTTCGAATAGCCGATCTGTTCGCCTTGCCCCAGCGCCATCGCCGCGATCTGCGTGTCGAACAGCGGATGCGGGGTCTTGCCGGTCAGGTTATAGATGATCTCGATATCCTGCCCACCGGCATGAAAGACCTTGAGCACCGCGTCATTGTTGACCAGCAGGTCGAGCAGCGGCGTCATGTCCAGCCCCGGCGCCTTCGGATCGATCGCCGCCGCTTCCTCGGTGTCGGCGATCTGGATCAGGCAGAGCTCGGGCCAATAGGTGCTCTCGCGCATGAATTCGGTATCGACCATGACATAGTCGGCTTGCGACAGGCGGGCACAGAGATTGGCGAGCGTGGCGCTGTCGGTAATCAACGGATGAACGTGCATCGCCTGCACATAGCCCGGCCCGCGCGGGTTGACAAAGAGGAACGCGCGGGCGGCCCATTCGGGCACATTGGGATTGACAAAAGGGGGGTAGGCGGGGAAGCGGCTGGGCTTTCCCAGACGTTCAGAGAATGTTCGCCATGCACGCCTATCGTACTCATAACTGTGCCGCGCTGACGGCCGAAGCCGTGGGCCAGACGGTCCGCCTGTCCGGCTGGGTCCATCGCAAGCGCGATCATGGCGGCGTGCTGTTCGTCGACCTGCGCGACCATTACGGCATCACCCAGATCGTCGCGGATAGCGACACGCCCGCGCTCGCCATCCTGGAGAGCGTTCGGGTCGAGTCGGTCGTGACGATCGACGGCGTGGTCAAGGCGCGCTCGGCGGGCACGGTGAACCCTAACCTCGCGACCGGTGAGATCGAGGTGTTCGCGCGCGGCGCGACCATCCTTTCCGCCGCCGAGGAACTGCCCATGCCGGTGGCGGGCGAGCAGGAATATCCCGAGGATATCCGCCTCCGTTACCGCTTCCTCGACCTGCGTCGCGAGACGCTGCACGCCAATATCGTGCGCCGGACTCAGGTGATTTCCGACATGCGGCGTCGCATGGAGACGGCGGGCTTCACCGAATATTCGACCCCGATCCTCACCGCTTCCTCGCCCGAGGGTGCGCGCGACTTTCTGGTGCCAAGCCGCATCCATCCGGGCAAGTTCTACGCGCTGCCCCAGGCGCCGCAGCAATATAAGCAGTTGCTGATGGTCGCGGGCTTCGACCGCTATTTCCAGATCGCGCCCTGCTTCCGCGACGAAGACCCGCGCGCCGACCGTCTGCCGGGCGAATTCTACCAGCTCGACCTGGAGATGAGCTTCGTCACCCAGGAAGAGGTGTGGGAGACGATGGAGCCGGTGATCGGCGGCATCTTCGAGAAGTTCGCCGACGGTCGTACCGTCACCCCGATCGGCCAGTTCCCGCGTATTCCCTATTCGGAATCGATGCTGAAATACGGCAACGACAAGCCCGACCTGCGTAATCCGCTGATCATCACCGATGTCTCGGAGCATTTCACCAGCTCGGGCTTCGGGCTGTTCGAGAAGATCGTCGGCTCGGGCGGCGTCGTCCGCGCGATCCCGGCGCCGGGCACCGCCGAGAAGAGCCGCAAATTCTTCGACGAGATGAACGAGTGGGCTCGTGCCGAGGGCCATGCGGGACTTGGCTATGTCACTCGCAAGGGCGGCGAGTTCGGCGGCCCGATCGCCAAGAACCACGGCACCGAGGGGATGGAGGCGATCTATGCCGCGCTCGGCCTGGGCCCCGATGACGGCCTGTTCTTCGCGGCGGGCAAGGTCGAGGCGGCCACCAAGCTGGCAGGGCTCGCGCGCACGCGGGTCGCCGAGCAACTCGGCCTGATCGAGGAGGGCGCGTTCCGCCTGTGCTGGATCGTCGACTTCCCCTTCTACGAATGGGATGAGGACGAGAAGAAGGTCGAGTTCGCGCACAACCCGTTCTCGATGCCGCAGGGGGGGATGGAGGCGCTCAACTCCGCCGATCCGTTATCGCTCAAGGCGTATCAGTATGACCTGGTCTGCAACGGTTTCGAGATCGCCTCGGGTTCGATCCGCAACCAGAGCCCTGAACTCATGGTCAAGGCGTTCGAGCTGGTTGGCCTGTCCAAGGCCGATGTCGAGGAGCGCTTCGGCGGCCTCTACCGGGCCTTCCAGTATGGCGCGCCGCCGCATGGTGGCATGGCGGCGGGCGTCGACCGCATTGTCATGCTGATCTGCGGCGCTCAGAATCTGCGCGAAATCTCGCTGTTCCCGATGAACCAGCGCGCGGAAGATCTGCTGATGGGTGCCCCCAGCCTGCCCAGCACCAAGCAGATGCGCGAATTGTCGCTCCGCTCGACCGCCGAGCCGAAAAAGGATGTGGATCAGGTCGTCGCCGCTTCGGCGGGCTGATCCCGTCACTATCGCTGCGTAAAAAAGGGCGGGCACCGATTTCGGCGTCCGCCCTTTTCGTGTCGTGTCCGGGCCAGGGGCCCGGACCGACTCCCTTAAGCCGTGGCCAGCGCTGGAGTAGCGGGCTTGAACTCGCCCTGCTCATCCATGACGTGCAGCACGCCGTCCGCGATCGCGAAATAAGCGCCACGCAGGGTCAGCTTGCCGGCTTCCTCGCGGCTGGTGACGAAGGGGAAGGTGCGCAGATTGGCGATCGACGTGCGGACCGACTCCAGTTCCATCTCGCGCATCGCATCGGGACCGTCGCCATGCTTGGCGATGACCTTTTCGCGGGCGCCGTCGAGCAGGCTCACCCAGTCGGAAACGAAGCCGCCCTCACCCTGTGGGGCATGCGCGAAGCCTTGCGTCAGCGCCGCCTTGCAGCCGCCACAGGCGCCATGGCCCATGACGACGACATCGGTCACTTCGAGCTGCGTCACCGCGAATTCCAGCGCCGCCGACACGCCGTGATGACCACCACCCGTCTCGAACGGGGGCACGAGGTTGGCGACGTTGCGCACGACGAAGATTTCGCCGGGCAGCGTGTCGAAAATCTGGGCCGGATCGACGCGGCTGTCGGAGCAGGCGATCACCATCACCTTCGGGCTCTGGCCTTCCTTCAATTCGGCCCAGCGGTCGCGCTGGCGACGCCAATCGGAAGTCCGAAAGCGCTGATAGCCATCCACGAGGTCGTTAAAGTCGGTCATTGCTCTCTCTTATCCAGTTCAGGAAATCATGCTCTAGCAGGCGAACCCGAGCGTGGCCGTTTCGGTTCCATATCAAATTGTGTCTGTCGCGCGATACCTTGGACGCGCATCGCAGGCATTGTGTCCGGCGGGGACCATCGCTATTTCGCGGGGCATGAACGAGTTGACACCGTTGGTCGCGCCGGTGCGCGCGCGCAAGCCGGACTGGATCCGCGTCAAGGCTCCGACCAGCGCCGGGTTCGCCGCCACGCGCGAGCTGATGCGGGCCAAGAGCCTGACGACCGTCTGCGAAGAGGCCGCCTGTCCGAACATCGGCGAATGCTGGTCGAAGAAGCATGCGACCGTCATGATCCTGGGCGACACCTGCACCCGCGCCTGCGCCTTCTGCAACGTGAAGACCGGCATGCCGCGCAAGGTCGACGCGATGGAGCCGCAGAATGTCGCGGATGCCGCCGCGCAGATGGGGCTGAACCATATCGTCGTCACCTCGGTCGACCGGGACGACCTGCCCGATGGCGGCGCATCGCAGTTCGTGAAGGTGATTGAGGCACTGCGTCGCACCACGCCGAACACGACCATCGAAATCCTGACGCCGGACTTCCGCAACAAGGCGCAGGCCGCGATCGAGTCGATCGTCGAGGCGCGGCCCGATGTCTACAACCATAACCTGGAAACGGTCCCCCGGCTCTATCCGACGATCCGGCCGGGTGCGCGCTATTATGCGTCGCTGCGCCTGCTGGAGAGCGTGAAGCGCCACGACCCGTCGATATTCACCAAGTCGGGCGTGATGCTGGGCCTGGGCGAAGAGCGGCTGGAGGTGCATCAGGTGATGGACGACATGCGCTCGGCCGACATCGATTTCCTGACCATGGGCCAGTATCTCCAGCCGACGCCGCGCCATGCCAAGGTCGCCGAGTTCGTCACACCCAAGGCGTTCGACGCCTATGCCTCGATCGCGCGCGCCAAGGGCTTCCTGCTGGTCGCCAGCTCGCCGCTGACGCGCTCCAGCTATCATGCGGGCGACGATTTCGAGCGGCTGCGGGCGGCGCGCGAGGCGAAGCTGGCTGCCAAACGCTGATGCCCAAGCATAGCGAGACACGGCATCTGCCCTATACGCCGGAGCAGATGTTCGATTTGGTCGCCGATGTGGCGCGCTACCCGGAATTCCTGCCCTGGGTTTCCGCGATGCGCGTCCGATCGGACTCGGATAGCGAGACGGTGGCCGACATGATCGTCGGCTTCAAGGGGCTGCGCGAGACCTTCACCAGCCGCGTGACCAAGACCCGCCCCGAGTCGATCGACGTCGATTATCTCGACGGGCCGCTCAAATATCTGCGCAACAACTGGCGTTTCCGGCCCCAGGAACAGGGTTGCGCGGTCGACTTCACCGTCGACTTCGCGTTCAAGAACCGGGTGTTCGAGATGCTGGCGGGGCAGGTGTTCGGCACCGCACTCCGCCGCATGATCGGCGCGTTCGAGGATCGCGCCGCCAAGCTTTACGGCAGCAGCAACTCCAGCGCCAACAGCGCCGCCTGAAGCCGGATCGCGCCGCGCCCGATGTCGCCGAATTCGTGGCGCTCGGCCTTTACATCCTCGGGGTCGCCGTCACGTAGCGCACGGGCGAAGACGACGGTGCCGACCGGCTTCTTCGCCGTACCGCCGCCGGGGCCCGCCACGCCAGTGATCGCCACCGCCACATCGGCCTCGCTGGCCGCCAGCGCGCCCTGCGCCATACCCCAGGCGGTCGCCGTCGATACCGCGCCGAACGTGTCGATTACCTCGGGATTGACCTTGAGCATCGCGATCTTGGCCTGGTTCGAATAGGTGACGAACCCCGCCTCGACCACGTCGGACGATCCCGGAATTTCGGTCAGTGCGGCGGACACCAGCCCACCGGTGCAGCTTTCGGCCAAGGCGACGCGGCGACCCGCCGCGCGGTTCTCGGTCACGACCCGTTCGGCCAGGGCGATCAATTCCCGGGGCAGCAGCACGTCCATCAGCGGTTCCCGTTCGTGCAAAGCGGCAGATCGGGCACGGCGACCTGCCGCCCTCGTGCCTTTTCCGTCTTGAGATATTGCAGCGCGGTCACGACGACCGACGCCATGTTGCGCGGGGGCAGGGGGGCCAACTGCGTCACCAGCCGGTCGATCGTCCCGCAGTCCTCCAGCCCGATCCGCCCGACGATGAACGGCACGAGCAGCGAGGTCAGCAACGGACGGGCGTAATCCGACTGCAACAGCGTATCGATCGCCGGGTCCGACAGCTTGACGATCGCGGCACGGGCGGCAGGCCAGGCCTGATCCGCCGCGCTCTCATATTTGGCGATGAGGGTGCCTCCACCCCGGATCAGGCTAGTGGCGGGCAGTCGTGCTCCGCATACCCGACCGGTTTCGCGCAATATGTCGGGCATGGCGACCAGCGTCATCGCCTCCGCCTCGGGCGCGGTGATGCAGGAGCGGGCCTGAGCGCTCGCGATCTCCGGAGCGATCAATGCCGCAAGCGCGACGATCAGACCCAAGCGCTTCATGCGGGCATTCCCCCGGGGAGGCGCACGGTGGCGATCGCCTGCGCCGCGATGCCTTCGCCGCGTCCGGTAAAGCCCAGGCGTTCGGTCGTCGTGGCCTTCAGGCTGACCCGGCTCCGCTCGATGTTCAGCAGGCCGGCGATCCGTTCGACCATGGCGGCGCGGTGAGGGCCGATCTTGGGCGCTTCGCAGATGATGGTCAGGTCGACGAAATCGATCCGCCCGCCCTTATCGGCGATCAGCTTGGCGGCATGTTGCAGGAACTGGCCCGACTCGGCCCCCTTCCATTGCGGATCGCTCGGCGGAAAATGGGTGCCGATGTCGCCCGCCGCGATCGTGCCGAGCAGCGCGTCGGTCAGCGCATGGAGCGCGACATCGGCATCGCTATGTCCCGACAGCCCCTGATGATGCGGGATCAGCACGCCGCCCAGCCAGAGTTCTTCGCCATCTTCCAGACGGTGAACGTCGAAACCCATCGCGGTCCGGGTTTCCCATGCCAGTCGCATATCAGCGCCGGCCAAGTCGTCGGGATAGGTGATTTTCTCGAGCATGGCATCGCCCTGCACCAAAGCGACGCGCCCGCCAAGCCGTCGCACCATCTGCGCATCGTCGGTCGCCTCGGCATCGGCGGGCCATGCAGCATGGGCGGCGATGACCGATTGCAGGTGAAAGCCCTGCGGGGTCTGCACCCGGACGACGCCGTTACGCGGTACGGTTTCGCCCAGATGGACGCCGTCCGGCCGCAGGCTTTCCCGCGCCAGCGTATCCGCGACCGGCAGCACCGGCATCGCGCCATCGGCCGCTTCCAGCCCAGCCAGAACGCGGTCGATCACGTCGTGCGAGAGGCAGGGGCGAGCGGCGTCGTGGATCAGCACCTTCTCGACCCCGGCGAGAGCGAGTTGCCGCAAACCGTTCGCCACCGATTCGCGGCGGCTGGCCCCACCGGCCTCGCACCAGGCGCTTGGCAGAAGGTTGCGCACCGTCTCCAACTGATCCGCCGCGACCATGGTCAGCACGGGGCCAATCGCGGGATGTGCGGCAAAGGCGGCATGGCTCCATGCCAGCATCGGACGGCCGCCCAGATCGCGAAACTGTTTCGGTATGCCGCCGCCCATCCGACTGCCGCCACCCGCCGCGACGATCAATGCGGCGATCTTTCCATTCTCGCTCATAAGGCCGCGACCTAGCGGCTTTTCGCCCGTACCGCCAATCTTGCCTCGTGGTGCATGTTCGCGTAGAGGGACTGCTTATTTTTCAGGCAGTATGATGCGTAATCTCGCCCCCATTCAGGTCGGTCCGGTGACGATCGACAGCCCCGTCGTTCTGGCGCCGATGACCGGCGTCACCGACATGCCGTTTCGCACGCTGGTCCGCCGCTATGGTTCGGGCTTGAACGTGACCGAGATGATCGCCAGCCAAGCCGCCATCCGCGAGACGCGTCAATCGATCCAGAAGGCCGCATGGCATCCGCTGGAGGAGCCGGTGTCGATGCAGCTGGTCGGCTGCACGCCCTATGAAATGGGTGAGGCGGCCAGGCTGAACGCCGATCGCGGCGCGGCGATCATCGACATCAATATGGGCTGTCCGGTACGCAAGGTCGTCAACGGCGATGCGGGCTCGGCTTTGATGCGCGACCTGAAACTGGCGGCGGAGATCATTCGTGCGACGGTGGAGGCGGTGGATGTGCCGGTGACGCTGAAAATGCGGATGGGCTGGTGCCATGACAGCCTGAACGCCCCCGAATTGTCGCGCATCGCCGAGGATATCGGCGTGAAAATGATCACCGTCCATGGTCGCACCCGCAACCAGATGTACAAGGGGCAGGCGGACTGGGCCTTCATCCGCCAGGTGAAGGATGCGGTATCCATCCCCGTCATCGCCAATGGCGACATCTGTTCGGTGGACGATGCCGACATGGCGCTGGACCAGTCGGGCGCGGACGGAGTGATGATCGGGCGTGGCGCCTATGGTCGCCCTTGGCTGTTGGGGCAGGTCATGCATTGGTTCGCAACCGGCGAACGTCGCGAGGATCCGCCGCTGGGCGAACAATATCGTGTCGTTGCCGAACATTATGACGCGATGCTTGACCATTATGGTACCGAGACGGGCGTCAACATGGCCCGCAAGCATATCGGCTGGTACACACGCGGACTTCACGGCTCCGCCGAGTTCCGCAACAAGGTCAATCAGGAAGCCAGTGCCGACCGCGTCAAGGCGATGCTGTACGACTTCTACGTGCCGCAGATCGAGCTTGCAGCCGCGGCCTGATACGACGCGCCATGGCCGACCGGGTTTCGCGGCATTGTTCGCCGCCCTGCCGGTCGCGGTCGTGGTGGTCGATCCAGAGGATCGGATCGCCCATGCCAACGGGCTTGCCGAACAGCTGTTGAACCTGTCCGAGCGGTTGATGATCGGACAGCCGCTGGCGGCGATCCTGCCCCCGCCCGATGCGCCTCGCAGTCGCGACGGGCATGGCTTCGCCGTGTACGACACGGTCATCGCGACACCGCGCGGCCACAAGATCCGGGTCGATTTTGTCGAAGCGCAAATCCCCGATCATACGGGCTGGCGAGCGATCACCCTGCACAGCGCCGGACAGTCGCGCCGTCTGGCCCATGCCTCGGAACGCAGCGCCGGTGCGCGGGCCGCCATAGGCGCCGCCGCGATGCTCGCGCACGAGATCAAGAACCCGCTGTCCGGCATCCGGGGTGCGGCGCAACTCCTCAACGGTGGCGAGTTGACCACGCTGATCACCACCGAGGTGGACCGGATCGCCGCGCTCATCGATCGGATGCAGGATTTCAGCGATACCAGACCCTTGCCGCTGGCATCGGAGAATATCTATCCGCTGCTCGCCCATGCGCGGGGGGTGGCGCTGGCCGGTTTCGCGCGTGGTATCCAGATCGAGGAGCGGTTCGACCCTTCGTTGCCGCCCGCGCGGATCAATCGCGACGCCTTGCTTCAGATCGTCATCAACCTGTTGAAGAACGCGCGCGAAGCGGTTCGGTCCGTGCGCAACCCCCGGATCATCCTGACGACCGCCTATCGTCATGGCATGTCGGTCAGCACGGACGATGGACGGACCCGCCTGCCTCTGCCCATCGAAATCTGCGTGATCGACAATGGCCCGGGCGCGCCTCCGGACATCGCGGACCACATGTTCGATCCCTTCGTCTCCAGCCGCCGCGAGGGGCAGGGGCTCGGCCTTGCCCTTGTCGACAAGCTGGTCCGCGACATGAGCGGCATCATTCAATATGCAAGAGAGGGCTCGCCCGAAATGACCGTCCTGCGTCTGTTGCTGCCCCGGGCCGCCGTATGAGCCATGTCCTGGTCGTCGATGACGACGCCGCGATCCGCACCGTGGTCGGGCAGGCGCTGCGCCGCGCAGGGCATGAAGTCACGACGGTGGAAACGCTGGCCCGGCTCGACAAGATGCTGGCGGGCGGCGCGCCGGACATATTGGTGACGGACGTCATCCTGCCCGACGGTGACGGGATCGACCATATCCGAAGCGTCGCCCAGCGTTTTCCAACCCTGCCCATCATCATCCTGTCAGCGCAGAATACCCTGACCACGGCGGTGCGCGCGGCGGAGGTGGGCGCCTATGAATATCTGCCGAAGCCCTTCGACCTCGACGCGCTGACCAATGCGGTGGCGGGGGCGCTGGCGCGGCGGGGGGTGCTGGTCGAGGACGCCTTGCCGGACGACGATCGCGCGCTTCCGCTGATCGGTCGCTCGCAGGCGATGCAAAGCGTGTATCGCATCATCGCGCGCGTGATCGCGACCGACCTCACCGTGCTGATCTCCGGCGAGTCGGGAACCGGCAAGGAACTGGTCGCGCGGGCGATCCACGATCTGGGCCCGCGCCGCGCGGCCCCGTTCCTGGCGATCAACATGGCCGCGATCCCGCGCGAATTGATCGAGGCCGAGTTGTTCGGCCATGAACGCGGCGCGTTCACCGGCGCGGCACAGCGCAATGCAGGGCGCTTCGAACAGGCGGCCGGCGGCACCCTGTTCCTCGACGAAATCGGCGACATGCCGATGGAGGCGCAGACCCGGTTGCTGCGGGTCCTCCAGTCGGGCGAGTTCACCACCGTGGGCGGCGCGCGGACGATCCGTACCGATGTCCGCATCGTCGCGGCGACGAACCGCGATCTCGGCCAACAGGTCGTATCCGGCCAGTTCCGCGAAGACCTGTTCTACCGTCTCAACGTCGTCCCCATCGCACTCCCCGCCTTGCGCGAGCGGCGACAGGATATCCCCTTGCTGGCCCGGCATTTCCTGGAGAACGCCGCGTTGCAGGGTCTGCCGAGGCGGCGGATCGACAGTCAGGCGGTCGATGTGCTGGTGGCGCATGACTGGCCCGGCAATGTGCGCGAACTGGAGAATATGATGCGTCGCCTCGCCGTCCTGGCGCGCGACGAGGTGATCGATGCGGAGGCGATCCGCGCGATGATGGGCGAAGCGCGTCAGTCGCCTCATGGTCCGGACGACGCGCATGGCGGCGATCTGGCGGCTGCGGTCCGCAGCTATCTCGCGCGGCTTGCCGTGGAGCGTCCCGCGTCGCTGGATGACGGCTCGCTTTACGACCGTGTCATCGGCGAGGTCGAACGCCCGTTGATCGAAGCGATGCTGGCGCGACACGGCGGCAATCAACTTCGAACCGCCCGCGCGATGGGGATCAATCGCAATACCCTGCGCAAGCGGCTCGACACGCTTCACATTCCGGTCAGTGGCGATGACGAGTCGGCGGATTGACTAACGAAATTTTTACGAATTGTGGCTTGCAGGTCACGCTTCACGTTGTACGATTGCAACGATGTTGGCGTCCCTGAAGCCTGCCGGTCCCATCGAACCGCCGCGATCCCGCTTCGCGGTGACACCGGCGGTGGAGGTGGCGATCGTTATCGGTGCGATCGCCATCGCCGCCGGAGCCTATTGGTTCATCGACCAGCGGCATGATGCGCAGGGACTGATTGCGCCGCCGGTCATCGCCGGTCTGCTGGCCCTCAATCTCGTGCCGGGCATTCTGCTCCTGATGCTGCTCGGGCGGCGGGTCGCCATGCGGCGCGCGGCGGAGTCTGCGGTCGGCGGGGGCGGGCGGCTTCATGTCCGACTGGTGGCGATCTTCTCGCTCACTGCCAGCGTCCCCATCCTGCTGACCGTCGTGACGGCGTCGGTGATGTTCCAGTCGTCGGCGGAATTCTGGATTTCCGACCGCGCCCGCAAGGCGTTCAGCGACGCGATGGACATCGCCCGCCAGTCGCAGCAGCAGATCATCAACCGCTGGGTCTTTGCCGGGCGCGCCATGTCGCAGGACCTGGGGCGCAACCTGCCGGTGCTGCGCGAGAACCGGCGCGACTTCCACGATTATCTGGTCCAGCAGACGATCGTGCGCGACATGGAGGAGGCGGTCCTCTTCTCCTATGATCCCAAACAGGGCTTCAAATTCTACGACTTCTTCAATCAGCCGACCGATGCAAGCTTCCGAGAGTTGGTGACGCCCGAAATGATGGGCCAGGCCAGCCGGTCGAACCGGCCCGAAGTCGGTATCAACGAACAACGCGTCTGGGTCGTCACGCCCCTGCCGGACAGCAGCGGGATCATGCTCTACGTCGGGACCAGCGTGAACGCCGCGTTCCTGAGCAAACAGCATTTCGCCGCCGAAGATGTAGTCGAGGGCTATCGCGCGTTGCAGGGCCGGGCCCGGTCTCTCCAGCTGAAGTTCAACATCGCTTTGTTCTTCGTCGCCCTGCTAATCGTCGGGATCGCGGTGTGGATCGCGCTGGCGGTGGCCGATCGGCTGGTGCGACCGGTGGGCGAACTGGTCGATGCGGCCCGGCGCATCGCGGGCGGTGACCTGACCGCCCGCGTGCCCGATCCCCGCACCCGCGACGAGGTCGGCACGCTGGCCAATGCGTTCAACCAGATGACCGGCCAGTTGGAACAGCAGAATACCGAACTGGTCACCGCCAACGCCCAACTCGACAATCGCCGTGCGCTGATCGAGGCGGTGATGGCGGGGGTTTCGGCGGGCGTCGTCGCGATCGGTGCCGATCGCCAGGTCCGGATCGCCAACAACTCCGCCGACATGCTGCTCGGCGTAGAGCCGGGCGGACTGATCGGCCATCGCCTGATCGAGGTCGCCCCCGAACTGGACGCACTGCTCGACCAGGGGCGGCGGGAGGCGACGGTGCAGGTCGCGCTGCACGGCGACATGCGGACGCTGGCGGTGCGGATCGCGCAGACGGCGGACGGGCCGATCCTGACCTTCGATGACATCACGCAGCAATTGCTCGATCAGCGCCGGGCCGCCTGGTCGGATGTCGCACGGCGCATCGCGCATGAGATCAAGAACCCGCTGACCCCCATCCAGTTGGCGGCGGAGAGGCTCCAGCGGCGCTATGGCAAGGTCATCGATCCGCAGGACGAAACCTTCGGTCGCCTGACCGAGACGATCGTCCGTCAGGTTGGCGACCTGCGCCGGATGGTCGACGAATTCTCCTCCTTCGCGCGTATGCCCAAACCGGTCTTTCGCGAGGAAGCGATCGCGGACATCTGCGCCCAGGCGATGTTCCTCCATGAGGTCGCCCATCCCGAGATCCGCTTCGAGATGGAGCAGGACGAGCCCGCGCCGATGATGGTTTGTGACCGGCGGCAGATGAGCCAGGCGCTGACCAACATCGTCAAGAATGCGGTGGAGGCGATCGAGGCGCGGCCGGACGGGATGAAGGGCGGCCATGTCATGCTGACCGTCGGGCAGCAGGGGGGCATGGTGACGATTACCGTTGCCGATAACGGCGTCGGCCTGCCGCCCGAGCGCGACAGGATCATAGAGCCCTATATGACGACGCGCGCGCGCGGCACCGGCCTGGGCCTCGCCATCGTCAACAAGATCATCGCGGAACATGCCGGCACGATCGGCTTTTCCGACAATCCTACCGGCGGCACCATCGTTTCGATGATGTTCGATGCCGGCGCCCTGGCGGCGCTGGATCAGGGTGGCGCCGAACCCGAACTGGCTGGGGAGGGCCAGCTCACCGCTTTGACTCGTACTCGGACGTAAAGAATCATGGCTTTGGACATTCTCGTCGTCGATGACGAACTCGATATCCGCGAACTGGTCGCCGGCGTGCTGGAGGATGAGGGCTATGACGCCCGAGTCGCCGCCGACAGCGATGCCGCGCTGGAGGCTGTGGCCGTGCGGCGACCGTCGCTGGTACTGCTCGACGTCTGGTTGCAGGGCTCGAAGCTCGACGGTCTGGAACTGCTCGATGAGATCAAGCGGCGCGACCCCTCGATCCCTGTGCTGGTCATTTCGGGCCACGGCAACCTCGACACGGCGGTGGCGGCGATCCGGAAAGGGGCCGCAGACTTCATCGAAAAGCCGTTCGAGGCCGAACGCCTGTTGCTGATGGTCGGGCGCGCGACCGAGACCGAGCGGTTGCGGCGCGAGAACGCCTCGCTGCGCGCCAGTGCCGGGCGGGAAACCGATCTCACCGGTTCCTCCAGCGCGATCAACGGCATCCGCGCCACCCTGAAGCGTGTTGCCGCGACCGGAAGCCGCGTGCTGATCATGGGCGCGGCGGGTGTCGGCAAGGAAGTCGCGGCGCGGCTACTCCACGGCTGGAGCAACCGGTCGAGTGCGCCTTTCGTGGTCGTCAGTGCGGCGCGCATGACGCCCGAGCGCGTCGATGAAGAATTGTTCGGGGTGGAGGAGGGGGGGGACCTCGTCCGCACCGGGCTGCTGGAACAGGCGCATGGCGGCACCTTGTTCCTGGACGAGATCGCCGACATGCCGATCGCGACCCAGGCGCGTATCCTGCGCGTGTTGACCGACCAGAGCTTCACGCGCGTCGGCGGTACGCGGGTGGTGAAGGTCGATGTCCGCGTCGTCTCCGCCACGGCGCGCGACCTGACGCAGGAGATCGCCGAGGGCAGGTTCCGCGAGGACCTTTATTATCGCCTCAACGTCGTGCCGGTGACCATCCCTTCGCTGTCCGAACGGCGGGAAGACATCCCGCCGCTGGTCGAGCATTTCATGGCGCATTACGCCACCGAACGCCGCGTCCGCACGCCCGAGATCGCGCCCGATGCGATGGTCGCGATGCAATCCTATGACTGGCCGGGCAATGTCCGCCAGCTTCGCAACGTGGTCGAGCGGACCATCATCCTGGCACCGGGCGACCGCGTCGGCCGCATCGACCTGGACCTGTTGCCCGCCGAAGTGCTGGGAGAGGGGGCCGATATGGGGGGCGGGGGCGCCACCGCCATCATGGGTGCTCCCTTGCGCGAGGCGCGTGAGAGTTGGGAGCGCGAATATTTGCGCGTCCAGATCCGGCGTTTTTCGGGCAACATCTCCCGCACCGCCAGCTTCATCGGGATGGAACGGTCCGCGCTCCACCGCAAGCTGAAGCTGCTGGGGATCAGCGAGACGCGCGACGAGTGACGCAATGGTCATGCGCTCGCCTCTGGACGAATGCCCCTCGAAACCATAGATATTGGCCGCGCCCGGCACACGGGCGCGGTTCCGACGCCGGGAAACGGCGCTATTCGCGGGCACGGACCCGCCAAGAATAAGGGCTCGACCATGGCCGACAAATCAGGTTCGCTTCAGGACCTCTTTCTGAATGCGCTGCGCCGCTCGAAGGCGCCGGTTACCATGTTCCTCGTCAAGGGTGTGAAGCTCCAGGGCATCGTGACCTGGTTCGACAATTTCTCGGTGCTGCTGCGCCGGGACGGACAGTCGCAGCTGATCTACAAGCATGCCATCTCCACCATCATGCCGTCCGGTCCGCTGGACGTGGCCGCGATCGTCGACGGCGTGAACGAACAGCAGCGCAAGAACCCGCTGTTGCAGGAAATCTTTCTCAACGCGGTGCGCAAATCCGAAGACCCCGTCACCATGTTCCTGATCAACGGCGTCATGCTGCAGGGTCAGATTGCGGGCTTCGACCTGTTCTGCATGCTGCTCCAGCGTGAGGGCATGGCGCAGTTGGTCTATAAGCATGCCGTCTCGACCATTCAGCCCGCCCGGCCGCTGAATCTGGCCGAAGAGCAGGCGGGATCGACCGAGGATTGAGTACCGGTTTCGATCGCGATCGCGGTGAATTCACGCGGGGTGCCCGCACCGTCATCGTCCTGCCGGATCAGGGCGATGCGGCGCGGGATGCCGATGCGCGTCTGGACGAAACCGCTGGCCTGGCCATGGCGATCGGCCTGGATGTGGTCGAGCGCATCGCGCTGCGTGTCCGGGCCCCCAAACCCGCGACCCTGATCGGCAGCGGCCAGGTCGAACAGGTCGCCCAGCAGGTCCGGATGGAGGAGGCGCAACTCGTCGTGTTCGACGGAGCGCTTACGCCCGTTCAGCAGCGCAATCTCGAAACCGCGCTTGAGGCCAAGGTCATCGACCGAACCGGCCTGATCCTGGAGATTTTCGGTGAGCGCGCCGCGACCGCCGAGGGGCGGTTGCAAGTCGAACTGGCGCATCTGGATTATCAGGCCGGTCGATTGGTTCGTAGCTGGACCCACCTTGAGCGTCAGCGCGGCGGTTTCGGCTTCCTGGGCGGCCCCGGCGAAACGCAGATCGAGGCCGACCGCCGGATGATCCGCGACCGCATGGCGCGCCTGCGTCGCGAGTTGGATCAAGTCAGCCGGACGCGGGGCCTCCACCGCGATCGGCGTCAGCGCGCACCTTGGCCGATCATCGCGCTGGTCGGCTATACCAACGCCGGAAAATCGACACTTTTCAATCGCCTGACTGGCGCTCATGTCATGGCGAAAGACCTGTTGTTCGCGACGCTCGACCCGACCTTGCGGCAGATCCAGTTGCCGGGCATCGATAAGGCGATCCTGTCGGACACGGTGGGCTTCGTTTCCGACCTGCCGACCCAGTTGGTCGCCGCGTTCAAGGCGACGCTGGAAGAGGTGGTGTCCGCAGACCTGCTGATCCATGTCCGCGATATCGCGCATCCCGATAGCGAAGCCCAGCGAGCGGATGTCGAGGCGGTGCTGACCGAGATCGGTGTCGATCCCGAAACCCCGCGCTTCGAGGCGTGGAACAAGATGGATCTCGTCGAAGGCGATCTGCGAGACGACCTCCTCGCGGAGGCCGAGCGGCGTTCCAACATCGTTGCCGTATCGGCGATGACGGGGGAGGGCATCGATGACCTGATCGAGCAGGTAGCGCAGGCGTTGACCTCCGGCCACCGCCGCTACCGCGTGACGCTCGACGCAGGCGACGGGGCGGGGGCGGCATGGCTGCATGCCCATGGCGAAGTGCTGGATCAGGCGATCGAGGGCGAACAGGCGGTTTATGACGTTCGCCTGTCGCCGCCCGATTATGACCGGTTCACCCGCCGCGGCGCTTGACCCTCTGCCACAAGGCTTCCTTGCCTTCCAGGTCGAGCGCCGCAAAGCCTTCGCCGGCTTCCTGCTCCATTGCACGGAAGCGACGCTCGAACTTGAGGTTGCCGTTACGCAACGCCGCCTCGGCGTCGATGCCATGGTGGCGCGCCCAGTTGACCACGGCGAACAGCAGATCGCCAAATTCCTCTTCGAGCGTCTCCGGCGGCGCTTCGGCGATTTCCTGCAATTCCTCGTCGATCTTGGCGCGCGCGCCCTGCGGATCGGGCCAGTCGAAGCCGACCCTGGCGGCACGGTTTTGCAGCTTCTCGGCCCGCATGAGCGCAGGTAGGCCGAGCGCCACACCGTCGAGCGTACCGCTCGCCGCCTTGGCGCGTCGCTCCTCGGCCTTGATCTGCTCCCAAAGATGATGACCGCCTTCGGCGACGTCGCCGAAGATATGCGGATGGCGTCGCTCCATCTTGTCGCTGATCGCGGTCACGACATCCGGGAGGGAGAAATGGCCGAGGTCGGCGGCGATCTGGGCATGGAAGACGACTTGCAGTAGCAGATCGCCGAGTTCGTCCTTCAAGTCCGCCATGTCGCCACGCGCAATCGCGTCCGCGACTTCATGTGCTTCCTCGATCGTATAGGGCGCGATGCTCTCGAAGCTCTGGGCAACGTCCCATTCGCAGCCCGTTTGGGGGTCGCGCAGGCGCTTCATGATAGTCAGCAGGCGATCCACCGAACCCTACTCCTTGTTCCCGCAATCTAGAAAAGGCATAACCGTCGCCAGATAGAAATGACACCGTCTGCTAGCAGCGGGGGCAGCGTGGAGCCATCCAAGCAGCGCAGCGCTGCCCCCGCTGATGCGACACCCCTCGGCTCCTGAACCCGGACCCGCTGCGCCAGCAGCGGGCTCGGTCAGCCCGGTTTCCAGGCGGCTACCCTTTCCCGAAACTCCATGTCCGATGGCGCATTTCGGGAAAAGGCAATCGAGAACATATTTCGGGAAGTCCGTCTTGGAAGCATGCGGCCCAGACGGTCGGTGGCCGGGAGTCTTACCCGACCTTCGTCGTCTAATCGCGCTGGTTGCAAGACTTATGTGATCTGTCGCTGCCGGAAGCATGGTCGTCTTCGCGGTCGGCATGAGCCGCCGCATGATGGGGCTTCGCGGGTGACCCTTCCTATGTTTTCGGCGCACTGGAGCGCTGACAGGCGACTGGTGCAACGAACGTCGCGGAATGGATCAGCCTACGTCCCGGCAGGACGTCTCGTTGGCGCCTTGCGACGCTGGCGAGTTGGGGATCAGATGGTGGCAGCTGTGCTCCGGAACGGTTCGCCGGTGGTCAGCATGCTATGCATGATGACGGCGAGCTTGCGGGCAACGGCCACTGCGGCGCGCTTGAAGCCGAGCCGCTCCCGCAGCGTCAGACCCCAGCTACGCAGATCGGACTCTGCCCGGCTGGGCGTCCTGTCGAGACTGGACCGATGCGCGGGACGAAAATGGGGGCACGAAGCCCCCATCAGGCGCTTATCCTGCCGACGCTTCACGCTCCAGCAGGTCCTGGTCGACTTCATCGGATAGGGAAAGTGCTTCCTCTCCGTTGAGCCGCATTGCCGTTTGATGGGAGTAGGCATCCAGGATCAGGTAGGCCGCCTCATCGCTACGCCCCTGCGCGATGATAATCAGTCGCGCGTTGCCGAGACACGCCCTCCTAGCGAGTTCGACGGCATGTTGGTGGGCCTCCTCATACTCGTCGTCGCACTCGGTGAGGTTCTCGTATTCCTCGGTATCCGGGTTGAACTAACCGGTGTAGCAACCCGCGTAATGGTCGCGCTCCCTTAGGGCTTCCTCAATCCGCTTGATAACCGCGAAGCCAGCCCGTTGGGCCACCCAATAGCCTGCTTCGTGCGGGGCGTAGGTGAAGGACCTGTTGGGAAAAGTTTGACGACGCCAAGCCAGCGACGGGACGCGGCGCTCGGCGTGATGAGGGATTACCAGGTCTCGCAGCGCCGTGCCTGCGTGCTGATCGGCGTCGATCCTAAGACGGTCCGGCGAGATCAATGATGACGCTTACCGGGAGAACCTGTGCCTGGTGGGCGACACCAGCATCTCGGGCGTGCGGGTGGCCCGCGAGCTGGACCAGCAGGGCGATCCTGAAGTGGGCCAGCGAGAACCGGGTCGAGTGGCATTACATTGATCCCGGCAGGCCGCAGAAGAATGCGTTCATTGAATCGTTCAATGGGTCGCTGCGCGACGAGCTCCTGAATGAGGAGTTGTTCGACAGCCTCGCCGACGCTCGGCGTAAACTGGCTGTCTGGCGCTATGACTACAACAACGTCAGGCCGCACTCGTCACTGGCAAACCGAACGCCGGCACAAGCGCGCCGGGCGTTCCTGCAAGATGGAAGCGTCACGCCCGGCGCGATTGTGCCGGTGGGGCAGCACGAATATCAAACCGGCAGACTCTCGTTATGACCGCGGGACCAGCGGGGGGCAGGTCAGTCACGGCAGGCGCGGTATCCGGTCATCCTGTCTGCTGGTGGACGTACTCTCCCAAGCCACGCCCAACGAGTTCATCGTTGGAAAGGCGGGGACCTCGCTTGAGGCGTTGATTGCCCAGTTTGCGGCGATCCAGCTTCGGCCCAGGGGGCACGGGCGAGGGGGCCTTGAACATCCCGGCGGGCTGCGCGGTACGCGCAGGCTCGTTGTTGTTGCGCTTGGCGTGGTGCGGCTGCACTTGCTGGATGGCGTGAGCGAGGGCCAGTGCCGCGTCGAGGTGTTTGTTGTCGATCACCGGCGCCTGGTTCACCCGGCGCATCTTGTCGAAGACGCGGTAGGGCAGGGCCTCACCCTCGTGCTGGATCTCGAGGCGGCCGTCCGGATATTCGCAAACGTCGACCTTCTTGCGTGCGAGCCCCTGTGCGACCGGGGACGGCTCCAGGATGAACATCGCCTTGTTGTAATGAAGGGTGAGGGCGCCGGTGACGGTGCGCTGCTCGCGCCAGACCATCTCGGCTTCGAGGTTCTCGTGGATGGCGAGCGGCCGGTGCAGATCGCGCGGGTCGAACGGCGCCTTGGCGAACCGTTGATTGTGCTGCACCATGTAGGAGGGGAGGAAGGCGTTGGCTTCGTCGATGGTGTTGATGCGGTGGAGCCGCATCGCCTTGACGAGCCGGTCCTGCAGCGTGGCATTGGCGCGCTCCACACGGCCCTTCGCCTGCGGCGAGTTTGCGCAGATCAGCTCGATGTTCAGCCGGTCCAGCGCGCGCCCAAGATGGGTCATCCCGTCGCCGTTTGCCGAGGCCGTGTTGTTGCGGAAGGCGCTGTGCTTGTCCGTATAGAAGGCGACCGGCTTGCCGTGCCGCTCAAGGTACGTCCTCGTCGCGCGCATGTAGGAAAACGTGCTCTCGCTCTCGACCATCTCGAGGTGCCTCAGCTCGCTCGTGGCGTCGTCGATGAACACCAGCAGCGTGCATTGCGGGCCGCGTTCCTCGAACCACCAATGTTTTGAGCCGTCGACCTGGACCAGCTCGCCGCGACAGTCGCGCCGGTAGCGGGGCTGATAGGGGCGAGGGCGCCTAGCTGCGCGGTCTTTCCAGAGGCCGGCTTCCATCATGATCTGTCGCAGCGTTTCACACGACAGTCCCAGACCATGGCGCTCGGCGAGGTACTCGCGCGCGAGCGTCGGGCCGAAGTCGGCATAGTGTTCGCGCACCAGCGCGACCACCTCGGCGCGGAAGGCATCGCTAAAGCGCCGGTTGCGCGGCCGCCCGCGCTTGCGCGAGACGAGGCCCGCAGCGCCTTCATGCCGAAGACGGCGGAGCAGCCGGTAAATTTGCCGCCGCTGGAGGCCCAGCAGTTCCATCGCGTCCGGGATCCGGATCTCGCCGCGGTCGACCCGCATCAACGTGTCGAACCGGGTGATCTCTGTAGCACCCATCGTCAGCACCGTCATATCATGCGCGTCCTCGTTGCCGAGGAAGGCTATGACACCGGCGACCCGCTGACAGCACCGGGAGTGCCGTTTCGATCTAGCGGAGTGGTGTCATTTGTATCTGGTGCTTACACTCTTTAGGTTTGATAATATATATTATGTAAAACAATGCTAGTTGGGTTCGTTGAGGATGAGGACGCCTTGCTCCACCCTCCACGACCGCAGCCGTCGCAGCACATTCATTCCGATGACGTCCTGATTGCCGAAGCTGGGCGATACGATCGCGCCGACGTCGTTCAATTCGATGGGCCCGATCGCGAGATGGCGGATCGTCGTATGATCGGCAGTGACCCTGCCATTCGCGGTTTCGACCATCGTAGCGAACGGGCTTTCGCCCAGGTCGAGCCCGGCGGCCTTGGCTGTCGCCTGCGACAAGGCGGTCGTCGTGGCGCCGCTATCGATCAGCATACGTCGTTGGACACCGTTGATCCGGACATCTGCCCAGAAATGTCCGTCCTCCGCCACCGCGATACGTACCACGCCCTCCGGCGCGCCACGGCCCGGCAGAAGGCTACTCAGCCGGTCACGCTGTGCGACAATCAGAAAGGCCATGCCGAAGATACCGACCCACATCAACGCCATACGCAGCGTCTGGCCGATCGGAATGCGCCGAGCCGCCAACGCGCTCAGCGGCAGCAGGAGGATCAGGCCATAGTATAGGAAGTCCATGACCCGATCCGTGCTCACGGTATCAGTTCCAATCCGTCATAGGCCGGACGAACAGCGAGCGGCAGTTCGCCGCACAGTGTGGCATAGTCCATCGAATGATCCATATGGATCAACATGCTCTGTCGCGGTTCGAGTTCGTCAATCCATTCGAGAACCGTCGGAAGATCGGCATGCGCGGGATGCGGATGGCGTCGCAGCGCATCCACGACCCATAGATCGACATGACGATAGAGATTCGCCATCGGTTCTGTTAACTGATGAAAATCAGTAGCATAACCAATGCTCCGGCCATCGCAGTCGAAGCGCAGCCCCGCAGAGAATATCCGACCATGCGGCTGATCGAGCGACCGGATACGGATTGGCCCGATCGCGATATCGTCCTCCAGCACCGTCATGGTGGCGGTCGGCGGATAGCCCGTCTTCCCCTGAAACACATAACCGAAGCGGCGTTGCAAGGCTTCCGCCGTCGCGGGGCGTGCGTAACCGGCAACCGGATGCCCCAGCGCATGGTAGATCTGCCGGACGTCGTCGATGCCGTGGCAATGATCGGCGTGGTCATGCGTCCAGATGATCGCATCCACCGTCCCGACCTCGGCAGCAAGCAACTGCTCGCGCATATCGGGCCCCGTGTCGAGCAGGATGCGCGTTCCGTCATGCTCGATCAGCGCCGAGCATCGCATACGCCGATTGCGGGGCTCGGTAGGGTCGCATGCCCCCCAGTCATTGCCGATCCGGGGGACGCCGGAGGAGGTGCCGCAACCCAGAATGCGAATCTTCACGCGGCGGTCTTCGCGAACAGACGATGGAAGTTTTCCGCCGTAGCCCGGGTCAGGACGTCCAATGGCTCACCACGCAGGTCCGCGAGGAACGCTGCGGTGTCGGCGACGAAGGACGGCTCCCCCGTCTTCCCCCGATGCGGAACGGGGGCCAGGAACGGAGCATCGGTTTCGACCAGCAACCGGTCGAGCGGCAGGCGCGCGGCGGTGGCCTGCAACTCCTTGGCGTTCTTGAAGGTCACGATACCCGAAATGGATATATAAAAGCCTAACGCCAAAGCCTTATCGGCGAAATCTCCGCTCGCCGTGAAACAGTGGATGACGCCGGAATAGGCCCCCTTCCCCATTTCCTCGGCCAGGATTGCGGCGGTATCGTCCTCTGCATCGCGCGTGTGTACGACCAGCGGCAGACCGGTTTCGCGACAGGCGGCGATGTGCGCGCGAAAGCTCGCCTGTTGTTGTTCGCGGTCGCTGTGATCGTAATAATAGTCCAGCCCGCTTTCGCCGATGCCGACGACGCGCGGATGCGCGGCACGCTCGACCAGCTTGGCGGTGTCGACATGGGCATGGGCGTCGGCCTCATGCGGGTGGATGCCGATCGTCGCCCACACATCGGGTTCGCGCTCGGCCGTGGCGATCACCGCATCCCATTCGCTCTCGCGAGTCGATATGTTGAGCATGGCCGTGACCCCACGGTCCCGCGCGCGGGTCAGGATTGCCGCCTGATCCTCGACCAGCCCCTTGTAGTTGAGGTGGCAGTGGCTGTCGGCCAGCATCAGGCGTCGGCCTCGGCCGGGATTTCGAGACGGGGAAAGGCTGGCGTCGGCGGCGACAGGGCAATACCGCTGGATGCGCGGCGGGCATACCAGCCGTCATCGTCGATCGCCGCATGATCGCGCTCCTCGGCCCCCAGCGTGTCGAGCACCAGCCCTGCCCCACGCGGCGTGACCGGCAGAATGGCGATGGCGAGCATCCGGATCGCGCGGACCAAGGTTCCCAGCACGGCATGCATCCGCTCCGGGTCGGTCTTGCGCAGCGACCATGGCGCCTGCACATCGATATACTGGTTGCAGGCATAGACGCCGCGCATCCACGCCTCGATCCCCTGGCTCAGCATCAGGTCATCGAACGCGGTCTTCAACCCGGCACAGGCGACCACGACCTCCTCGATCAGGACAGCATCGGCGGGGTCGGCGCGACCCGGTTCGGGAAGTTCGCCGTTTAAATTCTTGGCAATGAACGACAAGGTCCGCTGGGCGAGATTGCCGAAGCTGTTGGCCAGTTCGGCGTTGACACGCGTCACGATCGCTTCGGCGGAATAGGAACCGTCCTGCCCGAAGCTGACCTCCCGCAGGAAGAAATAACGCAGTGCATCGACGCCGAAGGCATCCGCCAGCCCCATCGGATCGACGACATTGCCGACCGACTTGGACATCTTCTCGCCCCGGTGGAGCAGGAAACCATGGCCGAACACCGACTGCGGCAAAGGCAGCTCCGCCGACATCAGGAATGCGGGCCAATAGACGGTGTGGAAACGGACGATATCCTTTCCGATCAGGTGTAGATTGGCGGGCCAGAAACGCGCCAATTCGCTGTCCTTATTCGGATAGCCCGTCCCGGTCAGATAGTTGGTCAGCGCATCGACCCAGACATACATGACATGGCCGGGGCTGTCCGGCACCGGCACCCCCCAGTCGAAGCTCGTGCGCGATACCGAGAGATCGGACAGCCCGCCCTCGACGAAGCGCATCACCTCGTTCCGGCGGCTTTCCGGGCGGATGAAGTCGGGATTGTCGCGATAGAGATCGAGCAGTGGCTGCTGGTATTTCGACAAACGGAAGAACCAAGTTTCCTCCGCTGTCCATTCGACCGGCGTTCCCTGCGGCGACAGCTTGGTGCCGTCTTCCCCGGTGGTCAGTTCGGACTCGTCGTAAAAGGCCTCGTCACGGACCGAATACCAGCCTTCATAGCGATCGAGATACAGGTCGCCCTTGTCCTGCATCGCCTTCCAGATGGCCTGGCTGGCGGCATAATGATCTGCGTCTACCGTGCGGATGAAACGATCATAGCTGATATCAAGACGATCAGCCATCACGTGGAAATGACTGGACATTTCGTCGGCGAACGCGCGCGTGGAAATGCCGCGCGCGCGCGCCGCCTGGGCCATTTTCAGGCCGTGCTCGTCGGTGCCCGTCTGGAACAGCACGTCGCGCCCCGCCTGGCGCTGGAACCGCGCGATGACGTCCGCTGCGACCATTTCATAGGCGTGGCCGATATGCGGACGGCCATTGGGATAGTGGATCGCGGTGGTGATATAGAATGGATCGGCCATGCCCGGTCCCTAGAACATCGCTTCGTGCAGGTGAAGCCCGACCGGCTCAGCCGCGCAAAGTCCAGGCCAGCCATAGCCAGCCGAGAATCAGGATCGTCCCGCCAATGGGCGTCACCGCGCCCAGCCAGCGCGGCGCACCGAACGCCATCGCATAGAGGGTGCCCGCGAAAATCCCACTGCCGATGACGAAAGCCCATGCGACACCCCGCGCCTCCATGCGAAGCGCGACAAGTGCGGCAACCGCATGGATGAGTTGATACTGGCCGCCGGTCCGCAGCCACTCGACCGCGATCCCTTCGGCCCGGTGCGCGCCGAACGCCCCCGCCGCGATGGCGATCGCGCCCGACAAGGCCGCCAGGATACCCAGTAACGCCATGATCAGACCTTTCGTTCGTCCTGCGTGATGATCCTGTCGTTGGCCGCCCGCAGGTCCCCCGACGCGGCCTGTGCCGCCAGCCGTTCCTTGTCGCGCGCCCGGTACATGGTTTCGACCCGATCGATCTCGGCACGATCGATCTTCAGGCTGTCCATCGCCAGGCGCGCCATCTTCACCGCCGACTCGAGAACCTCCCGAACCACATAGGAGGCAGGCCCGCCCTTCAGCCGCAGGACGGCGCGGCGATCATAGGCGCGCACGAACAGCGAAGCGTTGGGGAAGGCCGCATGGACGCTTTCCAGAAGCTCCAGCGTGATCTGATCCTCGTCGAGGCAGAAGAGGATCAACTCGGCCTCCGCCGCCCCGGCCTGTCGCAGCAGGTCCAACCGGGTGCCGTCGCCATAATAGACCTTGGCCCCGAACTCGGCGGCGATGTCGATCATCTCGATGTCGCGGTCGATCAGGGTGACGGGAATGTCGCTGGCGATCAGCATCTGGGCCACCGTCTGTCCGAACCGGCCATAGCCGACGATCAGGGCGTTGGCGCCGTCGGTGACCGGGCCCTCGCGCTTCTCGCCGCGCATGATGACTGGTTCTTCGCGGATGCGGCGAGTGGCCGCCATCAGGAACGGGGTCGTCGCCATCGAAAGGGTGATGATCGCCCCGAACAGGCTCGCCGCCTCGGGCGCGATCAGATAGCCCGCCTTCGCCTGCGCGAACAGGACGAAGCCGAATTCGCCGCCCTGGCTCATCAGCAGCCCGAGCGCGAAGGCCGAGCGCCAGTTCATCCGGAAGGCAAGGCCGATCACGAAGATAACGAAGGTCTTCGTCGCGATCAGCGCCAGGGCCATGACTGCGACGAAAATCGGCCGCTCGATGATCGCGGGCAGATTGAGCATCATCCCGACCGCCAGGAAGAACAGGCCGAGCAGGATCGATCGGAACGGCTCGACATCCGCCTCCAGTTCGTGCCGATACGGACTGTCGGCCAGCATCACCCCGGCGATGAACGCCCCCAGCGCGGTCGAGAGGCCGAGCAACTCCATGACCGCGGCGCTGGCGATGACGGTAAAGAGTCCGGCGAAGACGAACATCTCCCGCTCGCCCATATTGCCGATCAGCCGGAACAGCGGGCGTAGCAGGAAGCGGCCCGCCACGATCAGGCCGATGATCGCCGCCCCTGTCTCCAGCGCCAATATCCATCCCGGAGGACCGGCATGATCCGCCGGATTCCGCGACATGGCGGCAACGATCGTGATCAGCGGGACGATCGACAGGTCCTGAAACAGCAGGATCGAGAAGGCCCGCTCGCCAAAGGGGGTGCGCAACCGCCCGGAGGATTGCAGCATCGGCAGGACCTGCGCCGTCGAGGACAGGGCGAGCGGCAGGCCGAGCGCCAGGGCGGCTTCCATCGAGAAATGGGCGAGCAGCACGATGCCCGTGATCGCCAGGCCGCATGCCGTTACCTGAAGCAGGCCCAGACCGAAAATCTCATGCTTCATCCGCCACAAGCGGGCCGGGTTCAACTCCAGCCCGACGATGAACAGCAGGAGCGTGATGCCGATCTCGGCGATGCCCAGCTTGGACTCCGCGTCCCCGACCAGCCCGAGGACATGCGGGCCGACGACCGCCCCCGCGACGAGATAACCTAGCGTCGCACCTAGACCGAGGCGACGAAAGACCAAAACGAACGCCAGGCCAAAGCCCAGCAGGATCGCCCCATCCCTCAGCAGCGAAATCTCGCTGTGCATCAGCGGGGACCCTGCGCCACGGCGTCTTGGGCCGCATCCTGGGCGGCCTGTGCGGCGGCCTCAAATGCCAGGCGGATGGAGGGATGGCGTGCGCTATAGGTCAAGGCGGGCGCGAAGACATTCATGCCAGGCCAGTCGGGGACTTCCCTCCGCGTACCGGCCAGCCATTCGGCCAGGGAATCGCGCGCAGCTGCCAGCTCGGTCACGCTGCGACCGATGACACTCGCGGACAACAGCGCCGACGATGCCTGTCCCAAGGCGCAGGCCCTGACCAGCATGCCGATCTCCGCCACCCGGCCATCGGCGTCCAGATTGAGATCCACGGTGACCCGGCTCCCGCAAATGGGTGAGCGGCGCTCGACGCTGGCCATCGGGTCGGGCAGGCGCCGATCATGCGGAATGGCGGTGGTCAGCCGCAGGATCTCGGCATTGTAGAGAGGGGCGTTCATGATGGGGTCTCGCTGGCATTGGCCGTGCCGCTGTCGTTGGATGGGGTCGGCGCGCCGAAGACGGGCAGGCCGCGACGACGGCGGTCGACGAAGTCGGCAATGCCCGCGCTGGTGGCATTGAGCAGCTTATAGGTGCGGCTCTTCACCATCCATTCGGGTCGCCTTGCCGGGCCGCCGCTGACGGTGTCGATCATCAAAGCGACGACCAGGAAGACGAGGCTGGCGAGGATCAATCCCTTGAGCGCGCCGAAGCCGAACCCCAGCGCGCGGTCCACCGGGCCCAGGACAGAGGTGCGCGTCCGGCTGCCGATCGCGCGAGCGACCATGCGACCACCCAGATAGGTGACGCCGACGATCAACGCGAAGGCCAGCACGGCCGATCCCGACACCGTCCCCACCACTCCGGTCAGCGCCTGCGCCAGCGGGATATGGAATAATTTGAGCGCCGCGACGATCGCGACCCAGGCGAACAGCGCCAGAACCTCGGTCACAAAGCCACGCAGAAAGCCTTGAATGGCCGCGCCGAACACTGCAATCAGGACAAGAATATCGAGTGCGGTCAATGCTTTCTATCCCGTACCTTATCCCGAGCGTTACAAACGGGCCATCTCCGCTATGGGCTGAGGAACAGACATGGCGGCGCCTGGCGCTCTTCGCTACCCCCGGCCCAGCATATGGTCAACGAACTCGGCCAATGTCCGGAAACCCGTCATCCGCAAGCCCGCCTTCGTCCCCCGCCATCGCGCGCGGTACCATCGCCTTTTCGAAGCCGAGCTTGCCCGCCTCCTTCAACCGCAACGGGCCATGGGCGACCGAGCGGACTTCCCCAGAAAGGGCGATCTCGCCGAAGACGATCGCGTCGCCTGGCACCGGCCGCTCCGACAGCGCCGAAATGAGTGCGGCGGCGACGGCCAGATCGGCGGCGGGGTCCTGCACCCGGTATCCGCCCGCGATATTCAGATAGACTTCCGCCGAGGAAAAGCTCAGCCCGCACCGCGCCTCCAGCACCGCCAGGATCATGGCGAGGCGGCCCGTGTCCCACCCCACCACCGCCCGCCGTGGCGTCGCACCCGATGCCAGTCGGACGGTCAGCGCCTGGATTTCGACCAACACCGGCCGCGTCCCTTCCAGCGCCGGAAAGACCGTCGCCCCGGTGACGCCTTCCTCACGACTGGTCAGGAACAGCGACGAGGGATTGCCGACCTCGGTCAGCCCTTCGGTCTGCATCGCGAAGACGCCGATTTCGTCGGTCCCGCCGAAGCGGTTCTTGATGGCGCGAAGGATACGATATTGATGGCTGCGTTCGCCCTCGAAGGCGAGGACGGTGTCGACCATATGCTCCAGCACGCGCGGACCCGCGATCGATCCGTCCTTGGTCACATGGCCGACCAGCACCACGGCGGTGCCGCGTTCCTTGGCGAAGCGGATGAGTTCCTGGCCCGATGCCCGGACCTGGCTCACCGTCCCCGGCGCGCCCTCGATCAGGTCGGAATGCATGGTCTGGATCGAGTCGATGATGAGCAAGGCGGGCGGCGTGCCGATCGACAAGGTGGTTAGGATATCGCGAACCGACGTCGCCGCCGCCAGCCGGACCGGAGCCTGCCCCAGGCCCAGCCGCCGGGCCCGCAGACGCACCTGATCGGCCGCCTCCTCGCCCGAGACATAGGCGACCGGCCGCCCCGCCATGGCCAGCTTCGCCGCCGCTTGAAGGAGCAATGTCGACTTGCCGATACCCGGATCGCCGCCGATCAGGGTCGCCGACCCTTCGACAAATCCGCCACCCAGCGCACGGTCCAGCTCGCCAATGCCCGTCTCCATCCGGTCGGGGAGTGGAATGTCGGCGTCGAGCCCGACAAGCTGGATCGCCCGGCCCCCGCCCTGAAGATTATGCTTGGCCGCGAAAGGCGTGACCTGAACCGGGGCCTCTTCCAGCATCGTGTTCCATTCGGAACAATCGGGGCATTGCCCCTGCCAACGGGACGATACCGATCCGCAGGCTTGGCAGACATAGCGCTTTTGAACCTTGGCCATGCTTTCCATCTAATCGGCCCGGAACGAAAATGGAACATCGTTCGCGATCCGGCTCGGGATAGTTTTTGATGGTCTATAGTTTTTGATGGTCTATATCGCTATGGGGCGGCCTCCATGACCCCAGACCCGTTTCGCGTCGCGTTGTTCAGCGGCAACTATAATTATACCCGCGACGGCGCGAACCAGACGCTGAACCGGCTGGTCGGGCATCTGCTCGATCGCGGTGTGGCGGTCCGTGTCTATTCGCCGACCTCTGCGACGCCCGCCTTTCCGCCGGTCGGCGATCTGGTCGACGTGCCCGCCTTTCCGATGCCGTTTCGCGCCGATTACAAGCTGGCGCGCGGCCTGCCTGCCAAGGTGCGCGCCGATCTGGAGGCGTTCGCCCCCAATATCGTCCATGTTTCCGCACCCGAATTTCTGGGCCATGCGGCGGTTCGATGGGCGCGGGAAAAGGGCGTGGCGTCGATCGCGTCGGTCCATACGCGGTTCGAGACCTATCCGGCCTATTACGGCCTGGGCTTTCTGGAGCCGGCGATCATCCGGTTGCTCACCCGTTTCTACAACCGGTTCGACCGGATCGTCGCGCCCAGCCCCAGCATGATCGCGCTGTTGCGTGGCTGGGGCGTGACGCCGCCGATGGGCATCTGGTCGCGCGGGATCGATCATGACCGGTTCCAACCCTCGCGCCGGAGCCTGGAATGGCGGCGGTCATTGGGTATCGCGGACCACGAGGTGGCGATCGGTTTCCTGGGGCGATTGGTCAAGGAAAAGGGCCTCGACGTCTTTGCCGAGGCGCTGGCGGAGCTTCGCCGTCGTGGCGTGCCGCACAAGGTGCTGGTCGTCGGCAAGGGGCCCGCACAGGAGTGGTTCGCCAAGGCGACACCCGATGCGATCTTCGCGGGCTATCAGACCGGGGACGATCTGGGCCGTGCCGTCGCGTCGATGGACATCTTCTTCAACCCCAGCGTCACCGAGACGTTCGGCAACGTCACGACGGAGGCGATGGCGGCGGGCGTACCCGTGGTGGCCGCCAATGCGACCGGCGCGATGGATCTCGTCGCGGATGGGGAGACCGGCTATCTGGTCGGCGCGCGCGATATCCCGGGCTATGCCGACGCGCTGGAGCGGATCGCGACCGACGCCGCCCTGCGCCGCCGGTTCAGCGAGGCGGGGCACGCCCGCGTCGCCGATTACCGATGGGACAAGGTCAACGACGCCGTCCTCGAAGCCTATCGCGCGCTGTTCGCCGAGCGAGGCTGAGTCACCCCTCGCGCCAATCGAAGGTCAGCGGCGCCTCGCGAAAGGCGAAGCGGTCGAGGTGGCTGGACACGACCTCCCGCATCCGGGCGGCGTCTTCGCCGTCCGGCACCGTCAGGACGATATCCAGCGTCTCGCTATCCGCTCGCATGTCCAGCTTCGATCCATTGGGGAACAGGATCGTGCCTTCCTCCGGCGTGAAGTGGACTTCCATCTTGTGCGACCAGTGCTTGGCAAGCTGCTGGAGGTAGCGGCTGGCCGATAGGGTCGGCACGCGTGCGACGGACCGGCTCATTTCAGGCGCTCCACCTTTTGGGCGAGTTCGTCGATCATGGCAGCGACGTCATGGATCATCGCCTGGGACGCATCGCCCGCGCCGAAGCGTTCGCCCAGCGCCATTTTCAGCCCGCCCATGGCCCGCCGGATCGGCGCGGCATCGACGCGCTGCCGGTGCTCGCCCAGCGCCTGGAGACGCGCCAGCAATGCCTCGACCTGCTCGGCATTCTCCGAGAGGTGCGTACGACCGGAGTCGGTGGCCGCGAAACGTTTCTTGGCCCCTTCCGAGCGCTGTTCCTCGATAAAGCCCATCTCGTCGAGCAGGGTGATGGTCGGATAGATGACGCCGGGGCTGGGCGCATAGGCGCCGCCGGTCATTGCCTCGATCTCGCGGATCAGGTCGTAACCATGGCGCGGTTCGTCGGCGATCAGCTTCAGCAGGATGAGGCGCAACTCGCCGCCGTCGAACATTCGCCGGCTGCGCCCGCCAGGGCCCCGGCGACGATGCTCTCCGTCGTTAAGCCGCTCGCCCCAGTGGAAGAAGCGCTCGACGTCCATCTCCGGTGCGAAGCCATGCCGTGCGGCGTGATGGCGACGATGACCGCCGCCGTGTGAAAAACGAAACATGAAGAGTCCTCGATATGAATTGATGCACTCAAGATATATCTCAGGGTCGCCACGTCAAGATGCTTTGCGATATATCTTCAGACGTCAGGGTGACGTCGCGCTCCGCACCCCTTACATGATGCTCATGGCCGATCTGTTCGCGGGCATGGAGCCCGCCCCCCTTCCCTCAACCGTCCCTGTGGATGCGCCGCTGGCCGATCGTCTGCGCCCTGCCCAACTGAGCGAGGTCGTGGGACAGGATCACCTGACCGGGCCGGAGGGCGCGATCGGGCGGATGGTCGCGGCGCAGCGACTGTCGTCGATGATCCTGTGGGGGCCGCCGGGTACGGGCAAGACGACGATCGCGCGCCTGCTGGCGGCGGCGGTCGGCTTGCGATTCGCGTCGATCTCCGCGGTGTTCTCGGGCGTGGCGGACCTGAAGAAGGTTTTCGCGGAGGCGCGCGAACATTCCCGCATGGGCCAGCGGACGCTGTTGTTCGTGGACGAGATCCACCGCTTCAATCGGGCCCAGCAGGACGGGTTTCTGCCCTTTGTGGAGGATGGCACGGTCACGCTGGTCGGCGCGACGACCGAGAACCCGTCTTTCGAGCTCAACGCGGCATTGCTCAGCCGGGCACAGGTGCTGATCCTCCATCGGCTGGGCCAGACCGCGCTCGAACAGTTGCTCACGCGTGCGGAGGCGGAGATGGAGCGCCCCCTGCCTCTGCAATCGGCGGCGCGAGAGGCGCTGATCGCCAGTGCGGACGGCGACGGTCGGTTCCTGCTCAACCAGGCCGAGACGTTGTTCGCCGTCGACCTGCCCGAACCGCTCGACGCCGCTGGGCTGTCGGCCTTCCTGCAAAGGCGGGTCGCGGTCTATGACAAGGATCGCGAGGGGCATTACAACCTCATCTCGGCGCTCCACAAATCGATCCGGGGATCGGACCCCCAGGCCGCGCTCTATTATCTCGCCCGGATGCTGACGGCGGGCGAGGAGCCGCTCTACCTGCTGCGTCGCCTGACCCGGACCGCGATCGAGGATATCGGGCTGGCCGATCCGCAGGCGCTCAACCAGTGTCTGGCCGCCAAGGATGCCTATGAGTTTCTGGGCTCTCCGGAGGGGGAATTGGCGATCGTCCAGGCCTGCCTCTACTTGGCCACCGCGCCCAAATCGAACGCGGCGTATAAGGCGCAGAAGCAGGCGTGGCGGATCGCCAAGGAGACCGGGTCGCTGATGCCGCCCGCCAACATCCTGAACGCGCCGACGAAGCTGATGAAGCAGATCGGCTATGGCGCGAACTATCAATATGACCATGACGCAGAGGGCGGCTTTTCGGGCGCAAATTACTGGCCCGACGAATTGCCGCCGCAGGACTTCTACGCGCCTTCGGGGCGTGGCCTGGAGAAGCGCATCGCCGAGCGGATGGCATGGTGGGACGAGCGACGGCGGGCCCTGCGCGATCAGGACGGGGAGGTTGGTGATCGCGGCTGACCGTTTCACCGGCTTTGTCGCGATCGACTGGTCGGGCGCTCATGGCTCCTCGCATAACGGCATCCGCCTGGCGATGTGCGAGGTCGGACAGACGGCGCCGGAAATCGTCGCGCCGCCGGGCCGTCCCTGGTCGAGGGAGGGCGTCGCCGACTGGGTGCTGGAACGCGCCGCCGAGCCGTTGCTGATCGGCTTCGACTTCAGCTTTTCGGCGCCTTTCGTCGCCCGTGGCGCGCATCTGCCCGGCGAGACCCCGACCGCCGATGCGCGCGCACTCTGGGCCTATGTCGACGAGAGCTGTGACGATCCCGATCTCGGCGCGCGGAGCTTTTTGGAGGCGCGGCGCGGGCGGCATTTCTATTTCGGTGTCGCAGACGGAAAAAAGGCCGACTTCCTCCATTGGCGCGCCTGCGAGGTGGCGGCAGATGGCGGGCGGAAGCCCTCGACAGTCTATGACGCGATCGGCGCGTCGCAGGTCGCCAAGGCGAGCTTCGCCGGGATGCGCTTGCTTCGCCGGCTCGACGGTCGGGTACCGGTCTGGCCGTTCGATCCCGTGCCGCCGGCGGGCGCATTGGTGGTCGAAATCTATACATCCATCGCCGCCAGAGACGCCGGGCGCCCGCGCGGGCGAAGCAAGATGCGCAGCGCCGAAGCTCTGGACGACGCGCTGACCCATCTGGGCAGCGAACCGCATGGGACGCTGCAACGCTATGACGATCACAGCACCGATGCGATCCTGACTTCGGCCTGGCTGCGCAAGATGGCGGGACGCGATGATCTCTGGCATCCGGCGGGCCTTTCTCCCCTGATCGCGCGAACGGAGGGCTGGACCTTCGGCGTTTCTTGAAGCATGGAGCCGACGACGCCGGATTAGCACAGCGGTAGTGCAGCGGTTTTGTAAACCGAAGGTCGGGGGTTCGATCCCCTCATCCGGCACCATTTCCTATCGTCTCGCCGTTTCGCCATGGGCACCAAAAGCCCGGCGCTGCGTTACAGTGGCGGAATGATCAAGGTCGCCAGCTATAATATCCGCAAGGGGATCGGCGCCGATCGCAGGCGCAATCCCGACCGCATCATGGATGTCTTGCGCGAGGTCGATGCCGACGTCATCGCCTTGCAGGAGGCGGACCGGCGCTTCGGCGACCGCGAAGGCGTCCTTCCCCTGCACCTGCTCGACGAGCACAGCGACTGGAAGCCCATCGTCTATGGCATGAAGGCTCGCTCGCTGGGCTGGCACGGCAATACGATACTGGTCCGCAAGTCGACACAGGTCCTGGACTACGAGGCGATCCACCTTCCCTCTCTGGAACCTCGCGGCGCCGTGATGGCCGATTTGCGGACATCGGGCGGGGTGATCCGTGTCGTGGGCATGCATCTCGACCTGTCCGGGCTGTGGCGGCGGCGGCAGGCGGCGGCGATCCTGTCCCACCTGTCGAGTTGCCTGCATCGCCATCCGACCGTGATGATGGGCGACCTCAACGAATGGACGCGCGGGGCCGGGTGCCTTCGCGATTTCTGCCGCGACTTCACCATGGCGGATACCGGGCCGAGCTTTCACGCGCGGCGCCCGATCGGACGACTCGATCGGATCATGGTGTCGTCCGACCTCCGCATCGCCGATTGCGGCGTTCACGCCAGCCCGACCTCGCGAAAGGCGTCGGACCATCTGCCGATCTGGGCCAGGATCGGATCGCGCTGATGCGCGAAAAGGAACTGCGGCTGGCGCTGGTCTGCTATGGCGGGATCAGCCTGGCCGTCTATATGCACGGCATCATTAAGGAAATCTGGCACGTCGTCCGCGCCAGCCGCGCCTCACATGAGGGCGATCCGCCCGCCTCGGCGGTCGAGGCGGTCTATCACGATCTGCTCGACGAAATGGCGGAGCGGGGCGGCGTGCGGGTCCGCATCCTGGCCGACATCATCGCGGGTGCGAGTGCGGGTGGGATCAACGGCATCTTCCTGGGACAGGCCCTGTCCACCGGCCAGTCGCTCGATCCGCTGACCGACCTGTGGCTGGAAGCGGCGGATATCGAATCGCTGATCGCTCCCGACGCCGCCCCGACCTCGCGCTTTTCCAAGATGTGGGCACTCCCGATCGCGTGGATGGCGGCCGGACGCAGCGGCGAGAAGGTCGAAGGGTTGGACGAGGAGACCCGCGAGGAAGTGCGGCGCAAGCTGGGCCACCTCGTCCGTTCGCGCTGGTTCGAGCCGCCCTTCGCCGCCGATGATTTCACCGCGCGTCTGCTGGAGGCGTTCGACCGGATGGCGGCGGCCCCGGTGGGCAAGAGGCTGTTGCCGCCCGGTCAGCCGCTCGACCTGTTCGTCACCGTCACCGATTTCACCGGCCAGCCGCAGCGGCTTCGGCTCCATTCGCCGGGCGAGGTGGTGGAGACCGAGCACCGCATGGTCGTGGACTTCACCGACCGTGGCGAGGGCAAGCTGGCGGCGGTTCCCGAACTGGTCTTCGCCGCACGCGCGACCTCCAGCTTTCCGGGCGCCTTCCCGCCCTTCACGGTCGCCGAACTCGACCGCGTGCTGGCGGCGCGCGACCAGTCCTGGCCGGAGCGGGATGAATTTCTTCGCCGCGTCCTTCCGCGTCATCATGCGGCGGGCGCAGCGGACAAGGCGGTGCTGATCGACGGATCGGTGCTGGTCAACGCCCCCTTTCGCCCCGCCATCGACGCGCTGGGTCGCCGTCCGGCCCGGCGACAGGTCGACCGGCGCTTCGTTTATATCGACCCCTTCCCCGGCATGCATTTCCGCCTTCCCGGCGGGGGCGAGCATCCCGGATTTTTCCAGACGATCATCGGCGCGATCAGCGAATTGCCCCGGCAACAGCCGATCCGCGACAATCTGGAAGCGATTGCCGCGCGCTCCGGCCGGATCGACCGGATGCAGGCGATCCTCGCTGCGATCCGCGAGGACGTGGAGCAGGAGATCGAGCAGCTTTTCGGTCGCACCTTCTTCCTCGACCGCCCCACCGCCGCCCGGTTGGCGTCGTGGCGGGTCCGCGCCCAGGCCGCCGCCGCCGCCAAGGCCGGGTTCGGCTATGCCGCCTATGGGCACCTGAAGGTCGCGGGCGTCATCGACTCGATCGCGACGATGCTGTCCGAGGCGATTGGTGAGGACGGAGCGCAACGACGCGCGCGGCTTCGCGCGATGGTCGAACGGACGCTTGCCGCCCGCAGCGCCGATGGCGAAGCGATCAGCTTTACCGGCGGGCCGAGCAACGGCGCGAAGGCCTTTCTGCGCGGCTTCGACCTGGGTTTCCGCATCCGCCGGCTGCGGCTGCTCGCCCGCCGCCTTACCGAGTTGGAGGGCGAACATAGCGAAGCCGAACTCGCCCCGATCCGCGATGCCCTCTACGAATCGCTCGCGGAATATCTGGAGCGGCAGGGCGGAGGCGCTGACCACGACCTGGCCCAGGCGGTGCGTTCCGCGCGCGATCAGGGCGATGTCGTACTGGATCGTCTGGAGAAACGGCTCGACCTGATCCGGCTCGACGGAGAGACGGATACGCGGCTTGCAGGCGCGCTGGCCGGGCTCCCCCGTGCGGCGCGACGGACGCTGCTCCTGACCTATCTGGGCTTTCCCTATTTCGACGTCGCGACCCTGCCGCTTCTTCAGGGCGAAGGGCTGGACGAATTCGATCCGATCAAGGTCGATCGGATCGCACCGGACGATGCGACCGCCATCCGTTCCGGCGGGGCGGAGGCGACGTTGAAGGGTATCCAGTTCCTGACCTTCGGCGCCTTCTTCAGCCGCAGCTATCGCGAGAACGACTATCTCTGGGGGCGGCTGCACGGTGCCGAGCGGATGATCGACATCGCCGTCTCCACCCTGCCCCCGACCATCAAGCTGAAGCCCGGTGCGGTGGCCGCGTTCAAGCGGCGTGCCTTCCTGGCGATCCTGGACGAGGAGGAGGATCGCCTGACCGCGATCGGCCCCCTGATCGCCTCGCTTCGCCGTGAGATCGGCTGAAGGCTGGTCATGCCGGGACAACGCGGCTAGACCCCGACGCCAGGCGATGATCGACCGATCATGGGTCGGCTCGACAGGGGTTAGGCGGAGAAGCGCATGCAGTTCCTGAAAATGCTGTTCTGGTGTCTGCTGGCGTTTCTGGCCGCGGCCTTCACGCTGGGGAACTGGACGACCGTGCCGATCCGGCTGGTCGGCGGACTGGTGGCGGACGTGAACCTGCCGCTGCTGCTGTTCCTGACCTTTCTGCTGGGGCTGGTGCCGACGCTGATCTGGCAACATGCGGCCCGCTGGCGGTTGCGACAGCGGTTGAACGCGAGCGAGCGGGCGCTCGCCGCCGCGACCGCGACGACCGAAACCGGCCCCTATGTCGTCCCGACCGAACCTGCCCCCCTCCCCATCCAGCCGACGGTCTGACCTTCCATGAGCAATCGCATCTATGTCGCGATCGATACGCCCGATCTGGCCCGTGCCCAGGCACTGGCGCAGAAGGTCCGCCATCATGTCGGCGGTCTTAAGCTGGGGCTCGAATTTTTCTGTGCGCACGGCGCGACGGGCGTGCGGGAGATGGCGCATATCGGCTTGCCTATCTTCCTCGACCTGAAGCTGCATGACATTCCCAACACCGTGGCGAAGGCGGTGCAGTCGCTCGGCCCCCTCGCGCCTGCGATCCTGACCGTCCATGCGGCGGGCGGTCGCGCGATGCTAGAGGATGCCAAGGCGGCGGCACCGACGGGAACCAAGGTGGTCGCGGTCACCATGCTGACCAGCCTGGATGCCAGCGACCTGTCCGACACCGGCGTCACGGGCGCCCCCGCCGATCATGTCCGCCGCCTCGCCGATCTGGCGGCGGAAGCGGGTGTCGACGGGATCGTCTGTTCGGGCGAAGAGGTCGCGGCGATTCGCAAGGCGTGGCCCAAGGGCTTTTTTGTCGTCCCCGGCGTCCGCCCCGCGAACGGCCTGATCGGCGATCAGAAGCGCGTCGTCACGCCGCGCGCCGCGATCGATGCGGGCGCGTCGATCCTCGTCATCGGTCGCCCGATCACCCAGGCCGAAGACCCCGATGCCGCCGCACGGGCGATCGCCTCCACGCTGTAAGACGTTTCTCGACTCCTCCCACTCGGGAAAGCGATCATGCCGACCACTGCCAAGATTTGCGGACTGACGACGATCGCGACCCTCGATGCGGCATTGGGCGGCGGGGCCAGCCATGTCGGCTTCGTCTTCTTTCCCGCCTCGCCCCGGCATCTGACCTTCGACGTCGCCGCTGGGCTGGCGGGGCGCGTGCCCGATCATGTCCAGCGCGTCGGGGTCTTCGTCGATCCCGACGACCAACTGCTCGAAGCCGCCGTCCGTGCGGGGATGCTGGACGCGATCCAGCTTCACCGCACCGCGCCCGCCCGCGTCGCCGCGATCCGCGCGAAGTTCGACCGGGAGGTATGGGCCGCCGTCGCGATCAAGCAGCGCGCCGATGTCGACAAGGCCCGCGACTATGCCGGTGCCGCCACGCTGATCCTCTACGACGCCAAGACCCCGGACGACGCCTCGCTGCCGGGCGGCATGGGGCTGCGTTTCGACTGGAGCCTGCTCGACGGGGTTCGCCATCCCCTACGCTGGGCTTTGTCGGGCGGGCTGGATGCGGGCAACGTCGCCGAAGCCATACGCCGGACCGGCACGCCGCTGGTCGATGTCTCCTCGGGCGTCGAGAGCGCGCCGGGCGTCAAGGATATGGACAAGATCGCCGCGTTCCTTAAAGCCGTTGCGACAAATCAGTGACAGGATCGTTTGCAGGGCACGCCCCGCCTACGCCCAAGGAATACGAGATGAACGCCCCCAACTCCTTCCGCGCCCAGCCCGACGAGCGCGGCCATTTCGGTGAATTCGGCGGCCGCTATGTCGCCGAGACGCTGATGCCGCTGATCCTCGACCTGGAGCACGAATATCGCGCGGCGCAGGTGGACCCGGCCTTCAAGGCCGAGTTCGACGGGCTGATGACCCATTATGTCGGCCGTCCCAGCCCGATGTACTATGCCGAGCGCCTGACCGAGATGTTCCGCGAGACCGCGCCCGAGGGCAAGGGCCCCAAGGTCTATTTCAAGCGCGAGGAACTGAACCACACCGGCGCGCACAAGATCAACAACTGCATCGGCCAGATCCTGCTCGCCAGGCGGATGGGCAAGACGCGGATCATCGCGGAGACGGGCGCGGGCCAGCATGGCGTCGCGACCGCGACCGTGGCGGCGCGCTTCGGCCTGCCCTGCACCATCTTCATGGGTGCGCGCGATATCGAACGGCAGGCGCCCAATGTCTTCCGCATGAAACTGCTCGGTGCGGAGGTTCGCCCGGTGACTTCGGGCGCGCAGACGCTGAAGGATGCGATGAACGAGGCGTTGCGCGACTGGGTCGCCAACGTCCACGACACCTTCTACATCATCGGCACGGCGGCGGGCCCGCATCCCTATCCGGAGATGGTCCGCGACTTCCAGTCGGTGATCGGCACCGAGTCGCGGGCGCAGATCCTAGAGGCGGAGGGTCGCCTGCCCGATCTGCTGGTCGCGGCGGTCGGCGGCGGATCGAACGCGATCGGGCTGTTCCATCCCTTCCTCGACGATCCTGACGTTGCGATGCTGGGGATCGAGGCGGCGGGCCATGGCCTTGCCACCACCCAGCACGCTGCCAGCCTGACCGGCGGCAAGCCCGGTATCCTGCACGGCAACAAGACCTATCTGTTGCAGGACGAGGACGGTCAGATCACCGAGGCGCACTCGATCTCGGCGGGGCTCGACTATCCGGGTATCGGGCCCGAGCATAGCTGGCTGAACGACACCGGACGCGTGATCTATGAGGGGATCACCGACAGCGAGGCGTTGGAGGCATTCCAGCTCTGCTGCAAGATCGAGGGGATCATCCCTGCGCTCGAAAGCAGCCATGCGCTGGCGGGCCTGATCAAGCGTGCGCCGACGATGGACCGCGACCAGATCGCCCTCGTCAACATATCCGGTCGGGGTGACAAGGACATCTTCACCGTCGCCGACGCCATGGGAGTGAAGATGTGAGCCGGATCGCCGACCGTTTCGCCCGTTGCGCTCAAGCGGGCCGTGCCGCGCTGGTGACCTTCGTCACGGCGGGCGACCCGACGCCGGGCGATACCGCCGCGATCCTAGACGCGCTGGTCGAGGGCGGCGCCGATGTGATCGAACTGGGCATGCCCTTCACCGATCCGATGGCCGATGGCCCCGCCATCCAGAAGGCGAATATCCGCAGCCTGGGCGCGGGCACCCGCACCGCCGATGTGCTGTCGATCGCCTCCGCCTTCCGGGCGCGCCACCCGGAGGTACCACTGGTCCTGATGGGCTATGCCAATCCGATGACGGTGCGCGGCCCCGAATGGTTTGCCAGGGCCGCCGCCGAAGCGGGTGTGGACGGTGTGATATGCGTCGACGTTCCCGCGGAGGAAGACGATGCGCTGGGCGTCGCTCTTCGCGCCGAGGGCGTCGCCTCGATCCGCCTCGCCACCCCGACCAGCGATGCCGCGCGCCTGCCGACGATTTTGACGGGCGCGGACGGCTTCCTCTATTATGTCTCGGTCGCCGGTATCACGGGGCAACAACAGGCCGCGCAATCCTCAATCGAGGAAGCCGTGACCCGGTTGAAGGCGGCGACGCATCTGCCCGTGGCGGTCGGCTTCGGCGTTCGGACCCCGGAACAGGCGGCGGCGATCGGTCGCGTGGCGGATGGCGTCGTGGTCGGCTCGGCGATCGTCGATCTGGTCGGCGAGCATGGCGCCGCTGCGCACGCCCCGGTCCGCGCCTATATTGAAACTCTGTCGTCGGCGCTGGCCGACGCGCGCAAGGAACTCGCATGAGCTGGCTCAACAGCGTCCGCAACGTCATCCCCTTCGTCGTCAAGAAGGAGACGCCCGACAATCTCTGGCACAAGTGCAAGGGATGCGGGCAGATGGTCTTCACCAAGGAGCTGGAAGACAATCTGAACGTCTGCCCGAAGTGCGACCATCATGATCGCATCGGACCCAAGGTGCGTTTCCGCCATCTGCTGGACGAAGGCAGTTGCAGCGAACTGCCCGCCGCCAAGGTGCCGGAGGACCCGCTCAAGTTCCGCGACTCGAAGCGCTATGCCGATCGCCTGAAGGCCGCGCGTGTCAGCGCCGCCGAGACGGACGCGCTGATCAATGCGCGCGGCACGATCCTGGGCCACAAGGTCGTGGTCGGGGTTCAGGACTTCGCGTTCATGGGCGGATCGATGGGCCTGGCGGTCGGCGAGGCATTCGTGCGCGGCGTCGAAGCGGCGATCGCGGACCAATGCCCCTATGTCATCTTCACTGCCTCGGGCGGCGCGCGTATGCAGGAAGGCATTCTCAGCCTGATGCAGATGCCGCGCACCACGGTCGCGATCCAGATGCTGCACGATGCGGGCCTGCCCTATATCGTCGTGCTGACCGACCCGACCTCAGGCGGCGTGATGGCGGCCTATGCGATGCTGGGCGACGTGCAGATCGCCGAGCCCAAGGCGACTTTGGCCTTTACCGGTCGCCGGGTGATCGAGAACACGATCCGCGAAAAGCTGCCCGACGATTTCCAGACCTCGGAATATTATCTCGACCACGGGATGCTCGACATGGTCGTCCATCGCCGCGATCTGCGCGAGCGTCTGGCGACGGTCATCGGCTATCTGACGGCGTCGCGTCAGGCGGCCTGATCCGTCGCTTTTCACCGCATATAGCTTTAGAGGGGCGGGCCGAGAGGTCCGCCTCTTTCATATCATTTGCCAAGAGACCGGCCGATGCCCGACCATGCCCGTTCCGACCACCCGGCCGTCCAGGCGCAACTCGATCGCTTATGGTCGCTGTCGCCGGGCGCGGACATATTGGGGCTGGAGCGGATCGCGACATTGCTCGCCCGGCTGGGCGACCCGCACCATCATCTGCCCCCGGTGTTCCACGTCGCCGGGACCAACGGCAAGGGGTCGACCTGCGCCTTTCTGCGCGCGGCGATCGAGGCGTCGGGGCAGAGCGTCCATGTCTATTCCAGCCCGCACCTCGTCCGCTTCAACGAGCGTATCCGCATCAACGGCGCGCTGATCGGGGATGACGCCCTTGCCGCCATGCTGGACGAGGTGCTGGGTCATGCCGAAGGGATCGGCGCCAGCTTCTTCGAGGTGACCACGGCGGCGGCTTTCCTGTCCTTCGCCCGCACGCCCGCTGCGGCGGCGATCATTGAGGTGGGATTGGGCGGACGTCTGGACGCGACCAACGTCCTGCCCCCGCCCGCCGTCTGCGGCATCGCGGCCCTCGGTGTCGATCACGAAGCGTTTCTGGGGCGGAGCCTGACCGGCATCGCACGGGAAAAGGCCGGGATCGCGAAGCCCGGCACGCCGCTCGTCACGATGGATTATCCCCGCACCTTGCAGGAGGCGATCGCGGAGGTGGCGGCGAGCGCGGGTGCGCCCGTGGTGACGCGGGGCCGTGACTGGTTCAGCCAGACACGCGGTCGCTCGGTCGAGTATCGTGACGGGCGCTCCGAGCTGACCTTGCCGCGTCCCGCACTGACCGGCGGGCACCAATCGCGGAATCTGGCCCTGGCGGTGGCGATGATCCGGCACCAGAAGGCGGTGTCCGTCCCCGAAGACGCCTTGCGAACCGCCGCGACGCAAGCGCGCTGGCCCGCCCGGATGCAGAAAATGCGCTCCGGCCCGCTCACCGCTCATCTGCCGGAGGGCAGCGAATGTTGGCTCGACGGCGCGCATAATCCTTCGGCGGCGACACCGGTGGCCCGCGCGATGAGCGGCTGGCGATCGCAGGGGCCCAGCGCGCTGATATTGGGCATGCTCGCGAACAAGGAGGCCGGGCCGGTTCTTCAGAAGCTCGGCGCGATGGTGGATGTGGTCGTGACGGTCCCCGTCCCCGATCACGCCAGCCACGAGCCGGAAGATCTCGCCGCACAGGCCCATGCCATGGGGATCGACGCCATCGCGGCTGGCGATCCGACGGAGGCGCTGGCGATCATCGCCGATCGTTTCCGCCAGCCTGCCCGTGTGTTGATCGCGGGTTCATTGTACCTTGCCGGACAGGGTCCTCGCCCTGAACGATGAGGTGCCGGATTGATGCGACGAACGATCGTTGCCGATCGCCTTATTTGCGATTGACTATCAATAGCGAGCAATTAGCATGGGCTTCGTAATCACGGAGTCCCAGCCGATGGCCGAAACCACCACCCTTGCCACCACGCTTCCCCATATGCTTCCGGCCTGCCCCTATGCGCGGATCGCGCTGTTCGCGGTCCGGAGGATGGGCGCGCATGGGCTCTCCGACGCGCGCGCCGCGCATACCCTGTTCACCGTGTTCGGGCAGGATTTCCGGCGGCCGCTGCTCCTGATGCGGACGCTGATGGCCGACCTGGCGGCGCATGCCACGGGCCAGATCGCGATCGCGCCGTGCTGCTGCGCGCGGATGACGGCGGCGGAGGCGGCGCTGATCACCATCCTCGCGCAGATGGAAACCGCGCCGGAAAAGGCCCGCTTCCTGATGGCCGACCTGCTAGGCGTTCGGCGGGTCGACGGCGTGTTGGCGAGCGCGGCGGCGGTCAGCGCCGCCTTCGCCGACGAGGGGCGGCCGATCAGCTTCTGACCGGCTCCCCGCGACGGGCGTCGCCTTCCCCCTTGACGCCCGCGCTGCCGATCGAACGGTCGATCAATCCGGAACGTGCCATCCACCAGAACAGGATGACACCCGGCGCGGCGACCACGGTGGTCAGCAGGTAGAAATCGACATAGCCGAACCGCTCGACCAGCGCCCCCGCCGTTGTCCCGCTCAGAATCCGCCCCACGATGCTCGCCGCCGCCGAGATCAGGGCATATTGCGCGGCGGTGAAGCGCAGATCGGTCAGCGCCGAGAAATAGGCGACCACCGTCACCCCGCCGATACCGCTGGAGAAATTCTCGAACCCGATCGCGCCCGCCATGCCCCAGTTGGAATGGCCCAGCGCGGCAAGTCCCGCAAAGGACAGGTTGGACACCGCCATCAGGACCAGACTGATCAGCACCGACCGCTTCATGCCCAGCCGCGCATAGAGGATCCCGCCGACGAACACACCGATCAGCAAGGCCCAGAAGCCGACGCCGACATCGTAAAGCGCGATCTCATCCTTGCTGAACCCCAGATCGTTGAACAGCAATCGGAAGGTCAGATTGGCAAGCGTATCGCCGATCTTGTGGACCAGGATGAAGGCCAGGATGATCGCCGCCCCCTGTCGCCGGAAGAACTCGGCAAAGGGTCCGACGACGGCGCGCACGATCCCCTCGGTCGGGCGCTTCGCGGTAATTTCGCTATGCCGCGCGGGCTCGCCCATCAACAGGGCGGTCAGGACAGCGGGCAATGCGAAGGCGCAGCTGACCAGATAGGCGACGCTCCACCCCGCGCGCGTCGCCACGACCAGCGACAGCGACGCGACCAGCGCCGATCCGATCCGCCAGCCATATTGGCCCATGCCCGCGCCCACGCCGAATTGGCGCGGTTCGAGAAGCTCGATTCGATAGGCATCGATGACGATGTCGAATGTCGCGCCCGCGATCCCCAGCGCGATCGCCGCCATCGCGGTTTGCGCCAGCGACACGCGCGGGTCGGTCAACCCCAGTCCGACCGCCGCCAGGCACACCAGGCCGGCAACCACCAGCAGCCAGGATACCCGCTGGCCGAGCCGGTGAAGGACGGGAATCTTCACCCCCTCCACGATCCAGGCCCAGAGGAATTTGAAGTTATAGGCGAGAATGACGAGCGCGAAGGCCGTGACGCTCTTCTTTTCGATCCCCGCCTCCGCCAGTCGGCTCGACAGGGTCGCGTTGATCATCGTCAGCGGGAAGGCGGAGGATATGCCCAGCGCCAGAGAGGCCAGCGGGGCCGCCTCGACATAGGGCCGTACTCCATCCAGCCACCGCGCACTCGCCATATGAAACCGATCCGCCCTATCGCAAAGCGCGGACCGTAGAGGGCTTGGCCGCGCCCGGCAACGGGGGGTTGATCAGGCGCGGGCGAACAGACGAAATCCGGCGGGCAGACGGCCAGGCGATTTGCCGGTCCGCCGCTCCTCGATCGCCGCGATGGCACCCAGCAGTTCGCGCGAGCCATAGGGCTTCATCAGGATGCCCTCGGCCAGATCCTCCACCCCGTCCGGTGGCGTGCCGGTCAGGAACAGGACGGGGATGTCACGGGCGTGCGCGGCCCTGGCCACGTCGACGCCGCTGCCGTCCGCCAGCCGGACATCCGCGAGCACCAGGTCGATGGCGGTGCCGCCCTCGATCAGGGTGACGGCCTTGCTGACCTGATCGACAGTGGCGACGATCTCATAATCGGCATCGACTAGCACATGCTCGGTATCGAACGCGACCAGCGGTTCGTCCTCGACCACGAGCAGCTTGACCAGCTGCGGCTTTTTTCGCCCGAAGAATTTCATCCCTCTATCGGCCCGTCTTTCTTGCCCCACTCCTCGCCGTAACGCTTTGTCCAGCCGAAACGACGCAATTAATTTCCTTTGGCTCATACCCTATGTATCAGCGTCGATCATGACATCAGATCAACGTATCGCCAAGCTGCTGGCCCGGGCCGGTGTCGCATCGCGTCGAGAGGTCGAGCGGATGATCGCCGAGGGGCGGATCGCTCTGAACGGCACGGTCATCGACACGCCCGCGACCCTGCTTTCCTCGCTCGATGGCGTCACGGTGGACGGCGACCCCGTCGCCGCGCCCGAGCCGACCCGGCTGTTCCTGTTCAACAAGCCGACCGGGCTTCTCGTGACCGAGCGGGATCCGATGGGGCGGCCGACCATCTATGATCGGCTTCCCGCAGGATTGCCCCGGCTGGTGCCCGTCGGACGGCTGGACGTGAACACCGAAGGGTTGCTGCTGCTGACCACCGACGGCGGGTTCAAGCGCCAATTGGAACTGCCCGCGACCGGCGTGGAGCGAACCTATCGCGCGCGTGCCTATGGCGAGGTGAGCCAGGCGCAGCTCGAGGAGCTGATCCACGGCATCGAGATCGACGGCATCCGCTATGGCCAGATCGACGCCAATCTGGAGCGGCGGACGGGCGCCAATGTCTGGATCGAGATGACGCTGCGTGAGGGCAAGAACCGCGAAGTCCGCCGCGTCCTCGAGCATCTGGGCCTGCAGGTCAGCCGGCTGATCCGACTGCGCTATGGCCCCTTCGTCCTCGAAGACCTGCCGGTCGGCGAAATCGGCGAGGTGAAGGGATCGGCGATCGTCGAGTTTCGCAGGACGCTGGAGGGCGGCATTCCCGCCGACGCCGTTCGTCCCACGCCACGCGCGGGCTTTCGTGCGCCGCCGACCCGGACGGCCCCGCCCCGCGCGCGCCCGGATCGTGACGATGGGGAGCGCCGCGATCGGACGTCCCGGCCCGCAGGCGCGGGCGGCGAGCGTCCCGCGCGTGACAGCCGGTTTGCCCCGAGCGAACGCCGTGGTGAGCGTCCGACCGGGCGGCCCACCTCTGGCGATCGGGCCAAGCCTTCCGCCAGCCGGGGAGCCGGGGTCCGTGAAGAGCGAGGCGAACGGCCCGCGCGCGGCGCCGGATCGCCGTCGGCGCGGCAAGACCGGTTCACGCCCCACAACCGTAGTGGCGAGCGCGGCAAGCCCTTCGCCAACCGCGCATCCGACGACCGCCCGCAGCGCGGCGAGCGTCCCGCACGCGGAAAGGGATCGCCATCTCCGCGACCGGACCGGTTCACGCCCAATGAGCGCGGCGGTGAGCGTCCGGCCGGGCGTCCCACCGGTGGCGACCGGGGCAAGCCCTTCGCCAAGCGTACGACCGACCAGCGCCCGGAACGCGGCGATCGGTCGGATCGCGGCGGCGCGTCCCCTTCGGCGCGGCCGGGTCGCCCCGCGCGTGACGGGCGGAGCAACAACCGACCGACCGGCGGACCTGGCGGTCGTCCGCGGGGAGGACGCTGATGCGAGTCATTGCCGGACAATGGCGGGGCCGCCCGCTGGTGGCGCCGAAGGGCGACGTGACCCGACCGACCGCTGATCGGACACGGGAGGCGCTGTTCTCCATGCTGACCGCCCGGCTGGGTGATTTCGAGGGGCTGGCGGTCGGCGACTTCTTCGCGGGTTCGGGCGCGCTGGGAATCGAGGCGCTGTCGCGCGGGGCCGGTTCGTGCCTGTTCGTCGAGCAGGATCGCAGCGCGCTGGATGCTCTCCGCGCCAATCTCGACAAGCTGGGCGCCAAGGGCGACGTTCGCGCCGCCTCGGTCATGGCGCTGGGGCCCGCGCGCCAGCCACTCGACCTGATCCTGATGGACCCGCCCTATGGCACCGGTGCGGGCAGCGTGGCGCTCGACAAGCTGGCGCGGCTCGGCTGGGTCGGCGCGGGCACCTGGGTGAGCATCGAGACCGCCAAGCAGGAAGAGATCGAGGTCGCGGGCTTCACCGTCGATGCCTCACGCATCCATGGCAAGGCGCGGCTGACCCTGTTGCGTCAGGCCTGAACGGTCCTTCCGCGCATCACGGCAAGCCCGGCGAGGCTGAGCAGACCGGCGGCGACCAGATAACCGCCGACCAAGTTCAGCCCGCCGCGCTCGGTCAGCGCCTGTGCGGCGATGGGCGCCAGCGCGCCGCCGATGATGCCGCCCAGATTGAACGTCATCGACACGCCGGTATAGCGCACCCCCGCCGGGAACAAGGCGGGCAGCCATCCGCCGAGCGGCCCATAGGCGAAGCCCATGACGAACAAGGCCAGCGCCAGCCAGACGAACACGACGGCCAGGGACCCCGCGCCCAGCATCGGCCCCATGATCAGCCCGACGAGCACGCAACCGGCGAAACCGAGCGCCAGCATCATCGGCGCGCCGCGTCGATCGGCCATCACGCTGGAGATGATGACGCCCAGCGCCAGGAACAGGATCGCGACGAGCTGAACGCCCAGAAATCCTTCGCGTGGATAGCCCAGCACGGTCGTGCCGTAGCCGAGCGCGAAGGCGGTCGCGAGATAGAAGATCGCGAAGCACGCGACCACGCCCCCCGTCCCCGCCAGCAACGCGCGGCCATGATCCTGCACCAGCGTGGCGAAGGGAATGCGGGGCAAGGCCTCGGTCCGCTTGGCCTCGGCGAAATCGGGTGTCTCGGTCAGGCGAAGCCGGACCCATAGCCCCAGGATCACCAGCACCGCGCTCGCCAGAAACGGCAGGCGCCAGCCCCAGGCGCGGAACTGCGCATCGGTCAGGATCAGGCCGAGCAGCAGGAAGAACCCGTTCGCCAGGATGAACCCCACCGGCGCACCCAGCGGCGGGAACATGCCCCAGGTGTTGCGGCGACCCGGCGGCGCATTCTCGACGGCGAGCAACGCCGCGCCGCCCCATTCTCCGCCCAGGCCAAGCCCCTGCCCCAACCGCGCCATGCAGAGCAGCAGAGGCGCGACCCATCCGGCCTGCGCATAGGTCGGGAGAAAGGCGATAGCGACCGTCGAACCGCCCATCAGCATCAGGCTGACCACCAGGGTCGACTTGCGCCCTACCCGGTCGCCGAAATGACCGAAGGCGATGGCACCAACCGGACGCGCGACGAAGGCCAGGCCGAAACTGGCATAGGACAGCAGCAACTGCGCCGTCGCGGACGACGCCGGAAAGAATAGCGGGCCGAAGACCAGCGCCGCCGCCGTCGCATAGATATAGAAATCATAGAATTCGACCGCCGTACCGGTCAGGCTGGCCAGCAGGATATGACGGTGCGACGGGGGCGATGCTTGGGTCATGCATCGCCCGTGCAGAAGCGGAACGGTTCCGTAAAGACCTATCCGGTCAAAATCGCCCGGATCGCGGGGCTCATCGCCGATTTAACGGCTCAGCACGCCCGCCAGCCCCAGCATCATCCAGTATAGCAGGCCCGACAGCAGCATCGCGGCGGGCAGCGTCAGGACCCAGGCGAGCACCATGTTGCGGATCGTCCGCACCTGAAGCCCCGCACCGTTCGCGACCGAGGCGCCCGCCACGCCCGAGGTCAGGATATGGGTGGTCGAGACGGGGCGGCCCATGAACTCCGCCATCAGAATGGTCGCCGCGGTCGTCAGTTCGGCGGCGGCTCCCATGCCATAGGTCAGATGGGTCTTGCCGATCCGCTCGCCGACCGTGACCACGATCCGCTTCCACCCGACCATCGTGCCCAGGCCCAGCGCCAGCGCGACCGTTACCTTCACCCATAGCGGGATATAGCGGGTGCCGCGCTCCAGTTCCTTGGCATAGCCGTCAAGCGACTCGATCTCGGTCGCGGTGAAGCGGCTCTTCGCCCCTTCGCTCTTGGTGATCATCCGCGTGGTATCGAGGACCAAATACATGTCGTTGCGCAGATTGGGCACGACGGCGGCCGGCACGCGGCTGAGCGCACCATAATTGCCGATCCGGTCGCCAATATCGCGGGAGAGAATGGCAAGGCCGGTATAGACTTCGGGTTTGTCGACCGCCTTCGCACGAACACCGGCGACGACCGCCGCGCGCGCCTGGTCGATCGAGGGGTTCGTGCCCGCACCATGCGCGGCATAGGCGGCAGAGGCGACCTGCGCACTCCGCACGAAGGCGGGCATGGCGCTCTCCGGCAAGGTGCGGTTCAACGCATAGGCCGTCGGCGCGCAGCCGATGAGGATCAGCATGATGAGCCCCATGCCCTTCTGCCCGTCATTCCCGCCATGCGCGAAGCTGACCGCCGTGCAGGTGAAGATCAGCAGCGCACGGATGCCGCGCGGCGGCGGGGCGTTCCCCTCCGGCTCCCGATACAGGCGGTCGTTGCGAAGGAAACGCTTCATCACCAGCAACAGCAGCAGTGCACCTGCAAAGCCGATCAGCGGGCTGAACAACAGGGCCGACAGCACCTTCTGCACCTGAGCCATGTCCACGCCCGACGTGCCGGGAATATCGGACAATAGCTGGTTGGCGAGGCCCACGCCCAGGATCGATCCGATCAGCGCATGGCTGGACGAATTGGGCAGGCCGACCGCCCAGGTGGCCAGGTTCCACAGCACTGCCGCCAGCAGCAGCGCGAAGATCATCGCGAAGCCCGCTCCCGATCCGACATGGAGCATCAGATCGATCGGCAACAGCGTGATGATCGAATAGGCGACCGCCCCGGTCGAGAAGAGGACCCCGAGGAAATTGAAGAAACCCGACCAGACGACCGCCAGCGGCGCGGGCATGGAATGGGTATAGATCACCGTCGCCACGGCGTTGGCGGTGTCGTGAAACCCGTTCACGAACTCGAACCCCAGCGCGATCAGCAGCGCCAGGCCGAGAAAGGCGAAGACGCCGATCGCCATCGGCTCGCCGACCCGGGCGGTATCGACGAGGATGCTATAGCCAGCGTAGCCGAGGCCGCCGACCAGCAGCCCGGCGAATATCCAGCGCCCCATGGGATGGAGTCCGGCATCGAGGCGCGGTCCGCGAGCGCGGGATTCGGATTGGCCACCGGCGAGCGCAAAACTTGTCATGACGATACTGCGTTGCGCCCCCGAAGTGACACTTTGATGACGACGACCGCTATCGATTTCGGTCTGTCCCGCAAAGAAACACGACCGGGCGAGACGACGCGTCGCCCGGTCGTCGGTTTCCTATGATCCTATTGATTGCTGGCGAGCGCGACCGGGGCCTGCGTCGTCAGCGCGGCGACCTTGATCGCGGCATCGGCGCGCATTTCCTTGCGGCACCGTGCCACGTCGGCGTTGATGATTAGGTCGGTGGTCATCGGACCGCAGGCGAGGCTCGTGGCATGACGGATACGAGCGTCCAGCATCGTGCGGTGATCCGCCCGACGCAGATCGAGATCGGCACGGGCGATAGCGGCGGTGACGGTCTGGCGCTCCGCTGCCTGGACGGAAGGCGCGAAAACAACGGCCGCCAAGGCGACCGCGCAGAGATTCTTCATCAGTTTCAGCTCCTGCATCGGGTCATGCCCGTCACGGGTCCGTGGGTACATCCGAAGCACCCCGGTCCTCGTCGGCACGCAGCGCTTCCTAGGCGGGATGCGTGTAGCTTTCGCGTCTGGCGTGCGACGCCATGATGACGATTGCACCCCGAGCCGCGCGAAACATATGCTGCCCGTGGTTGCCCCGGCTGCAAACGTTCCCTAACTGTTCGCGATGACCGTTGCCTCTTCCGATCCCGCCGCGTCGCTGGCCGATTATCCCTATCTGCGGACGCTCAACCCGGCCCAGCGTGAAGCGGTGCTGACCACCGACGGCCCCGTGCTGGTGCTGGCGGGCGCGGGGACCGGCAAGACCGCGGCGCTGACCGCCCGGCTGGCGCATCTGCTCTATACGCGCAAGGCCTGGCCGTCGGAGATCCTGTCGGTGACCTTCACCAACAAGGCCGCCCGGGAAATGCGCGAACGTGTCGGGCGGCTGGTCGGCGATGCGGTGGAGGGGATGCCATGGCTTGGCACCTTCCATGCGATCGGTGCCAAGATGCTGCGCCGTCACGCCGAACTGGTCGGGCTACAATCCAACTTCACCATTCTGGACACCGACGATCAGCTCCGGCTGCTCAAGCAACTGATCATCGCGGCGGATATCGACGAGAAGCGTTTTCCGGCGCGGGCGCTGGGCGGCCTGATCGACGAGTGGAAGAACAAGGGGCTGGTCCCCGGCGACATCGACGCGGGCGAGGCGGAACGCTACGCCAACGGACAGGGGGCCGATCTCTACCGGCAATATCAGGACCGGTTGCGCAGTGTGAACGCCTGCGACTTCGGCGACCTGCTGCTCCATATGCTCACCATATTGAAGACGCATCGCGACGTGCTGGAGCATTATCAGCAGCGTTTCCGCTACATCATGGTGGACGAGTATCAGGACACCAACAGCGTCCAGTATCTGTGGCTGCGGTTGCTGGCCCAGGCACGCAAGAACATCGCGTGCGTCGGCGATGACGACCAGTCCATCTATTCGTGGCGCGGCGCGCAGGTGGAGAATATCCTGCGGTTCGAGCGGGACTTTCCCGGCGCGAAGGTCATTCGGCTGGAACAGAATTACCGCTCGACCCCGCATATCCTGGGTGCGGCGTCGGGGGTGATCGCGAATAATGGCGGAAGGCTGGGCAAGACGCTGTGGACCGAACTCGACGTCGGCGAGAAGGTGCGTGTGCTCGGCGTCTGGGACGGTCCCGAGGAAGCACGGCGCGTCGGCGAGGAGATCGAATCGGCGAAGCGCTCCGGCACCTCTTACGGCGATATCGCGATCCTCGTCCGTGCCTCGCACCAGACCCGCGAATTCGAGGACCGGTTCATTGCGATCGGCCTGCCCTATCGGATCGTCGGCGGCTTCCGCTTCTACGAGCGCGCCGAAATCCGCGATGCGCTCGCCTATCTGCGCATCGTCAACCAGCCATCTGACGATCTGGCGTTCGAGCGGATCGTCAACGTTCCCAAGCGGGGACTGGGCGACAAGGCGCTGGCGAAGATCCACCAATTGGCGCGGGCGGAGGGGTTACCGCTGACCATCGCATCGGCGCGCATCCTCGATACCGATGAACTGACCCCGCAGGCGCGGCGGAGCCTGGGCAATCTGATCGGCGATATCGCCCGCTGGCGCGACATGGCGCGCGACCTCGCCCATCCCGAACTGGCGCGGCAGATGCTGGACGAGAGCGGCTATACCGCCATGTACCAGAACGAGAAGTCGGCCGAGGCCGCCGGGCGGCTGGAGAACCTGTCCGAACTCGTCCGCGCAATGGAGGATTACGAGTCGCTCGGCGCGTTCCTGGAGCATGTCTCACTGGTAATGGACCGCGATGGCGACCAGCGCGAGCCCGAGGTGACGATCATGACGATCCACGCCGCCAAGGGGCTGGAGTTCGACACGGTGTTCCTGGCCGGATGGGAGGAAGGACTGTTCCCCTCGCAACGCGCGATCGACGAGGGCGGTACGCGCAGCCTGGAGGAGGAGCGCCGCCTGGCCTATGTCGCCATCACCCGGGCGCGGCGCAAGGCGGTCATCCTCCACGCCGCCAACCGCCGCATCTATGGTCAATGGACCTCCAGCCTGCCCAGCCGCTTCGTCGGCGAATTGCCGCCTGAGCATATCGACAGCGAGACGAGCATGACCGGCGGCGAAAGCCTGTGGCGCGCCAACTGGTCCGAACATGCCGACCCCTTCGCCGATGTCGGTCGCGGCACCGGACGGGGGCCGGGATGGCAGCGTGCGGCGAACAGCCAGAACTCACTCCAGGGTCGCCCCGCCCGCGTGGTCGAGTCGCGTGCGCCGTCCGTGGGCCTGGGCCAGAAGGGGCGTGACGACCTGAGCCTGGGAGAACGGGTGTTCCACCAGAAATTCGGCTATGGTCAGATCGCGGCGATCGAGGGCAATAAGCTGGAGATCGACTTCGAACAGGCGGGTCGCAAGCGGGTGATGGACAGTTTCGTCACCAAGGGGTGATGCACCCCCGACGCCGTTCAGGAACCATATCAATTCGGGTCCGTATCGGTCGCATGGCCCGATTGTCCGGGCATGGAGGATAGGATCGATGGGCTTTCGTCGTCTGGCCATCGCAGCAATCTCGACCGCCGTCGTCGTCACGGCCGTTCCCGCCACCGCGCAATCCGCCGCCGACGATGCGCGGTTCCGCGCGGCGCAGGCGCGGTTCGACCGGGAATATCAAATCTATCGGCAGGAGGTGGACCTGTATCAGTCCCGCCGCGACCGGGGCGGATATGACGATGGCGACTATCGCCCCGCTCCGCCGCCGCCCGGAGGCCCCGGCGGATATCGCGTCGCCCCGCCGCGTCCCGCCGATGGCTATGACGGCAATGGCGAGCCCTATTATGATCCGGTCGGCGACTATCGCGACGGCCCGCAATATCGGGAGCGCGTGCTCCAGCCGCAGGACCGCGTCTATGCCGGAACCGATGGCCGCTATTATTGCCGCCGTTCGGACGGGACGACCGGCCTGATCATCGGCGGTGCGGCCGGTGGTATCCTCGGCAATCTGGTCGGTGGTCGCAGCAGCACGATCGCGACGCTGCTGGGTGCTGCGGGCGGCGCGCTGGCCGGTCGTTCGATCGACCAGAACCAGGTCCGCTGTCGCTGACGGGACCGGTGCCGCGCTCCGTCTTCGGAGCGCGGCACCATCCGAATGAGGTCAGGCCGGCTCGACCATCATGAGAGCGGCATTCTGATACTTTTCCGCCTCACGCTCGAACAGCGAACTGGCGGCGAAGCGACGCGGCGTCAGACGTAGAGAACCCAGGCCCGCCAGCTTGAACGTCCCCATCTTCTCCTCGCGCGGCGGCTTGCCATCGCGCTCGATCGTCGTCGCATCGACGTAAAGTTCGTCGTGGCGGGTGAAGATCACGTGCGGCGCCAGCACCACCTCGCCGCGATTGTACAAGGCAGACACTGCCTGCATCTTGACGATCGCTTCGAAGATGATGGCCGGAGCGCCAGCCGCCGGCTCAGCCGGACGGCGCTCGGTCGTCGTCATATCGGTCATGCCCTGCATTTGCCCATCCTGCCGCAATGCAGCAAGAAGATTATTGCCGCATACGTCATACGGGAAGCAACCGAGCGGCGCTACCCGCCCGGCCTTCCGACCTCAACGCTTGGGCGTATCCATCAGCTTCTGCGCAAAATAGACCATCTGCTGCGCGTTCAGCCGCGCCCCTTGCGCGATATCGGCATCGCCCGAATGGCCGCCCGCCGTGTCCTCGTAAAAGAGATAGGGGATGCCGTATTCCGCCAGCCGCGCGGCAAACTTGCGCGCATGCTGCGGCCCGACGCGGTCGTCCTTGGTCGTCGTCCAGATATAGGGCTCGGGATAGGCGACGCCTTTGCGGATATTGGCATAGGGCGAAATCTTGCGAAGGAACGCGGCCTCTTCGGGCACGTCGATCGAGCCATATTCGTCTTTCCACGAATCGCCCGCCGCGATCTTCTGGTAACGCACCATGTCGAGCAACGGCACCTGGATCGTCACCGCCTTCCACAATTCGGGATGCTGGGTCAGCTCGACACCCATGAGCAGCCCGCCATTCGACCCGCCATAGATGCCCAGCTTCTGCGCGCTGGTGATGTGCCGCGCGAACAGGTCCTTCGCGACCGAGGCGAAATCGTCATAGATGATCTGGCGCCTGGTCTTCCGACCGGCATCATGCCATTTCGGCCCGAACTCCCCGCCGCCCCGGATATTGGCGAGCACGAACGCCCCGCCCCGCTCGGTCCAGATCTTGCCGGTCGCGCCGAGATAGGTGGGCAGCCGGGCGATCTCGAACCCGCCATAGGCGGTCATCAACGTCGGCGTCGTGCCGTCCAGCTTCGCGCCCTTGGGCAGGACGACGAAATACGGGATCTTCGTCCCGTCGGTGGAGGTCGCCTCATATTGATGAACGGTGGTGCCGGCCGCATCGAACCGCGCGGGCAGCGTCTTGAGCACCTGCGGCGCGGCGGCGCGACCCGCATCGAAACGGGATAGCACGGTCGGCGTCGTGAACCCCGCCGTCGCGAGATAGACGATATCCGAACGGTCGCTGGTGCTGACCACATCGACCGCCATATTATCCGGCACCTGGACCGCCGTGGACACCCAAGCCGCCCCCTGCGGCGAGAACACGCTCGCACGGCCCCGGACATTGTCGATATAGGTGACGACCACCCGGTCCCTGGTGGTCGTAACGCCTTCCACCGCCTGCCGATCGGTCGGCGTGAACAGCGCGCGCGGTGCGATCCGGCCCACTTCCAATTCGGACAGCGGCGCCCAGACCACCGAGCCCGCCGGATGCTCGCCCCAGGGATCGCTGGTCTGGAAGATCACGCGCCCGTCGACCATGCCGGACGGAAAGGCGCGCGCGGGCATGGCGATGGGCTTCGCGCCGCCCGTCGGCGTCCAGAACAGCTTGTCGCCGCCGAAGAAGGTCTGCCGCCGCTCGATCACCACGGCACGGTTGCCCTTCGCATCGGTCAACACGCTGGCATAGGTGCCGAGTTCGTCCGAGGGCTCGCCCCGGAAAATCTCGGTCGCCTGCGACAGGGGGGCGCCGCGCTTCACCATCTTCACGACGAAGGGATAGCTGGACTTGGTCAGCGTGCCCTGCCCCCAGTCGCGGCTGACCAGCAGTGTGTCCTTGTCCAGCCACGCCGCCCCCTGCTTCGAGGTCGACAGGCGGAAGCCGTCCGGTACGAACTGCCCGGTTTCCATGTCGAATTCGCGATATTCGATCGCGTCCTCACCGCCCTCGGACAGCGCGACCAGGCAAAGACGCTCCTCGGGGCTGAGACAGTTGACGCCCTTCCACACCCATTTCTTGCCCTCCGCCTTGCTCAGCGCGTCGAGGTCGAGCAGCGTCGTCCACTTCGGATCGGGCGAGGCATAGTCGGCCTCGGTCGTCCACCGCCACAGGCCCTGCGGGTGATCGGCATCGCGCCAGAAATTGACGATCCGGCCATACATCTGCCCCGGCATCGGAATGCGATCCTTGGCAGAGGCGATGGCCAATGCCTCGCCATAGAAGGTCTGATAGCGCGGATCGTTCTGAAGCCGCGGCAGGGTCTTGGCATTCTCCGCCTCCACCCAGGACAGGGCCTTGGCGCCGTCCTTGTCCTCCAGCCAGATATAGGGATCATTCTCGGTCATCTGGTTCGTCTGCGCCATCGCCGCTCCCGTCGCAATCTGGCTGGCGAACATCGATCCCGCCAGCATCCACCGCCATCCCCGCATCCGTTACGCTCCGTCCTATGCTCCGATGGGCGGGAATGTGACTTCATCACGCGATACTGGCAATGCGTTACGGCAGCTTTATTGTCGTTGCGGCCTTAGCACCGGGAAGAACGACGAAAATCGAAGCGTCGATCGACATGTGCTGCCAGCGCCCGGACGGAACGGCTTATCGGGCGGCCCGTTCACGTCGCACCTTTCCCGCACGAATGCTCAGGAGCAGACGATGCCATATGTGAAGACGCGCGACGGTACCGACATTTATGTCAAGGATTGGGGCGAGGGTCGTCCCGTCGTCCTGCTCCATGGCTGGCCGCTGTCCGCTGATATGTGGGACGCGCAGATGATGGCACTGGCCGAGGCGGGTTTCCGCGCGATTGCCTATGACCGTCGCGGCTTCGGGCGTTCGGGCCAGCCCTGGTCGGGCTATGACTATGACACGCTGTCGGACGATCTGGCCGATGTGCTGGAGGCGACGGGGGCACAGGATGCGGCGGTCATCGGCTTCTCGATGGGCGGCGGCGAAGTCGCGCGCTATATGAGCCGTCACGGCGGCAAGGGCGTGATCGCCGCCGGTCTGATCGCCTCGGTCGTGCCTTACATGCCCAAGACCGATGACAACCCCCAGGGCACCGACCAGTCGGTATTCGACCAGATCGGCCAGGGCCTGCGCGATGACCGTGCGCATTTCCTGCGCCACACCTTCTTCAAGCAGTTCTTCGGCGTCGGCTATATCACCAGCCCGGTCAGCGACGAGGTGCTCGACTGGGCGACCAGCGTCGCGATGCAGGCGGGGCTCAAGCCCACTTTGGCCTGTGCGGAAGCGTTCAGCCAGACCGACTTCCGTCCCGACCTGCCCGCCTTCCGCGTGCCGACCCTGATCGTCCATGGCACCGGCGACCAGACGGTGCCGATCGACCCGGCGGGGCGCGCGGCGGCGGCGGGCATCGCCCATTCGCAGCTCGTGGAATATGACGGTGCGCCGCACGGCCTGAACGTCACGCATGGCGATCGCCTGACCAGCGACCTGCTGACCTTCCTGGGTCGATGACAGGGAAAGGGCGGCCTTGCGGGGCCGCCCTTCTCATTTGAGCGGAACGATGACCTCGTCCGGATGGGCGACGTTCAGTTCCTTGCGCACCATCTCGTCCACCATGTCCGGATTGGCATGGTCGGGGTCGAGCAGGGCGACGCGGTTCTTCAGCACCGTCCGCTTCTTGTCGAGCGCGGCATAATCCTGCTCACGCTTCACCAGCTGGCGCTGATACTCGCCATAAGCGAGCAGACCGTTGCGCCCCAGCACCGCATAGGCGCCGAAGAACGCAACGATGGTCAGGCCAAGGGCGGGCAAGGCTGCCCGCCGCATGGTCCGCATGAAAGGCGTCGACTTTCTGGTCACAGCGGCCATTGTCGTACCGACGCCCCTCGATTTCAAGCGCGGATCAACACGTCACGGCCCGCATAGCGCGCCGCATCGCCCAGCTCCTCCTCGATACGGATCAGCTGGTTGTACTTGGCGAGCCGGTCCGAACGCGCGAGACTGCCCGTCTTGATCTGACCGCAGTTGGTGGCGACCGCCAGATCGGCGATGGTCGAATCCTCGGTTTCGCCCGAACGGTGCGACATGACGGCGGTGTAGCGCGAACGCTGCGCCAGCGACACGGCCTCCAGCGTCTCGGTCAGCGTGCCGATCTGATTGACCTTGACCAGCAGCGAGTTGGCATAGCCGCCGTCGATGCCCTGCTTCAGACGCTTCGGATTGGTGACGAACAGATCGTCGCCGACCAGCTGGACCTTGTCGCCGATCAGGTCGGTCAGCGCCTTCCAGCCTTCCCAATCATCCTCGGCCATGCCGTCTTCGATCGACAGGATCGGATATTAGTCGGGTCAGGTTGGCGAGATATTCGGCCATCTCATGGCTCGACAGAATCTTGCCCTCGCCCGAGATATTGTACTTGCCGTCCTTGAAGAACTCGGTCGCCGCGCAGTCGAGCGCGATCATCACGTCGTCGCCCGGCTTGTACCCGGCCTTCTCGACCGAGGCCATGATGAAGTCGAGCGCTTCGGTGGTCGAGGCGATGTTGGGGGCGAAACCGCCCTCGTCGCCCACGCCGGTCGCCAAGCCCTTTTCGTGCAGCGCCTTCTTCAGCGTGTGGAAGATTTCCGAACCGCAGCGGACCGCCTCCATGATGCTGTCCGCCCCGACGGGCATGATCATGAATTCCTGGAAGTCGATCGGATTGTCGGCATGCTCGCCGCCGTTGATGATGTTCATCATCGGCACGGGCAGCAGATGGGCCGAGACGCCGCCGACATATTTGTATAGCGGCAGGCCACGCGCTTCCGCCGCGGCCTTCGCCGCCGCCAGGCTGACGCCCAGGATCGCGTTGGCACCCAGGCGGCCCTTGTTCTCGGTGCCGTCCAGCTCGATCATCGTACGGTCGAGATCGGCCTGATCCTCGGCGTCGAGGCCGATGATGGCGTCGGCGATCTCGTCATTCACCGCCTCGACAGCGGCTTCGACGCCCTTGCCCATCCAGCGGCTCTTGTCGCCGTCACGCTTTTCGACCGCCTCATGCGCGCCGGTCGACGCGCCCGAGGGCACGGCCGCACGGCCGAAACTGCCGTCTTCGAGCAGAACGTCCACCTCGACCGTGGGATTGCCACGGCTGTCCAGGATCTGGCGCCCGTGGATGTCGATGATTGCGGTCACGTAACGATGCTCCTACATCAGCCTTGAAGGTCTCGGCGCGGCTCTAACCTGTGACAGGGCGAAGGGCAATTGCGGGAAAAGCATGGAACCGTCGTTCCGCCGCCGGGGTTAAGAGGCGAACTGCCCGGTCATCCGGGCCAAAGAGGAAAGGATTTCCCATGGCCGACACGGACAATATCTTCCCGCCGTCGCAAGGCGGCACCCCCGGTTTCGCGACCAACACCGCCAGCGCACCCGAAGTCGCAGCCCCCAACGCCGCGCCCGAGGCGTTGGGCACGGACGATGCCGCCAAGAGCACGAACACCCTGTCCGAGGCCAAGCAGCAGGTAAAGGAAGGTGCGACCAAGGTTCAGCAACAGGCGGTCGACAAGATTCACGCGCTCGCGGGCGACGGCAAGGCCAAGGCCGGGTCAGCGCTCGATCAGGTGGCGCAACTCCTGAACGATGCCGCCGGTCAGGTGGATGAGAAGCTGGGCAGCCAATATGGCCAATATGCCCGCTCTGCCGCCGACACCGTCACGTCCTTCTCGGGTGCGATCAAGGACAAGGATGTCGAGGAACTGATCGACGACGCCCGCGCTTTCGTGACGAAAAGCCCGGCGGTTGCGATCGGCATCGCTGCCGCGCTCGGCTTTGTGCTGGCCCGCGTCGTCCAGTCGGGCGTTGAGACCCGCCAGTCGGTCGACGCTGCCGCGTGACCCGCGTCACCGCTCCCCTGTCGGCGGCGAGGTCGGACCCGGAGACGCTGACGTCGCTGGTATCGCAACTGGTCGATGACGGCCGTTCCTATATCACGGCGGAAATCGATCTGGCTAAGGCCCGCGCCTCGGACAAGATCGGGCGCTTTCGCAGTGCAGCGATCTTTCTCGGGGCGGCCGCCGTCTTGGCGCTGGCTGCGCTGATCGCGCTGCTGGTCGGGTTGATCTTCGCGCTGGCCCCGACGACGGGACCGTTGGGCGCGACGCTGATCGTGGTCGGGCTCGTTCTGGTCGTCGCCGGGATCCTGGCGATGGTGGGCAAGTCCTGCCTGTCGGGAGGGAAGACATGACCGTCGCCGAAGCCGAAGTCCGGGCCGCCGCCGCGCGTGAGCGGATGAACCACACCGTGTCGCGTCTCCAGGCGCGGTTGGAGCCCCAAGCCCTGGCTGCGCAAGCCAGGGAAGCCGGGCTGTCCGCTGCCAAGTCGAGCCTGGATTGCGCGAAGAGCAATCCGGCCACCGTCGCGGGCGGCGTCGCGGCTCTTGGCCTGTTGCTCAATCGTCGGCGGATCGCCCGCCTGTTCAAGCGCAAGCGCTGATTTGGCCCGCCGATGGGTGACCATCGGCGACATAGCCCAGAAGGATGTTCGCAATGACCACCGAAACCCAGAACGAACAGCAGACCGACCGCCTTCGCGAGAAGCTGGACCATGGTCGCGAAACCGCATCGCAGGCCTATCACGATGCCAAGGACAAGGCCGGTGAGCTGGCGCACAAGACCGCCCAGACCATTGAGGCCAATCCGCTGGGCATTCTGGTCGGCGGCCTGGCCGTCGGCGTGATCGCAGGCGCGCTGCTGCCGCGATCCGCGCGCGAGAAGGAATTGCTCGCCCCGCTCGGCAAGAAGCTTGGCGAGACGATCCGTCAGGCGACGCAGGCGGCGCGCGAAACGGGCCTGCGTGAGCTGGAGAATGCCGGCCTGACCAAGGATGCAGCAAAGGATCGTGCCCGCTCGCTGCTCGATGATGTCGTCAAGGTGGCCAGCAACGCCAGCACGGCGGCGGCGAAGGCCGCGACGAACAAGTCGACCGACACGGCAATCTGATGACGTTGGAAAGGGCGCTTGGCGGCCTGACAGGATCGCCCAGTGCCCTTTCCTTCATGTGGCAATGAACGGTGGCTTGCGGGCGGCGGGCGGGCTTTCTACCAAGATGGCTTGTCCGCTTTTGAACGGGATATCCGCTTGCGCCACCTTTCCCTCGCCGCCCTGCTCGTTTCGCTTCCCCTCCCCGCCGCGCCGCTGGCCGCACAGGCTATTCCCCCGTCCCCTGTCCTCCCCGGCGAAGGACAGCAGGACGCGCGACTGAAGCAGCTTTTCCATGACAGCGACGAAGCCAGTCTGGCGCGCAGCCCGATCAACGGGTTGTTCCGGGGCGATATGCGCCGCGCCGACCGGATCGGCGATTTCTTCTCCGACACCTGGATCGCAGCGGAGCGCGCGGCAGCGGAAAGCGATTTGAAGCGCCTCGGCCAGATCGACCGTGCCAAGCTGACCCCGACGAACCAGATTGCCTATGACGTGTTTCGCCAACAGACCGAGACGACGCTGAAGGGACTCGATCCGTCGCTTGTTGCGCTGACCATCGTGCGTCCGATGGACCATTTCTTTGGTATCCAGACCTTCTACCCCGAATTCGCCTCGGGCCAGGGCGCGGCCCCGTTCAACACGGTGGCGGATTACGACAATAACCTGAAGCGCAACGTCGAATATGCCTATCTGCTGGACGAGGCGATCGAGCGCTTTCGGCAGGGCATGAAGACCGGCGTCGTGCAGCCCAAGCTGGTCGTGCGCAACATGATCGCGCAGTTCGACAATCTGCTGGCGGTACCGGTCGAGAAATCCACCTTTTACGGCCCGCTCAAGCGTTTCCCCGCCACGATCCCGACCGCCGAGCAGGCCCGGCTAAAGACGGCCTATGCGACCCAGATCCACGACGTCATCGTTCCCGCCGAAAAGCGGATGCGGACCTTCCTGGCCGACACCTATCTTCCCGCCGCACGCGACTCGGTCGGGCTTGTCGGAATGCCCGGCGGTGACAAGCTCTATTCCTATCTGATCGAGCAGAACACGACCCTGCCGCTCAAGGCCGAGGAGGTGCACCAGCTCGGCCTGTCGGAAGTCGCGCGTATCCTGAAGGCGATGGAAGTCCAAAAGCAGGCTGTCGGTTTCAAGGGCAGCCTGCCCGAATTCTTCACCTTCCTGCGCACCGATGCGCGTTTCCAGCCCAAATCGGCGGCGCAGTTGCGCGAAGGCTATGAGGCGATCGGGCGGCGCGTCGATGCGCGCATCCGCGAGCAATTCTCGCTGATCCCCAAGACCGCACTCGAAATCCGGCCGGTCCCCGCCTTCAAGGAAAAGACGGACGCGGGCGGCTCCTATCAGGGCGGCACGCCGGACGGGACGCGGCCCGGCGTATTCTACTACAACACCTATGATCTTCCCTCCCGCTATATGTGGGAGATGGAAACGCTCTATCTGCACGAGGCGGTACCGGGGCATCATTTCCAGATCAGCCTGGCGCAGGAAAATGCGGCGCTGCCCGCCTTCATGCGGTTCGGCGGCAACACCGCTTATGCCGAAGGCTGGGCGCTCTATGCCGAGACGCTCTGGCCCGAACTCGGAATGGAGACCGACCCCTATCAGCGGATGGGCGGCCTGAACGACGAGATGCTGCGCGCGATGCGGCTCGTGGTCGATACCGGCATTCACGCAAAGGGTTGGACCCGCGATCAGGCGATCGACTATATGCTCGCCAACTCCCCCATGGCGCGAACCGACGCGACGGCCGAGGTCGAGCGCTACATCGCCATTCCGGGTCAGGCTCTCGCCTACAAGATCGGACAGTTGACCATCAGCCGCCTGAAGGCCCAGGCCAAGGCGGAGTTGGGCGCCAAGTTCGATCCGCGGCGCTTCCATGCCGAAGTGCTGGACACCGGCGCATTGCCCATGCCGGTTCTGGAAAAGAAGATCGCCGACTGGATCGCCGCCGAAAAGAAGCGCTGATACCTGTCTCAATTCCTCCCCTGTAAGGGGAGGTGGCAGGCCGGAGGCCTGACGGAGGGGTATCCCGCTCGATGGGCCGATACCTCTCCACCTGCCCTATGGAACGTGGCGCTTCTCCAGCTTCCGGGCCAGCGTCCTGCGGTGCATGCCGAGCCGACGCGCCGTTTCGGAAATGTTGAAGTTGGTTTCGGCCAGCGTCTCGTTGATCCGCTCCCATTCCAGCGTCTTGATCGAACTGGGCCGGTCGGTGATCGCGGTCGTCGTATCGCCGCCCGCCTTGTGGAAGGCGGCTTCGATGTCGTCGGTGTTGGAAGGCTTGGCAAGATAATGGCACGCGCCGAGCTTGATTGCCTCGACCGCCGTCGCGATGCTCGCAAAGCCGGTCAGCACGACGATCAGCATCTCCGGGTCATGTGCATGGAGCGTCTGGACGCAGGCCAGCCCCGAAGCCTGACCGAGCTTCAGGTCGACCACCGCATAGCGCGGCGTCGTTTCCGACAGGATCCCGACCAGCGCATCCGGGCCATGCGCCACCCACACGCGGTAGCCCCGCCGCTCGAACGAGCGTTGCAGCGTGCGCGCGAAGGTCTCGTCATCCTCGACGATCACCAGGGACCGTTCCTCGTCCATCATGCCTCCCGATCCGATAAGCCGATCATGCTCAGAGGTAGTGTCAGGGTGACGACCGCGCCACCCTCCGGCCGATTGGCGGCCTCGACTCGTCCGCCCAGCTTACGCACGACGCTGGAGACGAGGAACAGGCCGACGCCATGCCCTTCTCCCTTGGTCGATTGCTGCGGGCGACCGACCTGCGACAGGGTGGAAGACGTGAAGCCCGGCCCCCGATCGGTGACCCGGACGGCGACTGCCCCGCCCTCGCGCATGACGGACAGCCCCACCCAATGCGGCGATGCCTCCGCCGCATTGTCGAGCACGTTCCACACCGCCTGCTTGATCGCGGGATCGGACACGATCGCCGCGTCATCGTCGGTCCGCTGATAATCGAGCGCCACTTGGGCATGGCTTTGCCGCCACTCACCGACGATCGTGTCGATGAAGCGTCCGACCTCGGACAGTTCCGCCGCCTCGCCGCGCGGCTCTCCGGCGGATTGAAGAATGCGGGTGACGATCGCCTTGCACCGCTGGACCTCGGCCTGCATCTCGGCGATCTCGCCCATGAGCTCGGCGTCGTCGCGCAGCTTGGGCACCCGCCGCCAATCGCTCAGGATTACCGACAGGCTGGCCAACGGCGTGCCAAGCTCATGCGCCGCACCCGAGGCGAGCAGGCCCATGCGGACGATATGCTCCTCCTCCGACGCCTGCTCGCGCAGGTCAGCCAGCCGCGCCGCGCTCTGGCGGAGATTGTGGCTGATGCGGGTGACGAACAGGATCAGCAGGCCCGCGACGATCGCAAAGCTCAACCAATTGCCCAGCGTATGCAGTCCCGCGATGTCGCCGAACAGCCATGGCGGAAATGCCAGCGGCCGATGGTGGAGCGATAGCAGGCCGAAGCAGACACCGGTGATCCCCGCCAGAGCCCAGGCGGACCAGGTCTCCAGCAGGACCGCGCCCAGCACCACTTGGATCAGATAGAGCGAGATGAACGGATTGGTCGCGCCACCCGCCAGGAATAGCTGGAGCGTCAGCGTGCCGACATCGAACATCAGGGCGAAGAGCAGTTCGGTGTTGGTGATCCGGTGGAAGCGCAGGCGGAAATGGCTGAGCAGATTGATCGCCACCGCCATGCCGAGCACGCCCAACATGGCCACCACGGGAAGCTGAACGCCCATGACCCGGTTGACGAACAGGATCGTCACCAACTGTCCCGCCACCGCCATCCAGCGCAGGTGGATCAGCTGGCGCATATTCGCCGTCCCCGCGGTCGCATCCGCTTCGCGCGGACGGATGGTGAACGGCAGGAAAGGCGGGACGCCCGTCACTCGCGGCCCCGCCTCCACAGGATGACCAGCCCGACGACGGTCAGGATCGCCAGCGCGAACCAGGTCAGCGCATAGGACAAATGACTGTTGCGGAAGGCGACGACCGTCAGCCCGCCGATCGGATAGCCGCCCGGATTGGGCGTGGCGTCGGCGTCGATGAAATAGGGGGCGACGGGGCCCAATTGCTTGGCGGCGGCGATCGCCTCGACATCGCGCGAATACCAGCGATCGGCGACCGGGTCGTTCGAGCGGAGAAACGCCCCTTTCGGCTCGCTGATCCGGACGAGCCCGGTGATGCGGACCGGTCCGTTCCGGCGGTCATGATCGGCCCGGCGCTCGGCGGGCACGAAACCACGGTTGACGAGGATGGTGAAGCGCGGTCCGACCAGCGGCGTCAGGACCCAATAGCCCGGCCCCCGCTCGGTCACCGCCTGGACGAACGTCTCGCGGTCGTTGCGGAAGGTGCCGGTCGCGGTGACCCGGCGATAGACGTCCTGGGGACCGGCGGTCGGGGGAGCCGCAACGGGCGCGGCGTGGAGCCGGGCATCGACCTTGGCGATCAGGTCTAGCTTCCACACCCGGCGCTGCAACTGCCACACGCCAAGCGACAGAAAAGCCGCGATCAGGGCCAGGCCTATCGCGGTCAGGATCGCCGGCACCAGCGGCGAGCGGCCGCGCCGCTCTCCGCTGACGCCAGCATCGGCCATTACATGCCGCCGCCCAGTTGGGCGGCCATGTCCGGCATCATGTTGGTGTTCATGTGATACATGACCCAGATCGATCCGCTCAGCGTGATGACGACCAGAACAGCGGTAAACACCAGCGCCATCATCGTCCAGCCACCCTCCGACTTGGTGTTCATGTGGAGGAAGTAGATCATGTGGACGACGATCTGGACGAAGGCGAGGCCCATGATGACCAAGGCGGTCGTCTGGGTATCGCCCAGCGCGCCGGTCATGACCGCCCAGAACGGGACGGCCGTCAGGATCACCGACAGCACGAAGCCGATCATGTAACCCTTGAGCGAACCATGCCCATGGGTGTCGCCATGTGCGTGGAGATCATGGTCCAGATTGGCGTGGTCGCTATGACCATGGGGGGGATGAGCGCTCAACGGAGAACTCCCAGAAGATAGACAAAGGTGAAGACGCCGATCCAGACGACGTCCAGGAAGTGCCAGAACATCGACAGGCACATCAGGCGACGCTTATTCGCTTCGATCAGTCCGAAGCGGCCAACCTGCACCATCAGCGTGACCAGCCAGATCGAGCCGAAGGTGACGTGCAGACCGTGCGTGCCGACCAGCGTGAAGAAGGACGACAGGAAGGCCGAACGCTGCGGACCCGCGCCCTCATGAATGAGGTTGGCGAATTCGTACAGTTCGATCGACAGGAAGGCGAGACCGAACAGGCCGGTAATGCCCAGCCAGATCAGCGTGTTCGACTTCTGGTTCTTCTCCATCGCGATCATGGCGAAGCCATAGGTGATCGACGACAAGAGCAGCATCGAGGTGTTGAGCGCGACCAGCGGAAGCTCGAAAATCTCCCGCGGCGTCGGCCCGCCCGCATAGCTGGTGCCGAGCACGCCGTAAGTGGCGAACAGGATGGCGAAGATGAGACAATCGCTCATCAGGTACATCCAGAAACCGATGGCGGTCGAGCCACCGGATTCGTGATGATGATCCTCGTCCTCGACCAGATAATAGGTCGGGTTCTTGGCCGGATCGGCGCTCAGAACGTCGGTCGACATGGATCAGGCTCCCTGCCCGAGCAGGCGACGCCGCTCGCTTTCCGTTGCCACGACTTCTTCGACGGGGATGTAATAGTCGCGGTCATAGTTGAACGTGTGCCAGATGGCGACGACGACGACACCCAGCAGCGCGATGGCGGCCAGCCACCACATGTACCAGATCATACCGAAGCCGAAGGCAGTCGACAGACCCGCGATGATGACGCCGGTGCCCGTGTTCTTGGGCATGTGGATCGCGCGATAGCCTTCGGTCGGCGCCTCGGCCTTCTTGTCCTTCATGTCGTACCAGGCGTCCAGTTCATGGATGACGGGAGTGAAGGCGAAGTTGTAATCCGGCGGCGGCGACGAGGTCGCCCATTCCAGCGTGCGGCCGTTCCAGGGATCGCCCGTCACGTCGCGCAGCTCCTCCTTCTTCCAGATCGACACGCCGATCTGAACCAGGAAGGCCCCGATACCGCCCGCGATCATCAGCGCACCCAGCAGGGCGACGACGAAGTAGATCTGCAACGACGGATCCTCGAAATGGTGCAGACGACGGGTCACGCCCATCAGGCCCATGATGTAGAGCGGCGTGAATGCGACCCAGAAGCCGATGACCCACAGCCAGAACGACACCTTGCCCCAGAACTGGTTGAGCTTGAACCCGAAGGCCTTGGGCCACCAGTAGTTGATCGCCGCAAAGGCCCCGAACAGCACGCCGCCGATGATCACGTTGTGGAAGTGCGCGATCAGGAACAGCGAATTGTGCAGCACGAAGTCGGCGGGCGGAACGGCCAGCAGGACGCCGGTCATGCCACCGATGGTGAAGGTCAGCATGAACGCGATGGTCCACATCATCGGCAGCTCGAACCGGATGCGCCCCTTATACATGGTGAACAGCCAGTTGAAGATCTTCGCGCCCGTCGGGATCGAGATCACCATGGTGGTGATACCGAAAAACGAGTTGACGCTGGCGCCCGAACCCATGGTGAAGAAGTGGTGCAGCCAGACCAGGTACGACAGGATCGTGATGACGATCGAGGCGTAGACCATCGAGGTATAGCCGAACAAACGCTTCCCCGAAAAGGTCGAGGTCACTTCCGAGAACACGCCGAACAGCGGCAGGATCAGGATGTAAACCTCCGGGTGACCCCAGATCCAGATCAGGTTCACGTACATCATCGGATTGCCGCCGAGATTGTTCGTGAAGAAGTTGGTGCCGACATAGCGGTCGAGCGACAGCAGGACGAGCGTGGCGGTCAGCACGGGGAAGCTGGCGACGATCAGGACGTTCGCGCACAGCGAGGTCCAGCAGAAGACCGGCAGCTTCATCATGGTCATGCCCGGCGCGCGCATCTTGATGATGGTCGCGATCAGGTTGATGCCCGACAGGGTCGTGCCGACACCCGCCACCTGCAATGCCCAGATATAATAATCGACGCCCACGTCAGGACTGAAATCCAGTTCCGACAGCGGCGGGAAGGCCAGCCAGCCGGTCCGCGCGAACTCGCCGATGAAAAGCGAGGCCATGACCAGCACCACGCCGCCTGCGGTCATCCAGAAGCTCAAATTATTGAGATACGGGAAGGACACGTCCCGCGCGCCGATCTGGAGCGGGATGACGTAGTTCATCAGGCCGGTGATGATCGGCATCGCCACGAAGAAGATCATGATGACACCGTGGGCGGTGAACACCTGATCATAATGGTGCGAGTTCAGGAAGCCCTGGTTATCGCCGAACGCGATCGCCTGCTGCCCGCGCATCATCAACGCGTCGGCAAAGCCGCGCAGCAGCATGACGATACCCAGGATCATATACATGATCCCGATGCGCTTGTGATCGACGGTGGTGAACCACTCCTTCCAGAGATAGCCCCACAGCTTGAACTTGGTGATGAGCGCCAGAACTGCGATCCCGCCGACCGCGACACCCAGGAAGGTGCCGACGACGATGGGCTCGTGGATCGGAAGCGACTCGATCGATAGCCGTCCGAAGATGGTCTTTATGATGTTGTCCATGATGGCGTGCCTCAGCCGCGACCCGCACCGGCATGACCAAGGGTCTGCGGGCCGGGGGTCTGCGGAATGGAAAGGAAGGACATGCGGCGGTTCTTCATCTCGCCCGGTTCCTGCACGCCCTTCGACGGCACAGGCTCCTTGCTCTGATGCGGCGACGTCTGGATTTCCTCAGGCGACTTTTCGAGCGCGCCCTTGGTCCGGTCGCCATGCATCGGGCCGGTGTTGTTGACGGGCGGATTGCCCTCACCAACCTTCATCTTGTGCGGATCTCCACCACCGGTCATGCGGTCGTGCATCATCACGTCCGACATGCAGGGCGTGTTCTCGGCGACGCAGCGGTTGACGACGCGGTCGAACAGGCCACCCTGGACGCCGCTGAAATACATGGCGGGCACATACTCGCTGGGACGCTCGACGGCCAGGAAGGCGGCGCGGGTCAACTCACCCTTGCCCTTGGCCTGCCCCGCCTGCGAGGTGCGGACCTTCTCGACCCACTGGTCGAAACCGTTCGCCTGAAGCGCGTAGACCGGGAAGTTCATGCCCGAGAAACCCGCGCCGCTATAGTGCGACGACAGCCCCTTGAACGTACCCTCGCGGTTCATGACCGCGTGCAGCTTCGTCTCCATGCCGGGCATGGTGTAGATCATGCCCGCCATCGCCGGAATGTAGAAGGCGTTCATCACCGAGGTGCCGGTCAGGCGGAACTCGACCGGACGATCCACCGGCAGCGCCAGTTCGTTGACCGTCGCGATGCCCTGCTCCGGATAGATGAACAGCCATTTCCAGTCGAGCGCGACGACCTGCACCTCGAGCGGCTTGACGCCCGTTGCAACCGGCTGGCCGGGGGCAGTCCGCTCGATCGGGCGATACGGATCAAGCAGATGGGTGCTCGTCCACGTCACCGCGCCCAGGCAGATGATGATCAGCAGTGGGGCCGACCAGATCACCAGTTCCAGCATGGTGGAGTGATCGAACTCGGGATCATATTCGGCTTCGGTATTGCTCTTGCGATAGCGCCACGCGAACAGCACCGTCAGCACCATCACCGGAATGATGATCAGCAGCATCAGGGCCGTTGCGATCAGGACCAGATCGCGTTGCTGCACGGCAACGTCACCGGCAGGGTTGAGCACGACCGCGTCGCATCCCCCCAGCATGGCCAGGAGGGGCAAGGCGGCCCAGCGAAGAGGGCGCAGGCGCGCAAGGCTCGACGAATGAGACATATGGGAAGCGCCGCTACGCCTTTGCTGCACGTGCGCACATTGGACAGTTTGTCCAATCCCCGTGGTCGTTCGAAAGGCGCATAGGCGCGGCAGAATGGCGGTCATGCGCGGTCTTTATGCACTGCAACCGACCCGCCTCGATAACTTGGAAGAAGTCAGGACTGGCAGCCGATGAGCGCAGAGTTAACCGCATCGACCTCGACGCCCCTTGAGCGGGACGCGCGGCTGGTCAATGCCCGCGATCCGCATCACGTCGCACCGGGTGACATCGCCATCGGCGTCATCATCGGGCGTACCTCGGAGTTCTTCGACTTCTTCGTCTACGCCATCGCCTCGGTGCTGGTGTTCCCGTCGCTGATCTTTCCCTATGTCGATGCGCTGACCGGTACGCTCTATTCGTTCGCGCTGTTCTCGCTGGCGTTCATCGCGCGCCCGATCGGCACCTTCATCTTCATGGCGGTCGACCGCAGCCTGGGCCGTGGGGTCAAGCTGACCATCGCGCTGTTCCTGCTCGGCGGGTCGACCATGGCGATCGCCTTCCTGCCCGGCTATGCGCAGATCGGGACGTCGGCCGCCGTGCTGCTCGGCATCTTCCGCATCATGCAGGGCCTGGCGCTGGGCGGTGCCTGGGACGGCTTGCCCTCGCTGCTGTCGCTGAACGCGCCGGAGCGTCGGCGCGGCTGGTATGCGATGATCCCGCAGCTTGGCGCGCCGCTCGGCCTTCTGGTCGCCAATGGCCTGTTCGCCTTCTTCCTGACGACGCTGAGCACCGCCGACTTCCTCGATTGGGGCTGGCGCTATCCGTTCTTCGTGGCCTTCGCGATCAACGTCGTGGCGCTGTTCGCGCGTCTCCGCATCGTCGCGACGCCGGAGTTCCAGCGCTTGTTCGAGAGCCGCGAGCTTCAGCCCGCACCGGTCGGCGAGACGATGCGCACCGAGGGCCGCACCGTCCTGCTGGGCGCCTTTGCCCCGCTCGCCAGCTTCGCGATGTTCCATATCGTCACCGTGTTCCCGCTGTCCTGGGTCGTGCTGTTCAACCGTGAAAAGCCGCAGGACTTCATGATGATCGAGATCATCGGCAGCATCGTCGGCGTTCTCGCGATCCTGGCCTCGGGCAAGATCGCCGACCGCGTCGGTCGCCGTACCCTGCTGGGTGCCTCGGCCGCCGCGATCGCGGCCTATGCCGGTTTCGCGCCGCAGTTGCTGGATCAGGGCGGCATGGGTGAGACGGTCTATATCGTCCTGGGCTTCCTGCTGCTGGGGCTGGCCTTCGGCCAGTCGTCGGGCGTCATCAACTCGGGCTTCTCGCCGCTGCGTCGCTATACGGGCGCGGCGATCACCTCGGACCTCGCATGGCTGCTGGGCGCCGGCTTCGCGCCGCTGGCCGCGTTGCTGCTGTCGAGCAATTTCGGGCTTCTGTCGGTCGGTGTCTATCTGCTCTCGGGGGCCGTCGCTACGCTGGCCGCGCTGGGGATCAACAAGGAACTCGCCAAGCGCGCGTCCTGATAGTTTCTTAAGGTCTTGTTTTCGAGGCGGCCGGTGGAGCGATCCACCGGCCGTTTTGTTTTGCCCGCTCCACTCCCTACATTCCCGAAACAGCAGCAAAGATCGGGAGTTGAGCGGAATGAAGAGCCACTGGCGCAAGGTCGCGATGGCCGTCGCGGGTTCGGGGTTCGCGATGGTGGCTGGCGTGGCCGACGCGCGGGTTCCGGCGGGGATCTGGGCCAACCCGTCCAAGACCGTACAGGTTCGCTTCGCCCCCTGCGGACGAGGGTCGGATGCGCAACGCATGTGCGGCACGGTCGTCTGGGCGAGCGAGCAGGCGAAAGCCGACGCGGCGCGCGGCGGCACGGATCGCCTGATCGGCACGCAGTTGTTCGCCGATTTCGAGGAAGAGGAACCCGGCCGCTGGGCGGGCACCGTCTTCATCCCCGATATCGGTCGGGAGGTCGAGGGCACCATCACCCAAATCGACGCCCGCACCCTGGTGGGCGAGGGTTGCCTCTTCGGTCGGCTGGGATGCCGGGAACAGCGCTGGCAGCGCGTCAAATGACCGCGGCCATGGAACCGGAACCCGTCTGCCGCGTCCCGGACGACAGGCAATAGGGAAGGAACGCCATGGCTGACGATGCATTGACGGTCATCAAGGATACGGTCGAGGACAATATTTCCGATCGCCAGGTGGAGTTCGTGGGCGAAATGGAGGGCGAGGAATATCAGTTCGCCGTCCAATACGACTTGCTCGAAGCGCTGAGCGGCGATGTGCCCGATGGCGATGCGATCGAGATGTTCGAGCGCTATTCGGACGACATTCTCGAAGCGGCGCTGACAGCGCTGGGCCGCGATATGGAGCAGTCGCTGGTGGTGGTCAGCGAGAACGATCTCGACTGACGCTCCGCTACCGGATCAACCGCCGAACAGGCGGTCGATCTGCTGCGCAAGTTCGGCCAGCGTGTAGGGCTTGCGCAGCAGGGCGAAGCCATGGCTCCCCTCATCGGCGATAACCTGGCTATAGCCGCTGGTCAGAAGGATACGCAGCCGGGGGTGGAGGCGACTGATGTCATGGGCGAAGTCGATCCCCGACTGACCGGGCATCATCACATCCGAAAAGACGAGATCGAAGCGCTCGGCATCGCGGTTCAACTCCTCCAGCGCTGCGGCGGCATTGGTCGCGATCACCGTGCGACAGCCGAGCGTCTGTAGCGCCTCCACGGCGAAATGCCCGACCTCGACATTGTCCTCGACCACCAGCACGCAGCATTCGGTTCGCGAAGGGGCGCCCAGCCAGGCGGCGTGACTGTCCGCAACCGGCTGGCCGTCGATCTGCGGCAGCAGGAGGGTGAAGGTCGCGCCCTTGCCGGGCGTGCTCACCACCTGGACATCGCCGCCCGACTGGCGCGCGAAACCGAAAACCTGGCTCAGGCCGAGCCCGGTTCCGGCCCCCAGCTTCTTGGTCGTGAAGAAGGGCTCGAAAATCTGCTCCAGCCGCTCCGCCGGAATGCCTTCGCCGGTGTCGGAGATGGCGATCCGCACCTGCGCCTTGCTGTGCGCATCCTGCTGCGAGCGGACGGATATGGTCAGCCTCCCCTGCCCCGCCATCGCGTCGCGGGCATTGACTGCCATGTTGACGATCGCGGTGTCGAGCTGGCTGCGGTCGACATGCGCATGACAGGGTGTCGCGGGAAGGTCGATGTCGAGCCGGACGCCGGGGCCCGACAAGGTCGTGATCATGTCGGTCAGGGTGGTGATGCTGGCGCCGACGTCCACGATCTCCGGGGTCAGCGGTTGGCGCCGGGCGAAGGCGAGCAGTTGCGCGGTCAGCTTGGCGGCACGGTCCGCCGCATCGGCGATCGCGTCCATGTGGCGCTGACGACGCTCTGCGGGGAATTCGGGACGGCGGATGAGATCGATCGAGCCCCGGATGACGGTCAACAGGTTGTTGAAGTCGTGCGCGACGCTACCGGTCAACTGCCCGATCGCCTCCAGCTTCTGTGCCTGGCGTAGCTGTTCCTCCGTCGCGCGTAGAGCCTCCTCCGCCATTTTCTGATGGGTGATGTGGCGGCCCACCGCGAAGACTTCGTATGCGCTGGCCGCACCGACCCAGGCGATCCATTCGTCATGGCCGTCGGCATGGCGCATCCGCAATTCGATACGCGAACTGGCCTCGGTCAGCGACGTCGCTAGGGCCGCGTGGGCCGCGACGACATCGTCCGGGTGGATCAGGGCCATGATAGATCGCCCGATCAGGTCGCCACCTTCATAGCCCAATATGGTGTGCCACGCCGGATTGATCCGATGGATGACGCCATCGGAAGCGACAACCGCCAACAGATCGGGCGACACGTCCCACATCCGGTCGCGCTCTGCGGTACGCTCGACGATACGCTGCTCCAGCGTCACGTTCAGCGCGCGCAATTCCTCCAGAGCATAGGACAATTGCATCTGACTTTCGCGCAGGGCGGCATCGGCATGGACGCGAGCGGTGGTCTCGTTGGTGAAGATGAACAGACCCGCGACCTTCCCCATGCCGTCCAGCACACGTGAATAGGAGAAGGTCCAGAAAGTATGCGCCTCGCCCCGATCGGTATCCAGTTTCCAGGGCAGATCGACGAAGCGCTGCGTCTGCCCGGCGAGCGCAGCGTCGATGATCGGCCGGGCCTGTTCCAGCGCGTCCGCCCATACCTCATCGAACCGCGAGCCCATCGCCCAGGACAGGCGCGGCCCGAGCAGCGGGAAATAGGTTTCGTTGAAGAAGAAATGCAGGTCCGGGCCCCAGGCCAGGATCATCGATTCCGGGGAATTGAGGACCAGGCTGATCGCCACGCGGAACGCCTCCGGCCACTCCTGCGGTGGTCCCAGGGGGTGGCCGGTCCAGTCCCGCGCCAGGATCAGGCGCGTCGCCTCACCCCCTCCCTCCAGAAAGGCAAGCTGCGGATCGAGCGGGAGCGCGTTCATGGTCATGCTGCTAGCAAGTCGAAACCGGGTTCGCCACCATCGTCCGGCAATTCCCGGCCCCCTTAAAGTTCTTCGCCCGCCAGCGTCGCGGCGGCCTGAATAACCGCCAAATGGGTCAGACCCTGCGGCATGTTGCCCAGATAATGGCCGGTTTTCGGATCGATCATCTCCGCATAGAGTCCGCATCCCCGGCTATCGAGCGCCTCGGTCGCGGCGTCGAACGCCTGTTGCGCCGCCTCCGTCTGTCCCAAGATCGCCCGCGCCTCGATCATCCAGAAGGTGCAGGCGAGGAAGCAGCCTTCCTCCTTGTGCATACCGGAATAGCGATAGTGGAAGGCCCCTTCCGCCAGTTCGCGGTCCAGCGCATCCAGCGTCCGCGCCAGCCGGTCCTGCCCGTCGAAGCGAAACCGCACCGCCAGCGCCAGGCTGGCGTCCAGCGCATCGCTGTCGGGATGCATCAGATAGGCGCCGCGCTTCTCCGACCAGCAATGCTCGCCGATCCATTGCTCGATCCGATCGCGCTCGCGCGCCCAGCGGTCGCGGCAGGTCGTAGGGATCTGTCCCTCATCGGCCAGTTCGACCGCGCGGGCCAGCGCCTGCCAGCAACTGATCTTCGACATGGTGTAATGGCGCTCCTCGGGCAATTCCCAGATGCCCGCATCCGGCAGGCGCCAACGATCAGCGCAGCTATCCGCCAGATGCGAAAGCGTTTCCGCGCTGGATGTGTCCAGGAAATTGCCGCACGCGACGAAGCGGCTCGCCGTCTCGAAGATATCGCCATAGATGCCGTGCTGATGCTGGCCGCCCGCCAGATTGCCGACACGCACCGGGCGGGAATGGCGATAACCGCTCACCGCGATCTCGCGTTCGGGCGGCACGGGCTGGCCCTCCAGCGTGTAGCAGACCTGCGGATCGCCTTCGCCCAGCCGCTTGAGCAGCCAAGTGAAGGCGGCCTTGGCCTCGCCATGCGCGCCGATGCGCAGGAAGGCTTTGATCGTGTAGCCCGCGTCGCGGACCCAGGCGTAGCGATAATCGTAATTCTTGGCGCCCCCTACCCCCTCGGGCAGCGAGGTGGTCGCCGCCGCCGTGATCGCGCCGGTCGGTGAGTAGAGCAGCAGCTTGAGCGCCAGCGCGTTGCGCAGGATGCGGTCGCGATGCTTCTCCGGCACGGTCAGATTCTCCGACCATTGCCGCCACTCGAAATCGGACAGGTCGATACGGGCGTCGACCTGCTCGATGTCCTGACAGACCAGCGGTTCGTCCTCGCCCGCGATGATCGCGATCCGCGCCCGGTCGCCCGGCCCGACCGCGGCGGTGCCCGTCACCAGCCCGTCCTCGACATGATCGATCGTCACATGCGAGCAGTGGCGGAACACGCCCAGCACCCGGTCGACATGGAAGACATTGTGCCCCCCGGCGGGCGCAAAATAGGGGCTGACCGTGTCGGCGCGGCGACTGAAGCGCAGGGTGATGGCGAAGCGGACATAACCGTCCAACCCCTCGACCCGCCGCGCCAGTTCCGCCCAGGGCAGTCGTCCGGCAGGGCCGCTGTTGATCGACTCGACCAGCTTGGCCCGGCCGCTCGCCGTCGTGAAGATCGTCTCCAGCACATTGCTGCTGGGGCGATAGGCGCGCTCGACGGTGAAGGGCTCGACAGGTGTGATCGAGAAGAGGCCGCCCCGCTCCCCATCGACCAGCCGGTCGAACAGCGGCGCGGAATCCATATTGGGCACGCACCACCAGTCGATCGAACCGTCCGCCCCGCTCAATGCGACGCTTCGCCCGTCCCCCATCGCGGCATAGTTTTCGAGATCGAGAAACCCGTCGGCGTCGCGGAGCGGATCGGCATGCTGATCGGGCAGGGTCACGTCGGCACAAGCTCCGCAAATGTCGGGAATGATGCAGGTTAGGTCGTGGAAACTCGTCAGACGCGTTAAATCTCCGTGGGACCTTCCCGGCATTGGCGCGTTGCAGCACCCGAACCGTCATTTGGGAGTATCGGCATGAGCCTGGCATCGGCACTGGGATTCGGCACGAAGAAGATTCGCTACGCCATGGTGGGTGCGGGTGACATCACCCAATCGGCGATGATGCCCGGCATAAGCCACACCGGCAATTCGGAGTTGACCGCGATCGTCACCGGTGACGCCGAGAAGGGACGCCTGCTCGCCAAGAAATATGGGGTCGAGCATGTCTATTCCTATGACGAGTTCGACAAGCTGCTGACCGCCAATGTCTGCGACGCGATCTATCTGGCGACGCCCAATTGGCGTCACGCGGAATTCGCCATCCCCGCGCTCGACGCCGGTATCCATGTGCTGTGCGAAAAGCCGCTGGAGATTTCGGTCGAGAAGGCCCGCACCATCCAGGATGCGGAGCGTCGGTCGAAGGCGAAGCTGATGACCGCCTATCGCCTGCATTTCGAACCCGGCACGCTGGATGCGATCGAGAAGATCCGCAACGGCGAACTGGGCGAACTGGTCGCCTTCACCTCCTGCTTCGGACAGAAGCTGGACCCCGACAATCACCGTGCCAAGCATGGGCTGGAAGCCGGGCCGCTGTTCGACATGGCCCCCTATCCGATCAACGCCATCCGCTATCTCTTCGGCGCCGAGCCGGTCGCGGTTGAGAGCGCCGTCGCCACGCGCCAGCCTAGCGCCGGGCTTGGCGATCTGGACGACACCTTCGCCGTCGTGCTGCGCATGCCCGGCGACAAGCTGGCCAGCTTCACCGTCAGCTATGCGATGAACAATGTCGACAGCCTGATCGTCGCGGGGATGAAGGGTTCGATCCATATGAGCCCGGCCTATGGCTTTCAGGCCGCGATCGAGCACGACGTCACCATCGGCGACAAGCAGAGCCATGAGAAATTCAAGCACACCGACCATTTCGGTGGCGAGATGCGCTATTTCTCCAACTGCATCCTGAACGATCGCGATCCCGAGCCGGATGCGGAAGAGGGCCTGTCGGACCTGCGGGTCATCGAGGGGATCGTGAAGGCGATGCAGACCGGCCAGCGCGTCGAACTGCCGCCCTTCACCCGCACCCGCCGCATCGACACGGCCAGCCAGCGCCAGACCCTGTCGGCGGTCAGCGCCCCCGAACCGGTCAAGGCCAAATCCCCAACCGGCTCGAATTGATCGGTATCAAGCCGATTTCGGCGGAGCGGAACGGCGATATCAATCGTTACGCTCGCGATGACACATAGTGTGTCGGGTTAGGGAGATGACGGTGGAAGATCGGGAAGAGCAGCTCCGCCAGCGGGCCTATGGCATTTGGCAGGCCGAGGGTGAGCCCCATGGCCGCGATCGCGAGCATTGGGAAATGGCCGAACGCGACCTCGCCCCCGCCCCGTCCGAAGCGTCCGACACGCCCGAGGTGGTGACGGAGGACGCCCCGAAGCCCGCCCAAAAGCCGGCACCTTCGCGTCGCAAGAAGGCGGAGGCTACCGCCATATCCGAACCCTCTTCCGAGGCGGAGCCCACCGCCAAGCCGAAAGCGCGCAAGCCCCGCGCCACCAAGACGGGCTGACCGGATGCCCCGATGGCGATCGGATCGGCCATCGGGGTACGCCCCCATGTTTCCCGCAATCCTGCCGTGTTGCCCTGTCGCATAGTCGTTCGACTTTTGCCGGAGACCTTCCTTGACCGCATTGCCCGACCAGATTCTTCCCGGCTCGCCGCACCCGCTCGGTGCCACCTTCGATGGTGAGGGCGTCAATTTCGCCGTCTTCTCGGCCAATGCCGACCGGATCGAGCTTTGCGTATTCGACCCGCAAGGCAAGCGCGAGCTGAAGCGCTATACGCTGCCCGAATGCACCGATGAGATTTGGCATGGCTATCTGCCCGATGTCGGTCCGGGCCTGCTCTACGGCTACCGCGCCCACGGCCCTTACGAGCCGGAGGCCGGTCATCGCTTCAATCCCAACAAGCTGTTGCTCGATCCCTATGCGCGCAAGCTGCATGGCGAGATCAAGTGGACCGACGCGCTGCACGGCTATCAGATCCGGTCCAAGAAAGAGGATCTCAGCTTCGACAAGCGTGATAGCGCCGCCGCCATGCCCAAGGCAGTGGTGGTGGACGATCACTTCGACTGGTCGCGCGACGTGAAGCCCAACACCCCCTGGTCGGAAACCGTCATCTACGAGGCCCATGTGAAGGGCCTGACCAAGCTGATGGAACTGGTTCCCCCGCGCGAGCGGGGCACCTATGCGGGACTCGGCCATCCGGCGGTCATCAAGCATCTGAAGCGGATCGGCGTCACCGCGATCGAACTCCTCCCGATCCACAGCTTCACCCAGGACCGGTTCCTTCAGGAAAAGGGGCTGCGCAATTACTGGGGCTACAACACCCTTGGTTTCTTCGCGCCCGAGCAGGCCTATTTCGCGACCGACACCCAGGATGAACTGCGCCGCGCGGTGCACAAGCTGCACAAGGCGGGGATCGAGGTGATCCTCGACGTCGTCTACAACCATACTTGCGAGGGATCGGAAAAGGGCCCGACCCTGTCCTGGCGCGGGCTGGACAATGCCAGCTATTATAGGCTGGTCCAGGATCAGCCGCGCTATACGATCAACGACACCGGCACCGGCAACACGTTGAACCTGTCCAAGGCGCGGGTGATCCAGATGGTGGCGGACTCGCTGCGCTATTGGGCGACCAGCTTCGGCGTGGACGGTTTCCGCTTCGACCTGGGCCTGACGCTGGGGCGCGAGGCGGACGGCTTCGATCCGGGTTCGGCCTTTTTCGACGTGCTGCGGCAGGACCCGGTGCTGGGGCGGCTGAAGCTGCTGACCGAGCCTTGGGACGTGGGACCGGGCGGCTATCAGCTCGGCAATTTCCCGCCCGGCTTCTCCGAGTGGAACGACAAATATCGCGACACGGTGCGCAAATTCTGGCGAGGCGACCCCGGCCAGCGCGGCGAACTGGCAGCGCGCCTGTCGGGTTCGGGCGACCTGTTCGACCGGCGGGCGCGACGTCCCTGGGCCAGCCTCAACATGCTCGCCGCGCATGACGGTTTCACGCTCGCGGATACCGTGATGTACGAGGAACGGCATAACGAGGCGAACAAGGAAGACAATCGCGACGGCCATTCGGAAAATTACTCGCGCAACTGGGGCGCGGAAGGGCCGACCGAGGACGAGAGCATCAACGCCGCGCGCGGTCGCGTGATGCGGTCGATGATGACGACCCTCCTCGCCTCGCTGGGCACGCCGATGATCGTGGCGGGCGACGAGTTCGGCCGGACGCAGCAGGGCAACAACAACGCCTATTGCCAGGACAATGAGATCAGCTGGCTCGACTGGAAGGCCGCCGCGTCCGAAGAGGGCGAGGCGATGATCGCCTTCACCGCGCGGCTTGCCGAACTGCGCCGCCGCTATCAGGTGCTGCGTGCGCCGCAATTCCTGTACGGGCAGGATACGCCGGGCCATGGCATCAACGATATCGAATGGTGGGACGAGCGCGGCGAGCAGTTGAGCGCCGAGGATTGGGACAATCCCGAGGGTCGCGCGCTGATGATGCGCCGCGCCGCCGCGACCGAGGACGGCGCGGTGGAGGCGGTATCGCTGCTGCTCAACGCCTCGCCCGATCCGATCACCTTCACCCTGCCCGCGCCCCATGTCTCACGCACCATCCTGATCGACAGCGCCAAGCCCGAACAGGGCGAGGTCGAGATTGAGGACAGCTATGAGGTCGAACCGCAGAGCGCGGTCCTGATCACATGGCGGGACGTGGTGTCCGCATGACGCATTGGGGCCCCGAACTGCGAGACGGCGCGGATACCCGGTTCCGCCTATGGGCGCCGGATCGGGACGCGGTGACACTGGAGATCGACGGCGCGCCATCGGTGCCGATGACCCGCGACGATGAGGGCTGGTTCACCGCCGAGGCCGCCGCCGGACCGGGCAGCCGATACCGCTTCCGGCTGGACGCCGATCTGGCGGTGCCCGATCCCGCTTCACGCCTCCAGTCGGGCGGTGTCCATGGCTGGAGCGTGGTGGTGGACCCAAGCTTCGCCTGGAGCGCGACCGAATGGCGCGGGCGGCCTTGGGAAGAAACGGTGCTGGTGGAGGTTCATGCGGGCACGCTGGGCGGCTTTGCCGGTATCCGCGAGCAACTCTCCGCCATCGCCGCGTCGGGGATCACCGCGATCGAGGTGATGCCGATCAACGCCTTCGGTGGGACCCGCAACTGGGGCTATGACGGCGTCCTGCCCTATGCCGTGGCGGAACCCTATGGCTCACCGGCGGAATTGAAGACGCTGGTCGATACCGCCCATGGCCTGGGGCTCTCCGTCTTCCTCGACGTGGTGTATAATCACTTCGGCCCGGACGGGAATTACCTGAACGCCTATGCCGGGGCCTTCTTCCATCCCGAGATCGACACCCCTTGGGGCGGCGCGGTGGCGGTGGATGCCGATCCGGTGCATCGATTCTTCGTCGACAACGCCCTGATGTGGTTGCGCGACTATCGGATCGACGGACTGCGCTTCGATGCGGTCCATGCCATCGCCAATGACGGCTTTCTCGACCGGATGGCGAGCGAGATCCGTGCCGCCCTGCCCGAACGCCATGTGCATCTCGTTCTGGAAAACGAGAAGAACGATGCCGAACGATTGGGGCCGGGCCGCTATGACGCACAATGGAACGACGATTTCCACAATGTCCTGCATGTCCTGCTGACGGGTGAAACCAGTGCCTATTATGGCGATTTCGCCGAACGCCCCGCCGAACGGCTCGCGCGCTGTTTGAAGGATGGGTTCATCTATCAGGGCGAAGGCTCGCCCAATCATGACGGCGCGCCGCGCGGCAAGCCGTCCGGCCATCTGCCGAGCACCGCCTTCGTCGCCTTTCTGCAAAATCACGATCAGGTCGGCAACCGCGCCATGGGCGAGCGGCTGATACACCTGACCGATCGAGACAGGTTGCGCGCGGCGACCGCGTTGCTGTTGCTCGGCCCGCAAATCCCCCTGTTGTTCATGGGTGAGGATGAAGGCAGCGAAAGCCCCTTCCTGTTCTTCACCGACTTTCACGACGAGCTGGCCGATGCGGTGCGCGAAGGCCGCCGTCGTGAATTCGCCAAGTTCGATGCCTTCGCCGACGAGGAAGCGCGCAAGAATATTCCCGATCCCAATGCCGCCGCGACCTTCGAGGCTTCGATCCCCAAGCCCGGCCCCGCCGCCGGGGAATGGCGCGCGCTGTATCGCGAATTGCTGAGCCTGCGCCGGACGCACATCGTCCCCCGCCTGAAAGGCGCGGTCGGGCTGTCGGCGGAAGTGCAGGGCGATGCGGGCGTCAAGGCGCGCTGGCGGATGGCCGATGGTGCGACGCTGACCATCGCGATCGACCTGGGCGACGCGCCGACATTGCCCGAGGGGGAAGAAGGCAATCCGATCTATCGTGAGGGCGACCGCTTCGCCGCCTGGATCGAGACATGAGCGATCTTCACGCCCGCGCCGAAGCGGCCGGACTGTCGCTGCAATGGCAGGATGCCAAGGGAAAGATGCAGACGGTATCCGACGAGGTGCTGACGGCCATTCTCGAACGGCTGGATACCGATACGGGCGAGCCGACCTTCCTGTCCGGGGATGTGGGGCGGGAACTCGCCCTGCCTCAGTGCTGGAAGGCTGGCCCTGCGCTACTGACGCTGGAGATCGGCGAAACCCTCTCAGTCACCTTGGCGGGGGACGGCGAAGACATTCGCCTGCCTGCCCAGACTCTATCGGGCTATCATCGGCTGGAGCAGGACGGGCGACAGGTCACGCTCGCCATTGCCCCGCCGCGATGCCCGGCACCGCCAGCCGGGCGCCATTGGGGCAGCGCGGTCCAGATACCGTCCTTGCGCGAAGGCGGCGGTGCTTATGGCGATTTCGCCAGCCTGGCCGAGGCAGCCTGGGCTCTCGGACAAGCCGGAGCAGCCGCACTGGCGATCAGTCCGGTCCATGCGCTTTTCCCGGCGGATGCAAGCCGCTTCAGCCCCTATGCCCCCTCAAGCCGCCTGTTCCGCAACATCTGGCTCGCCCCGGCGGGGGAGCCGGTCGTTCAGGAGGACGAGCTGATCGACTGGGCCAGCGCCGCGCCCGATCGGATGCGGGACTTGCGGCTGGCCTATGACCGGCTTTCCGAAGTCGAGCAGCAGGCGTTCGCCGACTGGCGCGAGCGGGCCGGAGAGAGGCTGGAGGCTCAGGCCCGCTATGACGCGCTCCACGCCTATTTCCACCAGCGGGACCGCGCCGCCGGATGGCCCGATTGGCCTAGCGCCTATCATGATCCGACCGGCGACGCGGTGGCGGCTTTCGCCGCCGAGCACCAAGACGCGATCCGCTTCCATGCATTCGCACAGTGGCATGCCGACCGTGCGTTGCAGACGGCTTCGGATGCCGCGCGTGCGAGCGGCATGGCGATCGGCCTGATCGCCGACCTCGCCATCGGCGTCGCGGGCAACGGGGCCGATGGCTGGAGCCGGCCGCAGGATCTGCTGACCGGCCTGTCGATCGGCGCACCGCCCGATCCGCTGGGCCCGAACGGACAGAATTGGGGGATCACTGCCCTCTCCCCCTTCGCGCTGCGCCGAAAGGGTTTTGCCCCCTTCATCCAGACGCTTCGTGCCGTCTTCGCCCATGCGGGCGGGGTGCGGATCGACCACGCGCTGGGGCTGTGTCGCCTGTGGGTGGTGCCTGATGGCGCCCCCGCCGATCAGGGTGCCTATCTGGCGATGCCCTTCGCCGACATGCTGCGCATCCTGAAGATCGAGGCGCACCGAGCCAATGACGGGCGCGGGGCGATCGTGATCGGGGAAGATTTAGGCACCGTACCTCCGGGCTTTCGCGATGTGATGGCGGACGCCGGGATGCTCGGGATGCGCGTCCTGCCGTTCGAGCGGGACGAGGATGGTGCCTTCACGCCGCCCGACCGCTGGGACGAACAGGCGATCGCGATGACCGCGACGCACGACATCCCGACCGTCGCGGGATGGTGGAAGGGGCGCGATCTGGAATGGCGCGCGCAAATCGCCGGGCATCCTGTCGCGACCGAGGATCGCCGGACCCGTGCCGAGGAACGGACGGCGCTTTGGCAGAGCCTCGGCAAAGGGGAACCCGAGCCGGTGGACCCCGTTCCGGTCGTAGAGGCAGCCGTGCGCGGCGTGGCTTCGACCCCCTGCCCGCTCGCCATCGTTCCGATCGAGGACCTGTTGGGACTGGACGAGCAACCCAATCTGCCCGGCACCACGGACGAGCATCCCAACTGGCGCCGCCGCCTGCCAAGTGAACTGGCCTCCGCTCTCTGCGATCCCGCCGTCTCGCGTCGGATCGCGATCCTCAACGCCCGCTGACCGGCCTCTCGCCCAAAAGGACTGCGCCCATGACCCCGCGCGCGACATACCGCTTTCAGTTTCACATGGGCTTCCCCTTTGCCGAGGCGGAGGCGCTGATCCCCTATCTCGACCGGCTGGGGATCAGTCATGTCTATGCCTCGCCGATCACCACCGCGGCGGCGGGATCGATGCATGGTTACGACGTGATCGACCCGACCCGGATCAACCCCGAATTGGGCGGCGAAGCGGCATTCCGCAGCCTGTCCGAAGCGGCGCGTCGGCACGGGATGGGCGTCATCATCGATATCGTCCCCAACCATATGGGCGTAGCGGGCGGCGGAAATCGCTGGTGGAACGATGTGCTGGCCCATGGACAGGCCAGCCGCTATGCGCGGTTCTTCGACATCGACTGGTCGCGCAAGCTGGTCCTGCCGATCCTGGGCGAGCCGCTGACGAAGGTGATCGCGGACGGTCAGATCACCGTCGAGCGTCGTGAGGGACGTGCGGAGATCGTGGCGTATGGCGAACACCGCCTGCCCCTCTGCGACGAGGATCAGGACGCGGCGGAGACCATCGCCCTGCCGGAATTGCTCGACCGGCAGCATTACCGACTGGCGTCATGGCGCGTATCCAATGACGAACTGAATTGGCGGCGCTTTTTCACCATCAACGATCTGGCCGGGCTGCGCGTCGAGGACGATGCGGTTTTCGAGGAAACGCATGCGCTGTATTTCCGCCTGTATGAGGAGGGGCTGATCGACGGCGTTCGGATCGACCATGTCGACGGACTGACCGATCCCTTCGGCTATTGCCGCAGACTTCGCGCGCGTTTCGATGCCATCGCCCGCGATGACGGCAACCGCGCCTATATCGTGGTGGAGAAGATCCTCGCCGCCGATGAAGCGATGGGCAGCGACTGGGGCGTCGACGGCACCAGCGGCTATGACTTCATGGAAGAGGTTGCCGCGCTTCTCCACGCTCCCGAAGGGACCCGTCCGCTGGGCGAGCTATGGGCCCAGTTGAGCGGTCGCTCGGTCGAATTCGCACCGGAGGAATTGCAGGCGCGCCAGGACCTGTTGTCCTGGCAGTTCGCGGGGCAGTTGGACCAATGTGTCGCCGCCTTTGCAAAGCTCCTCGCCTCGGTGCCCGAGCTTGAGGGTGCGATCACCACCGCGATGCTGCGGCGCGCGATCGAGCGCCTGCTTTGGGTCTTTCCCGTCTATCGCACCTATGGCCCCGACGCGCCCGAAACCGATGAACCGATCCGGGCCGAAGTGCGCCAACGGGTCGCCCGCTTCGTGCCGCCGGGGGAAGCTTTCGTGGTGGACCGGATACTGGATTGGCTTTCCGGCGAAGGACCGGGCGACGAAGTCCTTTTGAGCGAAGCGGTACGGCGCTTTCAGCAGCTGTCCGCCCCCATCGCGGCGAAGGCGGTCGAGGACACGGCCTTTTATCGCCATGCCATCCTCCTCTCGCGCAACGATGTCGGGTTCGATGCGGGCCGGTTGAGCCTGTCCGTCGCCGCATTCCATGAACGCATGGCGGGTCGGGCGGAGCGCTTTCCCCATGCCATGCTGACCACGGCGACGCACGACCACAAGCGTGGCGAGGATGTCCGCGCACGGCTCGCGGTGCTTAGCGCGATACCGGATCGATGGCGCGAGCAGGTCAAGCAATGGGAACGACAGACCATGGCTCTATCGGAGGGCCTCGACCCGGCGGACTGGTATATGCTGATCCAGACGCTGGTCGGCGCATGGCCCGAGCCCGACGACATGGCCGACTTCGCCGAGCGCATCGCCGCCTGGCAGGAGAAGTCGCTCCGCGAGGCGAAGCTCCGTTCGTCCTGGGAAGCCCCGGACAGCGACTATGAAGCCCGATGCAACGCGCTGGCCAAGGCGCTGATCGAGGAGGACGCCGGGGCGGAATTCCGCGACGGGATGACGCGATTGCTGGCCGATATCGCACCGGCGGCGCGGGCCAATAGCCTGGTGCAGGTCGCCTTGCGCTACACGATGCCCGGCATTCCCGATTGCTATCAGGGCACCGAGTTCGCCGATCTGAGCCTGGTCGATCCCGACAATCGTCGTCCCGTCGACTATGCCGCACGCGAGCAGGCGCTGGAAAGTGGGGGCGTCGCCAAGCAGGCACTGATCGCCGACCTGCTTCGCCTTCGCCGGGCCGACCCCGACTTGTTCACGACCGGCTCCTACCATCCCCTGCCGATCACCGGACATGGACGCGACCGGGCGATCGCCTTCGAGCGGCGACAGGGCGCTACCAGCCTGCTCTGCGTCTCCGGCCTGAGGCTGGCGGCCTTGATGGATGCGGATGGCCGGATCGACTGGCGCGATACGGAGGTCGCGTTGCCCGAGGGCCCCAAGCGTCTGGCGGAGCTGCTGAACGACGGGCCGGTCTGGTATCAATTGCGTCCGGCCTGACGATGGACGAACTGCCCCCGGACTTCTATGCGCGCGACGTCGATCAGGTCGCGCGCGCGCTGATCGGGGTTACACTGACGGTCGGGGGCGTCGGCGGCCCGATCGTGGAGACCGAGGCCTATGACATGGCCGACCCCGCTTCGCACAGCTTCATCGGTCGGACCGCACGCAACGCGGCGATGTTCGGGCCGCCGGGTAGTGCCTATGTCTATCGCATCTACGGTCTTCACCACTGCCTGAACATCGTCTGTGGCACACCGGGCAGCGCCGTGCTGATCCGCGCCATCGAACCGCGTCAGGGCCTGGACGTGATGCAGACCCGGCGCGGTGCGCGGATCGCGCCCCGGCTGCTTTGCGCGGGACCGGGGCGGCTATGCGCCGCCCTGGCGATCGACCGCGATCTCGACGGCGTCTCGCTGACGTCGCCGCCTTTCCTTCTGACCCAAGCGTCCGGGCAGTCCGATATCGTCAGCGGTCCCCGCATCGGCATTTCGCAGGCCGTGGACCGGCAACGACGCTATGGCGCGAGGCATTCGCCCTGGCTCAGCCGTCCCTTTCCGAACGAAAGCGCCGCATCGCAACATAGATAAACGCAACTTTCGACCGCAGCGCACAAACTAATTTCCTTGCTCTTGGCCGTATTTCGACACAGCCTCCTGTCATAACAAGAAAAGGGCGAGTCGATGGAGTGGATCAAGGTCCTGGCGGTTGTCGCCATGGTCTATGGCATTTGGGCGGCCTATCGTTCGCTGGGCGCTCCTGTTCGTCATGACGGCGCTCGTTATTTCCGCCAGCCGGACGGTAGTTTCCGCCGGTGGTATGGCGGTCGGCGCTTTACCGCTTCGGAAGTGGGAATGCCCGATCAGGGCTGATTGTCCGCCGGTCAGCTACCGTACACATCCGCCGGGTTAGGGGATGGTCTTTGCGGCCCGATCTTCGGGTCGATCGAGGACTTCGGCCTTCATGTTTGCCAATCCGGGCGTTCCCCTGCCCCTGGTCATCATCGTCATTGCCTTCGTCGCCGCCGGTATCCTGGCGCGGCGGGTGCCGATTTTGCGGGTGGCGATCAGTCTGGTCAGTTGGGTCCTGCTGGCGGGCCTGCTGTTCGTCGTGCTGCAACAGCGCGAACAATTCGATCCCTATATCCAGCGCGCGATGCAGATCCTGAACTTGCAGGATCAAAGCGTCGTCGGCGACACGGTGCGCATCCGCATGGCGCCTGACGGGCATTTCTGGGCGCGGGTGACGATCGACGGCGTCACCCGCCGGATGCTGGTCGATAGCGGCGCGACCCTGACCGCTTTGTCGACCGACACCGCGCGTGCGGCGGGGCTCCGTCCCGCCGCGCCGGTCTTTCCGGTGGTGCTCAACACCGCGAATGGGATGATCCGCGCACAAACCGCACGCGTCCAGTCGCTGCGCATCGGCACGATCCGCGCCGACAATGTCCCCGTCGTCGTGTCGGCGGCATTCGGCGAGACCGACGTGCTGGGCATGAATTTCCTGTCCCGGCTGAAGAGTTGGCGCGTCGAGGGCTCGACCCTGATCCTGGAGCCCCATCATCCCCAGCCGCCGGCGGAGCCCTCATGACGGGTCGGCGGAAAGCTGATGGAGATCAACGTAATTGACGCTCCTGCCGATTGACTTGACGATGTAGCTTTTTCATGCCCGAACCCATGACCACTCCCCTGTCGCGTATGCTGTCGCTCCCGCCGCAGCTCGACCGATATGTTGCCCAGGCCCTGGACGCGGGCGACTTTCCCGATGAGCAGGCCCTGTTGCGCGCCGCGATCGAGCGGCTGCGTATGGAAAGCGGCCCCGTCGATCCCAAGAGCTGGCTGATCGGGGGCGGCGAATGTGGGCAGCGGGTGCGCGACCATGACTGGTCGGCGACGCCGCTCGGCCCGATCTGCGGATGGCCGGGCGAGTTGCGCACCACGGTCGCCAATATCGTCCATTCGCCGATCGCCAAGGTTCTGATGTGGGGCGATGCCCATGTCATGATCTACAACGACGCCTATCGTGCGATCGTGGGGCCGCGCCATCCTGCGGCCTTTGGCGGACTGGTGCCGGATGTCTGGCCCGAAATCTGGGACTGGAACCAGTCTATTCTGGACCGCGGCTTTCAGGGTGAGGACGTCGCCTATCGCGACCAGACCCTGATCGTCACGCGCGCGGGCGTCCAGGAAGAGGTGGTGTTCGACCTTTATTACACCCCGGTCTATGTCGAGCGGAATTCGGTCGGCGGCGTGATGTGCACCGTCGTCGAGAATACCGGGCGGGTCGCGGCGGAGCGCCGCCTGGCCGAGAGCGAGGCGGAGTTGCGGGTCATCACCGATTCGCTTCCGATGCTGGTCGCCTTTGTCGACCGGGATCAGTGCTACCGTTTCGCCAACGACTATTACCGCGATTTCCTCGGCGTCGATCCCAATGCGATGATCGGGACCCGGATCGCCGATGTCCTGACCGAAGAGGATTATGCCGAGCGTCTGCCCCTGATCGAGCGCGCGCTGGCGGGCGAAGAGGTGGTGGCCGACGTCCATATCCACCACCGGGACGGCAGCCGTCGCCGGGCCGAGACCCGCTATCTCCCCCGGCGCGACGCGGATGGCAGCGTGGTCGGCTTCCATATCCTGGTGTTCGACGTCGATGAGCGGATGCGCCATGCCGACGCGATCGAGCGGAGCAATCGCCGCTTCCGCGCCGCGATGGACGCGGTGCACGGCGTGCTGTGGACCAACAGCGCGGATGGCCGGATGGTCGGCGAGCAGCCCGGCTGGGCGGCGATCACGGGCCAGACACTTAAGGAATATCAGGGTTTCGGCTGGGCGAACGCGGTGCATCCCGATGACGCCGCCGCCACCGTCGCCGCCTGGAACGAGGCGGTCGCCGCCAAGGGCCAGTTCATCCATGAACATCGTGTCCGCCGTCACGACGGCGTCTGGCGCACCTATGCCATCCGCGCTCTGCCGATCATCGGCGCGGACGGCGAACTGATCGAGTGGGTCGGGGTCCATACCGACATCACCGAACAGCGCGCCGCCGAACAGGCCCTGCGCGATCAGGCGAATGTGCTCGCGCGCCAGGTCCATCACCGCGAACGCGCCGAGGCGCAACTCCGCCAGCTCAACGAGACGCTGGAGAGCCGCGTCATCGAGGAGATCGCCGAGCGACGCCAGGCCGAGATGAAGCTCGCCCAGGCGCAGAAGATGGAGACGATCGGCAAGCTGACCGGCGGTGTCGCCCACGATTTCAACAACCTGCTTCAGGTCGTGTCGGGCAATCTCCAGTTGCTCGGCAAGGACGTGGCGGGCAACGACCGCGCCGAACAGCGCGTCGCCAATGCCATGGCGGGCGTCTCTCGCGGGTCGAAGCTCGCGGCGCAGTTGCTCGCCTTCGGCCGTCGCCAGGCGTTGGAGCCCAAGGTCGTCAACGTCACCCGCTTCGTTCAAGGGATGGACGACATGCTCCGCCGTGCGATCGGCGAGGGCGTGGAGATCGAGACGATCGTCGGTGGCGGTCTGTGGAACACCTTCATCGATCCCAACCAGATCGAGAATGCGCTGCTGAACCTGGCAATCAACGCGCGCGACGCGATGAATGGCCAGGGCAAGCTGACCATTGAGTTGAGCAACGCCCATCTCGACGACGATTACGCGCGCACCCATGACGAGGTGACGCCGGGCCAATATGTGATGCTGGCCGTGTCCGACACCGGCAGCGGTATGTCGGAAGAGATCATCCAGAAGGTCTTCGAGCCCTTTTTCTCGACCAAGAGCGAAGGCAAGGGATCGGGCCTCGGGCTGTCGATGGTCTATGGCTTCGTCAAACAGTCGGGCGGCCATGTGAAGATCTATTCCGAGATCGGCCATGGCACGACGATCAAGCTCTATCTGCCCCGCGCGATGGAGGCCGAGGATGTCGAGATCGCGGTCGATACCGGCCCGATCACCGGCGGCTCCGAAACGGTTCTGGTCGTCGAGGACGATGCCGAGGTGCGCGGGACCGTGGTCGAGTTGCTGTCGGACCTGGGCTACCGCGTGCTGAAGGCGGTGGATGCGCAGAGCGCGCTCAACGTCATCGAGAGCGGCATTCCGATCGACATCCTCTTCACCGATGTCGTCATGCCCGGCACGCTGAAAAGCCCCGAACTCGCCCGCAAGGCGCGCGAGCGGCTGCCTGATATCGCGGTCCTCTTCACCTCGGGTTACACCGAGAATTCGATCGTCCATGGCGGGCGGCTGGACAAGGGCGTCGAGCTTTTGTCCAAGCCCTATACCCGTGAGGCGCTGGCGCGGAAATTCCGCCATGTGCTCGCCAATCAGCGGCAGCGGCGCATGGCGGTATCCGGCGCGCCGCGGGACTTGCCCGGGCGGGATGCCAAGGCGACGGACGAACCGACGCCGCGACCGCTGCATGACGGGCGAACGATCCTTTTGGTGGAGGATGACGATCTGATCCGCGCCAACACGGCGGAAACATTGCAGGAAGCGGGCTTCGTCGTCGTCCACGCGGTGACGGCGGAAGAGGCGATGACGGCGCTGCAAACCGCGCAGATCGACGTGCTGGTGACCGACCTGAACCTGCCGGGCGAATCGGGCATCGAGCTTGCCAAGCGTTCGCGGCAGCTTCGCCCGAGCCTGTCGGTCGTCTTCGCGACGGGGGATGGCGGTATGGCGGCGGAGGCGGCGGACATGAACGCCGCGCTGCTGACCAAGCCCTATACGGCGGATCGGCTGATCGCCGCGATCCGTGGTCAGCTTGAAATTATGGAGCAGGCGACCCGGGCTTGATCCGGGCCGCCTACCCCTTTTCGGTCGGGCTCATGCCGGAGGGGGGCGGCAGAGGAACCCTTGCGAAACCGTGTGTCGGTTAACGGGCCTTCCAGCCCTCGATAGCGGCGAAGGTGATGATCACCGCCAGCACCAGCAGAGCACCCTGCAATTCCAGTGCGGTCAAATCGAACTCCATCGTCATCGGCTATCTCCCGAGTGATGTCCAAACCCCAGTGTCCGGATGGCTCTCCCCCTGGGGAGAGCACGAACGCACACCAATTCGGCGAGAAGGATGATCCGACGCTCGGTCGCGGCGGCATCCTGCCTCTGCGATCAGTAAATACGCTTTGAGTTTTGCTGTCGTGCAGCGAAAACGTGACAAATCATGTCCGGCAATGCGCAAGGCGAATTTCAGCGCAAAGCCCGCCTTCCGCACGGTTGGCGAGGGTCAGCACACCGCCTTCCGCCGCGACCACCCGCGCGACGATCGACAGGCCCAGGCCGAAACCCACCGTATCGCGCCGCCGCGCGGTATCCAGCCGGACGAACGGCTCCAGCACCAGCTCCAGCGACTCCTCCGGGATACCCGGCCCGTCATCTTCGACCCGGATACGGACATCGTCGCCCGGATCGGTCCGCAGCGTGATGATCGCATGTTCGCCGTAATGCAGCGCGTTCTCGACCAGATTGGTGAGCGCGCGCTTCATCCCGAAGCGGCGCAGGCGGCAATCGAAATGGTCGGGCCCGACATAGCGGACATCGCGACCGTGATCGGCGGCATCGTCGGCCAGATTGGCGCACAGGATCGCCAGGTCGGTCAGTTCGGGTTGCTCGGCATCGCCCTCGCCGCCCAGAAACGCCATGAGGGAGGAAACCATCGCCTCCATCTCCTCGATATCCCTGCCGATCGCCTCGCGCACGTCATCGTCGCGAATGGCATCGGCGCGCAGCCTGAGCCGGGCGAGCGGAGTGCGCAGGTCGTGGCCGACCGCCGCCAGCGCCCTTGTCCGCTCTTCGATCAACCGACCGATCCGCGCCTGCATCCGGTTGAAGGCGCGGGTCACGTGGCGCACCTCGCCCGGCCCGCGTTCGGGGACGAGCAACGCCGCCCCCTTTCCCCCGCCCTGCCCGCGTCCCAAAGTATCGGCGGCGCGGGCGAGTGTCCTCAGCGGATGCAGAATCCGCCCGATCAACGCACCGCTCAGCAGCATCAGTGCGATCGCCGGGATCAACGCGAGAAGCACGCGCCCGAGCGCCAGGTCGAGCGTCCGGACCCCTTCGCGCATCCGGAAGCTCAACAGCGACCCATCGTCCAGCCGCAAATCCCCCGACACCACCGAAGTCCGCCCCGGGGAGGTCAGCCGAAGATGAATGTCCGTCGCCGCCAGCGAAGGCTCCCAATCGACGATCTGGCGACGCATGCTGTCCATCGCGGGCGCGATGGTGGGTCGGGGCGGCGCTACCGACGACCAACTGACGATATAGCGGTCGGTGGTCAGTTCCTCCGCCACCTCGGGCCGCTCGAAGGCGCGCCGCTCGTTCAGCACCCGGCGCGCGACGATCAGATGCTCGGCCAGCCGCCGCGCCTCGTCATCGCGGACCGAGACATGGCTGGCCCGCTCGTAGAGATAGGTGGAGACCGCGAACTCGATCGTCACCGCCAGCAGCAGGATCGCGACGATCCGGCCGAGCAGGCCGACCGAGGGGCGGATCACCGCCGTTCCACCGGCACGTTGAGCATATAGCCGACGCCGCGTACGGTGACGATCGGCGCGGCGCCCCCGGCCCCCGACAATTTGCGGCGCAGGCGGCTGACCAGCACGTCGATGCTGCGGTCCGAACTATCACCGATCCGCGCCCGCGACAGCTCGATCAGGCGCTCACGTGCGACGACCCGCTGCGCATTGTCGAGAAAGGCGACCAGCAGATCGAACTCCGCGCCGGTCAACTCCACCTGCGCGCCCGATGGCGACATCAGCTCGCGACGCGGCAGATTCGCGGTCCAGCCGTCGAAACCCAATATGCCCGCTTCCCGTTCGCCCGGCGCGTTCTCCAGCCCGCCGCGACGCAGCACGGCACGGATCCGCGCCACCAGTTCGCGCGTGCCGAACGGCTTGGCCAGGTAATCGTCCGCACCCAGTTCCAGACCGACGACCCGGTCGACCTCGCTGCCCTTGGCGCTGATGAAGATGATCGGGACCGCCTTCTTCTGACGAATCTGGCGGCACAGATCGATGCCGCTGGTGCCGGGCAGCATGATGTCGAGCAGGATCAGGTCGATCTGCCCGACCTCCAGCGCCTGCCACATCTCGGGCGCGGCATTGGCCAGCTTGACGGCGAAACCATTCTCCTGAAGCGCGCGGGCGGTCAGGGTGCGGAGGGCGGGATCGTCCTCGACGATCAGGATGGTGGGCGGGGTCACCCCGCTTGGCTAGGCAGGTGCGCCGCCCACGTCAACGACCGCATCGGCCTGATTCCCGTCAAGACGCTGCAAATGCGTGGCATATCGTGCCGCGCGCGCGGCATATCCATTGGCGGACAGCCGCAGCCCGGCGATCTGCTCCGGCGCCAGCGCGCGGACGGCGCGGGCGGGCACGCCGACGATCAGGCTGCCGGGCGGAAACACCTTCCCCTCGGTCACCAGCGCCCCCGCCCCGACCAGCGATCCGGCGCCGATCACCGCATCGTTCAGAACCGTGGCGCCCATGCCGATCAGGCATCCATCCCCGACGGTGCAGCCATGCAGGATCGCCTTGTGCCCGATGGTGCAGTCCGCCCCGATGGTCAGCGGGCTGCCGGGATCGGAGTGAAGCACCGCCCCATCCTGCACATTGCTGCGCGCCCCGACACGGATCGGGCCGTTATCGGCGCGAAGCACCGCGCCGAACCAGAGGCTGACCTGTTCCTCCAGGATCGCCTGTCCGACGACATCGGCGGACGGGGCGATCCAGGCGGAGGGATGGACGACCGGGCGATCCTCGCCCATGGCATAAAGCGGCATTCAGCCATTCTCCTGCTGTTTGGCCCGCCGACGATAAAGGTGGAGCAGCGGCTCGGTATAGCCATTGGGTTGCGCGACCCCCTCGAAGATCAGCGCGCGGGCCGCTTGCAGGGCCAGCCCGTGGCCACCCGACCCGGTCATCGGGCGATAGGCCGGTTTGCCCCGATTCTGTGCATCGACCTTAGCCGCCATGCGCGCCAGCGCCGCCTCCACCTGGTCATCGGTGACGATACCGTGATGCAGCCAGTTGGCGATATGCTGTGACGAAATGCGCAATGTCGCGCGGTCTTCCATCAGGCCGATATCGTGCAGGTCGGGCACCTTGGAACAGCCCACCCCCTGATCGACCCAGCGGACGACATAGCCGAGCAGCCCTTGGGCGTTATTGTCCAGTTCGTCGGCGATCTCTTCCGCCGTCCAGTCCGGCTGGACCGCGACCGGCGGGGTCAGCAGGCGTTCGAGCGCCGCCACCGGCTCGTTCGCCCGTTCCGCCTGGCGAGCGGCGAGGTCGACGCGATGATAATGGGTCGCATGCAACGTCGCGGCGGTAGGCGACGGCACCCATGCGGTCGTCGCCCCCGAGCGCGGATGCGCGATCTTCTGCGCCAGCATGTCCGCCATCCGGTCGAGCGCGGCCCACATGCCCTTGCCGATCTGCGCCCGCCCCGCAAAGCCGCAGGCCAGGCCGATCTGGACATTGCGATCCTCATAGGCCGCGATCCACGGGGTCTCCTTCATCGCGCCCTTGCGGAGCATCGGCCCGGCGTGCATCGCGCTATGGATCTCATCCCCGGTCCGGTCGAGAAAGCCCGTGTTGATGAAGACGATCCGGTGCCGCACGGCATGGATACAGGCGGCGAGATTGGCCGAAGTCCGGCGCTCCTCGTCCATCACGCCGATCTTGATCCGGTGCCGCGCCAGGCCCAGCATGTCCTCGACCGCGTCGAACAAGCGGTCGGCGAAGGCGGCCTCGTCCGGTCCGTGCATCTTGGGCTTGACGATATAGATCGAACCGAAGCGACCGTTGCGCCGAGGCTCTCCGTTCAAGCCGTCGCGCATCGCGATCAGGCTGGTGACGACGGCGTCGATGATCCCCTCCGGCGCCTCGCTGCCGTCCGGCAGGTAGACCGCAGGGGTCGTCATCAGATGACCGACATTGCGGACGAACAACAGGCTGCGCCCCGGCAGTGTGAAGGACGATCCGTCGGGCGCCCGATAGGACCGATCGGCGTTCAGCGTCCGGGTCAGCATTCGGCCACCTTTGTCGACTTGCGCGGTCAGGCTGCCGTCGATCAGCCCGAGCCAGTTGGCATAGCCAGCGACCTTGTCCGCCGCATCGACCGCCGCGACCGAATCCTCCAGATCGCAAATGGTGGTCAGTGCGGACTCCAGCACGATATCGGCGATGCCCGCCGGGTCGGTGCGACCGATGGGGTGCGACGGATCGACGATGATCTCGATATGCAGACCATGATGGCGGAACAGCCAACCCTTCTCGCTGCGACCACGATATTGGGTGGGATCACGAAGACGGACGGTCGCCGTCTCCAAGTCCGTCACGCCGTCCCATCCGCCCTCGATCGGAAGCGCCTCGTCCAGAAAGGCGCGTGCCCAGCCTATGACGGCCACGCCGCGTTCCAGGTCATAGCCCGCCGCATCCGAGGGTGGCGCAAGGGCGTCGGTGCCATACAAGGCATCGTAAAGGCTGCCCCAACGCGCATTGGCCGCATTGAGCAGGAAACGGGCGTTCAGAATCGGCACGACGAGTTGCGGCCCCGCCAAGCTGGCGACCTCCTCATCGACACCTTCCGGCGAAATGGCGAAAGGTTCGGGTTCGGGCACGAGATAGCCGATCTCGCTCAGGAAGCGCCGTTGGTTGCCGCCATCGACCGAGCCGCCCTGACGGTACCAGTGATCGATCCGATCCTGTAGCGCATCCCGGCGACGCAAAAGCTCGGCGTTTTCCTGCGCGAAACGGTTGAGGATATCCCGAAACCCGGCCCAGAAACGTTGCGGATCGACGCCGCTCCCCGGCAGCGCGCGCTCCTCCAGGAACCGGACGAGCGCGGGAGCGACGGACAGGCCGTGGCGATCGATCATGCTGCTTTCCTCAACCATGTCCCAACTCCGTTGCGATGGGGCCATGATAGGGTGTCGCCATTCCTCCCGGTAGTCGGCATAATCGAAGCGCTGTCGATCGCAGGAGGAACGAATGGACCCCGACATCGCGCTGTTCGTGGATGTGGTGCGCGAGGGCAGCCTTGCGGCAGCGGCACGGGTCTGGCGACTGTCGCCTGCCATGGTGTCGAAGCGGATCGCCCGACTGGAGTCGCGGTTCGGGGTCCGCCTGCTCCACCGTACGACGCGCAGATTGGCGCTGACGCAGAGCGGAGCCGCCTTCCATGCCGAGGTCGCCCCCCTGATCGCCGGGCTTCGCGCCGCGCAGGATCGCATGGCGCAGGCCGCGTCCGAGCCGGCGGGGCCGCTTCATGTCACCGCGCCGACCTCCTTCGGTCGCCTCTGGATCGCCCCCTATCTGCCCACGTTCCTGGAACGGCATCCCGCCGTGCGGTTGCGGATCGACCTGACCGATGATTTCGTGGACGTGATCGGTGGGCGGATCGACATCGCCTTTCGTATCACCGCGACACCGCCCAGCGGGGTCGCGGCGCACGGGCTGACCGTCAACCGCCGCATCCTGTGCGCCAGTCCGGCCTATCTGGAACGCGCCGGAGCCCCGGAAAACATCGAGGATCTGGCGGCGCATCGCCTGCTCGCCGCGTCGGGGCAACTCCCCTGGCGGTTGGCGGGCGTGACCGTGACGGGGGAGAGCTGGATCGAGACGAACTCCAGCGAGGTCGTGCGCGAACTGGCGCTGGCAGGCGCCGGGATCGCGCTACGGTCCTTGTGGGACGTGTCCGATGCCTTGGCCGATGGGCGGCTGGTCCGAATCATTCCCCGACACGAGGGCGCGGCGTCGGTGGCCCTATGGGCGCTCCATGCGAATGTCGGCACGCCCGCCGCCGTGCCCGCATTGATCGCGCACCTGACCGAATGCTGGCGGGACACCGCGTGGATGACATGACGTCCCCGTCATTTTCCCGTGCATCGCCCCGCATCCGCCTCTAGGCAGGGCGAAAGGATCGATAGGGAGTAAAGGGTCGATGGCAGGGGGTCTGGTCGCATTGCTGGACGACGTGGCGGCGATCGCCAAGCTGGCGGCGGCATCGCTGGACGATGTCGCGGGTGCCTCCGCGCGCGCCGGTGCCAAGGCGGCGGGCGTCGTCATCGACGATACCGCCGTCACGCCGCGCTATGTCGTCGGGCTGGCGCCACAGCGGGAATTGCCGATCATCGGCAAGATCGCGCTCGGGTCGCTGCGCAACAAGCTGCTGTTCCTGCTGCCCGCCGCCTTGCTGCTCAGCGCCTTCGCGCCATGGGCGATCACCCCGATCCTGATGGCGGGCGGCGCGTTCCTGTGCTTCGAGGCGAGCGAGAAGATCGTCGAAAGCCTGATGGGCGGCCATGCCGAAGCCGAAGAGGCCGCCACCGTCGACGCCAAGACGCTGGAGGATCGCCAGGTCTCGGGTGCGATCCGCACCGACCTGATCCTGTCGGCGGAGATCATGGCGATCGCCCTGTCGGAACTGCCCGACCTATCGATCGGGACGCAGGCGATCGCGCTGGCTCTGGTCGGGATCGCGATCACGGTCGGCGTCTATGGCCTGGTCGCCGCCATCGTGAAGATGGACGATATCGGCCTTCACCTCGCGCAGCGGCAGAGCCCCGCCGCGCAGACGATCGGTCGCGGACTGGTCAAGGCGATGCCGGTGGTGCTCCGCGTGCTGGCGGTCGTCGGTACCGCCGCGATGGTCTGGGTCGGCGGCGGGATCATCGTGCACGGCATGGAGGAGTTCGGCTTCACCACCCTTCCCCACCTGATCCACGACCCGGCGCACCATGTCGGCGAGGCCGTGCCCGTCGCCGGATCGGCTGTGGCCTGGGTCGTCGGCGCGATCGGTTCGGCGATCATCGGCCTGATCGTCGGTGGGGTGATCGTGGGCGTGCTCCACCTGATCCCCCGCAAGGCCGCACACTAAAACCGATCGACGTACGTGCTATTCCTACTTCCCTCTCCCCTCGATGAGGGGCGAAGGGAAAAGAAGGGCATAGGCGAATGTGAATTGGCCCCCGGTCCAGTCAGGCACCGCGCACCCCCTCCGCCTCCATCAGGCCGGGAGCCAGCATCCGTCCGACGACGCAAACCGTCTTACCGACATGATCGACCGGCACGCGCGGCAGTCGCAATTCCAGCTCCCCGCCGCTGTCGCATTGCAGGATGAAGGCGCCGTGGCGGCGAAGCAGACGACCGGTGAAGGTTCGCGCTGACGGGAAGAGGTCGTTATCCATCACCCTCGGCAATCGCCGACTCCCGCGCCCGGTTCCCGCGCCATCACGACGCCCGCCCTACCCGGTCGCGACCCTCGCCCTTGGCACGGTAGAGCGCATGGTCGGCGCGGCGGATCATCGTCTCGACATCCTCGCCGTTGCGCCACTGCGCCACGCCCGCGCTGAAGGTGACGGGGATCGCGCGGTCGTCGACGATGATGGGCCGCTCCGCCACGTCCCTGCGTAACCGCTCGACAATGGCCGACGCGGCATCGAGCGAGGCGGCGGGAAAGAGGATCGCGATCTCCTCTCCGCCATAACGCGCGATGCGGTCCGCGCTCCGAACGCCGTGACGCAGGCGGGTGGCGATCTCGATCAGCACCTCGTCCCCCGCGCCATGCCCATATCGGTCGTTGATCCGCTTGAAATGGTCGAGGTCGAGCAGCGCGAAGGCGAAGTCGCCGCCCTCGCGAACTGCGCGCTCCCGCTCCGCGTCGATCGCGGTCATCAGGGTTCGCCGGTTGGCCAGCCCGGTCAGCGGATCGGTGCTCGCCAACCGGTCGAGCTGCGCGTTGGCGGCGCGCAGCGCGCCGGTCCGCTCCTCGACCATCGCCTCCAACATGCGGGCCCGGCGTCGGATCACGGCGGTCACGAACCAGATGACCACGCCCAGCGACAGCATCACCAGAAGGGCAAGCCCGGCCCGCGCCGGCCAGGCCTCGTACCATTCGGGCTCCACGATCACACGGATGCGACGGGTCACGGTCCGCGCGTTCAGGCCCGGCACCGACGCCCGCAATTCCAGTTCATAGCGGCCGGCAGGCAGATTGGTGTAGGTCGCGCTGGCGGGGGTGCCGGAGGGCACGCCCATCCATTGCCGGTCGAACCCGTACAGGCGATAGCCGTATCGGATTTCCTCCGGCGCGGCATAATCGGTCAGCGCGAAGCCGATGCGTACCGTCCGCTCGTCCCCGTTCAAACGCAGGGCGAAATCCGACGAAACCGGATCGACCGGCAGCGGACGCCCGTCCACCTCGGCGCCGCCGACGATCAGTTGCGCGGTATCGGCATGGGCCTTCTGCTCCAGCAAAAGGTCGGGCTGGAGCACCAGCAATCCCTCGGGCGACCCGAACAGCAGCGATCCGTCCGCCGTTCGCGCGGCAGCCCGCTGGTTGAAGGCACTCATGGTCAGGCCGTCGCGACGGCTCATCACACGGACGCGGCGGCCGGTCGGATCGATCAGCGATATCCCACCGGTGCTCGCAGCCCATAGGCGATGACGGCGATCCATGACGAGCGAGGCGACATTGTCCCCCGCAAGACCCTGTGCCTCGGCGATCGCCCGGAACCGCCAGCCGCCGGGCGCGGCACGGCCATATCCCACGCCGCCATAGGTCCCGACCCAGATGTCCCGACCGGACGGGACGATCGAGCCCGCATAGTCCTGCGGCAAGCTGGTCGGGTCCCCCGCCCGGCTGGCAAAATTGGTGAAGCGTCCGGTCCGCAGGTCGAGCCGACCGATACCGCCCGGCGTCGCGACCAGTGCCGTCCGATCCGGCTGGACGACGATGTTGATCACCTCGTTGTTCGGCAGGCTGTGGGGGTCGGCGATGTCGTGCTGGAAATGCCGAACAGCGCCATCGGCACGACGGCGGACGAACAGGCCCTTATAGGTACCCACCAAGAGGGCGTCCGGCGTCTCGGCCAGCGAAATCACGGGCAGGTCGCCCAACCCCGACACCGTGACCGGGCGTTGCCTCAGGTCCTCGGGATCGATCGCCACGACGCCGCGCGCGCCAACCAGGATCGTCCCGTCATCCGATTCCAGCAGCGCCTTGATATCCTGACCGGCGTGGCGGCCCTCCAGATTGACCCGGCGCACGCGCCCCGCCGTCCGATCGAGCCGGTCGACCGCGCCCTTGCTGAGCCCCAGCCAGATCCGTTCCCGGCGATCGACCATGATCCCGCGAACATTGTCGTCCGACAGCGACATGCGCGGATCGGGCATCGCCGATCCGATGCGCAGAACCCCGCCGCCCGGCCCCGAGGTGCGCGCCGCCCCCAATTCGGTCGCGGCCCAGATCCCGCCCGCTCCGTCCTGCGCCAGCGAGCGAACCGTATCCCCCACCAACGACAGCGGATTGGCCGCCAGATGACGGATCGGCCAGGCTGCAAAGCCGCGCGCGGGGTCGATGAGGACGATCCCCAACCCGTCGGTGCCCACCCATATCCGCCCCCGCGCATCCTGTATCAACGCCCGAATGGTCCGGTGGCCGATCAGAGCCGACGCGCCATCCAGCCCCGGCAGCGCACGGAACGGCTCCTGCCCGTTCGCCAGATAAAGCCCGTCCGCACCTGTCCCGATCCACAGCCGTCCCTCCCGGTCACGCAGGATCGACCAGACGTCGCTGCTACCGCGATCGCCGCCCAGTTCGACCAGTGTGAAACGACCCGTACCGGGGTGCCGGACCCACAAGCCCTCCTCGCACCCGACCCATAGGGTCCCATCCGAATCGCGAAGGATGGAAAAGGACCCCAGCGGGCGACCGTCCGTCGCGTGGATCGCCTGTTCGGCCATAGGGTCGATTGCGTCGGCACGACGTACATAATGATGCACGCCCCCGTCCGAACTCAGATACGCACCCCCCTGCCCGTCGGGCGTGAAGCCATAGATACGGGTACCGATCCGTCCCCGCATCGCCTTCAAACGGATGAACCGACCGGTTCGCGGGTCGTAACGCGCCGTACCCCCGACATTGGTCCCGACCAGCATGCTGCCGTCGGGAAGCGCCAGCAGCGAGCGGACATAATTGTCCGGTAGCGAATAGGGATCGGACAGGCGCTGCTTGAAACGGCGGACCCGCTGGCCGTCATAGCGGACCAGCCCGCCACGCGTGCCGATCCACATGTTGCCGTCCGGCGCGCGCGCGATGGTGGTCGCCGTGATGTGCGGAAGCCCGGTATCGCCGCCTAGCCGCGTGAAGGCGGCCCATTGCCACTTCTCCCACGCATTCACACCGGCCGCGCCCGCCGATGGCAGGAGGGCGAGGAGGAACAGGGCGGCGGCACCGAAAGATCGAACGCGGTTCAAGGGGTTAGTCCGGGTCTTTTTTGACATATGACAAGTTGAAAGGACGTTAACCCTGTTGCGGCTGTCCGCAACGAATTTAACCTATGGGCCGTGTTCTGGGTCTTGACCTATGCGCATTGTTCCTGTTTCGTTTCGCGGCGCGCAGGAGGCGAGCAGCAGGACGAAATGGCTCCCCACTGCCATCCCATTCCCCCGACACCGATCCGTCAGCGATCGGGCACGGACGCAAGATCATCCATGTGGATATGGACGCCTTCTATGCCTCGGTCGAACAGCGTGACGATCCGGCGTTGCGGGGCAAGCCCGTGGCGGTGGGCGGATCGCGGGCGCGGGGCGTCGTCGCGGCGGCGAGCTACGAGGCGCGGGCCTTTGGCGTGCGCTCCGCCATGCCCTCGGTCACGGCGTTGCGGCGGTGCTCGGAACTGGTGTTCGTGCCGCCCCGGTTCGAGGTCTATCGCGAGGTCTCCGGCCAGATCCGGGCGATCTTCGCGCGCTATACCGAATGGATCGAGCCGCTGTCGCTGGACGAGGCCTATCTGGACGTGACCGAGGATCGCGCCGGACTGGGCTCGGCAACGGCAATCGCCAATGCGATCCGCGCCGCGATCCTGGCCGAAACCGGGCTGACCGCATCGGCGGGGGTCAGCTATAACAAGTTCATCGCCAAGCTCGCCTCGGACCAGAACAAGCCGAACGGCATCTGCATCATCCCGCCATCGCATGGCGAGTCCTTCGTCGCGGGATTGCCGGTCAAACGCTTCCACGGGGTCGGGCCGGTCACGGCGCGCAAGATGGAGGCTTTGGGCATCCTGACCGGCCAGGATCTGCGCGACAGGCCGCTGGAGTTCCTGCAACGCCATTTCGGCAGCTATGCCGATTATCTGTTCGGCGCCGCGCGCGGGATCGATCACCGCCCCGTCCGTGCCCATCGCATCGCCAAATCGGTCGGTGCGGAGCGGACGTTCGAGAATGACCTGAGCGACCGCGAAGCCCTTCACGCCGCGCTCGACCGGGTGGTTGACGCCGCCTGGACCCGGATCGAGCGGAGCGGCGCCGCGGGGCGGACCGTCACGCTGAAGCTGCGGCATAGCGATTTCCGCACCATCACGCGCGCCCGCTCGACGGGAAAACCCATCATGGACCGCGCGCTCTTCGCCGCCATGGGTCGCGAATTGCTCGATCAGCAATTGCCGGTCGCGGGTGGCGTCCGACTTCTCGGGCTGACCCTGTCGGGGCTTCATCATAGGGAAGAGGACGACACGACGCCGCCGATCCAACCCGAACTGCCTCTCTGATCAGGCGGCCAGCCCGGCCTTCTCCCGGTCGCTTCGATCCAGGTCGAGTGTCAGGATCGCCACCGCCCCCGTGCCGCGGCCGGCGCTGCGAAGTTCCAGCGTGCCGCCCATCGCCGCCATCGAATTGGCGCACCAATGAAGGCCGAGGCCGCCTGACTTGTCGGTACGGGTCGAAAATCCGGGCAGGAAAAGCTGCGTCACCATGCCCGGCTCGAACCCCTCGCCGTCATCGATGATCCGTGTTGCGATCCGACCATCGACGGGGGGCAGTATCTCGACCAGGATCGAGCCATACCCCCGCCCGGTCGCCACGATCGCCTCGACCGCGTTGGACAGCAGATTGCCGATCACCTGGCTCAGGATCACCCGATTGGCCAGGACATAGGCGGAATGGGCCGGAAAGGTGAAGCCGATCGACACCGACTGGGCATAGCGGGCGATCGTCGCGTTGCGCGCGATGATGTCGGTGATGTCGCAGCGCTCCCGTCCGGGCCGCTCATGGGCACGCGCCTGTTGCGCGCCGATGATTTCCAGCGTCTGGCGCATCGCGTCGCGCCCGAGCTCCAACTGCCCGCGAACGGCGTCCCGCGCCATGGCCTCGGCGTCCAGCGCCGTTCGGAGGAAGGACACCAGCTTCGCCCGCCGCTCCGGCGCGATATCGTCCCGCGCCAGTTCGGCCAGCGCCCTGTCCATCAAGATCCGGTCACCCCGATCTTCCGGTGTCAGCCCGACGCTCAGGATGGTGCCGAGCGGGGCCAGCGCGTTGCGGACATTGTGGAGCACCGCGACCGCGCTTTCGGATCGTCCGAGCGCGAAGCTCTGGATTTCATTCTGTTCGCGCAAATCCTTCAACTGGCTGAGCATCGCGTTGAAGCTGCGGCCGAGCGCTCCGAACTCGTCATCGCCACGCCCGCCATCCTCGAAGGGCAGGAGCGCGCCCGATGCCTGGACGCGCCGCATATGCCGCTCCACCCGTCCAAGCGGTGCGAGGACGAGCGATCCCAGCGCCCGTCGCAGCATCAGCAGCATGAAGACCAACAACAGGATCGACCCTGCGACCGCCAACAGCAGCACCCGGCGCCCGAGTAGCACGACCTCGCGCGAAACCCGCAGGGTCGCCGTCGCGATGGGCCGCCCGTCCGCGCTGCGGATCGGTGACGCGATATCGATGACCCCTGCGTGACGTCGGACGATATCGGTCCCGGCCGTCGCCGATTGGTCTATCCGCGCCGCCCGACCGAGCACGTCCGACAGATGTACGGCGGTCAGTCGCCGTGCCATCGCGACATGGCCGATGGTCCGGCCATTCCTGTCCATGACCGCTGCCAGCCCAAGGGCCATCACCTCCCCTCCAACCGGCAGATAGAAGCCCGCTCTCGATCCCGTTCGGGCAAGGTCGATCCGGTTCAGTGCCTCCGCCAGCCTGACCGCCGTGCTATCTTGGCCATTCCATTCCATCCCTGATCCGGCACGCATCGCCCAGTCTTTCGCGGATACCGGACGATAGGCGACCGCATCGACCGCATGGGCGGCGAAGACCGACCGGGCCCAGGCATCGCGGGCCCGATCCGACGCCGCGCTCTGGGCATACTCGCGTGCGATCCCTTCCATCGTCTCGGGAAATTCGGCGAGGACGGTTTGCAAACGGTGGTGATATCCTGCCGTCGCCCGCTCTTCCAATTCGGCAAATCCAGGCGAGATGACGAAGGCGAGCATCGCCGTCAGCGCCACCGCGCCGCCGATCCCGGCCAGGGTCAGGACCGACACCATGGTATCGCGGAGCGATCGCGGCCGGACCCTAGCGCCCAGCCATCGCCGCACGCGGTTCATCCGGATCAGCTCAGCGCGCCTTCGACCATGGCCTCGCCACCGGTGCCGGACGAAAAGGTCAGCCATTGTTGGGCCGCCAGCACGCGCGCCTCCTCCGCCGGGACCGGGCGGGAGAAGAGAAAGCCCTGCAAATGGCTCGCCCCCGCGACGCGCAGCGCCTGGGCCTGTGCCTCGGTCTCGACTCCTTCGGCGACCACGCCCAGTCCCAGTGCGCGGCCCAGATGGATGATCGAATGGACGATCGCCGCCGACTCCCGCTCACGCCCCATGCCGTCGATAAAGCTGCGATCGATCTTCAGACAGTCGAGTGCAAATTTGCGGATATTGTACAGGCTGGAATAGCCGGTCCCGAAATCGTCGAGGGCGATGCGAAAGCCCAGGCTGCGCAGTTCGCAAAGGGTCTTGGAGGCGCGCTCGGCATCGTCGAAGATCGCGGTTTCGGTGATCTCGATCTGCACCCGTCCCGGATCGACGCCCGCACGCCGGACGCTGTCCATGATATGGCCGACGAAGTGCGAGCGGCGGAACTGGATCGGACTGAAATTCACCGAGACATATTGCCCCGGCCAGTGGCGCAACTCCGCCAGCGCATGGTCGAGGACCCAGTCGCCCAGATCGTGGATCAGATGGCTTTCCTCGGCGATCGGAATGAAGATCGCGGGACTGACCGCGCCGTGGTCCGGCGTGTTCCAGCGGACCAGCGCCTCGAACCCGACGACGTCCAGCGCGCCGCGTCCGACGATCGGCTGAAAGGACAGGCTGAGTTCGTCGCGCGCGATCGCCTGGGTCAGCCCCGCTTCGATCTCACGGCGGATGCGGATGCTCTCGTCCATATGCGTATCGAAGACCCGCACCACACCCCGCCCGGAGCGCTTCGCATCGTTCAACGCCATGTCCGCCTGCCGCACCAGATCGGTCGGATCGCGATCCGCCCGCCCGCTGCTCATCACCAGACCGCAGGACGCGCCGCAGCGCACGGCATGGCCCAGAATGTTGAAGCTGGTCGCACAGGCCGCCACGATCCGCTCGCAGGCCGCGATCGCCTCCGCCTCATCCTTCGCATCGAAGAACAGCCCGAATTCGTCGCCGCCCAGCCGGGCGACCATCGTGCCCGACGGCACCGCATGCTGGATCGCGGCGAAGACCTCGCGGATCAGTTCGTCCCCGGCCAGATGCCCGAGCGTGTCGTTGACCATCTTGAACCGGTCGAGATCGAGCATCGCGGTGGCGAAATTGCGCGCCTGCCGCCCGCGCTCGGTCAAGGCCCGCAAAAAGGCGACGCGGTTCGGCGCGTCGGTCAGCGCGTCGTGCATCGCGATATGCATGGCGCGGCTTTCATTGGCTTCCAGCTCGGCGCTCTTTTCCTCCAGCGCCGCGACCTGCGCGGCCAACAGTCCCCGTGCGACCGCCAGTTCCCGGTCGATGTGCCAGCGGCGGGACAAGGCCAGCGCCATCTGCAATATCTCGGCAACTTCGAAAGGCTTGGGGATGTAGAAGATCTTGTCGGCGGGCCCGGCCACCTTGCTGATCTCGACGGGGGAGAAATCGGAATAGCCGGTGACGATCACCAGATGAATGTCGGGATCGAGTGCCCGGATCCGCCGTGCCGTCTCCCGCCCGTCGATGCCCGGCGGCATGCGGATATCGATGAATGCGACCGCGAAGGGGCGATCCTCCGCCATTGCCCGCTCGACCGCCGCGACGGCTTCCAGCCCCTGATGGCAGTGAAGCGGCTCGAACGCGACGGCGGCCTCGTCGTTCGCTTGCGCTTCGTCATGATCGAACGCGCCGAACAGGTCCGTCGCCATCGCGTTCAGCGCGTCGCGGGTTTCCGCCGCAACGCCGCGCCTGCCCGAAAAACAGAAGGCGTAGCTGTCATGAACCGCTGGTTCGTCGTCGACGATCAGAATGCGCATCCGGCTACCATCAGTCCCTCGTTACTCGGCACGGGGTCGATGGTAACCGATCATGCTTAATCTGACGTAAACGGGCAGTTATTCGACCGTCACGCTCTTTGCCAGGTTGCGCGGCTGGTCGACATCGGTGCCCTTGGCCACCGCGACATGATAGGCCAATAGCTGGACCGGCACCGCATAGACGATCGGGGCGATCAGGGGATGTACCTTCGGCATGGTGATCGTCGCGATGCAACCCTCGCCCGCCGCCTCGATCCCGTCATAGTCCGAAATGAGCACAACCCGGCCACCACGCGCCTGAACCTCCTGCATGTTCGACACGGTCTTTTCGAACAGGGGGCCGGAGGGGGCGATGACGATGACCGGCACGGATTCGTCGATCAGGGCGATGGGGCCATGCTTCATCTCGCCGGCGGCATAGCCCTCAGCATGGATATAGCTGATCTCCTTCAGCTTCAGCGCGCCTTCCAGCGCCAGCGGATAATCGGTTCCGCGTCCCAGATACAGAACGTCACGCGCGCCCGCGATGGCACCCGCCATGCCCTCGATCGCCTCGTCATAGGCAAGTGCGCCGTTGATCGCGGCGGGGGTCTCCGCCAGATGGCGGACGATCTGCTTCTCCTCGTCCGCCGACAGCCGCCCCTTGGCCTTGGCAAGATTGGCGGCGAGCGCAGCAAGCACGCTCAACTGGCAGGTGAAGGCCTTGGTCGAGGCGACGCCGATCTCCGGCCCGGCATGGGTGGGGAGCAGCAGGTCGGCCTCGCGCGCCATCGAACTGGTCGGTACATTGACCACCGCGGCGATCGTCTGCCCCTCGGACTTGGCGTGACGCAGCGCGGCCAGCGTGTCGGCGGTCTCGCCTGACTGGCTGATGACGATCATCAACCCACCCGGCTCCATCACCGGCGCGCGGTAGCGGAACTCGGACGCGACATCGAGGTCGACGGGCACCCGCGCGAACTGCTCGAACCAATATTTGGCGACCATGCCCGCATAGAAGCTGGTGCCGCACGCGACGATGGTGACGCGCTTGATGCCCGACAGGTCGAAGTCGGGAATGGGCAAGGCGATCTTGCCCTCCAGCCGATGGAGATACGAGCGCAGCGTCTGGGCGACGACGATCGGCTGCTCGTAGATTTCCTTCTGCATGAAGTGGCGGTGATTGCCCTTGTCGATCAGCGCACCGGTGACACCCGACAGGGTGACGGGCCGCTCGACCGGATTGTTGTCGCGGTCATAGACCTGCCCCCCTTCGCGGGTGCAGACGACCCAGTCGCCTTCGTCCAGATAGGCGATACGCTGGGTCAACGGCGCGAGCGCCAGTGCGTCCGAACCAAGATAGGTCTCGTCGTCGCCATAGCCCACCACGAGCGGCGAACCGAGCCGCGCGCCGATCAGCAGGTCGGGCTGGTCGCGGAACAGGATTGCAAGCGCGAAGGCGCCGTGCAGGAGGGGGAGCACTTCCCGGACCGCAGCGACGGGGTCCAGCCCCTGCTCGACCTTCTCGCTGACCAGATGCGCGACGACCTCGGTATCGGTCTCGCTGGTGAACACCCGACCCCGCCCGATCAGCTCGTCGCGCAGGGCCTTGAAATTCTCGATGATGCCGTTGTGGACGACCGCGACATGATCGGTGGCATGCGGGTGAGCGTTGTTGGTGGTCGGGCCGCCATGCGTCGCCCAGCGGGTATGGGCGATGCCGATCGATCCGGGCAGCGGATGGGCCGCCAGTTCCTTGGCCAGGTTGATCAGCTTACCCGAGGCGCGCCGCCGATCGATCCCGCCATGATCGATCGTCGCGATGCCCGCGCTGTCATAGCCGCGATATTCCAGGCGACGCAGACCATCGAGCAGCCGCTCGGCCACATCCTCACCGCCAAGGATTCCTACGATACCGCACATACGCGCTTACTCCCCAGCCTTTTTCGCGGCCTTCTTGGCCATCATCATCTCTCTGAACCGTTTCGCCCAGCCGGGCTTGCTCCGCCGCTCGGCCCGGACGAGGGCCAGCGCGTCCGCCTCGACATCGCTGGTGACCACCGAACCCGCGCCGACGATCGCGCCCGCCCCGACCTTGACCGGTGCGACGAGCGCGGAGTTGGAGCCGATGAAGGCGCCCTCCCCGATTTCCGTACGGTATTTCAGGAAGCCGTCATAATTGCAGGTGATCGTCCCCGCGCCGATATTGGCACCCGCGCCGACCTCGGCATCGCCCAGATAGGTCAGATGGTTCGCCTTGGCGCCGGGCCCGAGCACCGCCTTCTTCATCTCGACGAAATTGCCGACCCGTGCCCCCTCGCGCACATCCGCGCCGGGGCGCAGGCGGGCATAGGGACCGATATCCGCGCCCGTCGCGACGGTCGCGCCCTCCAAATGGCTGAAGGCATGGATCGTCACCCCATCGGCGACCTGGACGCCGGGGCCGAACACGACATGGGGCTCGATCACCACATCGCGACCGATGCGGGTGTCGTGCGAGAACCACACCATCTCCGGCGCGATCAGCGTCGCGCCATCCGCCATGGCACGGGCACGGGCGCGGCTTTGCCACTCACCCTCGACCTGTGCGAGTTCGCCACGGCTGTTGACGCCCGCCACCTCGCCCGCATCGGTTTCGATGACCGCCGAGTGACGCCCATCCGCCGCCGCCAGCGCGATGACGTCGGGCAGATAATATTCGCCCGCCGCATTGTCGTTGCCCACCCGGTCGAGCAGACCGAACAGATCTGCGGAATGGACAGCCATCAGGCCGGAATTGCAGAGGGTTATCGCACGCTCTTCGGCGTTCGCATCCTTATACTCCACAATCCGGTCGAGCCGTCCGCTATCGTCGGCCACCACCCGGCCATAAGCGGCGGGATCGGCGGGACGGAAGGCGAGCACGACCGCCGCCGGCCGATCCTCTTCCCGCAGCCGATCGATCATCCGCCGCATCGTCGCGACCTCGACCAGCGGCACATCGCCATAGAGGATCAGCACATCGCCATCGAAGCCCGTCAACGCCTCGCGCGCCTGCGCGACGGCATGCGCGGTGCCAAGCTGCTCGGCCTGAAGCGCGGTCGCGATACCCAGTGGGGCGACCGCCGCCTCCACCTGTTCGCGCCCCGCACCGGTCACCACGACGACCCGCTCGGGCGACAACCGGCCCACGCTGTCGATCAGGTGGAGCAGCATCGGCCGCCCGGCGATCGGGTGGAGGACCTTGTGCAGGTCCGACTTCATGCGGGTGCCCTTGCCCGCGGCGAGAATGATGGCAGCGACCGGTCTTGTCATGATGGTTGCGCCTGCCATGCTTTTCCGGCCAAGGCCAGTCACAGAACGGCGACGGACAAGATCATGGACGCGAATTCACCAGACGGTTTCCCCTTTTCCATCGTCGGCTTCGACCTGGACGGCACGCTGCTGGATACCAGCGGCGATCTGGCGGCGGCGGTCAACCATGCGCTGGCCTCGATCGGGCGACCGCCGCTGAGCGTCGAGGCGGTCAAGCCGATGATCGGTGGCGGCGCGCGGGCGATGCTTCGCCACGGACTCGACGCCACGGGGGGATATGATACGGAAACCCTCGACCTGCTGCATCGCCGGTTGCTCGACTATTATGAAGGCCATCTCGCCATTCACACCGCGCCCTTTCCCGGTGCGCTGGCCGCGCTCGACCAATTGGCGGCGCGCGGCGTGACCATGGGGATCATGACCAACAAGCTGGAGCATTTCGCCCGCGCCATCCTCGATGCGCTGGGTCTGACCGATTGGTTCGCGGCGATCATCGGCGGCGATACGCTGGGGGTGGCGAAACCCTCGCCGGTGCCGATCCAGGCGCTGGTCGAGCGATGCGGGGGCGGGACGGCGGCCTTTGTCGGCGATTCGATCTTCGACGTGGAGGCCGCCAAGGCCGCCGGGCTGCCGGTCGTCGCCTGTTCCTTCGGCTTTCTGAGCCAGCCGGTCGGGACGCTGGGGGCCGACGCGATCATCGACGGCTATGGTGATCTCATTCCGACGCTGGCGCGGCTTTCCCCTTCCGCCATTTGATCCACAAATGGCGGGCCAGCAGCGGCAGCGGCATCCGGATGGCGTGGGAGCGTAGATAGAAAACGCCCCGCGTCACCGGGTGCCGCCCCCGCCCCCAACCGTCCCGCGCCAGCATCCGGCGACGATAAAGCTGCTCGATCACGGTCGCTCGCCGATAAGCGGGCGGTACCGGCGTGGCATAGATGGCATGGGCCAGTCGCAGGGCGCGGGCAACGGTATCCGAAAGATCATGGCGCGCCGCCTGGCGTTCGACGCCGTCGCATCCACGCTCGCCGATCAAGGCGTGGATATCCCATAGATTGCGAAGCCCGCCGGTCAGATCGCCATCGGCGAACAGATGCGCAGCGGCGTGGACGATCATGTCGGGAAGCGACAGCACGGCCAGACCACCACCCAGCGGCTCGGCTCCGGCGATCAGCGCCGCCGCATCCGGCTTGGGCCGCGCGGTTGGCGGCAGGATGGCGTGGTGGACATCAAGCATCCGGTCCCGCTCGCGGTGGATCAGCGGGGGAAGCTCGTGCATCCACTCCCGATAATAATGATCGTCATAGGGATCGGCCTTCACCCATTCCCACCCGGCCTGCGCCAACAGCGCCTCGGCCTCGGGCAAGGTCGCGCGCGGGATCAGGATGTCGCAATCGCCGATCGACCGTCCCCGTCCCGCCGCCAATCCCGCCGCGACGAACGCGGTACCCTTCAACAGAATGACCGGAATCCCCAGCGGCATCAGCGCCCGCGCCACCCGGTTCGCTTCCCAGAGCGCCGCGCGGCGCGTCTCCTCCGCCTCGGCGCGCGCATCGGCCAGAACCCGTGCTACCGACGCCGGCACTGCCAGTCCGTCGACACGGGAGGCGAGCGTCCCCAACAGCAATTCCGCCCGCGCCACGGTCAGCACATCTGTCCATTCGGTCAGGGGCAGAGCCACCGCCCCGGTCGGCTCGCGAAGCAGCCCCACCAGCCGCTCGACCGGCGTCACAGCGCGTCCCACAACGCCTCCACCGCCGCCACACCCGCCGCACCGTCCGGATAGTCGAGCGCGACGGCGGGCACCTCGGCGCGTAATCGGGTGAGCGCGCGAAACCCCGCCTCGCCCATCGCAACATAGTTCGTCGACGCTTGGGTCAGGCGGACAAAGGCTTCGGCAGGGGGCAGCACCCGGCTGGCGGACGGAAAGCCGAAGCGCGGAAAGACCAGCAGTGCCGGTCGCGCCGGCCGATCCATCGCCGCGATCGCCCGAGCGTCGGGGGCGACATGGCGGATATCGCCCTTGGGCGTGCCGGTGAGCAGAGGGCCGGTGTGGCTGTCCGGCGGGATGACCGCCAGGCTTTCATTCTTCAGGCTGATGGGGCGGGGAAAGGGAACGGCCAGCCCCGTCATCGGGTCGATCAGCGCGAATTCGTCGCCCAGGAAGCGCCAACCGCGCCGCGCCAAGAGCAGCGACAGCGTCGACTTGCCAGCCCCCGAAATGCCACTCATCAGCATCGCCCGATCGTCCCGCGCGACCACCGCCGCGTGGAGCAGCAGATGACGGCGATGACCCAGCGCCATCTGAAGGTTCATCCCCAATTCCGCCGCCAACAGCCCCTGCGCCAGCGGAAGCGGCGCCGCTTCGGGCAGGCGGTAATCGCCCGCGATATGGATGGATGGCCGAAACCGGCGGCGGATGGGCGAAGTCGCCTCCAGACGAACCGTGTAATCGGCGAAGTCGGCGCGCGGATAATCGCGATAGAGCGCCGTCACCGCGTCGATGGGATCGCGCCAGTCCGACCCGATCCGAAAGCCGACCGGCCCGACCCGCAAGGTGACATGATGCCTCACCGCGCGTCGATCAGCCCCGCCGCTTCCAATTCCTCCAGCCGGGCCTGTAGCATCGCGGCCCCCTCACCCGCCGCGTCGCCAACTTCGTATTCCTGCGACAGCCGGGCCAGCAGCGCGTCGGCGGTCAGAGCCTTCTGCGCCAGCACTTCCAATATCTGGGGCGCGGGTTCGGTCAGCAGATGCGTCATGCCCGAGGGCCGATGAAAGACGGCAGTGAACAGATCGAGCGGCTCGACGATCAGCAATTCCGCCCCCGCCGCGCGGTAGCGCGGGCCGCTCATGGCCTCAATTGCCCGGCATCTGCAATGAGGCATAGCAGGTGAAGCCGCCCTGCCCGCGCTGCAACCGCCGGATATAGTTGAGATAGGCCCGGTTGCTCAGAAAATTGGAATTGGGCAGCATCCCGCCCTGCAACGCCTGGCGGACCTCCTCGCCCGTATAGGGGCGGCTTGGCGGCGCGAAGGAGCCCAGGGTTCGCGCCGGGACGGTCGATCCGTCGAGCGCGATATAGCTGCCCGCGCGACCGGGATCGGGCACGGGGATCTGGCAGGTCAGGACTGATCCCGCCGTCTGCGCCAGCGCCGGGCGGATCGCGACCACCGCGCTCGCCCCGACGGCACCGAGCATCAGCATCCGCCGACTGGTGACGGGCGACGTGCCGGCGACGGGCTCAACCCCATTGTCGGGGGCCGGATTTTCGGGGGATGGGGACATGTCATCCATGACGGCGCGGTGTTCCATATTCACGCCCGCCCGACAAGCACCCACGCGAACGGAGGTTGACCCAAGCTGGGAGGAAGACAGGCCGGACGCCGCCCGCTACATCGGCATGCCATGGGATTCGGCATTCGCACCTTATGGGCCATCGTCGTCATCGTCGTCGCTGCGATCGTGGTGTTCATGACCGGCGGCCCCGCCCCGGCGATCATCACCCTGGTCGGCGGCATCGCGGCCGCTCTGGTGGCCAGCGAGGGCGTGCCCCAGAAGGATGAGGAGCAAGCCTCACCCGAGGATGGGCGGGGACCGCTATCACCTCTGCTGGAGGAGGCACTGGACGCGATCGTCGAACCGGTGCTGCTGATCGAAAAGGGGCAGGTCGTCCTCGCCAACCGATCGGCCCGCGCCTTGCTGGGCGCGCATATCGTCGGGGAGGATGCGCGAATCGCGATCCGTCACCCCGCCGCCGCCGATCGCCTGCTGGCCAAGGGAGGCGTGACCGAGCCGGGTCAGCCCATCTCGCTGGTCGGGCTCGGCTCACTGGAACAACGCTGGGAAATGCGGGTCGCGGATACGACCGGGGGCCAGCGCATCGTCCATCTGATCGATCAGACCGCGCATGACGCCGCCGAGCGGATGCGCGTCGATTTCGTCGCCAATGCCAGCCACGAGTTGCGCACCCCCCTGGCCTCCATCCTCGGCTTTATCGAGACACTGGGCGACGAAGCGGGCGACGACCCCGAAATCCGCGCCCGTTTCCTGAAGGTGATGTTCGACGAGGCCCGGCGGATGCAGCGGCTGGTCGAGGATCTGATCTCGCTCAGCCGGATCGAGGCGGACAAATATCGCCAGCCCGCCCAGCCGGTGGATCTGGTCGATCTGGTCGAGGATGTTCACGAGGAATTTCTCGACTCCGGCTCGCCCCGCGCGGCGGATATCGTGTGCGACCTGGGCGAAGACCTGCCGCCGGTCGTGGGCGACCGGGCGCAATTATCGCAGATGCTCCACAATCTAATCGGCAATGCGATGAAATATGGCCGTGCGGACACGCCGGTCCGGGTGACGCTGGAACAGGACGACGCCAAGCTGCGCCTGACCGTCGCGGATCAGGGAGAGGGGATCGCCGCCAATCACCTGCCCCGCCTGACCGAGCGCTTCTACCGGGTCGATTCGGGGCGCAGTCGCAGTATCGGCGGCACCGGCCTGGGCCTGGCGATCGTCAAGCATATCGTCGAGCGGCATCGGGGTCGGTTGGAGATCGCCAGCGAGGTCGGTGTGGGCACGACCATTTCCGTGCGCCTGCCCATCGCGAAAACCGCCACGAAAAGTGTTTCCGAGGACGCTGTCACAAAAGCGCAATAGAAATGTCACACGGGGGTATGGTGAACGTGGCAGCGGCCAGTTCGCACCCGTTCCGGTGGCCTGAGGATCTCGATGCGCCTGCCCTGCCTACTCGCCGCGATGTTCGCGCTGGCGGCCTGTCACGATCAGGCCAATGGCGGCGGCGCGGGCGTGCGCGAGCAGATCACGGCGGTGGGGTCCTCGACCGTCTATCCCTTCACCACCATCATCGCCGAACGCTTCGTCGCCGCCGATCCGGAGGCCAAGGCGCCGGTCATCGAGTCGACGGGCACGGGTGCTGGCATGAAGCTGTTCTGCGCCGGCATCGGGGCGGGACATCCGGACATCGAGAACGCCTCGCGCCGGATGAAGGCGGGCGAGTATCGCGACTGCGCGGCACATGGCGCGGCGGAGGTGCTGGAAATTCCCATCGGGATCGACGGCATCGCCTTCGCCGAATCGAAGCGCGGGCCGCGCATGGCGCTGACCACCGCCGACATCTATCGGGCGATCGGCGCGCATCCGGGCGGCAAGCCCAACCGGGCGCGGACCTGGCGCGACGTGAACCCGGCGCTGCCCGCCATTCCGATCCAGGTCTATGGCCCGCCGGCGACCAGCGGCACCCGCGACGCCCTGGCCGAACTGATCCTGATGCGCGGATGTGACGCGGTCGAGCCGCAGGCGCGGGCGCTCTCCGTGCGCGATCCCGAAGCACACCATCTGCTCTGCACGCGCGTCCGCGATGACGGTGCCTATATCGACGCGGGCGAGAACGATAACCTCATCGTCCAGAAGCTTCAGGCCAATCCGGATGCGCTGGGCGTGTTCGGCTATTCCTATCTGGAGGAGAACCGCCAGACGGTGAACGGCGTCACCATCGACGGGGTCGCACCGACCTATGACGCGATCGCCGCCGATCGTTATCCGGGGTCCCGCCCGCTCTACATCTATGTGAAGAAGGCGCATCTCGACGCCATTCCGGGCCTGCGGCGTTTCCTGACGCTCTATGCCGCGAATTGGGGCGCCAACGGCCCCCTGACGCGGCGCGGCCTGATCGCGTCGCCTGCTGCGGTCCAAGCACAGGCGCGCGCGATCATCACAAGGGAAATTCCACTCGATCCGGCACATCTGCCGTCATGAGCGGCGTAATCCTCCTCATCCTGATCCTGGGGCTGGGCATCATCGCCTGGGCCTCGACGCGGATGCGCGCGCTCGGCTTTCGGCGGCGGTCCAGCACGCGGGTCAGTTCGCTGCCCCATCATCACGGCTGGTATGTCGCGCTGTGGACCGCGGTGCCGCCGATGATCTTCCTCGCCATCTGGTCGGCGACCTCACCCGCGCTCGTCACCGATATGGTGCTGCACGTCCCCGCCGCCGTGCAACTACCCGCGCCGGGTTTCGAGCGGGCGGCGATCCTGTCCGAGGCGCGCGCGCTGGCGGCGGGGCGTGCGCATGGCGCCTTCCACGCGCTGTCGCGGACGCTCGCGCCAGCCTATGATCGGGCGCAGACGCGGATCGACTGGATCGCCACCGCGATCGTCCTGCTGCTGGCGCTGGCGGGGGGCGCCTATGCCTATCTGCGGGTGAAGCCGGGCTTTTCGGCGCGCACCCGGATCGAGCGCGTGGTGCTGGGCCTGCTCCTCGCCGCCTCGCTGATCGCGATCCTGACCACCGCCGGGATCGTCGCCTCCCTGTTGTACGAAGCCGGACGCTTCTTCTCGGTCGTGCCGATCACCGACTTTCTGTTCGGCACCCATTGGAGCCCGCAGGTCATCGACCCGCGCGATCCCGGCGCGTCGCTGGGTGCGGTGCCGCTGTTCTGGGGGACCTTCTTCATCGGCGCGGTGATCGCCATGGCGGTCGCCATCCCTTTCGGCCTGATGAGCGCCATCTACCTGACCCAATATGCCGCACCGCGCGTGCGCCGGATCATGAAGCCCGTGCTGGAGGTGCTCGCGGGCATTCCGACCGTCGTCTATGGCTATTTCGCCGCGCTGACCGTCGCCCCCGCCGTGCGGCAGTTCGCGGTCGCGATCGGCATCGACTGGGCCTCGTCCGAAAGCGCGCTGGCCGCCGGGCTGGTCATGGGGGTGATGATCATCCCCTTCGTCTCGTCCATGGCCGATGACAGCCTGGCCGCGGTCCCCAGTTCGATGCGCGACGGCAGCCTGGCGATGGGCGCGACACCGTCCGAGACGATCACCCGCGTCATGCTGCCCGCCGCCCTGCCCGGCGTCGTCGGCGGTGTCCTGCTCGCGGTCAGCCGCGCGATCGGCGAGACGATGATCGTCGTCATGGCGGCGAGCGGCGTCGCGACGCTGACCGCCAATCCCTTCGCCAGCACGACCACCGTCACGCGCCAGATCGTCGACCTGCTGACCGGCGAGGCGGAGTTCGACAGCCCCAAGACGCTCGCCGCCTTCGCACTGGGCCTGACGCTGTTCGTCATCACCCTGCTCCTCAATATCGTCGCACTGAGCGTGGTGAAGCGGTATCGGGAAAGCTATGAATAGGCCGCCCTCGTCCGCAGACCGCTGGGGCAGCCCGGCGATGGCGCGGCGCTTGCGTCGCCGCTATGCCGCCGAGCGCCGGTTCCGCCGGATAGGCGCGGCGGCGGTCGCGCTTTCGGCGGCATTCCTGGCGTTCCTGCTGATCACGATGATCGCCCAAGGCTTTCGTGGCTTTACCGAAACGCGCGTCGCCTTGCCGATCGATCTGGCGGCGGCGGAGCTTCCCATCGAGCCCGCCCGGTTGAAGGGGCGCGGGGCCGATCTGGCGCTGGCGGGTGCCGGGCTGGAGGATGCGGTCGACCGCGCGGCGACCAACGCCTTCGGGTCGGACGGGATCGACCTGCTGTCGCCCGGCGCGTGGATCGTGGTCCGTGATGCGGTGAAGGCCGATCCCTCGCTCCTTCGTCGAACCACCGATTTCAGCCTGCCCGTCGCCAGCGTCTATGACGTCGCCGCCAAGGGCGAGGGGATGCCGGAGGCCGAGCGGGTCGTCGCCCGGTTGCGGGCGCGCGGGCTGGTGTCGACCGGATGGAATATCGGCTTCCTGCGCGACGCCGATGCGACCGATCCGACGCGGGTCGGCATCTGGGGCGCGGCCAAGGGGTCGCTTCTAACCATGCTGGTCACGCTTGCCCTGGCCTTCCCCATCGGGGTGCTGGCGGCCCTCTATCTGGAGGAATATGCGCCGAAGAACCGCTGGACGGACATGATCGAGGTGTCGATCAACAATCTGGCGGCGGTGCCTTCGATCATCTTTGGCCTGCTGGGGCTGGCGGTGTTCCTGGGGAGCTTCGGGCTTCCCCGCTCCGCGCCTCTGGTCGGTGGACTGACGCTGGCGCTGATGACCATGCCGGTGATCGTCATCGCCGGGCGCAACGCGATCAAGGCGGTGCCGCCGTCGATCCGCGATGCCGCGCTGGCCGTCGGCGCGTCGCGGGTGCAGGTGATCTTCCATCACGTGCTGCCGCTCGCTCTGCCCGGCATCCTGACCGGCACGATCATCGGCATGGCCCGCGCGCTGGGCGAGACCGCGCCGCTGCTGATGATCGGCATGCGCGCCTTCATCGCCGCGCCGCCGCATGGGTTGACCGATCCGGCGACCGTGTTGCCGGTGCAGATCTTCCTATGGTCGGACCAGGTGGACCGGGGCTTCGTCGAGAAGACCTCGGCCGCGATCATCGTCCTTCTCGTCTTCCTGCTCGCGATGAACGGGTTGGCCATCTATCTCCGCAATCGGTTCGAGACACGCTGGTGAGCACCCCCAAGATAACCGCGCGCAACGTCAGCGTGTCTTACGGCGCCAAGCAGGCGATCCACGACATCTCGATCGATGTCGACATGGATCACGTCATCGCGTTCATCGGCCCCTCGGGCTGCGGCAAGTCGACCTTCCTGCGCACGCTCAACCGGATGAACGACACCATCCCGTCGGCACGTGTGTCCGGCGACGTCCGCCTCGACGGGCAGGACATCTATGCGCCCGAAATGGACGTGGTGCAGTTGCGCGCGCGGGTCGGCATGGTGTTCCAGAAGCCCAACCCCTTCCCCAAGTCGATCTATGAGAATGTCGCTTATGGCCCGCGCATCCATGGCCTGGCATCGTCGCGGGCCGAACTGGATGTGATCGTCGAGCGCTCGCTGACCCGTGCGGGCCTGTGGAACGAGGTGAAGGACCGCCTCTCGGAAAGCGGCACCGCGCTGTCGGGCGGCCAGCAACAGCGGCTGTGCATCGCCCGCGCCATCGCGGTCGACCCGGAGGTGATCCTGATGGACGAACCGTGCAGCGCGCTCGATCCGATCGCGACCGCGCGGATCGAGGAGTTGATCCACGACCTTCGCGGCCGCTACGCCATCGCGATCGTCACCCACAACATGCAGCAGGCCGCCCGCGTCTCCCAGCGTACCGCCTTTTTCCACCTCGGCACTTTGGTCGAGTACGGAAAGACGTCCGACATCTTCACCAACCCCAGGGAAGAGCGGACGAAGGACTATATTACCGGCCGGTACGGCTGAGGACGAGGATCATGGACCACACCGTAAAAGCCTTCGACAACGATATCGGCCGCCTGCGCGGGCTTATCAGCCAGATGGGCGGATTGGCAGAGGAGGCGATCGCCAACGCCATCAAGGCGCTGCAACGCTCCGACCTGGAACTGGCGCGCAAGGTTCGCGAGGACGACAAGGCGATCGACCTGATCGAGGCCGAGGTCGAGCGGCTGGCGGTGCGCACCATCGCCCTGCGCGCGCCCATGGCCAACGACCTGCGCGAAGTGGTCGCGGCACTCAAGATCGCCAGCGTCGTGGAGCGCATCGGCGATTATGCCAAGAACATCGCCAAGCGCGTGCCGATGATCGAGAGCGAGGACCGGATCGAGCCGATCTCGATCCTGCCCGCCATGGCGAAGATCGCCTCGGCGATGGTGCATGACGTGCTCGACGCCTTCGCCGCGCGCGATGCCGAGGCGGCGGTCCGGGTCCGCGACAGCGACAACGCACTCGACGATTTCTACGATTCCATCTTCCGCACGCTCGTCACCCATATGGTCGAGAATCCCAAGACGATCGGACAGGTCGCGCACCTGCTGTTCATCGCCAAGAATCTCGAACGGATCGGTGACCATGCGACGAACGTCGCGGAGATGGTCTATTTCGCCGCCACCGGCACCCAGATGGGTGAGCGGGATCGCGGCGGCACACTGCCTTCTTGAGGGAACAGGCACCATGGCACGCGTAAAGATGTTGCTGGTCGAGGACGATGCCGCGCTGGCGGAACTGCTCGTCTTCCATTTCAAGCGCGAGGATTTCGAGGTCGTCCACACACCCGATGGCGAGGAGGCCCTGCTGCTGGCGCGCGAGAGCACGCCGGACATCGTCCTGCTCGACTGGATGGTCGAGGGGATTTCGGGCATCGAGGTCTGCCGCCGCCTTCGCCGCTCGGCCGAGACGGCGAACGTCCCGATCATCATGCTGACCGCGCGCGGCGAGGAAGAGGACCGGGTGCGCGGACTGGAGACGGGCGCGGACGATTATGTCACCAAGCCTTTCTCTCCGCGCGAGCTGGTCGCCCGCGTCGGCGCGGTGCTGCGCCGCGTGCGTCCGGCACTGGCGGGCGAGGCACTGACCTATGCCGATATCGAGATGGACACGGTCGGCCACAAGGTCCGCCGCGCGGGCGAGGTCGTCTCGCTCGGGCCGACCGAATTCCGCCTGCTCAAGCATTTCCTGGAGCATCCGGGCTGGGTCTTCTCGCGCGAGCGGCTGCTCGACGCGGTCTGGGGGCACGATTCCGATATCGAGAGCCGGACGGTCGACGTGCACATCCGCCGTCTGCGCAAGGCGATCAATATCGGCGACCGGCCCGACATCATCCGCACGGTGCGCTCGGCGGGCTATTCGCTCGACGCGGGAGGCTGAAAAAAGCGTCAGGATCGGGTCGCAAGCGAAACGAGGGAGCCAAGTGCGGCATGGGACGTTCTGCCCACGCGCTAACGCACTTGCGCTTCTGAACAGGAGATTCGCATGAAGCTCGTTTTTCTGGCCGCCACCGCGCTGATGGCCATGCCCGCCATGGCCCAGACCACGACCCAGACAGACACCACCGCGCAGGCGGGTGCCTCGACCGACACCACGACCGGTGATACGCAGGCCAATGCCGCCGCGTCCGCCGCGACGATGACCGCAGGCGGCTATCAGCCTGCCCAGCCGCCGATGGCGTCGCCCCCGCCCCCGGGCGCGCCCGTCGTGTTCCAGCAGGCTCCGAGCCCGTCGCAGGCCTATCCGGCCCCGGCTCCGCTGAAGAGCTATCCGATCTGCAAAAAGGGTCAGTATGACCAGTGCCGCCAGCGTGGCGGCAAGTAACCGGCCCTTCACCCGGCTGTAGAAAAATCGCCGGTTCCCTCAGGGGACCGGCGCTTTTCTTATTCCTCGACCAGTTTCATCAGGCGGCGTTCGACGGGCGCGAGTACCGGGCCCAGCTCATGCCCGCGCTTGAGCACCGCCCCGCCCTCGCCGATCAGCGCCCACATGCCCTGGCGGTTGCGCAAGGCGGGACGCTTCTCGATCCGGTATTCGGGCCGCTCGGCGGTTCGGCGAAAGGCGGAGAAGATCGCCGCGTCCCGCCCGAGATCCATGGCATAATCGCGCCAATGCCCCGCCGCCACCATCCGGCCATACAGGTCCAGGATACGGTTGAGTTCGGTCCGCTCGAACCCGACCTGCCCTGGGGACTTGGGAAACGGCAGGACCCCCATCAGGCGCGGTCGCGCTTCTCTTCCTGCTCGGCCAGCACCGCATCCAGTCGTCGCCGCATCGTGTCCAGTTCGCATCGCAGCAGCTCGATCTTCTGCGTCTGCGGATCAAACACATCGGAACAGGGCGTACCATAGGGGACGAAACGCCGTTCGGGCGCGGCGCCGCCTTCGACCACCGTCGGGCGCGCCGGAATGCCGACCATCACCGCGCCCTCGGGCACGTCGCGGGTCACCACCGCATTTGCCCCGACCCGAGCGCGTGAGCCGACGGTGATCGGGCCCAGCACCTGCGCGCCCGAACCGATGATCGCCCCGTCCATCAGCGTCGGGTGACGCTTGCCTGCCACGCCATTGTCCGGACTGGTCCCGCCCAGCGTCACGCATTGATAGATGGTGACGTCGTCACCGATCACCGCCGTCTCGCCAATCACGACAAAGCCATGGTCGATGAAGAAATTGCGCCCGATCTCGGCACCCGGATGGATGTCGATCGCAGTCAGGAAGCGGGTGAAGTGATTGACCAGCCGTGCCAGGAAAAAGGCGCGCGCGCGATAGAGGCGATGCGCGATCCGGTGACCGGCCAGGGCCCAGACGCCCGGATAAAGCAATATCTCCGCGCGCGAATGCGGCGCGGGGTCGCGAGCCCGGATCGAATCGAGATAAGCGGCCAAACGGCTCGGCATGAGCATGTCCCCAGATGCGATAGGTGCATTTAAGCACAGCGGTCCTCGAAATCCAGATAGCGGGACAAGGCGTATCCGCGCGACAAACTCTATCTTTGTTGCAGCGTTGGAGACGACACGGCATGGCCCTGGCCGGACGACCCAAGGAGACATGATGGACCCGACCAGTACCGAGCTGATCCATATCCTGCCCTTCGTGGCGGTCGGCTTTGCCGCACAGGTGGTCGATGGCGCGCTGGGCATGGCGTTCGGCGTGATCTCGAACACGCTGCTCATCAGCCTGGGCGTGCCGCCCGCCGCCGCGTCCGCAGGCGTGCACAGCGTCGAGACCTTCACCACGGCGGTCTCGGGGATCAGCCATGCGGTCCATCGCAACGTCAACTGGCGGCTGTTCCTGCGCCTGATGATCCCGGGCGTGATCGGCGGGGCACTGGGCGCCTATGTCCTGTCGAACATCGACGCGGCGGTGGTGAAGCCGTTCGTGCTCGCCTATCTGACCGCCATCGGCCTCTACCTGTTGGTCCGTGCCTGGCGGCACAAGGCGCATGTGCGGGAGCCGAAAGTGGTCGAGCCTCTGGGCCTTATCGGTGGTTTCCTGGATGCGGCGGGTGGCGGAGGCTGGGGGCCGGTCGTGACCTCCAACCTGCTGGCGCAGGGGGCCGCGCCGCGCACCACCATCGGCACGGTCAACACGGCGGAATTCTTTCTGACCGCGACCATCTCGGCGACCTTCATCACCCAGCTTGGCTGGGGTGCGTTCACCATGGCGACGGTCGGGCTGCTCATCGGCGGCGTCTTCGCCGCACCGTTCGGAGCGATGCTCGCCAAGCGGGTGCCCGCACGCATTCTACTGACGATGGTGGGGGGCATCCTGACGCTGACCAGCTTCTGGGGATTGTATCAGGCGATTGCCGCGTAAATCCTCGGCAGGCCATGGGTCTGGCGGAGGGGGTATCCGGCGGAAAACCCCTCCACCACCGCTTCGCAGCGGCCCCCCTCCCCGTACCGGGGAGGAGTTTTAGGCGATCGCCGAGTGGACGGTCGCCACCGCTTGCATCACCGCAGCGATACGGACGGCGGTCTGGATGGTCTCTGCCGAGGCACCCGCCTTCTTCAGCACCGCCTCATGCGCGTCGATGCACATGCCGCAGCCGTTGATCGCCGAGACCGCGAGGCTGAACAGCTCGAAGTCGATCTTGTCGATCCCCGGTGCACCGATCACGTTCATGCGCAGCTTGGCGGGCATGTTGCGATACTCCTGGTTCCCGGCCAGGTGGGTGAAGCGATAATAAACGTTGTTCATCGCCATGACCGCCGCCGCCGCGCGCGCCGCATTGGCGGCCTCGGGCGAAAGCCTGGGCGCGCATTCGGCCTCGGCGGCCTCGACCAGCGGCTTGTGGCCGGTGCCGTGGGCGCAGGCGAGCAGCAGGCCGTATTTGCGCTGATCGTTCAGCACTGCCTCGTTAAGCAGCGATCCGACATTCAGGCGAATGTCCTTGGCGAAGTCGGGCAACTGCCCGGCAAATTCCTTGAGCGACATGGGATATGCTCCGGATAAACGACGCCCCAGTCCGGGCCGCCGATCATCACGGATCGGCAGCCCTCGCCGGGGCGTCGGGAATGATGGGTCCGGGGACGCGAACGCCCCCGGACGACAGGATTACTCGGCCGCGAGCTGAAGGACGTCGTCGCCCTTGTTCCAGTTGCACGGGCACAGCTCGTCGGTCTGCAGCGCGTCGAGAACACGCAGGGTTTCCTGCGGGTTACGACCGACGTTCAGGCCGTTGATGGTGACGTGCTGAATGACATTGTCGGGGTCGATGATGAAGGTCGCGCGGTAGGCGACATGCTCATTCTTGTCGACGATGCCCAGTGCGTCGGCCAGGACGCGGCCATTGTCCGCGATCCAGGGGAAATCGGCCGCGGCCAGATCCGGGTCCGACTTGCGCCATGCCAGGTGGACATGGGCAGTGTCGGTCGACGCGCCGATCAGCACGGCGTCACGGTCAGCGAAATCATCCTTCAGCTGCGCATAACCGACGATCTCGGTCGGGCAGACGAAGGTGAAGTCCTTCGGCCAGTAGAAGAGGACCTTCCACTTGCCCTCATAGGAGGTGTCGCTGATCGTCTCGCCGGCGGGCAGCGCGTTGGTCCCCTGCTGGACGGGGACGGTGAATGCGGGGAGCTTGTCTCCAACGGTCAACATGGCAATAGCCTCCATTTCTTCCCAAAAATTCGGCTTCAGCCATCCTCTCACACGATCGGCGGTGGGCCGCCTGTATTCGTTGTGGTGACGGATATGGGGACTGGCGCGTTCGATCCAACAAGCTATTTGTCAAATCGCAATCGACTGAGACGATCAATGGCCGCGACCTACCTACCTACGTTAAAACAACTGCAATATCTGGTGGCCTTGCAGGACCACGGTCATTTCGGGCGGGCGGCCGATGCGTGCTTCGTCACGCAATCCACCCTGTCGGCGGGCCTGCGCGAGCTGGAGACGCTGATCGGCGTGACGCTGGTCGAGCGGACCCGGCGCGTCGTGCGCTTCACGCCGCTGGGTGAGCGGATCGCCGACAAGGCGCGGCGCGTGCTGCGTGAGGCGGACGAACTGGGCGACATGGCGCGCGCGGCCGGGCGTCCCTTGTCGGGGGAGATGCGCATGTCGGTCATCCCGACCATCGCCCCCTTCATGCTGCCCCGCATCCTGCCGCGCCTGCGCCGCGACTATCCCGACCTGAAGCTGTTCCTGCGCGAGGAGCCGAGCGGCCCGGCCTGCGAACGCCTTCACAACGGGCGCACCGATTGCGTGCTGCTCGCGCTGCCTTTCGCTTGCGGCGAGGTGACGGCCGAGCCGCTGTTCGACGACCGGCTGTTCGTCGCCTTTCCCACGGACGAGGACCGGTCCCCGCCCGCCGCTATCCCGGCCTCTGCGATCGACGAGGCCCGGCTGCTGCTGCTGGAGGACGGGCATTGCCTGAAGGATCATGCCCTGGCCGCGTGCAACCGCCCCGAATTGCGGGCCGAGGCGACGATGCTGGGCACGTCGCTTCACACTATCGTGCAAATGGTCGATAACGGGCTGGGTATGACGATGCTGCCCGAAATGGCGCTGCGTGCGGGGATATTGGAGAATACCAACATCACCGCCCGCCCGCTGGATGCGGAGAACGCCATGCGCAAGATCGCGCTGGTCTGGCGGCGGGCCAGCCCGCGCGAGAAGGATTTCCGCCTGCTGGCGCAGGTTCTGGGCGAGGCGGCCTGATCGCCCGTCGCCCACCCATCCGCAACCGGAGCGCATCGCACGCGTCTTTGCCTCCGACCCCATTGCTTCAGGAGATGTGTCCCATGCCCCTTACCGCACGACGCCTGCTGGCCGCGCTGCCGCTCGTCGCCCTGATCGGGCTTGGGGCCTGCGGACGAGGCGCGGACCAGAAGGCCGCGCCCGCCACCCCCTCCACCGCCGCGCCCGCCCCCGCCGAAGCGCCGATGATGCCGGATCAGGCGATGGCGCCGACCCGGACCATCCTGGACAATGCCGCCGCCACGCCCTCGCTATCCTCGCTGGTGGCCGCCGTCCGTGCGTCGGGTCTGGCGACCACGTTGGCGGGACCGGGGCCCTATACGCTGTTCGCGCCGTCCAACGAGGCGTTCGGGCGCCTCGCCCCCGGCGTGCAGGAGCAGCTGCTGCAACCCGCCAATCGCGATTCGCTCGTCCGGCTGCTTCGCTTTCACATGCTGCCCGGGACGGTCGGTGTCGCTGAGTTGCAGCGGCGGATCGCGGCGGGCGGCGGCACCGCGACGATCATGACCGTGCAGGGCGAACCCTTGACCGTCACCATGACCCAGTCGGTCATCACGCTGACCGATGCTGGCGGCAACAAAAGCTATATCGAGGCGGGCGATCTGGCGCAGGCGAACGGCGTCATCCACATCGTCAACGGCGTTTTGGTGCCAAAACTGGATTAAGTGCGTTACTCCCCGCAGACCGGTCGTTTCGCTGACGCATCGCCGGTCTGCCCTTCACCATGCGGCGCGATGCGATCCCGCTCCGCCGCCAGAAGAACGGGAGTATGACTTTCATGATGAAGACCTTCGCGATCCTCGCCACCGCCACAGCTCTGACCAGTGTCGGTGTGGCGACGGCCCAGACCACGACGGCCCCCGCCCAAACCGCGCCTGCCCCAACCGCCCCGGCAGCCCCCGCCGCCCCGGCGCAGGCGACGCCCGCCGCCACCGGCACCATCGTCCAGGTTCTGGCCGCCACCCCCGACCGCAGCACGCTGGCCAAGCTGGTGGCCACCGCGGGCCTCACTGCCGATCTGTCCGGCCCCGGCCCCTTCACGGTCTTCGCACCCAGCGACGAGGCGTTCAGCCGCATGCCCCCCGGTGCGCTCGACACGCTCAGCCAGCCCGCGAACAAGGCGACACTCGCCACGATCCTGAAATATCATGTCGTCGCGGGCAAGCTGACCGCCGAGCAGTTGAAGGCGCAGATCACCGCCGGGAACGGCACCGCGACGCTGACCACGCTCGCCGGACAGCCGCTGACCGCGCAGGTCGGGCCGAACGGCAACATCATGCTGACCGATGTCAACGGGCAAAAGGCCTATGTCGACAAGGCGGATGTCGACGCGACCAACGGCGTCGTCCATCTGACCAACGGCATCAACGTGCCCAAGATCGGCTGATCGTACCAAGCAGTGAGACGTGAAAGGCGGCGCTTCGGCTCCGCCTTTTCACACCCGCCGAAGTCAGGCCTGCCAGCGCGACGCCGCCGCCGTGTCGCTCTCGCGCGCTTCGACCCAGCTCGCCCGGTCGCCCCGCGTCTCACGCTTCCAGAAGGGCGCGTCGGTCTTCAGACGGTCGATCAGATAGGCGCACGCGTCCAGCGCGTCGCGGCGATGCGGGGCGGCGGTGACGACCAGCACGATCCGCTCGCCCGGTCGCATCGGACCGACCCGGTGGACGATCGTCGCCGCCTGCAACAACCAGCGCTCGGTCGCGGTCCGCGCGATCCGATCCAGCGCCGTCTCGGTCGCGCCGGGATAATGTTCCAGTTCGAGCACATCGACGCCGTCATCGGCGCGCACCAACCCGCAGAAGCTCGCCACCGCGCCGACATTACCCTGCTCGACCCGCGTCATCTCCCCGGTCAGGTCGATCGGGTCGGGCGAGACATGGACCCGGATCATCCGCCCGTCACCGGCGGAAAGATCGCCACCTCGCGCGCGCCGACGACCGAGGCGTCGAGGCCGACGAAATTCTGGTCGACCGCCGCGCGTAGCCGCTCGGGCTCGGCCAGCGCCTCGGCATAGCCGCCGCCGCGCGCCGCCAGCCAGCGGATCAGATCGGCGACACTCACCACGCCGTCGGGCAGGGCCAGCGCCTCTTCGGCCAGCCCGATCCGCTCACGGACCCAGGCGAAATAAAGGATGGTCATCAGCTATCCATATGCTTGAGGCCGACGCGCAGATAATCCCAGCCGGTGATGAGCGTCAGTACCGCCGCCGCCCACAGCGCGGCGAGCGAGATGCTATGGACCCAGGCCCAGCCGGGCAGCGCGCCCCCCAGGATAAGCCCGCCCAGCGCGATAAGTTGCAACGTCGTCTTCCACTTGGCGAGCCGCGAGACCGGCACCGACACCTGCAATTGCGCCAAGAACTCGCGAAGGCCCGACACCGCGATCTCGCGCAACAGGATGATGAGCCCGGCGACGACGCTCAGCCCGCCGATCACCTGCACCGCGACGAGGACGAGGATGACCGAGGCGACCATGATCTTGTCGGCGATGGGATCCAGGAACATGCCCAGCTTCGACACCGCCCCTTGCGCGCGGGCCAGATAGCCGTCGAAATAATCGGTGATGCCCATCAGGCAGTAGAGCGCGAAGGCGACGCCGTACCCCCATTCCCAATGGGGCTGCCACAACAGCCCCGCGAGCAGGGGTACGGCCACAATTCGCGAGAGCGTCAAAAGGTTGGGCAGCGTGAGCATGACGCCTTCTAACCGCTCGCCCGTCCATGACAAACCGCTTTAAGCGGTTGGCGATGCGGACGGGCATGGCTATGTTGTCGTCATCCTGTTGCCACGATCGGGCCATTTTTCGTTATGCTCAATGCCCTCGGGCTTCTCAAGCGGCGTCGGTTCCTGCCGCTGTTCACCACCCAGTTTCTCGGCGCGTTCAACGACAATCTGTTCAAGACGTCGATGGTGCTGTTCGCCACCTATGCGATCTTCAACGACGCCCATGCGGAGGCGAACTTCAACGCGCTCGCCACCGGCCTGTCGATCGTGCCCTTCGTCCTGCTCTCCGCGCTGTCGGGGCAATTGGCGGACAGCCATGACAAGGCGCGGATCATCCGCATCGTGAAGACCGCCGAGATCGGCATCATGATCGTCGGCGCCTTGGGCCTGATGATCGCCAAGGCGGGCTATATCAATATCGGGCTGGGCCTGATGCTGGGCACCGTGCTGGCGCTGGGGACGCATTCGACCTTTTTCGGGCCGATCAAATACGCGATCCTGCCCCAGCATCTGGAGCCCGACGATATTCTGGGCGGCACCGGGCTGGTCGAGGCGGGGACCTATCTCGCCATCCTGCTCGGCACGGTCGTCGCCGGCTGGGTTCCGATCGAGGCGGCGGCGGCGGGCGTGCTGGTCGTCGCGGTACTCGGCTGGTTCACCGCGCGCCAGGTGCCGCCCGCCCCGCGCGAAGGGCCGCCGCTCAAGCTCAACTTCAACCCCTTCACCGCGTCGTGGCGATTGATCGCCGCCACGCTGCATATCCGGCGGCTGTTCCTGGCGATCGTCGCGATCAGCTTCTTCTGGACGATCGGCTCGGTGCTGATCATCGTCTTCCCGCCGCTTGTCAAGAATGTCCTGACCGCCGACAAGGAGGTGGCGAGCCTGGCCATCGCGATCTTCTCGATCGGGGTCGCCATCGGATCGGTGGTCATCAATACCATGCTGAAGGGCGAGATTTCGGCGCGCTACTCCCCCGTTTCGGTCATCGCGATGGGCGCGTTCGTGGTTCTCTTCTCGATCCTGTGCCGCAACTGGACGCCTGCCCCCGATGGCGGCCTGTATAGCTGGCAGGCCTTTCTGGCCGAGCCGCGCGCGATCGGAATCCTGGCGACGTTGCTCGCCATCGCGACGACCGGGGGCATGTTCGTGGTGCCGCTCTATGCGTTCCTGACGACCACCGTCGAGAAGGACCAGACGGCGCGGACGGTGGCGGCGAACAACATCGTCAACTGCTTCGCCATGACGATCGGCTCGGCGGCGGTGCTCGGCATCAGCGCGGCGGGCGTGACGCCGGAAAACATGCTGTTCCTGGTGGCGGGTATGTGCCTGGTTTCGGCCTGGCTGGCGCTCAGGCTCCACCGGGCTTGCCATGACGGATGCGTCGACCCCGCCTGATCAGAGCAGGAAGCTGTAGATACAGATAAAAAAGGCCGTGAAGCTGAGGACGAACAGGCGGAAATCCTGATCGTCCTCGCGCCGCTGCCTTTGGGTCACGGGCGGCGGCAGCGAACGCCGAAAGGGATGGCGGGCGGCTTCGTTGGTAAGGATGAGGCGGCGTCTCATGGTGAAAATGTTAACGCCGCATTCACCATTTCGGCATCCGCAGAATGGCGCGGAAAATCCTACCCGCTGCCCCGTTCCGAGACAGCGGGCACAGTCTGTCAATGCTGATGCGCCGACGCGGCGCCGATCCCGGTTTCCGACCGGACCCGCTGCGCCGGATAGCCCGCCCTGTCGACCGCCGCACGGCCGGTACGGTCGGTGATCGACACGATCCAGATCGTCAGGAAGGCGAGCGGCATCGAGAAGATGGTCGGCGAACCATAGGGGAAGATCGGCGCGTCATAGCCCAGTATCTTCACCCAGATGGCGGGCGACAGGATCGTCAGGACCAGCGCGGTGAGCAGACCGACCAGTCCCCCCGCCACCACCCCGCGTGTCGTGCAACCCGACCAGAGCAGCGACAGCAGCAGCACCGGGAAATTGGCCGAAGCCGCCAGCGCGAAGGCCAGGCTGACCATGAAGGCGACATTCTGCTTCTCGAACACGATGCCCAGCAGGATCGCCACCACCGCCAGCACCAGGACGGTGATCCGCGAGACGCGGAGTTCGGAGGCGGAGTCCGCCTGCCCCTTCTTGATCACCGTCGCATAAAGGTCATGGCTGACCGCCGACGCGCCCGACAGGGTCAGCCCCGCCACCACCGCCAGGATGGTCGCGAACGCCACCGCCGAGATGAACCCTAGGAACAGATTGCCGCCGACCGCCTGCGCCAGATGGATAGCGGCCATGTTGCTGCCGCCACGCAGCGCCCCGTCGGCATCGAGAAAGCCCGGATCGGTCGCCACCAGCACGATCGCACCGAAGCCGATCACGAAGGTCAGGATGTAGAAATAGCCGATCCAGCCCGTCGCCCACAGCACCGAACTGCGCGCCGCCTTGGCATCCGGAACGGTGAAGAAGCGCATCAGGATATGCGGCAATCCGGCGGTCCCGAACATCAGCGCCGCGCCGATCGAGATGGCGGAGATCGGATCCTTGATGAAGCCGCCCGGCCCCATGATCGCCCGGCCCTTGGCCACCGCTTCGTCCGGCCCCGCACCCGCCAGCGCGGCGAGCGCGGTCTTCACGTCGACCGCACGGGCGAACAGCGCCTCCGGGCTGAACCCGAACCGCGCGAGCACCGCGATCGCCATGAAGCTCGCCGCGCCGAGCAGCATCATCGCCTTGACGATCTGGACCCAGGTCGTCGCCGTCATGCCCCCGAACAGCACATAGAGCGTCATCAGCACCCCGACGATGACCACCGCATAGCCATAGGGCAGCCCGAAGAGCAGCCGGATCAACTGCCCCGCCCCGACCATCTGCGCGATCAGATAGAAGAGGACGACGAGCAGCGTCGAGCATGCGGCAACCATCCGCACCGGCGTCTGCGCGAAGCGGAAGGAGGCGACATCGGCGAAGGTGAACCGCCCCAGGTTACGCAGCCGCTCCGCCATCAGAAAGAGCAGGATCGGCCAGCCGACGAGGAACCCGATCGAATAGATCAGCCCGTCATAGCCATCGGCATAGATCTGCGCCGAAATCCCCAGGAAGGACGCCGCCGACATGAAATCGCCCGCGATCGCCAGCCCGTTCTGGAAGCCGGTGATCCCGCCACCCGCCGTATAGAAGTCGGAGGCGGTCCGCGTCCGCCGCGCCGCCCAGCGGGTGATCGCCAGCGTCAGCGCGACGAAGGCGGCGAACATGCCGATCGCGGTCCAGTTGGTCGCCTGCTGCACCGCCGGGCCGATGGCATGGGCACTCGCCGCCGACGCGGGCAGCAGGGCGAGCGGCACGCCCAGCGCCGGAACGACGCGCCTCATGCCCGTTCCTCCGCGCGTAACTGTTCGATTACGGGATCGAAGTCGCGATTGGCGCGCCAGACATACAGGCCGGTCAGCAGGATCGCGAGCGCGATGACGCCCAGGCCGATGGGGATGCCCCAGCTCGTCGCCCCGCCGCTGATCGAGCGGGCGAGCAAGGCCTTGTCGAAGGCGATGGTCAGGATGAACCCGAAATAGACGATCAGCATGATGATCGTCAGCGCGGTGGTAAAGCGTCCTCGCCGGCGAACGAGCGCGATATAGCGCGGATCTCGGGCCAGCCGGGCGGCGGCATCCTCCATGGCATTCTCCTAACCCCGCGCCGATGGTCGGCGTCGTGGCGGCCATGGTCCCCCGCCCCCGGCGTGGCGTCAAGCGCGATTGGGGCGATAGGCGTTCAGGTCGATACCGTGCCGCGCGACCTTGTCGTAGAATGTCTTGCGCGGAATCCCCAGCACGCCCAGCGCGGCGCGGACATCGCCCGCCACCTCCTCCAGCACGCTGCGGATCGTCGCGCCCTCGAACTGCTCAACCCGCTCGGGCAAAGGCATCGGATCGCCTGACTCCCCGCCCTCAGCGCTCAGGCCCAGCGCGACCCGGTTGGCATAGTTGCGCACCTCGCGCACATTGCCCGGCCAGTCGTGCGACAGCAGCCTTGCCTGGATACCGCCGTCGATCATCGGCACCGGCCGCCCGAACCGCTCCGCCGCTTCGCGCAGGAAATGGGCGAAGAGCAACGGCACATCGGCGCGCCGTTCGCGCAAAGGCGGCACGCGCAGCCGCACCGCATCCAGGCGATAGAGCAGATCGGCCCGGAACCGCCCCTCTTCCACCGCGCGCGCCAGATCGGACTTGGCCGCCGCGACGATGCGCAGGTCGAGCAACTGGGGGTCCTCCGCCCCGATGGCGCGCACCTCGCGCTCCTCGACCACGCGCAGCATCCGGCCTTGCAGCGCGGGGGCCATGCTGTCGACCTCGTCCAGAAACAGCGTGCCGCGATGCGCCGCCGCGATCCGCCCCGGCGTCCGGCCATGCGCCTGGCCGAACAGCTCGTCCTCGGCGATCGCCTCGGGCAGGGCGGCGCAGTCGACCGCCACGAAGGGCCGGGTCCGCCGCGCACTCCAGCGGTGGAGCAGCAGAGCGACCAGTTCCTTGCCGGTCCCCGTCTCCCCCTCGACCAGCACATCGACATCGGCCTGCGCCACCTGCCGCACCGTGTCGCGCAACCGCATCATCGCGGGCGTCTCGCCGATCAGCGGATAGGCTCCTTGCGCCTCCTCCGCCGCCAGCCGCAGGCGGCGATTGTCGAGGACCAGCCGCCGCATCTCCAGCCCGCGCTCGGCACTGGCGATCAGGTGATCGGCGGCAAAGGGCTTGGCGACGAAATCGAACACACCCTGCTTCAACGCGGCGACTGCCATCGGCACGTCGCCATGCCCGGTCATCAAGATGACCGGTATCTTCGCATCGATCGCGGCAATCCGCCGGGCGAGTTCGATCCCGTCGATCCCCGGCATCCGAATGTCGGAGACGACCATGCCCGGAAAATCGGGCGAGACGGTCGCCAGCGCCGCCAGCGGATCGCCATGCGCCTCCACATCGATCCCGGCCAGCTCGAACGACTGGGCCAGCGCCTGGCGAAGCACCGTGTCGTCATCGACCAGCAGGACGCGAAACCCCCCGCTCATGCCCGCCTCGCTCATACCCTGCGCATCCTGATCCGAAAGCCCGCCCCGCCAAGAGTCGAGGGGATGGTTTCCAACATGCCGCCAAACTCCGTCATGATGTCCCGCGCGATCCCCAGCCCCAGGCCGAGCCCATCGGGCTTGCCGGTGACGAAGGGGGTGAAGATGTCCGACGCGATCGCTGGGTCCAGCCCCGGCCCGTTATCCTCGACCGTCAGGTCGATGCCGTCCGCCTGCTCCTCCACCGTCAGGCGGACGCGCGGATCGGGCCGGCCCGCCACCGCATCCAGCGCGTTCTGGAGCAGGTTGACCAGCACCTGTTCCAACCGCACCCGTCCCGCGACCACGATGGGCAGCGCGCCGCCCAGGGGCCGCTCCAGCGCGACCCCCGCGCTGCGGAACCGGTCGCCGATCAGCAGCATCGTGCCGTCCAGCACCTCGTCCAGCGACACCTGCCCCAGTCCTTGCGTACCCCGCCGGGCGAAGCGCCGCATCTCCTGGACGATCGATCCGATCCGCTCGGTCAGCGAAACGATGGTGGCCAGATTGCCTTCCGCCTTGTCCGGCTGGCTGCGCGACAGGAAGGTCCGTGCATTGTCCGCCAGCGTGCGGATCGCCGCCACCGGCTGGTTGATCTCATGCGCGACGCCCGCCGTGATCGAGCCCAGCGACCCCAGCCGGTTGGCCTGCGCCAGTTCCTCGCGCGCCGCGCGGAACCGCTGGTCGGCGCGGATACGTTCCGCGATCTCCACGGTCAGGCGATCGTTGGTGGCGCGCAACTCGGCGGTGCGCCGCGCGACTTCCGCCTCCAGCGCCTCGCGCGCGAGCGCCGCGCGCTCCGCCCGCGTCCGCCGCCAGATCGTCAGCAGGGTCAGCCCGATCAGCCCGACGACGATCAGCACCGTGGCCGACCGGACCCAGCTATCCGCCTCCTGCATCGCGGGCGCGGACGGCAGGACATGGACCAACTGCCAGCCGGGCAACGGCGCGGGCTTTTGACCGACGACATAGCGGGTGCCGTCGCGGGCGATCGCCCGGTCGCCGATGGTCCGCAGCGGACCGGGGCGCAATTGCCGCTCGCCGAACTGCTGGCTTTCGGCGATCTCGGCGCGGGCGATCGCGGTCAGCGGGCGCGTAAGGGTGAATTGCGCTTGGCCATCGGTCGTCACCACGACGACGCCGTGATCGTCGAGCAACAAAGTCTGCCCCGGATCGCTGGCCCACGCCTGCACGATGCGGGCGAACTCGACCTTCACCACCACCACGCCGTCGGGGGCATTGGCGGGACCGATACGGCGCGCCAGAAACAGGCCGGGGCGATGGCTGGTATTGCCGAGCGCGAAATATTCCGACGTTCCGGTGCGCAACGCCTGCCGGAAATAGGGGCGGAAGCTATAGTCGCGACCGACGAAGCTTTCCGGTTCGCCCGCATTGGAGGCGGCGATCGTCCGCCCCTGTCGGTCGATGGCATAGATGACGGGCGCCCCGGTCCGCTCGGCCAGCCCGCGCAGTTTCTCGTTCAGTCGCGCGACGGCCTGGCTCGAACCGTTGCGCAGCGCCGCGCCCACATCGGGATATTCGGCCAGCACGATGGGCAGCAGGCGAAAGCGCTGCAACTCGCTGTTGAGCAATCGCTCCTGCTGACGGGCGATACGGTTCGCATCGGCGCGCAACGACGCCATCGCCTGACGATGCGCATAGACGCGCAGTCCCAGCGATGCCGCCAGTGCGAGCAGGAGGACCGCGATCACCGGCCACGCAAATCGCCGGACGTAGCGCAGCGTCAGGGAGGACGTGTCAGCCATATGTGCGGAATATCGCAACCGAGTGACCAAGGCCATGCGGAATTTCGCGCGATATCGGCCCTCCCTCACCAGTTTTTCCAACCATATCAGTGGCTTGGTATGAATTCCGTAAAATTTTGGAATTGCTCCGTAATCCGGCACAGTGTCCGCAAGACGGAGCGCGGCCCACCGCGCCCGGACCCTTTTTGCAGAGGATGACGAAAGCGATGATCGCCCAGGATTATGCCGTAGCAGAGGCGCCCAAGCGGGCGCGGATCTGGTCGCATCTTTACGTACAGGTCATATTCGCGATCGCGCTGGGCGCGATCATCGGCCATTTCTGGCCGAGCTTCGGCGAGGCGCTGAAGCCGCTTGGCGACGGCTTCATCAAATTGGTGAAGATGATCATCGCCCCCGTCATCTTCCTGACGGTAGTCACCGGCATCGCCGGTATGCGCGAACTCGGCTCGGTCGGTCGCGTCGCGGGCAAGGCCTTTTTCTACTTCATCACCGTATCGACCTTTGCGCTGGTCGTCGGCCTGATCGTCGCCAATGTCGTTCAACCGGGCGCGGGCATGAATGTCGATCCCGCCACGCTGAACGCCGGGTCGGTGACGGAATATGCCGCCAAGGCGCATGACACCACCGTCACCGGCTTCCTGCTGGGCATCATTCCCGACACGCTGGTCAGCGCCTTCACCCAGGGCAATATCCTCCAGGTGCTGATGGTCGCGATCCTGTTCGGCATTGCGATGGCGCTGGTCGGCGAGCCCGCCAAGCCGCTGCTGAACAGCCTGGAGCGGCTGAGCGTCGTCGTCTTCCGTCTGGTCGGCATCCTGATGCGCGCCGCGCCCATCGGCGCCTTCGGTGCGATCGCCTTCACCATCGGCAAATATGGCGTCGGCAGCCTGGTCAGCCTGGGCGCGCTGGTCGCCACCTTCTACCTCACCTCGATCCTGTTCGTCGTCGTCGTGCTGGGCACCATCGCCCGCCTCAACGGCTTCTCCGTCCTGAAACTGATCCGCTACCTCAAGGCCGAGCTGCTGCTCGTCCTCGGCACCTCCTCGTCCGAAGCCGCGCTGCCCAGCCTGCTCCAGAAGATGGAAAAGGCCGGTTGCGAAAAATCGGTCGTCGGCCTGGTCGTGCCGACCGGCTATTCGTTCAACCTGGACGGCACCAACATCTACATGACGCTGGCGGCGCTGTTCATCGCCCAGGCTTGCGGCGTGGACCTGTCGCTGGGTCAGCAGCTGGCGCTGCTGCTCGTCGCGATGCTCAGCTCGAAGGGCGCGGCGGGCGTCACCGGTGCGGGCTTCATCACGCTGGCCGCCACCCTGTCGATCGTGCCCACCGTGCCGCTGGCGGGCATGGCGCTGATCCTGGGCATCGACCGGTTCATGTCGGAATGCCGCAGCCTGACCAACTTCATCGGAAACGCGGTGGCAACCGTCGTCGTCGCCCGTTGGGAAGGCGCACTCGACAAAGACGCGCTTGACGCCGCGCTGAACAACAAGCCCGCCCTTCCGGCGGCACGGGTCGCCATGGCCTGACACGCATCCTGGCCCGGTCGAACGCTGTCGACCGGGCCAGTCCCGTTATGGATGCCAAGAAGGATCGGCGCTACGGCAGATCGATCCGAGTGAGGGGATTGTCATGAAGAAGTTCGTTGGGCTGGCCGGTACGGCTGCCGTCACCGTGATGGGACTGCTCGCCGCGCCCGCCGGTGCCCAGACCGTCACGCCGCAGGCCGCCGCCGAACCAGCCAGTCCGGCCAGCACCGCCTATCCCACCAGCGCGGCGGGCGACGGCAACACCGTCGGCGGCTATAACCAGTCGCGCTGGGCGGAGGACTGGCGGAAATTTTGCGACCCGGCCAAGCGCGACGATGTCATCGACGCACTGAAGTGCGTGAAGCTGACCGAGGATGGCAAATCCTATGTAACCTTCTCGGGCGAGTTGCGCACTCGCGTGAACATCACGACCAACCCCAATCTGCGCGAGGTGGAGCAGCAGCGCCAGGATATCGCCCGCATCGTCGGCGGAGCGGATGTGCATCTGGGCGATCATTTCCGCGTCTTCGGCGAACTGGGCCGCGCGGAACTACAGGGCATCAACCTGGGCACGCCCGCCGGCAATCTGCGCAACCAGCTGGCGGTGCAACAGCTCTTCGCCGAAGTGAAGGGCAAGGCGCTGGGTCTGGATGTCGGGGTGCGCGCCGGGCGGCAAGAGTTCTTCGACGGGCCGCAGCTCCTGACCGTGGGCCGGGACAACAACACGCTCTATTTCGTGCTCGACGGCGTGCGTGCCTATGCGCGCGGCAAGGATGCGCGGGTCGATGTGTTCGATCTCAACTACGTGACCTATGGCTTCAAGGGGATCGGCGACGACAAGACCAACCCCGACGTCCGCTTCAGCGGCGCGACCTTCGGGTTCCGCCTGTCGCCCAAGCTGTTCGGCGGGTCCAAGCTCTATCTCGATCCCTTCATCTGGCGGCTGCGCAACCGCCGCGCGGTCTGGGGTCCGACGACCGCGCTGGAGGAACGCTATTTCCTCGGCCTCCACGCTTATGGCGATGCGGGACCGGTCAATATCGACTGGACGCTCAACCATCAGTTGGGCACGTTCGCCAACCGTCCGATCTCGGCATGGCAGGCCTTCGTCGCCCAGACCTATCGCCTGGGCAAGAAGGCCGATGCGCCCCGCGTCGGGTTCCATTTCGACTATGGCTCGGGCGGCGGCTCCTATGAGCGCACAGGCCAGCTGAATACGACCAACGGCCTGTTCGGTAACAATATCTATTACAGCTACGGCCTGTTCCTGACGCCGACCAACCTGCTGTACGCCGCGCCGAACTTCACCTTCACGCCGATCAAGGGCGTGCGCCTGGCGACCGAATATGGCTTTGCCTGGCGACCGGACGAGTTCGACGCGGTCTATCGCGCGAGCGGTGCGGCGCTGGCGGGCACGCAGAATGTGCGCGGCAAGAAGGTCGCCGAGGTCGCCCGGTTGCAGGCGACCTGGACCATCACGCCACGTCTGTCGTTCGTCGGACGTTACGAACATTTCAAGGCGGACACCGTGTTGCAGCGGGCCAACCTGAAAAGCTCGGACTTCTGGGCGGGGTGGCTCAGCTTCCGCTTCTGACGTCGCGAGAAAAAAACCATCGGGAGATAATAGCATGTCCTACGCCACCGCCGACTCCAGTCGGCATCGCCTGAAATCCATCATCGGGGGGTCGACCGGCAATCTGGTCGAGTGGTTCGACTGGTATGTCTATTCGGCTTTCACCTTATATTTCGCACCGCATTTCTTCCCGTCGGAGAACCGCACCGCACAGCTTCTGAGCGCGGCGGCGGTCTTCGCGGTGGGCTTCGTCATGCGTCCGATCGGCGCCTGGGTGATGGGCATCTATGCCGATCGCAAGGGACGCAAGTCGGGCCTGACCCTGTCGGTCACGCTGATGTGCCTGGGCTCGCTGATCATCGCGGTGACGCCGGGCTATGCCACGATCGGCCTTGCCGCGCCCGCGCTGCTGGTGCTGGCGCGCCTGATGCAGGGCCTGTCGGTCGGCGGCGAATATGGCGCGAGTGCGACCTATCTGTCCGAGATGGCGGGCAAGGATCGGCGCGGTTTCTTCTCGTCGTTCCAATATGTCACGCTGATCTCGGGCCAGTTGCTCGCCATCTGCGTCCTGCTGATCCTTCAGGCGACGATGACCGAGGCGGCGCTGGACGAATGGGGCTGGCGCATTCCCTTCGCGCTGGGCGCGGTGCTGGCGGTGGTCGTCTTCTACATCCGGCGCGGCCTGGCGGAGACCAAGAGCTTCGAGAATACGAAGAAGGAGGGCGCGCCCAAGTCCGGCCTGATCCAGCTGTTCACCAAGCACCCGAAGGAAACGCTGACGGTCATGCTGCTGACCGCGGGCGGCACCCTCGCCTTCTATGCCTATTCGATCTACATGCAGAAGTTCCTGGTCAACACCAGCGGCTTCAGCCGTGAGGTCGCCAGTCAGATCAATGCCGTCACCCTGTTCATCTTCATGCTGCTCCAGCCCGTGGCGGGCGGCCTGTCCGACCGGATTGGGCGCAAGCCGTTGATGGTCGCGTTCGGCATTGCGGGCGTGCTGTTCACCTATCCGATTTTCTCGACGCTGGAGACGACGCGCGATCCGATGGTGGCGGGTGCGCTGGTGATGGCGGCGCTGATCATCGTGACCGGCTACACCTCGATCAACGCGGTGGTGAAGGCCGAGCTGTTCCCCGCCCATATCCGGGCGCTGGGCGTCGCCCTGCCCTATGCGCTGGCCAACACCATCTTCGGCGGCACGGCGGAGTCGGTGGCGCTGCTGTTCAAGCGGTCGGGCTTCGAACAGGGCTTCTACTGGTATGTCACCGCGATGATCGGCATCTCGCTGATCGTCTATCTGCGGATGCGCGATACGGGCAAGAACAGCCAGATCATCGAGGACTGATCCTCATCCACCCCGCGCCGCCAGCACGCGCGACACGATCGGGCCGAGGCTTTCCGCCTTGGCCCGATCCACATGCGAGATATGGGTAATCAGCGCCTGATCGAGCACGGTATCGATCGGTGACGCGGTCCGCACCTCCGGCAGCAGCGCCGCCAGTTCGACCACCAGCGCGCGGGCTTTGGCAGCGTTGGCGACTAGCTGCGCCAGTACCGCGTCGACCTCGACATGCGCTTCCCCCTCGCGCCAGCAGTCATAGTCGGTGACCATGCCGATCAACGCATAGGGAAGCTCGGCCTCGCGCGCGAGCTTCGCCTCGGGCATGGCGGTCATGCCGATGACGTCGGCGCCCCATTGCCGATAAAGATGGCTTTCCGCCCGCGTCGAGAATTGCGGCCCCTCCATCGCGAGATAGGTTCCGCCATGGACGACCGAGGCCCCGGCCCGCTCCGCCGCATGGGCGGCCAGCGTGGAGAGGCGTGGACAGACCGGATCGGCCATCGAGACATGGGCGACCAGCCCCGATCCGAAGAAGCTGGTATCCCGGTGCACGGTCCGGTCGATGAACTGGTCGACCGCGACGAAATGGCCCGGCGGCAATTCTTCGCGCAGCGACCCGATCGCCGAGATCGCCAGCACATCGGTGCAGCCCGCCAGCTTGAGCGCATGGATATTGGCGCGTGCATTAACCTCGGTCGGCGACAGACGATGCCCCCGGCCATGACGCGGCAGGAATACGAAGCGCACCGCACCGATCCGCCCCCGAACGAGCGTATCGGAGGGCGCCCCCCAGGGCGTGTCGAGGACCATCGTCTCGACATCCTCCATCGCATCGATCGCGTAGAGGCCCGACCCGCCGATAATCCCGATCGTCCAGTGCGTCATTCCAAATCCCCGTTTTCCAGCCACCTCCGCTACGCCGCGCCCACCACAAAGCAAAGGGGAGCACGGGAGGATATCCCGCACGCCCCTCGCTCGACCGCGATGGCTGGGGGGATTAGCCGTTCGCGGGAACCGTCGACGACGCCCCACCCTCGCGCAGGCCACCGCCCAGCGCGACATAGAGGGTCACGTCATTCTGGAGCGCGGCGCTGCGCAGCGTCAGCAACTGCTGTTCGGCGGAGAACAGGTTGCGTTCCGCATCCAGCACTTCGAGATAGATGGCGATGCCGTTGGTGTAGCGAAGCCGTGCCGTTCGGGCGAGGCGGCGCTGCGCATCGACCGCGCGGGTCTGCGCCTCGATCTGCTCGGCATAGCGGCGACGGGCGACCAGCGCGTCCGCCACTTCGCGGAACGCGCCCTGCACCGTTCGCTGATAGGCGGCGGTCAGTTCGTCGGCCTGGGCACGGCTGAGCTTCAGTTGCGCGTTGCGGCGACCCCAGTCGAAAATCGGCAGCAAGGCCGCGCCCTGCACCTGATATTGCCGCGAATTGCCGTCGATCAGGCTGCTGAGCGCGGGCGAGACGAAGCCCGCCAGCCCGGTCAGCGAGATGCTGGGCAGGAAGGCCGCGCGCGCCGCACCGATATTGGCGTTGGCCGCCAGCAATTGCTGCTCGGCCTGGAGCACGTCCGGGCGGTTGACCAGCAAGGCCGAGGGCAGACCCGGCCCGATATCCGCAAACTGCTTCTGGTCGCCCAGCCGCCGTCCGGCGGGAAGCGGACCGGCAATCGGTCCGCCGACCAGCACGGTCAGCAGATTCTGCGACTGGGCCACCGTCCGGCGAAGCTCGGCCAACTGCGTCTCGGCCTGGGTCAGCAGCGCCGCCGCCTGATCGTAATCGACGCTGGAGGTGACGCCCGCATCCATGCGACGCTTGGCGATGGCGAGCCCCTCGCGGCGGCTGGTGACGGTCCGCTCGGCGAGCGCGATCTGCTCCTCCGCCGCGCGGATCTGGAGATAGGTCGCGGCGACCTGCCCCACCAGTGACAGGCGGAACGTCCGCTCCGCCTCGATGGTCGCCAGATATTGCCGCCGCTGCGCCTCGGCCAGGTTGCGGACCCGGCCCCAGAAATCCAGCTCGAAGCTGGAAACGCGGGCACCGACCGCGAACTGGTTATAGGTGATCGAGGTCGGGTTCTGCGCGTCCCCTCCACCGGGCAAGGCGTCGCCGAAGCCGAGCGAATTGAGCGGCACGCGGGTCCGCGATGCCGATGCCGACGCATCCAGTGCGGGCAGGCGCTGCGCATCCTGGATGCGATATTGCGCCCTTGCCTGGGCGACACGCGCCACCGCCTGCGCCAGATCGCGATTATTGGCGAGCGCGGCGGCGATATAGGCCTTGAGCTGCTCGTCGGCGAAGAACTCGCGCCAGCCGATCTCGGCCGCCGTCCGGCTGCCCGTCATCGCCTCGGGATAGGAGGCGGACACGGGGGCGACCGGCTGGCGATATTGCGGCGCCAGGTTGCAAGCCGTCAGGGCGCTGGTCAGCGCCAGCGCGGCGGCGATGTGGGAAACGCCCTTACGCATGGGCTGGGCCCTCCTCATCGCCGGTTCGTGTCTCACGCTCGTGCGCTTCCTCTGCGGCATCCTCGGCCTCATGGTCATGTTCGCGGGCCAGCCATTTCTTCGCGGCGATGTAGAAGACCGGCGTGAAGAAGATGCCGAACGCGGTCGCCGCGATCATGCCGCCCATCACGCCGGTCCCGACCGCACGGCGGCTGGCCGCGCCCGCGCCGCTGGCGATGAACAGCGGCACCATGCCCAGGATGAAGGCCAGGCTGGTCATCAGGATGGGGCGCAGGCGCTGCCGCGCCGCCTCGACCGTCGCCTCGAAGGGCGTACGGCCCGCCTGCTGGTCCTCGATGGCGAACTCGACGATCAGGATCGCGTTCTTCGCCGCCAGACCGATGATCGTGATGAGGCCGACATTGAAATACACGTCCGCCGAAAAGCCGCGCAGGATCGTCATCAGCACCGCGCCGAGCACGCCGAACGGCACGACCAGCAATACCGCCAGCGGGATCGCCCAACTTTCGTAAAGCGCGGCGAGCAACAGGAAGACCACGACCAGCGACAGACCCAGCAGCAGGCCGATCTGGCCGCCCGCCTGACGCTCCTCATAGGCGGTGCCGGTCCATTCGAAGCTCATGCCCGCGGGCATCACCTCGCGCGCGATCTTCTCCATCTCGTTCAGCGCGGTGCCGGTCGACTGACCCTGAGCCGCCATGCCCGAGATGGTCAGCGACGGATAACCGTTATACCGCTCCAACTGCTGCGGCCCGTTTTGCCAGCGGACCTTCGTGAAGGACGAGAAGGGCACCATATTGCCCTGCGCATTGCGGACACGCAGCGCCAATACGTCCTCGGGCGACATGCGCTGCGGCGCATCGGCCTGAAGATAGACGCGCAACACATTGCCTTCGCGGACGAAATCGTTGGCATAGGCCGAGCCGAAGGCGATCGACAGCGTCTGGTTCACGTCGGCGATCTGAAGGCCCAGCGCGCGGGCCTGGATGCGATCGATATCGACATAAAGCTGCGGCGCCGGGCCCAGGCCTTCCGGGCGAACGCCCATCAGCGCGGGGTTCTGAGACGCCTTGGCCAGGATCGCGCCCTGCGCCTGTTGCAGCGCGGCCTCGCCCAGACCCGCGCGGTCCTCGATCTTCATCGAAAAGCCGGTCGCATTGCCCAGCGCCTGGATCGGCGGCGGGTCGAGCGCGAAGATCGTCGCTTCGGGAATCGACTGGACGAAGCCCATCGTCTTTCCAACCAGCGTGGTCGAGTTGTTCTCGGTTCCCTTGCGATCCGCCCAGGGCTTCAGGTTGACGAACGAGATACCCGCCGACTGGCCCTGACCGAAGAAGTTGAAGCCGGCGACCGACACGATATCGGACACTTGCGGCTGGGCATGGAGGAACGTCTCGACCTTGGTGATCGCTTCCCCGGTCCGCTCCAGCGTCGCGCCCGGTGCCGCGTCATAGGACACGAAGATATAGCCCTGGTCCTCGGTCGGCAGGAAGCCGCCGGGCACGCGGGTGAACATCAGGCCGGTCAGCACGACGACGACCGCGAACACCGCCAACCAGCGGACGGGGCGCGACATCATCCTCTTGACGCCGCCGGTATATTTCTCCGTGCCCCGACCGAACCTGTCGTTGAACCAGTTGAAGAAGCGGCGCGGCAAGCCGCGGACGCCCGGTCTGGGCTCGGTCCGATTGTCCAGATGCGCATCCTCCTGCTTGAGCAGCGTGGCGCACAAGGCTGGTGTCAGCGTCAACGCGAGGAGCGCGGAGAAGAAGATCGACACGGCCAGCGTCACCGAGAACTGGCGATAGATTCCCCCCGTGGAACCGGGGAAGAAGGCCATCGGAATGAACACCGCGACCAGCACCAGCGTGATGCCGATGATCGCGCCGGTGATCTGGCCCATCGCCTTCACCGTCGCGCGGCGCGGGCTCAGCCCCTCTTCGGACATGATACGCTCGACATTCTCGACGACGACGATCGCGTCGTCGACCAAGATGCCGATCGCCACCACCATGCCGAACAGCGACAGGGTGTTGATCGAGAAGCCGAACGCCAGCAGCCCGATGCATGCCCCGCCCAGCGCGATCGGCACGACGATCGCGGGGATCAGCGTCGCGCGCCAGTTCTGGAGGAACAGGAACATCACCAGGAAGACGAGGATCATCGCCTCGACCAGCGTATGGATCACGCTGTCGACCGAGGCGGTGATGAACGGCGTCGTGGTGAAGGGGACGCTCCAGGTGACGTCGGCGGGGAAGCTCGCCTGAAGCTGCTTCATCTTGGCCGACACCGCGTCCGCCGTCGCCAGCGCGTTCGCGCCGCTCGCCAGTTGGACCGCCAGACCGACCGTCTCCTTGCCGTTCAGGGTCAGGCGGAAACCATAATTGTCCTTGCCCAGCTCGACCCGCGCCACGTCGCCCAGCCGGATCGCCGAGCCATCGGGATTGGCGCGGATGATGATCTGCCGGAACTGCTCGGGCGTCGCGAAGCGGTTCTGGGTGATGATCTGGGCGGTGAACTCCGCCGTGCGGTTCAGCGGCTGCGCACCGATCGAACCGCCCGCCGTCTGGCTGTTCTGCTCCTGCACCGCCGCCAGCGCCTCCGACGCGGACAGGCCGTAGCCCGCCAGCTTCTGCGGATCGAGCCAGATGCGCATCGCATAGGGGGAGCCGAACAATTGCACGTCGCCCACGCCGTCGATCCGGCGAAGCTCGTTGCGGATGTTGTTCTCGGCGAAATTGCCCATCTCGACCGGGCTGGTCTTGCCCGATTTGGAGCTGAGCGTGATGACTTCCAGGAAGCCCGCCGAACTCTCGGTCACCTGAATGCCCAGCGCGCGGACCTCCTGCGGCAGGCGCGGTTCGGCGCGGCTCAGCCGGTCCTGGACCTGTGTGCGCGCGACGTCGAGATCGGTGCCGGGCTTGAAGGTGACGGTGATCTCCGCCGTCCCGTTCGAGCGGCTGGTCGAGGCCATGTAGAGGAAATTGTCGACGCCGTTCAGCTCCTTTTCGATGACGGCGGTCACCGACCGGTCCATCACTTCGGCATCGGCGCCGTTATAGTTGATCGCCAGGTTCAGCGCGGGCGGCGCGACCGAGGGATAGCTCTCGATCGGCAGCAGCCGGAGCGCGATCACGCCGAACAGCGCGATGAAGAGCGCGATCACCCAGGCGAAGACCGGGTGATAGACGAAGAAGCGGTTCATGAGAATCTACTCCGGCGATCAGCGGGCGGCGGCCGGCTGGCCGCCCTGCGCCTGTTGTCCGGCTTGCTGCCCCGGCGCCTGGACGCGGACCTTCTGGCCCGGCTGCACCTTCTGCCACCCCTCGGTGACCACCTTCTCGCCCGGCTTCAGGCCGGACAGGACCACCCAATTGCTGCCGACCTGCCCGCCCAGCGTTACGGCACGCGCCTGGACCGTGCCGGAGCTGTCGACCACCATGACGGAGGCCGCCTGGTTGCTGAGTTGCACCGCGCGCTGCGGCACCGAAATGCCGTTGCGGATGGTGCCCGCATTGACATGGGCGCGGACGAACTGACCGGGCAGCAGCATGCGGTTCTGGTTGGGGAAGCGTGCGCGCAACTGCTGGCTGCCCGTCGTCGGGTCGACCGTCTGCCCGGCAAAATCGATCTGCCCGGTCGGGCCATATTCGGTTCCGTCCTCCAGGGTGAGGCGCACCGTGATGTGCGACAGGTCGGGCAGGTTCAGCCCGCCCGAACGCGCCTGCCGGATCAGGTCGGTCAGCGCCGCGTTCGACTGGGTGAAGACGGCATAGATGGGCGACATCTGGTCCACCTGGGTCAGCGGCGTGGCCTGTGTGGCGCTGACCAGAGCCCCCTCGGTCACCTGCGCGCGACCCACCCGCCCGGCAATGGGCGCACGGACGATCGTATAGCTCAATTGCAACTGCGCGCGCGACAGGGCGGCGCGGGCATCGGCGACGCTGGCATCGGCCTGGCGGAGGTCGGATTGGGCCGCATCGAATTCCTGCGCGCTGACCGCCCGCTCGGCGACCAGCGGCTGGTAACGGCGGACGATCGAGGCGGCGTTGGCGCGCGCCGCCTGCGCCCTGGCGAGCGTCGCCTGAGCCTGCGTCACCTGGGCGCGATAGTCGCGCTGGTCGATGCGGAACAGCGGCTGCCCCTCCGCCACGTCGGTGCCCTCACGATAGAGACGCGCCTCGACGATACCGTCGGTGCGGGCGCGGACCTCGGCGGTGCGAACGGCCTCGATCCGTCCGGGCAGTTCGATGATGTTGGGCACGGCGGCCGACTGGACGGGGATGGCGGTCACCACCGGCGGCGGGGGCGCGGCCTGCTGTTGCTGCCCCCCTTGCCCGCATGCCGCCAACGCAAAAGCCATCGCCAGCGACGACCCGAAGCCGGAAAATTTGGACACGCCGAGAAACTCCCTGAACCACATGACATTTGAGTCATTCAGGTCCCTGTACCTCGCACCCCTAGAAAAGCAACGATGAGGTACAATTAAATTTGACCTACACGGTCGGAGGTCGCAGAAAGGGGATCATGGCCATCATAAAACGGACCGCTGGGCGCCCGACGCGAGAGCAGGCTCAGCATATCGACGATATCATTCTGACCGGCGCCAGAGAGGCGTTCTGCTGCCGGGGCATCGAGGGCACCTCGATGGAGGAAATCGCGTTGTCCGTTGGGGTTAGCAAGCACACCATCTATCGCCGCTATGCGGGCAAGATGGCATTGCTGGACGCCGTGGTGAGCCGCGATCTGGACCGGCTGAGCCGCGCGGTCCTCGACGTCGCATCGGACCCCGATCCGCTGGAGCGGCTCCACACCGCCGCCAGGCGATTCTTTTTCTTCTGCGTCGAGCCCGAGTCGATCCGCTTCATGGCATTTCTGACATCCGAGGCGGTTTTTTCGGATGAATTGCGCGAGCGTTTCGCGGCCTGGGACCGGATCATTTCGGAGCCGCTGATCGCCTGTATGCAAGACGCACAGGATGCGGGCGAATTGCGCAGGGATGAAACGCCGCTCAGCCTGTTCAACCTGCTGACCGACATGCTCGACGGGCCCAGCCGCCGGATGCAGTTCGCCATACCCGATCCGTTCGGCGGCTTGGACCCCGCCGCGTTCTTCGAGCATCGCTGGTCGGTGTTTCTCAAGGTCGCGACCGCAGGCTGAGCGGAACGCGAGCGGCCGCGTGGACGTTGGCGGGCCCATGGCCGATGACCTGCTGATCTTTCGCCCCGATGATGTCGATCTGTCGCGATCCCCGCTTCGGCGGGGCATATCCGAGTCGACCTATGTCTTGGGGGCGTTCAACCCGGGGATGACCCGGATGGCCAGTGGCAACCTGCTGCTGATGGTCCGGGTGGCGGAAGCGTTGAGCGAGCCGGTCGAGGGCGATCATGTCCGCGCCATCCGCTGGACCCGAGCGGGCTATGTTCTCGACCGCTATCCGCTCGACGCGGTCGACATGGCCGATCCCCGGCAATTCGCCATCAGGGGTGGGGCGCATCGTATCCTCGCCCTCACCTCGCTGTCATGGCTATTGCCGGTCGAGTTGACGCCCGATGGCGCGCGGATCGTCGCGGTCCATTACGACAAGGCGATCGAGCCCGAGGCGTCCTGGCAGGATTACGGTGTCGAGGATGCACGGATCAGCCGGGTCGGCGATCGCTGGTACATGACGACTTGCTCGGTTTCAGCGGAGCGGCATTCGACCACTCTCCACCTTTCCGACAATGGGCTGGACTATCGGCTGGCGGGGATCATCCTCGACCATCAGAACAAGGACATGCTGTTCTTCGAGGGGCTGGTCGAAGGGCGCTTCATGGCGCTGACCCGGCCGCTGGGCGAGGTCTATTTCGCCTATCCGGGGGACAGCCCCTTTGTCGGCGGCCCGTCGATCAACTTCGCGACCTCGCCCGATGCGCTCCACTGGAAACCGATGGAGGCGCCCGGTATTCGCGCCCGCAAAAGCTCGACCTCGGCGATGAAGGTCGGCGGCGGCACGCCGCCAATCCTGAGCGAGCAGGGCTGGCTGACCCTATATCATGGGGTGGAACGCCGCGATGCGGTGGGTATCTATCGCAGTTTCTGGGCGCTGTTCGACGCTGACGACCCCACCCGCATCCTGCGGATCGAGGACGACCGCCCGATCCTGGAGGCAGCCCCCACGCTGACCGCCTCCATCGCGCATCAGATGTATCTGCCGACCCCGGTCGTCTTCTCGACGGGTATCGTCGACATGGGCGACCATTATCTGGTCGCCAGCGGCGAGGCCGATCTGGCCTGTCGCATGACCCGCCTGCCCAAGAGCCTGTTCGCATGAGCGCAAGGCCCTGGTGGCAGTCCGCCGTTCTCTATCACATTTATCCCTGGTCCTTTCAGGACAGCGATGGCGACGGGATCGGCGACCTGCGGGGCGTCGAGACGCGGCTGGACTATCTCGTCGAACTCGGGGTCGATGCGATATGGCTTTCTCCCATATTTCCGTCACCTATGGCCGATTTCGGATATGACGTGGCGGATTATTGCGAGATCGATCCCCGTTTCGGAACGCTGGCCGATTTCGACTCGCTGCTCGCGTCCGCCCATGCGCGGGGACTCAAGCTCCTGCTCGACTTCGTGCCCAATCATAGTTCCGACCGGCATCCCTGGTTCGTCGAGAGCCGGTCGTCGCGGGATAACCCCAAGCGTGACTGGTATATCTGGCGCGACGCGGCGCCGGACGGCGGGCCGCCCAACAACTGGATCAGCGATTTCGGTGGCCCCGCCTGGACCTGGGACGAGGCGACCGGGCAATATTATTATCATGCCTTCCTGAAGGAACAGCCCGACCTCAACTGGCGCAATCCGGACGTGCGTGCGGCGATGCTCGACGTGCTGCGCTTCTGGTTCGCGCGCGGGGTCGACGGGTTCCGGATCGACGTGCTGTGGCACATCGTCAAACATGCGGGCTTTCCCGACAATCCGCTCAACCCCGATTGGGACCCCGCGACCGGTGAGATGAACCGGGTGTTCCAGCTTCACTCGACCGACCAGCCCGAAGTGCACGATATCGCCGCCGACATGCGCGCGATCGCCGACGCCTTTGGTCGCGAGGGGGACGAGCGCGTGCTGATCGGCGAGATCTACCTGCCGGTCGAGCGGCTGATGCGCTATTATGGGCAGCGGGGCGAAGGGGTCCATTTGCCCTTCAACTTCCAGTTGATCGACGCGCCCTGGGACACCCGCCATCTCGCCCGGATGATCGCCGAATATGAGGCCGCCCTGCCCCCCGGCGGCTGGCCGAACTGGGTGCTGGGCAATCACGACCGTCCCCGCAGCGCCACCAAGCGCGGCGCGGCGCAGGCGCGGGTCGCGGCCATGCTGCTGCTGACGCTGCGAGGAACGCCGACGCTCTATTATGGGGATGAGCTGGGGATGGAGAATGGCGCCATCCCCGCCGACCGCGTCCGCGATCCCCGCGAATTGCGCGAGCCGGGGTTGGGGCTGGGCCGCGATCCGGTGCGCACGCCGATGCCCTGGGACGACAGCGACCATGGCGGCTTCACTACCGGCGAGCCCTGGCTGCCGCTCGGACAAGACTGGCAGCGGCGAAACGTCGCGAGCGAACTGGTCGAGCTGGGATCGATGCTGGCGCTCCACCGCGCGCTCCTCGCCATCCGCCGGGTGACGCCCGCGCTCGCCACCGGCCCGATCCGGCTGATCGAGGCGGAAGGACCCGTGCTCGCCTATGAGCGCGAACAGGATGGCGAGCGGTTCGTCGTCGCGCTCAATCTGGGTCATACCCCCGCGCCGATCGATTTGCCGCGCAGTCGCCCCTTGCTGTCCACCCTCCCCGGCCCGCTGCCGGGCGGAACGCCGTCCCTGCTTCGCCCCGATGAGGGCCTGATCCTGAAAGTCGACGCCCTGCCATGAAAATCGCGATGATCGCCCCCATTGCGTGGCGCACGCCGCCGCGCGCTTATGGTCCGTGGGAGTTGGTGACGAGCCTGCTGACCGAGGCGCTGGTCGAGCGCGGCGTCGATGTGACCCTGTTCGCGACGCAGGACAGCCTGACGAAGGCGACCCTGGCCGGTCCCGTCCCCGCCCCTTATTCGGAGGACCCAAGCGTCGATGCCAAGGTGTGGGAAATGCGCCATCTCGCCGCCGTGTTCGAGCGCGCGGGCGAGTTCGACCTGATCCACAACCAGGCGGATTTTCCAGCGCACGCCTTTGCCGGGCTGGTCGATACACCGATGGTCACGACGATCCATGGCTTTTCGTCCGAGCGGATCGTGCCGATGTACGAGCCCTATCAGGATCGCGTCCATTATGTCGCGATCTCGGATGCGGACCGGCACCCCCGGCTGCGCTATGCCGAGACCATCCATCACGGCATTCCGATCGAAGAATTTCCTTTCGATCCAATTGGTAACGACGACCTTCTCTTCTTCGGTCGCATCCATCCCGACAAGGGCGCGGCGGAGGCGATCGTGGTCGCCCAGGCGACCGGACGCCGGCTGGTCATGGCGGGGATCGTCCAGGATCAAGGCTATTGGGAGCGGGAAGTCGCCCCCCATGTCGATGGCGAGCGCATCGTCTATCGCGGCCCCGTCGGCGGCGCGGAGCGGACCGCCACGCTCGGCCAGGCCAGGGCGCTGCTCCACCTCATCAATTTCGACGAGCCGTTCGGGCTGTCGGTGGTGGAGGCCATGGCCTGCGGCACCCCGGTCATCGCGATCCGGCGCGGGTCAATGCCCGAGTTGATCGAGGACGGCGTGAACGGCTTTCTGGTCGACAATGTCGACCAAGCCATCGCCGGGCTCGACCGCATTGGCGAGATCGACCGGGCGGCCTGTCGCGCGGTCGCGGCGGATCGCTTTTCGGTCGACCGGATGGCGGACCGCTATCTGGCGCTCTACCGCACCATATTGGGGCGGTGACCGGGGGCGTCAGCCGCGCAGCGACAGCGCCACCGCATCGATCCGGTGGAGCATGGTGACGAAGCTTTCCAGTTCCTCGGGCGTGAACCCGGCGAAGAGTTGCGCTTCCAGCTCCAGCGCCTTGGGCGCGACATCGGCGTAGAGCGTCCGCCCAGCCTCGGTCAGCACCAGCAGGTGCGAGCGGCGGTCGCCGTCATGCGCCGTTCGCTCCAGCAGCCCGCGCCCGACCATCGCGATCGCGGCGCGAGAGACGGTGACCTTGTCCATCCGGCTCCGTTCGCACACCGCCGACTGGGCGACCGCGCCCTCTTCCGCCACGATGGCGATCAGCCGCCACTCCGGAATCGTCAGGCCGAAAAGCTGCTGATAGGCGCTGGCGATATGATCGCTGACCAGGTTCGAGGTGATCGACAGACGATAGGGAAGAAAGCCATCGAGCCGCAATTCGCGAGATCGTAACATTTGACACCAATTCCCCATTCTGCGATTTAGTAACCAACGATACTGGATCAGGAGTTGGACGTCATGGCAACCACCCCGAACAATCCGCTGGGGCTGGACGGCTTCGCTTTCTGCGAATTCACGACCCCCGAACCCGAAGCACTGGCGCGTCAATTCGAGATGATGGGCTTCGTGCCCACCCATCGCCATCCGACCAAGGCGATCACCCGGTACAAGCAGGGCCGCATCACCCTGTTCCTCAATGTCGAGGACAAGGGCCAGGCGGCGGACTTCCGCGCCGAGCATGGCCCCTCGGCCAGCGGCATGGGCTTTTATGTGGCCGATCCGGCGGAGGCGTTCGACCATGCGGTGCGCGGCGGCGCGACCCCGGTCGATGCGGCCCAAGGCTGCCTGACCCCCGATGCCAAGGCCATCGAGGGCATCGGGGGCAGCTATCTCTATCTGGTGAAGGCAGGCGACGACCTGTTCGCCGACTGGAACGAGATCGCCGGCTGGCAGCAGGCGGAGGCGGAGAAGAATGTCGGGCTCGATCTGCTCGACCACCTGACCCATAATGTCCGGCGCGGCGAGATGCGGACATGGTCGGGCTTCTACTCGAAGCTGTTCGGTTTCGAGGAACAGAAATATTTCGACATCAAGGGCAAGGCGACCGGCCTGTTCAGCCAGGCGATGATCGCCCCCGACAAGGCAATCCGCATTCCCCTGAACGAAAGCCAGGACGAGAAGAGCCAGATCGAGGAATTCATCCGCGAATATAATGGCGAAGGCATCCAGCATCTGGCCCTGACGACCGACAATATCTACGAGACGGTCGAAAAGCTGCGCGCCAACGGCGTGCGATTGCAGGACACGATCGAGACCTATTACGAACTGGTCGACAAGCGGGTGCCGAACCATGGCGAGGACCTGGACCGGCTGAAGCGCAATCGCATCCTGATCGACGGCTCGGTCGAGAATGGCGAGGGCATCCTGCTCCAGATCTTCACCGAGACGATGGTCGGCCCGATCTTCTTCGAGATCATCCAGCGCAAGGGCAATGAGGGCTTCGGCAACGGCAATTTCCAGGCGTTGTTCGAGAGCATCGAACTGGACCAGATCCGGCGCGGTGTCATCACGGTGGATGCCTGAGCATCCACCGATGCGCGCACGAAGGTACGCGAGCAAGCCCGGCCAGCGTGGCCCAGCCAGCGCATAAGGCGCGGCCCTTCGACTGACTGCCAAGGCAGTCGCTCAGGACAGGCTTGACCACGTCTGACGCGCTGGCATGTTGTGGAGAGGAAAGAGATGACAACATCCTACATCCCCGGCTTCGGCAACCATGTCGCGACCGAGGCGGTCCCCGGCGCGCTCCCCATCGGCCGCAACTCGCCGCAGCGCCCCGCCTTCGGACTTTATGCCGAACAACTCTCAGGCACCGCCTTCACCGCGCCGCGCCACGAGAACCGCCGTTCCTGGCTCTACCGCCTGCGCCCCACGGCCGAGCATCCGCCCTATGAGCGCTACGACGGCGCGCCGCGCTTCGCCCCCGGCACCAGCGACATCCCCCTGCCCCCGAACCGCCTGCGCTGGGACCCGGTGCCGATGCCGCAGGCGGGGACCGACTGGATCGACGGGATGACGACGATGCTCGCCAACCGCGACCCCGCCGATCTGGAGGGCGTCGCGGTCCATGTCTATGCCTGCAACCGCGACATGGAGAGGGTGTTCGTCGATGCGGACGGCGAGTTGGTCTTCCTGCCGCAAGCCGGGCGGCTGACGATCCTGACCGAACTCGGCCGGATCGACATCGCACCCGGCCAGATCGCGCTGGTGCCGCGCGGCGTGCGGTTCCGTATCGAACTGCCCGATGGCGAAGCAGCGGGTTATGTCGCCGAGAATCACGGCAGCCTGTTCCGCCTGCCCGACCTTGGGCCGATCGGTGCGAACGGCCTGGGCAATTCGCGCGATTTCGAAACGCCGGTCGCCTGGTTCGAGGATCGCGACGAACCCACGCCGGTCGTTCAGAAATTCCTCGGCTCGCTCTGGACGATGACGCTGGACCACAGCCCGCTCGACGTGGTGGCGTGGCACGGCAATCTCGCCCCCTGGCGCTACGACCTGTCGCGCTTCAACACGATCAACACGGTCAGTTTCGACCATCCCGATCCGTCGATCTTCACCCTGCTGACCTCGCCCAGCGACGTGCCCGGTCGCGCCAATGCCGACCTGGTCCTGTTCCCGCCGCGCTGGATGGTGGCGGAGGACACGTTCCGCCCGCCCTGGTTCCACCGCAACGTCATGTCGGAGGCGATGGGCCTCATCACCGGGGCCTATGATGCCAAGGCGGAGGGCTTCCGCCCCGGCGGCCTGTCGCTGCACAATCTGATGGCGGGCCATGGCCCCGACCTGGCGAGTTGGCAGGGAGCGAGCGCCGCCGATCTGAAGCCGCACCGGATCGAGGGGACCATGGCCTTCATGGTCGAAAGCTGCTGGCCCTATCGCCCCACCGCCCATGCGCTGACCCATGCGCAACTCGATTATGACGCGGTGTGGAAGGATTTTCCCAAGGCCCGGCTGCCATGAGCCTGACGCTGCACGGTTACTGGCGGTCGAGCGCGGCGTATCGCGTTCGCCTGGCGCTGGCGTTGAAGGGTCTGTCCCATACCGGCATCGCGCATGACCTGCGCATCGGGGCCCAATGGGAGGCGTCCTATCGCGCGCTTCAGCCGCAGGGGCTGGTGCCGGTGCTCGAAGGCCCGGACGGCGCGCTGATTCAAAGCCCGGCGATCCTCGAATGGCTGGAGGAACGCTATCCCGACCCGCCCCTGCTGCCCAGCGACAGCGCGGGGCGGGCCGTGGTCCGGGCGATGGCGGCGATCATCGCCTGCGACATCCATCCGATCAACAATCTGCGCGTCCTGACGATGCTGCGGCAGGAGATGGGCGCGGATGAAGAGGCCGTCCGCCGCTGGATCGCGCATTGGGTCGGCGAAGGCTTTCAGGCACTGGAAACGCTGATCGCGCGGCATGGCGGGGGCTATGCCTATGGCGACACGCCGACGCTCGCCGACTGCCATCTGTTGCCCCAGGTCTATAATGCCGAGCGGTTCGGGGTGGACCTGAACCCCTACCCCCATCTGACCGCCGCGGCCGCGCGGCTGCGCCAGCGCGTGCCCGAGGCTGCGCCCGAGGTGCAGGGCGACGCGGCATGAGCGACGAACGCCTGTCCGCCACGCCGCCGGGGATCGCGCTCGGCCCGCTCGACACGATCGCCGACGGGGCCGCGCGCAATTTCGTGCTTCAGATGCGCGCGGGCCGGTTCCATGGCTTCATCGTGCGACAAGGGAATGCGGTGCACGGCTATGTCGACCGCTGTCCGCATATGGGCCTGCCACTGGCGCAGCAACTCGACGCCTATCTGACCCCGAACGGACGGCGGATCGCCTGTTCCTGGCACGGCGCGCTCTTCGCGGTCGAGGACGGCGCCTGCCTGGGCGGGCCATGTATGGGACAGCGGCTGACGCCATGGCCGGTCACGGTCCGCGACGGGGCGATCGTCACGGCGTGACGGCCGTCACTTCGGCATGGGCGATCGCCTGTAGCCGCGCGACCAGCCGGGGTTCGAGCCCCAGGTCGCGCGCCGCCCGCTCCTGCTCGCCCAGCCGCCGGACGTCGAAGCCGGTGACCTTTCCGAAGATCACCAGCGCCTCCAGATAATAGCCCGCCGCGCTGGCATGATACTGGTCCCAGGTCCACAGATCGACCTGACCGAAGGCGATGCCGTCATAGGGGTTGGGATCGGCGACCCGCTCCGCCCAGGCGCGGTTCCACGCCTGCCCGACCGGGATGGTGCCCGAAATCTCGGGAAAGCGTCGCAACACCCCGGCATTGGCGACCGCCAGATCCTCGGCCATCGCGGTGACTGCCCGGCCCCGCCACGGGCTGGGCACGCGATAGGTCAGGTCGGCACGGCTCCAGGTCGAGACCAGCTCGACGCGGACCCTGGGGTTGGCCCGCCGCATCATCGCCGCGATCGACCCCGCCGCCTCGGCATGGCGGGTCGGATCGCCGGGGCGTTGCGCGTCGAGCGTGCTATAGCCCTGAAGGATCACCACATCCCAACGCGCATCGATCTCGCGCCGCTTGTGCTCGTAATGAAAAGCGAGGTCGCGCCCGCCCGCCGTCTCCAGACTGACGGTCCAGTCCTGTCCCGCCTGCTCGGCGAAGGTCTTGAACAGCGCAGGCACGCCGCCGATCCCCTCGCGGTTCAGGTCGCGGACCAGATCGGGGCGATAGCGCATGACCGGCGAATTCGCGCCGAAGGTGAAGCTGTTGCCGACGAACAGGATCGATTCGGCTGCGGCGGGCGCCGCCATCGTCATCGCCGCTATCGCCGCTATCCAGCCCTGCGTCCGTCGCATCTTATCCATCCCCATTCGATCCCGTCTTTGCGTCATGTGGCCGAAGCCGACCGGCGCGCGCAACCCGCGACTTGATGGCCTCGGCAATATACCCTATACCCCTATCCGTTATGGCGCATGTCACCACCAGCAAGGAAAAGATCGTCGCGCGCGTCCGGCGCATCGCGGGACAGGTCGCCGCGATCGAGCGATCGGTCGTCGCGGAGGCCGATTGCGCCGAGACGCTTCACCTGGTCGCGGCGGTTCGCGGGGCGGTGGCGGGCCTGATGGACGAACTGGTCGAGGATCATCTCCATGCCCATGTCGCCGCGCCGGGGCAGAGCGATGCGGAGCGCAACGCCGCCGCCGCCGAACTCGCCAAGCTGCTTCGCCGCCATTTCCGCTGAGCCCGATGAGCCCGTACCGTATCGCAAAGGACGATGTCGTGACCACCCACAGCCATGATTATCTGGGCCATGCCCATGACGAAAATGCGCGCCGCACCCGGCTGGTCGTCTGGCTGTCGGCGGGGATGATGGTGGGGGAGATCGTCGCGGGCTATTGGACCGGATCGATGGCGCTGCTGGCCGACGGCTTTCACATGGCGACCCATGTCGGCGCGCTGGGGATCGCGGCCCTCGCCTATTCCTATGCCAAGCGGCATGTCGCCAATCCCCGCTATAGCTGGGGCACCGGCAAGGTCGGCGAGTTGGCGGGGTTCGGATCGGCGATGGTGCTGGGGCTGGTGTCGCTGGGCATCGCCTATGAATCGATCATGCGGTTGAGCGATCCGCACCCCGTCGCGTTCGGCGATGCGATCTTCGTCGCGGTGCTGGGCCTCCTCATCAACCTGATTAGCGCCTGGATGCTGGGCGGCGGGCACGGACATGGCCACGATCAGGGCCACTCGCACGGTCATCATCATCACGGGCACGACCATGCGCATGACCGGCATGGCGGCGACACCAATATGCGTGCGGCCTATATCCATGTGCTCGCCGACGCGCTGACTTCGGTCATGGCGATATTGGCGCTGGTCGCGGGGCGGTATCTGGGCTGGCTGTGGCTGGACCCGGCGGTGGGCTTGCTGGGCGCGGTCGTCATCGCCAACTGGTCGGTCGGGCTGATGCGGCAGGCGTCCGCCGTTCTCCTCGACGCCGCCGACCCCGTGCTGGCGAGCGAGGTCCGCAACCGGGTCGAGGGGCCGGGAGACCTGCGTATCCACGACTTCCATATCTGGCGGATCGGGCCGACCGCCCATGCGGTGGTGCTGGCGGTCGAGGGACTCGACTTCACGCCCAGCAGCGCCAGCATCCACCAGCGGCTGGACGGGATGAGCGCGCTCGGCCATGTCACCATCGAAGTCCGCTAACACCTCGTTCAGCGCGGGACGCTAAGTACAGGACCTGTTAATCGACTTGCGCAAGAGACGTCGGATTGCTTCATCCTTGCGGGGCTGGCGGCCGAGGACGAGCCACCAGACCAACTGATGATCGACACCACCCACCTGAAGGCGCATCGGACAGCGGCCAGCCTGCTCAAAAAGGGGCTCGAGCGATGCTCTCGTTCCCCGATGCATCGGGCGTACCAAGGGGTGGTCTGAACTCCAAGCGGCACGCTGTCTGCGAAGATCATGGCCGCCCGCGCGTCATGCTCCTTACCGAAGGGCAGATGAGCGACTACAAGGGCGCAGCCCTCATGTTCGAGGCAAGGCCGGCCGCTCCCAGAACATGTTCGGTCGCCTCAAGAGCCTGTCCCGGCCAAGGTCGGGGACTGGCGACGCATCCACGCCTGCTACGGCCAATGCGCCCACGCCTTCATGTCCGCCATCGCCCTCGCCGCATCCGTCCTCTTCCGGATCAATCAATGAGTACGGAGCCAAGCTTCCCCACGCGTCGAATGCACCGGCGCACGTTTTACTTTGATAGGATCGGGCAGGACATTGATCGGATCGGCGTCGCCGGTCGCACGCTTGCGGCGTATCTCCGGCTCATTCATTCCCACAGGAGAACCATCACATGCGTATGCGCCAAATTGGCCATAGCGGCCTCTTCGTGTCCGAACTCTGCCTGGGCACCATGACCTTCGGCGGCAGCGAGGGCATTTGGGGCCAGATCGGCCAGCTTCGCCAGGATGAGGCCGACGCGCTGGTTCGAACCGCGCTCGATGCCGGCATCAACTTCATCGACACCGCCAATGTCTATGCGGGCGGCGAGAGCGAGCGCATTCTCGGCCAGTCGCTCAAGAACCTCGGCGTCGCACGCGACGATGTCGTGATCGCGACCAAGGTGCTGGGGCCGGTCGGCGACGGTCCCAATGCGCGCGGCGCGTCGCGCGGCCATATCCTCAGCCAGTGCAAGCAGAGCCTCCAGCGGCTCGGCCTTGACCATATCGACCTCTACCAGATCCACGGCTTCGATCCCGCGACGCCGATCGAGGAGACGCTGGAGGCGCTCGACACGCTCGTCCGTCACGGTCATGTCCGCTATCTCGGCCTGTCCAACTGGGCCGCGTGGCAGGTGGTGAAGGCGGTCGGCATCGCCGACGCACGGCGGCTCGCGCCGATCCTGTCACTCCAGGCCTATTACACGCTGGTCGGCCGCGACCTGGAGCGCGAGATCGTGCCGATGCTCCGGTCCGAGAAGATCGGGCTGATGGTGTGGAGCCCGCTGGCGGGCGGCTATCTGTCGGGCAAGTATGACGGCGAGGGCCAGGCGGCGGACGGGCGGCGCGCGAATTTCGACTTTCCGCCGGTCGATCGCACCCGTGGTTCGGTGGTGATCCCCGAGATGCGCCGGATCGCCGAGACGAAGGGCTGCACCGTCGCGCAGGTCGCGCTCGCCTGGCTGCTCCACCAGCCGGTGGTGACGAGCGTGATCGTCGGAGCCAAGCGGGTCGACCAGCTCACCGACAATATTGCCGCGACCGAGGTGTCGCTCGACGTCGACGATCTCGCCGCGCTCGATGCGGTGACCAAGCTGCCAGCGGAATATCCCGGCTGGATGCTGGAGCGCCAAGGCGGCTATCGCGCCTGACGGTCGCAGGTTCGGCGGGACGGATTTGCGACCGTCCCGCCGCGCCGGCCCGCCCTCTCAGAGGCAGCGGATCACTTGAGCGGGATACGGCCTGTCCGGGCAGTATAAGCGGAGACTGGAAAACCAGATGCTTATGCCTGGCGCGCCGCGATCTCATTATCATAGGGTATGCCGTGCATCATAGCTGAGCATGGCAGGCCCCCACCAGCGATCGCCGTTACCGTGGACCGTTGGGGATCAGGACGATCTTGCCCGCGAAATTGCGATCTTCCAGCAGGCGATGGGCGGCGGCTCCCTCGCTCAGCGGGAAGGCAGTGATGGCGGGCGCGGTAATCGTGCCGGTCCGCAAGGCTGCGAACAGCCGGTCGGCGCGGCTCTGTCGGCTTTCCGTACGGTTCAGATAGGTCCAAAGATCGCCGCCGACGACGCCCTTGGACTCCTCCATCAGCGACAGCGGATCGATCGCGGGCGGCGTACCACCCGCCTTGCCGAAGATCACCACGCGGCCACCGGGACGCAAGGCGGCGAGGCTGTCGTGGAGCGTGGTGACGATCGAGTCATAGACCACATCGACGCCGTCTCCGGTCGCCCGCCGCACCTTCGCCACCCAATCGTCATAGCCATAGACCGCGCTCGCACCATTCGACCGCGCCTGTTCGCGCTTGGACGGGGTCGAGGCCAGTGCGTGAACCTCGGCGCCCAGCGCCACCGCCATCTGGGTCAACAGCCGCCCGACTCCGCCCGACGCGGCCTGGATCAGCACCCGGTCGCCCGCCGACAGCCTGCCGCTATCCTCGACCAGATATTGCGCCGTCACCCCTTGCAGCAGCGCGGCGGCCGTGCGGTCGTCGACATCGTCCGGTAGCGCGACCAGGCGCTGGGCGGGCGCGCAGACCCGTTCGGCATGGGCGCGGGGCACGTCGAGAAACTCGACCCGCTGCCCGACCCGCCAGCGATCGACAGCGTCCCCGACCGCGACGATCCGGCCCGCGCCCTCATAGCCGCCGATCCATGGCGCCTCGCCGTCGAGCACATAAATCCCTTGGCGGCGATATATGTCGGCGAAGTTCAGGCCTATCGCGCTGGTCTCCACCAGCACCGAATCGGCGTCCAATGCCTGATCCGGAAGAGCGCCATAGCGCAGGACCTCGGGTCCCCCGAACCGATCGAAGAACAACGCCTTCACCGCTCTATCCTCGACACGCCCATCGCCGATCATCCTTGTCCTGGTTGCCAATGACCGGAGGATGCCTGCTGGACCGTGGCGGAAACAGCCGCATAGGATGCGACGTCTTCGAACCAGGGGTTTGCAATGGACCGATTGACCAGCATGGCGATCTTCGTATCGGTCGTCGATCTCGGCAGCTTCACCGCTGCGGCCAAGGCGCACGACATCTCGGCGACGATGGTGGCCAAGCACGTCAATGCGTTGGAAGCGCGGCTCGACACCCGCCTGCTGCACCGGACGACCCGGCGGTTGTCGCCGACCGAAGCCGGTCGACGCTTCACCGAATCCTGTCGTCGCGTGCTGGCGGATGTCGCGATCGCCGAGGCGGTGGGGGCCGAGGTGGCGCAGACGCCGGTCGGTCGGCTTCGCATCGCCGCACCGGTCGCCTTCGGCACCGAACGGGTTGCGCCCTTGCTGGCCGCCTATCTCGACCGCTTTCCGGACATGCAGGCGGAACTGGTGCTGGGCGACCGCAAGGTCGATCTGATCGAGGAAGGCTTCGACCTGGCCTTTCGGATCGGCGCGCTGGAGGACGACTGGCTGGTCGCCCATCCGCTTGCCCCGTATTGCCTGATGCTCGCCGCCGCGCCGGCCTATCTGGAGCGGCACGGTCATCCGGAGACGCCCGCCGACTTGCGCGAACATCGGCTGATCGGCTTCGCGCAATTCGGTGCGGAGGACCGATGGACGCTGGTCGGTCCGGATGGTGCGCATGTCGTGCCGCTGCCTCCGTCCCGCCTGCGCATCAACCACGCGGCCGCCCTGCGGCAGGCGGCGGTGGCGGGCTATGGCATCATCCTGCAATCGCGGGTGACGCTGGACGCTGATCTGGGGTCAGGGCACCTGATCCCGGTCCTGGCGGATTACGCGCCCGCCCCTCGTCCGCTGACGCTCGTCCGCCTGCCCGATCGTCGCGTGACGGCGGGCCTGCGCGCCTTTGTCGAGATGGCGGTTTCGGCGTTCAATGTCGAAGGATGAAGCAAAGCGACAACGCTCGAAGCCGGTCGATCCCTCACCGAAGCGCCGGATTGAGGCGCCGCCGTCCAAGGTCGAATTCGTCGGACATGAGCATCTCCCACCGCGAAGCGCGTCGGATAGTCTTGGCGGCGCAGGGTTTCGGGCGTTCCCGGCCCGAACGCCCGTCGGTTCGCCACCTGCGTGGCATCGCCGAGCGGCTCAACCTCTTCCAGATCGACAGCGTCAAAGTGCTGACGCGGGCACATTATCTGCCCGCGTTCTCGCGGCTCGGCGGCTATGACCGTGGCCTGCTGGAAGCCGATGCTTGGGGGCCAAAACGCCAGCGGCGGATGTTCGAATATTGGGCGCATGAAGCGTCACTGCTGCCGCTCGACCTGCACCCGCTGCTCCGCTGGCGCATGGCGCGGGCTGAGCGCGGCGAGATCGGCTATCAGGCGCTGCGTCGGTTCGCCGTCGAGCGCCGGGCCGAGGCGGATGCCGTGCTCGAACGGATCACCGCCGAAGGCCCGCTGGCGGCGGCCGACTTCGAGAACGGGTCGAGCCGCAGCGGCTGGTGGGAATGGAGCCACGTCAAGCATGCGCTCGAATGGCTGTTCTGGTCCGGGCAGATCACCACCGCGACCCGGCGGGGCAGCTTTGCGCGCCTGTATGACCTGGCCGAGCGGGTCATCCCCGCGGCGGTGCTGGCGCTCCCTACGCCGTCGGTTGAAGCGGCGCAACGCGGGCTAGTTTTTTGATCCCGGCATTTGATGGTGCATTATCGGGGCAAGCCTGGAAGGATGCGCTATGGGACAGGTTCTACACGGGAGCGCCCGGATGACAGAGGCAGTCCGTCGAGCGATACAACATAGTCAAGAGAGCCTGAGGGTGCTGGCCAAGCGCTATGGCATCAACCAGAAGACCGTCGCGAAGTGGAAAAAGCAGACGGCAGTCAAGGATTTGCCGACTGGCCCGAAGGACCCGCACTCGACGGTTCTGAGCATCGAGGAAGAGGCGGTCATCGTCGCCTTTCGCCGCCATACGCTGTTGCCGCTGGATGACTGCCCTCTACGCTCTCCAGGCGATGATCCCGCATCTGACGCGCTCGTCGCTGCATCGTTGCCTGCAACGCCACGGGATCAGCCGGTTGCCCGAGGTCGCCGGCGACAAGACGCCAAAGCGCAAGTTCAAGACCTATCCCATCGGCTATTTCCACATCGACATCGCCGAGGTGCAGACGGCCGAAGGCAAGCTACGCTTGTTCGTGGCGATCGACCGGACGAGCAAGTTCGCGTTCGTCGAATTGCACGAGCAGGCCGGCAAGATGATCGCGGCCCAGTTCCTGCGCAACCTGGTCGCGGTCGTGCCCTACAAGATCCACACGGTGCTGACCGACAACGGCATCCAATTCACCGATGATGCATTGATCGTTCTGACACTGCACCGTTGAGCTGGTGCCGCTCACCAACTTAGCGTCGTGCCCGCAGAAAGGGCATTCCCGCAGCCGCTCGGTCAGGTCGGTCATGCCGCGTCTCCATCCGCCCATTCGGCAGACCATTGATCCAACCCAGGCACAGCGAAGCGCATTCCGCCGCTATGTTCGGCTAGAGCAAATTCCGAGCGTCGTGAATCGATGAGGGATTCCCAAGCGGCTTGAAGTCTGATTCATGATTGCCACCGGTGACGGGAGGCCGGTCAGATGGGCAAGCCGTTGTCGATGGACCTGCGCGAGCGGGTGGTTGGTGCGATTTCGGGAGGTATGTCGCGCCGTGCGGCGGCAGCACGGTTCGGGGGGAGTGCGGCCAGTGCGGTGCGGTGGGCGGCGCTTCAGCGCGATCAGGGAAAGCCGGTGGCCAAGCCGCAAGGAGGTGACATGCGCTCGGCTGCGACGGAGGCCAAGGCGGCGCGCATATGGGCGCTGTACGAGGCGGCACCCGACATCACCCTTGCCGAGTTGCGCGCGGCACTGGCCGCCGAGGGGAACGCGGTGGCGGTATCGACGCTGTGGCGGTTCTTCGCGCGCCACGGGCATACGCGCAAAAAAAGACCGGCCACGCGCAGGAGCAGGATCGCTCCGACGTCCTGAGCGCGCGCGAGGCCTGGTTCGATGGCCAGCTCGACCTCGATCCGGAAACGCTGGTCTTCGTCGACGAGACCGGTGCCAGCACGAAGATGGCGCGCCGCTACGGACGTGCGCCGCGCGGGCAGCGGCTGCGCATGGCCGTGCCGCACGGTCACTGGAAAACGACAACGTTCGTCGGGGGCTTGCGGCTCTCGGGCATGACCGCGCCGCTCGTCATCGACGGACCCATGACCGGGGCGTGGTTCGCGGCTTGGGTCGCCCGCGCGCTCGCCCCGACGCTGAAGCCCGGCGACGTCGTCATCCTCGACAACCTGCCCGCCCACAAGAGCGTCGTGGCACGCATGGCGATCGAGGCAAGGGGGGCCCGGCTGCTTTTCCTTCCGCCTTACTCGCCCGACTTCAACCCGATCGAAAACGCCTTCGCCAAGCTCAAGGCGCTCCTGCGCAAAGCCGCCGCCCGCACCCGCGACGACTTGTACCGCGCCATCGGTGCCGCCATCGACACGTTCACGCCGGCCGAGTGCGCCAACTACTTCGCTGCTGCCGGTTACGATGCAGACTGATCGGAATTTGCTCTAGCAGATCGCTGACGAAGCCATGGCGGGTCTGGAAACAGAAGGCCTCGCCAAGCTGGTCGCGCACCTGAGCCAGAACTGACGATGCCGCTCGCTCAATATCGGCTGCGCTGGGCAGTTCTCCGGGCGGGCAGTCAAAGCCAGCGCGGGCGACCATGTTGCCGTCCGTCAGGCTGAACTCAACCGTTACCTTGATCGGTGCGAACGCTGCAATTTCTGTGTTCATGCTGCTCATAGCCCAATCTCCCAAGGCTGAATGCCGCGCAACCCGACTGCCTTGCTGGCACGGGCAATCTTCTGCTCAGCCAACCGGACCCGCAGCTTCAACAGGTCGGTGTCACGGGTCACATTACCGCTGTTCCGGATCAGCGAGACGACCAGTTCCCATGTCGGCCCATCCTTGTCGCGGTATGGGGCATTGATGACGGTGACGAATCGTTCGCCATCCCATTCAATCAGTCCAGCCCAGTCGGGCACCTCGTCCTTTTTGAGCAGGCCGACCGGCGTGACATAATAGAACTGGTCGCTGAACAGTCGGGCCTCTCGCTGCTTAACCGCATTGTCACGCCGCAAGTCGGCGCGGCTGATCTTGACCTCGTAGGCTCGCGCTTTGAAACCAGCTGACGAATTGGCGCTGATCGTCCACAAATCGCAGCGTCGAGCGCCTTGGCAGAAGGCAAGCTCGGGGGCCCAAATCGCATCGCCAAGCGATTTGACCAGCGCCTCGGTGATCTGCTGAGCGAGGGGCAGCGAGTCGTTGTTGACCGACTCGGAAAGGCCATCGCCAACCCGCTCCGAGACTATTCCGTGGTTTTGACTTCCCATGATTTCCACCTGTCTCCGGTCTGTTCCGGTTTCAGATGGTTGGCGACGCTTTTCTCAGCGCAGGAATGGCGGAAAACAGCCATTCTGGTCGGGGAGACAGGATTCCTGACCTATTTTTACCGCGCGCTAAAGCATTGATTTTACGTCGCCGCTCAACCCGTCTGTCGGCGAGTTGCACAGCGATGGGTACAACCGGGGGTACAGCATGACAAGGCCCTGACTTGCGCCTGATCCTGCCTTCTATGTTGGTCATCGGCCCCGCCGTCAGCATCTTCCTGCTTCGGGGTTCGGTGCGTGAGATCTGCCACCCAACTCGAACCCGCTAATCATTGTCCAACGGATGCGTTCAAGGTCTCGACGGCATGAAGTGGTTTGCGGGTCGTAGCTGAGACGATAAAGAACCGCAGTCAGGCAAGCGAACGCTCAAGGATACGAAGCGAAACATGGCGAACATCACACGGCGGCGGACAGGTGAGTTTCTGCGTAAGCTGTTCGAGGCCCTGCTTGCCGAGCCGGAGGGTATGGCCGCAGCTGCCGCCATGAGCGCCGTTCGCACCGCCATCCCGCTCACTGCGTTCGAAAAAGGGCAGTATCCTTCTGGCGGCGAGCGGTTCGAAAAGATCCTGCGCTTTGCAACAGTCGACTGCGTGAAGGCGGGCTGGCTCTTGAAGAGCAACGGGGTCTGGAGCGTCACGGACATCGGCCAAAAGGCCTATAAAACCTATGTCGATCCCGAAGCCTTCTACAAGGAAGCGTGTCGGCTGTATGGCGCATGGAAGGCCCAGCGCGATGCGTCAGAGGTACTGCCTGGCGAAGCCGCGGAGCCCGATGCGATCGAAGAAGCGGCGGAGAAACTCAGCGTCACCGTCGAAGCGGCCCTCGATCACGCCTGGACCGAAATTTCCCAGTTCCTGCACTCCAGCGATCCGTTCGAATTCCAGGAGATGGTCGCCGATCTGTTGCGCGGCATGGGCTATCACGTTTCCTGGGTTTCGCCGCCGGGCAAGGATAACGGCGTCGACATCATCGCCTTCACCGATCCCCTGGCCACCGTCGGGCCACGGATCAAAGCACAGGTGAAGCGCTGGCAGTCCAAGGTCGATAGCGATGGGCTGAAGTCGTTTCTGGCCACCCTGTCACCCGGCGACGTCGGCATCTATATCTGTCTGGCCGGTTTCACCAAGGATGCGCAGGATTATGCCCGCAATCAGGAGACGCGCCGCGTCACGCTGATCGACGCCCGGCGCTTCTTCGATCTTTGGGTCCAGAATTATTCCAAACTCGCCGATCAGGCGCGCCGTCGCTTGCCGATTGTCCCGGTGTATTTTCTGGCACCCGCAAGTTAGGCACGCGTCGACTGCAATTGAACGACAGTGAACTGCCCCTCCTCTTCAGCCGACCTGATCGGGACTTTGTCCAGTCACAAGCCTGCATATTCGAGAGCGCCTGCATTGCTCTCTGGCGTGGCTGGACGCTAGTACGGGCGCCAGATCGTTACAACGCAGGGGTCAAGGTGCCGATACTGGAGTGGATGACGCGCGGGGAGGATGTGCGCGCGGCGGCGGCGGTGCCCTATCGATTGCTGGAAGCGGTGCCCGCGCTGGACGGTGGTGATGCCGACACCGCCAACATGCTTATCCAGGGCGACAATCTTGACGCTCTCAAGGCGCTGCTGCCCTACTATAAGGGCGCGGTGAAGTGCATTTTTATCGACCCGCCTTATAATACTCGATCACTAGTTTCTGAGCAATACGACGACAATTTAGAACACGCCAATGGCTAGCAATGATCTATCCCCGCCTTGTGCTGCTGCGTGACCTGCTTGCTGAAGATGGCAGCATTTGGGTGTCGATAGATGATAATGAAGGTCATTACCTCAAGGTAATAATGGATGAAGTATTCGGGCGTTCTAATTTTATTGATACAGTGATTTGGGAGAAAGCTGACTCCCCTCGAAATTCAGCACGCCAGCTCTCATCTGACCACGATTATATATTTGGCTACAGCCGCCGAAATGATTGGACGCCGCGCCGCCTTCCGCGAACTGAAGCAGCAAATTCAATTTACAGCAATCCTGACAACGATGCGCGTGGCCCATGGTTGCCCGGCGATCCTTACGCAAACAAACCGTATTCGCGCGGGCAGTACTCGATAGAAGGGCCAACTGGTCGTCGGTTTCAGCCCCCTGCAGGGCGATATTGGCGAGTGTCGGAAGAGCGTTTGCGGGAACTCGACGCCGATGGACGCGTGTGGTGGGGGCCGCAGGGATCTGCGCGTCCAAGCATTAAGCGATATCTTTCTGAAGTATCGGAGCTGGTTCCCCGCACACTTTGGCGAAAGGAAGACGTAGGCAGCAATCGCACATCCAAGAACGAGATGCGCGCTCTATTCCCGGAAGAGGCGTCGTTTGGCACCCCAAAGCCCGAACGGCTGATGCAGCGCATCCTCCATATCGCCAGCAACCCCGGCGATCTCGTGCTCGACAGCTTCCTTGGCTCAGGCACGACCGCGGCGGTGGCGCATAAGATGGGGCGGCGCTGGATCGGGATCGAGATGGGCGACCATGCCGAAACGCACTGCAAGCCGCGCCTCGACAAGGTGATCGCGGGCGAACAGGGTGGCATATCCGAAGCGGTCGGCTGGACCGGCGGCGGCGGCTATCGCTATTTTCGGCTGGGCGCACCGGTGTTCGAGGCGGACGGACATATCGCCGACGGCATCCGCTTCGCGACGCTCGCCGCGCATGTCTGGTTCAGCGAGACGGGAACGCCCTTCGTCGGCGCTGCCGATACCCCCGTGCTGGGGGTGCATGACGGCATGGCCTATGCGCTTCTCTACAACGGCATTCTCGGCGACCGGTCGGTCAGCGGCGGGAACGTCCTGACCGCCGCCCTGCTCGCGCGACTTCGGGCGGAAAGCGGCTGGGATGGGCCGATGACCGTCTATGGCGAATGGTCGAAGCTGGGCGCGGCACGGCTGGCCGAAGCCCAGGTCGTCTTCAAGCAGACCCCCTATGACGTGAAGGCTCGCTGATGGAACTGAAGGACTATCAGCGCCGGGCGCTCAACGCGCTGCGCACCTTTCTCGACCAGGCGGCGATCCGCGAGCATGCGGTCGCCTATGCCGCCGCCTGCGAGGTCGGCGAGCCGGGGGCCTATGGCGCGACCTATCGCCCGCTCGCCGGCCTGCCCGAGGCGCCCTATTGCTGCCTCCGCCTACCGACCGGCGGCGGCAAGACGCTGCTCGCCGCGCACGCCATCGGCATCGCCCGCGACAGTTATCTGGCGCGCCGCTATCCGGTGGTGCTGTGGCTGGTCACGTCGAGCGCGATCGCCGACCAGACGCTGGGCGCGCTGAAGAAGATCGGCCATCCCTATCGCCAGGCTCTGGAGACGCAGTTCGGCGGCGCAGTCCGCGTGTACGGCATCGACGAGCGGCGGCAACTTCGCCCACAGGATATGGCCGATGCCGCGACGGTAATTGTCGCCACCGTCCAGTCCTTCCGCGTCAACAACGTCGCCGACCGCAACGTCTATCGCGACGATGAAGAGCTGGAGCCGCACTTCGCCGCGCTACCTGCCGGGGCGGATCTCGCCCGGCACGAAGCCGGGCCGCGCCTGGGCAAGCCCATCGCCAGCTTCGCCAATCTGTTGAAGCTGCACCGGCCGTTGGTGATCGTGGACGAGGCCCATAACTTCACCTCCACCCTGTCTGGCGAAACGTTCGGCCGTCTGGCGCCCGCGGCTGTCGTGGAGTTTACCGCGACCCCGGTGCGATCCAATGTCATCGTCTCCGCTACCGCCGCCGAGCTGAAGGCGGCGGACATGATCAAGCTGCCGATCCATCTGTCGCAGCACGGCAGTTGGCAGGCGGCGATCGCCCACGCTGTCGACAACCGCGCGTGGCTGGAAGGCATTGCCGCCAAAGACGGCGGCGGCATCCGCCCGATCGCGCTCTATCAGGCCCAACCCGCCAGAGAAGATGCCGAGGCGACGGTCGACGTCGTCAAACGCCATCTGATCGACGATTGCCGTATCCCGGCAGATCGGATCGCGGTGGCGACGGGTAACCAGCGCGAACTGGACGGCATCGACTTGTTCGACCCCGCCTGCATCATCGAGCATGTCATCACCGTCGACGCGCTGAAGGAAGGTTGGGACTGTTCCTTTGCCTATGTCTTCTGCTCGCTCGCCAGCATCCGCAGCGGTGGGGCGGTGGAGCAGTTGCTGGGGCGCGTGCTGCGCATGCCCTTTGCGACCCGGCGCTCGTCCGAAGAGCTCAATCGCGCCTATGCCCATGTCTCCGAACGCAACTTCTTCGACGCGGCGGAAGGACTGAAGGACCGGCTGACCGAAATGGGCTTTGACGAGCGCACCGCGCTGGAGGCGATCGTCGAGCAGCCCCAGACATTCGACTGGCGCGAGGACCAGCCGCTGTTCACCCGGCCCGAGCTGCCGGTGCTGCATGTACAGGAACGCCCCGACCAGAGTGGCTGGACGCCCGAGATGGTTTCGGCAACCCGCATCGCCGATGATGGCGCGGGCGGCGTGGCGATCACCTTTGACACCGCCGCGCCCGATACGGTGCTGCGCGAGGTCGCTGCGGCGGTAAGTGCATCTGGCGCGACGCCGATGACGGCGATTGAGGCGTTCATCGCGCAACGTGCTGCAGCGTTGTCGCCCGCTGAACAGGGCGAGGTGCTGACGTTACCGCGCCTCGCGATCGAACGCGATGGACAGATCGAGATCGTTTTTCCGGAAACCCTGGTCGACGTCGGCGGCTGGGATCTGCAGCGGGTTGACACCAGCCTGCCGGGCTTCGCGCTGACCGACCGGCCCGACACGTTCGAGATGGATGTGGACGGCGATCAGGTCGTCTATAGCCGGATCGACGCCGCCACCGAATTGGCGCTGGATGATGCGACCGATTGGGACGTTGCAACGCTGTCGCGCTGGCTCGATCGCACCACCCGCCAGCACGATGTCGCGCAGCCGATTTTCCTGGAATATTGCCGACGCGTGGTGGAGGGCGTCGCCGCGCGGATCCCGCTCGCCCAACTAGTGCGCGGCAAATTCGCACTGCGTCGCGCGATCGTGGCGCGGGTCAGCCAACTTCGCCATGAAGCCGGCGTGCGCGGCGTTCAGCTATTGCTTGGCGACATCGTGCCGGTGCTGGCGTTGGGCGACAACGGCTTCAGCTTCAGCAACGAGGGCTATGATCCGCGAACGCCCTATTCGGGACCTTGGCGGCCTCGAAACCACCTCTTCTCACAGGTTGGCGATTTGAAGCATGGCGGGGAGGAATGGAAGGCGGCCGTACAGATCGACGATCATCCCGCCGTCCGCCGCTGGGTGCGCAACGTCGACCGTACCCGTTGGTCCTACAAATTACCGACCTCGACCGACTTCTTCTACCCTGACTTCATTGCCGAGCTGACGGATGGCCGGAAGCTGGTCATCGAATATAAGGGTGCCGATCGCACGGACAGTGCTGAAAGCCTAGAGAAGAAGAATATCGGCGCCCGATTACAGGAGGTAAGCGGTGGCGAGGTGCTATTCCTTTGGGCGGAACTAGATCGCGGTGGCAATGTCACGCGACAAATCGACAGGGCGATTGACCGAATTCTTCCATTGTGAAGTATTCCATAAGCAAAAACCGCATGCTTTTTCCGTTTTTCTAGTTTGGGAGTTGGTTCGTATTGCGGAAATATGGGTAGGATGGCTCGATCTGGGACAAACCAGTCGTATAGCTGCGCGGTTCTGAACGTCGGTCTAAACCGAAACCGGTCATTTGTTGGACAGCGCAACCCCTCTCTCGTTTGCCCCTTATTTCGGGTGATCCGGTAAGTCCGCATCTATATGGCCACAAAGAAGCAATCGTTCATTCATCTAACCGCCGCTAGGGCAACTTATAAGCATAACTTAAAGCGTCGGCATGTCCACGCCAAGTGCTACGCCAGTATTCGCGCCGACGATTCCGTCTGCTTGGCTTTTGCCGAAATTGGCGATCTGAAAGCGGATGACCACTTCTAACGTGTCGCGGTCAAACTTGCCGTTAACGGTGCCCAGCGGATACCCTTTAGTTTTGAGGGCCTTTTGCACATCCTTTACCAAAGTACCTTCCGAGCCGAATCGTACTGACTGGACCAGATCACTGTCCGGCTTGAGGGCGACCATCGCCAATTCCGTGCCGCTGAAAAGATAATAGGCATAGGTTTTTTGGAGGGGGTGCGCCGCGCCGTAGGCGTTTTCAATGAAGCGCTTCCACGGCCCGCTCTCGGGAAGGTTGCCGTTGGCGGGCATTGAAGGCCGACCCGCGACCACCTGGCATCCCGCGCTACTGTAGCCCGGCGTTGCGAGGTTATCGTGATAGGCGCAGTGGAGATTGTCCGCCACGATGCCGCCATCATTGTCAATCTGGTCATCGAGATCGTAATCGGTATCGTCGGCCGTTCGCCAGACCGGGAAGAACATGGCCTGCAGGAACGCGCGGTGGCCGGTGGGCTTGCTGCTTTTGTGTATGCCTCGAGTGTAGGCATATTTTCCCAGCATCAGCGTGTTGACGCCTGCGCCGCCCTTGGCGATCGCAGCCTTCACATATTTCAGGGTGGGAACCGTCGAGCCGGGGAAGACGGCCAGCGTCTGGTCCGACGATCGCACCTGACCAAGCGTGCAGCGCATGAGCAGATGATCGGGATCGGTGACGCGCATCGGATGTCCATTCCCGAAGGGCGTGCCCGATACATCGAGAGGCAAGGCTCCCCTGACGCCGAAGAACATGAGGGAGCCATGGTCCAAAGGATAGTTGTTGCGCCTCGCAGCCCTTTCGAACAGCGCATAGTCCAGCACGAAATCCGGCATCGAGACGTCCCCCGTTACGAGATGAAATCAGATCAGACTGATGAATTCAGCCACCGCGTCACGGCTAAGCCAAGGATCGATCTCATGGCGTTTCACGGGGCCATTGTGATTGACCGTATGCCGGAGCAACCGGGCGATGTATTCCATCGCGAGCGCATGGTCGCTTTTCATTGCGGCCTGGAAAGCATTGCCGTCTGTCGTGCCGACCCTGGCGTTCACCAGATCCTTAAGGTCCTGTCCGAAGCTCAACGAGTTGGCGCTGACCTGCCAAGCCCCGGCTTCGATCGTAGTCGGCGTCGTGGAGGTAGGGTTGGTGACATCGACGCCAGCATTCCATTTCCAGGAAGACTCGAACCCGGCGAGAACGCGCATGACCTCCAGCATCACGGCCCTGCGGTGCTTGGGATCGAGCCACGGCCCCAATGCTTCCCGAACCGAGGAATAGACGTCGTGCACCGCATTGGGCGCAAAGATTGCGTCAGGTGCGGCCTTCCCCCAAGCGACAAGCTCATTGAGGAAGGCATCGGGTGGAGTACCTCGGTTCTTCACTTTCAGCGTCAGAAATTTATAGGCCACTTCACCCACCTCCTTCTATTTCGCCGGAGTCTCGCGCTTGGCCTGTGATGGGGTGGCTTACGGATTCGAATCCGGCGAGCACCCGCATGAACTCCAACATAACGGCCCGACGGTGCTGCGCTCCCTGCCGCCTCCCAGGCGATACTGGAGTGTCGTCGTCGGACCGGCACAAGTTCAACCGGATGCGCAGGCCCTCGTTGCTTGCGGCGTTGCGCGCGGCCTGGAACTCGTTGACTTGGTGGTCGGGGATCAGGCAGCGGAACAGCGGATCGCCGACCCGCTCGACATCGGCGAGCATGCCGACCTGCCGCGGGAAGTCAGGCCCATCGTCGCCCGCGTCGCGCATCGTTCCGCCCACGCCGCCCGCGCTGGCGGGATAGTCGAGCGGCGGGATGTCCACCTCCAGCGTCTCGTCGAAAAACTTGTCGCCCTGGTTGGGTAACTCGGCGCACACCTTGCTGCGCTCGGCGGACCCGCTCGGGGTGAAGGCGATGCGGACGAGACGTGCGGGCATGGTGCTACTGGTATAGCGGCAGGCCGGCGAGCGTGTCGGGCACGCCGGGAACCTGGCCAGTGTCGGAGATCGCGCCGCCGCCGAACGCATCGCGCATCAGCTCCTCTGCGGCCGCGACAAGTTGGCGCGCGTCGGCGGTGATCAGATCGGGGGAGAAGATCGCGGTACGTCGGAACACCGCCAGCGTCTCCTTCGCATCCGCCTCGACCCCCTTCAAGATCGCGGCGCGGAACGCGGCATAGCTCGCCTTCAGCTCGGGAATGTCGCCGTAATCGGCCTTGCGGTCGACCGCGCGGATCGAGAACACGCAATACGCCGCCTTCAGCGGCTCGCCCGCGACGAGCAGCTTGTTGTCCGCCGGATCGACCGACAGCCGCGCGACGTCGATGCTGCCCTTCTTGGCGGCGATGATCGCGAAGGCACCGGGGCGTTCGAGATTGATCGTTGTGTCGATCCCGACTTCCAGCGCGGTGTCCCTCGGCTGGCCCGCGATCAGGTCCATACCCTCGGTGATCAGCGGCACGAACGGCTTGATTGCACCGACGAAGCTGATCCCTGCGATCTGCGACACGCGGCTGACGTAGTCAACGACCGGGGTCAACACATTGCCAGCTTTGACAGAGAACAGCCCGAGCTCCAGCCCCAGGTCGCCGCCGCGCCACGGCACCGCGCCCATCATCGACTTGTGAGCGGTGATCACCTTGCCGATCGAATCCGGATCGAGTTCGGCGAGCTTGGGCGGTTTGGACACCGCGGCGACGACCGCGCTCTCCTCACCCTGCCGCGACAGCTTGACGAAGGAGTAGACGATGCCGTGAAACTTCGTTGCGAACACCCGTGCCCGCTCCAGCCGTAGGGACTCGACGACCAGCTCGACGTAGCAGCCGTCGCGCACGATCGGCTTGGACGCATCGAGCCCTTCCATCGGCAGGTTGGGCGCGAAAATCAGGTCCTCGGCCTCCGCGCCGCGCACCGTCTTCCACAAATCACCAAGCCATCCCATCGCAATCCTCCTTCAGACTTTCAGCGGCGTCAGTCCGAGCGCGGCGAGCGCATTGCTCGCCCAGATCCAGTCGGTAATCTCCGGAAACTCGCCGTAAGCGCTGCGATGAAAGGCGAACCCGACCACCTGGTCGCGGCCGTCGACCAGCGCGGAGCCGGAATCTCCGCGGTTGGTGTCGGCAGGCGTCTGGACCTTCAGTTGTATGCCTGGGCGGCGGCGGAGCAGACCTGCGTCGTGCGAAGACACTCGGGTCCGGACCGCACCCGATTTCGCACCCTCGAAGCGGACGGGCATGCCCGCGGACGGCGCCTCGTCGCTGCGGATACCGCTGCATGCAGTCAATTCAGGCAGGTTCATCGCCTCGTCGAGCGGCAGGAAGACGATATCCTGGATCAGATCTGCGGCGGCGACCATGGTCTGGCGCAGGTCGACGACGACTTGGGTGCCGACGGGGCCGGTGCCGTGATAGCAGGCTGTAACGCCGAGCTGACCGGCGGGGTTGCGGCACATGATGCCCGCGGTCGACAGCTCGCCCGCGTGGTCGACCGTCATCATCGGGTTCGGCACGCACAGCGGCTCCATTCGGGGGCGGCTCGTGACGATCACGTCGGGTGCGACCGCCCGTGCCAAATCAGCGGAGGCTGGCCCTAGTTGGGACAGGATGCGGCTTTCTGGCGAACGGGTCTTCAGCTCCCGCGCATCCGCGAACATGCGTTCCGCCGCCTGGGACAGGATTTGGGGAGAGACCGCCTCTTCGAAGGGCACTTGCCTCACCGTACCTCGCGGCATGCCCGGATCAAGGATGATGACTGCTGAGCTGCGACCGCCCGCGGTCACCAGGAAACGGCGGTCCGCACTGGTCACGCTCTGACGTCTGCCGAACGAGGCAAGCTGCTCCGCCATCGCCGCGGCAACCAGCTCGGCCGCGACGGCCAGCCCGGAGTCAATGCCGTCCTCGCCGCTGCCGCCACGCCGTTCGAATGCGCGGCCGAACTGCTGCATCATCCGGCGAATCCGCCCTTCCGTCCCGCCGCCGCGATCATACCTTCGCGGAGACGCTTGGGGGTCAAGCAACCCGTCCTCCGCCGCGCGGACGAGGCTGCCAATGTCCGATCCAGCACTGCGCGCCACGCGCGTACTCCCTCCCGAAGGCTTCAGAGATGGATGGGGTAGCAGCGCTCCGAACGTCCGTCCGCCCCGGTACGCACACGAGTCGTGCCGACGGCGCGACAAGTGTCAGATGGTATGGCCCACAACGGCGAAGCGCAAGGCTGCGCTAGGGAAAATGTAGGGATGTGACGGGCCGTCCGCGGGGTCGATGCAAGATCCACATCGCTCGCGCCGCTATTTGGTTTGGCGCTCGCGGCGCAACCCCCGCCAGCTTGTGTGGACATTTACCGTAGCCTCGGACCACTAACCCCTGAACAAACGGCCGTTTACCGTCAGGCGCCGCCCATAAGCAGCCATTCCGCTATACCCAGAGTTCCGACGTGCCGGTTCGCTGCCCGAGATCTAAAGGCAGCGCAGACGATCAACCTTTCGGCATGTTCCGATCACTGGCCTTGATCGGGGCGAACGGCAGTTACTGTCGGGACCAGACGTTCGCTGGAGTGAACGCCAACGGCAAAGTTTGGTCGGCAGGTGCCCCGAGGGCCTCCATCCCATGAATTCCGAAAGCGTTTTTCCCTTGGTCACTTTGGCCATCGGAGAACGATCATGGAGATGTCTGAAACCGCACCCACCGCCACCAAGCGTCAAGTCTGGAATGCCGGCAGAACTGTCGGCGCGAAGCGTGCGCTGAAACCCAAGCAAATATGGGAAATCCGATTCTACCTTAATCAGAGCCGCCGCTTGCGAGATCGGGCGCTGTTCGACTTGGCAATCGACAGCAAACTCCGAGGCTGCGACCTAGTGCAGATGAAGATCGGCGACCTTGTCAGCGGCGGGCAAATCCGAACGCGGGCGATCGTCATGCAGCAGAAAACAGGCCGACCAGTTCAGTTCGAGCTGCTTCCAGACGCTCGCGCCAGCCTGCTGGCTTGGCTCGAGCGGCGGGGCGGCACGGTGGACGACTACGTCTTTCCCAGCCGGGTCGATCATAATGGGCATCTCAGCACCCGCCAGTATGCCCGGCTCGTCGATGAATGGGTGACAGGGGTCGGTCTGATTCGAAGTGAGTATGGCACGCACTCACTTCGCCGAACGAAGGCATCGATCATCTACAGGGCAACCGGCAACCTTCGTGCCGTCCAGATCCTTCTCGGCCATAGCAAAATCGAGAACACCGTGCGCTATCTTGGCATCGACGTGGAAGATGCACTTGCCCTTGCCGAGAACACCGAAATTTGAGCCGGTGGCTCCCCGTCTCTTGGCGGGGAGCCTCTCACCGTATGGGACATTGCCGTCATTCTCATAGGCAACGGCATATGACAGCTTCCGGCGAATCCGGACACTTGGGTGACCGTAGATCTCTTATCGTGAGCGATGCGAGTATGAGTAGATCCGCCCCACGGCGTTTGGAAACCTGCTGCATGCCAACCTCGCTGGCTTTCAAAGGACCGGCCTGACGTGACCCCCGTTTCTTCATCCAACTGGAAGTAGAGACCGTCTCCTTAAAGGGACGGACGGAATGAAGCGGAAGCAGTTTTCGGAAGAGCAGATCATCGGCATCCTGAAGGAGGCCGAGGCGGGTGCGGTGGTGACGGAGCTGTGCCGCAAGCACGGGATGTCGAGCGCGACTTACTATGCGTGGAAGGCGAAGTTCGGCGGCCTGGAGGTGTCCGACGCAAAGCGCCTGCGGTCGCTCGAAGAGGAGAACGCCCGGCTCAAACGGCTACTGGCGGACACGATGCTGGACAATGCGGGGTTGAAAGACCTGCTGTCAAAAAAGTGGTGACGCCCGCCGCGAAGCGGCAAGCGGTCGCGCATCTCCAGGCGACGCTGGGGATGAGCGAGCGGCGGGCATGCACGGTCGTTGGGGCAGACCGCACGAGCATGCGGTATCGCTCGTGCCGGGCGGATGATGGCGACCTGCGGTCGCGGCTGCGCGAGCTGGCGCAGCAACGCCGACGGTTCGGCTATCGGCGTCTGCACATCCTGCTGCGCCGGGACGGCATCACGATCAACCGCAAGAAGACCCAGCGGCTCTATCGTGAGGAGGGTTTGACGGTCAGGCGCCGGAAGGGACGAAGGCGCGCCACAGGCAGCCGTGCGCCCGCGTCAGTGCTGGCGCTTCCCAACCAGCGCTGGAGTCTGGACTTCGTCCACGACCAGCTCGTGACCGGCCGTCGGTTCCGCGTGCTCAACATCGTCGATGACGTCACGCGCGAATGCCTTCGGGCGGTGGTGGACACGTCGATCTCGGGCCGGCGGGTCGTGCGCGAGCTGGCCGATCTGATCGCCGAGCGTGGCAGGCCGAAGATGATCGTCAGCGACAACGGGACCGAACTGACGTCGAACGCGGTGCTCGCCTGGTCCGGCGATGCCCGCATCGAGTGGCATTACATCGCGCCGGGCAAGCCCACGCAGAACGGGTTCGTCGAGAGCTTTAACGGTCGCATGCGCGACGAGCTGCTCAACGAGACGCTGTTCTTCACCATCGGTCAGGCCCGCTCGATTCTGGCCCGCTGGGTCGACGACTACAACAACGAGCGTCCGCACTCCTCGCTCGGCTACGCCACTCCGGCAGCCTTCGCTGCCGGGCTCGAACAGCAACGGGCGGGGTTAACCCCGCCCGTTGCTTCACCTGCGCTTATGCGCGAAAACCACGGTCGGTCTCTGGTTGCCGCTGGATGAAAGACCGGGGTCACGTCAGGCCAGATATGGTCCGATAGCCTGATCATAGGTTACCATGCTCGCTAAAGTTGGAAGCCGCTTTCATGTCACTCGTCTCCCTGAACGACCTGTCGCCAACGAACTTCGAAAATCTATGCTTCGACATCATCAAGGGCATGGCGTTTAAAAATCCGGTGTGGCGAACTCCCGGTGCCGACGGAGGTCGCGACATCGAAGCTATGCGGACTTTCGTGGACCCTACCTTTGTTTCCAATCAGGAGAAATGGTTCATAGAGTGCAAGCGCTATGAATCTGCAGTATCTTGGCCAACTATACACGAAAAAATTGCTCACGCCGAAGCGCTCGATGCCGATTATCTGTTTATGATGACCACCTCTTCTGCATCACCTACGAGCATTGATCGCATCAACGCATGGAACGCCTTAAACAAAAGGCCGAAGGTAAGATTTTGGGGTGGCCACGAGATTGAAGCGCACGTCGCGCTAAAGAAAGAAATTTTGTTCAAGTATGGCCTCGGCAAAATAAACGCCGAAATTCTTGGATATGCCGGCGTATCTCTCGAGATGGCGAAAATAATATCGACCGTACATTCCATTTCTCAATCACGACGCGACGCAACGATAGCCTTAGAATATGCAAATTCCTTAGCGAGATGCTGGAATGAACGCATTGCGCAAGTGCAGAGCCGAGGAACGTTTTTTTCCTTCTCCAGAGATTTAGATACCAGAGATTTTACGGATTTTTTCATTTTTCCGGGCAACAGCAGAAAACTAGGTCGTGGAGAGATTTTATCTCTTACTTGGATTTTGTTCGTAACGGAACGTCCTATTCTACAAGTTGAACCATTGTCTAAAAAATTGGTTATTATTCTCGATGAAAGGGAAATCGAAATGATTTTTTGCACATCGTCCAAAGTGACCGTAGATTTCATTTCTGGATCCCATTTATATCACGACGGACGGAATTTATTTATTGAGGAGATGAAATATGAATGAGAAAAAGATAGCCCATCGATCTCCTCTGACCGATAATTTTGACCTATCCCTAGTAGCTAATTTTGCGCATCAATTGATAAACCCATTGAACGGTGTGGCCGGAACACTAGATAGACTTTATGAGGGTAAGATAAAGGAAGAATTCAGACAGAAACAACGACTAAATGCCATTCGTGCGCAAGTAGAAAATTGTATAATATTAACCAGAAATCTCGCATACTTGGCAATCGGCTTTGGCGAATTAGGGGAGTCGGACAAGAAAACGGTAATCCTACCTCAGAATCTCATTGAAGCCTGCATGTTCCATCAAGAAGAGGCGGAGAGTAGAGGGATTGAATTATTCGTTAATGAAAGAGATATTCAGAACAGCGTCAGGGCACATCCGGATTTGATACGACAGGTTTTTATGAATCTGGTAGATAATTCGGTCAAGTACAGTAGCGATAATAGCAAAGTCGAAATATTACATCATATTCAGGCGAGAACTAATGATGCAATAATTTCCATAAGAAGCAAGCCGTCGCACAGAATAAATGAGCAAGATTTTATCAATATGTTTCAAGTTGGTGTGCGCGGAGAAAATGCAAAGCGCGTTATTGCCTCTGGAACCGGGTTGGGGCTCTATATTTGCAAGCAAATCGTAGAGACAGCTCATAATGGCAAAATTTCCGCCGCGAGATATGATCATGATCAGGTAGAATTTACAATTCGCTTGCCAAACGGTTTACGAGGAACCTCAGATCGAAAACTTAGGCAGAGGTAATTATGAAAATTCTTCTCATTGATGACGAGCCTTTTCATATCCGTTGGTTGGCAGAAAACTTACGGGATGATGGATATGACGTTGACTTCGCACGAGACGTGAGGGCGGCTCTCGAAGCCATCGCCCACGAGGAGTTTCGAGCTTTAATTGTGGACCTCAATATACCGGTCTTTGGTGCTGACCTCGATAAGGCCCAAAGCCTCGGCGATATATATGCTCTATTCCCAGGCCTTATGGTTGCATCGGAAGCGCGAAATAAGGGCTACCGTTACAAACAGGTGATCCTCTACTCCGCTCACAAAGAAGCCAGCGTACAAGCAGTCGCAGACATGCTTAACGTTGAATACATTATAAAAGGAAACACTCGCCAAGTCATGCGAGAAATCGAAGATGTTCTGTCCTACGATCCAACAGCAGAATATTAGCGTAAATGCAGAATGATTATTGGACATATTTCCTTTCGGCAAACACAAATCATTTTTGCAATTCGACTGGTGCTCTTTCGGCTGTATCTTCGAGTATGAATTGATAGCCAGTCGCGAGAAACCGGGCAACCGATAGCTCAAATGCGCCTCTCGCCAACCGGCTGCGCCGTCCAGACCGATCGGCAGCTTCTCTCACGACCCGACATCCACAGAAGTAAATGTGAACGACCGACTTTGGTCGTTCATTGACTTTCCGGTCACTGATGTCGGCAAGGTCGTTCGGCCCCTTTTAACAGGCTGCTGAAAAAGGCCACGGCTTGGCGATGAAGGTGGTTTCGTCGCCATTGTCATAGGCGATTTCGCCCTCAAGGCTGCCGTCGTCGTGCAGGTCGGCCCATCCGGTTCCCTGGACGTGGTCGCCCTCATCGCTGCCATTCCAGTCGAAGTCGACGCCGCTGGGGGTGAAGCCGACGTTCAACACGGCGGTGAGTGCGCCGAAGGCCATCTCGCCGGAGCCATCGGCGTCGACGCGAAGAAAGGCCGGGCCACACAGGTCGAGATGCTCGCGCGGCCATGCCGCGGCCTCGACGATCCGCCACCGGCCGACCGGCCCCGTCGAGACGGACATCACCCCGTCTCCAGCAGCCGGGGGAGCCGGATCAGGTTGTAGGCGGCGACCGTCAGCGTGAAGGCGAAGCGGACGCGTGCCAGTCCGCGAAAGCGCGTCTTGCCCTGGCCGGCGGCCGATTTCACCCAGCCGAACACCTCCTCGATCCGCTTGCGGACGCGCTGGCTGGCGGCATAGCCGGCATGCCGGGTGGTGCGGCCATCGATCGCCGAGCGTCGGCCACTGGTGTTCTGGGCGACGTGCGGGGTCACGCATCGGTCGCGCAGGTCCGACACGAAATCGCGCGTGTCATAGGCCCGGTCCGCGCCCAGCGTGATGCGCCGCCCCTCGGGGCCGGGCGAGGTCGTCCACCATCGCCACCGCGGTCAGCCGCTCGGCAAACCCGGCCGCGCGCGTGGTTTCGGTGTCGACCACCAACCCGTGGCGGTTCTCCATCAGCACATGGCCCATGTAGCACAGCCTGGCGCCCGTGCCGGCACTCTTGCGGTAGAGCCGCGCATCGGGATCGGTGAGCGAGGCGTGCGTATCGTTGCTCCGCTTCGTGCCCCGGAAATCGACCTCGGCGTTACGCCCGCCCGGACCGTCGCCGGGCGAGCCATCATCGCCGGCATCCTCCTTCGGACGAAAGCTCTTCATGCTACTACCCAAGCATCGATCAGCGTGCCGTCGACCGAGAAATGGTCGCTCGACAGCAGCCGCCGGACCCGCGGCAAGGCCAGGATCGACGACAGGAAGCGGGCCGCGATCTCGCCGTCCAGCAGCCGTGCCCGGTTCTTCGAGAAGGTGGAGGCATCCCACACCCGTTCGTCCACGCCCAGCCCGACGAACCAGCGGAACGACAGATCGAAATCCAGCCGCTCCATCATCTGCCGCTCCGAGCGGATGCCGTGGAACAGCTGCAACAGCGGCGCGCGCAGCAGCTTCTCCGGGGCGATCGACGGGCGTCCGATCCGCGAATAGAGCGCCTCCAGATCGGGGCCTATCCCGGCCAGCGCCGCATTCACCACCACGCGGATCTTGCGCAACGGATGGCCCGCCGGCATCCGCCGCTCCAGATCGACGCAAGAGAACAATTCTCCCGACCGCGCGTCGCCACCCCGCATCCATTCACCCTCATCGCTGCAGTCGCGATGAATCACCTCAGGTCGCCCACAACAAGCCCTTTTCAGCAGCCTGTTAAAGAGCGAGATCCGGCGACGCGTGCGCGAGCGTGCGGCCGATTGCTGACGGGGTCAGATCTCACCGCTCGGCGTCATCGCAGCGATTGCAGGGGCAACATTGCTATCCCAATATCGCAAAAGCGGCGAGACCGTCAGCAGATAGACCAGCCAGCAAGCCGAGATGGCTTCATCGGAGAAGAAAGCATTCCAGCCCATCTTGCCGTGCGCCAGTTCATGCCGAAGCGCGGGACCGGGCCTGAAATTGAGCAGGCTATCGAGTTCCCACACCATATCGGCTCCAAGGATCGCTTCGAGATCCGCGCGGCAATAACCCAGCAGGATATTAAGCGGCCGATCGCCCTCAAGGCCGTCTTCCTCCATCTTGGCGGCGTCCCGTCCCGACATCTGGAGAATGTGGCGCAGCGAATTCTCGATCTGCGGTAGTAGCAGGTGCCCGGCGGTAGCATAGTCGCCCTGCCACATGCGCGCGAAGCCGACTGAGAAGATGTGATGGTGGCCGATGGGGATGAAGCTGCTCATCTGGACTATAGGCAGCATATGCTGTTCGTTGATCGAAAAGCGTTCCAGCACCGCCTGGCGGGCGGGCTCGATATTGCCGTGAATCCGGAAGCGGCGAACGATCGACATGTGGCGGATGCCGTGTTCCTTGTACCAGGCTTCGCTAGGCTTATCCTCGAAATCGAGCGACGGCCCGCGCGCCACTTCGCGACCCTCATGGTCGGCGTAACTTGTCGCGAACAGGTTCGAGAGCGGAGAGTCCTTGGCCTGCTGGAGCACCAGCTCCTTCAACTTCTCGACATCGTCGGGCTTGGAGAAACCGACCATCGACCGCAACGCGTCGGTCAGGCCCAGCGCCTTGAACTGTCCGTAGGTCTGGTCGCGGACCTCTTCGATCCCGTCGAGCTTGAAGGGGATGCCTGAGAATTCGTCGAGCGCCTTATCTTGCAGCTCGCGCAGGCGGCGGCGCATTTCATCGACTCGATCCTTGGCATCGCCGCGCGCACGGAATTCGCGCAGAGCCTGCTTGACCCAATGCGCCTTTGCAGAACTAGACGGCACGGTTTCGGCCATGGCGAGCGTCCGTTCAATCGACTTGATCGCGGCGTCTCGGCTGGCATCCTCATCACCCGCGCGGTCATAGGCGTCGGCCGCGAGATTCCAGCACTCCTTGACCGCCATATCATAGTCCTCTGGCGGGGCGGTCGACGCGAGACTGGCGGCGGTCTCCGCGACCTCCTCGGAGGGGATCAGCTTGTGCTGTAGGACGCGCCGACCAAGCTGGGCGAGCGGGAAATAGGCACGTTCGGCAACGGCGTTGTTGAACGCCAAGCGTAAGGTTTCGGCGATCGGCTCGATCAACGTGCCGCGCTTGGCGATACGGGCATTGATCATGAAACTACGTTCGAGCGGCTTAACGCAGTCCATGGCTCGCGTGCCGATATCGGGGAACTCCAGCGCGGCACTGCCATCGGCGATGCGGCGTGCAACTTCGCAATAGGCGTCGACCGCCGTGCGCCCGGCGCGGCGCACGCCGGTTTCATAGGCGACATCTGCAAAACGCGCGCGCAGTGTGGGATGGACGATGCCGGGCGCAAGATCGGCGAGGACTTCACTCTGATTGCCCCGGAAGTCATGCGGGATCGCGGTGCGCCGCGTCCCGTTCTGCCACTGCAAACCGAACGGATCACCTTCGCTTTCCACACGAAGATGCAGACCGACCAGAGCCGAAACGAGACGGTAGACGCGCTCAGCCAGCGTGTCGCCGCCATCGACCGCCTCCTTGGTCTTCGACCAGAATAGATCGACTAACGCATGGCGGTCGAGGCGAGTCATGCTGCCGGTCAACGCGTTCAGATCAACCGACGCGAAATCGGCGGCCGTCACCTCTTCATAGAGCGGCTGCGGTTCAGCGGGCTGTTCAATATCCTTGTCGTCTTCGGCGAACGCTGCATTGTCGTCGCTCATCTGAGATGCCCCAAGTCCTTGCCCGAATTTTCTAGTCATAGATAGGAATGGCGGCGTCGCAGATGAATGGCGCACGCTATAAAAGCCGTCAAAAAGGATCGCATGCTGAATTGTCGCACGCGTAACGCATCGGCATCGCGGAATAGCGACCGCAATCTCGAGGTTACCTGCCAGTGAAGTTTCCAGAGCTGCCGCTGGCCGCTGTTAGCGTAACCGGACGTTCCTGGCACCGAAGAGGAACGGCGTATGGTGGTCGACACCTGCCGCAGGCAGATCTCAGCCGCTTCGCGGCGTCGACGACGGATGCAGCTCACCGCGCTCCTGATCGCCGGTCAGAAGAACAACGATAGTAAACCCCATCTTACCTATGAACGATGTTCTGCGAGGCTCCGAAAGGTAATCGACCAGCGCGGGCGTTCCATCGGTGCGATGCTGTGTTCCCAGTCGTGTCGGGCGGGTCCGCTAATGTGATAACCGCCACGCGGATCGAGCGGCAACGACGCGCGGTCGAAGCCGCCGCCGCGCCGACGCCGGAAGCGCATCGTCGCCGGTTCGCCGAGGGAGATGCCGAGGACATGCCCGTAGATCGGCCGATCGCGATGCCAGCCGATCCCGGCGCCTGGGTCGTAGCGGATGAGCAGCGCCTGGATCAGCGCCTCGGGCGCTAGCCCGGCAAAATTTGCCGCCCTATCGCGGATGGGGAGAAGCCAATCCGGCATCGGTGGCGCATCCTTTGGGCGCCCGACCTCGAAGTCGTAACTCCATCCGAAGGACGTTGTCAGCCGCTTGCCCGTCCAGCCCTGAAAGCGGAACGGCTCGAGGTCGGTCGCGTCGATCCGGTCAATCAGCATGCGCTCCTCGTCCGCGGTGATCAGGTTCGCCCGCGTGGCGAGCCCCGGCAGTAGCGGCGCATCAAAGAGGTCGAGCATCACGCCGCCGCATCCGCGAAGATCGGCAATTCTGTCGGTGCCGCTGCCCGGGCCTCGACGAAGTTCGATACCGTTACGCCGACCAGTCGTATCCCCTTCTGGGTCGGCATAACCGACCGGATCAGGTCGAGCGCCGCGCGGCGCAGGCCTTCGCGACTGGTGACCGCCACGGGCTGGCTGCGGCGTCGGGTGATCTGATGGAAGTCGGCGTATTTGATCTTCACCGTGACGGTGCGGCCGAAGGCTTGCCGTCCCTCGCACCAATCCCAGACATCGTCCGCCATCTTGAGCACGCCTGCCTCGATCTCAGCGGGTTCCGTCAGGTCGCGGTTGAACGTCGTTTCCGACCCCGACGACTTGCGCACGCGGTTCGGATTGACCGGACGGTCATCTTCCCCGCGCGCGATGGCGTGGTACCATTCGGCGGAACTGCCGAAATGCTGCTGCAGGAACGCCAGCGACTTGGCGCGCAGATCGGCCCCGGTCTCGATCCCCAGCCGCTTCATCTTCTCCGCCGTCACCGGTCCGACGCCGTGGAAGCGGCTGACGGGCAGCGTCTCGACCCAGGCCGCGCCCATGTCCGGCGTGACTGCGAACTGGCCGTTGGGCTTGCGGTGATCGGAGGCGAGCTTGGCCAGGAACTTGTTGTACGAGATGCCCGCCGATGCGGTCAGGCCGGTCTCCGCGAGAATGTCGGCGCGGATCGCCTTGGCAGTCAGCCATGCGGTTTCCAGGCCACGCTTGTTCGCGGTGACGTCGAGATAGGCCTCGTCGAGCGACAAGGGCTGGATCAGGTCCGTGTACCGCGCGAACACGTCATGGATCTGGCGCGAGACATCGCGGTACACTTCGAAGCGGGGCGGCACGAAGATCAGGTCGGGACAGCGGCGCAGCGCGGTGACTGAGGGCAAAGCGGAGCGAACGCCGAACTTGCGGGCTTCGTAGCTGGCCGCCGCCACCACGCCTCGCGCGGCGGCATGGCCGACAGCGACGGGCTTGCCGCGTAGCGACGGATTGTCACGCTGCTCCACCGACGCGAAGAAGGCGTCCATGTCGACGTGAATGATCTTACGCACCGCCATGCGCACCTTTTAACGCATACAGAACAGGATGTGAACATATTGTGCAAAAACGTTGAAAACCCGTCACTTATCCCACATACCCATCTCTTGGTGTAGATCCGGGCACGACGCCGTTCGAGCGATGCCGCGAACGTCGCCGATGCATTTGCCGGATGGTCACCGCCGTGCGAAGAGATCCATATTCGCATCGCCCCAAGCCTTTAGCGCCGCAATGATCGGCGACAGGGATCGTCCACGATCAGACAGGCTGTATTCGACGCGCGGCGGCACCTGAGCGAAGACCTCGCGCTCGATCAGGCCATCGGCTTCCAACTCGCGCAGCTGATTGGTCAGCATGCGCGGCGTCACATCACCAGCGCGGCGGCGCAGTTCGTTGAAGCGCGTGCGTCCGTCCTGTAGATGGTAGAGGATCACCGCCTTCCACTTGCCGTCGATCAGGCTCACCGCCGCCTCGACGGCGCAACCCGGGGTACAATCGAGGCGGGAGTGACGGGCTTTCGCCATCAGGGCGGTATCCTTTTTGACACTATGAGCGTTTTTTGTGCCTACGGCATAAGCTGACACCGTCCCTATCTCGCGTGCGTCAGTAAAAGGAGCAAGACCCATGCGCGCCATAGCCTATCGCCAGCCCGGCCCGATTGACCGGGACGAAGCCCTTGTCGAGGTCGAACTGCCACGACCCGTTCCGACCGGGCGTGACATTCTGGTCGCAGTTCGGGCCGTCTCGGTGAACCCCGTCGACGCGAAGGTTCGCACTGGCGCCGCGCCATTCGACGGACGTGACGAGCGCATTCTCGGCTGGGATGCGGCGGGCGTGGTCGGGGCGGTCGGCCCGGAGGCCACCCGCTTCAAGGTGGGTGACGAGGTCTTCTATGCGGGCGACCTGATGCGCGACGGCAGCAATGCGGAATATCAGCTGGTCGACGAGCGGATCGTTGGCCATCGCCCCCGCAGCATCGGCTTCGCGGAGGCGGCGGCGTTGCCGCTGACGGCCATCACGGCGTGGGAAACCCTGTTCGACCGATTGAAGGTCGACAACCAGCCGGCCGGCGGCGCCCGTGCCATCCTGATCATCGGCGGCGCGGGCGGCGTCGGTTCCGCGGCGATCCAGATCGCGCGGGCCCGCACCGACCTGACCGTGATCGCCACCGCCTCGCGCGCCGAGACGGAAGGCTTGGGTGCGCGACCTCGGCGCACATCATGTCATCGATCATTCCCGGCCGATGGCACCGCAGATCGCCGCGCTGGAGATCGGCGCGCCCGCCTTCGTCTTCTCGACCACCCATACCGATCGCCATCTGGCCGACATCGCCGAGCTGATCGCGCCGCAGGGGCATTTTGCGCTGATCGACGATCCCGCCAGCCTCGACATCGTCGCCTTCAAGCGCAAGGCGGTGTCGGTCCATTGGGAATTGATGTTCACCCGGTCGCTCTTCGACACGCCGGACGTCGACGAGCAGGGGCGATTGCTGGACGCGGTCGCCGAACTGGTGGACGAGGGGCGCATTCGCACTACGGCGACCGACACGCTCTCGCCGATCAATGCCGCCAACCTGATCGAGGCGCACCGCCGCATCGAGAGCGCCACCACGAGGGGCAAGATCGTCTTGGAAGGCTGGGACAGCCCGCAGGCGTAATCTCGACGCGGGTCCCTACGAGCTACGCGCGCGGGCGGGTTAGGCGAACGCCAAATCGCCCGCGACGATCGCCATGGCATGGTCGACGAAGCGCCCCTTCTCGCCGACCGGTGCAACGTAACGAAGTGCCTCGCGCGCCAGTTCGGGCGCGCCTCCGCGCGCGATCAGCCATGCGGCGAGATAGGGCGCGGCAAGACAACCGCCCGCCGTCGCGACATTGCCATGAGCGGCGAACGGTGCGTCGATGACCGTGACACCGGCCTCCACCACCCATGGCTTGGTGGTGAGGTCGGTGCACGCGGGCAAATCACCGATCAGGCCGAGCCTGGCCAACAACAGCGTTCCCGAACATTGCGCCGCGATCAACTGCCGCGCCGGATCAAGGCGAAGCCGGGCGAGCATCGCCGGATCGTTGGCGATCTCCCGCGTGCGGACACCACTGCCGATCAGCACCGCATCCGCCTCCTCGAGAAATGCGAGCGGCCGTTGGCGATGGACCACGACGCCGTTCATCGACGTCACCGTCTCGGTCGGCGCCGTGATGTGCGCGGCCCAGCCATGCGGGCGCAGCCGGTTGATGATCGCGGCAGCCACGAACGAATCCAGTTCGTTGAAGCCGTCGAAGGTCAGGACCGCGACCTGCATCACCCTTGCGTCCGTCCGGAGAACAGCGTCCGCGTCGCACCGGCGACCCAAACCTGGCCGGTTTCATCCTGCGAGACATGGATACGCCCGCTCCGCCCGAGGCGCGTGCCCTGTGCAGCGACATAGCTGCCGCTGGCCCGGCCGCTGGCGAACAGCCACTGGCCGACGGACGCGTTGAGGCTGCCGGTCACCGGGTCCTCGATCAGCCCGCCATGCGCGTCGGTGAAGAGCGCACGCAGTTCGAACGCGACCTCGCTGCCGGGTGCATGTGGTCCGACGATGCCGATGTCGATATGCTCGGGGTGGTACCGCGCCGGCTCGACCGCCAGCACCGCCTCGGCCGACGCCAGCATGACCGCGATCCAGCCGGGGCCATTGTCGGCCCAGGCAGCATCGACGATCGCCGCGCGGTCGATCCGCAGCAGATCGGCGACCTGTGCGATCTCCGCCTTGGTTGGCGTGCCGCCGCGCAGCAGCGGTGGGGCGGCAAAAGCAAGCTGATCGCCATCGCGCCGGATCGTCACCAGTCCCACGCCGCATTCCTGCACGATCACGCCGTCCTGCTTCGGCTGCCCGCCCGCTTCCGCCCACGCATGCGCGCTGCCCAAGGTCGGGTGCCCGGCGAACGGCAGTTCGTGCGCCATGGTGAAGATCCGCACGCGATAGTCGGCCGATGGATCGGTCGGCGGCAGCAGGAAGGTCGTCTCCGAAAAGTTCAACCAGCTTGCGATCGCCTGCATCTCGTCCGTCGTCAGGCCATCGGCATCGGCGATAACGGCCAAGGGATTGCCGGTCAGCGGATCGGTGCCGAATACGTCGACGAGGCGAAAGGGGCGGGTCACGGTCATCTCCTGTTGATGATGGCTGGTCCTATCGCGGAGCGACTGGCGCCGACAGATACACATCGGTACGATCATGCCGAACTGTATTGGTGGGATTGGCAGTACGATGGCGAGCGCGCCCGACGAAACCCGCACCGGCATGGTGGTCCGTGCGATCCGTGACCGGATCGACGCCCGCACGCTGACGCCGGGCGCCCGGCTGCCGTCGATCCGCGCCATGGCCGAGACGAGCGGCGTCGCGCGCTCGACGGTGGTCGAGGCCTATGATCGCCTCGCCGCTGAGGGGGTGATCCGGTCGCGACCGGGATCGGGCTTTTATGTCGCCGCGCCCTTGGCCCCGCTGGCATTGGATCGGCTGGTCAGCACGAAGGAGCGCGAGGTCGACCCGCTCTGGATGCTGCGTCAGTCGCTCGGCGAACGACGGCACGAAATGATGCCGGGATGCGGCTGGCTGCCCGATGACTGGCTGGCGGGCGACGCGCTGCGCAAGGCGATGCGCCGGGCAGCGCGATCCGACGAGAACGGCACGCTGGCGGGCTATGCATCCCCCTTGGGCTCGCCCCCGCTCCGGGCGTTGTTGGCGAGGCGGATGGCGGATCAGGGGATCGAAGCCGGCCCCGACCAGATCCTGCTGACCGACAGCGGCACCCATGCGCTCGATCTGGTGTGCCGCTTCCTGCTTCAGCCGGGCGATACCGTGCTGGTTGACGACCCGTGCTATTTCAACTTTCTGGCGTTGTTGCGGGCGCACCGGGCAACGGTGGTGGGCGTACCGATGACGCCGACCGGGCCGGACGTCACCGCCTTCACCGAGGCCGCCGCGACGCATCGGCCGCGCTTCTACCTGACCAACTCAGGCGTCCATAACCCGACCGGAGCGTCGCTCGCGGCCGCCACCGCGCACCGACTGCTCAAGATCGCCGAGGCGCATGACATGGTCGTTGTCGAGGACGATATCTTCGCCGACTTCGAACACACGCCGTCTCCACGATTGGCCGCCTTCGACGGCCTCGACCGGACGATCCGCATCGGCAGCTTCTCCAAGTCGCTGTCGGCGGCGGTGCGCTGTGGCCATATCGCGGCGCGACCCGACTGGATTGAAGGGTTGGCCGACCTACGCATCGCAACATCGATGGCGGGCAGTCCGCTCGCCGCCAACCTGCTGCACGCGGTGCTGACCGATGGCAGCTATCGGCGTCATGTTGACGGTGTCCGGACCCGGCTGGCCCGGGCTATGGCCCGGGTGGCCAAACGTCTGCGGGCCATCGGGATCGAGCCGTGGACCGATCCAGCGGCGGGCATCTTCCTGTGGGCGCGATTGCCCGATAGCGTCGACGCCGTTGAGCTGGCACGCAAGGCGATCAATGCAGGGATCGTTCTAGCACCGGGTCCGGTGTTCAGCACCAGCGGCGGATGGCGCGACCACCTGCGCTTCAACGTCGCGATGAGCGACGATGACCGGCTGTACGCCTTTCTGGAATCGGCCGTGTCGCGCCCGCTACTCGAACCGGCTGGCTAAGCGCTCGACCAGGAAGTCGACGAACACCCGCACCCGTGCCGGCGTGGTGGAGCCGCCGACGAAGACGGCGTGGATCAGTTCGACATCGCCTGGATTGTATTCTTCCAGCAATGGCACGAGCCGCCCGTCCGCGATCTCAGCCGCAACGCTGAAGCGGCCGACGCGGGTGATGCCGACCCCGGCAGCGGCGAGATGGCCCAGCGTCTCGCCATTGTTAGCGACGATGCCGCCTTCGACACTCAGCGCGAAATCCCGGCCTTCGCGGCGGAACGGCCAGATCGGTTCGGCGCGGCGAAAGTTGAAGTTCAGGCAATTGTGGGCGTGCAGGTCTTCCGGGACTTTGGGCGTGCCTGCCCGCGCCAGATAGTCTGGCGACGCCACGATCACCCGCCGCGCCTCGGACAGCTTGCGCGCCGTCAAACCGCTGTCGGCGAGCGGACCGAAGCGGATCGCGACATCGGCCTGTCCGCCAGCGATGTCGACCAGCGTGTCGGTTAGGGCGATATCGATCAGGATATGCGGATAGGCGCGCGCGAAATCGCCGAGCAGAGGCACGACGCACAACCGGCCATGCGCCAGCGCCGCACTGATCCGCAACCGTCCGCGCGGTGCGCCCTGGTCGGCGATCTGCTGCTCGGCATCGTCGAGGTCGGCGAGGATGCGCCGTGCGGCAAGGAGATAGGCTTGTCCCTCTGCAGTGAGCGTCAACGCCCGGGTGGAGCGTAGCAGCAGCCGCACGCCGAGCCGCGCTTCGATCCGATCAATCGCACGCGCCACCGCCGAGGGCGTCAGCCCGAGCGTGCGGCCGGCCGCCGAGAATCTGCCTTCCTCCACCACGCTCGCGAACAAGGCAAGTGACCGGGCGCGATCGTCGTTGCCAGCTACCTTTGCGTCCAAGGCATAAATCCTTTGCACCGGCGGGCAGTTCCGCGGCGCTGCTTCACCGTCCATCTATGCGCCTGACGAATGACATTCGAGAAAGGAGGTGTCATGGAATATCGGCAATTGGGATCGTCCGGCCTGCGCGTTCCGGCGCTGTCGTTCGGCGCGGGGACCTTCGGCGGCAAGGGACCGCTGTTCAGCGCGTGGGGCACAAGCGACGCCGCCGAGGCGCGGCGGCTGGTCGACATCTGCCTCGACGCGGGCGTGACGCTGTTCGACACCGCCGACGTCTATTCGGACGGCGCGTCGGAACAGGTGCTGGGCGAGGCAATCAAGGGGCGGCGCGATGCCGTCCTGATCTCGACCAAGACCGGCCTGCCGATGGGTGACGGCCCGCAGGACTGGGGCGCATCGCGGGCGCGGCTGACCGGCGCGGTCGAGGCGGCGTTGCGGCGGCTCGGTACGGACCGGATCGACCTGCTCCAGCTTCACGCCTTCGATGCGTCAACGCCGACCGAGGAGGTGATAGGCACGCTCGACCGGCTGATCGCGGACGGCAAGGTGCGTTATGCCGGCGTCTCCAACTATCCCGGCTGGCAGATCATGAAGGCGCAAGCGCTGGCCGATCGCCATGGCTGGCCCCGCCTCGTCGCGCATCAGGTCTATTACTCGCTGATCGGCCGTGCGTATGAATGGGATCTGATGCCGCTCGGCGCGGATCAGGGTGTCGGTGCGCTGGTCTGGAGCCCGCTCGGCTGGGGGCGGTTGACCGGCAAGATCGGGCGGGGACGGCCGATCCCGACAGGGAGCCGGTTGCACGAAACCGCGCAGTTCGCGCCACCAGTCGAGGACGAGCATCTCTACCGCGTCGTCGATGCGCTGGAAGCGGTGGCGGTGGAGACGGGCAAGACCGTGCCCCAGGTCGCGATCAACTGGCTGTTGCGGCGTCCGACCGTGTCGTCGGTCATCATCGGTGCGCGCGACGAGGCGCAGTTGCGCGACAATCTGGGTGCGGTCGGCTGGGCGCTGTCGCCCGAGCAGGTGGCGGCGCTCGACGCGGCAAGCGACGTGCTGCCGCCCTATCCGCACACCCCCTACCGGCAGCAGGAGGGCTTCGCCCGCCTCGCGCCGCCGATGGTTTGAGGGAGCCACGATCATGAAGTTCAACCTCGGATTGCTCGCGCTGGCGGTCGGCGCCTTCGGCATAGGCGTGACCGAATTCGCGCCGATGGGCATGTTGCCGGTGATCGCGGGGGACCTGCACGTGTCGATCCCCGCCGCCGGGCTGCTGGTCAGCGCCTATGCGATGGGCGTGCTGATCGGCGCGCCACTGATGACGCTGACCACCGGGCGGATCGACCGGCGGACATTGCTGATCGCTTTGATGGGCATCTTCACGCTCGGCAACGCGCTGTCTGCCGCAGCGGGCGGATACTGGATGCTGATGGCGGCGCGGGTCGTCACCTCGTTCAACCATGGCGCGTTCTTCGGCGTCGGATCGGTCGTCGCCGCCAACCTCGTGCCGCCGGACAAGCGCGCGGGCGCGGTGGCGGCGATGTTCACCGGGCTGACCGTCGCGACCATCGGCGGCGTGCCGGCGGCGACCTGGGTCAGCGAGGCGGTTGGCTGGCGCACGGCGTTCGCCGGGATCGCGGGCGTCGGGGCGATCGCGATGCTGTCGCTGCCGGCTGCGGAGGGCGGCGACATGCGCGCCGAACTGCGCGTGTTGACGCGCGGGCCGGTGGTGATGGCGCTGGCCCTGACCACGATCGGCTTTGGAGGCGTCTTCACCGTGTTCACCTATATCGTGCCCATCTTGCGGGATGTGACGCATGCCTCGACCGGCTGTGTCACCGCGATGCTGATGCTGTTCGGCGTCGGCGCGACGATTGGCAACGGCATCGGCGGGCGGCTTGCGGACCGTTCGGTCGACCGGGCTCTGACGACGATGCTGGCGATCATGGCGCTGACGCTGCTTGCCTTCACGGTTCTCATGCAATGGCCGGTGACCGCTGCCATCGCGATCCTGGTCTGGGGCATCGCCAGCTTCGCCATCGTGCCGCCCTTGCAGATGCGCGTGATGGACGCGGCCTCGGACGCGCCGAACCTCGCCTCCGCGATGAATATCGGCGCGTTCAACCTCGGCAACGCGATCGGCGCGGCGCTGGGCGGGGGCGTGATCGGGGCTGGGTTCGGACTGCCGGCCGTGTCGCTCGCGGGGGCGATGATGGCCTCGGTGGCGCTTGTGATGCTCCTGGCGTTCCGGCGTCAGCCAAGCGCCAAGGCCTGCCCGGCCTGACGGGCGGCGACATCAGCCTCGAGTCACAGCCGCTTACGCATCCGGGTCAACGGCACGACGACGCCATCGACTTGCATATCGACGCGCCCAATCTTGTAGCCACAGGCCTCATCGAGCAGCACGCCGCCCCACCGTGCCCATCAGTTCGATCGCCAACGGGACGGTCTAATGGCTTGGCACCTTCGGGCGATGCTGCTCTACAAGGGCCGTCCACTCGCGAATGATCCGGCGGCGCTCCATGCTCGTCTTGCCCGCCAGCGAACGGAGCCGCGCGAATGCCGCCGGACGGCTACACCCCTTCACCTCGAAGAACAGCACCGGCCGTTCGGCCACCCCCAAGTTACAGATCTCACCGGCATCACTTGGCTGAAGGACCGAAGCCGGTCGGCCGCCACCGAGATTGGCGGTGTACAAGGCGCTGGCGATCATGATGCCACCGTCGGGCGAAGCCTGTTGCGCGGTCCAACCGACGGTCAGCAGCAGGCCCAGCAAAATGCCCATGACCGGCTGCCAGATCGACACGACGAGCATCGCGACAAGCAGCAGCATCAAGGCGACAGCAGCTAAGTTCGGACAGTTGCCAGCGATCGACTGGGCCAGCGGAGCTAGCAACACGAATAACGACGCGGTCCAGACCATCACCAGCAACGCCATCGCCCCGAATCCCACGATGAACGCCCAGAACCGCTTTTGAGACGGTACGAATCCGATCGCGGCCCAGGCGCCTCCCAGCGCGCCGAGCACTATGGCGGAAATCATCGCAATCGCCAGCCAGGACTCTCGATACCACAGTAGGCCGACCAGAATTACTATGACGACCAGCACAGTCGTTATGCACGCTCTTTTGACATTCGGGTGCGGCAAACCCGGCGCATTCAAGCGGACAGCCATGGTCATCGTGGATGGCATGAAGACGATCAGAGCAAATGCGAAGGCCGAGGCAATGCTGAAGAGCAGCAGATATACCCACATGCCGTTTTGGAGCACAGGGATGGCCGATTGATCCAGATATCCCAGAAATCCGTTGAACAGAATCACCACCGGGACCGACATAAATGCCCCCATAGCGATCAGCACGGCAGAAATTTTCTGAGCGGTATCGAGAAATGGCGCGTAGCGCCTATTCTGTTTGATCATCCAGACGATAGTGGTCGATGCTACGGCCAAAATCCTGCCCCCCACGTCTTCGATATACGCGCCACACCATAGAAATCCGGCCTTTATGAAATATTACGGCAGCACTGGCTCCGGCACCAGTTGCGCGCGCATCGCTGCCGCATCGCGCCCCGGCGGAGCGCCGAACAGGCGACGATAGTCGCGGCTGAACTGCGACAGGCTTTCGTAGCCGATCGCGAAGCCGACCCGTGCGACCTCCTCGGCGGCGACCAGGCGGCGGCGTGCTTCCTGCAAGCGGACCTGCTTCTGGAACTGCACCGGCGTCATCGTCGTCACCGCCTTGAAGTGGCGGTGGAAGCCGGGGACGCTCATGCCCGCCAGCGCGGCGAGGTCGGCCACGCGCAGCGTCTCGGCATAATGGTCGCGGATGAACGCCGTCGCACGCCCGATCCGAGCGGCATGAGTGTCGACCAGACCCATCTGCCGCAGCGCCGGACCCAGCGTGCCGCCGAGCAGCCGCCAGACGATCTCGCGCCGGATCAGCGGGGCGAGCACCGCCTGATCGGCCGGGTGTTCGAGCAACTCAAGCAATCGCCTGAGAGGATCGCGCAGCGCCGGGTCATGGTCGCTGGTCGCCAGCGCATTGAAGGCGGCAGCCGGGCCCGGCACGCTCACCTGCTCCGCCACCAGTTCGGCCACGGTCACCGGTTCGATCGCGAGCGACAGCGCCAGATAGGGCACGTCGGCACTCGCCCGCACGATGCGCGACGTGACCGGCAGGTCGACCGAGGCGAGCAGGCATTGGCCCTCGGCATAATGATAGGGGGTCGGCCCCAGCATCGACATCTTCGCGCCCTGCACGACGAGGCAGAAGGATGGCCGATAGACCGAGCGGATGATGCCGGTCGGCTCCTCCGCGCGGGTGATGAGCAGGCCCGGGATCGGCGTTTCGCGACCATGGACGAACCAATGGCGCTCGATCAGTTGGGCAAGGTCGGACAGCGTCGTCATGGCAGAGATCGTAGCTTCGCCGCGCGCCGAAAGCACCGTCTACGCATGACTTTGATAGGATCGGGCAGGACTTTGATCGGATCGACGTCGCGGCGCCGAACGTTCGCGGCGTATCTCCGGCTCATCCATTCCAACAGGAGTATCATCCCATGCGTATGCGCCAACTCGGCCATAGCGGCCTGTTCGTGTCCGAACTCTGCCTCGGCACCATGACCTTCGGCGGCAGCGAGGGCATCTGGGGCCAGATCGGCCAGCTTCGCCAGGACGAGGCAGACGCGCTGGTCCGGACCGCGCTCGATGCCGGCATCAACTTCATCGACACCGCCAATGTCTATGCCGGCGGTGAAAGCGAGCGCATTCTCGGCCAGTCGCTCAAGAACATCGGCGTCGCCCGCGACGATGTCGTGATCGCGACCAAGGTGCTAGGTCCGATGGGCGATGGTCCCAATGCGCGCGGCGCCTCGCGCGGCCACATCCTCAGCCAGTGCAAGCAGAGCCTCCAGCGGCTGGGACTCGACCATATCGACCTCTACCAGATCCATGGCTTCGATCCCGCGACGCCGATCGAGGAGACGCTGGAGGCGCTCGATACGCTCGTCCGTCATGGTCACGTCCGCTATCTCGGCCTGTCCAACTGGGCGGCGTGGCAGGTGGTGAAGGCGGTCGGTATCACCGAGGCGCGGCGGCTCGCGCCGATCCTCTCACTCCAGGCCTATTACACGCTGGTCGGCCGCGACCTGGAACGCGAGATCGTGCCGATGCTGCGGTCCGAGAAGATCGGGCTGATGGTATGGAGTCCGCTGGCCGGCGGGTATCTATCGGGCAAATATGATGGCGAGGGCCAAGCGGCGGACGGTCGGCGCGCGACGTTCGACTTTCCGCCGGTCGACCGGACGCGCGGCTCGGTGGTGATCCCCGAGATGCGTCGCATCGCCGAGGCGAAGGGCTGCACCGTCGCGCAGGTCGCGCTTGCCTGGCTGCTCCACCAGCCGGTGGTGACCAGCGTGATCGTCGGGGCCAAGCGGGTCGATCAGCTTACCGACAATATCGCCGCGACCCAGGTGTCGCTCGACGCGGACGACCTTGCCGCCCTCGATGCGGTGACCAAGCTGCCAGCGGAATATCCCGGCTGGATGCTCGAGCGCCAAGGCGGCTATCGCGCCTGAGCGTCGCAGGTTCGGCGGGACGGTTTCGTGACCGTCCCGCCGCTCCGACCGTCCGTCCAGAGGGGCAGCGGATCACCCAGGCAGGATACGGCCCGTCCGGGCGGCATGGGCAAAGGCCGGAAAGCCGAAAGCCTCTGCCTGACGCGCCGGAATCTCATAGTCATAGGGCACGCCGTGCAGTTGAGCGGCCCATCCGGCGTTACGACGCTCGACGATGGCATAGCGCGCCAGCGGGCTGCCCGCCTCCATGACGTGTGGGGTCGCGCCCCGGTCCCGGTAGCAGGGCATCCCGACGCTACCGGGATTGACGATCAGAACGCCATCGACCGCCACCATGCGCGGCGTATGCGTATGCCCGCACAGCACCAGACTGGCCGACCCGATGCCCTTCAGGCGCGGCCGGATGGCGGTGTCGGTATCCAGTGTCGCGCGGCCGGAGCTCACATCCTCGAGCAGATATTCCAGATCCCCGCCCGCCGGGCTGCCGTGGCAGGCGAAGACGTCGCCATCACAGAGGGTGAGCGTCGCGGGCAGACCCTCGATCCATGCCCAATGCTCTTGGGTCAGGAGAGGCCGCGCCAGAACGTCGAACGCCCCGTCGCTGCCGTCCTGCAACTGCCGCTCATGGTTCCCTGCGATGGTGAGATAGCCGGAGCGCATCTGAAGTTCGGCGCTTGCCCCAGGATCGAACGGGCCGGACACGAGGTCACCCAGATTGACGACCAGGTCGGGCGCGGCGGCGGTCATCGCGTCGCGGACAGCCTCCAGCGCGGCCAGATTTCCATGGGCGTCGGCAATGACCCCGATCTTCAATGCTTCCCCCTTGGCCGAAACGCAGCGACATCCCGGATGAGCATGGCAGGTGCTTCCTCGAAACGCCATGCACGACCAGCGGTCACCAGCGACCGCCGTTACCCGAGACCCTCGGGGACCAAGACGATCTTGCCCGCGAAGCTGCGATCCTCCAGCAGGCGATGGGCAGCGGCCCCCTCGCTCAGCGGGAAGGTGGTGATGACAGGCGCGGTAATCGTGCCAGCCCGCAAGGCCGCGAACAGCCTGTCGGCGCGGCTCTGTCGGCTTTCCGCGCGGTTCAGATAGGTCCAAAGATCGCCGCCGACGACACCCTTGGAATGCTCCATCAGCGACAGCGGATCGATCGCGGGCGGTGGGCCGCCCGCCTTGCCGAAGATCACCACGCGGCCACCGGGACGCAAGGCGGCGAGGCTGTCGTGGAGCGTGGTGCCGATCGAATCATAGACCAGATCGACGCCGTCTCCGGTCGCCCGCCGCACCTGCGCCACCCAGTCGTCATAGCCATAGACCGCACTAGCACCGTTCGACCGCGCCTGTTCGCGCTTGGACGGGGTCGAGGCCAGCGCATGGACCTCGGCGCCGAGCGCTGCCGCCATTTGGGTGAGTAGCCGCCCGACGCCGCCAGACGCGGCCTGGACCAGCACGCGGTCTCCGGCGGCCAGCCTGCCGCTATCCTCGACCAGATATTGCGCCGTCACGCCTTGCAGCAAAAGCGCGGCGGCGGTGCGATCGTCGATATCGTCCGGCAGCGCGACCAGACGATCGGCAGGCGCGCAGACCCGCTCGGCATGGGCGCGCGGCACGTCAAGAAAGCCGACCCGCTGCCCGATCCGCCAGCGATCGACGCCGTTCCCGACCGCGATGATACGCCCCACGCCCTCATAGCCGCCAATCCATGGCGCTTTGCCGTCCAGCACATAGACGCCCTGGCGGCGGTAGATGTCGGCGAAGTTCAAGCCGACCGCGCGGGTTTCCACCAGCACCGAGCCGGCGTCCAGCTCGTGATCCGGAAAAGCGCCATAGCGCAGGACCTCGGGGTCCCCGAATCGATCGAAGAACAAGGCCTTCACCGCACTATCCTCGACACGCCCATCGCCGATCATCCTTGTTTTGGTTGCCAATGACCGGAGGATGCCTGCTGGACTGCGCCGGAAACAGCCGCATAGGATGCGACGTCTTCGAACCAGGGGTTTGCAATGGACCGATTGACCAGCATGGCGATCTTCGTATCGGTCGTCGATCTGGGCAGCTTCACCGCCGCGGCCAAGGCGCACGACATCTCGGCAACGATGGTGGCCAAGCATGTCAACGCGTTGGAAGCGCGGCTCGACACCCGCCTGCTGCACCGGACGACCCGGCGGTTGTCGCCGACCGAGGCCGGTCGACGCTTCACCGAATCCTGCCGTCGCGTGCTGGCGGATGTCGCGATCGCAGAGGCGGTGGGGGCCGAGGTGGCGCAGACGCCGGTCGGTCGGCTTCGCATCGCCGCGCCGGTCGCCTTCGGCACCGAACGGGTCGCGCCCCTGCTGGCCACCTATCTCGACCGCTTTCCGGACATGCAGGCGGAACTGGTGCTGGGTGACCGCAAGGTCGATCTGATCGAGGAAGGCTTCGACCTGGCCTTTCGGATCGGTGCGCTGGAGGACGACTGGCTGGTCGTCCATCCGCTCGCTCCCTATCGGCTGATGCTCGCTGCCGCGCCGGGCTATCTGGTGCGGCACGGTCATCCGGAGAGGCCCGCCGACTTGCGCGAACATCGGCTGATCGGCTTCGCGCAATTCGGTGCGGACGACCGCTGGACACTGGTCGGTCCGGGCGGCGAGCATGTCGTACCGCTGCCCCCGCCCCGCCTGCGCATCAGCCACGCGGCCGCCCTGCGGCAAGCGGCGGTCGCGGGCTATGGCATCATCCTGCAATCCCGCGTGACGCTGGACGGCGATCTGGCGTCGGGGCGTCTAATCCCGGTTCTGGCGGATTACGCGCCCGAACCTCGTCCGCTGACGCTCGTCCGCCTGCCCGATCGTCGCATGACGGCAGGCCTGCGCGCCTTTGTCGAGATGGCGGTTTCGGCGTTTCGCGACGAAGGATGAAGCAAAGCGATAACGGTCGAAGCCGGTCCAGCCATCACCGGTGCGCCGGATTGACGCGCCGCCATCCAGGGTTGAATTCGTCGGACATGAGCATCTCCAACCGCGAAGCGCGTCGGATCGTCCTGGCGGCGCAGGGCTTTGGTCGCCCGCGCCCGCGTCAGCCCCTCGGTTCGCCACCTGCGCAGCACCGCCGAGCGGCTCAACCTCTTCCAGATCGATAGCGTCAACGTGCTGACGCGAGCGCACTATCTGCCGGCCTTCTCGCGGCTCGGTGGCTATGACCGTGCCCTGCTGGAGGGCGATGCGTGGGGGCCGAAACGCCAGCGGCGGATGTTCGAATATTGGGCGCATGAGGCGTCGTTGCTACCGCTCGACCTGCACCCGCTGCTCCGCTGGCGCATGGCGCGGGCCGAACGCGGCGAGATCGGTTCGCAGAGGCTTCGGCGTTTCGCGCTCGACCTTCGCGCCGAGGCCGTCGCCATACTCGAGCGCATCACCGCCGAAAGGCCGCTCACGGCCGCCGATTTCGAGAACGGGTCGAGCCGCAGCGGCTGGTGGGAATGGAGCCACGTCAAGCACGCGCTCGAATGGCTGTTCTGGTCCGGCTTTCTCACGACGGCGACGCGGCGGGGCAGCTTCGCCCGCGTCTATGACCTGACCGAGCGGGTCATCCCGCCGACGGTGCTGGCAACACCCACGCCGTCCGTGGAGGCGGCGCAACGTGCGCTGATCGAACGCAGCGCCCGCGCACTGGCGATCGCGACCGCCAGCGACCTGCGCGACTATTTCCGGTTGAAGCCCGCCGAAGCCGATCACGCGATCGCCGATCTGGCGGAAGACGGAGTGCTCGTGCCGGTGCGGGTCGAGGGCTGGAGCCAGAAGGCATGGATGTATCGCGACGCCGCCGTGCCGCATCGGGTGCAGGGCGCTGCCTTGCTTGCCCCCTTCGACCCGTTGATCTGGGAACGGGCTCGCACGGAACGCCTGTTCGGCTTCCACTATCGCATCGAGATCTATGTCCCGCAGGATCGGCGCACGCATGGCTATTATGTGCTGCCCTTCCTGATGGACGAGGCGCTGGTCGCGAGGCTCGATCTCAAGGCGGACCGGCAGGCCGGGCTGCTGCTCGCTCACCGCATCACGCTGGAACCGGGAGCGCCCGCCGATACGCTGTCTCGGCTTCGGGCCGAGTTGGACGGAATGGCGGCATGGCTTTGTCTAGACGCCGTCCGCATCGGCGCGGTCGTGCATCGTAGTTGAGCGTCTTCGCCCGTCACGTTGCTCCACCCCGCTCGGCGGCGGGCACGATGCCGTCGTCGAGCAGCGCATGGAGCGCGGCGATATGGTCATTGTCGCGCGCGCCGCCAGGATCGGAGGTCATGACGACCCTCATCTTGAGGTCTGGCACGATGAACAGCATCTGCCCGCCATAGCCCCAGGCGAAGCGCAGCGGATCGCCACGACTGGTGCCAACGAACCAGCCATAGCCATATTGCCCGCCGCTCCACGGCGATACGGTGCGAGGAGTCCAGCTTTCCTCGATCCAGCGGGCGGGGACGATCCGCCGCCCGTCGATCACGCCGCCCAGGCGATAGAGTTCGCCGAACCGCGCCAGGCTGCGCGGCGACATCATCATGTCGTTGCCGCCGAAAAAGATGCCCTGCGGATCGCGCGACCATGGCGGGATGGTGATGCCGAGCGGCTCCGCCAGCCAGTCGCGCATCAGCGTGTGGGTGTCGCGTCCCGACCCGCGGGTCAGCATCGCCGACAGCAGATGCGTGTTGCCGGTCGAATAGAGCATCGCGCCGCCCGGCTCATCGACGAAAGGGCGCGCGAGGGCGAAGCGGACCCAGTTGCGACTGGACACCCAGCGCCCATAATTCTCACCCGACGTCCGCTCCAACCCCGCGCGCATCGTCAGCAGATCCTCGACGGTCAGCCGGGCAAGACCCGGGTCGGGATCGGGCGGCGCATCGCTGCCGAGCACCGACAGCACGGGCTGGTCGACGCCGGTCAGCGTGCCTTTCACGATCGCGATGCCGACCAGCGCGGACAGGACCGACTTGGACGCGGACTTGATATTGACCGGCCGGTCGAGCGGCGGCCCGCCGTTGAAGCGCTGCTCGGCCAGCACCTGCCCGTCGCGGAGGACCAGCAGCGAGCGGAGCCGGGGAAGACGGCTGGCTTGGGCAACGGTATCGGCCAGGATGGTGCCGTCCAAACCGCGCGTCTCGACCGGGCGAGACATGGCGGCTTGCCGTGGCGCAGGCGCGGCATCGCAACCGCTGGCGAGGAGGAGCGCCAGCGCGGAGGCATATCGCTTCACGGCGTCATCGCAGAGCGAAGCGATTGCAGGAACGCGGCGGGCGCTTCGACCTGCGGCGAATGGCCGAGATCGTCCAGGCGGATCAGGCTTGCGCCTGGGATGCGCTTTACCGCCTCCTCGGCGGCCTGCGGCACGGTGCGGACTCGGGCGCGCCGGCCCTCGGGCGCACTGTTGGCGCGAAAGGCCGTCAAGTCGCGCTGGCCGATGATGAGCGTGGTCGGGACCGCCAGGCGCGGCAGCTCGGCCGCGACCGGCTGGGTTTGGATCATATCGGACAGACGGGCCTGTGCATCGCGCACCGTGTCACCATCGGGGCTGGCATATTGCCCGGCCAGCATGGCGACCCAGCGGTCATAGGCCGGCCGCCAGACCCCATGATAATAGTTACGGAGCTGATAGGCCTTGATCGACGCGGCATCCGTCTTCGCCTCTTCGGCGCGCAGCTTGCCGAGATCGGTATAGGGCACGCCCTCACTCAGCGTGTCGTTGAGGCCGAGCGGGTTGACCAGCACCAGCTTCGCGACCCGCTCAGGGTACAGGAGCGCGAAGCGCGTGGCGAGAATGCCGCCGGTCGAATGACCGACCAGCACGACCTTGCCGGCCCCGGCCCGGTCGAGCAGCGCGGCAGTCAGCGCGGCCATGGTGTGGAAGCTGTACTGATAGTCACTCGGCTTCGACGATTTGCAAAAGCCGATCTGGTCCGGCGCGATGACGCGGTAGCCCGCAGCCGCTAGGCCACGCGCGGTTTCGCCCCAGGTCGCGGCGCAAAAATTCTTGCCGTGGAGCAGGACGACCGTCGTACCATTAGGCGTGGCGGTCGCCGGCCAGTCGAGAAAGGCCATGCGAACCGGATGGCCCTGTGACGTCCCCTCGAACCAGTGCACGGGGGCAGGATAGTCGAACCGTTCCAGATTGGCACCCAACGGCACGGTTTGCGCAGTCGCACTGGTTGAGAGCAGGGCCGAACAAGCGGCGGCAGCGAGAAAGGGACGAAGCATCAAAGGGTAACACCAGCCGCGGCGCCAATATCCCTGGCGCCGCGACGACGTCGTCAGATGGTTCGCTTTGTCTCCGCACGGCTGGTGACCATGTCCCACAATCGGTAGGCCGCGTCTTCATCCTCCGGGGATGGCGCATGGAGATTGAAGCCAATATCCTCCCAAGGCTGGCGGGCCTCCCAATCCGGATTGAGCGACCAGTAACAGACGCTCGCCTCGAACATCGCCAGATGCTCGATGGGGGTTTCCATCGGTGGCAGGCCCTTTGTCTCGACATGCGCGTGAATGGACCGCGCCAGATCATCGAGCCGCTTGTTGATCATTTCGCTTTCCCGTCAGCCGTAGGGGACGTGACGACATGATCGCGATGGGCGCCATGGCAGCGCGTCCCAGAACCTGCTCGGTCGTGCTGGGGCCAGCGGCGATCGGCATGAATTGCCGCAGCAGCTCGGTCGGCATGGGTGACCCGCCACCGGGGTAATCTGCTGGCAACGCGTCCCGTGGCATGTCGCGCAGCCAGGCGTAAGCCGGTTCGTCACGGAGCGTGCCGAGCACGGCGTCAATCGTTGGATCGTCGTTTTCGCTGGCGCCGGACAACAGGATTTTGCCGAACGCGATCAGCGCATTTTTGCGTCGCTCCTCGGATTCCGCCTCATGGGCAAAATGCTGCTCGATGTCGGTCTGCGGTGCCTGGCTGTCTACCTGCTTGTTCTTCGGCAGGACCTTGCCCGGATGGCGCTTCGCCCAGTCGATCACCGAACGCTGGATGTCAGCGGCGAGCTGATGTCGAAACGACGGATCGTCTCCATAGCCAGCGATGAACCGACGGAGTTCCGCATGCTGTCGCCCGGAGACGGCGCTGACGAGCGGCCAAGCACTGCCGAGTGCGGCCCGTTCATTGGTGACGTTGTGCAGTTCTTTGAGCAGCGACGTCGCGATCAGGATACCCAGCGCGGTCCGCAGATCGGCAATTTCCCGTGCGTTCGGCGGACGATGGCCCACCGCCTTATGGTACCGATCCAGCAGACGGGGCAGGAAATTACCTGGCGATCCGATCGCGGGCTGCTTACCGTCGATCGTCTTCGGCCGCTTGCCATAGGCCTTGTACCCGGTGAGGTCGAAGCTGCCACGGGCGATGGCCTCGATCCAGGCGTGCGGATCGGGGGCTGGGCCGAGCAGTACCGCGATCAACTCCGATAGGATCGAGCCGCGTCCGGGGCCTAGGGCTCCAACGGCGTTGCGCCCCGCCTTCGTCACCAAAAGGTCCAGCATTCTGGTGATGCTCGCGGCGGCGGCCTTCTCCTGTTCGGGACTGCCGTCGCCGTACTGCCCCGCCCGCCATGTGACGCCGATACACTTCCAGCTCGGCCGGGGTCAGCAGGGCATTCAGATCCATCCTCGATGCTCCATCGATGCGGACGGCCGACGCTTGCCGCTCGCGATACCAAGCAGGCATAGCCTTGCAGACCCTCACACGCGGTAAACGCCGCCGTAAGGGCGGCACGCACAGCCTCACAAAGAAGCGGAGGAAAGCTCACAGAAAGAAGTGGGCGCCCTCACAGACGAAGGCAGACCGGCCCCATGCGGGGCCGCACAGAAACTGCGGCGCAATACCGCTAAAATGGGGCATTTCATTTCTGTGTCATTTTAGCTGCGTCGGCGCGTGCGCGCCGGGAGCGCAAGCGCTCCTGGTGGAGGCGTCGCCTCCAGGTCCGCCGGCACCGCGATGACGGTGCCTCCGGAAGGCGGGACAGGTCGCATGGCCGGGGGGCATGCTCCGCCAAGACCACCCAAGCGCCGCGTGGCGGCGAGGTCGGTGATGAAAGGCCGGAAAGCGGATCGGCTGAGCCGAGAGGTGAAATGACCAAGGAGGATCGCCGCGAACAGCCCGCGGCCCCCCATGGATAGAAGTCGACCATGCACATTAAGACACTGGAGGCGGTTGCGATCGCCGCCGCCCTGACCCCTGCGCGTCTCGCCGGGCTGCGCTTTCCTGTCGATCCAGATGCGGGTTCAATACCTGCCACTCGGCTGCGGCACTATCTCCATGCGTCGGCGGCGTCGTTGCTGATCGTTCCTGCAATCGTACCGCCCGCCCGCCGAGACGTCGAGGAACTGGTCCGGGCATATGACACCGATGTGCTGATCGCACTCGCATCGCGTGATAACGTTGACGGCATTACCTTCGCGGTCATGCTCGCCGGCAACGATCCGGTTTACACATCCGGACTGAGCCTCTTCCTCGGTGCCGGGGCGCCATCTCATTTCGTGCCTCCGGAGCCGGGCAACACGTCCTTCGCCCTGCTGCCGGCAGGGCTTCGTGGTTGTGAATGCGCGCCATGGGATAGCGAGGTGGATCGGCGAGCGGGATTGGCCGACGGGCGCGCGCTTCTGTCCGGCATCTTCGCGGGAGGGACGAAGTGACCGCGCTTCCCGAATGGCTGGCACCGGGTACGGTCGCCGACCGGCTTTTCGATGTCCGTGCCGAGGCCGGTCGCGCGATCGGCTTCGGCCTCGTCCGGCCGCGGCGCAGCGGACTGGAAAATACGATGAGCCAGATTGCCTTCGCCAAGCTCAATCCCGTCAAGCCTGTCGGGGATACGCCGAGAACGGCATGCGGCTGGCCGGTAACGGCCCGCGATTACCGGATCATCCCGGCGCCCGGCGTGCCGGACGTCACATCCATCGAGCGGCTGTTTGGCGACTATGACGCGGTGGTTCAGCCGCATCAGAAGCTTCTGGGCGCCGTCTTCACCTTTCCGTTCGATCGTGATGTGCCCGTGCATGACGGCTTCGGAGCGGTGCTGTCCTACGCGGCATTGCGGTTCGGTCGGGAGCGTCGCCTGACCAGTCTCGTCGTCGCTCATGCGCCGTGCGATCAACTGGCAGAGGAAGCTCCGCATGCCCACGCCATCGTGCTTGGTCGCACCCACCGGGCGTCCGGTTGGGGGCCGCCCCATTCCGACCTTGCCGAAAGCGAGCATGCCATGTGGGCAGAGGATTGGGCGGATTTCTCCGCACGCTGGGCGCTGACGCTGGGGCAATGAACAGAGTGGCATTGCGGTGTCGCTTCATGCAGCGTGCCGAATCGATTCATGGCAATGGACGGGACGACCCAGCGTCCCGTCCATTGAATTGACCGTCGGCGGCTACGGCTCGTCAGAATGACGATTTCCCTGCCGTACCTCCACCGACCGCACGGCTGACCGCATTCTGCCATGCCCGCTCCGCTGCCACGCCTTGCGACAGGGAGATGTTCAGCTTGCCATAGACGTCGAGCTTGGCCGCAAGACCCTGATGCGGATTGCCCCAGATCTGGCGGCACCGGTCGCCGCCCGTGCACCAGTTCGCCTCGTAGATGGAGGCGGCAACCTGCGAGGTTTCGGGCTTGCCGTAGCGCTTCACCATCTCGGCAGCGATCTGCTCGGGCGTCCGTCCGGCGGCAGGGGCAACATATCGGACGAGCTTGACGGCATCACCGTTCGGCACCGGCTGGAATTCGACGGTCAGGCTCTCGTCGCCCTTGGTCGCGTTCAGCACCGCCACACCCTGTTTCGGCTCCTCGATCGGGAAGACGCCCCGCTGCCGCTTGGCCTCATGGTCGACGGTCGCGGCCCAGTCCTCGCCCGCCGACGTCTCGACCTTCCATCCGGTACGGGCAAGCGTCGCCTGCACCTCGGGCGCGGTCATGCCGATGCGGATGCCCGCGATCGTCAGCGGTGCGGCCGCGGTCTTCGTCTGCGCGGCGGCCTCCTGCTCGGCAACCGAGGCCGATCCGCAGGCGGTGAGCAACGCCAGCGCGGCGGTGGCGGTGATCTTCGTCATCATGTTATGTCCTTGTATTCCGGACGTGCGGGTTCGTTCGCCGAGATGCGTCCCGGCGTGGCAGGTCCGTGAGGGGGGTATGTTTTTACGGGCGGGCTGGGCTTGCCGGTGGCGAGCGGGCCCGGACGGCGAGCCTCATCGCAGCACCAGCGCGACGAAGCCTGCCGTGTCCTGTGCGCCGGCGACGTGGCCGGCATCGAAGGCGTGGGCGACGCCTAGCCGCAACGAGGAGGTGGGCGACAGCGCGGCCGACCAGCCAAGCTCGACGTCCATCTCGCGCGCGGCCGGGGTCAGGTCGACGGTGGTGAGGCGAGTGGCGAGCACGCCGGTCATCAGGTCATAGGCGACTGGCGCCTCGACGACCGCACGGGCGCGTTCGAGCCGAAGCGGTGATGACAGTCCGAATGTGACGGTACCGCCGCCAAGACGATACGCCGCGTCGAGCGCGAAGGCGGTGCCGGTCATCGGACCGGTGAAGCGCAACAGGTCCGATCCGCCATCGACCCGAGTGGTGGCCGCCGTTGCCCGCGCCGATAGCAGGACGCCAGCAACGCTGCGGCTGGCCGTCAGGGTGGTTAGCATCGTCCGGCTGCCGGATAGGGCAAAGCCAGCGGAGCCACGCAAGCCCAGCACCTGGCCACGTTCGGTCAGGTTCGATAGCTCGATACCGAGGCCCATCGGCGATCCGAAAGTGACGCTGCGCAAAGCAGAGCGGCCATCGCGCGATGCGCCCGATGCAAAGCCCGCCGACCAGCCGCCGCCGCTCCATGACGATGACGTGCCGACCGGCGCGACGACGACACCGCGCAGGGCAGAACCGGCGATGCCCGCACCTTGCCCGATCGCAACATTAGCGCTGAAGCTGACAGTCTGGCCTGCGGCAGGTGAGAAGGCGAAGGTGGCCGGTCGGTTGGAGCGCACTGCGGCCCATGGTCCCGTGGCTGCGGAGACGAACCCCAGTTTTACGTCGTTAGCCGTGGTGGCCAGCCAAGGCGGATCGATCGTCGCCAGCATCACACCCGCCAGCAATCCCGAACTCCGAACCCGTGGGCCGGTGGTGCCAGTCATGGCGAAGTCGCGGCCATAGCGGTCGAAGACCGTCATCCGGGTCACCGCATCGGATAGCTGCCCGCCGCTTCCAAACGGGCCCGACAGGCTGAGCGAGGAATAGCGCGCCAGCACCATGTCGGCGGCGGCGAAAGCACTGGTGGGCGCCTGCGCCTTCATCGCCGCCTCGACGTTGAGCAAGCCAACGCCGAAGATCTGGTCGGCACCCTTGTCGCCCAGGTCGGTTGCCGTATCGAGCAGGATGCGCGAGATCGCCTTGCCGCCGAGTTGCGGCCAGTACTGCTTGAGCAGCGCGGCCGCTCCGGCGATCGCGGGGGCGGCGAAGCTGTTGCCGGTGACCGTGGTGATTTGTCCGTCCTTGCCGACGACGCTGACGTCCGTCGCGACCACCGCCAGCGTGCGGTCGGCAAGATCGCCGGGCAGGCCATTGCCGCTGGGCGGTCGCAGCGCACTGTCGACCCGGATGCCGAACAGGAGGTTGTCCTTGTTTTCCAAATTGCTGCCGACAAGGTTGCGGGTGATCGTGCCAGGCGCAGCGCTCTTGTCGTCGACGAAGTTGGACACGGATTGCACGAGCAGCCGGTCGGCTTTGACGACGCTGTCCATGGCGGCACGTTCGTCGGCGGCGATCTGGCCGCCATGTTCGCCATTGAGGCTCATCGAGATCACGAACGCCCCTTTTTCCACCGCATAGGTGATGGCGGGCGCGATACTGGCGGCGTTTGCGCCGCTCCCTTCCTTGATGACCGATGTGGCGGTGACGCCGTCGAGATCAGGAGCCACGACCTTCAGCGCGAGCAGCGTCGCGTCATAGGCGACGCCGTGCACGCCGGAGCCATTTCTTGCGGCGAGAGCGACTGAGGCGACCTCAGTGCCATGGCCCTGCACATCACATCGAGCGGGAAGGTCACCGTCTCCGGCGCACAGGTAGCGCAACGCGCGATCCGGCTCTCGAACGCCTTGCTGTCGGGCGAGATACGGCCGGCGAACTCGGCGCTGCTGGTGGCAATGCCGGTGTCGATGACGGCGATGGTCACGCCCTTGCCGGTGATGCCCTTGTCATAGGCATAGGCCGCTTTCGCACCGACCACGGCGGCGGAAGCCTTGTACTCGGCACTATCTGCAGCGCTGGGCGGCGGGGTCGGTGTGGGGGATGGCGACGGTGTTGGGCTGGGTGTCGGCGTGGGTGCAGGCGTTGGGATCGATCCGGACGAATTAACGCCTCCACCACCTCCGCCGCCACAGGCCGCAAGCAGCATGGCTGCTGAAATCACCGATGATGTTTGAAAAGCTTTCCGCCACTGGCGGCCAAGTCCCGCAACCATACGCACCCCCGTGTCGGGCAGTGCCTGGCTTCCCCAGCCGGCGGCACCGCCCCGTGAAACGAGGCGGTGCCGGCCCGAAAGCCGGAAGTTGAGAACCCGTGACAAGACGAGCGCGCACGCCTTTAGGCCCCCAAAAGGAGCCCTGGACATCCGCGGGCGCCTCCCGGCCGAAACTGGTTCGGGCCGGGCATACGGCTACTTGTCATCAGGGTTCTCACGCCCCGGTCCGCCTGCTGGCGAACCGGGCTTGTCTAAGCGGAACCCGTTAACGAACCAAGTCCCGCCGTGCAGGAACGACGTTCGGGTTGCTGCAACATGAGGCAAGTTGGGCGGCTTGCGACTGCACAATCCGCCGTATTTCGAGATGTTTACCCTCTCCAGCGTCGACAATCTGCTGGAGGAAAGAAAATGAAGCGACGCCACTTTCCGTTGGTTTTCCGCGTGAGCGCCATCCTGCTGCTCACCGCCCTGGTTGCCGGGCAATGGTGGCAGCGCCAGCCCGCCGGCAGCATCGCCGGCTGGGTGCCCGCCATGGCCGAAGTCTATTGCCCAGCCGCCGCAATCCACCGCGCGGGTACCATCGCGGACAGCGCGCGGACACTCGATAGCTGGGGCTATGCCGTCATCGGCAACGCCATCTTTCGCGATGGCAGCAACCGCTGCCGCGTGAGGAAGGCAAGATCGACCGGAGCCGAGCGAAGCCCTGACGAGAAATGAAAATCGAAGGGGCCTGATCCGGACCAGCCGGTCCGGGGATCACGCTGTTGCGCAGGTACCCCCCATGCATTCGACTCTCCATGACACGCTGCCGACGACCTCGGTCGCGCTCCTCAACTATGTTCTGACCGCACTCGCTCCCGACGAGCCATACCCCTATGCGGGCAACACCGGACTGCCGGGGGGCGTGGAGTCGCTCGAGAACAACCTGATCGTCGTGGCGACCCCGGTCGCCGAGCGTCTCTATGACGACGCGGTGATGCGGTGTGCCGCGTCCCGCAAGCGCGACGTGGTGCTGATAAGGCACGGCTTCCACCCCGAAATCCTCGAGCCGGTGCGGGCCGATGTCGCGCTGCACTCGGTCACCGGACCGATCCTGGTGCCAGATTTGAGTTTCTACCGCGATGCCGATGGCGGCCTGCACCTCGTGCCGGCGCGCCCGGACCTCTTCGTCGGGATCACCCGGCACGGGTTGGAGGTGTCGATGCCCGCTCCCTGGAACAGCGGGTGGGAGCGGGTGACCGGGCTCGAACGCGCCGCCGCCGAGATCGTCCGCGCCTGTCGGCGGACAGAACAGGGTTGAGATCAGCGAACACGAGAATGTGCCCCCGGGAATGGGGGATGAAACAAGGAGATATCGAGATGACCAACCCGACTTTCGAAGCCGCCGTCACCCGCGCCGTTGTGAAGCTGCTGCTCGGTACCCGCAAGCTCAAGCCCGGCGTCGCCATCACCGGTGGTGATCCGCTCGAGATCGAGGACCAGATCAAGATGGGCCGTCACGCGGTCGAGACCGACGCCGACGTCCTGCACCTCGAATATCGCGACCGTCCGACCCCGGCGCTGACCGGAATCACAATGTTCCTACCGCGCGATGGCCGCTGCCACATCCAGAGCGGCTGCCGCCTGTGGGTGTCGAAGTCGGGCAACCGCGGGCTGATCCTGCCGCAGAACCATGTCCGCGGGCATTTCCGCCTCGCACCGCGCGAGATCGTGCACATCGACGGCAAGCCCGCCGACGATCTGAGTGAGGGCATCGAACGCGCCAGCACGTGGCTGACCCGGCAGGTCATGCGGCCGGGCGTTCAGTATGACGACGCGCAGTGCACGCTCTGGGCAAAGGCCGCCTGACGGACCCGCGTCGAGGTCTATCACCCTATACGGACGAGCCAGCCAATTCGGACACCCGCTCGAAAAGAATAGCGGTCCTGCCCGAATATGGCGGCTCGGCCGAGATGCCGACACTCACTTCAACCGCACCTTCGCGGCTCGCGTACGATGCTGCCGTCGCTCGGGCGGCCTTAGCCGAATGGGGAGCATCGCTGGGATGTGCGCGGTCAGCGGCGTCAGCAACTTCAGGGCATCAAGCTTGAGGGAAAGCTCGGCTTCCTCGTCATAGGTCCTTGCGGTTTCCGTCTCGCCCTCGTGGCCGAAGATGTCGCATCGCACTTCGCTGGGAACACGCCCTTTCATGGTCGTCGTTGCCAAGCCGCGGAAGCTGTGGACGTCTTTATCCTTCCATGCACCGCCGACGCGATGCCGCCATGACGTGCCTTCGGGGAAAGCCCAGTCCCGCAACGGCCTGAACACGGACTTGTAGAACGTGCCGGCGAATGTCGTGGAGTTGGGCGACTGCATCTCAGGAAACAGCATGGTCGATCCTGCGGCGCGCATCGCCTTCACATAGTCGATAAAGCCCAAGCGGATCAGTTCGGGATGGATCGGCAGCCGTCGAATCGACTGGATGTTCTTGAGCGCGCGATCCTCGGTATATTGGATCAGAAAATAGGGGATCGGGTCTTGTTCGAAGACCTCGGCCAAGCCCAGTCCGGCAAGCTCTGAACTGCGACCGCCATAAAGCGGGAGCATCAACGGCAGCCAGTACCAGGCGTCGTGGAAGATTTCGGTTCCGGGTTTGAAACGCCCGCCGATACCGGCGCACCCGGTCCAGATCGGCGCGGACAACAGCGTGGCGACTTCCTGCTTGGTCCAATTGGCGCGCTTATCCCGATCCCGCTTGCGCTGCTTGCGATCGGATTTGCCGAGTCCGGCCCGCGCAACCTTGAAGGACAGCGGCTTGGCCGGTCGATGCGCCTCGGGATCATCCTCTTCGCCCGCCGCATGGGTCAGGACGGCAGAGACCCAGGTCAGATGCTTGTTGATGGTGACCTGACTGATGCCGATCTGCGCGGGGTCCATGCCCTTTGCCCGCTCGAGGCTGGCGGCGATGCCACCCGCCTGTTCCTCGCGGGTACGGCCCCAGCGGTTCGGCAATGCCCGGCACAGGGTCGTGAAGGCGCGAACATGGGATTGGTCCAGATCCTCGATGAAAGCGTCGCCGCCGCAAGCGTGATCGAACAGGCGGATGGCGGTCCGCACCTGCTTGATCGAATCCGTGTCCCAGCCGCCCTCCTTGCCGTACGCGGCGATGCAGTCCTCAGCCGCATCGACGATGCGTTGTTTCGGTCGCTCGGGCTTTGACGACGGTACCGGGGGCTGAGCCGGCGTGACGATGTCATCCGCGAGCGGTCCTGTAGGCGTAGGACGCGTGCCTTGTGGCGCGATCTGCTCGAAGGCGAATGGCGCGTCGTCCGCCAACGCGTCGTCGACCCATGCGGCCGTCTCGTCTTCGGTGTCGGGCAACAGCGCCGTCGCTTCTCGGCAGGCGGCTGCCCGCGCGGCGCAGATCGTCTTGCCCATACGGGCGACATTGTCCTGCGTCGGCAGGATGCCGAACACGGTGGTGTAGCTGTCGATCTGGGCCTTGGAGACGGGGTCGTTGTTCTGGAATTCGAACACCAGATCGGCGACCTGCTTCGCGCGCGCCGGCGACCAGCCGGCCGCGATCAGGCGGTCATGCTCGTCCAGCGTCCATTGCGCGCCGACCCCGCGGCGGCCCAGAAAGCCCCAGGCCTCGGCATAGAGGGTGTTGATCGACGCGTGATCATCGGACGGCGCGGTGGTGCCCGTCTGATCTTCCAGGATTCGCTGCAACTGCCAGCGCAGCGCATCGCTGAACACCTTCTTCAGTTGATCCGGCCTCATCCCCGTCGATTGGCCATAGGCCATGCGCACCCCCTCGACCGCCACGTTCAGGCGATCGGCCATACACCGCGCATGTTTATAATTTCCCGTTCGAAGGGAAAAGCACAGGGGCACGTGCGTGCCCGCCACCGTGATCTTGCGCCGCCAATGATAGCTGCCACCACGCAGCCGCAGGTTCCGTAATCCCATTCCGTCACCCCCAATGGGTACAGCGATGGGTACAGCCGTGGGTACAACGGTCCCCGAACGCCAGTTAGGCGACGTGAAATCAACGACTTAGGTGCGGATGGTCGGGGAGACAGGATTCGAACCTGCGACATCCTGCTCCCAAAGCAGGCGCGCTACCAGACTGCGCCACTCCCCGACAGGGATGTGCCCTTAGGGGAAGCGGGGCGGCGGGTGCAAGGGGTATTTCGGGGGATTACAGGTTCGCCTGTTCCTCGACGGGCAGGTCCGCATCGGGCGGGTAGTAGAGCTCGGCGCATTCCGCCCTCAGGCATCCGCCCTCGATCACGATGTCGTCGCGATAGGCGTCGGCAATGAAGCCGAGCGTGTCGACATGCCTTGCCTCGAAATACATCGGATGCACGTCATCGCGGCCAGCGCCGTACACGACTCGCCCGACCTTCGACCAGATCGACGCCATGGTGCACATGCCGCAGGGCTGGAGCGTCGAATAGAGCGTCGCGCCGCGCAATTCCAGCGCCCCCTCCCCTTCGCAGCCACGCCGGATCGCCATCATTTCGGCATGGGCGGTGGCGTCGGGCAGTTCGTGCGTCTGATTACGCTCGGCGGCGATGACGCGGCCGTCCAGAACGATCACCGAGCCGAGCGGCGAGGTCGAGGGATCGGAGCCCTTCGAACGCGCCACGTCGATCGCCATGCGCATCCATTTTTCGTCTTCTTGTGTCATGGCGGGCTCAACGCCGTGACCCAGGTTATGGGTTCAACGGATTGGAACACCGTCTATCGAGAGGATGCCTTGCGCGCATAATAGTCGCCCAGCACATCGAAAGCCTCCTTGCGCTGCCCGGTCTCGGAGATCAGCCCCTTGCGGTTCCAGCCCTGCTGGAAATCGGGGTTCTGGCGGCGGGGCGAGCGGAAGTCCTTCAGGATCCAGGGCGACATGCCGCGCAGCGTCGGCACACGATCGGTCATGCCCAGCGTCGCGCGGTAGTAATCGGCCTGGAACTCCTCGGAGAATTTCTGTTTGTTGGCGGGATCGTGGAAGCCAGCCCGTGCATCCGCGCCGAACTCGGAAAAGATCAGGGGCTTGTCCGCGGGCACATGCCACTCGCTGCGCTCCAGGTCGGACAGGCGATCCTGCGAATACCAGCCATTGTACGTGTTGATGGCCATGACATCGAGCACCTCGGCCAGCGGATCGGCTAAGGTCATGACCGGGTGGTCCGCCCCCTCCCCCCGCTCGACCAGCAAGGCCGCGCTGACCAGCCGCGTATCGTCCAGGCGGCGAACATCGGCGACCAGCGTGCGCAGGAAGCTGTTGCGCGCATCGGTGACCGGGGTTTCGTTGGCGACGCTCCAGATCGCCACCGAGGCACGGTTGCGGTCGCGAAGGATGTTCTCGGCGAGCATGGTCCGCGCGCGGACCAGCGTATCGGGATTGGACCAGGCGACGCGCCAATAGACCGGCACCTCGCTCCACACGATCAGCCCCAGTTCGTCGGCCATCCGCACGGTGACGTCCGAATGCGGATAATGGGCCAGGCGGACGAAATTGCCGTGCAGTCCGTCCTTGATCTCGCTGAGCAGCGCGCGGGACGCCGCGGGGGTGATCGCGCGGGTGGGATCGACGCCCAGTTCCTCCTCATGCATCGAAATGCCGCGCAGGAAGATCGGCTTGCCGTTGAGCAGGATATCCGCCCCGCGCCGCTCGATCGTGCGGAAACCGATCCGGTCGTGCCACCGATCTTCGCCGGACGTGACGGTGACATCATAGAGCTTGGGGCCCTCGGGCGACCAGCGGATCAGGGCGCGCGGGGCAGCCATGGTCGCGCGCCAGTTGCCATGGGCATCGGTCGTCCCTGCCCGGTCCAGTCCGAGTTCGGCGATCTTCAGACGCACCGGACGATTGGCGGCCTGCGGACCGTCGAGATGCACGTCCGCCGCCATCCGCCCGTCGCGGGTCAACCGCACCCAGGCATCGTCGACATAGGTATCGGTCGTCGCGATCAGCCGGACCGGGCGGGTCATGCCGCCATAATTTTCCCAGTCGGTGACGGGCGGCGGGACGGTGGCCTCGTTGGCCTGCGAGTCGACGCCGATAGTGATCTGGTTCTGACCGTCGCGCAGGACTTGCGTCACCTCGAAGGCGAAGGGGGTGAAGCCGCCCTCGTGCCGACCGATCTCCTTGCCGTTCAGATAGACGATGGTCGCGTAATTGGCCGCGCCGAAGCGGAGGAAATAGCGGCCCTTTCGCGTCTCGGGCGCCGCGAAGGTCCGCTGATACCACATCAGCCCGTCATAATGGCGCAGTTCCGGCGCATGGGTCAGCCAGGAAGACGGCAAGGATGCGAGCGGCGAATGGGCGAGGTCGAATTCGTAAAGGACCCGGCTGTCCTTTGCCATGGCCGCGCGGACATCGACGTCGCGCCAGCGCTGCTGCCCCGTATCGGGCATGCCGCCGTGAAAGCCCGAAATGCCCGAGCGGAACGGGTCGATCGAATAATGCCATGGCCCCGACAAGTCGGTGCCTTCGCGCAAGTCGGCGGCGACGAGTAGCGGACCTGGCGAGGGAGGTGCGTCCTGAGCGAAGCATGGGGTAGCCAGGGTGAGCATCATGCCGGCCATGATGCGTGTAAAGCCTGTCCTGCCCATGCTTCCCTCTCCCCTGTTCGGCCGGATTTTGCGGTCAGCCTAAAGCGACTATCGCCGGTTCGCCACCCATGGCGGCGATGCCGTCAGGCGACCGGCGACAATCCCCTCCATCATTCCTCCCGATAGTGGAAATAGCGGAAGTCGGCGGGGTGGCCCGTCCCGGCCATATCCTGACACGCCATACCGACGAACGTTCCCGTGAAATTGGGCAGGCCCGCCAGCGTCGCTTCGTCCGACAACAGGCTGGCATCGCATGTCTCGGGCAGCCACTGCCATTCCTCCGCGCCCTCCGCCCGGAAGGCGAAGCGGAGCGTTTCATGGTCGACCGAGGCGCGAAGTTCCACCGGCCCGGCGGGCGCGACCAGCGGCGGCGTGATCAGGCTCTGTCCCTCGCCCGTGGGTAGAACAGACAGGAGCTGGATTAGCTTTTCGCCCTCATCCCCGGCGGTGATGTGGAGATAATGATATTTGGTGCTGTTATAGTAGCAGACGAGCCCCGCCGCCTGCTGGAAATGCTCGGGCTCGAACGCGACCAGCGTGGTGACGTCATAGCGAAACGCGGTCGGCCGCCGCGCCACCAGCGCCTGCTCGAAATGGCTGCCGATCGTGTCGCGTCCATAGAGCCGCAAATGACCGGGCCGTTCGGTCAGGCTGAACAGCCGATCGGGTTCGGGCGTACGAAGCCACTGAAAGGCGGGCGGCAGTATCGGCCCGTCGAACCAGTCGCATTCGTTCACGGCTGCGACGGCTCCAACTTCGGCGTCGGGCTCGGCACAGCGCAACCAGCCATCCGCGTCCCAGCGCATCCGCCGGATCGCGGTCTCTCGCCCCAGCACGCAGCGATCGCTGCCGGGTAGCGGACGACCGCACAGATAGGCCATCCAGGTCTCGCCCTCCGGCGTTTCGACCAGATCGCCATGGCCCGTGCGTTGCAGCGGCGCGGCGGGATCGTGGCGCGCGGTCAGGACCGGGCCGTCGGGGTGGACCTCATAGGGCCCGAACAGGGTGCGCGAACGAGCCATCACCACGGCATGCCCCCGCTCGGTCCCGCCCTCGGCCACGAGCAGATGATACCAGCCGTCGCGCTTGTAGAGATGCGGCCCCTCGGTGAAGCCCAGTTCGGTCCCCGCGAAGATGAGCCGACGCTCGCCCAGCAACCGACCGCTCGACAGGTCCATCTGCTGGATGACGATCCCGGCGAAACGCTTGCGGTCCGGGCGATGGTCCCACAGCATGTTGAGCAGCCAGCTTCGCCCGTCATCGTCATGGAACAGCGCCGGGTCGAAGCCGCTGCTGTTCAGATGCACGGCATCGGTCCACTCGCCGTCGACCCGGTCGCACGAGACCCAGTAATTGTGGAAGTCGCGCAACGAGGCGCCCTTCGCCCCGTCGACCGTGGTGCGGCCATAACGCTTCACATCGGTGAAGATCAGGTGGAAGCGCCCGTCCTTGTGGCTCAGATCGGGCGCCCAGACACCGCATCCATCGGGATTGCCCCGCATGTCGAGCTGGCTCGCACGGTTGAGCGGGCGCGCGACCAACGTCCAGTTCACCAGATCGCGGCTGTGATGGATCTGGACGCCCGGATACCATTCGAAGGTGGAGGTCGCGATATAATAGTCCTCGCCCACGCGCACGATCGAGGGGTCGGGGTTGAAGCCGCGCAAAATCGGATTGATCGGGGTCATGCGGGTTTTCGCACCAAGGTCCAGAGGAGCGCCGCGCCTGCCAGATCGAGCAGGCCGAGCAAGATGAAGAAGGGCTGATAGCCGACCTGATCGACCAGCGAGCCGAGCGTCAAGGTGAAGAGCAGCACGCCCAGATTGGCCGCCGTCCCCGACACGCCGGTCGCGGTCGCCACCTGATCCTGCGGGAACAGGTCGGAGCATAGGGTGATGACGGTCACCGACAGGGTCTGGTGCGCGAAACCGCCCAGGCACAAGAGCGCAACGGCGGCCACCGGGCTGTTCACGCTGCCGACGAACATCATGCCGGTCATCAGCACCGCGCCGAGCGTGAAGGCCCCGCGCCGCGCGTCGATCAGGTTGACGCCGCGCCGTTGCAGGAAGGCGACCACGGCGGGCCCGAACAGACACCCCAGATCAGCGGCCAGAAAGGGCAGCCAGGCGAACAGCGCGATCTGGGTCAGATCGAAATGCCGCGCCTGGACGAGGTAGAGCGGCATCCACAGCGACAGCATCCCCCAGACCGGATCGGCCAGGAACCGCGCCGCCGCGATCGCCCACAGGTTCCGGCGGCGGAGCAGTTCGCCCAAAGGCGGACGACGGCGATGCTTGGCGAGCGACGCCTCCTGCCCCCCGACGATCAGGTTGCGCTCGTCCGTCGATAGCGAGCGGTGGCGCGCGGGCGGCGCATACCAGAACAGCCAGGCCAGGACCCAGAGCAGGCCCAGCCCGCCCGCCACGAAGAACGCCGCACGCCAGCTATGATGGAACACCGCCCAGGCGACCAGCGGCGGCGCAAAGACCGCGCCGAACGACGCCCCGATCTGATAGATGCCGCCCGCCACACCGCGCTCGCGCGCCGGAAACCATTCGGCGACGACCTTCATCCCCGCCGGCTGCGCCGACCCCTCGACCAGCCCCAGCGCGCCGCGAAGCCCGGCAAAGCCCAGCCAGCCATTGGCGAAACCATGGCCCAGCGTGATCAGCGACCAGACCGCGACGAACAGGCTGAACCCGAATTTCAGGCCGAACAGGTCGAGCAGATAGCCCGCCACCGGCTGAAACATGATGCCGAACTGAAAGGCGCCGGTGATCCAGCTATATTGCGCGGACGAGATATGCTGCTCGGCCATGATCGCGGGCGCGGCGACGCCCAGGATACTGCGCGTCAGATAGTTGATGACCATCGCCGCGACGAACAGGCCGATGATCGTCCAGCGGATATAGGGAAAGCGCTTCACATGCGGTCCTTCGGCCTGTTCGGCATATGTCGTTCCCATTGACCTGTCGGCCTCTGCCGGGGCACGGCTGTCGGCGAACATCGGCACAGCGTGAAGCCCGATAACGGGACAGGATGACCTTGACCAAGACCCAACGGCGCCCGCGGGGCGTGACCATCATCGACGTGGCCAAGGAGGCCGGTGTCTCGCCCATGACCGTCTCGCGCGTCATCAACGGCGACGCGGGCGTCCGCGACGAGGTTCGCGTCCATGTCCGCGAGGTCATCAAGCGGCTGAACTATACGCCAAACCTGATGGCGCGCAGTCTCGTGACCTCGCGCGAAATCCGGATCGGCGTCATCTATTCGAACCCAAGCGCCGCCTTCATGAGCGAGCTGCTGGTCGGCGTGTTCGAAGAAGCCTCGACCCGCGCGGCGCAGTTGTTCCTGCTCAAGGGCGAACAGGGTCGTCCCCCGACTCGCGACGCCATAGAGGGGTTGATCGAACAGCGGATCGCGGGCGTCATCCTTGCCCCGCCGCTGGGCGAGTCCGATTTCGTGCGCGACATCATCCGCGAGGCAGGGCTGCCCATGGCGGTGATCGGCGGCGTCGCGCCCGATGCGGTGTCCGTCTGGATCGACAATGCCCGTGCCGCCTATGACATGACCCGCCACCTGATCGGGCTGGGCCATCGCCGCATCGGCTTCGTCCATGGCAATCCCGGCCAGTCGGCCAGTATCGAGCGTCTGGCGGGCTTTCGCCGCGCGGTCGAGGAGGAAGGCGGCCTCGAAACGCGGATCGTCCAGGGCGATTACAGCTATGCCTCGGGCCTGCGTGCTGGCGAGGAACTGCTGAGCGGCGAGCGACCGCCGACCGCGATCTTCGCCAGCAACGATGACATGGCTGCCGCCATCGTCTCGGTGGCGCATCGGCGGCATCTGGAGGTGCCGGGCGACCTGACCGTGGTGGGCTTCGACGACAGCACCGCCGCGACGACGCTCTGGCCACCGCTGACGACGATCCATCAGCCGGTCCGCGCGCTGGCGACCGAAGCGTTGCAAAGGCTGATCCAGGAAATTCGCGCCGGGGTTCCGGCGTCGAACGGCCAGCCACGTGTCACCGTGCTGGAACATCAGTTGATCGAACGCGACTCCACCGCCCCGCCACGTTCCTGAAACTGATGCTCCACCCCGGCGGAGTCCGGGGTCCAGTTGCTCTGAAGCCGGTCGAGCATCGACCGACCGCTTTGGCGACCATTCGAGACGCATAGCGGCTGGCCCCCGACCTCCGCCGGGGTGGAACAGGAGGAGTGAGGCCACCCTGCTACCGAGCCGAGGCCGTCACACCGGCTTCGGTCTGGACGACCGGCTTCATCGTGCCGTCGGGATTATAGTATAGCCGCTCGACCGTCACCGCGCGTCGCCCGATCGCTCCGCTCTGGTCGCCGATCGCCAGATTCGCGTTGTGCAGGAACAGATAGGACTTGCCCTTGAACTCCGCGATGCCCGGATGGATGGTGAAGCTGTACTTGCCCGACCCTGTCAGCAACCCGCGATAGGTCCACGGCCCCTTCGGCGATGGCGCGGTGGCGTAGGAGATATGCTCGTCGCGCTGCGTCGTCCGGTCGAGCGAGGCATAGGTCAGGTAATAGAGCTTGCCCCGCTTGTGCAGCCAGGGGCCCTCCTCGAAATGCGGCGGGGTGATCTCGGTGATCGGGCCATCGATCTCGATCATGTTGGGCTTCAGCTTGGCGATATAGCATTGCCGGTTGCCCCAGGCGATCCACGTCGTCCCGTCGTCATCGGTCATGACGGTCGGGTCGATATCCTCCCAGCTATGCGTGCCCTTGGGCGTCATCTGGTTGGTGATGAGCGCCGATCCCTTGGCATCGACGAACGGGCCGGTCGGGGTGTCGGACACGGCGACCGCGATCGCCTTGCCCGGATGGCTGTCGTCATGCTCGACTGCGGCATAGAACCAGTATTTGCCGTTTTTGTAGATGGTCTGGCTGGCCCAGGCGTCCTTCTTGGCCCATTTGAAGTCGCGCACGTTCATGATGGGCCCGTGCGGAGTCCAGGTCCGCATGTCCGTGGTGGAATAGACCAGCCATTCCTTCATGTTGAACATCTCGTCCCGCTGCGCCTCGTCATGGCCGACATAGAGGTACAGCCGGTCCCCCACCACCAAAGGCGCGGGGTCCGCCGTGAACTTGTCCCGGATGATCGGGTTCGATCCCGGCGCAGCGGGCGGCGTGTCCGCCGCCATCACCGCCACCGGCAGGGCGGCGAGCAGCGCCGCCCCGATGATCCGCGCCGTTCTCATCACATCCCCCCTCAGAAGTTGAACCGCACGCCAGCCCGGTACACGCGACCGAGCACGTCATAGAGCGCAGGGTTCACGAAATAGGGCGACCGCGCCGGTTCGCGATCAAATAGGTTATCGACCTTGAAATAGGCGGTGACCGCCTTGGTCACGTTATAGGTGCCGCCCACATCGAAATAGAAGGCGCCGGGGATGAAATTATTGTCGATCGTCGGGCGGTTGGCGGTCGAAGCCGGGCAACCCGTGGTGCACTCGATATATTGATTGCCCAGTTTGCCGTCGCTGAACCAGCGTTCCTGGAGCAGCAGCGACCAGTCGTCGGTGGCATAGGTCTGGACCGCCAGCCACTTCCACTTGGGCGTATTGCCGATGTTCACGCCCGCCGTGTCGTTGGGGATCGTGTTCGGCAAACCGGTGTCGGTGATGAAGCGCCGGATATTGGTCGCCAGCGCGCGCAGCGTCAGGCTGCCCGGCAGGCCCAGCGGATTGCGCCAGCGATAGCTCGCCTCGATATCGAAGCCGTCGGTCAGGATCGAGGCCAGGTTGAACGACTGGACGTTGATGAAGTTGGGGCCGTTGGGATTGTTCAGGTTGAACACGCCGCAGGTCTCGGGCGCGATGTTCAGGAAGCACAGGTTGACGATATCCTGCGCGCCCAGGCTGGAGATGACGTCGGTAATCTTGATCTTGTAGTAATCGACCGACAGGCTCAGCCCCGGTATCGCCTGCGAGTTGGAGAAGGCGATGCCCAGCGTCGTGTTGCGCGCGATTTCGGGGGTCAGGTTGACGTTGCCGATCGTGTTCTGAAGCGCCAGCACGTTGACGTTGTTGAACGGATCGAAAAAGCCCGGCAGCGTCGTCGTGACGGGCGCCGCGAACAGTTCCGACAGATTGGGCGCGCGGACGTCGCGTGAGGTCACGCCGCGAATGCGCAGGCCATCGACCGGCAGGTCCCAGGTTCCCCCGATCTTCCACGCCCAGACGGTGCCCGAGGTGCTGTAGTCGGTGACGCGCACCGCGCCGTTGATATTGGCACGGCCCCCGGCGTCCGAATTGATGATCGGCAGGTCGGCCTCCAGAAAGGCCTCCTTCACGCTATAGGCGCCGCCGCCATTCTTGTAGTTGCCGGCATACCAGTTGTTGCCGTCGGCCAGCAGGACCGGGTCGGCGGGATAGGCGCCATTGGCCGGGCTGTTGGCGAAACCCGCGCCGTAAGGGTCGGCACGGACGCGGTAATATTCGTGGCGGAACTCGCCACCGAACGCGATCGATACCGGCCCCGCCCAGGACGAGAAGGGCGAGCCCGAGAAGTTGAGGCTGATCACATCCTGCGTCTGGCGGGTGCGCTGGAACGGGCCGTTCTCCGGGATGATGTAGTTGAGCGCCGCCTGCGACGGATTGCCGCCGAATATGTTGAGCGGCTGGCACCCATTGGCCCGTGCGGTCGGATCGGCGCAGACGATCGCGCCGTTCAGCGTCGTCGCATTGATCGCCTGGTTGAACCGGCGCGACAGCATGATGTTGCTGACATCGACATCGGTATAGTTGGTCCCGTGCTCATAATAGATGTCGTAGGACCAGTCGGACCCGGCCACCGGCTCGCGTCCCTTGGCGCCCGCGACGAAGCGATACTGGCGACGATCGGTAAAGACCTGCGTATCGCCCAGCGCCGCGTTGCTGGTGCCATATTGGAAGTTGGTGATCCCGGCGGTCGCGCACGCGGTCTTGATCAGCGCGGGGACGTAGGGGTTGGCGCACTGGATGGTCAGGTTCGGGCGGTTCGCGCCGCCGACCGGCTGGTTGTTGGTCTTCACCTGGCCGATATTGATCGTACCGTAAATCTCGCCATTGGGTGCGAAGTCATAGCCGATCCGGCCATAGCTGTTCACCCGCTGGATCTTCGACTGGAGCGAACGCCCCGCATCGACATTGCCCGACAGGTCGCCGCCCAGGCAGAAGCCGGGGAAACAGCCCTGGACATTGCCCGCCGCGTCGCGCGCAGGCACCCCGCCCCCATATTGGAACTGGAACGGATTGCCCGACCGGTCGAAGGCGATACCCTGAAGCGGCCCGGCGGTGATGAGGCCGTATTTGGTATAGTTATAGGGCTGCGCATAGTCGCGGAACAGATATTGCGGCGTCCCGTCGTTCAGGACGTTGCGGTTGATGAGTGTCGACTGACGAAACCAGTCGCGCCCGCCCGCCAGGCCGAGGCCGAAATCGCCGCCGCCGACTCCTTCCTCGTGCGCATATTCGGTGCTGGCGATCACGTGTAGCGAATCGTTCAACAGGCTGGTGCCGCCCGCGAGTTGGATGAGCACCTGTTCGTCATCGCCGTACGTGGTCAGGCCGCCCTGGATATTGCCCTTGATCCCCTTGAACCGGGTATCGGTGATGAAGTTGACGACGCCGCCGACCGCATCCGAACCATAGGAGGCCGAGGCACCGCCATTGACCACATCGACCCGCTTGATCAGCAACTGCGGAAACAGGCTGATGTCCGGCACGCCGGTGACGTTCGCGCCGACCACCCGCTGCCCGTCGAGCAGGGTCAGGGTCCGGATCGCGCCCACGCCACGCAACGAGAAGGAACTGAGGCCCTGCTGCCCGCTCGACGTGCTGAAGGTGTTGGTCGCGGTGCCCGTCGAGCCCTGCAACGAGGGAAGCTGGGCGACGGTCGTGAAGATGTTCGGCTGCGCGTTCGCGGCGATCTGTTCCTCGCCGATGACGGTCGTCGGGGTCGGCGCGGTGAAGCCGCCGGTCGTGATTCGCGAGCCCGTGACGATGATGTCGCGGCTATTGACCTCTTCGCTCGGCTCGGCCGCCTGATTGGGTGGAATGGCCGCAGCATCCTGCGTCGGGGTGGCCTGTGCCGCCACTTCGGGTGTCGTCTGAGCCCAGGCGGGCGCTGCGACCGTGGCCATGGCAAGCACCGCGAAGCTGACCGCGCCAAGATTGTGCCGACGCAGGCTGCGGCTATGCGATCCCGTCATCATCTCGAACCTCTCCCTTTTCGTTCCGTTTTATCTGGTAACGTTACCAGACTCATTCCGCGTTTTGTCGCGCAAGTCAATGGCCCGTATCGATTCAAGGGTTTCAGATGCGCCGTCGCCGCGCTGAATTGAGGTGAGCGTTCACGACAGACCGGCGTTCAACGCCGTTTTCTCCCCCGTCGCCCGTCATAGAGGGGAGAGGGGGAGAGGGAGAGAGGAAGCCAAAAGAAGTGCGGTCGATGCTAACTTGCCCGATCAAGCGGACGGTTCAATTCGCCGCACAGGCGGCGCAGCGTCCCCTCACCTCGATCACCGGTCGTTCTGGGCTGAAACCAGCGCCCTTCGCGGCATCGCGCACCGCGCCGGTCAGGCGGTCGTCGTCGATATGGGTCGTCTGCCCGCATTTATCGCAGACCAGAAAGATGCAGTCGTGCATGCAATTGGGATGCGCATTGGCGACATAGGCATTGGCGCTTTCGACCCGGCGGGCGAGATTGGCGCCGACGAACAGGTCCAGGATGCGATAGACGCTGTTCGCCGCGACCCGTCGCCCCTGCGATTTCGACATGACATCGGCGATGTCATAGGCCGAGGCGGGCTTTTCGAACCCGGCCAACGCTTCGAACACGCTGGCGCGCATTGCCGTCCACTGCTCGCCCGCGCGCTCCAGCGTCGCCTTTGCCGCGTCGGCCAGATCGGCCCCTTCGGGCTCGTGATGGTTATGCATATGCGCCATGATCGGGATTTAGGCTCTGCGGACCGGTGGAGCAAGGTCCGCCGCCGCAGCCGCACGAGGCATTCGGTCCACTATCGCACGACCGCGCGGGCTTCTATGACGGGATCATGCTGCAACCGAGCCCTGCCTTCATGATCACCGCCCGCCCCCGAGCCTTGGCCCGCTGGCTGTTCGCGGTCGCCGGTCTGATCGTCGCCATGGTCGTGGTCGGCGGGATCACGCGACTGACCAATAGCGGCCTGTCGATCACCGAATGGAAGCCGATCACCGGCATCGTCCCCCCGCTGACCGAGGCGCAGTGGCAGGCGGAGTTCGACAACTACAAGCGTATTCCGGAATATTGGATCTTCAACCGCGACATGACGCTGGGCGGGTTCAAGGCGATCTTCTTCTGGGAATATCTGCACCGCGTCCTGGGGCGGGTGATCGGCATGGCCTTCGCCCTGCCCCTGATCTGGTTCTGGGCGCGGAAGGCCATTCCCATGGGGTATAAGCCGCGCCTGGTTGCGCTGCTTGCGCTGGGCGGGCTGCAAGGCGCGATCGGGTGGTGGATGGTCGCCTCGGGCCTGGTCGAGCGGACCGATGTCAGCCATATCCGCCTGACCGTCCATCTGCTGACCGCGCTGGTCATTCTTGCCGGGATCGTCTGGACCGCGCTGGACCTGATGGCGCTTCACCGGAACCCGCTATCGGCCCCTGCCCGGCTGACCCTGCCTGGGATCGTCGCGCTGGCGCTACTGTTCGTACAGTTGATGTTCGGCGCGCTGACCGCCGGGCTGGACGCGGGCTATGCCTTTTCAAGCTGGCCGCTGATGGGCGATGCATGGTTCCCGGCGGGGGTGCCGATGATGAGCCCGGCCATCGCCAATGCCTTCGACAATCCGGTGGTGGTGCAGTTCATCCACCGCTGGTTCGCCTTCGCCGCCGCCGCCGGGCTGATCTGGTTGGCGGCGCGAGCGATCCGGGCGGGCGCGCTGCGCGCCGGATGGCTGGTCATCGCGCTGGTGCTGGTCCAGATCGCCCTCGGCGTCGCGACCCTGCTCTCGGGCGTGCAGATCGACATCGCGGTGTCGCATCAGGCCAATGCCGCGCTGCTGCTGATCGCCGCCGCCGCCGCCGCACACCGGGTCGGCAGCGGCGCGCACACCATCAAGGTATCATAATACCCGTCAGCAAAGCCGCACTTTGCTTGACATTTTGAGCGCCGAACAGCATTGGACCCTCGTTCGCGCCGCCCGAGACAAAGGGCGGCGTGTTGCATTTCAAACCGAAAGGTCTCACGCCCATGAAGGCGCTCATGAAGACCACCAAGGCGGCCAAGCCGCACGAGGTGGAGAAGAAGTGGCATATCGTCGACGCCGACGGCCTGGTTGTCGGCCGCGCCGCCACCATCATCGCGAACATCCTGCGCGGCAAGCACAAGCCGAGCTTCACCCCGCACGTGGATTGCGGTGACAATGTCATCGTCATCAATGCGGACAAGGTGCGCTTCACCGGCAACAAGCTGGGCCAGAAGGTGTATTACAAGCACACCGGTTATGCCGGTGGTATCAAGGGCATCACCGCCGCCAAGGTCCTGGAAGGCCGCTTCCCCGAGCGCGTCTTGGAAAAGGCCGTCGAGCGCATGATCCCCCGTGGTCCGCTGGGTCGTCAGCAGATGCGCAACCTGCGCATCTTCGCCGGCACCGAGCATCCGCACGCCGCTCAGAACCCCGAAGTCCTCGACATCGCGTCGATGAACCGCAAGAACAAGGTGGGCGCATAATGTCCGACAACCGCCAGTCGCTCGCCGATCTCGGCGCCACGCTGAACCAGCAGGCCGCTGCCGCGACCGCGCAGCCCCCCGTCGAGGGGGAAGCCCCCGCCGCCGCTCCCGTCGAGCGCGTCAGCACCACCCCGCTGCGTCAGCAGGAACTGGACAAGTTCGGCCGCGCCTATGCCACCGGCCGTCGCAAGGACGCCGTGGCTCGCGTCTGGCTGAAGCCGGGTTCGGGCAAGATCACGATCAACGGCCGCGATCAGGAAGTCTATTTCGCGCGTCCGACGCTGCGTCTCGTCATCAACCAGGTGTTCGGCATCACCGAGCGCGAAGGTCAGTATGACGTGATCTGCACCGTCAAGGGCGGTGGTCTGTCGGGCCAGGCCGGTGCGGTCAAGCACGGCATCAGCCAGGCGCTGACCAAGTACGAGCCGGTTCTCCGTGCTCCGGTCAAGGCCGCCGGCTTCCTGACCCGCGACAGCCGCACGGTCGAGCGTAAGAAGTATGGCCGCGCCAAGGCGCGTCGCAGCTTCCAGTTCTCGAAGCGCTAAGACGCGGGCAGCCGTGGATTGCGCGAGCAATCCACGGACTTGCCACGGTGGGCGGCAGCGTCGGCACAGCCGACGATGTCCGACCGCGTGGCCAGGCTTTGCTACCGAAGGAGCGGTCCGGCAACGGGCCGCTCTTTTTCGTTCGAGGCAAGTTCAGGACGAATAACCCATGTCCAATCCGTTATGGATACCCGCCACGGTCGCCGCCGCGACTTTTCAAGTCGGTCGCAACGCCCTGCAACGCGGGGTCATGTCGTCGTCGGGGCCCTGGGGTGCGACGCTTGTGCGGTTCCTGTTCGGGCTGCCCTTCTCGATCCTGTTCGTCACCGTCGCCCGTCACTTCACCCCGGGTGCGGATCTCCACTGGTCCGGGGCTTTCTGGTTGTCGGCCATCGTCGGCGCGACGGCACAGGTGCTCGCGACCGCCGCGCTGCTCGACGCCATGCGCCGCTCGGGTTTCGCGGTCGGCACCGCGCTTCAGCAAAGCTCGCTGCCGCTGGCCGCCCTGCTCGGCCTCATTGTCTATCACGACCGGATCAGCGCCATCGCATGGGTCGGTGTCGTCATCACCACCATCGGTCTGGTCGCCCTGTCCTGGCCACCACCCGAACAGCGTCGCGCCTCGCTGATCGGGGTCGCGATGGGACTGGCGTCGGGCCTTTTCTTCGGTTTCTCGCTCAACGCGTTCCGCCATGCGGCGCTTGCGCTGGACTCCTCGCACCCGGTATTCGCCGCGCTGGTCTGTGTCGCGGTGGTGCAGGCGATGCAGAGTCTCGCGCTCGGCCTGATCCTGGCCTGGCGCGATCCCGCCGCCTTGACCGAAGTGCTGCGCCGATGGCGTCCGTCCCTGGGGGCCGGGCTGTGCGGCGCCTGCGCCTCGGCGGGCTGGTTCGTCGCGCTCGCCCTGTCGCCCGCCGCGCCGGTCCGGGCGCTGGGCATCATCGAAGCTCCGATCGCCGCCATGGCCGGGCACCGGTTGTTCCGTGAGGCTCTGGGCGCGCGGCAGATCCTGTCGGGTGTCGCCATCATTGGCGGGGTCCTGCTGACGACGCTGTTATAGGCCCCATCGACATTCAAGCTGCATAATCTTCATTTCTCCCCTTCCAGGGGAGGAAACGTCGCTCCCCGCCCAATGTCAGCCTTTGACTGGCGAATGTCACCCCGACTTCATCCGTTGGCCATTCGCCTCAGCGTAGACTCCCCTGACAACGCCAGCAGGTCGTCGTCCGACGCCGCGTTCACCAGGGGTCATCGGCATGAGCTATCGTCGCCTGTTTTCTATGCTCTCCCTCCTCGCCCTGGAGATGACCGCCAACACCGCCCCGCCTTCAGTCGAGCTTTCACGACCCTTCGGCCTGAAAGCGGGCTGGCAATTGCTTGTGACCCAGGGGCCGGAGACGCCCGATCCGTTCGGCGGGGGGACAGAAAAGGTCCCCGGCGAACTCCATCTTTGCATCACCGGCGACGGCGGCAAAAGCTGTCGCCCGTCGCTTGACGCGATGCTGGTCAGAGCCGGACAGGCGACCATCTATGACCGACCGCATTATCTCGAAGACGCGCGCATCATCCGGCCCGAACCCAATCATCCTTTGCTATGGGTGCAAGCCGCCAGCCTTCACGGCGGCAATGGGGATCAGGTCGTGGGGACCATGGTCCTCGGCTATGACCAAGCAGGTGACCGGTTCGTGCCGGTCTATGATCTGAAGACCGGTCGCAACAACAATCAGGCGGTTCGCTATATCGAAAGCGGGCCCTTGCGCGGCGCGATCATCTCCGCCGAACCGACGTCGGACGCGCCCTTTGCCTTCTGGATCACGGTGAACCGGCTCGGCACGTCAGGGCGCTATGCCCCCGTGCTGCGCTATCGCAGCGTGACGCGCTATGGCGACGGCAATCCCCTGCCCGTGGTCGACTCCGACATGCCCGAGACGCTGCGCCGCCTGAAACTATGGGCGCCCGGCACCCCGCCTCCCCATCCCGCCCATTGCAGCGCCCCGCGCCTGACCCACGGCGCACTCTGGTGCGGCGACCTTGCCCCCGCCGCCCCTCGGCGGTAGCGACATGACAAAATCATCATGTTGCAGGAGAGCGTGCCATGTCCCCCACCCTGGATCGTCGCCAGATGCTCAAGGCCGGCGCGACCATCGCCGGGCTGTCCTTGGGGGGTCGGGCGCTCGCGCAATCCGACCGGATCGAAACGCTGATCGGGCGGATGACCCTGGCCGAGAAGGCCGGGCAATTGTCCTGCTTCTCCGACCAGATCCGGCCCATCGGCCTGCCCTTCAACCCCGGCCTGCCCGCGCGTAACGACGCCGCCGCGCAATTGGCGCGCATCCGTAAGGGCGAGATCGGGATGCTGTTCAACGGCGTCGGCTATGCGGGAGCGAAGGCGGCACAGGATGCCATGATGCAGACGCGGTTGAAGATCCCGCTGATCTTCGCGGGCGATGTGATCCATGGCCTTCGCACCGCCTATCCGCTGCCGATCGCGGAGGCCTGCGCCTTCGACCCCGACCTGGCCGAGCGCACCGCCCGAGCGGCGGCGATCGAGACGACCGCGCTGGGCATGCAATGGACCTTCGCCCCCATGGTCGATGTCGCGCGCGACCAGCGCTGGGGGCGCGTCGCGGAGGGTTCAGGCGAGGATGTGTATCTGGGCACCAGGCTCGCCGTCGCGCGGGTACGCGGCTTTCAGGGGCGTGACCTGCGCGACCCGACCAGCGTCGCCGCCTGCGCCAAGCATTTCGCCGCCTATGGCGCGGTCAGCGGCGGCATGGATTACAACTATACCGAGATTTCACCCCAAACCCTGCATGAAGTTCACCTCGCCTCCTTCAAGGCCTGTGTCGATGCCGGGGTCGCGACGATCATGTCGGCGTTCAACGACATCCACGGCGTGCCGTCGTCGGGGAATCGCTGGCTGCTGACCGACCTTCTTCACCAGCAATGGGGTTTCAAGGGGATGGTCGTCGGCGATTACACCGCCGATGAGGAATTGATCGCGCATGGCTATGCCGCCGATGGCCGCGACGCCGCGAAGAAGGCGTTCCTGGCGGGGGTGGACATGGCCATGGCCTCCAACCTGTTCAACCTGTGGCTGCCTGATCTGGTCGAGAAGGGCGAGGTGCCCATGGCCCGACTGGACGAGGCGGTGCGGCGTGTCCTTTCGTTGAAGGACACCATCGGCCTGTTCGACAATCCCTATCGCTCGATCAGCCAAAAGGCGGAGCGGAGCCAGGTATCGACACCCGCCATGCTGAAGCTTTCGCGCGAGGCGGGCGCGCGCTCGATCGTACTGTTGAAGAATGAAGACGATCTGCTGCCGCTCAAGGCCGATCCGGGGCGCATCGCGTTGATCGGGCCGTTCGGTGAGGACCGGGACAATGTCGTCGGCACCTGGGCCTTCATGTCGGATGCCCGGCTGAACGTCTCGGTCGCGCAGGGGCTTCGAAATCGCAAGCTGGCGGTCGAAGTGGTCAAGGGTTCGGATGTCGAGGCGGCCATCCCCGGCGGGATCGACGCGGCGGTGGCGGCGGCGCGCGCGGCGGACGTGGTGTTGCTCGCTGTCGGGGAGACTCAACTCATGTCGGGCGAGGCGCAGTCGCGGGCGGAGATCACCATTCCACAAGCGCAGATGGACCTCGCCGAAGCTGTCGCCGCGACCGGCAAGCCGGTGGTCGTCCTGCTCCGCCATGGTCGCGCACTGGCGCTGCACGGTGCCGTCAAGGATGCTCCCGCAATCCTCGCCACCTGGTTCCTGGGGTCGGAGAGCGGCAACGCGATCGCCGATGTGCTGTTCGGCGATGTGAACCCTTCGGCCAAACTCTCGGTCAGCTTCCCGCACGAGAGCGGGCAGCAGCCCTATTTCTACAATCACAAGAATACCGGGCGCCCCGCGCCCGACACCGGGGCTCAGGACTATAAGGCCCGCTACCGCGAGACGAAGAACGAGGCGCTTTATCCCTTCGGCTATGGCCTCAGCTATACCCAGTGGCAGGTTTCCGACGTCACGGTGCCGCCGCGCATGACCGACAGGATGGAGGTGAGCGCGACCATTACCAACACCGGCTCACGGGCGGGGTCGCAGGTGGTGCAACTCTATGTCCACGACAAGGTCGCCAGCCGGACCCGTCCGGTGCGCGAATTGAAGGGGTTCGAACGGGTGACGCTGAACCCCGGCCAGTCGCGGACCGTCCGCCTGTCGCTGACCCGCGACGACCTGCGCTTCTGGGGCGAGGATGACTGGGTAATCGAGCCGGGAGAATATGACCTATGGGTCGCGACCAGTTCGGTCGATGGCGACCGCAAGACGTTCGAGCTGATCTAAAGCCGGACGATATTGGTGGCGATGCGTTCGGCTTCGTCCGGGTCGTGCGTCACCATCAGGATCGGGATGCCCGTCCGGTCCCGCACGGCCACCAGCGCGTCGAGTATGTCCCCTCGGCGCGCACGGTCGAGCGACGATAGCGGCTCATCGAGCAACAGCACACGCGGGCCGCTGAGCAGTGCCCGCCCGATCGCCACCCGGCGAGCCTCCCCACCCGACAAACTGCGCGGCCAGCGGTCGAGCAGATGGCCGATACCCAGCATCGCGACGATCCCGTCGCTATCGCCCTCCCCGCGCCCCTGTCCGTAGCGCAAATTGGCCGCGACCCGCATATGCGGGAACAGTCGCGGCTCCTGAAAGACATAGCCGATCCGCCGCCGCTCCGGCCGCACATCGATACGCGCGTCCGCATCGAACAGCGTCTCCCCCGCAACGCGGACATGGCCGGTTTCCGGACGGAGCAGCCCTGCCACCATTTGCAGGATGCTGGTCTTGCCCACGCCCGACGGACCGAACAGCACGGTGGCGCCCGGGCCGGTCGCGAAGCGCGCCGCGATCCGGCTGTCCCCACGCAGGACGGAAACGTCGACGTCAAAGGACATGCAGACCCCGCCCCATTCGCCGCGCCAGCCATTCGGACGCGACCAGCGCGATCAGCGACAACACCACCGACACGGTCGCGAGCCGCCACACCATATCCTCGCCACCGGGCCGCTGGAGCGCGGAATAGATGGCGAGCGGCAGGGTGGCCGTCTCCCCCGGCACGTTGGAGACGAAGGTGATCGTCGCTCCGAACTCCCCGATCGAACGGGCGAAACCGAGCACGAGGCCCGCCAATATCCCCGGCGCGCACAATGGCAGGGTGATGGTTGCAAAGACTCGGGCCCGCCCCGCGCCCAGCGTTCGCGCAGCCTGTTCCAGACGGGGATCAACCGCCTCGATCGAAAGGCGAATCGCCCGCACGACCAGTGGCAGAGCCATCACCGCCGCCGCGATCGCCGCGCCGGTCCAGCGGAACAGCACGGTCGCCCCGAACCATTCGCTCAGCCAGCGACCGATCGGCCCCTCCGGCCCGAAGGCGAGGAGCAACACCCAGCCGGTCACCACCGGCGGGACCACCAACGGCAGATGGACGATGCCGTCGAGCAGCACCCGCCCCGGAAACCGCCCCCGCGCCAACAGCCATGCCAGAACGAACGCGATCGGCAGCGTCGCCAGCATCGCCGTGCCGCCCACGAGCAACGATAGCCGGACGATCCCCCATTCCTCGGGTGACAGCATCAGGCCGTCATCGCGTCGAGAAACCGTAACGCCGGAAGATCGCTTTGCCCTCGCTCGACAGCAGGAAGCGGCGGAAACCTTCGGCCTGGGGGTTGGTGGAGGCCTTCAACCGGGCGAGCGGATAGGTGATCGGGCTATGGCTGGCCACCGGGAACAGGCCGACGACATGGACGCGCGGCGACGCCTTGGCATCCGTCGCATAGACGATCCCGTAAGGCGCAGCTCCCCGCTCGACCAAGGCAAGCGCGGCGCGGACATTCTCCGCTCGCACGACATGCGGGGCGACGGCGCTCCATGCGCCCAGCTTTTCGAGCGCGGCCTTGCCATATTTGCCCGCCGGCACGCTATCCGTATCGGCCATGGCGAGCGGCCCCGCGGACAGCGTCTTTGCCAGCGTCCGCGTGGTCACCTGACCGCCCTTGCCCGCTGGCGCAATGACGACCAGCCGATTGCCCAGAAAGGCGCTGCGGGTACGCTCGGCGAGCAGCCCGTCCTTCTGCAGGACGTCCATCCATTCCTCGTCCGCCGAGGCGAACAGATCGGCCGTGCCCCCTGCCTGTACCTGTCGCGCCAAGGCCGAGGAGGCGGCGAAGGAAATGACGGGGCGAGGATGCCCCTTCTTCGCCCAGCTATCGGCGGCGGCGGTCATCGATTCTTGAAGGCTGGCCGCAGCAAGAACCAGGGGCGCGCGATTCTGCGCGACGGCGGGCACCGACACACTCAGCGCGCCGAATAGCGCGAGGATGGAAAATGGTTTCATCGACGGCGTCCCCCCGAAGCGCCGTGATGGCGGCTTTTCGCTGTAACGCACAAGGGACGATTTTCTCCCCGTTTGGGGAGGCGGTAAATACTGTCTGGAATGGCGTCTATCCCCCTCCACCAGCTTCGCTGGTCCCCCTCCCCAAGCAAAGCTTGGGGAGGAATAAAGGGTTTACGCTTCGTCGCCCATGCGAAGGGCAGCGATAAAGGCTTCCTGGGGAATGCTGACCGAACCGTACTCGCGCATCTTGGCCTTACCTTTTTTCTGCTTTTCCAGCAGCTTGCGCTTACGAGTTGCGTCGCCGCCATAGCATTTCGCGGTCACGTCCTTGCGCATCGCGCTGATCGTCTCGCGCGCGATCACCTTGCCGCCGATCGCCGCCTGGATCGGGATCTTGAACAGGTGACGTGGGATGAGTTCCTTCAACCGCTCGCACATGCCGCGCCCGCGCGTCTCGGCGGTGCCGCGATGGACGATCATCGACAGCGCGTCGACCGGCTCTTCGTTGACCAGGATGCTCATCTTCACGAGGTCACCCTCGCGATAGCCGATCTGATGATAGTCGAAGCTGGCATAGCCCTTGGACAGCGACTTCAGCCGGTCGTAGAAATCGAACACGACTTCGTTGAGCGGCAGTTCATAGGTCGCTTGCGCCCGCCCGCCGACATAGGTCAGGTTCTTCTGGATGCCCCGCCGGTCCTGGCACAGCTTCAGGATCGAACCCAGATATTCGTCGGGGACATAGATGGTCGCCTCGATCCACGGTTCGCTGATCGACGCGATCTTGTTGGGATCGGGCATGTCGGCGGGGTTGTGCAGGTCGATCTGGCCGCCGTCATGGCTCAGTTCGATCTGGTACACCACCGAGGGCGCGGTGGTGATGAGATCAAGGTCATATTCGCGGGTCAGCCGCTCCTGGATGATCTCCAGATGCAGCAGGCCCAGAAAGCCGCAACGAAAACCGAAGCCGAGCGCTGCCGAGGTTTCCATCTCGAAGCTGAACGAGGCATCGTTCAGCCGCAGCTTGCTGATCGACTCGCGCAGCTTTTCGAAGTCGTTGGCATCCACCGGGAACAGGCCGCAGAACACCACCGGCTGGACTTCCTTGAAGCCCGGCAGCGCCTGCTCGGTCGGCTTCTTGGCGTCGGTCAGCGTGTCGCCGACCCGCGCCTGCGCCACGTCCTTGATCTGCGCGGTGATGAAGCCGATCTCGCCCACGCCCAGTTCGGTCAGTTGCTCGATCTTGGGACGGAAACAGCCGACCCGGTCGATCAGGTGGGTGGTGCCCGCCTGCATGAACTTGATCTGCTGCCCTTTTTTCAGCGTCCCTTCCATGACGCGGACCAGGATGACGACGCCCAGATAGGGGTCGTACCAGCTATCGACCAGCATCGCCTTCAGCGGCGCGGTCGCATCGCCCTTCGGGGCCGGGATATTCTTGACGATCGCTTCCAGGATGTCGCCGATGCCGATGCCCGACTTGGCGCTGGCCAGCACCGCGCCCGAGGCATCGATGCCGATCACATCCTCGATCTCGGCGCGGACCTTTTCGGGTTCGGCGGCGGGCAGATCGATCTTGTTGATGACGGGCACGATCTCATGGTCATGCTCGATCGACTGATAGACATTGGCCAGCGTCTGCGCCTCGACGCCCTGCGCGGCATCGACGACCAGCAGCGCGCCTTCGCAGGCGGCCAGCGACCGGCTGACCTCATAGGCGAAGTCGACATGGCCCGGCGTGTCCATCAGGTTCAGCGTGTACGTCTCGCCGTCCTGCGCCTTGTACGCCAGGCGCACGGTCTGCGCCTTGATGGTGATGCCGCGTTCCTTCTCGATCTCCATATTGTCGAGAACCTGTTCGCTCATCTCGCGGTCGGTCAGGCCGCCGGTGAACTGGATCAGGCGATCGGCGAGTGTCGACTTGCCATGGTCGATATGCGCGATGATGGAGAAATTGCGAATCTTGTCGAGCGGCGTGGTCATGATCCCGCAGCGCCTAGCCTGTCCTGCGCCAGAGTGCTAGACGCCTGCGCAGGATGCACGGTCATGGGGGCGGCAATCCCTGAAGGCCGTGCGGTTTGTTGGGGAGCTTACCGTGATCAAATCGTCCCTCGCCACCGTCATCGCCAGCCTTGGCCTGATCGTCTCCGGCCCCGTCGCCGCCCAGAAGCTCGCCAAGCCGAGCAGTGGGCAGCGTTTGCAGGAAGCCACCGCGAATGACGTGCCGCATTGCGCCCGCAAGCTGGGCACGCTGTCGATCGTCGATGGCGACACGTCGAGCGTAACGGGCGCCTGGAACCTCGCACCCCCGTCCAAGCTGCTGAAGGTGCTGGTCCAGCGGTCCGGCTGCTTCAACCTGGTCGATCGCGGCGCGGGGCTGAACGCGGCGGAACGCGAACGTGCGCTTGGCGGCAATCTGGGCCTGCAACGCGGATCGAATGTCGGCCAGGGTCAGGTGAAGGCGGCGGACTATGTCCTGGTCGCGGAGGTACAGGGCGCCAATTCCAATACCAGCGGCAGCGGCGCGGCGGCGGGCATCGGCGGCTTGCTGGGCGGGCGCGTCGGCGGCCTGCTGGGCGGCATCAAGTCGAAGAAGATGGAGGCCAACACCGTCCTCTCGCTGACCAATGTCCGCACCACCGAGACGATCGCCACCGAAGAGGGCTATGCCGCCAAGAACAATCTGTCGCTGGGCGGCGGCGGCTTCTTCGCGGTCGCCGGGGCCGTGGGTGGCGGCTATGACAATACCGATATCGGCCGCATCGTGACCCTGTCGTTCATCCAGGCCTATTCGAAGCTGGTGAGCGGCCTGGGCCTCATCACGCCTGGGGCCGCCGGAACGGCCGAGGCCGCGCCCGCCAAGACCTTCACGGCGCAGGCCGATATCGCCCTGCGGAGCAGCGCGGCGGCCTCGGGCAATGTGATTCGCACGATCCCGGCCGGATCGACCGTCTATCCGACCGGGACGAAGAACGGCCTGTGGTGGGAAGTCGCGGATGAGAACGACAATGTCGGCTGGGTTCTGAACACCAAGCTCGCCCCGGCCGGCCTGTCTGCCGACCGTCCGTCGCTGCACAGCACGCATTGATCGATCCATAGTGGAGCGTGGCCGGGGCATTCCAAGCCCTGGCCCGCTTCGATCATCACCGCCTCGCAACGCCATTGCGGGGCGGTTTTTCTTTATACGACAGCCGGGATGTGGATGCTGACCGCGACGATCGATGTCGGTGCTGGGGAACCCCGGAGGGAATGGCGCTATCGCGAAAATGGTCGGGGAGAGAGGATTCGAACCTCCGGCCCCTGCCTCCCGAAGGCAGTGCTCTACCAGGCTGAGCTACTCCCCGACTAGAGAGTACGGATCGGTTTTCTAAGCCTTTCGGGAAGGCCGATCCGTGCTGGAGGCGCGCCAATAGCCAGCGGTTCGGACGGGCGCAAGCGCTTTTTCATCTGTCGCTGAAATTATTACAGCGACCGCCCCATCCGGCCCGCCAGATCGACCACATATTGCCACGCCACACGGCCCGAACGGTTGCCCCGGCGCGTCGCCCAGTTGATCGCCTCCGCCCCGTCGAACGGCAGGTCGTAGCGATCGGCATAGGCCCGTACGATCGCCAGATAGCCGTCCTGGTCGAGCGTATGGAAACCCAGGCTCAACCCGAACCTATCGGACAGCGCCAGTTGGTCGTCCACCACGTCGCGCGGATTGATCGCACTGTCCTGCTCGCCCAGATCGCGGGGCAGCAGGTGGCGCCGGTTCGACGTGACCAGCAACCGGACGTGTGCGGGGCGCGCCTCCGCCCCGCCGTCGAGCAGCGAGCGCAGCGCCCGCGCCTCGCTTGCGCCGTCGAACCCGAGATCGTCGATGAACACCGCAAAGGCGCGGTCCACGCCCTCCAGAACGCCGAACAGTTCGGGCAGGCTGTCGAGCGTATCGACGGATACCAGCGCCAGCCGACCGGGGCGCTGCTGCTGCACGGCGGCGACGCCCGCCTTGACCAGCGCGGACTTGCCCGTACCCCGCGCGCCCCAGAGCAGTACGTCCTGTGCCGCATGGCCGTCCGCCAGTCGCTCCAGATTGGCGATCAGCGATTCGCGCTGACGATCCAATCCCTGAAGAAGCGACAAGGGCACCGGCGCAAAACCGCGCGCGGCGGTAAGCACGCCGTTCCGCCACAGATAGGCCGGATGCGCGAGCGTATCGGCGGAAGGCTGAGGCGGCGGAGCGAGACGTTCGAGCGCGGCGGCGATGCGTTCGAGTATCCGGGGGTCGAGGTCGATCATGGCGTGCCTCTAACCACGCCCCCCGCCTCCTGCCAAGCACCGGGCCTATAGCGCAGCGCGATGCCTCAGGATGACGGGATCGCCGGGCGCTAATGCCAGTGCCTTGTCGAACAACTGCCGCGCGCCCGCTTCCTCGCCATTGGCGGCGAGCGCGATACCGTAAGCATCCGCCACCCCGGCGTTCATAGGGTCGAGCCGATAGGCCGCAGCGGCGTAGCGACGCGCCACCACCCCGTCACCGCTCTCGGCATAGGCGATGGCCAGATTGTGCAGCAACGCGATGTCGCCTGGTCCCAGTTGCGTCCGCAGCCCTTCCAGCATCTCGATGGCGTCGTCCCATTGACCTGCGGCCATCTGCCACGCCGCCAACAGCCGGCGGGCGGGCAAGCTTTGCGAGTTTTGCGACAGATACAGCCCCAGCGCCGTCGCCGCCGCGCGGGACTGGCCGATACGCTGATAGGCGTCGATCAGCCGCAGCATGGCGGGCTCGTCAAAGGTCAGATTGGCCGCGCGGGCATAGGGCCCGACCGCCTCGGTCATGCGTCCCGTCACCGCGAGCATATCGCCATAGGCCATTTGCGCGACTGCTGCGCCGGGGCTGGCCCGGACCAGCGCCTGCACCTTTTGCAGCGCGGCCGCCTGATCGCCATGGCTCGCGAGCCCCCGGATCAGCCCCAGCGCATAGGTCGGGTCGGTCGGCGAGCCGCCGGCGGCGAGCGCTAGGTCACCGACCGGACGATCCGAACGGAAGATGGCGGCATCGCTCCGCTGCGCTTTGGCGATCCTGTCGATCAGTTCGGAGCTATCCCCCGATTGCGCTATCGCTGCGAGGCGAAGCGCATAGCCATCGGCATCCGCGCGCGACAGGATGGGGCGAAGCGTCGCCAGCGCCGCCGCGCGGTCGCCGATCCCGATCTGCGCCAAGGCCAGCAAGCGTCGTGCCGCGACGTTCATCGGCTGCATCGTCACCAGCCGCGACCAGACCCGCACGGCTCGCTGCGGGCGGCCCTGCGCATAGGCCAGCGCGCCGTCCAGCAAGGCGACCGAAGGCCGGGCGGCCAAGGCGCCCCCAGTCAATTGCAGCGCATGCTGCGCCAGCGCATATTGGCCCGCCCGCGCGGCGATCACCGCTTGCAGATACAGGGCCTCGGGACTGCCGGGTTCGGAGATCAGCGCGGTCCGCGTCGCCGCTACCGCATCGGACGCCCGACCCAAATCGCCCAGTGTCGCGGCATATTGGATGAGGGCGGGATGATAATAGGCATCGCGCGCCAGGGCCGCCCGGAACCAGGGAAGACCGGCGGTCAGGCCGTAGCGGGCCCGCACCACCTCCCCCTGCAAGGTCAGCGCGGCGGGGTCGGCCGGGGCTAGGGCCACCGCCCGTGCCGCCGCCTGCGTCGCGCCGTCCATGTCCCCCGCTCCGAAGCGACTGCGTCCCAGATCGGTCCAGCCGCGCGCATCATTGGGAAAGCGGGCGACCAGTTGCTCCAGGCTTCGGCGAAGCACGGCACCGCCCTTGCCCTGCCGTGCGCGAAGCTGTGCGGCGACACGCATCATCGCGGCATCGCGCTCGGCGGGCATTCGGTTCACCGCGTCCTGCGCCCCGGCGACATTGCCCAGCAACAGCCGAGCCTCCGCCCGATCGGCGAGCGTCCGGACCCTCGGCACTCCATCGACCAGCGCACGGTCGAGCGCGGCCTCCGCCGTCACCCCCTGCCCCAGCAACAGGCTGGTCCGTGCGAGCATCATTTGCGCCTGGCCTGAGCGAGGCGCGGCTCCGGCGGCCTGCCGCGCCTGGTCATGCGCCGCGTGGTAATTCCCCGCCTCCAGCGCCAGGCTCGCGCGCCGCAGCGCCTGCGCCGGATCGACCGGCGGACTGCCGCTGTAAAGCAGGGTCAGCAGCCCCGCGATCGCCAGGGCAATGGCGGCGAGAACCGCGACGATCCTGATCCGCCGCCGGATCGAACGCCGTCGCCAGATGCGACGCTTGCGCCGCAGCATCGGATAGGGGGTCGAGCGACGCCGATCACGTCCGGCATAAGGCGGCTTCGTCGCCTCACTCACGCCTATCGTGCGCCCGTCGGCCAGAGGATCACCCGCAGCGTCTGCAACAGGATCAGCGCGTCAAGGAAGGGCGAATAATTTTTGGCGTAATACAGGTCATATTCCAGCTTGTGCCGCGCATCCTCAATCGACGCGCCATAGGGATAGTTGAGCTGTGCCCAGCCGGTGATCCCCGGCTTCACCATATGTCGCTCGGCATAGAAAGGGATTTGTTGTTCCAATTGCTCGACGAATTGCGGGCGTTCGGGGCGCGGGCCGACGAAGCTCATCTCGCCCATCAGCACCGACCAGATTTGCGGCAATTCGTCGATCCGCACCTTGCGGATGAACCGCCCGATCCGCGTGATGCGCGGGTCGTCCTTCTCAGCCCAGACGGCTTGCCCTGCGATTTCCGCATCCTGACGCATCGAACGCAGCTTTAATATGTCGAAGGGCTGGTTGAACAGGCCGATCCGGCGCTGGCGATAAAAGGCGGGGCCACGCGACTCCAGCCGGATGGCGATCCCGGTCAACAGGATCACCGGCACCGCTAAGACCAGCAAGATCAGGCTCACCGTGATATCGAAGGTGCGCTTGAACATCGCCGACCACATCCGGCCCGAGGCGAAGCCTTCCGAGAAAATCAGCCAGCTATGGCTGACCGAGGCGAGATCGATGCGACCCGTCTGCCGCTCCAGAAAGCTGGAAAGTTCATATACCTGCACCCCGGTCGTGCGAACGCGCAGCAGGTCCTGATAGGGCAAGGCGTTGCGACGTTCCTGCAAGGCCAGCACGACCTCCGTCGCCTCCCGCTCGATGACGAATTCCTGAAGATTGGGAATGGCGCTGCGCGGGACGGCATCGGGAACCGCCGTCTCCGCGTCGTTCATCGCGATTGCCCCGGCGACCACGAAGTTCGATCCCGGCTGCCGCGCCAGCGCCATGATCGCGGCGGCCCGGTCGCCCGCGCCCATCAGGATGACCCGCTGCTTGAACCGATCGCCGCCCAGCATCCGCCCCATCAACGCCCGCTCCAGGACCAGCAGGACGATGGCGATCAGCATCGAGAAGAACAGGCTGGACCGCCAATAGGACAGCCCCGGAAAGAAGAAGAAGATCAGCGACAGGAGGATCACCCCCATCGACACCGCGACCATCAACCGTGCCGCCGCGAAGCGCAACGACAGGAACGACGCCGCCGCATAGCCCCCCACCGCCAACAACGCGATCTGGAGCGGGAGGGCGAAGCTGAGCACCTGGGGCAAGCGCTCGACCAGCGTTCCGGGGGGGAAGCCGATCTGTCGCGCGCGGATCAACCAGCCCAGCTCCGCCGCCACGATCAGCAGCAGGAAATCGACCAACCCGAGCAGGAGCGCGGCGTGTGGGACATAATGTTTAAACAGGCGGATCATCTATCTGGCGATCGTCCCCATGCGCCCCGTCGCGCAACCGTCCATAATTTTTGCAATAAATGACAAACGAAACATGAAGAAATGCGTTGTGGCGCGTGACGAGACGATCGTACACACCGATCCCACGGGTTGTACGGCAATTTGAAGGGGCATTCATGAATAATCAGATCGTGCCGGTCATCCTCTCCGGCGGGTCCGGCACCCGGTTGTGGCCGATGTCCAAACCGGAGATGCCCAAGCAGCTTCTTCCCATCACCTCCGATGAAACCATGCTCCAACTGACGGCGCAGCGGACCAATTCCAACGGGTTCGCGGCCCCCATCGTCGTCGCCGGACAGCGTCACGCCGATCTGGTCGAGCGGCAACTGGTCGAAGCCGGAACCGCGCCGCAACTGCTGATCCTGGAGCCGGTGGCGCGCAACACCGCGCCCGCCATCGCGCTCGCGGCCCTTGCCGCCCGGCCCGAGGAAGTGCTGCTGGTCATGCCCTCGGATCATGTGATCGCCGATCTCGACGCCTTCCACGCCGCGATCCGATCGGCGTTGCCCATGGTGTCGCAGGGGTGGCTGGCGACCTTCGGCATCGCCCCCGACAAGCCCGAGACGGGTTACGGCTATATCCAGGTCGGTCGCGAGATCGCCAAGGGCGTGCATCAGGTCGCGCGCTTCGTCGAGAAGCCCAGGCTGGAGCGCGCCGAGGCGATGCTGGCACGCGGCGACTATGCCTGGAACGGTGGCATCTTCCTGTTCCGCGCCGACCGCTATCTGGAGGAGCTGGGCCAGCATGCGCCGGAAATGCTGGTCGCCGCCGAAAAGGCGATGCGGGCGGCGCGGCGCGAGGACAAGCGCCTGGTCCCCGACGAGGCGGAGTTCGCCGCCTGCCCGTCCGATTCGATCGACTATGCGGTGATGGAGCGCGCGGACCGCGTGGCCGTGGTGCCCGTATCGATGGGCTGGAACGATGTCGGAAGCTGGGACGCGCTTCACGCGATCAGCGATCTGGACGTGTTCGGCAACAGCCATCGCGGCGAGGTGCTGGCCATCGACACCCGCAACTGCCTGATCCGCACCGACCGGGTCCGCGTCGCGGCGGTGGATGTCGAGGACCTGATCATCGTGGCGAGCGGCGACGATGTCCTGATTCTGCCGCGCGGCCGCAGCCAGGACGTGAAGAAGCTGATCGAGGCGATGAAGCGCTAAGGCCAGACGAGCCGGGCGGTTCGACCGCCGCCCGGCTCAGCCGTTCTGGCGATCCAGCACCGCGAGAATTTCGGAAACGGTGGTCGTGGTCACACCGTGCCGCGCAAGGCGTTCGAACACCGCATCCCACCAGCGATCGAACATCGCCCGGTCCCGCGCATTGCGGACATAGGGGGTGTGTCCCGGCTCCAGGGTCGGCGAGTGGAAGGAAAAGGTCAGCAGCCGCACGTCATCCGCCAGCGCCTGGTCGATCGCGGCGAGCGCATCGTCGATACCGACCCCTTCAGGCGTCAGGGGAATACGCGACAGCAACCCCAGCCGCGCCATCGCACCCCGGCCATGGGGAAGCCGCCCCGCTTTGGAATAGAGGGCCTGCCCCCGCCCACGCAGCAAGCCCGTATAGACGCTGGTCAACGGCAACTCGATCAACCCGTCACGGCGAAAGCCATGCGGGCCGATCCCGCTGAAGTCCATGCCGCCGCCGCCGCCATAATCGTGCAGCGCCCGCATCGAGCTGTCGATCCGATAACCCCGCTCGGCCAGCAGCGGCAGCGAGGATGGCCCCAGCCCATAGCGCCCGGAGCGGAAAATGCGCGGCGCCCGCCCGAAGGACGCGGTGATGGCGTCGGTCAACCGATCGAGCTTTGCCGCCTCCAATGCGGGAGGCAGATTGCCCGCATGGCTGGTGAACGGATCGACCACCTCTTCATGCGGGGGCGTGACCCAGGCGTGAAGCTGTGCCCCGATCTCCGACCGGCCATCGTCCAGACATTCGGAGAGGGCCGCGATCGACGCCGCATCGACCGCAACCGGATAGTCGACCATGCAGGTCAGCCCGACCCCGGCCTCGGCAAAGCGGCGGTGCGCCGGCGCAAACGCCCGCATCGCCCTGGTCGAGCGATGTCGCCGGTCGAGCGGAGCCGTCCAGTCGAACTCCTCCTCGACATCGACGGTGACCAGGAAACGACAGCCGAACTCCTCCGGCCAGTCGATGCGTTCCGCCGCACTCGCGGGATCGGGACGCCAGGGGCGAGCGGCCGTGGGCACGGTCAGAGGATCGACGCCTGCCCCGCGCGCTGATCGCCGCCGAGAGGCAAAGCGAGAACGACCCGGTGCAACCCGATGGTCAGCCCCCCCCCCATCTCGGCCCCCAGCTTGTCGATCAGGCGCAGCGAGAAGCCGGTGCCCAGCAAGGGCGCGCCGTCACGCTGGTCCTCGTCCCCCGCCTCACTCAGCAACGCCGCCTCCGTCTCGACGGTCAGCGACAGCGGGCGATCGACGCGCAGCACGGCCATGCCCTGCTCCACCGAAAGGCTGGCTGTCAGGCGTTCGCCGACCACGCAGTTCGACAGCAACACCGAGAACAGGCGCGCCACCAGCCGCTCGCTCGCACGGTCGTCGGCCAATGCGGCGATGGCCACGGAGGGTGGGTCGAACCGGATTTCCCGCGCGCCGCAACTCGGCCAGCGGCCTGAGTTCGACCAGAATGCGCTGGATCAACGGAGAGAGCGGCACGACCGTCGGGCGAAGCTCCAACACCCGCCCCTCGATCCGCGCCGCCGTATCGAGATCCTCGACCGACGCGAGCAGGTCCGCCGCCATCGACCGGATCGCGCTGGCCCGGTCGCGATAGACGGGGGCGACGGGGCCCAGAAGTTCGCTTTCAATCAGTTCGGCAAAGCCCGCCACCGCATTGGCCGGGGTGCGCAACTCATGCACCAATTGCCGGAGCGAATCGGATGAGGCCGTCTCGGCCACGGCCGCCGTCTCGCGGACATTGGCGATCTCGTCCCGGCGTGGTCGCCGACCGCTGCCGCGATAGCCCGCAAAGCTACCCGTCGCCGGGTCGAAATAGGGCATGGCTGACACCCGCCACGACCCCGCCGCCGCGGAAGACCCGCCGATTTCCAGCCGCGCGTCCCGGAAAGGCGAGCGGCGACGAAACGCCCCCATCGCGACGCCATCGAATTGCGCCAACCCTTGCGCGGCGGTCTCCGCGATGCTCGCCCCCACCAGGGGGCCGCGCGTGACGCCCTCGACGCCCAGGATCAGGCCATGGACATCGGTTTCGAAATCGAAATGCGCCGGTCCCGCATCGCCATGGGGGGTGTCGGGCGCTGCCTCGCGCCGCTGATTGAAGGCCTCGATCCGGGCGACCAGATCGGCGATTTCGTAGCGTGGCGGTGCAGCGGGTGCCTCGGCATGACGGAGCGCTTCCGCCATGAAGGGCAGCCCGCGCGCCACCTGGCCCAAGGCGACGAAAGGCGTCGCCGCCTGGGTCGGCACCGGATCGACCAGCACGGACAGCGGCAGGCTGTCTTCCTCGGGAAACGCATCGTCAGAGAGCGACGCCGGATCCACCGCCTCAGGCTCGATCGACATTTCGCGAGGCGTGGCGGCAGCAGGTTCGGCCACCACCGGTGCGGTCTCGAATACCGGCTCTTCCCCTTCCACCGGCATCGGTTCAGCCAGGTTGGGGAGGACGAAATCGACCGCGCCGAAACTTTCCAGCCCACGCTCGACCGCATCCGACAGATCGCGCCGATGGCGCAGCACCGAGCGTGCGCCGGGCGACAGCAGCGGCAGGAGCGCCAGCCATTCATCGTCGGCCAGCGTGACGCCGCGAAGAACCGGAGCCGCGACCGACAAGCTGTCCTGCGAAAAGAAGGCGACTAGTTCGGCGGGCGGATGACCGGCGCTCAACATGCGCCCGCTGGCGGCACGGACATCCTCCGGCACCGAATCGCGCAACTGGTGAAGCCGGTTCAACATCGGCGGGTCGGCCGGAACACGGCCACGCGCCATCAGGTCGACAAGCTGCCGCCAGGCGGTCTGCGCGCCAAAGGGCGAGCGCATGTCAGCCGATAAAATCGTCGCCAGGCTATCGTCGAACCGCACTGAGCTCCCTTCTCGCATGGCTGTATCGCCGTAACCAGCCTGTCTTAACGTCCTTATCCTTCCAACTGGTAACCTGCAAATATCCAGATCCATGGCGTTGCAATATGGGAGAATTGCGGTAGTGCGTAATTTTCTTATAGTCCGCCGGATCAGAGCATAGGGAATCGGCTTTTTATGTGGAGTATCGTGTAATGGCGCTCGATCGCATCGATCGGCAAATCCTGGCGCTGTTGCAGGCCGACGGCCGTATGACCAATGTCGAGCTGGCCGAACGAGTGGGATTGACGGCGCCACCCTGTCTGCGCCGTGTCCGCGCGCTGGAGGAAGCGGGCGCGATCCGGGGCTATCATGCCGATCTGGACGCCGCGCGATTGGGTTTCCCGATCACCGTCTTCGCGATGGTGTCACTGCGCAGCCAGGCCGAGCACGACCTTGCGACGTTCGAGGCGCATGTCGCGGGCATACCCGAAGTGCGCGAATGTCATATGCTGAACGGTGAGATCGACTTCATCCTGAAGATCGTCGCGTCGGACTTGAAGAGCTTCCAGGAAATCCTGACGACGCACCTGACGCCCGCCCCCAATGTCGCGAGCGTCAAGACGTCGCTGACTATCCGGACCGCCAAGCAGGTGTCGGGAATACCGATCGAAGCGGACTGAGCGGGGTTTTCTTGCGCAATGAAGAGCCGATCGTCCGTGGGGATGGTCGGCTTTTTTCGTGGGGTTGAGGCGGCGGGCTTTTCTCCCGGAGGTATGCCGGCGGTCGAGGTGATGGCCTTGAACCCGCCTTGGATGGCGTAGAATCCCGTTGCCTTCGACTTCGCTCAGGCTGAACGGCGGTAGAGATGTGCCGAGTAACAACGCCACCCGTCGGCCCAAATCCCACCCTCCGTTCGCGCTGAGCGAAGTCGAAGTGCATGATCCTCGCCCTCAACAGGGTGAGGCCCATGGCCTCCGACTTGGCTCAGGCTCAACGGAGCCAGGGTTATTGAGCTCGGCCCGCGTCATTAACGGGCCACCACCAAAAACCCCCGCGCCTCGTCGGCGCGGGGGTCGTCGGCCTTATGCCTGGGCGTCCAGATAGGTCTTCCAAAAACCCGCCAGATCGGCACGCGGCTGGCCCTGGACCGCGTCGAAGGCGGCCTTGGCACCGGCCTTGTCGCCCTGTGCCGCCAGCGCGATGCCGAGGCGGGTGTTCACCTCATTCGCATCCACGCCGCCCTTTTGCAGCGCGGCGCGGTACAGCTCGGCGGCCTTGGCGTAATTGCCCTGGCCATAATAGGCCTCGGCGGTCAGCGCGGCGAGCTTGCCGTCGGCGGCGGACTTGGCGCGCGCCTCGGTCGGGGCGAGCGAACCCTCCTGGCGGCTCTTGGCGGCGGCGGCGGTCAGCATCGCCTTGGCGGTCGCATTGCCCGCGGGGATCTTGCCCGAAGCGATGCCTTCCTTCAGCACCGTTTCAGCTTCCGCCGGCAGGCCCTTGTCCGTCGCATATTGCGCATATTCCATATAGTCGTTCTGGTCGGCCAGCGACTTGGTGGCGCGCATCAGGCGGAACAGATCGAGGCGCTGGTTCTTGTCCAGCGTCGCCAGCGAACCCGGCTGCAAGCCATAAATGACCAGCGAGTTGCGCCAGTTCTGCGCGGTCGGATAGGCGATGATCCACTTGCGCATCCAGGACAGCGTCTCGGGGACCATCTTGGCCTTGTTCGCGCGACCGATGGCGTATTTGTAATAGTCCTCCGGCGCTTTCTGGCCCGACGCGGTCATCTGGTCGATCGCGCTCGCCAGTTCGGCATTGGCGCCCGCGACATCGCCCGAATCCATCTTCGCCTTGACGATCAGCATCGGCAGGTTCGGGTCGTTATAGCCGAGCTGCTTGGCCTGGTTGAAATATTGCAGGGCGATCGGATACTGCTTGCCGTTATAGGCCAGCGCGCCGCGACGGAATACATACCGCGGCTTGTCCGCCGCCGGGGTCGAGGGGCTGGCGATCAGCGCGTCGAGCGGCTTGGCGAGCGCGGCTTCATCGACCGGCGCGTTCGGATTGGCCTGCTGGGCCGCGAACAGCTTGCCCGATTCGAGTTCGTAGCGCAGTGCCGCCGCGATATACTTGTCGTCCTCGGTCTTGGCGGCGGTTTCGACGGCGGCGACCAGCGGTTCGGCGGCGGCGTAGTTCTTCTGCTGAAGCACGGGCTGGGCGGCCTGCGCGGCCTTCAGCGCCTCGGGGCTCAGCTTCAGGCCGCCCGCTTCTTCCTTCTTCTTCTGTGCCGCAGCCGGAACGGTCAGGGCAACTCCACTCACACTCGTCGCCAGCACAGCCGCAAGCGCGAGCTTCGGGATGATCTTCATGCGAATTTTCTCCAAGAATAGAGCCTGTCGGGTCCAGAACCGTATCTGACGGGCTTGATAGGGACAGCGCGCGTCCTGTTCAAGCAATGCGATGATCCGGTCCTCCCCTACCCCTCAACCGCTGAACGCGGATTGAACGCGAACGCTCCCGGCGCTAGCGCGGCGGCCATCATGATTGCCGTCATCTCCCCCGCCAAGACGCTCGATTACAAGAGCCCCCTGCCCGACCTCGCACCTACAAAGCCCCATTTCGCTGCAGAGGCCGATATGCTGGCCGGTGCCGCCGCCGGGCTGGGCGAAGACAAGCTGAGTGCGCTGATGCGCATCTCGCCCGCGCTCGCCAAGCTGAATGCCGATCGGTTCCGCGACTTCGCGACCGCGCCCGAACGTCCCGCCATGTTCGCCTTTGCCGGCGACGTCTATACCGGGCTGGAGGCCAAGACGCTGGACGAACCCGCGATCCTGTTCGCGCAGGATCATTTGCGGATGCTGTCGGGTCTTTACGGCCTTCTCCGGCCGCTGGATGCGATGCGGCCCTATCGGCTGGAGATGGGCACCCGCTGGGCTCCGCGTGGCGACAAGCTGACCGACTGGTGGGGGAACCGGATCGCCGAGCATCTGGCGAAGGAAGTCGAGGCGGAAGGATCGGGCGCCATCCTGAACCTCGCCAGCCAGGAATATTGGCATTCGGTCGAGGGCAAGCTGCCCCCCGCGATCCGCGTCATCGCGGTCGATTTCCGCGAAGGCGACCGCTTCGTCAGCTTCCACGCGAAGAAGGCGCGCGGGGCGATGGCGCGCTGGATGATCGAGCATGCCATCACCGATACCGACGCGATGCGCGGCTTCGACAGCGACGGCTATGCGTTCGATGCCAAGGCGAGCACGCCGACGACATGGAGGTTAGTGCGATGACCGAATGGAAGCAGGCGGTCGTCATCGGCGCATCGGGCGGGATCGGCGCGGCCATCGCCGATGCGCTGGAGGAAGAAGGTGTGGCGGTCGCCCGCTATGCCCGGTCCATGGCCGGGGACGCGCATATCGATTTGGAGGACGAGGGCAGCATCGCGGCGGCGGCGCGACGCATTGCGAAAGGCACCGCCCCCGATCTCGTCATCGTAGCAACCGGCCTGCTCCATGACGGAGAACACGGCCCGGAAAAAGCGATCGACCAACTCGCCCCCGTCTGGCTCGCCCGCAATTTCGCGGTCAACGCGATCGGCCCGGCGCTGGTGGCCAAGCATTTGCTCCCATTGATGCCGCGCACCGGCCGGACGATCTTCGCGGCGCTGTCGGCGCGGGTCGGGTCGATTTCCGACAATCGCATGGGCGGATGGTACGGCTATCGCGCGTCCAAGGCCGCGCTCAACCAGTTCATTCGCACGCTCGCCATCGAGCATAAGCGGCGCAACGACCGCTCCATCGTCGTCGCGCTGCATCCGGGCACGGTCGATACCGCGCTGTCCCGGCCGTTTCAGGGCCATGTCCGCCCCGGCGGCCTGTTCGCGCCCGACCGTGCGGCGGTCCAGTTGCTCGACGTGATCGACGGGCTGAAGGCGCCCGACAGCGGCAAGCTGTTCGACTGGGAGGGCAAAGAGGTCCAGCCTTAGGCGGACGGCCAACCCAACCCCATCATCCGTTCGCGCTGAGCGAAGTCGAAGCGCACGCCCGGCCATCGCGGCGCGGTCGCCGTCATCCCTTGGCCTTCGACTTCGCTCAGGCTGAACGGAGGTCGGGACAGACACCCTCGGCCCGAGAGCAGCCCCACCCTGTTATTATCATTCAGATTACAACATCGTAACATCCGAGACATTCGCCTGAAACCGTTGAAAAGCCATAAGAACAGGGCTGGTCGCCGCTCCACTCCCGTCGGCGGCCAGCGCCTCCAAAGTCCCGCGATCCGCTGCCGAGGGGGGAGCATGAGCGCCGGGCCCGCCCCCGCCACCCCCTTTGCGCGTCCGTCTTCGCTCCCGAACGGCCTCTCGCGAATGGGTTGCGCGGGGGTGGTCAGGCGGCTTTTGCTGGGCTAGGAACAACGCTTCCCATCTGAACACCAACCCGGAAAGCACAAGACTTGGCCGACGAGACGACCCTCGCGGAACCTTCCGATATTTCGACGATCTCCATCGTCGACGAGATGAAGTCGAGCTATCTCGACTATGCGATGAGCGTGATCGTGGCGCGTGCGCTGCCCGACGTGCGTGACGGCCTGAAGCCCGTCCATCGCCGTATCCTCTATTCGGCCGCCGAAAGCGGCTTCGTCGCGGGTAAGCCCTATCGCAAGTCGGCGCGCATCGTCGGCGACGTGATGGGTAAATATCACCCGCACGGCGACAGCGCGATCTATGACGCGCTGGCTCGTATGGCGCAGGACTGGTCGATGCGCGTGCCGCTGATCGACGGCCAGGGCAATTTCGGCTCGATGGACCCCGATCCGCCCGCCGCGATGCGTTACACCGAAGCGCGGCTGGCCAAGGTCGCCAATTCGCTGCTCGACGATCTCGACAAGGATACGGTCGACTTCCAGCCCAATTATGACGGCTCGGAACGCGAACCCTCGGTCCTGCCCGCGCAGTATCCGAACCTGCTGGTCAATGGCGCGGGCGGTATCGCGGTCGGCATGGCGACCAATATCCCACCGCACAACCTGGGCGAGGTGGTCAATGCCTGCCTGGCGTACATGGAAAACGGCGCGATCACGGTCGAGGAACTCAACGAGATCGTCCCCGCGCCGGACTTCCCCACCGGCGCGCTGATCCTGGGGCGCTCGGGTGCACGATCGGCGTATCAGACGGGGCGCGGATCGATCATCGTGCGCTCGCGTCACGAGATCGAGGAAGGGCGCGGCGATCGCCGGGCCATCGTCCTCACCGAAATCCCCTATCAGCAGGGCAAGAACGCGCTCGTTGAAAAGATCGCCGAGGCCGCCAAGGAAAAGCGGATCGAGGGGATCAGCGACATTCGCGACGAGTCGAACCGCGAAGGCGTTCGCATCGTCATCGACCTGAAGCGCGACGCGACCCCCGAGGTCGTGCTCAACCAGTTGTGGCGGCACACCCCCGCCCAGACCAGCTTCCCGGCCAATATGCTCGCCATTCGCGGCGGGCGGCCCGAACTGCTCAACCTGCGCGACATCATCCAGGCCTTCGTCCAGTTCCGCGAGCAGGTGATCACCCGCCGCTCCAAGTTCGAACTGGCCAAGGCGCGCGAGCGGGCGCACATCTTGCTGGGCCTCGTCATCGCGGTGACGAACCTGGACGAGGTGGTGCGCATCATCCGTGGCTCGGCCTCGCCGGTCGCCGCACGGGAAGCGCTGCTCGCCCGCGAATGGCCGATCGCCGAGATCGCGCCGTACATCCGCCTGGTCGAGGCGGTCGAGAGCGAAGGCTTTGGCGACACCTACCGCCTGTCGGAGACCCAGGTTCGCGCGATCCTGGACCTGCGCCTGCACCGCCTGACCGCGCTGGGCCGCGACGAGATCGGCGACGAGTTGAAGGGGCTGGCGGACTCGATCACCGAGTTGCTGGCGATTCTGGCCGACCGCGTGAAGCTGTACGAGGTGATGCGCGGCGAGTTGATCGCGATCCGCGACCAGTTCGCGACGCCGCGTCGCTCCGAAATCGCCGCCGCCGCCGATGGTATCGACGACGAGGACCTGATCGAGCGCGAGGACATGGTCGTCACCGTGACCATGCAGGGCTATATCAAGCGCACCCCGCTCGATGCCTTCCGCGCGCAGAACCGGGGCGGCAAGGGTCGCTCGGGCATGGCGACCAAGGACGAGGACGTCGTCACCGAATTGTTCGTGACCAGCACCCATACGCCGGTGCTGTTCTTCTCGAACCATGGCAAGGTCTATCGCTACAAGGTCTGGCGTCTGCCCGAGGGCGGGCCCGCCACGCGCGGACGGCCGATGGTCAACCTGTTGCCGCTCGCACCGGGCGAGGTCATCTCGACCGTGTTGCCGCTGCCCGAAGACGAGGCGGAGTGGGGCAAGCTCCACGTCATGTTCGCCACCGCCAAGGGCGCGGTGCGCCGCAACTCGATGGATGCGTTCACCAACGTGCCCTCGAACGGCAAGATCGCGATGCGCTTCGACGACGAGAGCGAGGATCGGTTGATCGGCGTCGCCCTGCTCGGCGCGGAGGATGATGTGCTGCTCGCCACGCGTTGCGGCCGCGCGATCCGCTTCGCCGCCGACGATGTGCGCGAGTTCCAGAGCCGCACCTCGACCGGCGTGCGTGGCATCACGCTGAAGGACGGGGACGAGGTCATCTCGCTGTCGGTCCTGCACCGCGTCGGCACCACCCAGGAAGAGCGCGAGGCTTATTTGCGCTTCGCCCCCTGGAAGGGCGAGAAGGAAGGCGAGCCGGAACTGTCGGTCGAGCGGTACGAGGAACTGCGCAATTTCGAGCAGTTCATTCTGACGGTGTGCGCCAATGGCTATGGCAAGCTGTCCTCGGCCTATGAATATCGCCGCACGGGTCGCGGTGGTCAGGGCATCACCAACATCGACAATATCGCCCGCAACGGCGATGTCGTCGCCAGCTTCCCTGCCGCCAAGGGGCATCAGTTGATGCTGGTCACCGATCAGGCCAAGCTGATCCGCATGTCGCTGGCGTCGCTCCGTGTCATCGGGCGCGGCTCGGCGGGTCTGCGGCTCTTCAACGTCGCGGCGGGCGAGCATGTCGTCTCCGCCGCGCGCATCGAGGAGACCGAGGAAGATGCCGAGATGAACCTCGCCGACGGCACCCCCGAACTCGCCCCCGAAGCCGATGCGGTCGTGGGCGAAAATCTGGCCGCCGGGCCCGAGGATGGCGAATGAGCCTCCCCGCCACCGCCTATAAGGTACTGACCGCCGACCAGATGGCCGTGCTGGAGCATGAGGGCGTCTTCGCGGGGGCGCCGGTGGATATGGCCGACGGCTATATCCACCTCTCCACCGCCACACAGTTGACCGAGACGGTGGACAAGCATTTCGCCGACCAGACCGACCTGCACGTCGCGGCGGTCGACCTGGAGGCGATGGGCGAAGCGGTGAAGTGGGAAGAGAGCCGGGGCGGGCAACTCTTCCCGCATCTTTACGCACCGTTACCGCTCACGGCGGTCGTCGCCTATGGCCCGATGAAGCGGGACGATGACGGGACCGTCCGGTTGCCTGTAACGGGCTGATCCCACAGCCGTCGGCGCGGCTCCGCACTGCCGTTTCGTCATCGAAACGTCACGCGTTTCTAACATCGCCTTTACCCTCGGGCGGTAAAATGGCGAACCATGAAGCCGCCCGTCTTCTCGCCCGGATCCCCCTGCACCGACAGTCCGGTGATCGGAAGCGATGCCTCGCTGACCGATGCGATCGGGCTGTTCCGACAATATCCGGATATGCGGCTGCTCCCCGTGCTGGATATGCGGCGGCGGCCGGTCGGCGCGATCACCGAGCGCGATGTGAAGGGGCTGCTCTACAACCCGTTCGGCCATGCGCTGCTTCAGAACCCCGATTTTGGCGCAACGCTGACCGCCTATGTCCGCCCCTATCCCTGCTGCGACGAAAATGCGCCGCTTTCCGAAAAGCTCGCGCTGCACGCCGATTGGGGAGCGCCGGATGCGCTGATCCTGACCGTGGGCGGAGTCTTTGCGGGGCTTCTCGACGCCGCGAAGATCGCGCGCCTGGCCGCCGATGCCCAGATGGCCCTGGCGCGGGAACGCATGGCGCGGGCCCGCTATATGGACGACGCCGCACGGTCGTTCACCGCCGACATCGCTTCCCTGGCCGACACGCTCCTGCGCGGGACGGTCGATATGAGCCGGATGGCAAGCGATCTCGCACGCTATGCCGGCGAGACCCATGCCGGTGCCGGTCGCATGACCGAGGCGATGGCCGATGCCGGTACGGCCCTGACCGATATCGCGACGCGCGGCCATGACTTGGCCAGGGCCTTCGCCGCGATCACCCACGACATGGAGCGATCGCGCACCATTCGCAATGCCGTGCGCCTCCAGATCGCCGCGACGGATCGCCGCGCCGAGGCGCTGGCCGACGCGGCCTCCACGATCAACACGCTTCTGTCCCTGATCGAGAATGTCTCGGCACGCACCAATATGCTCGCGCTGAACGCCGGGATCGAGGCGTCACGCGCGGGCGAGGCGGGACGCGGCTTCGCGGTCGTCGCGCATGAGGTGAAGGCGCTGGCCGGGCAAACCCGCGAGGCCGCCCAGAACGCGGCGCGCAATGTCGGCGAGGTGAAGGCCAATCTCCACGCGCTGGTCGTCGAACAGGCGCAGCTTAACCGGGAAGTCGACGCGATCGGCGTCATCTCGCAATCGATCGACGAGGCGGTCGCCGCGCAAGGCTTCGCCACCACCGCCATCGCCGCCAATGTCGATCAATCGGTCGCCTCGGCCCGCCGGGTCGCGGAGCAGGTCCGTCAGGTCGAACAGGATGCGACCCGGATCGATCGCGATGCCGGATCGCTCCTGACGCTGGCCGAAGCGCTGGAGCGGACCATCTCCACGCTCCGCGATCGCACGGCGGCCTTCGTCGCGACCGTCGCCTGATGGGTCAGACGTAGAGGTCGACCACCGTCGTCCCCTGCCCCACCGCCTCCAGCAACAGGGTCCGGTGGCAATGGCACGGATCGCGTTCGTAGCAGAGCAGCGCGCTGGGCTTCTCACGCGCCAGGTCGAGCATCCGCACCGCCGCGACCTGCGCCTCGGGCAGGGCAAGCTGATCGTCATAGACCGCGCGCAGCGTTCCCACATCGCCTTTCTTGGCCGCATCGCGCCCGCGCTTGGGCGTGCCCAGGTCTTTCAGAAGGACATAGTCGATCCCCACCTCGCGCAGCGCGGCGGCCAGCGGCGATTTGGAAAAGCCCGGCCGCCGCGACAGCGGCAAGGCGCGCACGTCGATCAGCCGCGCGACCCCGGCCTGTTTCAACGTCGCCAGAAAGCCGTCGACGGTCGCGCCCTCATAGCCGATGGTGAAGATGGTGGTCATATCGGCGAAATGGGGAGCCGCATCCCGCGCGCCAAGTCCTTCCAACCGGGGCCGTCCGCGTTTAAGGCCGGGTGATGACCTATGAAATTCATGTGATCGGCGGCGGCCTCGCCGGTTCGGAGGCCGCCTGGCAACTGGCCGAGGCGGGACTGAAGGTGCGCCTGTCCGAAATGCGCGGCGGAGCGGACACGACGCCCGCCCATCATGGCGGCGACCTGGCGGAGCTGGTCTGCTCCAACTCCTTCCGCTCGGACGATGCGACATCCAACGCGGTGGGGTTGCTGCATCAGGAGATGCGCGCACTCGGCTCGATCATCATGGCGAAGGGCGATGTTCACGCCGTGCCCGCCGGTTCGGCGCTGGCGGTGGACCGCGACGGCTTCTCCGGCGGGGTGACGGCGACGCTGGCGGCGCATCCGAACATCACCATCGTGCGCGAGCGGATCGACGCGCTGCCGGAGGGGCCCGCGATCATCGCCACCGGCCCGCTGACCGCGCCGTCGCTGGCGGGCGGGATCGGCGAGGCGACGGGCGCGGAGGCGCTGGCCTTTTTCGACGCCATCGCGCCCATCGTCCACCGCGAGTCGATCGACATGGACGTGGCCTGGTTCCAGAGCCGCTGGAACAAGGGCACGGGCAAGGATTACATCAACTGCCCGATGGACAAGGACCAGTATCTGGCCTTCCACCAAGCGCTGCTCGACGGCGAGAAGACCGAATTCCGCGAGTGGGAGAAGAACACCCCTTATTTCGACGGCTGCATGCCGGTCGAGGTCATGGCCGAGCGCGGGGTCGACACGCTGCGCTTCGGGCCGATGAAGGGCGTCGGGCTGGACGATCCGCGCACCGGACGCTGGCCCTATGCCGTCGTCCAGTTGCGGCAGGACAATGCGGCGGGGACGCTGTGGAATATCGTCGGATTCCAGACCAAGCTGAAATATGCCGAGCAGATCCGCATCTTCCGCACCATTCCCGGGCTGGAAAAGGCCGAGTTCGCACGGCTGGGGGGCCTGCATCGCAACACCTTCATCCGCTCGCCCGAATTGCTCGACGCGACGCTGCGGCTGAAATCGCGGCCTAACCTGCGCTTTGCGGGGCAGATCACGGGCTGTGAGGGCTATATCGAGAGCGCGGCGATCGGCCTGCTCGCCGGGCGGTTCGCGGCGGCGGAACTGACCGGACGCACCATCGCTCCGCCGCCGGTCGAAACCGCCCTGGGCTCGCTGCTCGGCCATATCACCGGGCTGGCCGAGGCCGAAACCTATCAGCCGATGAACGTCAATTTCGGCCTGTTCCCGCCGATCCCCGGCCGGACCAAGAAGGCCGACCGCAAGAAGATGTACACCGACCGCGCGCGCGAAGCCCTGCCCGGCTGGCTCAACTCTCTTCCGCCGGGGCCGCCTCCGGTGCCTCAGCCCGTGCCCTTTGCGCCGGAGGACAGTCCCGCCGAGCAGCCGGTCGACGCTTGACGGCGGTGGTGGCGAACTCGGCCGGGTTCATCGCCCCTGACTTGTCATGGTCGGCGGCGGCGAATTTGGTCGTCGCCTTGATCGCCCATTCGTCGAAGCTCAGCTTGCCGTCGCCGTCTCGGTCCAGCTTGGCGTAAGCCTTGCGCCGCGCGGCGAGATATTCCTCGCGCGTGATCTTGCCGTCGCGGTCCTTGTCGTAGCGGTCGAAACGCTTCTGCTCGCGAGTCTTGGCCGAAGCCTCGGGGAGAGCGGCGTCGTCCTCGGCGGCTTGCGTCGGCACGCCCGCCGCCGCACTCGCGGCGGGGAGCGGGGAAGGCGCATCGGGACGGCTGCCCCACAGGAACAGCCCTGCCCCCACCAGCATAAGCGTGCCCAAGCCCCCCGCCAGATAGCGCCACATCGGTTTTGTCTCCCCCCGTCAGACACACTATGGTTAACCGGGATTAAGGATGGGCGGCAAGGCTTTTGATCTGGCCCCCGTTTCACCGGACGGGTTCAAGCGGTTGCAGAAACCAGTGCGCGATGCTCGCGCGGCGAACGCATTTTGAGCCCTGAATGGGGGTGGTTGTCGTTGTAGTCCTCGATCCATCCGGCAAGCGATGTCAACGCGGTGAGTGCGTCCGGCAGCGGCGAGACGCGGACGTAATCCCGTTTGAGGGTATGGACGAAGGCCTCCGAGATGCCGTTGGACTGCGGGCTGCGGACGGGGGTGAAGCAGGGTTTGAGGCCCAGCTGCCGGGCAAAGGTCCGTGTTTCGCAGGCGGTATAGGCCGAACCGTTGTCCGACAGCATCTCGACCGGTGTCGTCGCGCGCATGGTGCCGAAGCGGGTTTCCACGGCTTCCAGCATGATGTCGCGCACGTCCGAGCCGCTGATGCCGGCATTGGCAACCGCGCGCCACGAGATGATCTCGCGGTCATGGGCGTCGATGATGAAGGCACCGCGCACGACCTCACCGTTCCAGCAGGTGAACTCGAAGCCGTCGGAGCACCAGCGCAGGTTCGAGCGGATCGTCACTACGACGCCGTCATGCCCATAGTCGGCTCGCTCGGCGTAGCGCCGCGCCAGCAGCAGGCGGTCCGCCGCCATGATGCGGTAGACGCGCTTGTGGTTGACCGGCGCAAGTCCTTCGGCGCGCCGCTGCCGATTGAGGACCGCCGCGATGCGGCGGTAGCCGTATGTTGGCCGTTGCGCGGCGATCTGGCGAATGCAGGGCAGCAGATCCGTGTCGTCGGCCTTGGCGTACGGCCCGCGCGTCCTGGTGGTTCCCGTCAGGCGGTCGTACACCGTCGAACGCCCGACCCCGAGCGTGCTGGCGACCAGGCTCACCGGATAGTCTCCGGCAGCGGCGAGTGCATGAGCAAGCTCGCTTTTTTTGGGCGCGAGCGCTCCAGCGCCTCCTTCAGTATCTCGACCTCCAGCGTCTTGCGCCCGAGCTGGCGCTCCAGTTCGCGGATGCGGGTTTCCATCTCGCGGACCTGCCGGTTGCTGGTCACGTCGTCGTCGCCGGCAACTGCAACGCTCCCGCCTTCCAGCATCAGCCGCCGCCAACGGTACAGCAGGTTCGGCGCCACGCCGTTGCGGCGCGCCACCACCGATATGCTCTCCCGACCATCGAGCGTCTCCTCGACGATCCTCAGCTTCTCGGGCGTGCTCCAGTGACGGCGACGACCGCCGTCGGTGATGATCTCGGACACGGACATAAGCCTATGCTCAGGGGATAGCCCCAAGCCTCCTTCCTAGGCTCAAATCCGTCCGGTCGAAATGGGGGCCAGTTCAGCTTTCCCTTGGCCTTCGACTTCGCTCAGGCTGAACGGGGTTTGGTGTGGCATCACGTTACCCCAATGCATCCACCCCGGCGAAGGCCGGGGCCCAGGTGCAATACGGCTGATGGTTTGGCGGTCCGGCGCCTCCGAGGGGACGTCGTAACTGGACCCCGGCCTTCGCAGGGGTGGATGCATTGGGCGAAGGCTAACGACCCGTCAGGCCATGCCACGCCAGCCGTGCCGCACGCATCGGATGGCCGGGCCAGCGATCCGGGCGACGCAGAGTTTCGCGCGCCAGAACGGCAAGGCCGGTCAGCGTCCGTATCGGTTTCGGCGACTTAGGGGCCAGCGCCAAATCCAGTTCCGATAATGCCATCCCCCCGATTCGCGCACGGGTGGCATCATCGGAAACATGCTGCGCCAGGTCGGCCTTGGCCCAGCCCATCCCCAGCGGCTCCATCCCCCGCTGCCCCAGCAACCGTCCGACACTCGCAAACAACACCCCACCCCGCGCCTCAGAGTGACGCGCGATGCGTTCGTCATCCAAGGGCTCGCCATCATCGAGCAAAGCCTCCCACCCTTCGATCATCGGCGCCAGGTCGGCACCCCGCACGCCACCGGGCAGGACCGCCCCCGCCAGTCGCTGCAACACCGGGTGCGCGGGCGCGGGTTCGCTATCCAGCTTTTCCAGCGCCTCATACCACCAGGTCAGCCGCATCTGGCCGATCATCGGCTCGGTCGTGCTTTGCAGGATCGAGGCGAGTTGGTGGTCCAGGTCGAGCAGCGCCGCGAACCCTTCTCGCGCCGAGGCGGGCGCATAACCGACCGCCAGCGCCTGTTCGCGCATCACCGCTTCGATGGCGGGCTGGGGCGTCTCGGATCGGGGCGTATCGGTCATGTCCCTGCCCTTCGCACGGATGGCGCGCATGAAAAAGGGCCTCCCGGTTTCCCGAAAGGCCCCCTTTCCAACACAGATTACCCGATCGCTCAGCCGCGATAAGTGACCTTCTTGACGGCGGCGATGACCTTGTTCGCGTCGACCAGCGCCAGCTTTTCGAGGTTCGCGGCGTAAGGCAGCGGCACGTCCTCGTTGGTCACGCGCAGCACCGGTGCGTCGAGGTCGTCAAAGCCCTCTTCCATCACGACGGCGGTGATTTCCGACGCGATCGAGCAGGTCGGCCAGCCTTCCTCGACCACGACCAGGCGGTTGGTCTTGGCGAGCGACTTGAGCACTGTCTTGGTGTCGAGCGGACGCAGCGTGCGCAGATCGATGACCTCCGCATCGATGCCCTCGGCGGCCAGCTTCTCGGCGGCTTCGAGCGCAACGCCCACGCCGATCGAGTAGGACACGAGCGTCACGTCCTTGCCCTCGCGCATGATCCGCGCCTTGCCGATCGGCAGGACGAAATCGTCGAGCTTGGGCACGTCGAACGAACGACCGTACATCAGTTCGTTCTCGAGGAAGACGACCGGGTCTTCCGAACGGATCGCGGCCTTCAGAAGGCCCTTGGCATCGGCCGCATCATAGGGCGCGATCACGATCAGGCCGGGGACCGAAGCGTACCAGGGGCCGTAATTCTGCGAGTGCTGCGCACCCACACGGCTGGCGGCACCATTGGGACCACGGAACACGATCGGGCAGCGCATCTGGCCGCCGGACATATAGTTGGTCTTGGCGGCCGAGTTGATGATGTGGTCGATCGCCTGCATGGCGAAGTTGAACGTCATGAACTCGATGACCGGGCGCAGGCCGCCCATGGCGGCGCCGGTGCCGACACCGGCAAAGCCGTACTCGGTGATCGGCGTGTCGATCACGCGGCGGTCGCCGAACTCGTCGAGCAACCCTTGCGTCACCTTGTACGCGCCCTGATATTGCGCGACTTCCTCGCCCATCACGAAGACACGGTCGTCGGCGCGCATTTCCTCGGCCATCGCATCGCGCAGCGCTTCGCGGACGGTGAGCTTCACCATCTCGGTCCCTTCCGGGATTTCCGGCGAGGCGGGCGCTTCCTGCTCGGCGCTAGCGACCAGCTTCTGCGTGCCGCTTTCCTGCTCGGCGGCGGCCGCGCCTTCCGGCATCGGCGGCGAAGCCTGGTCGGTCGCCTCGTTCTTCGGCGCGGCATTGGCCGCATCGCCCGAACGCGAACCCGAAGCGGCGGCGGTCGCCACGTCCTCGCCCTCTTCGGCCAGCAGCGCGATGGCGGTGCCGACCTTCACATTGTCGGTGCCCTCGGCGACCATGATCTTGGCGATCACGCCCTCATCGACGGCCTCGAACTCCATCGTCGCCTTGTCGGTCTCGATCTCGGCCATGATGTCGCCGGACTTGACCGTATCGCCTTCCTTCACCAGCCACTTGGCGAGCGTGCCCTCTTCCATCGTCGGCGAAAGGGCCGGCATCTTGATCTCGATCGCCATCTTAGTAACGCTCCACCAGCACTTCAGTGTAGAGTTCAGCCACATCGGGCTCGGGGGTCTGCTCGGCGAAGTCCGCCGCTTCGTTGACCGTCTTGCGGATGTCCTGCTCCAGCGCCTTCAGATCGGCCTCGGTAACGCCCTGCGCTTCGAGCAGCTTCTTGACGTGGTCGATCGGGTCCGACTTGTCGCGAACGCCCTGCACTTCCTCGCGGCTGCGATACTTGGCCGGGTCGGACATGGAGTGACCGCGATAGCGATAGGTCTTCATCTCCAGGATGACCGGACCCTTGCCCGCACGGACCCAGGCCAGCGCCTCTTCGGCGGCACCGCGGCACGCCAGCACGTCCATGCCGTCGACCTGGATGCCGGGGATGCGGAAGCTCTCGCCACGACGGTAAAGCTGGTCCTCGGACGAGGCGCGGTTGACCGCGGTGCCCATGGCGTACTGGTTGTTCTCGATCACGAAGATGATCGGCAGCTTCCACAGCTCGGCCATGTTGAAGCTCTCGTACACCTGGCCCTGATTGGCCGCGCCGTCGCCGAAATAGGCGAGGCAGACGCCGCCGTCATTGCTGTACTTGTGCCCGAACGCCAGGCCGGTGCCCAGCGACACCTGGGCGCCGACGATGCCGTGGCCGCCATAGAATTTATGCTCGGTCGAGAACATGTGCATCGACCCGCCCTTGCCCTTGGAGATGCCGGCGGCACGCCCCGTGAGCTCGGCCATGATGACCTTGGGATCGATGCCATAGGCCAGCATATGGCCATGGTCGCGATATCCGGTGATGACCGAATCCTTGTCGCCGTCGAGCGCCGACTGGAGACCCACCGCCACGGCCTCCTGGCCGATATAGAGGTGGCAGAAACCGCCGATCAGGCCCAGGCCATAAAGCTGACCCGCCTTTTCCTCGAAGCGGCGGATCAGGAGCATCTGCTTGTAGAAATCCAGCAACTGTTCCTTGCTGGCCTGGAACGGTTGCGGTTCGGCGGGACGCTCCCGATTGGGGATGGGGGGCTCGCTGGTACGGCTTGGAGCTTTTGCCACAGTCGGGAACACCTTTGTTTCCGTTAGGGAAGGATGGACGCCTATTGGCGTGCTTTGTCATGAAACTCAATTCCCCCTATCAATTCCCACTCGGACAGCGGGAATTTAGGGGCGAATAGCTTTGCCTCGGTTGCCTTGTCGGCGGACCGCAGCCTACAACGCCCGTCGATTATGGATAGACCCAAACACCCGTTCCGCATCGCCAATTTCCGCAGCTACTGGCTGTCGCGGTTCAGCGGGACCATCGCGGTATCGGCGATGTCGATCGTCATTGGATGGCAGGTTTACAATCTGGCCCGTGAGACGATGGACGTCAAACAGGCCGCCTTCATGCTGGGCATGATCGGCTTCGCGCAGTTCGTGCCGCTGTTTTTGTTGACTCCGATCACCGGACTGGTCGCCGACAGCGTCGATCGGCGCTGGATCGTGCGGGCGACGACCGCCCTGCTGGTGCTGACCGCCGCGACCCTGTGGTTGTTGACCTGGTCGGGGCATCTGACGCTCGGGGCCTTGTTCGCCGCCGCGGTGGCGTTCGGCATCGCACGGGCCTTTTCCGGCCCGGCCTATTCGGCGCTCGCCCCCAATCTGGTCCCGCGCGAAAGCCTGCCCACCGCCATCGCGGTCAGTTCGATCGCCTGGCAGGTCGGCACGATCGCGGGGCCCAGCGTCGGCGGGCTGCTCTACGCCATTCATCCCGAATTCGCCTACGGGGTCGCGACCGTCCTGTTCGGCATCGCGCTGCTCTGCATCTTCCTGATCGGCCCGGTGCCGCAACCGCCCGCCCAGACCGACCGTCGCCCACTGACCCGAATCGTCGAGGGGTTCGGCTATGTCCGCCGCAACCGGCTGGTGCAGGCGGCGATCACGCTCGATCTGTTCGCGGTGCTGCTGGCGGGGGCGACCTCGTTGCTGCCGGTCTATGCCCGCGACATATTGCATGTCGGGTCGCAGGGGCTGGGCGTGCTGGCGGCGGGCATGGGGATCGGCGCGGCGGCGACCGCCATCTGGTTCTCGTTCAAGCCGATGACCTCCAATGTCGGCGTGAAGATGCTGATTTCGGTCGTCGTGTTCGGCCTGGCCATCCTGACCTTCGGCATCGCCAGCCAGGTGACGAACCTGCTGGGCCTGTCCAGCGGCACGGTCGCGCTGGGCGGCGTCACCCTCTTCCTCCACCCCGCCTTCATCCTCAGCCTGATCGCGCTGATCGTCGCGGGCGGCGCGGACATGGTGTCGGTCTATGTCCGCCAGTCGCTGATCCAGCTTCACACCCCCGACGCCATGCGCGGGCGGGTGAGCGCGGTGTCGCAACTGACCATCTCGGCCTCCAACGAACTGGGCGAGTTCGAGAGCGGGGTGATGGCCTCGATCCTCGGCCCCGTGGGCGCGGTGGTGTTCGGCGGGGTCGGTGCGATCGGCGTCACCCTGCTCTGGTCGCGGCTGTTTCCGGAACTCCGGCGCGCGCGAACCTTTGACCCTCCCGAGATCCTTGCAACCGAACCAACCCACGGAGAAGCCAAGCCATGAAGGCCAACACCATCCTGGAAACGATCGGCAACACGCCACATATCAAGCTCCAGCGGCTGTTCCCCGGATCGGAGGTCTGGATCAAGTCCGAACGCTCCAATCCCGGCGGCTCGATCAAGGACCGAATCGCGCTGGCGATGGTCGAGGCGGCGGAGGCCAGCGGCCAGTTGAAGCCCGGCGGCACCATCGTCGAGCCGACCAGCGGCAATACCGGCGTCGGCCTTGCGATGGTCGCGGCGGTCAAGGGTTACAAGCTGATCCTGGTCATGCCCGAATCCATGTCGATCGAGCGCCGCCGCCTGATGCTGGCTTATGGCGCGACCTTCGACCTGACGCCACGTGAGAAGGGCATGAAGGGCGCGATCGAACGCGCGCTGGAGATCGTGCGCGAGACACCGGGCGCCTGGATGCCGCAGCAGTTCGAGAACCCGGCCAATATCGACGTTCACGTCCGCACGACGGCACAGGAAATCCTGAACGACTTCCGCGATTCGCCGATCGACGTCATCATCACCGGCGTCGGCACGGGCGGCCATATCACCGGCGTCGCCGAGACGTTGAAGAAGGAATGGCCCGGCCTCAAGGTCTATGCGGTCGAGCCCGCCGCCTCACCGGTCATCCAGGGCGGCCAGCCGGGCCCGCACCCGATCCAGGGGATCGGCGCGGGTTTCATCCCCGCCAATCTCCACACCCAGGCGATCGACGGGGTGATCGAGGTCGACGCCAATGTCGCCAAGGACATGGCGCGTCGTTCGGCGCGGGAAGAGGGGCTGCTGGTCGGCATTTCCTCGGGCGCGACGCTGGCTGCCATCCTTCAGAAGCTGCCCGACCTGCCCGAGGGGGTCCGCGTCCTGGGCTTCAATTACGACACGGGCGAGCGTTATCTGTCGGTGCCGGACTTCCTGCCCGAACAGTGATCGACAGTCCCACGCCGCGCGGCGGCCTCCGCGCGGCACTGTTCGCCCCTTTGATCGTGATCGCCGGTACGGCCAGCGTCGTACCGGCTTTGCTCGTGGCGAACGCCCCCGCCATCCCTCACGGCTCGCACGCGTCGCCCCAGCGGTCGGCGCGTCCGCAGCGCGTGGTGCCCCCCGCCGAACTACCCCCGGTCGAGCCGGTCGCCTTCATCGACATGAGCCCGGACGAGGCGCGGGCGTATAACGAAGGCGTCCCCTTCTCGTCCGATCCCAATCCGGCGGCGCGCCCCTTCGTCTTTCGCGGCACGGCGGAGGACAAGGCGCGTGCGCTCGACTGTCTGGCGGCGGGCGTGCTCTATGAAGCGGGCGACGATGCCAAGGGCGAGCAGGCGGTGGCGCAGGTCGTGCTCAACCGCCTCCGCCATCCGGCTTTCCCGAAGACGGTGTGCGGCGTGGTGTTCGAGGGGCAGGAGCGCTCGACCGGCTGCCAGTTCACCTTCACCTGCGATGGCGCGCTGACCAAATGGCAGCCGCCCGAAGCCGCCTGGGCCCGCGCCCGCGAAATCGCGGCCATGGCGCTGAACGGCAGGGTCTTCCGCCCCGTCGGCCATGCCACCCATTATCATACCGACTGGGTCGTGCCCTATTGGCAGGCCAGCCTCGATAAAGTCGCAGCGGTCGGCAGCCATTTGTTCTTCCGCTGGTCCGGCTGGTGGGGCACGCCCCCTGCCTTCAACCGGCACCAGGTGGCGGGCGAGCCGGTCCTCGCCCAACTCGCACCCTTCTCACCCCCGCATCGCGCCGGGGCCGAGGCGAGCGGAGAGGCGGGCGCGGCGCTGGCCGAGGGCGCCGTCGCCACGGGCACGGCGGCTCCGCTCGCGAGCGATCCGGACATGTTCCTTGTGACGCTACCCGGTAGCCTCGCGCCCGAGGGGTTCGCGGCGTTCGCTCTGAAGCTGTGCGGAGAGCGCAAGCATTGCACCGTCATGGCCTGGCGCGACGGCGTCGCGCCGCCATCCACCGTACCGCTGACATCGGGACAGATGGACGCGATGGCGTTCAGCTATCTCCGTGATACTGCAGCGGGGCTGGAGCGGACGCTTTGGAACTGCACGCTCTATCCGGCGCTGCGCGGTCCCAGGTGCATGAAGCGACAGGTAATGACGGTCATGCCCCCCGCCCCCGTGCCAAGCCCGACGCCGCAAGCCAGCGCGACACCGACAGCACCGGGCGAATTGGGCGGCGTCCGCCGCGCCAGCAGCGCGACTATCGATCCGCAAAAGCCCTGATCGTCGCTTCAATCCTGATGCGACTGGACCAAGGCCACGAATTCGGTCAACTCGGCGATGGCGGCATCGATATCACGCTTCTGCGCCTGTAGCGCGTCGATCTTGGCGGTGCAGCGGGCGACGGTCACCTCCCGCTGCTGACGCCGACCGTCGCCCAGATCGTAGAGGTCGATCATCTCGCGAATATCGGCCAGGCTGAACCCCACCCGCTTGCCACGCAGGATCCACGCCAACCGGGCGCGATCCCGTTGCGAATAGATGCGCTGCGTTCCCCGCCGCTCGGGAGAGATCAGCCCTTCGTCCTCATAGAAACGCAATGCGCGAGCGGTGACGCCGAACTCGGTGCAGAGCTGTGTAATGGAATAATCATCGCGGTCGCTCCGGGAGGGGGTCACGGCAGGAGCGGTGGGCTTGGACATGGCCGCGAAGGCTAAATGCCGTTTACGTGCACGTCAATCGACCTGCTCACGCGCCGCAGAGAGCGATCCCCTGGCCGTTGCGCAGGGTGCTCGCCTCGGCGGTCGAGGCGCTGATCCGCTCGACGATCAAAGCTGACAGGCTGGCGCGACCGGTACATAGCGTGTTGCACTCGGTCGGCAGGCGGGCGGGGAATTGGATGGTCTCGCCATCGAAATTCGCGGTGAAGCGGCAGCCCCCCAGCGCGACGTTCAAATCCGGCCCGCTCCGTTGCAATGTGCCGCGCGCCGTGCACCCCTGCCCCTCGCCATAGTCCAGGATCACGCCGATTCGCCGCATCCCGCCCGATTGGGGGACGATGCACATGCGGTCCGTGTCGCGCGACCAGATGCCGTCGAGCGGCGCGGCGGCGGGATCGGCGACCAGACCGGCGGCGATGCTCGCCCGCTCCAGCCGCTCACCGGCGGCATTCCCGTCCGCTTCGCCTTCCGAGGAACCGCAAGCCGCCGTCAGCCCGGCGAGCAACAGGATCGCCCAGTGCCAGGTCACGCGACCGGCGCCAACCCGTCACCCTCGATCCGCCGGTAGAAGCAACTGCGTCGCCCCGTGTGACAGGCCGGACCGGCAGGATCACAGATCAGCCAGATCGCATCCTGGTCGCAGTCAATGCGCATCTCCACGACGCGCAGGACATTGTTGGAGCTTTCCCCCTTCTTCCAAAGCCGCCCCCGGCTGCGCGACCAGAAATGCGCCTCGCCGGTATTCCGGGTGGCGTCGAGCGCTTCCTCATTCATATGCGCGACCATCAACAACTCGCCGCTCGCGCGGTCAGTGGCGATCGCGGTCAGCAATCCGTTCGCGTCGAATTTGGGATCGAGCGTCAGCCCGGTGTCTCGATAGTCGGCCATGGGGTGGCGTTAAAGCGGAATACCGGCGGAGTCATCCATTGCCAGCGTTGCCAGGTCCGCCACCTCACCCGTGGTCGCGAATCGCCTTGATCAGCGCGGACTTGTCCATCCTGGACCGCCCGGCGATCCCGATCTCGCGGGCTTCGTTCATCAACTCGTCCTTGGTGCGGTCCTCCAGATGGGTGGAGCGATGCTTCAAGCTGCCCTTCGCCTTGGCATTGGCGATACGCGCCGCTTTCTCCTTGGATTGCCCCTGCTTGCGGAGTTCCTCGTACAGCCCGTCATCCTTGATATGGGCTCCGTGATCGCGCGCCATATGGCATCTCCTGCTTTCTGGCCCGAAACGCTGCTTTCGGCAAAATGATCCCGGCAACCATGACAAACAGGCGACAAACGCAGATCACGTTCCTATATGCGCCCCGTCTGCCCCTTAGTTGCGAACGTTGCGAGCGCCTCTCCCCATGCTGACCACCAACCCCTTCGACGACGACAAACTCCGCGAGGAATGCGGCATCTTCGGCGTGTCCGGCGCCGACGGCGCGGCGGCACTGACCGCCCTCGGCCTGCACGCGCTCCAGCATCGCGGCCAGGAAGCGGCGGGGATCACCAGCTTCGACGGGACGCTGTTCCATACGCACCGCGCCATGGGCCATGTCGCGGGCAATTTCGACCGTGACGACGTGATTCGCGGCCTGCCGGGCGATGTCGCCTGCGGCCATGTCCGCTATTCGACCACCGGCGAAACCGCGCTGCGCAACGTCCAGCCGCTTTATGCCGATCTGTCGACCGGCGGCTTCGCCATCGCGCATAACGGCAATATCTCCAACGCGATGAAGCTGCGTCGCGAACTCGTCCGTCGCGGTTCGATCTTCCAGTCGACCAGCGATACCGAGACGATCATCCATCTGGTCGCCACTTCCAACTACCGCACCCTGCTCGACCGGTTCATCGACGCGCTGAAGCAGGTCGAGGGCGCCTACTCCCTCATCGTGATGACGCCCGAGGGCATGATCGCCTGCCGCGATCCGCTGGGCATCCGGCCGCTGGTCATGGGCCGCCTCGACGGTTCGGTGATCTTCGCCTCGGAGACGGTAGCGCTCGACGTGTGCGGCGCGACCTTCGAGCGCGCGGTAGAGCCGGGCGAACTGGTCATCGTGCAGGGCAACGAGATCCGCTCGATCCACCCGTTCCAGTCGGTCGCCCCCCGCCCCTGCATCTTCGAATGGGTCTATTTCAGCCGCCCCGATTCGATCGCGGGCGACCAGTCGGTCTATTCGGTCCGCAAGGAAATCGGTGCGCAGCTTGCGCATGAAGCGCCGGTCGATGCCGATCTGGTCATCCCGGTTCCCGATTCGGGCGTCCCCGCCGCGATCGGCTATGCCCAGGCGTCGGGCATTCCGTTCGAACTGGGCATCATCCGCTCGCACTATGTCGGTCGCACCTTCATCCAGCCGGGTGACAAGGTCCGGCATCTGGGCGTCAAGCTGAAGCACAATGCCAATCGCGCGCTGATCCAGGGCAAGAAGGTCGTCCTGATCGACGATTCGATCGTGCGCGGCACCACCAGCCTCAAGATCGTGCAGATGATGCGCGAAGCCGGCGCGGCGGAGGTGCATATGCGCATCGCCAGCCCGCCGACCCGGCATAGCTGCTTCTACGGCGTCGACACGCCCGAGCGCGCCAAGCTGCTCGCCGCCAAGCTGGACCTGGGCGGCATGACCGACTTCATCCATGCCGACAGCCTGTCCTTCGTGTCGATCGAGGGGCTGTACAAGGCGCTGAACGCGGCGCGCGGCGATACGCCCAGCTATTGCGACGCCTGCTTCACCGGCGACTATCCGACGACGCTGACCGACCATGACGAAACCGCGCCGGTCGATCAGTTCCAGTTGCTGGCGGAGCGGGTCGCCTGATGGCGGGGGCGCTGTCTGGCAAGCTGGCCCTCGTCACCGGGGCCAGCCGGGGGATCGGTGCCGCGACCGCCATCGCGCTGGGGGCGGCGGGGGCGCATGTCGTCCTGACCGCCCGCACCCCCAAGGGGCTGGAAGAGGTCGAGGAGACCATCTTCAACGCGGGCGGATCGGCGACGATCGCCCCGCTCGACCTGGCGGAAAACGACTCGATCGCCCGCCTCGCCGCCGCGATCGGCGAACGCTGGCAGGCGCTGGACGTGATGGTCCTGAACGCCGCGATGCTGGGTTCGCTGGCCGCCGTGCCCGCCATAGACCCTAAGGAATTCGCCCGCGTCCTGACCCTGAACGTCAGTGCGCAGGCCGCGCTGATCTCCGCCTTCGACCCGATGCTCCGGCGCTCGGATGCGGCGCGGGTGATCGGCGTCACGTCCTCGGTCGGGCGCAAGCCGCGCGCCTATTGGGGGGCGTACGGCGCGTCCAAGGCGGCGTTCGAGACGTTGCTGGGTGCCTATGGCGACGAAACCGCCGAGATCAGCCGAATCCGCACCGCGATCCTCGATCCCGGTGCGACGCGGACGGAGATGCGGGCCAAGGCCTATCCGGGTGAAGACCCTGCGTCGGTGAAAGCACCGGAGGTGGTGGCGGCGCGGATCGTGGAACTGGCGATCGGCGGTTTCGAGTCCGGGCATTTCGAGCGGGTGGGGTTGTAAGCTTGCGGCCACGGCTGGGCGTGGCCTTCGACTTCGCTCGGGCTGAACGGATGTTTGGAAGGGCGGCTATTCCCACCAGCCGTTCGGGTTGAACATAGTCGAAGGCCAAGGGAAAACCTCACCGCAACGTCGCGATGATCCCCGCCATCTCGAACACCGTTCCCTGCGCATCCAGCGACAGCCCGCGCGCCGCCCCGGCCAGATCCTGCGCCGCCGCATAGGCATCGAGCGCGGCCTTCAGCCCCGGCCCCGATCGCCCACGCGCCCGGTTCGCGATGAAGGCGGGCACTCGATCGAGAAACGCCTCGTACCGCGCCTGAGACGCTTTGCCTGCCAGCGCCTTGGCCAGCTTGACCCGCTCGGCATTGCCGGGGTCGCCAGTTTCAGCGATCCGCGCGATGGCGCTGTCCAGCCCGGCGATATTCAGTCCGGCGAAGCGCAAGGCCCGGCCCGGCGCACCGTCCGCCACCGCGACCAGCGCGGCGATCTCGTCCTCGTCCGCCTCGGGCAACTCCATCCGCAGCACGCGCGCAACGTCCGCGTCCGCCAGCCGCTCGAAACGCAGCAACCGACACCGCGACCGGATCGTCGGCAGCAATCGTCCCGGCGCATGGCTGACCAGCAGGAACACCGTTCCCGCCGGCGGCTCCTCCAGATTCTTCAGAAGCGCGTTCGCCCCGCCCCGCTCCAGATCGTCGATCGCGTCGATCAGCACGACCCGCGCCGGACCCATGGCGGGCGCGGTGGCGAACATCGGTTGCAGCGTGCGGACCTGCGCGATGGTGATCGAGCGCGCCAGATCCTGATCGGGCTTTTCCGCATCCTTGGGCAACCGCGCCATGACGCGAAAATCGGGATGTGACCCCGCCGCCATCAGTCGTGCGGTCGGATGCTCCTCGGGCACCGCCAGCCCGGGCGGCAAGGCCCCCGCCCCGCTCGCCCGCGCCAGCAGCCGCGTCGCCGCCGCCCGCGCGAAGCTCGCCTTGCCCACACCCTCCGGCCCGGCGATCAGCCAGGCATGGTGCAGCTTGGCGCCGCCCAGCGCGGCGGCAAAGGCGGCCTGCGCCGCATCATTGCCGACCGGCAGGGTCATGTTCGGCTCAACCGAAGAGCGAGGTCAGTCCGGCCCAGGCGCGGCCGAAAAAGCCCGCCTCGCCCACATCCTTGTCGGCGACCAGCGGCAGGCGCTGCGCGGGCATGTCGGGCGAACTGACGACCAGATCGGCGATATGCTGACCCGCCTTGATCGGCGCCTTGATTGGCCCCTGATAGACGACCTTGGCACTGATCGCCGGATCGAGTCCGGCGGGCAACGTCACGGTCAACTGGCGCGGCGCGACCAGCCCGACGCTGCCCGACGATCCCATCTGCACCTCGGCGTCGGCGACCTTCCTGCCCTGCGCCACCACGGGCTTGGCCTGCCACGCGCGGAAGCCCCAGTTCATGAACTTGACCGACTCGTCGGCGCGCGCGTTCGAGCTGTTCAGTCCGGCCATCACCATCACCAGACGGCGACCATTCTGCTCGGCCGAACCGGTGAAGCCATAGCCCGCTTCCTCGGTATGGCCGGTCTTCAGGCCGTCGGCTCCCGCGACGCGGCCCAACAGCGGATCACGGTTCGCCTGGGTGATGGCGTTGCCGCCCATCGTCTTGCCCCAGGTGAAATCCCGGCGCGAATAGAATTGCTTGTAGAGTTGCGGGAAGTCCTGGATCGTGTGGTCGGCCAGATCGGCCAGATCACGCGCGGTGACATAGGTCACGCCGCCGTCCGGCCAGCCATTGGCGGTGCCGAAATGGCTGTTGTTCAGGCCGATCTGCCTGGCGGTGCGGTTCATCCGCTCGACGAAATTCTGCTCGGTGCCCGCGATATGCTCGGCCAGCACGACGCAGGCGTCGTTGCCCGACAGGGTGACGATACCGTAGAGCAGGTTGGCGACGCTGACCTGCTCGTTCGGCGACAGGAACATGGTCGACCCCGCCTGCGGGCCGTGCCACTTGGCCCAGGTTTCCGGCTGCACCGTGACCATGTCGTTCAGCTTCAACTGGCCCTTCTTGACCAGATCAAAGGCGACATAGACCGTCATCATCTTCGCCATCGACGCCGGGGGCATGCGACGGTCGGCGTCGCGCTGAAACAGGACCGCGCCCGAGGACAGGTCCTTCATGAAGGCGACCGGCGCGGTCGTCTGAAACTCCGGCGCGGCGGCGACCGAGGGATTGGCGAGCGCGACCAGGGCGAGCGGAGCGGCAAAAGATGCGTACAGGGTCTTCATGGGTGTTCCGTGACCAAAGGGAGCCGAGAGGTCAATCCTGATGGATCAGGATGCGGGCGTCGTCATAACCGGCTTGCGCCGCCGCGTCACGCAACGCTTTGGCGGAATCGGCCGTCATCCCTGTCTGTTCGACGCGCCAGAGACGTCCGACATGGCTGACCCTCGCGGCAAAGCGATGCGCCATGGCGTCCGCCCGCTGGCGGCTGGAAAAACTGCCGAGTTGAACGCGGTAGCGGCTATGGCCGTCGAGCAGGATGGGCCGGGCGACGGCGGGTGCGGCGTTGGCGCCCGCCAGCACCAGCCCCGGACCATCGTCGCCCGACACCAGTGCACGCAGGCGGATGGTGGCGACCGCCCGACGGCTGGTGCCCAACAGGCGCGCCGCGCCCAGCGACAGGTCCGCCAGGCGATCGCGCCGCCCCGGCCCCCGGTCCCCGACCCGCGCGACGATCGTTCGCCCGGTATCGACATCGGTCACCTCGACCATCGAATTGAGCGGCAGGCTGCGATGCGCGATCATCACCTCGTCCGGGTCCAAGCGCCGCCCGGTCGCGGTCCGTCGACCGGCCAGTTCCTGTCCATACCAACTCGCGCGCCCCGTCGCCTGATAGGGGCCATAGCGCGGGGCCGCCCCATCCTCGGCATGCGCCATGGCGGAGGTCATGGCGACCAGCGCCATGCCGATCAGCGCGATCGCGTCAGCCCGCGATCGCATCGGCCAGCAATCCCACCGAGAGCGCGTAGAAATTGGAGCAGTTATAATCCAGGATGACCCGGTAATTGCCGGTCAGCAGATAAGCGGTCTGCCCCGGCCCGTCGGGCTCCATCAGCGTCGCCAGCACCTGATCGCCCGGCCAGGCCACGCCCTGCGGAACGATGCCCAGCGCGCGCCATTCGGCCATGGTCCGCCATCCGCTGTGCCGCTCGAACACGCGCGGGCAGCGCGGGCTGACCAACCGGTTGCGGACCATCGATTGGTCGAACCCGGCGGGCACCGTCACCGCGAAGCCCCAGGGCTGTCCGGCGCGCCATCCGGCGTTGACGAAGTAATTGCCGATCGAGGCCAGCGTATCGGCCTCACTGTTCCAGATATCGGCGCGTCCGTCGCCATCGCCGTCGCGAGCCAGCCGCAGATAGATGGAGGGCAGGAATTGCGGATTGCCCGTCGCTCCGGCCCAACTGCCCTTGAGCTGATCACGGGTCACGCCCCGGTCCATCATCTTCAGGGCGGCAATGAACTCACCCTCGAACAGCGGACGGCGACGCCCTTCATAGGCCAGGCTGGCCAATGATCGGATCAGGTCGAAATTGCCGGTATAAGAGCCGTAATTGGTCTCATGCCCCCAAATGGCGACCATGATCGATTCGGGGACCCCCGTCTCGCGTTCGATCCGCGACAGGCGCGGGCGCTGCGCCAGATATTTGGTCCGCCCCCGACCGATCCGGGCGGCATCGACATGCGCCGCCTTATAAGGCGCGAAGGGGCTGAACCCGCTATTGGCGGGGCCGCCCGGCTGCCGCCGGTCCAACTCGATCACCCGCGAATTGAGCGTCAGGGTCGGCAGAACCGAATCCAGCGTCGCGCGGCTGACGCCCTGGTTCAGCGCCGTACCGCGAAACTGTTGAAGATAGCTTTGAAATCCGGCCTCATCCTGCGCCTGCGCCTGCGCCTGCGCCTGCGCCGCACCGCCGCTCAGCGACAGCAGCGCCAGACCCGAGAAAAAGCCGAGGCGCTTCACACGCCGGATCATCGTCCCCCACATGCCCTCTGTTTGCCATAGCGCGGGCTCCGCCGGAACCTCGCGTCACCGCAACGACGGCACGCTCAACCGCGCCCGACATGGGCAGCACGTGCGAAAATGATCGCGCAATCCATAGTGGATTTGCCCGCTCGCTTGGGGTAAACGCACCTCCCGCGCCGATCCCGGAAGAGTGGCCGAGCGGTTTAAGGCACCGGTCTTGAAAACCGGCGATGGTGCAAGCCATCCGTGGGTTCGAATCCCACCTCTTCCGCCATCCATGCCAAGCCGCGACGCGGTGAACGTCGCGGCCGATCAGACCGCCCTCGACGCCTTACGGTCCGACATCCGCCGCGCCGGTCTGGACGCGCAACGCCTTGCCCGCCTTGAAGCCCAGTGCCGAGCCGATGCGATCGTCCCAGCCATAGGGGTCGTTGCGGACGATCGGCTCACCGTCGTCGTCGAACAGCACGGTCTGGTAGAGCAGCCGGACCGGAATCTGGCGCGGCAGTTTGACGAAGCTCTCCTTGCCCGTCTGCCGCGCCTGGTGCCACTGATCGAGCACGTCCTCGTCCCTGGCGAGCATCTCCGCGAATCCCAGTGCGTCGTCGACGCGAACGCAGCCATGGCTGCGCTGGCGCTGAACCATGCCGAACATCACCTTGGCGGGGGTGTCGTGCAGATAGATGGCGTGGTCGTTCTGCATGTCGAACTTGACCAGGCCCAGCGAGTTCTTGGGGCCGGGCTGCTGGACGATCCAGCCGTCCTTCCAGACCATGTTGTTCGCCTTGAGATACCCCGCGCCCTTCTTGGCGATCTCCTTCTCCTGGATGGAACGGGGCACCGTCCAGGTCGGGTTGGCGACGAGGCGGAAGATGGGCGAGCTAAGCTGCGGCGTCTCGGTGTCGGGTTCGCCGACCACCACCTTGCGGCTGTCGACGATCTTGCCGTCGCGCCAATAGGTCAGCCGCGCCGCCGCGATGTTGACGTCGATCCGGGTCGCGGGCGGCGTGCGTTCCAGCCAGCGGAGCCGCTCCATCGCGATCGCCACCGCGCGCGCGCGGTCGGCGTCCGACATGTTGAGGATCGCCAGCGCCTCGTCACCGATGACGCCGTCGGGCTTCATGCCGTAATCCGCCTGCATCTGCCGAACGGCGGCAACCATCTGGGGGGTGTAGGTGGCGCCCGGCGCGATATTGCGGGGCAGATAGTCCAGAATGACCAGTTCGCGCGCGATGGCGGGAAGTCGGGGATCCGTGGCACCGGGCTTGATCGCCTCGCCGCTGTCGACGATCGGGGTCGCGCTATCCTGTGGCTGGGGCTGGGCGCACCAGCTTGAGATAGGCGGCGGAGAGCTTCTTGTAATTGGCGTCCTGCGGTGCAAGGCCGTTCAGCCAACCGGTCAGGTCCCCGGCCTTGAGCGCCGCCGCCAGACCCGCCTTCAGGTCGGGCGACGGGCGGGGGACCGTATAGACGTCATAGAGCTTGGTCGGATCGGTCGCTCCGCGCGCCAGCGCCGCCGCATAGCGCAGCGCCTGGGTGGTCAGGGCGGCGTCATGGCTGACATCGGCATCGAAGGGCATATGGTCGAGCCCGTGCGCGGCGCGCGCATCGATCGCCTCGCGCAGCTGCGATCTGGTCTTGTCGCTCCATTGGGCGGGTCCGGCCTGCTCCTTGGCGGGGGCGGTCACATTCCGATCCGCGGTGCCCTGCCCGCTACATCCTGCCAGCATCATGGCCAGCACCAACGACGTCCCCATCCGCTTCTGCACAGGTCACTCCCTTATCCGGAAAGCAGCAACGCACCGAAACGGCGTCGGCTCCCGATCAACCGAAGCGGCCCCAATCGGGCGAGCGGTGGGCATGGTGCGACGAGAGGGCGGAACGGGATCAAGTGTCGTCAACCATCCTGTTGTAATAAGGGGCTTCCCTCCTCGACCGGAAAACGCATTTGTCTCAATCCCCTTATTCCCGCCGCGACCTGATTGGCGGTGGCGCGGCCGCGCTGGTGATGGCGGCGCTGTCGGAACGCGTGTCGGCACGCACGCCCGAACGCCGTCTCGCCTTCGTCAACGCCAACACTCGCGAGCGATGCGACGTGTGCTTCTTCGCCGATGGCCGCTACCGCGCCGATGGCCTCGCCGAGTTGAACCATGCGATGCGCGACTGGCGCACCGGCGCGACGCGGACGATGGACCCGAAGCTGCTCGACCTGCTGGTCCGCCTGCGTGATCGTCTGGACATCGCGCCGACCAAGCCGTTGCGGCTGGTGTCGGCCTATCGCAGCCCGAAGACCAACGGCGCGATGCACGCCCGCTCGCACGGGGTCGCCAGCAAGAGCCAGCATATGCTGGGCAAGGCGACCGACATCGCCATTCCGGGCGTACCACTGAACCGGCTGCGCGACGCGGCACTGTCGCTGCGTGCCGGGGGTGTCGGCTATTATCCGCATGACGGCTTCGTCCATGTCGATACGGGTCCGGTTCGCCACTGGAGCTGAGCCCCGCATCCGGTCCGTTTCCCGGGCGGAACGGACCGCCCCTCCCTCTGTTGTCTCCTGCAAATCAAGGAGATGCCATGAACGCGAGCGCACGCCTGACCAACCTGACGCGGATCGGCTTCGCCACGCGGGGGCTGCTCTACATCGTCATCGCCGTGCTGATCCTGCGCACGGGACGCGCGGAGGACCCTAGCGGCGCGTTGGAGTATCTGGGCAAGGGCGGCGGCCAGTTCCTGCTGGGCGTCATGGCGGCGGGGCTGGTCGCCTATGGCATCTGGCGGCTGGCGGACGCGGCGCTCGACATCGAGCGGCATGGATCGGATCGCAAGGGGATCGCCGAACGCGCAGGGGCCGGGGTCAGCGGGATCGTCCATCTGTTCCTGGCCTGGCAGGCCGTTCAGCTGATGCGCGGAGCCGCGCTTTCGGGTGACGGGACTCGGCAAGGGACCGAAACCGCCCTGGAGCTTCCCGGCGGCTGGGCGCTGGTGCTGGTCGGCGCGGCGGTGCTGGCCCTGCTTGGGGTCATTCAGTTGGTGAAGGCGGCGAAGGGCTCCTTCCTCCGCTATCTGGAGCCGGACATGGCCCGCCGGGCCTGGGTGATGTGGAGCGGTCGCGCGGGTTATGCGGCGCGGGGCCTCGTCTTCCTCATCAGCGGCTTCCTGCTGGTGAAGGCGGGCCTGGAGGAACAGGCGCGCGAAGCCGGGGGCATGGCGCATGTCCTGTCCTGGCTGACCAACCCCTTCGACCTGATCGTCGGGGCCGGACTGCTGGGCTTCGGCCTGTTCAGCCTGGTCGAGGCGCGGTACCGGGTGCTGCACGATGTGCCGGTCGACGCCATGGTCCGCCGCGCGACCAGCTTTCGTTGAGCGTCGCCGCATCGGGCCCCTTGGGAGCGGGCCTAGCTTCGGCTATCAGGCGGCATGGATTTCGATCAGTTGCTCGTCCGCTTCTTCGGCACCGAAGAGATTGCCGACCTCACGCCCGAACAGCTTACCGCCGGTATCGAGCGGTTGCGGCTGCAATTCGGGCTGGAGCGCGATAGCGGGCGTCGCTTCGCCCTGTGGTGCCTCGCCTATATGCTGGGCGCCGCGCCCGATCTGGAAGACGCGTTCGAGGACGAGGCCGACCGCGAGGCCGCACGCGACTTCATGGATGAGATCGACCGTGAGATGGAGGAAGGGGACGACTGACGGGTCGCCCCCCTTCCCCGGCTCAGGCCCGCCTTACCAGTTCAGGCCGGCCCGCGCATAGACGTAGCGCCCGCTGAACCCGAAGGGCGAGAAATAGGGAAAGCCCAGCACGCCGGTCGAGTTGTTCGCGATCGGCGTCGCACGCGGATAGACGTCGAACAGGTTGCTGACGCCCAGCCCGATCTGCGCGCCCTTCCGCGCGGTATAGCGCAGTTCCAGGTCGGTGATCGCGCGATTGCCGGTCAGCACGTCGGCGGCGGGCGTCGTGCCCGGCTGGTTGACGTTGCCATAATAGGTCACGCGGGCCAGCGCGCCCAGCTGGTCCAGCGACCAGTCGATCGTGCCGGTGACCTTCTCGCCCGGCGTTCCTTCCTCCAGCGTCAGGATGCGGCTGCGCGCGAACAGCGTCGGCGCGGGGTTCAGCGTCGCGGTCGAGGTGGGCACGCGCGTCACCTCGATCGTGTTGACGTTACCCGCCAGCGTGAAGTCGAAGCTCCCTACGCTTTCGGTGCGGAGGCGATAATGCGCGACCACGTCGATGCCCTTGGTGGTGCTGGCCAGACCATTGATGAAGAAGCGCGCCGCCGTCGCGCCGGTGTTGGTCTGGGCCAGCAGGCGCGCGATCTCGGCATTGACCGCCGCCGACTGGCTGTTCGACGTCGTGATATTCTCCGACAGGCCGATCTGGTTGCGGATATGGATACGATAGGCATCGATCGTCAGGTCGAAGCCCCCCGCCCGGATCACCGTGCCCACCGACAGGTTGGTCGACTTTTCCGGCTCCAGCGGCAGGCCGCCCAGCGCCGTGCCGACCACGCTGACCGAAGGGAAAGTGCCGGTCAGGATCGGCACGCCATTGGTCACGACCGAGGCGATCTGGGTGAAATATTGCTGTTGCAGCGACGGCGCGCGGAAGCCGGTCGAGGCGGTGCCGCGTAGCGCGAACCAGTCGGCCACGTCATAGCGCGCCGAGACCTTGCCCGTCGCGGTCGATCCGAAGTCCGAATAATCCTCGCCTCGCCCAGCCAGGCCGATCAGCAGCTTGTCGGTGACCTGCGCCTCGACATCCAGATAGATGCTGCCGCTGTGACGGTCGCGCTTGGTGGCGTTGGCCGGGCTGAACCCGCCAAAGCCCTGCGCGCCCGGCGATGCGCCCGCCACCGCGCCGGTTGTCGGATAACCGTAGGAGGCCTGCTCGCCCGGCGAGATCTTGTACCCCTCGCGCCGTCCTTCGACGCCGAAGGCGACGTTGAGCGACTGGAACACGTCGAACTTGCGCGTGACGTCCAGTCCGGCGACATATTGGTCATAGGCGACCTGGCCGTCATAGAAATTTGTCGGAGTCGCCGCGCCATAGGCATAATTGGCCGAATTGAGCGTGCGGAAGTCCACTGTGTTGCGGCCATAGCTGAACGACAGATCGACATTATAGCCGCCGAAATCACCCCGCAGCCCGACCGCGGAATTGATATCCTTGGTCTTGGTGTTGATGATCGGCAGGAAGCCGTCGGGATAGCCCGCCAGCGTGGTCGAGGCATTGGCGTTGCGCGGGAAGGCCGCGCCGCGCGTGTCGCGGTCCTGATAGCCGCCAAAGGCATAGAGGCTGAGATTGTCGGTCAGCGAGGTGCCCGCATTGACGAAGCCGGTGAACTGCTCGACCTCGGGATCGCCATAGCGGCCGGTGACGCGGTTGGGGGTGACGCGGCGATCGATATCGGCGCGGTTGGTCGGCTGGCGCTTGGTATATTCGCCCGAGACGGTGATGAAGCCGTCGCTACCGAAACCGATGCCCTGCCAGGCCGATGCGGTGACGACCGGCTCGCCATTGACGTGACGGCTGTTGGCGGCGGTATCCACCTGGGTGTTGTAGAAGCCATAGGTCACCGACGCGCCGCCGCCCGAGCGGGCTTCGCGCAGACGCAGGTTGACGACACCCGCGATCGCGTCCGACCCATATTGCGCCGAAGCGCCGTCGCGCAGCACCTCGATCCGGTCGAGCGCGACGGTGGGCACGGTGTTGAGATCGACCGCCGCCGAACCGCGCCCGACCGTGCCGTTGGTGTTGAGATTGGCCGAGCTGTGGCCGCGAATGCCGTTGATCAGGACCAGCGTCTGGTCGGGTGACAAGCCACGCAGCGTCGCGGGGCGGATCGCGTCGGTCGCGTCGTTCGCCGAAGGGCGCGGGAAGTCGATCGAGGGAGCGACCGCCGCCAGCGCGGAGGCGAGTTCGGTGGTCCCCTGTCGCTGAAGGCTGGCACCGCTCAGCACGTCGACCGGCGACACGCTGTCCAGCCGGGTGCGGCCTTCCGTGCGCGTGCCGGTGACGATGATGTCGTTGCCCTCGTCACCCGTCGTCGCGGCCCCGGCAGTCGGCGCGGTCTGATCCTCCGCCTGGCCCTGCTGCGTGGGCGAAGAGGTGGCGGTCTGCGCATAGGCGGTCTGCGCGACCAGCGAGAGGAGCGAAACCCCGAGAAGGGCGATGGTGCGGCCCTGTATCATTCCCTGAAATCCTTGTTCTGACCCGCTTATTGCCGAGCAGCGGGCTTGTCCGGCCTTAACGCGCGATCGGTCGCCTTCGGACCAACAATTTCTATCTGCCCGATAGGGATTTGGTTTTAACCGTTTAGGAACAAGGTCTTGGGCATAGCGTCTCGGCAAGAGGGCATGAAAAAGGGGCCGTACCATGTCGGCACGCCCCCCTCTTCCGTCACGCAGGTAGGATGGATCAGATGTCCATGCGACCGGCGTTCATCACCTTGTCCCACGCCTTCACGAAATCGCGCACGAACGGTCCGTTCGAGTCGGAGCAGGCATAGGCCTCGGCCAGTGCGCGCAGTTCCGAATGCGATCCGAAGATCAGGTCGACGCGGGTCGCCGACTTGGTGTGCTCCTTGGTCCGACGGTCGCGTCCCGCGAAGCGATTGTCGTTGTCGGTCGGCTCCCACTCGGTGTTCATGTCGAGCAGGTTGACGAAGAAGTCGTTCGACAAGGTGCCCACCCGATCAGTGAAGACGCCATCCGCCACGCCGACCGCATTGGCGCCCAGCACGCGCAAGCCACCGACCAGCACCGTCATCTCGGGCCCGCTGAGTCCCAGAAGCTGGGCACGATCGACCAGCGCTTCCTCCGGCACCATGAATTGCGGCCCCTGGCGATAGTTGCGGAAGCCGTCCGCCAACGGCTCCAGCACCGCGAAGGACTCGACATCCGTCTGCTCCTCACGCGCGTCCATCCGGCCCGGCGTGAAGGGCACGGTCACCTCGACCCCGCCATCCTTCGCCGCCTTCTCGACCGCCGCGCAACCGCCCAGCACGATCAGGTCGGCCATCGACACCTTCTTGCCGCCGGTCGCCGAGGCGTTGAACTCACCCTGGATCGCTTCCAGTTTCGCCAGCACCTCCGCCAGCTGAGCCGGGTTGTTGACCTCCCAGTCCTTCTGGGGAGCAAGCCGCACGCGGCCACCGTTCGAGCCACCGCGCTTGTCCGACCGGCGATAGGTCGAGGCCGAAGCCCAGGCCGCACCGACCAGCGCGGGAACCGACAGGCCCGAATCCAGGATCTTCGCCTTCAGCGACGCGATATCGGCCTCATCGACCACCGGATGATCCAGCGGGTCGACGCGGTCCTGCCAAAGCAACGGCTCCTGCGGCACGAGCGGCCCGAGATAGCCCTCGACCGGACCCATGTCGCGGTGCGTCAGCTTGAACCAGGCGCGCGCGAAGGTCTCGGCGAAATAGTCCGGGTCCTTGTAGAAGCGCTCGGAAATCTTGCGATATTCCGGGTCCTTGATCATCGCGAGGTCGGAGGTCAGCATGCGCGGATGCTGCTTCTTCGACGGGTCGTGCGGATGCGGTACGTCGGCGGGGGCGGACTTGGCCTCCCACTGCCAGGCGCCCGCCGGGCTCTTCACCAGCTCGAACTGGTCCTCATATTCGAACAGGTTGCGGAAATAGTTGTTCGACCAGCGCGTCGGCGTCTGGCTCCACGTCACTTCCAGGCCCGAGGTGATGGCGTCGCCGCCCGAACCGCTGGCATGTTTGGACCGCCAGCCCAGGCCCTGATCCTCGATCACCGCGCCTTCCGGCTCGGGACCGATGAAGGACGGATCGCCCGCGCCATGCGTCTTGCCGAAGGTGTGACCACCGGCGTTGAGCGCGACCGTCTCCTCATCGTTCATCGCCATCCGCGCGAAGGTCATGCGGATGTCGTGCGCCGAGGCCACCGGATCGGGATTGCTGTTCGGCCCCTCCGGATTGACATAGATGAGGCCCATCTGGACCGCACCCAGCGCCGGGTGAAGCTGACGCTCGCCCGAATAGCGCTCGTCGCCCAGCCAGCTTCCCTCGGGGCCCCAATAGAGTTCTTCCGGCTCCCAGGTGTCGGCGCGGCCGCCCGCGAAACCGAAGGTCTTGAGGCCCATGGATTCCAGCGCGACATTGCCGGTCAGGACGTAAAGGTCCGCCCAACTGATCCTTGCGCCATATTTCTGCTTGATCGGCCACAACAGCCGCCGCGCCTTGTCGAGATTGGCGTTATCCGGCCAGCTATTGAGCGGGGCGAAACGCTGCTGCCCGCCGCCGGCCCCACCGCGCCCGTCGGTGGTGCGATAGGTGCCGGCCGAGTGCCACGCCATGCGGATGAACAGGCCGCCATAATGGCCGAAGTCCGCTGGCCACCAATCCTGGCTGTCGGTCATCAGCGCGTGCAGATCGGCGATCAGCGCGTCGAGGTCGAGCTTCGCGAATTCCTCGGCATAGTTGAAATTCTCGCCCAGCGGGTTGGAGCGCGGGTTATGCTGGTTCAGCCCCTCCAGACGGAGCCGTTCCGGCCACCAGTCCTTGTTGCCATGGCCGCCGCGACCACCGCGCTTACCGGCCCCGCCGCCGCCACCGCCGCCATGTGCGACCGGGCATTCCCCGGCGTTCGGGCCTTGCCGTTCTTCGATCTCGGAAGCCATTCGTTCCACTCCTTGAATTCGGTCCAGGCAGCGACATTCGCCGTCAGCCGCCCGGTACCCGCGCATAAGGCCGGATAAGGCCCGACCTGTAAAGCCGACTATCTTCGTCAGACTTATCGAGCCGACCGAACAGACGAGCCGTGCCCACCAGGCGTTCCCGATTTTGCGACGATCGCGCCGCCCAAGGCGTTGAAGGGCTTTGGAGAATGGATATGACCGAACCAAGCTCGACCGGGATCGGCATTCGCCGCGCAGCCGAAATGGCCGCCGTCTTCATGATCGGCGACGGGATGCTGGGCCTCTTGCAGCCGACGCGGCATGTCGACCTCTGGCGCTCTGACGTCGGGGCGGTGGACGCGCTGGTCCGCCCCTTTTCCGGTCACCCCTTGCGCCGACGCGCCTATGGGCTGTTGCAACTGACGGCAGGGCTGACGCTGGCGGCGGCCTTGCGGCGATAGGGCCTGACGTGCCACACCCCTTCGCATAGTAAAACAAGGGGTTCCCAATGCGCGTCGGAGTTTGTCTGGTGGCCGTCCTTCTGGCCACCACCGCCCATGCCCAGACGCCGGGCACGGGCTATCACCGCGCGCCGGATGCGATCGCGAAGGCGCTGGAAACGCCCCCTACCCCCGCCGTCGCGGTCAGCCCCGATCACCGCACGCTGGCGATATTGGGGCGCGAGAGCCTGCCCTCCATCGCCAATCTGTCCAAGCCCATCCTGCGCCTCGCCGGCTATCGCATCGATCCCGCGACCAACGGCCTGGCCGAGGTCCGCGTCCAATGGCTGAACGCGCTGAGCTTCAAGGACGTGGGCACCGGGCGAACGGTGGAGGTCAAGTTGCCCGCAGGCACCCGCTTCGCCGCGCCGGACTGGTCGCCGGACGGAAGTCGTCTGGCTTTCTACGCGCAAGCGCCCGATGGTCTGTCGCTCTGGATCGCCGAACGCGACGGTCGCGCCCGCGCCATCGCCACGGGGCTCAACGGCACGTTCGGCACGCCCTTTGTCTGGACGCCGGACAGCCGGTCGCTGATCGCCTATACCGTGGTCGCGAACCGGGGCGCGCCGCCGGTCGCCGGTACCACGCCGACCGGCCCGATCGTGCAGGAGAGCAGCGGTCGCCGCTCCGCCGCGCGGACCTACGAGGATCTGCTGGGCAATGCGCATGACGAGGCGCTGTTCGACTATTACTTCACCGGCCAGCTCGTCCGGATCGATCTGGACGGCACCGCCCGCCCGATCGGCACGCCCGGCCTGATCACCGACTTCAGCGTGTCGCCCGATGGCCGCTATCTGCTGACCGAGCGGCTCAAGCGACCCTATTCCTATCTGCTGCCCGCGCGCTTCTTCCCGACCGAGATCGCGGTATCCACCATCGACGGACAGGCGGTGAAGACGCTGGTCGACCGGCCGCTCGCCGATGACCTGCCGGTCGATTTCGACGCGACGGTCAAGGGTCCGCGCGAGGCCGAATGGCGCGCCGACGCGCCTGCGACCCTAGTTTGGGCGGAGGCGCTGGACGGTGGCAATCCCCGCGTCAAGATCGCCTATCACGACCGGCTGATGATGCAGGCCGCGCCCTTCACCGCCGAGCCGGTCGAACTGGCGCGGACGCCCGCCCGCTATGCCGCGACCTGGTGGGGCGATGACGGCTTCGCCCTGGTGGTCGACCGCGAATGGCGCTCACGCACCGAGCATCGGCTGGCGATCGCGCCGGGCCGACCGGGCGAGGCGCGCCTCGTGCTGACCCGCAATTATCAGGACCGATATGGCGATCCGGGCCGCCCGATGCTGGAGGAGAATGGGGCGGGCAAGCGGGTGATGCGCTTCACCCCGAAGCATGACGGCGTCTATGTCACCGGCGAAGGCGCGACCAAAGCGGGCGCCTTCCCCTTCCTTGCCACCCTGCCCTTGATCGGCGGCGAACAGACGCGGCTGTGGAGCGCCAAACCGCCCTATTACGAAAACGTGGTCGCGCTGCTCGACGACAAAGCGGGCCGCATCCTGACCCGCCGGGAAAGCGCCAAGCTGCCCCCCAATTACATGATCCGCAGCATCAAGGGCGGCGGCGCCAAGCCGGTCACGAATTTCGCCGATCCCGCCCCGGTGTTCGCAGGCGTGACGCAGCGGACCATCACCTATAACCGCGCCGATGGCCTGCCGTTGTCGGGATCGCTTTATCTGCCTGCGGGCTATGATGCGAAGCGGGACGGGCCGCTGCCGACGCTGCTCTGGGCCTATCCGGCGGAATATACCGACGCGAAGGTCGCGGGCCAGACGGTGGATCAGGGCAACCGCTTCGTCCGTCCGCGCGGGATCAGCCATTTGTTCCTGCTGACCCAGGGCTATGCCGTGCTCGACGACCCGGCGATGCCGATCATCGGCGAAGGCGGGGCGGAGGCGAACGACACCTATGTCAAACAGCTTCAGGAGGATGCGCAGGCCGCCGTCGACGCGGTGGTCAAGCTGGGCGTCGCCGACCGGAGCCGCATCGCGGTGGGCGGTCATAGTTACGGCGCGTTCACGACCGCCAATCTGCTGGCGCATACCGACCTGTTCCGGGCGGGGATCGCGCGGTCGGGGGCCTATAACCGCACCCTTACCCCCTTCGGCTTCCAGGCGGAGCAGCGCACCTATTGGCAGGCGACCGACACCTATACGAAGATGAGCCCCTTCACCTATGCCGACCGGATCAAGGCGCCCATTCTGCTGATCCATGGCGGGGCCGACGACAATAGCGGCACCTTCCCCATCCAGTCGGAGCGCATGTATGCCGCGTTGAAGGGCAATGGCGCGACGGTGCGCTATGTCGTCCTGCCCAACGAACCGCACGGCTATCGCGCGCTGGAATCGACCGAAGAGACGTTGTGGCAGATGACCGACTGGCTCGACCGGTATGTCAAGCCAAAGCAGGTCGCTCCGTCCCCGTGATCGCCTGATCCCGTGAAGGGCCGCCTATAATTTGCTGACGGCCAACCCGATCCCGACCGCCACCGCGCCGACCGCCAGGGCAAGCGCGACGATCATCACCAGTCCGTCGCGCACCATCAACGCCAGGCCGAAGGTCGCAATCGCCGCCATCGGCGCGGTGGTAGCGAGCGGCAGCAGCTCCAGCGGCGGCACGGTCAGCGCCAGGATGATGCAGGCGACCGCCGCGATGCGCGGGAACGGCCCATGGGTCAGCGCCGGAAGCCGACCGTGAAACCAGCGGTCGGCCCAGGCGACGGGCTTGTGCGCCTTCTTCACCGCCTTGCGCACCTTGTCGCTGGCGACGGAGCGCCGCTTCAGGAACTCGGGCAACCACAAATGCCGCCGCCCGAACGCCAGTTGCACCGCGACCAGGATGATGACGACCGCCAATAGGGACGGCAAACCGGGGATCGAACCGACCGGCGAGATGTCGATCAGTGCGGGCAGCAACAGGAACGGCCCGAACGATCGGTTCCCGAACGCTTCTATGACATCGCCGAGCGAGACGCGGTCATGATCGTCCGCCAGATCGTCCAGCGTGGACAGGATATCACTGATGCTACTTGGCCCATCCATCATGACGGGCAAACGGCATGACAGTCGCGCGGTTCCTCCGACCGATCGCAAATGAACTATCGCCGCATCCGCCCGTTGCAGTTCCATCGGAGATTCATGGGGTTGGCACTTCGCCATGCTCGACATCACCGACAGGAGAACAAGCGTATGGCGCAATGGACGCTATCGGACCTGTCCAAGAAGATGGCGAAGCTCGACTTCGCGATGCTCGGCACCCACTCCGCGACCGGCGGGATCACGGCCCGCCCCATGAGCAACAATGGCGATGTCGACTTTGACGGCGACAGCTATTTCTTCGCCTATGAACAGTCGCGCAAGATCGCCGAGATCCGGGCACATCCCGAAGTGATGCTCAGCTATACCGGCGCGGTCGGGATGCTGGGCGGCCCGCCGCTGTTCATCGCGATCGAGGGGCGCGCCGCGCTGATCCAGGACCGGGCGCGGTTCGAGGAGCATTGGACCAAGGACCTGGACCGCTACTTTCCCGACGGGATCGATACGCCGGGCGTGATGATGATCCAGGTCCATGCCGAGCGCATCCGCTATTGGGATGGCGGCGAAGAGGGCGAAGTCGCCGCCTGACCTCCATTTTTCCGAACAGGGGACATGACATGAGCGACCTCGATACCTCCCGCCGCAGCGTGCTCGGCGGTGCCGCCCTCGGGCTTGCCGCAGCCGCCAGCCCAGGCACCGCGATCGCGCAAGCCGGTGGCGCGGCCCAAGGGACCGCCCCCAGCCTTCGCGATCCCCGCAACGCCTATAGCCGCACGCCTTTCCCCGAACAGCGCCAGCCCTGGCCCGCCCTGGTCAGCAAGATGACGCCCCGGCCCGACCATGGCGAAACCAGCTATCGCGGATCGGGCAAGCTGACCGGTCGCAAGGCGCTGCTGACCGGCGGCGACAGCGGCATCGGCCGCGCCGCCGCCATCGCCTTCGCCCGCGAAGGCGCGGACGTCGCGATCAACTACCACCCCAGCGAAGAGCCCGACGCGCGCGAGGTCGCAGACCTGATCCGTCAGGCGGGGCGCAAGGCGGTGCTGCTGCCCGCCGACATCCGGACGCAGAAGGCGTGTGAAGACACGGTGCGCAAGGCGATCTCGCAGCTCGGCGGGCTCGACCTGCTGGTCAACAATGCCGCCTATCAACAGTCCAAGGCGGATATCCTGGAGATCAGCGACGAGCAGTTCGTCCGCACCTACGAAACCAACGTGTTCCATGTGTTCCGCTTTTCCAAGGCGGCGATCCCGTCGATGCCGCCGGGGTCGGTCATCATCAACACCATCTCGCAGAATTCCTATGATCCGGGCGAGGATCTGATCGACTATGCCTCGACCAAGGCGGCGATCCAGAACCTGACGCGCGGCATGGCCAAGCAACTCGCGAAGAAGGGCATAAGGGTGAACGCCGTCTCCCCCGGCCCGATCTGGACCCCGCTTCAGGTCGCGGGCGGGCAGCTTCCCGGCAAGATGCACGAATTCGGGCAGGACACCCCGCTAGGCCGTGCCGGACAGCCCGCCGAACTGGCCGCATTGTTCGTCACGCTGGCATCGGGCGAAACCACCTATTCGACCGGCACCGCCGTCGGCGCGCATGGCGGCGCGGGGTTCCCATAAGGGTCGACCGCTACGTCGTCAGTCCAATCCGGTCATCGCGAGCGTGGCGAAGCTCGCCAGCCAATGCTCGCCCATATAATCCCCCGCCACCGCATCCAGCGCGGCGTCGATATGGCGGGCGGCGCCATCTTCGAGCAGCGTCGCGACAGGCCCCGATAGGGCAGGCCCAAGGGTCCGCATCGCCCAGGCGCGGCTGAGGTTCAGGCCGTCGAGATGGGCGATCTGCCCGTCGCTCCGGTCGCTGACCCGCGCGGGGGTGAACAGCGTTTCGGGTTGTCCATCGGTCAGACCGGGCAGGAAATCGGCGAACCAGGTGGCGAAGTCCTCCGGCGGCAACAAGCGCTGCATCGCCATCGCCTCGATCAGGACCGGGGAAAGAAAGTCCTGCCCGCTCGGCTCCCAGGCCTGGGCGGCGCGGTCTTCCCCAAACCAGGTCTTGGCGCGCGCGGTCATCAGGCTTCGCAGGCCCTCATCCCCCATCACCCGAGCATAGCGGTCGATCAGCACCAGCGCGAAGGCGGTATTGGCATGGGTGCCGACCCGCACCGGATAGGTCAGCACCGGCAGATAGTCGCGCCACCGCGCGGCGAAGGCCTCCGCCAAGGGGCGAAGCGTCGCCGCATGGGGGCTGTCCGCCACGGCCAGTTCGCTGGCCAGCATCAGCAGCCAGGCCCAGCCATAGGGCCGCTCGAACCCCCGTGAGTCCGGTCGATCCAGATAGGCGCGTTCGGCCTCGACCTTCTCCGGCGTCAGGGCATCGGCGAACAGCGCGTCGATCGCACCGACTTCGGCGATATCGGGATAGAGGCGGCGTATCCGCGTGAGCAGCCAATAGCCATGGACACAGCTATGCCAGTCATAGCTGCCATAGAAGATCGGATGGACGCGACGCGGGCTATAGAGATCGTCGTCGCCGACATAGACATGGTCCGCCTTGTGCGGATATTCGCGCGTCACATGGCCCAGCGCGATGCGCGCGAAACGGGCGGCGAGTTCGGGGGTCATGATATCCTTCCGGAAAAGCCGCAGGCGGCCAGCACCGCGATGTTGAAGACGAGGAGCAGCAGGGCAGTCGGCCATTGCACGCGGATCACCCCGAACCGGTCGCGAAGCTCCAGGATCGCGGCTGGCACGATGTTGAAATTCGCCGCCATCGGCGTCATCAGCGTTCCGCAAAATCCCGATAACATGCCGAGCGCCGCGACGGCGGCGGGGTCGCCCCCGAAACGGTGGATGACGATCGGCAAACCGATCCCCGCCGTCATGATCGGGAATGCGGCGAAGGCATTGCCCATCACCATGGTGAACAGCGCCATGCCGACGCAATAGGCGATGGTCGCGGTCAACGGCGTGTCGAGCGCGATGACGCTGGTCACGCCATCCGCGACCACCTTGCCGACCCCCGCCATCGCGAACACCCCGCCCAGCGCCGCCAGCATCTGGGGCAGGATCATCGCCCAGCCCACCGCATCCGACAGCCGCCGGGACTCCGCCGCGGGGGCGGTCGCGGGCGGCCTGGTCAACCGGACGGCGAGCAGCAGGGCGATCAATGCCCCGAGCGCCAACGCGACCAAAGACACCTGCTTGGGATCGATCAGCGCCACCCCGGCGATCCGGCCATCCGGCACCAGCAACGTCCCCGCCAGCGTCACGGCGGGCAAGGCGAGCGCGGGTACGAAAAGCCATGGACCTCCGCGAACGGACGAAGGTCGATCGCTGCTCACCACCGGCGACGGGCGCAGGCCCCATGTCGCCAGTCCGACCATTGCCAGCACCAGACACCCGTTCAACAGATCGGGCAGCCAGGGCCCCGCGCCGAGCAGGATCGCGAACACGCCCCAGAAGCCGACATTACGCCACCGCGTCGCCTCTCTGCGATCCAGCGCATGATGGATCGCCACCGTCGCGGGCAGCGCCGCCGCTGCGATCCCCAGCGCGTCGAGCCCGATCACCCGCGACGCGCCTTCAGCCGCCGGTCGAGCATCAGCAAGCGCGCGCCATGGATCAGCAGCGCGGCCATCGCGGTCGGGATCGCCCAGAGCGCGACATGCAGGGGCGCGACGATGATCCCCTCCTGCTCCAATATGGCGCGGATCAGCAGGATCGATCCGATCGCGATGAACACATCCTCACCGAAGAACACCCCGATATTGTCGACGGCGGCGGCATGAGCGCGGATATGGTCGCGCGTCTCTGGGTCGAGGGGAGTCGCCTCATCCCGCTCCTCCGCGCCTTCGGCCATCGGGGCTATGATCGGGCGGACCATCTGGACATGCCCGCCCAGCGAGGTCAGCCCCAGCGCGGCGGTGATCTGACGCAGCATCATATAGCCCAGCAACACCCGCCCCGTCGTCGCCCCGCGCAGACGCCGCACGACATCGCGCGCCCGCTCCCGCAACCCGGCCCGCTCCAGCAGTCCGATCGTCGGCAGCGCGAGCCAGGCGACCGCCATGAACCGGCTCGATACGAAGGCCTTGCCGATCATCGCGATCACCTCGACCGGCCCGAAGCCCGCCGCCGCCGCACTGGCGAAGGCCGCGACCGTCACGACCAGCAAGGGGTTCACCCCCAGCGCGAAGCCGATGATGATGATCGCGATGCCCGACAGGACCAGCATGGCCGCCCCGCCCTACAGCGTCGCGGCGGCACGCGCCGCCTGGTTATACTGGCCCGACAGGCGGCGCAGCAGGTCGGCGGCCTCCGACAAAGCGGCCGCGTCGGGCCCGTCGGCCTCGACCGCCCTGGACAGGATACGCTCGCGAATGTCGCGATAGCCCGCGCAGAAATCACGCCCCGCCTCGGTCGCGACGAGCAGCTTTTCCTTGCCCTCGCGCCGGGTCGCGATCAGCCCGGCCTTTTCCAGCTTGCGCACGGCATAGGTGACGAGGTGCGTGTCCTCGATATCCAGGACCAGCGCGATATCGGCGATCCGCTTGGGCCGGTCGCGGTGGCGGACGGTGTGGAGGATCAACACCTCGATCGGCGTCAGCGACAGTCCGGTCGCGGCGGCACAGCGGGTCATCCAGCGCTGATAGGCCGCCGCCGCGAGGGTCAGGCTGAACTCCAGCTCCGACAAAGCGGGCGCAGAGCCATCGGCCAGATGCGCCGAGGAAACGATTGCCCGCCTGCCAGTCGTCATACAGCCTCCCACATGCGGCGAGGATCGCTCTGGCCAATCACGCTGTCAACATGATAGCGACGATTCATCGATAATTTACAGGCAAGGTGTTGGCGATGGCGCGCTGGTCATTCTGGGTCGATCGTGGCGGGACCTTTACCGACATCGTCGCGCGAGCCCCGGACGGCACGCTGGCCACCACCAAATTGCTGAGCGAAAACCCGGAACGCTATGCCGATGCGGCGGTGGCGGGCATCCGCCAATTGCTGGGCCTGTCCGACGGCGACCTACTACCGAGCGACGTCATCGCCGAGGTCAAGATGGGCACCACCGTCGCAACTAACGCCCTGCTGGAGCGCAAGGGCACCCGCACGCTGCTGGTGGTCGATCGCGGCTTTGCCGACCTGCTCACCATCGGCAACCAGGCGCGTCCCCGTCTCTTCGACCTCGCCATCCGCCTGCCCGAACCGCTCCATGACGGCGTGGTCGAGATCGATGGCCGGATCGACCGGGACGGTGGCGAGGTGACGCCGCTGAACGAGGCGGAGGTCGCCGCGATGTTCGCGGCCAAGCGCGCGGAGGGCTATGAGGCGGTCGCCATCGCGCTCACCCATGCCTGGGCGCATCCCGCCGTCGAAGAGCGTGTCGCCGCCCTCGCACGGGCCGCCGGCTTCGTACAGGTTTCGGCCAGCCATGCGGTCAGCCCGCTGATCGGACTGGTCGCGCGCGGGCGGACGAGCGTGGTCGATGCCTATCTGTCCCCCGTCCTGCGTCGCTATGTCGATCGCGTCGCCGGCGCGCTGGACGGCGTACCGCTCCATTTCATGCAGTCGAACGGCGGGCTGGCGGAGGCCTCGGTCTTTCAAGGCAAGGACGCGATCCTGTCCGGCCCGGCGGGGGGCGTCGTGGCGGCGGCGCGGACGGCGGAGGCGGCGGGGATCGGCCGGGTGATCGGCTTCGACATGGGCGGCACCTCGACCGACGTCGCCCTCTATGCCGGACGGTTCGAGCGGGTACTGGACGCCGAGATCGCCGGGGTCGAGATGCGCGTGCCGATGATGGCGATCGACACGGTCGCGGCGGGCGGCGGATCGATCCTGCACTATGACGGCGCGCGCTTCCGGGTCGGGCCGGACAGCGCCGGGGCCAATCCCGGCCCCGCTTGCTATCGACGCGGCGGCCCCCTGACCGTGACCGATGCCAATGTCCTGGTCGGCAAGATCCAGCCCGCCCATTTCCCCGCCGTGTTCGGTCCGAATGGCGATCAGCCGCTGGACGCCGAGGCTTCGGCGCGCGGGTTCGCCGAACTGGCCGCGACGACCGGCATGGACGATCCCCGCCGGGTCGCCGAAGGCTTTCTGGAGGTCGCGGTCGCGCATATGGCGGCGGCGATCAAGCGCGTCGCGCTGGAGCGGGGTGAGGATGTCACTGACTTCGCGCTTCAGTGTTTCGGCGGCGCGGGCGGCCAGCATGCCTGCCGCATCGCCGAGATGCTGGGGATGAGCCGGGTGCTGATCCATCCGCTGGCGGGCGTGCTGTCGGCTTATGGCATGGGGCTGGCGGATCGGGTCGCGATCCGGCAACGCTCGGTCGAGCAGCCATTGGGCGCGCCGCTCGATGACTTGGCGGCGGAACTGGGCGATGCGGCGGCGGCGGAGGTCGGCGGGGACGCCAGCCGGGTCGTGACCGTCAATCTGCGCTATGCGGGTACCGATACGGCATTGGGCGTCACGCTGGCCGATGCCGCGACGATGCGCGCCGCGTTCGAGCAGGCCCATCGCGCCCGCTTCGGCTTCGTCAGTCCCGAGCGAGACATCGTGATCGAAACGCTGGTCGTGGAGGCGATCCTGTCCGGCGAGCCGGTGGCTCCCCCGCCCCTGCCCCCGCGTGACGGCCCGTTGCCGCCGCCGCTGGCCACCGTCGCCGTCTGGACCGGCGGCGCGGAGCACCGGACGCCGATCCATGACCGCGATCATCTGCGCCCCGGCGACCGCATCACCGGGCCCGCCCTGATCCGCGAGGCGATCGCGACGACCATGGTCGAGCCCGGCTGGACGCTGGAGGTCGGCCAGGGCGGCGAATTGCTGCTGACCCATGACGGCGCGATCCGGCGCGCCGCGCCCGATCCGGCGGTGGTCGATCCCGTCCGGCTGGAGCTGTTCAACACCCAGTTCATGGGCATCGCCGAGCGGATGGGCGTAGTGCTGCGCAACACCTCGGTCAGCATCAACATGAAGGAGCGGCTGGACTTTTCCTGCGCGCTGTTCGACGCATCGGGGCATCTGATCGCCAATGCGCCGCACGTGCCCGTGCATCTTGGCGCAATGGGAGAGAGCGTGCGCGCGGTGCTGTCGAGCCGGGGCGGGAGCATGAAGCCCGGCGATGTCGTGGCACTCAACAATCCCTTCAACGGCGGCACCCACCTGCCCGATGTCACGGTCATTGCGCCGGTCTTCGGCGAGGACGGAGCCATTCGCTTCTTCGTCGCCAATCGCGGCCATCATGCCGATATCGGCGGGCTGACGCCGGGATCGACGCCACCCAACTCCCGGACGCTGGAGGACGAAGGCGTCGTGATCGACGATTTCCTGCTGGTCGACGGCGGCGAATTTCGCGAGGAAGCGTTCCGCCGTCTGCTGGGCGAGGCCCGCCATCCGGCACGCAGTCCGGACACCAATGTCGCCGATATCAGGGCGCAGCTCGCCGCCAATGCGACCGGCATCGCCGAACTGAATGAGATGGTCGCGGCCCAGGGCTGGCCGATGGTCAGCGCCTATATGGGCCATGTCATGGCACATGCGGAGGAAAGCATCCGCCGCGTGCTCAGCGACCTGTCGGACGGCGGGTTCGACTATGAGATGGACGACGGCACGCCGTTGAAGGTCGAGGTCACGATCGACCGGGCCGCGCGGGCCGCGACGATCGACTTCACCGGCACCGGCCCGGCCAGCGCAGGCAATTTCAACGCGCCCCCCGCCGTCACACGCGCGGTGGTGCTCTATGCCTTTCGCTGTCTGGTGGGCGAAGACCTGCCGCTCAACGAGGGCTGCCTGGCCCCCCTTACCATCGTCATTCCGGAGGGGTCGTTCCTCTCTCCCCCACCCGGCAGCGCGGTGGTGGCCGGGAATACCGAGGTCAGCCAGGCGGTGTGCAACGCCTTGCTGGGGGCACTGGGTGCGTCCGCCGCCGCGCAGGGCACGATGAACAACTTCCTGTTCGGCAATTCCCGGCATCAATATTACGAGACGATCTGCGGCGGCGCGGGTGCCGGGCCCGGTTTCGACGGCGCCTCGGCGGTGCACACCCATATGACGAACACCCGGATCACCGATCCCGAGATATTGGAACGCCGCTACCCCGTCCGCCTCGACCGCTTCGCCATCCGCCGGGGCTCGGGCGGCGAAGGACGGTATCGCGGTGGTGACGGCGCGATCCGGGCGATCACCGCGCTGGAGCCGATGACCGCCACGCTGGTCGCCTCACGCCGGACCATCGCCCCCTTCGGCCTGGCGGGCGGCGGGGACGGCATGGCGGGCGCTCAGCATGTCGAGCGCGCCGATGGCCGGATCGAGGCGATGCGCGGCACCGACCAGGTCGAACTGAAACCCGGCGACCGGATCGTGATTAAGACGCCGGGCGGTGGCGGCTACGGTCGGCCCTAGTCCTGGCGAAGCGCCGATGCCGGGGTCGCCCGGCTGGCGGTCAGGGCCTGGCCCAGGACGGTCAGCACCGCGATGCCGATGGCCAGCAGGCTCGCTCCTGCGAAATAGAATGGCGACAGTGCGATGCGATCGTCGAAGCCGGACAGCCATGTCCGCATCGCGACGAATGCCAACGGCCAGGCGATCACGTTCGCGATCAGCACGGGGCGCAGGAACTGCCCGACCAGCAGCCGCACGATATCGGCGGACGATGCGCCCAGCGTCTTGCGAATGCCGATCTCGCGCACGCGCCGCGCCGTGTTGAACGACGCCAGCCCCCACAACCCGACACAGCCGATCAGCACCGCCAACCCCGCCCCGATCCCGAACAGACGGGTGGCATGATCGTCGGCCTTATAGAATTCCGACAGGCGCTGGTCCGCCGTCTCCACGACCAGCGGCACTTGCGGCGACAGGCGTCGCCATACCGTCCGAATCCGGCCCAGCATCGCAGCCGAACTACCCGTGTACCGGATCGCGGCGACGGCGGGGTACGGAACGTCGCGGACATATTGGTAGAATGTCGCCGTCTCCGCGGTGCGCGGCGAAGCGAAGCGGAGTTGGTCGATCACGCCGATGATGGTTCGGGGCGCGAGGCGGCCGACGGTCTTGCCGATCGCATCCTGGGGCGTTCGGAAGCCGAGTTGCTCGACCGCCTTCCGGTTGATGACGACGTTGCGCCCGCTCTTCCATTTGGTCCAATCGCTGGCATCGTCGGCACCGTGCGCATCATCGAACACGCGCCCTGCCAGCAGCCTGGGGCCGTAGGTGCGAAAGAAGTCGGGTCCCACGATGACGTTGCCGATCGTCAGGGGCGGACGACCCGGCAGGTCGATCGAGTCCACGCCATAATTGACCATCCCCGGCGCCGATCCGCTGGTTCCTACCGCTAAGACCCCGGGCACGCGACGGAGCGCCGCCACGATCGGGCGGGCCTGATCCGGGAAGATGCGTTTGTCGGCCAGCGACGCCACGATCATCAGGCCGTCGCGCCTGAAACCCAGATCCGACCGCCGGACATGCGCCGTCTGCGCGACCAGCACGACGGTGCCGATCAGGAAGGCGATGGCGAGGCTGAACTGGATCACGACCAGCGCCTCGCGAGCGCGGGTGCCACGACGCCCGCCGCCCGGCGCCTGCGCCGACGCAAGGACAGCGGCGGCGGAGAAGCGCGACAGCCGCACCGCCGGATAGGCTCCCGCCGCCAGGGCAATGATCAGCACCAACGCCACCAGCAGGGGCAGCGCCAGGGTATAGGGAAAGCGGAGCGACAGGCCGCCGGCGGCATTGATGACGGGCAGGCTCACTTCGGTCAGGATCATGCCGAGCAGGCTGGCCATCGCGGCCGTTGCAGCCGCTTCCCCCAGAAACTGGCGGATCAGGGCCGCCCTGCTGGCCCCCAGTACCTTGCGCACCGCCACCTCTCTCGCGCGCAGGCCGGATTGCGCCGTCGCCAGGTTCACATAGTTGATGATCGCGATCAGCAGCGTCAGCACGCCGACCATCCCCAGCGTCGCCACGGTCAGCCTACGTCCATTGCTCTCCGCCCCGCCCGGCGGCTCCAGGTGCAGTCGAGCGATCGGCAGCAGCGAAAGCGAGATGATCCTGGTGGGATCGGGCCCTAGATCCTGTCCGGCGTGCCGACGGATGAAGGCGGGCATCTTGGCGGCGAACGCCCGTGCCGCGGCCGCATTGGGGAAGCGAAGATAGGTGGCCCCGTCGACCATGCCCCATCGGTACCACGACCACTGCACCGCGGGCGGCGGCGTGCGCGGCATCGGGATCAGGATCGAGGCCTGAAGCTCGGTCGTCTTCGGCAGATCCTCGAAGATTCCGGCGATACGATAGACCTGCGGCGCGTCGACCGCGATGGTGATGGTTTGCCCCATGGGGTCCGCATCGCCGAACAATCGCTGAGCCTCGCTTCGGCTCACCAACGCCCCCGACGGCTCGGAGAGCGCGCGGCGCCCGTCTCCGCGCACCATCGGAATGTCGAACACGTCGAAGAAGGACGGATCGACCTGGACGACGTCGGCCGCGATCGCATCATCCTCGCGGATCACACTGCCCCCCAGCTTGCCGCCGCGAAGGCGCGTGCCGACCAGGCCGGGAAACTCCTGCCGCATCTGCTCGAACAGCCCGGCCATGGTCACCGGATAGGCGCCGTTGAACGGGCTGCCCGGCAGATGGAGTTCGGTCCGCACGACATGGATTTCGTCATGATGCGGCAGCCATCGCTCGAAACTCGTCTCGAACCGGACATAGAGGCCGAGGATCAGGAACACCGCGATCCCCACCGCCAGTCCGCCGATGTTGAGCGCCGCGTAAAGCTTGTGGCGGGTAAGCGAGCGGTAGAGCGAGGTGAGCGCGAAGCCGTTCATCATGACATCCCCCCGGATCGGATCACGCGCATCGCACTGGCGACGATACGCCCATCGAGCATGTCGATGCGACACCTGGCAATATCGGCATGGCTGGGTGAGTGGGCGACCATCACGATCGTCGCCCCCTCGGCATTCGTCTCGACCTCGTCCGACTGAACGCCCGGATCAAGACGAGCGAAAAGCCATGCTTGTCGCCATGTCGAGCGCCCCTTGCGCGTATTGGCTGTTCGGTCATCATGGCGACACTGTCACTGTCCAGCACCGGAAACGCCAAATCGCTATGAACAAAGACTTATCTTCGACAATGGCTTTCGGCGATCCGACAGGATGGGACAAGATGTCCGCGCACGGACAGTCGCCGGACCTGTCAAGCGCCTGGCGGATATTGTTGGTCGAGGACGATCCGGTCGTGGCGCGGACGACCGACATCCTGTTCCGCCTGGCCGGACACAAGGTCGAAGTCGCCACCGATCCGCATTCCGCCTATTCGATGCTGTCCGGGCGCCGCTACGACCTGATCCTGCTCGACATGAATTTCGGGGCGGGGCGTAGCAGCGGAGAAGAAGGGCTGGCCTGTATCGCCCGGATCATGGCGGACGATCCGGCCGCGCGGATCATCGTCATCACCGCGCATAGCGGCATCCGCATCGCCGTCGCCGCGATGCAGGCGGGCGCGCGGGATTTTCTGATGAAGCCGTGGCGCAAGGACGATCTGCTCGCCAAATGCGCCGCCGTGATCGGGCAGCGGGAGGGCGGCGCGGCCCCCGCCCCGCGCCCGGTCGGCGGTGGCGCGATGTTGCTGGGCGATTCCCCCGCCATGGCCGAGATGCGGGCGATGATCCAGCGGGTCGGACCGACCGTCGCCAATATCTGCGTCACCGGGCGATCGGGATCGGGGCGGACCCTGACCGCGATGGCGGTTCATGCCGCATCGGGCGACGCCGCGACGCCGCCGCCCCGGATCGACCTGCGCGATACCGATCAGTGGCGGTCGCTCGACGAGGCACGGGGGACCGTAGTGTTGCGCTATCCCGACCAGCTGGATGCGGTGGCGCAGGCGCGGCTGCTCGACCGGCTGTTGCCGGGGCTGCGGTGCATCAGCGTGGCGGACGGGGTCGCGGCGCTGTCGCCCGCTTTGTACCGCCGCCTCTGCACGCTGGAGATCGCGGTCCCGCCTCTGTCGGCACGGCGCGAGGATGGGGTGATCCTGGCCCGGCATTTCGCGCGGGTCGCCGGGGAAAGCTATGGCCATGCCGCCGCCCGGCTGACTCCCGCTGCCGAGGCGATCGTGACCGCGACCGACTGGCCCGATGAAGTGCGCGGACTGGCGGCGGCGGTGGAGCGGGCGGTGCTGCTGTCCGACGACGGCGTGGTGGATGCCGCTGCGATCCGCCCGGCCATGACCGCATCGGTCGTGCCCGAACAGGATACCAGCACGCCCTTTCGTCTCGACGATGCCGAAAAGCTGATGATCGTCGCCGCGCTGAAGGAACACCGGCACAATATCTCACGCGCCGCGAGCGCGCTGGGGATCAGCCGAGGGACATTGTACCGACGCATGGCGCAGCATGGCCTCTAGCGTCCAGCGGTCCGCGATCACCATCGGCCTGTCGCTCGCTGCCGCCGGGGGCGTGGTCGGCGTGGCCGCGACGCATGGCCTGTGGCTGGCGATGACGGGTGGCGTCCTGGCCATCGGATGGCTGCTGCTGCTCAACCTGCTGGCGGCGCGGCGTCCGGCCGTGCTTCCCCCCGCGCCGGTGGTGGCCGAGGAGCGCGAGACGATCCTGCACCGGATGCTGCTCGACGCTTCCCCCACCCCCTTGTTGTCGGTCGACGGCGCGGCGGTGCGGGCGCTCAACCGCGCCGCGCGCCAAATGTTCGACACCGACGATCGCGTCCTGCCCGCGCCGCCGCCGTTGCTGGACAGCCGGAGTTCGCATGTCCGCCATGCCGGTCGTAACTGGCGTGCCGACCGAGTCGATGTGGGCGCGCGCTCGGTCGTAGCGCTGATCGATGTGGAGAGCGAGGAACGCACCGCCGAGGCGCGCGCCAGTGCCGAGATGATCCAAGTGCTGGGCCATGAGATGCTCAACGGCCTGGTCCCCATCGTCTCGCTCGCCGAGTGCGGGATCGCGGCCATCGAAACGCAGGACGACGACCCCACGCTGTTGCCCGAAATCCTGACGACGCTGGCCCGCCGCGCCGAGGGATTGCAGCGTTTCACCCAGGCCTATCGCTCGCTCGCTCGTCTGCCTCCGCCGATGAAGCAGCCCGTCCACCTGGCCGAATTGATCGACGATCTGGCACGCCTCTTCGCGAGCCGCTGGCCGGAGGCGGTGCTGACCGTGACGGTGCCGCCGGCCCTCCGCGCGGCCATCGACCGCGACCAGCTCAATCAGGCGATCTGGGCCCTGCTGCAAAACGGCGTGGAGGCGGCAGGCGGGACGAAACCGGAGATCGCTCTGGTGGTCGGCTGCCGCGAAGGGGCGCTGACCATCGATATCAGCGACAACGGCCCCGGCATTCCGGCGGAACAGGCGACCGCGATCTTCCGCCCCTTCGCGACCACCAAAGCGACCGGGACCGGCATCGGCCTGACCCTCGCCCGCCAGATCGCGCGAGGACATGGCGGCACGCTCGACCTGCTGGTGGCGGTCCCTGCGACCTTCCGGTTGCGCCTGCCCGGTGGAGAAAGGTCCGGGGCGACGGGTCACACGGGCCTAGCCCTTCGCCCCGATACCCTGGCGTAGCAGCGCATTGGCGACTTCCGCGATCGACTCGACCGATCGCTCCTCGTTCCAGATGCTGTACCGCAGCCCCAGGAACACGTTCATGCCCATGATCGCCCAGGCATGTTCCTCACCCAGCCCTTCGCGAAAGACGCCGCTGTCCATACCCCGTTTCAGGCGGTCCAGGATTCGCGCGGCGGTGGTTTCGTAATGGCGGCGATGGCTGGCGGGATCGACGAACTCCGCCTCATCAATGATGCGATAGACCTCCTTATGCTCGCGCGCGAACCCCAGAAAGGCGGCGAGCGCGCGTCGTTCGGTCTCGAAGGGCGGCGTCTCCTCCGCCTGGGCACGCCCCGCCGTCACCCGTACCCGGTCGCTCAAATCCTGGACCAGCGCGCGGAAGATCGCGTCCTTCGAGTCGAAATAGGTATAGAAGGTGCCGAGCGCGGTCCCGGCGCGGGCGGTGATGCCGGTGATCGAGGCGTCGTGAAACCCCTTCTGCCCGAATTCGATCTCCGCCGCGTCGAGCAGACGACGAAGCGTCCGGCGCCCTCGCTCGGTACGCGGGGTCTTGTCCGTCTCGGGATGCGGATCGGTTCCGGTCATGGGCATCGCTCTCGCTATCCTGTCGGGCGGCACCATGCAAATGGGAAGTTGAAAGTCGGTTCAACTATCAATATGCTCCCCCTCATAACATAAAAGTCAGGGAGGGATGGAAGATGGGCAAGGCTCGTTTGCTGGGCGGCGTGGCGTGCGTGATGCTGGGCGTAGCGGGGCTTTCCGCCCCCGGTGCGGCACAGGACGCAACGCGAACCACCACTACCGATGCACACGCGGAAACGGACAGCGGCACCAATGACGGCGACGTCGTCGTCACCGCCCGCCGCCGCGAGGAACGGCTGGTCGATGTGCCGATCGCCGTCACCAGCTTCAGCGGCGCGCAACTGGCCCAGGCGGGCGCCATCGACATCACCGATATCGGCGCGACCACCCCCAACATCACGGTCGAGGTGTCGCGCGGGACCAACTCCACCCTTTCCGCCTTCATTCGCGGCGTCGGACAACAGGACCCGGTGTCGGGGTTCGAGCAGGGCGTCGGCATCTATCTGGACGATGTCTATCTCAACCGGCCGCAGGGCGCGGTCCTCGACATTTATGATGTCGACCGGATCGAGGTGCTGCGCGGGCCGCAAGGGACGCTCTATGGCCGCAACACCATCGGCGGCGCGGTGAAGTATGTCACCAAGTCGCTGCCCCAGGAATTCTCGCTGAAGGTGCGCGGCACCTATGGCAGCTATGATCAGGCGGATGGGGTCATCACCGTGTCGACGCCCATCACCGACATCGTGCGGGTCGGGGCGTCGGCGGCGCGGCTGTCGCGCGGCGGGTTCGGGACTAACCTGACCACGGGGCAGGACAATTACAACAAGGACATATGGGCGGGCCGCGCGACGCTGGAGATGGGCGGTTATGGACAGCCGGTGCTGATCCGCATCTCGGGCGACTATACCAAGGACGACAGCAACCCGCGCGGTGGCCATCGCCTGATCCCCGGCCAGGTGTCGGGTGCGCCGGTGCTGTCGGACGTGTTCGACACGCGCGGCGGCCTCAACGACCCGCGCCAGTTCGTCGAAGCCTATGGCCTCGCCGCCAATGCCACAGCGGAACTGGGCGGCGGGTTCAGCGTCCGCTCGATCACCGGCTGGCGGCGCGACGATAGCGCCTCGCCGATCGACTTCGATGCGCTGCCCTCGGTCGATGTCGACGTGCCCGCCTATTACCGCAACCAGCAGTTCAGCCAGGAATTCCAGCTGCTCTACGACAATGAAGGGCCGCTGACCGGCTTGCTGGGCGGCTATTATCTCGGGGCCAAGGCGGACACGCAGTTCGACGTGCGGCTGTTCACGACCCTCAGCGGCCTGACCGCCTTCACCCAGGCCAATGTCGATACCGACACCTTCGCGGTGTTCGGCGACTTCACCTACAAGCTGTCCGAACAGTTCAGCGTATCGGTCGGCGGGCGCTATACCTGGGACAAGCGGACGGCGAGCATCCTGCGGCAGAATTATCTGGGCGGCGGCTCGCCCGTGTTCGGCGGTGCGGGCGTCGCATCGGGGGCGCCCAGCACCAATTTCCGGGGATCGCGCGACTTCAACAAATTCACCCCGCGCATCTCGGTCAGCTACCAGCCCAATCGCGACCACAATCTCTACGCAAGCTTCTCGCAGGGCTTCAAGGGCGGCGGCTTCGATCCGCGCGGCGTAGGCGTCAACGCGCCCGCCGCCATTCCCGGTCGTCCGACCGATACCGAGGTGGCCAACTATCTGAGCTTCCGTCCCGAGACGGTCGACAGCTACGAGATCGGGCACAAGGCCAATTGGATGGGCGGCGCGCTTTATACCGCGCTGGCGCTGTTCCGGATGGATTATCGCGACGTGCAGATTCCGGGCTCGGCGGGCTGCGTCGTGGGCGGTATCCCGACCTTTTGCGGGATCATCACCAATGCGGGCAAGGCGCGCTTCCAAGGTGTCGAGCTGGAAGCCAATGCCAGGTTGGGCCGCGATCTGGCGGCGGCGGGGGACCGGGTGAACCTGTCGGGCTCGCTGGGCTATATCGATGCCAAGTACCGCGAATATATCACCCAGATCGCCGGACGCGGGCCGGTGGACGTGGCGCAATATCGCAAGGTCCAGAATACCCCCGCCTGGACCGCCAGCGGCACGCTCGCCTATCATCTGCCGGTCGGCGAGGGCGAGGTGGATGCCAGCACCACCGCCTCCTATCGCAGCCGGACCTATCAGTTCGAGATCCCCAACCCCTATATCGACCAGGCGGGCTATACGCTGCTCGACGCCAATCTGGTCTATACCGCGCCGGGCGGGCGCTGGACGCTGGGGCTGCACGGCAAGAACCTGACCAACAAGCTCTACAAGACTTCGGGCTATACCTTCATCCAGGCCGATGCGGTGACGGGGGCGCTGATCCCCAATGCCAACGGCACGCTGCGCCCGACGCTGGGCCGCGAGGGGACGTTGACCGCTTTTTACGGCAACCCGCGACAGGTGTTCGTGACCGCCTCGTTCAAATATTGAACGCCCGGTCCTGACCGGGCCGGGTGACCGGCCCGGTTTTTCCCGTAAAGGAGCATGGGATGAACGCATCCACTACCGCCCCCCTGCCCTATCGCTATCGCAGCGCGGACGATGCGATCGATCTGTTCGCGCATATCCATCCCGCCGATGGGCCGCCCCTGTTGTTGATGCACGGGCTGACGCGCAATGGCGACGATTTCGACCCACTGGTGCCGCGTCTGGCCGGGCGATACCGGCTGATCGTGCCCGACCAGCGTGGGCGCGGACGATCGGGTCACGATCCCGATCCGAGCCGCTACCGCCCGGACGTCTATGCCGCCGACATGTTTCGCTTGCTCGACAATCTGGGGATCGATCGGGTCGCGCTGATCGGCACCTCGATGGGTGGGCTGATGGCGATGCTGATGGCGTTCCAGGCACCCGAGCGGGTGGCGGCGATCGTGCTGAACGATATCGGTCCCGAACTCGATCCGGTCGGGCTGCGCCGTATCCAGGGCTATGTCGGACCGGCGAAGAGTTTCGCGGATTGGGATGAGGCGGCGGACGCTTGCGCCGCGATCAACGCGACCGCCTTTCCCGACTTCGGTCCCGCCGACTGGCTGGCCTTTGCCAGGCGGACGTGCCGGATGGAGAGGGACGGCCGCATCGCCTTCGCCTATGATCCCGCCATTGCCGACAGCATCGGCGGCGACACGCCCGGCACGGTGCCGCCCGATCTCTGGCCGCTATGGGATGCCTTGTCGGCGACGCCGACGCTGGTCGTGCGCGGTGCCCTGTCGGACCTGCTTTCCCCTGCAACCGTGGCCGAGATGGCGCGCCGTCACGACGGGCCTTTCGTCGCGCAGGACGTGCCCCGGCGCGGCCACGCCCCGCTGCTCGACGAGCCGGAGGCACTGGCGGCGATCACCCCCTTCCTGTCCCGCTGGTGGCCCGCATGAGCGCCACGGAGCAGGGCGACCGCCGCGCCGGGCTGGTCCTGGCGATGCTGTTGCTCGTCTATATCTTCAACTTCGTCGACCGACAGATATTGGCGATCCTCGCCGCGCCCATCCAGCAGGAACTCCACCTCAGCGACCGGCAGCTCGGACTGCTGGGCGGTATCGCCTTCGCGCTCCTCTACTCGACGCTGGGCGTGCCGCTGGCCTGGCTGGCCGATCGGACCAGCCGAAGCTGGGTCATCACGGGGTCGCTGGTCTTGTGGAGCGGCTTCACCTCGCTTTGCGGGCTGGCCGGTGGGTTCTGGCATATCTTCCTCGCGCGGCTGGGCGTGGGCATCGGCGAGGCGGGCGGCGTCGCGCCCTCCTATGCGATCATCAGCGAATATTTCCCGCCGCGCAGGCGCGCCTTCGCGCTGTCCGTCTATTCGCTGGGCATTCCGCTCGGGTCTGCGGCGGGAGTGCTGGCCGGGGGCTATATCGCCGCGCGGGTCGATTGGCGCGCGGCGTTCGTCGCGGTCGGGCTGGCGGGCGTCCTGATCGCACCGCTGGTCCGTCGCGTCGTCCGCGACCGTCCGCGTGTCGCACCGGCGGACCGGGCGATGACGGACAGGGCGGACGAGGCCCCCCGCTTTGCCGACGTCGCCCGTACCCTGGCCGCCAAGCCGTCCTTCTGGCTGCTCTCCTTCGGTGCGGCGAGCAGTTCGATGCTGGGCTATGGCCTCGCCTTCTGGTTGCCCAGCCTGTTGCGGCGCAGCTTCGGGCTGAACCTGATCGGCACGTCGCATTTCCTGGCGGCGATCCTGCTGATCGGCGGGACCAGCGGGATATTGGGCGGCGGCTGGCTGGCCGACAAGCTGGGTGCCCGGGACCGGGCGTGGTTCGGCTATGTCCCCGCCATCGCCTATATGGTCAGCATCCCGTTCTTCGCGGGCGGGATCTATAGTGGCGACGTGCGGGTCGCCTTCGCGCTGTTCCTGCTGCCCCAGGCGCTCGCCTATGTCTGGCTGGGGCCGGTGCTGTCGGCGGTGCAGAATCTCGTCCCGGCGAATGCGCGGGCGACGGCGGCGGCACTATTCCTGCTGATCAACAACCTGATCGGACTGGGCGGCGGCATCTATGCGATGGGGGCGCTGTCGGATGCGTTGACGCCGATCTATGGCACCGATGCGCTGCGCTATTCGATGCTCTATGCGCTGGTCCTCTACGCGCTCGCCGCGCTGCTGATCGGGCTGGCCGGGCCCCGTCTGCGCCGCGACTGGGTGGGGTGAGCGCCCTTAGCCCTGCCACCCGCCGCCGAGCGCCAGGAACAGCCTGACCTGATCGGTCGACAACCGCGTCTCGGCGGCGGCGAGCGTCTGTTCGGCGGCGATCGCGGTGCGCTGGGCATCGAGGACCGAGAGGAAGCCGGTACGCCCTGCGCGGAACAGCGTCTCCGCGTCGCGCGCCGCCTTGGCCGCCTGGGCGTTCGCATCGCGCAGCGCGGCGGTGCGGTCCAGGTCGCGGGCATAGACGGTCAGCGCACTCTCCGTCTCTCGCAGAGCGCCCAGCACCGTGCCGTCGAAGTGGGCAAAGGCCGCATCGCGTTCCGCCTCGGTCGCGGCGATGCGCGCCCGGACTCGCCCGCGATTGGGGAATTGCCAACTGATCAGCGGCCCCAGCGAGAATTTATAGGTGTCGCTCGACAGCGCCCGCTCGGCCAGACCGACCGAGCCGACCGACGCCCCCAGCGAAACCTGCGGATAGAGCGCGGCGGTGGCCACGCCGATCCGTGCGGTGGCGGCGCGCAGTTCCAACTCGGCCCGGCGCACATCGGGCCGTCGCCGGAGCAGCGCGGCCCCGTCGCCGATCGGGATCGGCTGGCTCAATCGCGGCTCGGCGCTGCACATGGCGACATCGCGGTCGAACTCCGCCGGAGGACGCCCGGTCAGGGTCGCCAGCCGATAGAGCGCCAGACGCCGCGCCGCCTGCAACCCCGGCATGGTCGCGCGCACCTGCGCCTCCTGCGCCGAGGATCGCGTGGCATCCAGCGAGATACCCCGTCCGCCCCGCACCAGCCGCCGGGTCAAGGCCGTGGTCCGCGATTGCAGCGCCAGCGCCCGCTCCGCCACGCCGATCTCGCGCCCCGCCGAACAGGCGTCGAGATAAGCCTGGGTCGTGTCGGCGACCACCGTGACCCGCACCGCATCATAGGCGGCATGGGTCGCGGCCAGATCGGCATTGGCCGCCTCGACCGCGCGCCGGACCTGCCCGACCAGATCGACCTGATAGGAAATGCCCGCCGTCGCCGAATAGACGAAGTTGCTGGGCAAGGCCGCACCCGGCAGCAATTCCTCCTCCGCCGATCGCTGGGCATAGCCGGGGGCGGCCTGGAGGCTCGCCTGGGGGCGGCGATCCTGCTCGACCAGATCGACCGAAGCCTGCGCCCGCGCGATGTTCGCGGCGGCGACGCGAAGGTCGGTGTTCGCGGCCAGCGCCTGTTGCACCAGACGGTCGAGCGTCGGGTCCCGATAAAGCTGCCACCAACGATCGGGCACGGGCTGGAGCGCGGCGAAGGCCGCCTCGTTCCCACCAACGAAGGGCGCGGCGGCGCTGGGTTTGTCGATCACCGCCGACGTTGGACGATGATAATCGGGACCGACCGTCGAACATGCGGAAAGCAGCGTACCGGTCAGAAGCGCGGCGGTGCGACGCAGCGTCATGCGGCGGCCCCCGCCTTGCGCGGCAGGACCTCGACGGTCGCTGTTCGCCCGACCACCAGCGTCTCGCCCGCAGGCAGGCGATCGATCGCGACGCGCACCGGAATGCGCTGCGCCAGGCGAACCCAGCTGAAGGTCGGATTGACATTGGCGAGCAGGTCCGCGCCCGCGCTGCGGTCCCGGTCCTCGATCCCCCCGGCGATGCTCTGGACATGCCCCATGATGTCGTGATCGTCGCCCATCAGGCGGACGCGGACGGGATCGCCGACATGGACGCGCGGCAGTTTGGTTTCCTCGAAATAGCCGATGATGTGCAGCGAGCCGCGATCGATGATCGCGAATTCGGGATGCCCCGCGCTGCGCATAGTCGCCCGGTCGCAGATCGAGATTGCTGACCGTTCCGGCGACGCTGGCCTTCACTTCAGTCCGCGCCAGATTGAGACGCGCGGTGGCCAGCGCGACGCGCGCCTGGTCGAGCGCGGCGGCGAGTTGCACGACCCTGGCATTGCCCTGTTCGCGCACCTCGCCCGCGACCAGGTCGCCCAGCGTCCGATTGCGCTGCGCCTCGCGTCGGGCCTGCGCCAGTTGCGCCGCCTGGGACGCGACGGCGGCTTCGGCCTGCGACACCGCCAGCCGGTAGCGGGGCGTGTCGACGCGGAACAGGGGCGTGCCGACGACCACCTGCTGATTGTCCCGCACCAGCACGTCGGTGACCAGGCCCGAGACGTCGGGGGCGACCTGCACGATATCGGCGCGCACCCGGCCGTCGCGGGTCCAGGGCTCGGTCTCGTAATGCGCCCAGAGGCGGCGCCCTGCCAGCAGCGCCAGCGCCACCACGATCAGGGTCACGACGATGCGCGCCGCGACGCGCAGGGAGGGATGGAATGTCATAGCGTGTTCAACCGAAAAATGCCGAAGCGGGCGTGCCGCCGGTGATGAGGCCGGCGATCCCGGCCCAGAGGATGATGGTGAGCGCCACATCGAACAGGCCGCGATGCCAGACGAAGCGGTAGAGCCGCACCTTCGCTAGCGCCCAGCCGATGATCTCGGCCGCGATGAAGGCCAGGATGGCGGCGATCAGCAGCGGGTGGACGAACACGCCCGCCAGATCCAGGTCGCCCGTCATGCCGCCAGCCTTTCCTCAGTCCAGCCCGGCGCGGCGGGAAAGACGTTGCGGCGCAGGCCGACCAGCGCCGCCAGCCGATCCGGCTCCGGGCTTTGGGCGATCGCCCCGTCGATCGCATCGAGCAGATCGGGCGGCGGCGCGGGGTCGCGCCCGTCGACCAGTTGCCGGAACCAGCCCGCCAGCGACGCGCGCAGCGCCTGATGTTCGGGACCGGGCGAGAGCTGGACCAGATTATAGCCGATCCGCAATTCGCGCAGAGCGGCGACGGCATCGTCGCGGTCCTCGTCCTCCACCTCGCCGACACGCCCGGCGAGCAGGCCGACCCGGTCGAGCATCCGGCTGCGCCAGACGGGCAGCAGCGCCGGACGCTCGGCCAGGGCGGCCAGGTCCCGCCAGCCCGCATGGCGGAGGCGGCGGATCGCCGTGCCCGCGCCGATGCTCCGCACCAACCGGGTCATGGTCATCGCAGCGACGATCCCGACGACCTGGGCGATGTTGCCGTTGAAGAAGCCCGCCGCATCGACGCTGTACATATTGGTCAGCGCCAGCCCGCCCGCGAAGCTGATCAGCATGGGCATCATCCGTCCGTACCAGGACGGAACCGCCATCGCCGCCCCCATGGCGAGCAGCGAAGGGGCGAGCGCAAGGCAGAGCATGACGAACCCGTCGATCGCCGGGAGAATGGCAAAGAGATAGACGGCGATCAGCGGCACCGACACCAGCGTCCAGATCAGAAAGCCGCGCTGTGCCGGTACAGGGTCGTCCAGCGTGGCGAAGAAGCAGCAGACCACCGCCGCGATCATCGCCGCCACCGCGCCCTCGGGCCAGGCGGTGACGATCCAGACCGCGCAGCAGCCGATGATGGTCAGGAAGGTCGCCGTCGCGGACAACAGGGCAAGCCCATAATCGCGGTGTAGCGGCCTGCCCCCGCCCTCGGCGACCACCGGGCGCGGCGCCTCCGGATCGGCCACCGCCGCGACCAGCACGCGGGTCGTGCCGAGCGCCTCGACCAGTTCGGCCAGGCGCATGGTGAGGTTGAGCGTCACCAGCCCGCGCCAGTCCGACGCGGCCGGGGGCGGTGGAATGACGGGCGTGTCGAGCGTCGGATCGAGAACCCAGTCGCGTACCCCGGCCACCCACTCCGCCACGCCTGCGGGCAGCGGACCTTCGGCGGTCAGGCTGCGCAACCGGTCCTCCAGCGCGGACACCAGCGGGATCAACTGCACCAGCCTGTCCTGCAAGCCGGTCAGCAAGGCGCGGGTCGGGCGAATGCGTGCGGTGTCGAAGGGGATATGGGTCGCGGTGACGTGAAGGTCGGTCACGTCGGCGGCCAGCCGTCGCCGCTCAGGCGAAGTCCGCGCGCTCGCCTCGACCGCCAGGATATCGGCGATCCAGCTTTCGGCATGGGCGAGGACGGCCCTGGCCCGCGCGCCGTAAACCCCCGCGACGCTGCGCGGCCACACGACCGAATGGACGATCGCCGCGCACAGCACGCCGATACCGATCTCCTGCACGCGCAACACGGCGGTGTCGAAGATCGCCTCGGGATGCAGGACCGAGGGGAAGCCGATCAGCGCGGCGGTATAGCCCGCCAGCATGAAGACATAGGCTCGCGGTGTCCGGTCGAGCAGGGACACGAACTGACACCCCGCAACCCACAGCGCGAGCGCCAGGCTGAGCAGCACCGGCGCGTTGACCAGCGTCGGCACCAGCAACACGGTCACCAGCCCCCCGATCACCGTCCCGATCAGCCGGAACACCGCCTTCGACCGGACCGCGCCGCTCAGCGGCTGGCTGGTGATATAGACGGTCATCATCGCCCAGAAGGGCCGATCCAGCCCCAGCGAGAAGGACAGGAACAGGGCCAGCATCGCCGCCGCGAAGCAATTCAGCGAGAAGACCGTCTCGCGCAGGCCGATCCGGGGCATCGCGATCATTCCCGGTCGTCGCCGAATGCGGCATAAAGCTGGTCGAGCACGCGGCTGGCCGCCTTGAGGTCCACGTCATCGACATCGGCGAACAGCTCGGAGCGGATCTGTGCGGTCCGTTCTTCGACCTCGGCGGCGGCGGTCCGTCCCTCGTTCGTCAGGTGCAGCAGCCTTGCGCGCTTGTCCGTCGCATCGACCCGACGCTCCACCAAGCCGCTCCGCTCCAACTGGTCGATCAGGGGCACCACCGATGGCGCCTCCATCCCCAGCTGGTCCGCAAGGGCCCCCTGCCGCATCCCCTCCTCCGTCCGGCCGATCAGCATCACCGCCAGCGCCGCCGTGTGTGACAGCGACAGGCCGGCCAGCCCGCGATCGAGATAGCGCCGATACGCCCGCGCCATCGGCACGAGCCGCGCGGAGAAGTGGCGGCGAAGGGAAATGGAATCGGTCACATTTAATTAGATAGATGCCTATCTAATTAAATGCAATATAGTCTTTCCAGTGTTACAGATCGGCCCCCCACCGAAGCCGCGTGGAATCCGACTTACGTAATTGCACGGCATGGAGTAGTTGCGCACCATGGCAACCGTTCGCCCATCCGAAGCCATCGCGCCGTGCGGGCCTGCCGACCCTGATACCGGGAATGCATCGCCATCGACGTCGCGCTCGATGCCGCCCTTTCTGCGGGGTGGCGGATGTTGCGCGGCGTTGATCGATCGGCAGGACTGGTCGGCGACCGGCCTTGGGCCGATCGAAACATGGCCCGGCTGCCTGCGAACCACGCTCGCCATGCTGCTTCGCTCGCCCATCGCTATGACGATGCTGTGGGGTGCGGACCGCGTCCTGTTCTACAATGATGCCTATGCGACGATCGCGGGCGACTGGCACCCGCGACTTCTGGGGTCGCGGATGCGGGACGGCTGGCCCAACGACATATTGTTCGACGACCATGTCGTGGCCGAATGCCTGGCCGGGGGTACCGTTCGATATCGCGATCGCGAAGTGATGCTGAACCGCAACGGGCGCGCCGAGCCTGCCTGGTTCCATCTCGATTATTCGGCACTGATCGACGACACCGGCACCCCCGCCGGGGTGATCGGCGTCCTGACCGAGACCACGGAGGGGGTCATCGCCGCCAGGCGATCCTCCTTCCTGCTCAGGCTGGCCGACGACCTGCGCACGCTGGAAACCCCGACCGCGATCATGGAGGTCGCCGCCGAACGGCTCGGGCAGCAGATGGCGGCCAGCCGTGTCTTCTATGCCGAGATCACAACGCGCGGCTGGATGACGGTCGAGCGCGATTATGCGCGCGGCGTGTCCTCCATCGTCGGTCGGCATTCGCTGGAGAGTTTCGGTCCCGACCTGCTTGCCGCCTATCGTGACGGAGCGCCGGTCGTCGTCCGCGACGTCGGCGGCGACCCGAGGCTCAGCGATGGCGCGCGGACCGGGCTGCAGGCGCGCGAGGTCGGCGCGTTCATCGACGTGGTGCTGTTCCAGGAGGACGAATGGGTCGGCCTGCTCGCCGTCCAGAACGCCACCCCGCGCATATGGAGCGCCGCCGAGGAGGATCTGGTCCAGGAGGTCGGCGAGCGGGTGAAGGCCGCCGTCGAGCGTACCCGCGCCGAGGCCGCCCTGCGCGCCCTGAGGGGCACGCTGGAGCAGCAGGTGATCGAGCGGACCGCCGATCTTCGCCGCTATCATGACATTGTCGAGGCGACGTCCTCGCCCATCTGTGCCTTCGACACCGACTATCGCCTGATCGCCTTCAATCGCGCGCACCAGAGCGAGTTCCGGCGCGTCAACGGCTTTGAGACGCGGATCGGCGATGTCTTTCCCGATCAGTTCGAGGATGCACAGCGCGCGACCATGCGGGAATTGATGCACCGCGCGCTGACCGGCGAGAGCTTCACCGTGACCGAAGCCTTTGGTCGCGCCGAGTTCGGGACGCCGTCCTGGGAAATCTCCTACACGCCGCTACGGGACGATGCCGGGCATGTGATCGGCGCTTTCCATCAGGCCAACGACGTGTCGGTGGCGATGGCGGCGCGCGCCGAACTGGAGGTGGCGCAGGAAGCCTTGCGGCAGAGCCAGAAGGTCGAGGCGATGGGCAGCCTGACCGGCGGTGTCGCGCATGACTTCAACAATCTGCTGACCCCGATCATCGGTTCGCTCGACATGCTGATGCGCAAAGGGATCGGGACCGAGCGCGAACGCCGCCTGATCGATGGCGCGCTGCAATCGGCGGAGCGTGCCAAGACGCTGGTCCAGCGCCTGCTCGCCTTCGCCCGTCGCCAGCCGCTTCAGGCCATCGCGGTCGACATGGCAGAGTTGATCCACGGCATGACGGACCTGATCGAGTCGACCATCGGGCCGACCATCGCGGTGCGGATCGACCTGGAACCCGACCTGCCCCCTGCCCTGGCCGACGCCAACCAGCTGGAAATGGCGTTGCTCAACCTGGCGGTCAACGCGCGCGACGCGATGCCGGAGGGTGGCGAGCTGAACATCTCGGTCAAGACCTGCATGGTCGGGACGATGGAGGCCAGGGACATCGCCCCCGGCCGCTATGTCTGTCTGGGCGTCGCCGACACCGGGGTCGGCATGGACGAGGAGACGTTGCAGCACGCGATCGAGCCCTTCTTCTCGACCAAGGGCGTCGGCAAGGGCACCGGCCTGGGGCTGTCGATGGTGCATGGTCTGGCCGCGCAGCTTGGCGGCGGCCTGACCATCGAAAGTGCGGCCGGTGTCGGCACGCATATCGTCCTGTGGCTGCCGCCCAGCAACCTCAAGGTCGCCGCCGCTAATCCCGACGCAGGTGAGGCGCCGGGGGTGCAGAGCGGGGGCATTGTCCTGCTGGTGGACGATGAGGAACTGGTGCGGCTCAGCACCGCCGATATGCTCGCCGATCTGGGCTATGAGGTGGTCGAGGCCAGCTCCGCCGCAGAGGCGCTCGACCTTGTCCGCGCCGGGCTGCACCCCGATTTTCTGGTGACCGACCATTTGATGCCGGGGATCAGCGGCGCGCAGCTGGTCCGTGAACTGACCGACCGGGTTCCGGGCATGAAGGCGCTGATCGTATCGGGCTATGCCGAGACGCACGGGATCGACCCGAGCATGGCGCGGCTCAACAAGCCGTTCCGTAACGAGGAACTCGCCGCCAGCCTCTCCGCGCTCGACCTGCGGATGCAGACGAACCTATGACGACCGGGCGGCGACGCCTTGCGCCCGCCGCCAGTCCCGATAGCCGATGACCGCCAGACCGATCATCACCGCGTATAGTCCGGCGGTCAGCATCAGGTCCTTGAAGACGAACATCCCCACATAGACGACATCCACCGCGATCCAGAGCAACCAGCTCTCGCGGTGCCGACGCGCCGTCCAATATTGCGCGACCAGACTGAAGCTGCTGAGCGTCGCATCCAGCCAGGGCAATGTCGCATCGGTATGGTGACTGGTGAACCATCCGATTCCCAGCGCACCCAGCGCGCCGACCGCCAGACCGGCCAATGCCCCGAACCGGGGCAGCGGTACGACCGTAACCACCGCCGCATCGCGCCGGTCGCGGCTCCAGACGATCCAGCCATAGAGGATGCCGATACCGAACACGGCCTGAAGCACCATGTCCGCATAGAGGCGCACGTCGAGGAACAGCTTGAAGTACAAGGCGCAGGCAACGAGGTTCAGCGGCCAGCACAACATGTTGCGCCGCGCCGTCAGCCAGATCGCCAGAAAGCTGATCGCCACCGCCGCGATTTCGAGCGGCGTCATCGGGTTCTTCCGCCGTTGCGCAAAGCGGCGAGAAAGTCCCGTCCGGTCGCCGACATGAACCATTCCGCATGGCCGAGAAGATACCCGTCCCAAGCAAGCGATGCCGCCGCCGGGTCGCCGACAATCCCGGCAAAATAATCGATTTCGGACAGTGCGAATTCGATGTGGACGAGCGGCAGCAGCCGGAGGATCGCCTCCCTTCCCTCATCCCCCAACGGGGTTATCGTCTCATATCCCGCGATCAGGGATAGCGCCGCCGACGGATCGGCGATGGCGTCGTCCTTACCCGTGCCCAATTCCAGCCATGCAAAGGCAGTTCGCTCGATCGCGATCGCCAGATCATAGGCCGCGCAGGTCCGGTCGGCCAAGCCGAAGTCGAACACGGTCTCGACCGTGCCTTGCGCCGTCCAGAGGAGATTGGAGGGATGCCAGTCATTGTGCGTCCATAACGGCCTCTGCCCCGCAACTAGCGGCGCCAGTCCTTCGCCGAACGCCGCGAACAGCGCCGACAACCGGCTCCGCCATCGCCGTCTCGCCAGGAACGCGGCGAGCGCCGGGCGCGCTTTGACATAGGCCTCGGTCGCAGCCATCGGGTCGGTGGCGGACAGGATATGGAAGCTGGCGACCAGGGGCTGCACGATCCGCGCCGGTGCGTCGAACCCTTGCGACGCACCGTGCAGCCGCGCGAGCGCAACACCGGCGGCATGGGCATGCTGGGCGGATCGGAACGGCGTCCACGACTGCCGATCGCGATAAAGATCGTCCCCCGCCGCCCGCCGATGGAGTTCGTACGTCCAATCCCCCAGCGCAACCGCGCTCGCTCCATCCCGGATGAGCATGACCTCGGGCACCGGCATCCCCGCGCCCGACAGATGGGCGATGAAGGCATGCTCCTCCGCCAGTCCCGCGACCGTGCGCATCCGGCGATCATGCCGCTTCAACAGGAGCGTGTCGCCCGTCGTCTCGATCAGCGTCGCCGCCGAGAAGGGGCGCGGCGAATGCCAGCGCAACGCCTCGATCGGCGCGGCTCCCGGATAGCGGGCCAATACCTCCGTCGCCTCATGGGACGTGATGGCGGGCCAGACTGGCGCTTCCAGGGCCAGCCCCATGCCATGCACGAGATGATCGGTGGTCGAGGCGGCGGCGGTCATGGTCAGAAGGCGCGGGACAGGGTCGCCGTGACCGCCGCACCGCCGCCGATATAATAAGCGGGTGCCTGGCCGGCGATGACGGTGCCACCACGCCCTACCGCATCGCGGGCGTTGGTGCTGACCGACTGCACGCCCGCCAGGACATGGGGGTCGGTGACGTTGATCGCGTTGAGCCGCAGATCGGTCCGCTTGCCGTCGATCCAGTCCGCCAGATGGACGCCGATTGCCAGGTCGAGCGTCGCATAGCCCCCGATGCTCTCGTCGTTCATGAACGTCGCATATTGGCGTCCGACATATTTGCCAGCGATGCTGCCGAACAAATGCCCGTCGTCATAGGTGCCGCCCGCGCCGAACTGGAGCGTCGGGCTCGACACCGCGCGCTTGCCCCGGGTCGGCAGAAAGTCGTCGCCGACCGGCAGATCATCGTCGATCCGCGCCCGCAGATACTCGCCCGAGATATAGACGCTGACGCCCTTGACGGGGCGATAGTCGATCTCGGCATCGACGCCGTAGGATGTCTGCCCCCCGGCGTTCAGCGTGGAATTGACCAGGGCACCGCCATTGTCGACCACCGTCGCGAGCTGGCGGTTGCGGAACTTGTAATGGAAGCCCGTCACAGAGGCCGACAGGTTCGGGCCGATATAGCGATAGCCCAGCTCCTGCGACACCGAATATTCGTTCTTCACCGCATCGGTGCCGCGCGTCGAGACCAGGCCGCCATCGTAGCTGTTGTAGAGCGTGAACTCGTTGGGCGTGCGGAAGTTGGTCGTGACATTGGCGAACAACTGCTGCCGATCGTCGATCGCGTAATGGACGGCCGCGCGGGGCAAGGCGACGAAGCTGTCTCGGCGCACGCGGCTTTGCGGCCCGGGCAGATAGTTGTGGCCGTTGCGCAGCAGGTTGACGCCCTTGAACCCGATATCGACCGTCAGCCGCGGGGCGAGCGCGATGCTGTCCGCCAGGAAAAAGCTCTTCGTCACCGTCACCGTGCGCTGGTTTTCATAGGCGAGCAGACGGCCATCGGCGGTGCGGATCGCACGGCTGGGAAAGCCCCAGGGGTCGGCCGGAGAGCCATCCGCCCCGACCGCGCCATAGGTCTGGGTGACGCGGTCGGTGCCATAGTCGAACCACAGCCCCGCCGTCAGCCGGTGCATGCCCGCCTGGATGATCAGCTTGGCGACCTCCCCCGTCCGCATCTGATCGCCCGTATAATTGCCGAGCACCGTCGCGACGCCGTCCACCGCGCCGGGCAGCGCGATCGGCTCGGCCAGCGCCTCGTTGCCGAGGAAATTGCCGGTGGTCGCAAGCTGCGTGCCATAGGGCGAATTGCCATAGCCGAACTGGAGATAGGTGGTGCTGTCCAGCGTCAGGCGATCGTTCAGGACCAGATGCACCGGCGCCGAGGCGTAGAGGTTGCGGAACGGTGCCCGGTACAGCCGCCAGTAATCGGTGGTCCCCGGCCCATAGCGCGCGGCATAGTTGAACCCACGCCCCCGCGCCTGCCAGTCCGCCAGCGTCGGGCTGGGATAGCTGGAGGAATTGGCGTCGTTGTACGACAGCGCCAGGCTGGCACGGTTGCCGCCGCCCCATTCGCCGAGCAGCTTGGCATCGACATGCTGGCGCGTGTCATAGCCCGGCCCCCGCCAATTGTCGGCGCGAGTATTGGAATAGGAGACGAACGCCTTCAGGCCGCTGCCCCCGATCGTACCCGTATCGACGCGGACAAAGACCCGGCGCAGATCATAGGACCCCAGCGACAGATCGGCGAGTACCCCGCGCGTCGCCTTGGGATCGTCGAGCGTCAGCGACAACAGGCCGCCCGCCCCTCCGACCGTGGGGGAGTCGAGATCCACCGAACCTTGCGCCACCACCACCCGCCGAACATTCCCCGGATCGGCGAATTGCGACGGATAGGCGTAGTAATAGCCGATGTCGTTCTGCGGCGCCCCCTCCATCAGCACGCCGATCTGATCCTGGCCCAGCCCCCGCAGCGTCAGGCTGGAGCTGGTCGACAGGCCATAGGGATCGCTGGAGGCGACATTCGCGCCCGGCAGCAGGTTGACGAGCTGAAACGCGTTGAGCGTCGGCGCCTGTTTGACGATGAAGTCGCTCGAAATCTCGCTGACCGCCTTGGGCTCGGTCTGATCGGGCAGCAGGCCTTCGGGATCGCGGTGGCCGATCACGCGGATATCGCTCAGGGCGTCGCCCGCCTGTTGCGCCGATGCCACCATGGGCAGGGCCAGCCAGGCCGCCGACAGCAGCAGGGCGCCACGGCGGATCATCGGCTGATCGCGGGAAGTCACAACCGGCATCGTCTTTCGCGTCCACTTCACACGGAGGGACGACCGATAAGCCGCGCCCCTCCCTACGCCGGTATGACCCGGATCAGGTTCAGCGGGTCATGGGCTGCTGCCCACCTCTCAACCGCGCATCAGCGGCCCCCCGGGGATGGCGTCGTCTAGGCGCTTCTGGCGCACATGCAAATGCCTATCGCGGCGCGACCGCCACTTTACGGCCCTGGCGCGATCATTTGCCGCACGGGCCGTCACCTCGTCTCGCGACGACGACATGCCAGCGGGCGGTGCGCCGCACGGTCGCGACCCGCCACGAAACACCGGTCATGCGAAGGAAACGCAGCTGAATATCGGCGGCATGCTGGGCGAAATCATAATAGTCGATCCGGTGATGTGCCAGCACCAGCCGTCCGCCGGGACGGAGCGCTTGGGCGACATCAATCGCGACCTGTCGCATCGCGCGCGGCGACAGATAATAGAGAATCTCCGCGATCACGACCGCGTCATAGGCCGAGCGCGGCAAGCGTGCCGGCAAGGCCAGGGTGATTGCCCGACCGCGCGGCCAGGGCGCGAGGGCGCGCGCCGTCAGACGTGTACCCTCCGCCGTTCCCTCGGTCGCATCCAGGCGGAGCGTGCGCGGCGCGATCGCCCGGCTGTTCGACCCGTTGCCGCTGCCCAGCTCTAAGACCCGGCCCAGCGGCCCCTCCCCCAGCGCATGCAGTATCGCGGCGCGCTTCACCGCCTCATCCCGGTTCGAGAAGGTGCGCCAGGGGTCGTCGTCCGTCGCGAACTTCTCGGAAAAGCCGCCGAGATCGATCGCCTTCATCGCCGCTCCTCCACGAAGCGCTCGACCGGATGGGCGAAGACCGCCAGTTCATGCCGGGCGATCGCGAAGCCATGCGGGTCGTCGGCAATCGCACCGAGTTGGGTACGATGCGCCCTGATCAGCGACCGCTTCGCCGCTGCGCCACCGGGCAGAGACACGGTCCGGCAGCGGGCCACCGTCCGGCGCTGGGGCGGCCAGACCTGATAGGTCAGACGCCGTCCGCCGAACCGGAACTGCGCAAGCGCCAGCGCGACTGCCCGGTGATCGGTATGCGCGTCGGTCGCGGCGGGCCCGACCAGCACATCCGGCTTCCGATGCTTGCGAAGCGCCTGGTGCAGCGCCTCGCGGCACCGATCGCCATGCGTCGACAGACCGCCATCGGGCAGCCGGAGGAATGTCACGGCGTCGCGCCCTACTTTCAGTCGACGAAGGGCGTGCAGGCTCTCCTTCTCTCGCGCGGCGATCAGGCGATGGGCGGGCCATGTCGGGCTGTTCGGATGCGAGGCCGCGCCGTCGCTGACCACGATGACCGACACGTTCGCACCGCGTCGCCGCAACGCCTGGATGAGACCGGCCGCGCCAATCAGCTCGTCATCGGGATGCGGCGCGACGATGACCGCCCGGCGAACGCCTACAAGGCCGAGCTTCACAAGGAAGGCGCCAGCAAACCCCGTTGCACCGCCCGCCCGACCCTAAGGCGTTGGACATCGGGTACGGGCTGGCGCAGATAGACCGCCAGATCGCTGAGCAGGGCAGAAAGCGGATGCGACAGGAATTGTCCGGCGAGGCCGACCGCCTCCCGAGCGATCACGATCGCCCGCTCGGCCGCATCGGTGACGACCAGACGCGCGGAGGCGACCCGCGCCAGCCGCGCCTCATCCTCCGCTTCCTCGAACCAAAGCGTGGCCGTCCGCCGCACGATCGCCGCCGCCGTCCCCGCCAGCCCGAACAACTCGGCCAGCCGCGCGGACTGGAAGGGGTCGTCGGAGCGCCCCGTTTGCACCAGATGGTCGCGGGTCCGGTCGCATATTCCGGCGACACCCCCGGCATGGACCGCCACGAACCGCAATGCCCCGCCGCCGAAAAACGGTTCGCGCGCGTAGAGATCGGGCGCACCGATCCGATCCTCGTCCTCGATCACCGCGTCGTGCCAGCGGACCTGATGCGTCTCGGACCGCTGCATGCCGGTCACCCGCCACCAGTCGCGATCGATCACCGGGACAATTCGTGACAGGTCGAGCAGAAGGAGTTGCGGGCCGCCGGGCGTATCCGCCGTGACCAGCGCATGGCTCAACACGCCGGCCCCCGACGCATAGCTCTTCCCGCCCCTCAGTCGATCGCCCTCCAGCCGCAGGGGTTCGCCCGCGAGAGCGGCGTTCCATACCCCCAGCATCCCCCCCTGCCCGACCAGATGCCTCAACCGTTCCACCTGGCGAGCCGATCCGTAGCGCTGCACGATCTGACCCGCATCGACATGCCCTTCGAGCAATCGGGCGAGCGGCAGATCGCGACGACCGGATTCGTACAGACCTGTCAACAACGCGACATATCCTTCGGGCATCTGCGGATCGACGGGCGGCGTATCCGCCCAACCATGCGCCGCGATCGCCTTTTGTAACGCCTCGGCCATGGCGTTCATGCCGCCATCTCGCGCCATTCGGTTTCCAGTCCCGTCAGGATATCCTCCGCCTCGCATAACGATATCATGGCCTTGTGATCGGGCGACGCGGGAACGACGCGCATCGCGAACGCCTCGTCATTGGGGCAGTCCCGTGCGACACCCAAAATGTGATCCGCCGTCAGGCCCAATCGCTCGCCCAGGGTCAGTCGCACATCGACCCGGTCGATCATGGCGAAGCCCCGCCGAGCCTCCGCCTGGGCCCGCCACTGCCAGGCAGCGGCGCGTGGATCGGCCATGCGGGGCGGCTCGCCCCGATCCAGCGCGAGCAACAGTCCCGCGAGTCCGCCCGCAATCCGCCCCTCGCGGCGGGAAGATGTCTCCACCACCATCGCACCATCCCGGCGGACACGAAGCCCCGCGCGCGCCGCATCGTCGAGCAATCGCGCATCCTCTCCCGACGGAAGGGGCAGGAAACCACCCATCATCCGATAGGCCGAGGCCCGGATCGCGATATTGGCGCCGCCGCTGAAATGATGGGTATCGCGCGCCTCCCACGCCACCGGGTCGATGCTCCGGCGGTATCGATGCAGGCGATCATAATAATGTTCGATCCTGGAGGCTTGGGGATCGTTCCCACCATGGGTTCGGACGATGCGGCCAGCGGCGACCTCGGCCTCGATCAGGGCCTTGCGCCCCGCCATGATCCAGTCGCGACGCGGCTGACTGTCGGCATCCGTCGTGAATACCAGGCCTTCGCCGTCGACCAGAAGCGCCAGCCCCATCGCCACCGCCGCGCGTCTGGCGGCCCCCGCATTGGGCGGCCCGTCGCGGCCCCCCTGCGCCACGGTCAAACGAAATGGCAAGGTCGGCGCAAGTTGATCCAGCAGAGCCGCACTGCCGTCCCGACAATCATCGAGATGGATACAGACGTCCAACGCGCCCAGGTCGCCGGACAATTGGGCGATCGCCGCCAGCAGACCGGGCAACATCGCCGCCTCGTTCCGAGCAGGGACGCAGATGGCCACGGGTGCGTCGTCGAGCAGATATGTTCTCCCTCTACCGACCGCCGGGATCGCCGCGACAGCAAGTTGTCGAAATCATAGGGCTGATCCCGATCAATAGCACATGTAGGCGCGAGCGCGGGATTCCGCCTTGATGAATATCAAGCTGTTAGCGTTCGATCCGCGCGTCTGGCGATACGAGCCGAAGATGCCCAGATCCATGGCCGCTCGCGGCGTGCGATCGTCATGCAATCGCGAGGTTGCGGCCCGTCCATTCCTCCAGCGCGACCATATCGATCTGCCGGACGATGCCTCGTGTCAGCCCCACCGGAACAGTGACGCGGAAGCCCCGCGCCAGCAGCCCCTCGACCGCCCAGCGCACGCAATAATCCGCCGCGACGCCGACCACCTCGACATGCTCCACGCCTTGGGCCTGCAACCCGTTGAAGAATGCCTCCCGGTCGGTCGTGTCCGCCGTACCGATCCGCTCCACCACCAGGCCGGGCTCCGCCCACATGTCGAACACCCCCTTTTCCAGCCGGTAGGTGGGGATGGCCGCATCCACGACATTCGGATCGACCACCAGCGCCCAGCCCGGCGTTCCCACCTCGCAATGCGGCGGAAACTGCTTAGCCTCTTCCGACAGGGCGTAGACCTCGGGGACATGGGTGTCGGCGGTGAACAGCACTCCGGCTACCTCCGCAGGCTGGAGCGACGCCAGCCAGGCGTTCATCGGGGCGACCATCTCTTCCGCGCCCGCCACCAGCAAGGCGCCGTCCGAGGCGACGAAATCCCGCTGCATGTCCACGACGACCACGAAACGCATCCGACGTCTCCTCTCATCCATTGACATAGGCGTACGTTACGCATAGGTAAAGTGCATAATGCATATAAGGTCCGGTTGATGGACGAATCTCCGTTCCTCGACCGCTATGATCCGGGGACGTTCGAGCGGCCCTCGGTCGCCGTCGATCTGATCCTGACCAGCGTTGTGGATGGCGCTCCCGCGGTATTGCTTCACCGGCGCACCGCGCATCCCCATAAGGGAGCATGGGCCCTGCCTGGCGGGTTCGTCGGCATCCGAGAAAGCCTGGACGATGCGGCGCGGCGGGTGCTGGGTGCCAAGGCGCAGATGGACCAAGCCTATCTCGAACAGCTCTATAGCTTCGGCGCGGTGGACCGCGACCCGCGCATGCGGATCATCAGCGTCGCCTATTTTGCGCTGCTTCCCGCCGAACGCTTCACCGCAGCACCGGGCCTGACGCTCGCCCGTGTCTCCGCGTCCGAGGATGGTCCCATAACGGCATCGGTCGATGGTGCGGCGGTCCCCTTGGCCTTCGACCATGACGCGATGATCGACCTTGCGATCCGGCGGCTGCGGGGCAAGCTCGACTGGTCGCCGGTCGCCTTCGCGCTGCTGCCCGAACGCTTCACGCTCCGCGCGCTTCAGGACGTGCATGAGGCGATACTGGGTCGTCCGCTCAACAAACCCGCCTTCCGCCGCCGCCTGATCGACAGCGGCCGGATCGCCGCGACCGGCGAGCGCGAGACCGGCGCATCCTTCCGCCCCGCCGAACTCTATCGCTACACCGGAAAGCCGTGATGGCCCCTATCCTGCCGGGCCACCATCCTCCAGCGCGTCCATCGACGTCACCGATCACTGTCGCCGGGATGACATGATCGCGGAATAACGCTCGGCGGCGGACGCGACAACAGGATGTAATTTCCCATTTTCCTCGCCAGAACGACATCGCCGACCACGACCATCGGCAGCGAAATACGGATGATCGCCTATTCGTCCGGCAACTTCGGCAAGGCGCTGGTGTTCGGTGGCGCCGACCTGACGATCCTCTATCTCCTGACGGACGTGCTCGGGCTGGGCGGCGCGCGGGCGGCGGGGATGCTGTTGATCGCGGCGGTGGGCGATCTGGTGTTCGACCTGCTCGCGGCGCGGCTGGTTCTCCGCTGTCGCGCGGCGGGGCGAGGCTATCGCTGGACCATCGCCATGGCGGCGCTGCCATGCGGGGCCGCGTTCGCGCTGATCTATGCCATGCCGGGACTGGGCGTGCACCGGATCTGGGTGGTGGCGGCCACGATCCTCATCTTCCGCAGCGCCTATGCAGTCGTCGATGTGCCGCACAATGCCCTGATGGCGCAGGTCAGCCGCGACAGCCGCGCGCGTGGGCGAGTTTCGGGATACCGGCTGTTCTTCAGCACCGCCAGCGCGCTGGTCATCGCGACCGTCTTGACGCCGATGGTGCAGCAGGCCGGTCGGACGCGGCATTTCACCGCCCTGGCGGGCACGGGGATCGCGGTCGGCCTCGCCTTCGCGCTGACTATGGCGCTGTGCGTGTGGGCGTCGGGCGGGCGTGACGGGCCCACCGCGACGAAGGATTTGAAGGGCGACGGGATCAGGGTGCCGCTGCGCGATTCCATGGTGCTGGGCATGGCGGCACTGGCGCTGGTCACCGGGTTCGCGATGCCGTGCTTCGGCCGGATGCTGATCTATGTCGGCAGCTATGTCGTCGCGCGGCCGGGCGCCGTCTCCCTGCTGTTGACGGCGATGACAGCGGGGCAATTTTGCGGCGTACTCGCCTGGACCGCGCTGGCGCATCGCTTCGGCAAGGCGCGGCTGCTCGCTGCGGGCCATGCGGCGAGCGCGCTCGGGCTGATCCTGTTCGGGTTTTGCATGACATGGCCAATGGGACAGGTCGCGTGCGCGGCAGTGATCGGCTTCGGTTTCGCCAGCGTCTTCATGCTGCCCTGGGGCCTGTTGGCCGATGCGGTCGACGTCGTCGAGTGGCGGCACGGGCGGCGGTTCGAGACGGGGCTGTTCGCCTTCTATCTGGTGCTGGTGAAGGCCAGTGGCGCGGCCTCGACCGCGATGATCGGCGGGGCGCTGAACCTGCTCGGCTATGTGCCCGGCGCGGTCCAGCCCGAGGCGGTGCGGCTGGGCATGGTCGCGCTCGGGCTGGGGGTGCCGCTGGTCGGTGCGGTGCTGGCGATGTTGTTGCTGCGGCGCTTCACACTGGATCATGCGCGCCATGCCAGCCTCATGCGCGCGCTGGGGCGGCGTCAGGGCACGGCGGAGCCCGTCTCCGGGTTGAAGCGGGGATTGTCGAAGTCCAGCGGCGACGGCGACACCTTGGCCGGGGGCATCGCGCTTTCCGCCCAGGCGCGGCAGAGCATATCGCGCAGCATCGCCGCACCCGCCGCCGTCCGCTCATAGATCAGCGCGCGCACGTCCTTGTCGGCGGGGTTGCGGAATCCTTCGCGCTTTTCCAGCCGATAGACCGTCTCCATCCGGTCGCCCGACTGGTCGAGGAAGCGCAACACGGCCTCGAACATGTCGCCCTCCCGATGGCCCGGTGCCCCGATCCGGGGCAGAATGTCCCCCGCCTTGAGGCCGATGGCATCGACGAAGCTGCTCTCGAACCGCCCATGGATGCTGCGGTCGCGGGTATAGCCGTTCGGATTGGGACCCCGCCAGCCATCGGAGTTGACCGAGTCGTGCAGCGGCTGAGAGCCGTCGCCGATATAATGGCCCAGCCGGATCGCCTGGAACGCGCAATGCTGTTCCGGCACCGAGGCATCGCCGCCACTGGCCCGCGCCGCCCGGATGGCACGCATGCAAACGATCAGCCGATCATAGGCCTCCATGGCGGCATAGGGCAGCGTCCCGGTCCACCGGACATTGGTGCGCGCAGCAGTCGCGGGATCGCGGTCCTTGATGACCTGGTAGCGTTTGTAGAGCGCGAGGACGAATTCGTATCGCGAGCGGGGGATCGGCTTCAGAAAGGCGAATTGCTCGCGGAACCAGCCATGGTTCGGGTCCTCCTCGATCTTGGAGAAGCCCTCCGCATCGCCGCGCCAGCTGTCCGGCAGGGCGGCGGAGGCGGCGATGTAATCGACATGGCGGCGCAGGAAGACCGGGCCATCGTCCGGGATGGCCTCGATCGCCGCACGGTCGATCACGGCATGGGCCGTCCCGCCCCAGGCCTGGGCGGCGGCGGGGCACAGGATCAGGGCGGCGGCCAGGGCTAGGCGTCTCATGCCGATTCCTTTCAGGGGTCGAGGGGGTCGCGCGGATCGACACGCTGGGACAGGCGCGACGGGCGGAAGACCAGTTCGGTCGGCGAGACACGGCGGACGACCCGGCCGGGTTGATAGCCCAGTTCCGCCATGTTGCGCTCGGCGAACTTGGCGCTTTCGATATAGCCGCTCTGCGCCGGGTTGCAGACGATCAGCGTCTCTGCATCGGCGGGCATACCCAACCGCGCGAGCATGCGGCTGGCGTTGCGCAGATTGGTGGTGGTGTGGCGGGCATAGGGCTCGCTGATGATCGCCTCGGGCGGAATGCCGTAGCGTTCGATCAGCGCCCGGCGCATTTCGTCGGCCTCGGTGAAGGGCGTCGCGCGCGGATGGGCGCGACCGCCGCTGACCAGGATGAAGGCGACATCCCCTTGCGCGAACCGCCGCGCGGCCAGGCGGAGATGATATTTGCCGAACGGGCTGAGCGGCTCACCCTCGATCTCCGGTCCGACGCCCGTCACGATCATCGCGCCATAGCGATAGCGCCGCCAGTCCAGTCCCCTGGCACGCGCCGCCGCCGCCGCATTGGCGCCGTCCAGCAGCGGCTCATGGCCGATCGCGTCGGTCCGGTCGCTGACATCAAGCAGCGCCAGCGCATAGTCGATGCTGGGATCGAGGCTTTGTGCCGATCCGGCGCGGAGCGTATCCGATAGCCAGTCGGCCGCCTGGAGCCGGGACTGCCGATCCTGCGGCGACACCGTGCCGGGCCCGTCGATCGCGGTGGTGGGTACGGCCCCCAGCGCATAGCTGCGGACGATCATGTTGACGCCCGCGATCTCGCGATCCGCCTGCGCTCCCACGCCGTCATCGGCGGCGGGCAAAGTTTTTTCCCCCGCCACGGCGCGACGAAGCGCATCGGCATCCTGCGGACTCCAGAGCATCGCTTGCGCCCGACAGGTCAGATCGCTCCCGCAACCCGCGCGGCGATCGCGACGGGCCGTCAGGACGCGCTTCATCTCGGGCGTGCCGACGATCCGCCCAAGCGCAGCCGGATCCCGTCCGGCGGCGTCGAGCATCGGAAAGAGGCGCGCGGACAGGGCCGAGAGGACGCGGTCGCCCACCTCCTGCCCCTGCGCCGGGGCGGCGAGCGCCGTCAGGGCGAGCATGGCGGCGCTGGCCATGGTCCGCATCACCAGCTCCGGCTGACGATGAGGCGGAAGTTCCGCCCGAACAGCGGGCGACCATAGATCGCCGTCGACGAACCCTGGCCCGCAAACTGGTCGGTCCGGGTATTGCCCTCCGTCAGGCCATGGGCGTTGAACAGATTGTCGCCGACCACCTGAACGCGCCACGTCCCCCAGTCGAGCGAGGCACCCGCGCCAACCGTCTGGTATCCCGGCATCGCGGTACGGTTGAACAGATCGACATAGCGGCGGCCGACCCATTCGAACCGACCGAACACCGACAGCCGCTGCTCGCCCAGGTCGAAATCGACGCTGGGGCGAAGATTGCCGAAGAACTTGGCCTCGCGGATGATCTGGTTGCCGTTCACTGCGCTCGGGTCCGCTCCCGAGGTGTTCTGGAGATTGGCATATTCCGGATTCTGCCAGGTGACCGATCCGTCGAGCGAGAACCAGCGGACCGGCGCGACACGACCGTCGACCTCGACACCCTTCACCGATGCCTCGCCGATAAAGGGCAGCGTCTGGTCATTGCGACCGGTCACCGGGTTGAACGCGGCGAAGGAGGCGTTGAACGGGTTGAACTTGGTATAGAAACCGGTCGCATAGAGATAGTTGGGGCCGAAGCTCGCCTTCAGGCCGACTTCATATTGGCGCGCCTTGGTCTTCACAATCGCCGGATTGATGCTGGTCACCACCCCGAGTTGCGGCGGCACTTCGAGGTTCGAGATGCGGCCATAAGCGCCGAAATGGCGGGTGAGGTCGTAATTGATGCCGACCGTCCAGTTGGTCGCATTGGGCTTCAGCCGCTGGTCGAGCACCTGCCCGGTGAAGGCGCGGGTGGTGTCGTCGGCCAGCGTGGTCGCGTCGCCCAGATTGACCTGCGTCGTCGGCGAGGCGAAACCCTTGTAGCTATAGCGTTCTGTGCGGATACCCGCGTCGACGCGAAGCCCGCGCGTGATGTCCCAGGTATCGTTGGCGTAGAAGGCGATCATCTGCGCATCGCCCGCGCCCTGATTGAGCGTGGTGGTGTAGCGCAGCACACCGTTCTGGGTGACCGAGCCCAGCACCTGCCCGGTCGCCGAATAGGCGACGAGGTCGAGCGTGCGCGGCTGGCTGCGCACCTCGATCAACATGTCCTGATAGGCCTGGAGCAGGGTGTTGCCGTAGAAGGAGCTATACACGCCGACGCGCACGTCATGCTCGCCCAGGCCGGTCGCGAACTGGCGGGTAACGCTGAGGTCGCCCTGCACCGAGTAGAAGTCCGATTCCGACGCGCGATACTGCCCCGACATGACCAGTCCCGACGCGGCCGAGGGATCATAGACCGACGCGCCGTTCGTCCCCGCAAACGCATAGCCGAGCCGCGCGACATTGGCACCGAAGGCGGTGCGCGCCGCGTTCAGATAGCTGGCGGCGAAGCTGTTGGCGTCGGCGGGATTGGTGGTGGAGTAGAAGGCGTCGAAGCTCGACTTGCCCTTGGTCCCGCCCAGCTTGGCGGAGACCTTCCAGCCGTCGAAGTCCGCCTCATAGTCCAGTGCGGCGTTGAAGAACCGCATATGGCGGCCGTTGGACAGGTCGCGGTTCATGCTCTGCAAGGCGCCCGCCCCGTCGCGATATTTGATGTTGACGTTGCGCAGCGACGGCGAGTTCAACGTGCCCGTGAAATAGTCGATATAGGGATTGAGCGAGACGGTCGGATTGCGCGGATCATTGGTCGGGATCGGCAGGTAGAAGACATTGTGGTCGTTCACATATTCGGCCGAAAGCTTGACGAAACCGTTGCTCAGGTCGTGCTTCAGGTTGGCGCGGATCTGGCCGCCCTTGTCGCTGGGGAAACCGCCATAGCGATAGCCGTCATGCTGCCGCAGGAAGCCGCCGATCGCGAAATAGGTGTCGTCGCTGATCGGGCCGGACTGCATCGCGTCGAGCCGGTACAGGCCGGTGTCGCCCAGCGTCAGTTGCGCCTTGCCCCGCGCCACCGGGCCGCCCGATACGGTGATGTTGTTGGCGATAGCCGCCGCGCTGCTGGCATAGATCGGCGCCGGGCCGCCGCGCACGACCTCGACCCGCTCGGTCATCAGGTCGTAGCGGTTCATGCCTTCCCCGGAATTGAAGAAGACGCCGTCGATCTCGTGGTAAAGCGGCAGGCCGTCCTGCTGGAAGATCAGATAGCCGCGATCGGTGGGAATGCCGCGCACGCGGGTGACGTTCTGCACCTCGCCGCCGGTCGCCTCGACCTGGATGCCGGGAACCGTGCCGAGCAGATCGGCGAAGCTCTTCGGCGCGATCTTCTGCACATCGGCCTGCGACAGCGAGTTGACCGCATAGGAGACGTCGAAGCGACGCTGCGCGCGGGCCGATCCGGTGACGATGATGTCGCCATGCGCGCCGTTATCGACCTGCGCCGGATCGGCAGCGGTCGTCTCGGACGCGACCTGGTCCATCGCCTCGGTCGGGGTCGGGCTGGCCGTCTGCGCATGGACCGGAGCAGCCATCACGCACAGTGCGGCCATAGCGGAGCTGGCGAAGAGATTGTGGCGTTTCATCAGAATGTTCCCCCGAAATGCGGTGCGATTGAGCGCGCCGATGGGCGGTGCGTGTGACGGATTTATTTATTTCCGCGAAAATTAATCGCCTCCCCAACTTCAGGCGGTTATCAAGTCCAGGCCATGAGATACCCCTCACTCACTCTTCTGGACGAGGAAAAACGCCTGCTCTGGCAGTTGCGGACCCACGGCGCGCAGTCCCGCTCCACCCTCGCCGCGACGCTCCAGATCAGCAACAGTGCCGTGACCCGGTTGACCAAGGCGCTTGCCGCGCAAGGCCTGCTCGAGGAGATGCCGTCAGAGGCCTTGCCCGCACGCGGCCGCCCCACGGTGCCGCTTCGGATTTCCGCGGCAGGCGGTTATGCCTTCGGGCTCGCGCTCTATGCGGGGATATTGGAGATCGCGGTCGTGGACTATGCGGGCGGGGTCATCGCCCTGACGTCGGAGGCGATCGAGCTGACCGATCCGGCGGGCTTCGCGCGGCATGTCGATCGTCGCATCCACGAACTCACCCTCGAACATCGCCTGCTGGGGCGGCGGCTCTACGGCGTGGGCTTCAGCGCGCCCGGACCGGCCCTTTCGCGCGACGGAAATCGCTGGAGCATCGTCCGCAACCTGCCCGGATGGAAGGACGCGCCTCTGCGGGACATCTTCGCGGAGACGCTGCAACTGCCGATCTGGATCGAGAATGATGCGACCGCCGCCGCACTGGCGGAATATTATCTCGGCGGACTGATCGGACGCTGCACCACGGCCATCGTGATCCTGCTGGGGCACGGCGTCGGCGCCGGGATCATCCACGAAGGGCGATTGATGCGCGGCGAAGCGGGTGGTGCCGGGGAGATCGGAATGTTCTATCCGGGCGACCGGCCCCGCCCGACCACGCTCGACCTCATCGCGACGTTGCAGGCGGCGGGATGCGGCGTGGATTCGCTCGCCAACTTCGCCGACGCAATTCCGGGATATGAAGCCGTCATCGACCGCTGGCTGGAACGCGCCGCCGATCAACTGCTGCAAACCGTCAACTCGGCGATAGCCTGGCTCGAACCGGGTGCCATCCGTCTGATGAGCCCCCTGCCCACCCCCATCATGCAGGGCCTTGTCGAACGCCTGAACCGCCGCGACATCATCTGGGGCGACCATAGTGTCGAGAGCGATATCGGGCGATATACGGTCGAAATGTCCCTGCTCGGCGGCGCGGGCGCCGCGCTGGGCGCGGCCCTGTTGCCGATCCATGCAACAATTACGCGAAACTGACGATCGATGACCGGCTCTCTGAGCGAAACGCGCCGGCCAACGATATGATCTGCCGAACGACCAGCCCGCCACGACCGCTTCTGCGCGCCCGATGGCGGTCACGGGCTTGCCTCGGGGAGCGCTTGCCGCCATTCTTGCCGTCATGGCGACCCGTTACGCCCGATCCGCGTTTCTGAGCGCTACCTTGGCCCTGCTGGCGGTGTTGGGGCTGATCGGCTTGTCGGGCTGGCATGACGCCATGGTCCATGACGACGATCCCGTTCACGCCGTATCGGTCCTGCACAGCCACGCGGCATCGCAAAGCGATCCCGATGCGCCCATTCATGTCCTTGCCCATACGGTCAGCCAATGGGTCGTCTATGCGGGCGTGACGGCGCCCGCGCCCCTGATCGGCATGTCCGTCACCCGCTGGACGATCGCCATCGACGACCTGCCCGGCGGCATCACTCCCGCCGCCCTGCTGAGACCCCCTCGCCGCTGAGCCCGGTCCGGCGCTTCGGCGTCAACAGGCTCCCCATGTGGCAGGAACAGCAACGATATGAACGGTTTCATTCGCCGGGCGCGCGGTATGGCGCGGGCCGGTACGCTGGCGGCGCTATGCACCGCCGGTGCGGGCTTGGCGCAAACCGCGCCCCCCTTCTCGCAACTGCTGCGTCAAGCGCGCGATGCGCCGCGCGTCACCGCGCTCGACGCCGATGTGGCGCAGGCGCGCGGTCAGGCCGAACAGGCACGTGCCCGACCCAACCCTTCCATCAACCTGCTGGCCGAGAATTTCGCGGGCGACCTTCGCACCAATGCCCGCGACCAGCAGCAGACGACGCTCCAGATCGACCAGCCGATCGAACTGGGCGGCAAGCGCGCCGCCCGGATCGCCGCCAGAGAGGCCGGGGTCGCCCTGGCCGAGATACGCGGGATCGAGGGGCGCATCGCCTTCGCGACCGACCTCGCCCGCGCCTATGCCGGAGCCGAGGCCGCCGACCGCCGCATCGCGCTGGCCGAGGACGAGGTGGAGGAAGCGACCGACGTGCTCAAGGTCGCCCGCGCGCTGGTCGCGGCGGGCAAGGAGGCACGGCTACGCCAGATCCAGGCCGAGACCGAACTGCACACGATGGAGTCGGACCTGGAGGTCGCCCGTGCCCAGCGGGTCGGCGCGCTCGCCCGGCTGGCGGCGCTGGCCGGATCGCCGACACCCTATAGCGGCATCGCCGAATCGCTGATCGACCGGATGAACGCGCGTCCGGCGAGCGGCCCGGTCGACCCGATGCAGAGCGCGACGGTGAAGCTCGCCCATGCCGAGCGTGACGCCGCCGCCCGCGCGGTCACCGTGCAGCAACGCCGCGCCACGCCCGACATCACCGCGCAATTGGGTGTGCGACAGCTGCGCGTCGCGAACGGCCCGGCGGTCGTCGCGGGCGTCTCCGTCCCCCTGCCGGTCTTCGACCGCAACCGGGGCAATATCGCCGCCGCCCAGGCCGAGTTGCAGGGCATGGAAGCGCGCGCCGCCGCCGCGCTGTTAGAGGCCGAGGCGGGCACCCGCGCCGCCGTCGCGCTGATCGCCGCTGCCGACAAGCGGGGCGAGGCGGCGAGGCGGATGCTCGCCACCGCCGAGGAAGCCTATCGGCTGGCGCGCCTCGCCTATGAGGCGGGCAAGGCGCCGCTGATCGAGCTTCTGAGCGCGCGCCACAATCTGGGCGCCGCGCGCGGCGTCATCCTGGACGCCGACATCGCCCGTTTCGAGGCGCGCGCCACCCTGGCCCGCCTGGCGGGCCTCAGCATCACCGGAGAACCGGTCCAATGATCGCCAAACATCGTCTCTATGCGGGCGCCGCGCTGGGCCTTGTCGCCGCCGCTGCTTTGGGCTTCGGTGCGGCCCGGCTGACCCAGCCGACCGCATCCCCCGCCCCCACCACCCAGCCCGCTGCCGAAGAGGGACCACGCGACACGCTGGTCCTATCGCCGCAAGCCATCGCCGCGTCGCAGATCGCCGTCGCGGCGGCGGGTACGGGCGAACTGGACCGGGCGGTCATCGCCGCCGCAACCGTCCAGGCGACGCCCGATGCCGACGCCGTGCTGACCGCCCGCGCGCCCGGCACCGTCACCCGCATCCTCGTCCGCCTGGGCGATGCGGTGCGGGCCGGGCAGACGCTGGCGCTGATCGAAAGCCGTGACGCCTCGCAGATCACCGCCGACCGCGCCGCCGCCGCCGCGCGGGTCGGGCTGGCTCGGCGACAACTGGAGCGTGAGCGCGGGCTGTTGGCGCAGGGGGTTTCGCCGCGCGCCGACTATGATGCGGCCCAGGCCAATTTGGTAGTGGCGCAGGCCGATGCGCTCCGTGCGGGCGCGGCGGCAGGGGCCGCGCGCGTCACCGGCGACGGGCGCTCGGTGGCCGTCACCAGTCCCATCGCCGGGCGCGTGACCATGACCGAGGCGAAGCTGGGGCAATATGTCGCGGCAGAAACCGACCTGTTCCACGTCGCCGATCCCCGCCGCCTGGAAATCGCCGCCGCCGTTCCCCCGACCGAGGCCGCGCGCATCCGGGCTGGCGACCGGGTGGACCTCATCACCCGCGAGGGACAGATCCTAGCGGGCCGGGTCCGCGCCGCGACCGGCGTCGTCGATCCGCAGTCGCGCACCGCGACGGTTATCGTCACGCCGCTGGCCGCCGCCGCCACGCTCGCGCCGGGCCAGCTGGTCCAGGCGCGCATCTTCGCCAGCGGCGGCGCGGCGCATGACGGTATCTTGATCCCGCAGGACGCGGTCCAGACGCTGGGCGGGCGCGACATGGTGTTCGTCCGCACCCCGCGAGGCTTTCGCGCCCGGCCAGTGACGATCGCGGGCCGCTCCAACGGCATGGTCGCCATCGCGGGCGGCATCGCGGTGGGTACGAGGATCGCGACGACCAACGCCTTCCTGATCAAGGCCGAACTCGAAAAGGATATGGGGGGCGAAGAATGATCGCCGCCATCCTGTCCGGCTCGGTCCGGCTGCGCTGGCTGGTCGCGGTGCTGACGCTGGCCGTCGTCGCGTTCGGCGTGTGGCAGATCACGCTGCTGCCCATCGACGCGGTGCCCGACGTGACCAACCGTCAGGTGCAGGTCAGCAGCTTCGTCCCCGCGCTGGGGCCGGTCGATGTCGAGAAGCAGGTGACCTTCCCCATCGAGACCGCGCTGGCGGGCATTCCGGGGCTGGAGATGACCCGCTCGCTGTCGCGCAACGGCTTCAGCCAGGTGACGGCGGTGTTCACCGATGCGACCAGCATCTATTTCGCGCGCCAGCAGATCGCCGAGCGGCTGGCCCAGGCCAAGGACAGCCTGCCCGCCGGAGTCCAGCCCAGTCTCTCGCCGCTGAGCACCGGGCTGGGCGAGATCTTCTTCTATTCCATCGCCTTTCGCCATCCCGACGGGCGCGGCGCGCGCCGCATCGATGGCAAGCCCGGCTGGCAGAGCGACGGCAGCTACCTGACCCCCGAGGGCGAGCGACTGACCACCGAACTCGCCAAGGCGGCTTACTTACGCACAGTCCAGGACTGGATCATCCGGCCGCAGATGCGCACCGTTAAGGGTGTGGCGGGCGTCGATTCCAACGGCGGTTACGTCAAACAATATCTGATCGAGCCCAATTTGTCGGCGCTAGCCTCCTACGGCATATCGATGACCGAGCTGGCCGATGCGGTCGAGCGCGCCAATGTGTCGGCGGGGGCCAATTATGTCCGACGCGCAGGCGAAAGCTTCCTGGTGCGCGCGGATGCGCGGCTGAAGTCGATCGAGGATATCCAGGACGCGGTCGTCGCCACCCGCAACGCCGTGCCCGTCCGGGTCCGCGACGTCGGCCAGGTGACGATCGGCGGCGCGGTCCGCACCGGCTCGGGCAGCCGCATGGGATCGGAGGCGGTCATCTCCACCGTGCTGATGCTGGTCGGCGAGAACAGCCGCATCGTCTCGACCGCGGTCGCCGACAGACTGGTCCAGATCAACCGCACCCTGCCCCCGGACGTCTTTGCCGAGCCGGTCTATAACCGGTCGAAGCTGGTCAACGCGACCATCGCTACGGTCCGGAAGAACCTGGTCGAGGGCGCGCTGCTGGTCATCGTGGTGCTGTTCCTGCTGCTCGGCAATGTCCGCGCCGCCCTCATCACCGCCGCCGTCATTCCGATCACCATGGTGATGACCGCGACCGGCATGAACATGCTGGGCGTATCGGGCAATTTGATGAGCTTGGGCGCGCTCGACTTCGGGCTGATCGTCGACGGGGCGGTCATCATCGTCGAGAACGCCCTGCGCCACCTCGCCGAGCGGCAGCAGGTCGAGGGGCGGCTGCTGACCCGCGCGGAACGGCTGGAGACCACCGCCGCTTCGGCGCGCGAGATGATCCGGCCGACCGTCTATGGCCAGGCGATCATATTCCTGGCCTTCACGCCGCTCCTCACCTTCCAGGGGGTGGAGGGCAAGACCTTCGCGCCGATGGCGATCACGCTGATGATCGCGCTGGCCTGCGCCTTCCTCCTGTCGCTGACCTTCGTACCCGCGATGATCGCGATCCTGATCAAGGGCCGCGTCGAGGAGACCGAGGTGCGACCGATCCGCTGGTTCAAGGCGCGCTACGCCCCCGTGCTCGCCCGCGCCATCGCCCGGCCGCGCCCTTTCGTGATGGGCGGGGCGGCGGTGTTCGCGGCCGCGCTGCTGGGCTTCGGCCTGCTGGGCGAGGAATTCATGCCGCAGCTCGACGAGAAGGACATCACCGTCACCAACTTCCGCGTCCCCTCCGCCTCGATCGACCAGTCGACGCAGATGCAGATGCGGATCGAGAACGCGCTGAAGACGCTGCCCGAGGTGGCGCTGGTCTTTTCCAAGAACGGCAATGCCGATCTGGGCACCGACCCGATGCCGCCCAATGCGTCGGACACCTATATCATCCCCAAGCCCGAGAGCGAATGGCCCGCCGAGGTGCGGACCAAGGCCGACATCATCCGCCGCATCGAGGAACGGATGAAACAGGTGATCGGCAACCGCACCGAGATCCAGCAGCCGATCCAGATGCGCTTTAACGAACTGATCGCGGGTGTGCGCGCCGATGTCGCGATCAAGCTGTACGGCGACGATCTCGACGCGATGGGGGCCGAGGCGCAGAAGATCGCGGGGGCCGTGCGCACCATTCCGGGCGCGGCGGATGTCAGCGTCGAGCAGACCGACGGCGCGCCGACCTTCGACGTGCGGATCGACCGCCAGGCGGCGGGTCGCCTGGGCCTGTCGGTCGACGAGATCGCAGCGACGGTCGCGGCGGCGCTGGGCGGGCGCGAGGCGGGGCTGGTGTTCGAAGGGGATCGCCGCTTCGCCGTGGTCGTCCGCCTGCCCGACGTGCAGCGCGACGATATCGACACGCTGGGCGCGATCCCGGTGATGCTCCCCGCCGCCGAGGGGCAAACGGCGCGCTCGGTGCCCTTACGCGAGGTGGCGAGCTTCCATTATACCCAGGGGCTGAACCAGATCAGCCGCGAGAATGGCAAGCGGATGATCACCGTCCAGGCCAATGTCCGGGGCCGCGACCTGGGCGGCTTCGTCGAGGCGGCGGAGGCGCGGATCGCGCGCCTGTCGCTGCCGCCGGGCATGTATACCGACTGGGGCGGCACCTTCCAGAGCCTGCAATCGGCGCGGCTTCGCCTGATACTGGTAGTGCCGATCTGTTTCCTGGCCATCTATGCGCTGCTGTTCATGGCGCTGGGCGGCTTTGTCCCTGCGCTGATCGTGTTCTCGGCGGTGCCGATGGCACTGGCGGGAGGCGTCTTCGCGCTGCTGTTGCGCGGCATCCCCTTCTCGATCACCGCAGCGGTCGGCTTCATCGCGCTGTCGGGCGTGGCGGTGCTCAACGGCCTCGTCATGATGAGCGCCATCGCCCGGCACCGCGCGATGGGCGAGCAGGATGACCGGGCCATTGCCGAGGGCGCGATGGAGCGGGTCCGGCCCGTGCTGATGACCGCGCTGGTCGCCTCGCTGGGCTTCGTGCCGATGGCGCTGGCGACCGGCACGGGGGCGGAGGTGCAGCGGCCGCTGGCGACGGTGGTGATCGGCGGGCTGATCACCTCCACCGCGCTGACGCTGGTCGTGCTGCCCGCGATCACCGCCTGGGCGGCGCGCTGGGCGAAGGCCCGGAGGCGCATCGGGCCGCCGGTCGCGGCTTGAGCGCCTGCCCGCCCCCTGCCGTCGCCGGGGGCGGGCCCGAGCTTCACTACCGCTATCTGTTCGAAATCGACGCCGTTGCGCTGCTGGCACGACTGCATTCTGACGCTCGGGGAGGAGTCCTTCATTATGGCGAGCATCATGACGATAGGCATGGTCACGGCCCCATCCCCTGCCAAGGCACCCGGCACCACGGTTCGGGCGGGCACGGCTGGTCAGCACCGACGCGTGGGGTCCGGACATCTTCCCGGCGGCGATGCACAGCGATCATATCTCGATGACCCGGCGCGGCGATGGCGGCTATACCCTGTCAATCAGCAGCAGCGGCAAGGTCGATCCCGCGCCGCAGTTCCTGCACTTCTCGACCCAGTTCGTGCCGATGTTCCCGCGCCGCTGTCGCAAGCTGTCTCCCGGCGGGCTGGAGGGGGTGCGATCGGGATATGAGCGGATCGCCCGCTGGCGGCTCGACCGGCCGACCCCGATGGATCGGATGCGCATCCGATCCCACGCCCGATGCGGCGACCGTCAAGCGCACCCATGCCCGCGCTGGAGTTGATGCCGCGTCGGTCGGAACAGGCCGTGATCGGCGCCTGGGCGGGTTCTGCCGACAGCACCTCGGATGGCGTGTCCGGCATCGGCGAGGTGGACCAACTGCCCGGCTTGGTGCTGGCCGCAGGGTTCAGCGGGCACGGCTTCGGCATCGGGCCGGGCGCAGAGCATCTGATCGCCGACATTGTCAGCAGCGCGACGCCGATCGTCGATCCCCAACCCTATCACCCCAGCCGCTTCGCCAGTTCCGCCTGGGGCAAAATCGCGGAATTCTAGAGCGGGATGACATGGAGTCGACCCGAGCCGAGCCCCTCCCTTTCAGGATTCCTCTGCGAAACGGCTCATTTGTGACAGAGGATCTGGGCGAGGCTTTCGCTGCAGGGATCCGGTACGGGCCTTGGTCAGCTTTGGCTGGCCGGTTTGGAGGGGCAGGATCGCCCCGGCTCAGCCAGCGGCAAGGATGGCGGCGCGTCTGAGATTGTAGATGGTGGCAAAGGCGAGGAAGTCTGCGGCGTTCCGCTCGATCGACAGGCATCTGGTGCGCGCCTTGCCGTAGAGGCGCTTCATGGCGCTGAAGACCGCCTCGACAGGGGCGCGCCGTCTGGCGATGAGGTGGTTGCGCCGGGCCTGCCAGCGCGGCAGCTTTGGCATGTAGCGGTGCCGGCGATGCATGATGCGATCCTTGATCCCGGCCGCCTTCAGGGCCTTGCGACGCGCCTGGCCCTCATAGGCCCGGTCGGCATAGACCGCGCCTTCGTCGCCGCAGACCAGCGCGTCGGCCCGTTCGACATCCTGGACCCTGGCCGAGGTGAAGGCCAGCTTGCGGATCAGGCCCGAGCCCTCGTCCATGCCGATAGGGAAGCGGTAGCCGAACACCGGCTTGCCGTCCTTGCGCGTCCAGTCGGCACCCGGCTCCTGGGGGTGCGGATCACCCGGCGCGATCCCGTCCCCGCGTGGGGGCTTGCGGGTCGCCTTGACCACCGAGGCATCAAGGATCGTCCCCCGCCGCAGCACCAGCCCCTGCGCATCCAGCTGCCGGTTGATCTCGGCAAAGCAGCGCTCCAGCACGTCCCCCGCCGCCGCCGCCGCGCGAAACCGGCACAGCGTCGTCTCGTCCGGCGTGCCGCCATCCAGCGCAAAGCCGCAGAACCGCCGGAACGACAGCCGGTCGAGCAGCGCCTCCTCCAGCCCGGGGTCCGACGGATCATACAACGCCTGCAGATACAGCGCCTTGACCATCGCCAGCGGCGCATAGGGCGGTCGACCCGTCCGACCCTGCCGCAGCGGCGACACCAGCGGCTCCAGCCGGCTCCAGTCGATCAGCCGCTCGATCCCCGACAGCTTCGCATTCGATCCCAAGCGCGGATCCATCAACGCTTCCACCAGCGATCGCTGCTCGACCATCACCATGCCCTCCTGCCCGCACAGTGAATCACTCAACCATCCTCATTGCCAGCCGTTTCGCAGAGGAATCCCTTCAGGGGAGGGATGGATCAACCCGCTGTCATCCCGCACCAGCTGGCCTATAAGCCGGCTTGGTCGATCATTTGTGCGATCTCACTCGGCAAGGCCGTTTCCGACTTTGGCAACAGCCGATGAAGCGCCGTCTGGACGCGTTTGCGGGCCACCTGATACGCCTTGTGGCGGATGACCCGCATCGCGTTCGTTCGCCAGGACGGGCTCTCACCGAGCCGTACCTCCCACTTGGCCTCCTCCGCCTCGAGGATCGACAGCGCCAGGCGCAATCCATCGCGTCGTCCGCGTGCATATTCGTCGGAAACCGGGGAAGTCTTCATCTTCGGACGAGATTGGCCCGCCCTGCCGGCTGTGACAAGGCAAATCCCCGGTGCGGCTCAATTGCCCTCGGCGTCGACCATGACGACCACCGGCCTGCCACGCGACATCGGCTCCCACCCGGCCGATATCGCCGAGCGCACGCAGCGCGCCATCGTCGCATCGTCAAGCTGAAGCCGACCGCGCGGCAATCCCTTCAACAGCCGCTTGGGCGGCGGAAATTCGACCAGGGCTTCGCGCTTGGCATCCTGCTGAAGGAGCGAGATCGTCATGCCCTTCCACCCCTCGTCATCCGACTCATGGGGTTCGCTGTGCAGATGCCAATCATAGGCCACGCCATCGACAGTGACGGTTCCGGCGTTCGTTCGGGATTTCGACATGGCCGGGTCCCTAGCATAGCAAATCGGCGAAGGCACAAATTCGGGTATCGCTCGTAACCATGTGGCCCGGATGCGGTTCGGGCTCGTTTGGAAAATATCCTGACCAAGAGAGAATGGCATGCTGTTTCACACGATGGTCGGATCGAACGACATTGAGCGATCTAAGCGCTTTTACGACACGGTGCTGGGCACCCTGGGCGTGGGCGAAGCAACACGGAACATCGCCGACAGCGGCCATACCCGGCTCATCTACAATCATGGCAATGGGACCAACTTCATCGTCAGCCAGCCGATCAATGACGAACCGGCAACCGTCGCGAACGGCGGCGCCGTCGCCGTCGCATGCAACTCGCCGGAGCAGGTGAAGCAATTTCACGATGTCGCGGTCGCCAATGGCGGCACCTCGATCGAAGCACCGCCCGGACCGCGCCACACGGCGTCCATGGGCACGGTCGAACTCGCTTATTTCCGCGATCCCGACGGCAATAAGCTATGCGGGATCCACTTTCCCCGATAATCCAGCGAACCTGTGCTGCCTGTCCCTTTCGGGGATGGGCAGCGCTTGGTCGATCCGGTGCGACGAGGATCGCGCCTGAGGGTCGGCGAATATTGGCCCGATGCGCGGCGTGGGACGTTGACCGCCGCATGAAGACGATCCGCTTTCCCGACGGCACGACCGTCCCCGCGCTGGGCCAAGGCACGTGGATGATGGCGGAAGATCATGCCCGCCGATCGGACGAGATCGCCGCCCGCCGCCGCGACATCGACCAGCAGGCCCTCTGCGCCCAATGCAGCATTTTGTCGGTGGCTTACCTGCCCAAAGACGCCGTGGCCGAACTCGACGCGATCGGTCGGTAATCAGGCAGGCCGGTTGGCGAGCACCGCGTCGAGCAGACCGGGAAAGCGCTGGTCGAATTCGGAGCGGCGCAGTGTGTTGATCATCTCGCGCCCGGCCTGCGTCGTCTCGATCAGCCCCGCCGCGCGCAGCAGCTTCAGATGATTGGACAGCGTACTCTTCGGGATGGACTCGCACGGCGCGGCGTCGGTGCAGCGCAGCCGCTCGGTCGCGGCGAGCCGCGCCACCATGGCCAGCCGATTGGGATCGGCGAGCGCGTGAAGCGCCAGATCGAGCGGAACGTCCTCCAGCCGGGGATGGGTGAAGCGGGGCATGCCATCAGATATAGGGCAACGCAGTGAATTTAATAGTTCGGTATTATTGAACTATTAAGGCGTCACCCCATCTTCGGCCTGCCGACAGCGCACGATGCCGTGATCGCGGGCCAGATTTTGGAGAATGCACATGTCCATCCAGGGAAAGACAGCGCTCGTCACCGGCGGATCGCGCGGCATCGGCTCGGCCATCGCCAAGCGACTGGCCGCCGAGGGCGCGGCGGTGGCGATCACCTATGCCGGGAACAAGTCGGCAGCGTATGCCACCGTGGCGGCGATCGAGAGCGCGGGCGGCACCGCCTTCGCCTTCCAGGCCAATGCCGCCGATCCGGCCTCGCAGCGAGCGGGCGTCGAACAGGCCGCCGCTGCACTGGGCGGGATCGACATCCTGGTCCACAATGCCGGAGTGGCCGAATTCTCGACCGTCACCGAGGATACCGACGAAACCTATGACCGCCAGTTCGGCGTCAATGTGAAGGGCCTGCATGTCGGCACCCGTGCCGCCCTGCCGCATCTTCGCGACGGCGGGCGGATCATCCTGATCGGCAGCATCTCGGGCGAAATGGCTTTCCCCGCGACCACGGTCTACAGCGCGACGAAGGCGGCCGTCGCCGCGCTCGCGCGCGGCTGGGCCAAGGACCTCGCGCCGCGCAACATCTTGGTCAACACCGTGCAGCCGGGACCGATCGACACCGACATGAACCCCGCCGACAGCGACTTCGCGGGACAGCTGCTGCAAGCCATCCCGCTCGGCCGCTACGGCAAGGTCGAGGAGATCGCGGGTGCAGTGGCGTTCCTCGCCGGGCCGGATGCAAGCTACATCACCGGCACCACACTCAACATCGACGGCGGTGCGACGGCGTAAGGCAAGTGATCGCCTCCCTTTCCCTAGGACCCATCGACATTCACGTTACTCCCTCTTCCCTCTCCCTTGGATAGGGGAGAGAAAAGCAGGGCATATCTGAATGGCGATCCGGCTTGGTGGAAGGGGCCGACGAAGCTTGGGCGAGTATGACGCGGACCTCTGCCCCCGATACTCGTCCATCCGCCGCACTTGTCGGTTGCCAAGCCCCTGAAACAGGACGGGTGCCGTTGCCGTCACCACGGCACCCGTGCCTATGGTGGACACGTAGGGCGAGCGCTTCGTTCAGAACCGACATCGCATGCAACAGCCGGAGTGGGTTCGATCTTCAATCTCGTCTTTGCCGTACCGGCGCTGATCGTCCTGGCACGCTGGCTGTGGCCGTTGCCGCTGCCGCTTTGGGCCAAGATACCCGCCGGGTTCCTGATGATCGCGGCCTCGCAGTTCCACCTGTGGAGTCGCCTCTCCTCAGGCTCGGTATTCGCGCCCGAATTCCCGCGGCTGGTCGTCATCCTGTTCAACTGGGCATTCGGCGCGCTGCTCCTGCTGGCCGTGTTCCAACTGTTCCTCGACCTGGGAGCACTGCTGACCATGCTCGTTCGCCGGGAGGTGATCCGAGAGCCAGCCCTTCTCCGATATGCCATCGCCGGGGTGGCAGCGATGCTGGCCGGGATCGGGGTCGCCAACGCGCTGCGCGTTCCGCCTATCAAGGACGTGACGGTGGCGATCCGCGACCTGCCGCCGTCCTTCGACGGCTACCGGATCGTTCAGCTTACCGACCTGCATATCAGCCGCCTCTTCACTGCCCAATGGGCGCAGTCGGTCGTCGAGCGCGTCAACGCGTCCGGTGCCGACCTGATCGTCGTGACCGGCGACTTCATCGACGGGTCGGTCGAGATGCGGCGTGATGACGTGGCGCCATTGCGGCAGTTGCGTGCGCCCGACGGGGTTTATGCCATTCCGGGCAACCACGAATATTTCTTCGATTACGGCGCGTGGATACGGCGCCTGTCGAGCATGGGCTTCCGCATGCTGACCAATGCGCATGCCGTGATCCGACGCGGCGGCGACGGACTGGTTATCGCGGGAGTCACCGACCTGTCGGCGCCCAGCGTCGGCGAGGCGGGACCCGACCTCACCCTTGCGCTCCGAGGGGCACCCGCCGACGCGCCGATCATCCTGCTCGACCATCAACCCCGCAAGGCACGCGATGCCGCCGCGCGCGGGGTGGCGCTTCAACTGTCCGGGCACACCCATGGCGGCATGATCCGCGGGCTCGATCGGCTCGTCGCGCGAGGCAATGCCGGGTTCGTGTCGGGACGATACGCGGTCGGTGGCATGACGCTCTATGTCAGCAACGGCACCGGCTTGTGGCCGGGCTTCGCGCTGCGGCTGGGCGTGCCGTCCGAGATCACGCGGTTCACATTACGGCCGGTACCATAGGGCCGATATCACGATAGGGTAAGGCAGGGGTCCCAACCTGCTTTTATCGGCGGCTGATGGAACGATGAGGCGCAAAAAATGGGAGCACCCTCGTCGTCGGCTTGGGCGCGGGTTTCGGTCGGGCCCTGACCGATAGCGGCGCGTCCGCCGCGATCGTCGCGCTTGCCGGGCAGTGGCATGTTCCCATACTCCTCCTGGCATGGTTCATCGCCGCGCTGATCCGCACCGTGACGATGGTGCCCTTCATATTGACGTCGAAATATCCACCTTTTGGTAAGTGCTCAGAATGTCTGAAACGCCGCAAGCCGACGATCCCGTCACGACGCCGATCGCGCCCGCCTTTACCTGCGGGCTCGACGCTACGCTGAAGATCATCTCCGGCAAGTGGAAGCCCCTGATCCTCACCTTCCTGCTGCGCGGCCCGACCCGCTATGGGGAACTAAAGCGCGCCATTCGCGATGTCAGCGACAAGGTGCTGATCCAGCAACTCAAGGAGTTGGAGGCGGACGGCGTCCTGCGCCGGAACGACTAAAAGGAGGTTCCGCCACGGGTCGACTATACGCTGACCCCACTCGGCCAGAGCCTCGCCCAAGCGCTGGAACCTTTATGCCAATAAGGCACCGCGAACATGGCCGTGATGCAGAAACTTTTCGCCGAGCGCGATGGCTGGGGACGCGAGCGTCGTTGACCAGCCTCTGGCTGCCGCAGGGGGTATGTTGCTGACAGGTTCGAGGTGCCGGGGCCCCTGCTCACGCGCATCGAGGAAGAAGCCCGTGCGCAGCGGCTGGCGCCCCCGCTCACGATCCGGCACGCCTGGGCATCAATGACGAAGGCGACGTAGCATCATCGCCTATCGCATCCCCTTAGCTCGCGTTCAGTATCGCGGTGCTCTGGCGAAGTCCGCCTTGCCGAAGGGCCGGTCGTGGAACATGTAGTCGTAATAGAATGCGCGCAACCGCCGGTGAAAGGCGCGGATGCGGTCTTGATAGGCGAGTTGGGCGCTCAGATCGGTATGGGCGAGCCGCGTCAGCAACGCCTGGACTCCGACCGACGGGAGCAGCCAGCCCAGCGCATCGGCGGTCGCGGCACGGCGTTCCAGCCCTTGGCGATAGGCTTTCACTCGATCGGCGACGCTCTCGTCGCCATTCTGGTGGAAGGCGAAATACCATTTGTAGTGGAAAGCGTCGGGCAGCGGCGGCGAGTCCGCCCATTGGGGGTGGCTGGCGTAGAAGCGCCGCATCGTTTCCTCACGCGGGATTTCCCAGGCGTGGTGGACATTTTCACGTTGTGCCAAGGCGATCTTGGCGCCTTCGTCAACGGGAATGGCGCGGTTGATGATCACGTTGGCGAGCGTCGGGATCACAAGGACGAGCACCAGCCACGATCCGGCCAGCGTCGCGGCATTGGCGGTCGATCCATGACCCAGACGCGACACCAGCCCGGCCAGCCCGATCCAGAACAACAGATAGGCGCCCGCCACCGCCACCACGAGCAGAACGGTCCAGGCGGCGACCCCCGACAGGATCGCGCCGATCACGAACGGCACCGACAGGGCCGTCAACAGCAGCCCGAAACGGACCAGCCCGCGCCGCAGCCATAGTCGCCCCGCGCCCGGCAACGCGCCCAGCATTCGCGCCCGCCCGGCCTCGCGCTCGCCGGACTTCAGATCGTGAAACAGCGCGATGGCGAAGAGCGGCGCAAGGAAGACCAGCACGAAGGCGAAATCGAACCGCCCCGGCAGGGCCAGTTCGGGATTGAAGGTGTCGCCGTCATAGATCTGCGCCTCCAGACCCAGCGCCCGGACCCGCAGGATATAGGGCGCGACGTCGCGCATTCCGATCGCGGCGAAGGCGAGCGGTGCGGGCGCGTCCCAGGTCGGGTGGAAACTATAATAGGCGGCGCTTCCCGCATCCTTTTCCCGATCAATATAGGTGGCGATCGCCCCGATATCCTCCGCCTGTGCGGGCGCAATCGCATCGATGGCGGCGCGCTGCCGCGCCATTTCGGCCATGCCGGCGGCGACGGCGGCGATGCTGAGCATGGCCAGCAGGACCAGCGCGATGCTCGCCATGCGCGACCGCCATAGCAGCCGCAATTCATGCATCCAGATCGCCATCACTTCGCTCCCAGCCGACGGGTGGCGAGGGCCAGTGCGCCCCCGGCCACCAACAGCCACCCCAGCATGATCGCCAGCCCTGGCAGGCTCGCCCGCACCAGGGTCCGGGCATCGGGCTGGACGAAGGTGAATTCGGGGATACGGCGCCAGTTGTCCGCCCCGATCCGCTTGCGCCGGTCCGCCCCGGCGTCCTTGGCGGTATCGTCGGCATAGCGGACCGCCTCCGCCTGCAAGCGGTTCAGCCGCTGGACCAGGGCGTAGCGATAGGCCTCCGCCTGTTCGAGGAAGCGGCGGTGGCCGGCGAAGTCGGTGCCCGCCGCCGCCATCGACGCCTGGCGCAACGCGATGGTCGGGCTGAGCACGCCGACGCCGGTGACCAGCGCATTCTGCCGCGTCTGCGCCGCGAAACTGTCGGCGGCATAACGATCGAACAGCCTGCTGGTCATCGCCTCGCCTTCCAGCGCGAGCAGGCCCTTATAGTTGACCGGCAGATCCTCGACGCGGGTCACGCCATAGCGTTTCAGCACGTCCGCCTTGAACTTCGCGAAATGTGGGTCGTCGGGATTATGGCTGTCGCCCATCCGCCGCAGGTCGCGGGCGATGGCGACATCGGTCTGTAGTCGGTTGGCGAGCGGATAGGCCGCACTCGCCATATCAGGGGCGACGCGCGGCAACAGCACGACGGTCACCGCCCAGGCCGCCAGCAAGGCGAGCAGCGCATCGCGGCGACGACGGACCAGCATCGACACGAGGATGATCGCCACCACCCACAGCGCGAGATAGGCGGCATAGGCGAGCGCGATCGCCAGCATCGGCCCCGCAAACGCCCCCGGCTGGCTGGAGATCAGGACGAAACCGATCATCGCGGGAAGCCCGACCAGCAGCGCGACCCCGCCCAGCGCGGCGAGCTTGCCCAGCACGATCGCCCGTGCCGACGCCCCTTGCAGCATCAGCGGGCGCAGCGTTCCCCCCTCCGTCTCGCGCGCGACGGCCCCATAGCCCAGGAAGATCAGCAGCAGCGGCGCCACGGCCTGAAGGACGAAGGCGGGGGTCAGCTGTCCGAAGCGGACCAGCGCCGAGCTTTGCCGCACATCGCCGAAATTGCTCGTATTCTGCCGATGTCCTTCGAGGAACATGGTGTTGCCGGTAAAGGCGTCGACGCCCGGATCGAAGGCGGCGAGCGGGCCGAGCGGGCGGAAGATGAAATGGCCGTAATGGACGACGCGGTGCGGGTGGCGGTCGGGCTGCGCCTCGAACGCATGGTTCGCCTCCGCCTGGTTGCGCGCGCGGCTATCGGCGATGCCCTGTTGATGCGTCCAGGAGGTGACGACCGCGACCAGCGTCAGGAGCAGCAGCAGCAGGACGGCCGTCACCGCGACGCGGTTGCGCCGCATCAGCCGCCATTCGTCGCGCGCGATCAGCGAGATCGCGTTCATGCGCCCGCGACCCCGGCGAACCGGTCGTGCAGGGCGCGTACGTCGAACCGGGCCTCACCCTCCGCCGCGACCTCGGCCACGATGCGTCCGCCTTCGAGGAAGCCGATGCGGTCGGCGACATCGGCGGCGCCGAGCAGGTCGTGCGTCACCATCAGCACGGCGGTGCCCCGCGCACGGACCGCGTGGAGCAGCGCGTTGAAATCGGCTGTCGCGCGCGGATCAAGGCCGGAGGTCGGCTCGTCGAGCAGCAGCACCGGCACCTCGCGGAGCAGCGCCACCGCGATGGCGACCTTTTGCCGCATTCCCTTGGAGAAGCCGCCCAGCCGCTGATCGAACGCCCGCTCCTGCAACCCCGCCGCCGCCAGGGCCCCGGCAATCGCCGCCCGGTCGCGCGGCGTACCCGACAGCGCCAGCAGATAATCCGCATTCTCGACCGCGCTGAGATGTTCGTACAGCGCAACATTTTCCGGCAGATAGGCGATGCGCCGTCGCGCCGCGTCGGGGTCGGTCGCGGGGTCGATCCCACTGACCCGGACGCTGCCTTCATCGACCCGGACGAAGCCCAGCAATGTCGACAAGGTCGTCGACTTGCCCGCGCCGTTCCCGCCGAGCAGCGCATAGATTTCGCCTGCCGCGACCGACAGCGTCAGGCAGTCGAGTACCTGATGGGCGCCATAAGAGAGAGTGGCATCCGCTATGGCGATTTCGGACGAGGCAGCGGGGGTTGAAGGCGTGGTCGACATGTCCTGATCACTGCCCTCTCGGCCACACCACCGTCAACAGTCACGATGTATCATTTCATTGACAGGCGACAGACGATCGGTTTGTAGGCGCGTAACTGCGTATCATTTGCATCGAGGATTCCATGACGATCTGCCTGCGCCGGCTCGCCCCGGCCCTGATTCTCGTGCCGCTACTGACCGCTACCGGTGTTCGCGCCGAGGGATCGGGCGAGCGCGTGCCGACGGAGGAGGAAACGACCGACGAGGTCGTCGTCACCGGATCGCGTAAGGCCAATGCCAGCATCAACGGGCTCGACATCGACCCGCATCTGCTGCCCCAGAATGTCCGCCTGCTCGACGATATGCTGATCGACCGAGCGGGCTTTACCGACCTGTCGCAGCTGTTCGATCTTGCCGGGGGCATGTCGCGGCAGAACAGCTTCGGCGGGGCATGGGATGCCTATGCGATCCGGGGCTTTTCCGGCGACATCAACCAGGGGCCGGATCTGCTGGTCAATCGCTTCAGCGCCAATCGAGGCTTCAATGCGCGCCGCGATGTGGCGACGGTCGAAAGTTTCCAGGTGCTGAAGGGTCCCGCCTCGGCACTGTCGGGCAAGGGCGAGCCGGGCGGCTCGATCAACATCGTGACGAAGGCGCCGCTCGACCATTTTCATGCGAGCGGCGAGCTGGGCTATGCCAGTTTCGATACGTGGCGCGGCAGCTTCGACATTGGCGGGCCGGTCGAGGGTGGCCTGTCGACGCGGGTGATCGGCGTCTATCAGGACGGCGGCAGCTTCCGCGATTTCGTCCGCAACGACCGGTTGCTGTTCGCGCCGTCGATCGGCTGGCGGGTCAGCGACCGGGTGCGGCTGCTCTACCAGCTCGAATACAACCTCGTCCATTTCACCCATGATCGCGGCCTGGTCGCGGTGAACGGCAATGGCCGGGCGCTGCCGCGCAGCCGCTTCCTCGGCGAGCCCAATGACGGGCGGATGACCCAGCGCACGTCGCAGCATCAGGCGACGGCCTATGTCGACCTGGCCCCCGGCATCACGCTGGAGGGGGGTGTCCAGTATCGCGATGGCGCGTTGCTGGGCCAGTCGACGCACAATGCCACGCTGGTCGGCACGCGGTTGCGACGGCAATTGCGCATCCACGATTACAAGTGGCAGGATCTGTCGGGTCGGATCGAGATCAGCGCCAACCGGACGCTGCTCGGCATCGGCAACCAGTTGCGGGTCGGCGCGGACGCCTTCGACTTCGACCAGCGGCGCATCTTCTACCGTTTCAGCCCGACGGCGGCGCAGCCCTATGACATCGACATCTTCAACCCCGTCTATGGCCAGCCCAAGCCGGTCGCGCCGCTCAACCAGAATCTGCTCGAACGGCTGAGCGGACAGAGCGTCTATGCGCAGGATCTGCTGACGCTCGACGATCGCTTCTCGCTGCTGCTCGGCATCCGCCACGACTGGATACGGCAGGACAATGTGAACTATCGGAGCGGTCGCACCGATCGCCAGCGCCCGCAGGCGACCAGCCCCCGCGCCGCCTTCACCTTCGCGCCGAGCGAGCATGTCTCCACTTATGTCAGTTGGGGCCGGTCGTTCCGGTTCAATCAGGGCGTCGATGCCGCCGCCAGCCCCTTCGTGCCCGAACGCGGCGAGGCGTGGGAAGCCGGGGTGAAGGTCGCGGCGCTGGCCAAGCGCCTGACCGGCACCGTCTCGCTGTTCCAGATCACCAAGCGCAACATCCTGGTCAACGATCCCGCCAATGCCGGTTTCTCGATCGCGACCGGCGAAGCGCGCAGCCGTGGCGTGGAAGCGGACGTCAATTATCGTGCCGGGGACCGGCTGACCCTGACCGGCGTCTATGCCTATACCGATGCGAAGGTGACGCGCGACACGCGGCCCGGCCTGACCGGCAGCGGCCTGTCGAACATCCCGCATCACAGCGGCGCGGCCTATGCCTTCTGGCAGTCGCGGGGGACCGAGCCCGGATCGGTCGGCATCGGTGCCGGAGTGACCTATGTCGGCGAGCGGCCGGGCGACGATGTCGTCAGCGGCTTCCGCCTGCCGGGCTATGCCACCGCGCGCCTCAACCTGTCCTATCAGGTCGCCCAGGGACTGTCCGCACATCTCGACGGCGAGAATCTGTTCGACGCTTATTATCTGGAAAGCAGCTATTCGAACGTGTGGATCACACCCGGCGCGCCGCGCACGATCCGCGCCCGGATCGCCGTCGCGCTGTGAGGCGGATGGCATGGGGGCTGGCGCTGGTCGCCGGGGGCTGGGTCATGCCCGCCGCCGGGCAGCGCACGGCCGAGAATACGGTGCGCGAGGCGGAGGACGGCTTCGGCAAGAGCGTCGGCAGCGAGTCCATCGGCATCTATGCCAGCGGCGAGGTGCGCGGCTTCAGCGCGACCGAGGCAGGGAACAACCGGATCGAGGGCGTCTACTGGGACCGTGCCGCCATATTGAGCAGCGTCATCACGCGGGAAACGACGACCCACGTCGGCCTCAGTGCCTTTGGCTATCCCCTGCCCGCACCGACCGGGATCATCGACCATGAGATGCGGCGCGCGGGAACGAAGCCGGTGGTCAGCGTGCAGGTGAACAGCGGCGACTATCTGGGGACCGACCTGGTCGTCGATGCGGCCATCCCGATCGGCGACCGGATCGGCATCAACCTGGATGCGGCGCTGTACGACGATGAGTATGTCAGCGGCGCCGGGGGCTGGTTTGTCAGCTATGGCGGGATTGCGCGGGTGCGGCCCGCCGACGGCGTCGAGTTGACCGGCTTCTATGGCGGCTACAGCTTTGGCGACGAGGAACAGGCACCGACGATCTTCACCGCCGATGGTCGCGTTCCGGGACGCATTCCCCGCCGCCGCTTCTTCGGGCAGGACTGGGCCGACTGGGCGGGGCAGGCCTTCAACTATGGCGGGCTGGCCAAGGCGACGCTCGGCAAATGGCAGGTCATGGCAGGTGCCTTTCGCAGCCGTTTCGCCCGCGACGAATATCACACCGCCTTTTATCGCGGGGTCGATGCGAACGGGGTGGGACGGTCCTTCGTCCTGGCGGGCGAGGATCAGACGACCGCCTCCACCTCGGGCGAGCTGCGGGTCAGCCGCCTGATCGAGGACGGTCCGCGTCGCCACCGGCTGCTCGTGTCGGTACGCGCTCGCGACGTGGCGGCGCGTTATGGCGGGCTGGCCACCGCCGATTTCGGGCTGGCGACGATCGGCGTTCCCGATCCAAAGCCCCAACCGCGGCTGGTTCCCGGCGAGCGGACGCGCGACGATGTGCAGCAGACGAGCTATGCCATCGGTTATGAACTGCGCTGGGCGCGGCTGCTCGAACTCAATCTGGGCCTGACACGCACCGATTACCGCAAGACGGTCGCGGTGCCGGGAGCGCCGGCCGTGCTCCAACACGACCGGCCATGGTTGTGGAACGCCGCGCTGGCGCTGCTGCCGACCGAGCGACTGACGCTCTACGCCGCGACGACGCGCGGGCTGGAGGAAAGCGGGATCGCGCCGGGCAATGCGAGCAACCCCGGCGCGGCGCTGCCCGCGCTGCGCACCCGGCAATATGAGGCGGGCGCGCGCTATGCCTTTTCCGGCGGCTGGCGGGCGACGGCGGCGGTGTTCGACATCGCCAAGCCCTATTTCGATCTCGACCGGCGCGACGGCATGTTTCGCCAGCTGGGCACCGTCACCCATCGCGGAGCGGAGGCGTCGCTGTCGGGCAGTCCGCTGGAGGGCCTGAGCATGGTCGCCGGCATGGTCTGGCTACGGCCCCGCGTGACCGGCCAGGCGGTCGACGACGGGCGGATCGGCGCGCGCCCCATCGGCCGCACGCCGCTATTCATCGATGCCAGCGCCGATTATCGGATTCCGGGCCTTGCCGGTGTCTCGGTCGACGCCCATGCGACCTTCGAGGCGCGGCGGACCGCCAATGCCGCGAACACCGCCGCGCTCCCGGCCCGCGCGATCCTCGACCTCGGTGCCCGCTATCGCAGTCGCATCGGCCGCGTGCCGACGCTGCTGCGGCTACAGGTCCGAAACGTCGCCGACACATTCGGTTGGCGGGTGTCCGGCGGTGGCGGCTATACCCTGTTGCCGGGCCGCCGGGTGACGGCGAGCCTGACGGCGGATTTCTAGCACTGGGCCTTATCCCATGGCGTTCGCCGGAGAATCCGCGACCCGGCCGTAAAGTGGCATTGCGTCAGACGACATTCAGATCCGTCACGAACTCGTAGCGGTCTCCGCGATAGACCGAGCGGGTGAATTCGACGATCCGCCCATCGGGAATTCGGGTGCAGCGTTCGATCCGCAACACCTCGGAATTCTGTCGTACGTTGAGGATCCCGGCTTCGGTTTGCGTGGCGAGCGAGGCGCGGACGCGCTGCGTGCCCGATGTGGGTCGAAAGCCATGGACCTCAAGCGCCTGATAGAGCGAATCGCCCAGCGCATCGAGGTCGGGCATGAAGATCGCCGGAATCACCGCATGCTCGATCGCCAGCGGTTCATCGCCCGCCAGGCGGACACGGCCGAGCCGGGCGACGCGGGTATCGGGAGCCACTCCCACCGCCGCGGCTTCCTCTTCGGTCGCCAGGGCGTAGGATTTGTAGATCCATACCACGCCGGGGTCCTGCCCGCGCGACCGGGTGTCGTCGGTAAAGCTGTTCAGCTTCGCCCCCGGCGCTTCGATCCGTCGCGCGACGAAGGTCCCCGAACCCTGCCTGCTGATCAGCACGCCTTCGTCGATCAACTGCTTGATGCCCTTGCGGACGGTGACGCGCGACAGGCCCACCATTTCGCTGAGTTCCCGTTCGGAGGGCAGCGCACTTCCCGGATCGATCCCCCCGCCGTCGATATGCTCGCGCAGGCTCTGGGCGAGTTGCAGGTACAAGGGCGTCGCTTCGTCGCTCCGCGTCCAGGCGATATCGCGCATCGTCACGCCTCCCGCGCGTCCAGCGTTTGCAGGGCGTCGCGCAGGCTGCCTTGGTGCGCGTCGAGCAGCGCCCTCGCCTCGTCCAGGGGCAAGCCCATGGCGACCAGCACGCCACACCTTATGTCGTTCTCCGCAACGTCGAGCGCATGGATCGCCACCTCGGCATCCACGTCGGCCAGTTCCTGGACCATGCGGCGAGCGCGTCGAAGGAGCTTGGCATTGGATACGCGCATGGCCACCATCCGTCCGCGATAGACGAACCCCAGGCGCAGCATGAGGGCGGTGGACAACAGGTTCAGCACCGCCTTTTGCGCGGTTCCCGCCTTCATGCGGGTCGATCCCGCCAGAACTTCGCTGCCCGTATCGGCCAGCACATGATGCTCCGCCTGTTCGATCAGGGCCGTCCCCGGATTGTTGGCGATCCCGATCGTCAGCGCACCGAGCGCCCTGGCGTGCCGAACCGCGGCCACGGTGTAAGGCGTCTGTCCGCTCGCCGCGACACCGATGACGACATCGGACGGCGTGATCGCGCAGGCGTCGATATCGGCCCGCGCCGCCTCGACATTGTCCTCCGCCCCTTCATACGCCTCCGTCAGCGCGCCGAAGCCGCCCGCCATCAGGAAGACCAGGCGCTTCATCGGCCAGCAGAATGTGGGGTTCAGCTCGGTACCGTCCTGCACGGCGAGCCGCCCCGATGTGCCCGCGCCGACATAGATCAGGCGTCCGTCCTGGCCCAGCCGCGCCGCCGCCGCTTCGGCAGCCCGCGCGATCGCGGCCGTCTGCGACTGGATGGCGGCGATGGCGGCCATCTGCCCTTCCAGCATCGCTTCGACCGCCGATTCCGTCGGCCATTGGTCAAGGTCCAGATACCGGGCGTCGAGCGTTTCGGTATTCATCATAGCGTTGATCCCACTGGGAGCGTCGATGCAGAGCGGCCCGCTGGCGCGGCGCAGACCAGGAACGCCAAGGCCGTTCCTATGCAAAGCTGGAAAGGAAAGGATAGCCCGGTGAGCGCGAGCGGCAGGTCGATGGCCCGGGCAATCGCCGGTTGCAGCAGGATGATCGTCACGAAGCCGATCAACAGCGCCGCGATGGCCGAGCCGGTCGTGCCGCGCGTGGTGAACAACGCCGTGAAATACACGCCGAGCAGACCCGCATAGCTGAACACCATCACCTGCAACGCGAATTCGAGGAGGCCCATCGAACTGTGGCGCTGCCAGTAGAAGGAAAGGACGGCCATCAGGAACATCGCAAAGCCGATGATGCCCATGCCCGCACGCCCGGCCTGAACGAAATGATGCTCATCCACGGGCCCACGCCGGTCGCGCCAGGGGCGATAGAAGTCCTGCACCAGGACCGACGACATCGCGTTGAGCGCCGAATTGGTGGTCGCCACCGCCGCCGCGCAGATGCCGATCGTCACCAGGCCGCGCAGGCCGCCGGGCAATTGGGTCAGGATATAGTGCATGAAGATGCTGATCTTCTGCCCCTCGAACCTGCTGGCCGCGACGGCGCCCGAACCGCCCATAAGGTCGGGACGGTCATAGAAGACGTACAGCAACAGGCCGATGACCATGAACATGCCGACGGTCGGCACGGTCGCCAGTACGGACAAATAAAGGCTGCGCGCCCCCGTCCTCGCGTCCCGGCACGACAGCAGGCGCTGCGTGGTGTCCTGATCCATGCCCGCATTGGCGATGTACAGCAGCGCGAGGCCCGTGACGATCGCCAGCACCGAAAAGGGCCGCGACAGGTCGAGCGAGAAGTCGAACAGCCGCAGCTTGTCCACGCCCTGCGGCGTATGCGCCAGCGCCTCCAGTATCTGGCCATTCGAGGCCGGGATCGACAGGCGCAGGAACACCAGCACCGCGATCGCCGAGCCGACATAGACGACGAACTGGATCAGGTCGTTCCACAATACCGACTTCAGACCGCCAACGAAGGTGAACGCCACGCTCGCCACGACCAGCGCGGCGGCGGCGAAGATGATGCCCTGCACACCCACGCCCCCCGTGACGACCATCGCCAGCGCGATGGCGGCGAGATACACGCGCGCACCACCGGCAAAGACCCGTCCCACCAGGAACATTCCCCCCGCCCAGCGGGTCGCCCGCTCGCTGAAACGCAAGGTCAGCAACTCATAGGCGGTGGTGGCGCGGATCGCGTAGAAACGCGGGATCAGGACATGCGCCACGAAGATCGCGCCGATCAGGCCCCCGCAAATATTGCCGCTGAGATAGGTGAGGTTGCCGTGATAACCATAGTCCGGCCCTCCCAGGAAGGTCGCGGCCGACTGCGTCGCGGACAGCACCGAAAGCGCGGCGAGCCACGCCGGCACGGTGCCGCCCGCCAGGAAATATTCGCGCGCCGACGTGGTCTGGCGCGGCGTCAATATCCATCCGCCCACGACCAGCACCAGCAGATAGCCCGCGATCACCAGCCAGTCGGCCATGGAAAAGGGCAACGTCATCGAAGCATACTCCGATCGCCCGGAACCGAACGTCCACGGGCATGGGGCGAATGCGCCCGGCCCGCGGATCGGGCCGGACGCCATGGCAAGGCTATCCGATCACAGATGCGCGGTCAGCGAGAAGCCGATCGTCCGCCCCAATATGTCGTAGGTGTCGGGGAAGGTGTTGAAGACACCGCCGGTCGACACGCGCGGCGGGGTCTTGTCGAACAGGTTGTAGACGCCCGCGCTCATCGTGACGACATCGGTGAAATCGTACGATGCCGACAGGTCGAAGATATCCTGCGCCGGAAGCGTCTCGGTCGACCCGACCGTGCTCGACCGGACCTTGCCGATACGCTGCCAGTCGAACTGGATCACGCCCTTGTCGAGCAGCCAGCCGAGCCCGGCAGTGTGGCGATAATCCGGCTGGACCAAGGTCGTACCGTCGCTCGAACAGGTCGCACCGAACGTGCCCTTGCACTGCACCGCCGACACGGTCGGGTTCGCCTGGATCAGATAGGAGGTGACGATGTTGCCCTGATAGCTCGCACGCACCCCCTTGCCCGGCAGCCAGTCCGCCCGCAGCGTATAGGCCGCCGAGATGTCGAAGCCGCGTTGCAGCAGACGGCCCAGATTCTGGTTGTTGACGAACGCATCGGCGAAGGTGCCGTTCGCGTTGCGCGTGACCAGCGCGCACAGCGGATTGCTCGCGCTCGGATTGGTGATGTAGCAGCTCGTGATCGCCGCGATCGGCTGGATCACGCCGACCGCCCCGCGCAGGTCGAGGTTATAATAGTCGACCGTCACGTTCAGGCCCGGCAGGAAGGTCGGCGTGAACACCGCACCCGCCGTCGTCGTATAGCCCGTCTCCGGCTTGATGTCGGGATTGCCGCCATAATAATAGTTGCCGGTCAGATAGCCGGGGGCGGTGGAATTGGCCGAGCCGACCGCCGGAGCACCGAACCGCGCGCATTGCGCCGCATTGCCGGTACCGATCACGCAAGGATCGCCGCCATAGCGCGGCTTCAGGCGATCGACCGTGACCAGACTGTTGAGCGGCAGCGAGGAAGTTGCTGGCGGCGAACTCCCCGAAATTGGGCGTCCGCAACACCCGTTGATAGGTGCCGCGCAGCCGCAGGTTGCGGTCGACTTCCCAATTGCCTTCGACCTTCCACGTGCCGTGCGTGCCGAACAGGTTATAGTCCGACAGGCGATAGGCGCCCCCCACGTCCAACTTGCGGATCAGCGGCGTGTCGTGGATCAGCGGGACGAGGACTTCGCCATAGAGTTCGATGACGTCGAACGCCCCGCGATAGGCGGCCTGCACGCCCTGGCGATAGGTGTTGCCGGACAGCAGCGCGCTGTCCTGATTGATGCTCGCCGTTTCGCGCCGATACTCGACGCCGCCTGCAAAACCGATGGGACCTGCGGGCAGGGAAAACAGATCGGCCAGCGTGCCGCTCAGCGTCCCCGCCGTGACGAACTGGTCGCGCTTGCGAATGAAGCCGTCGATCGTGCTGCCCAGCGCGGCGGCGAGGCCGGGCCGGTTGGGGCCGAAGATGTTCACCGAATTGACGATCGACGCGAAATTGTTGGCGCCGGCCGCGTTGGCGACGAGGCCGTCGCCCGAGATCAGGGACGATTCGGTCGAACGGCCATATTGCGCATAGACGTTCCACCGCACCGCATCGGTCAACGGCCCACGCAGCCCCGACTGGACCTGCAAGGTGTTGCGCTCGGTCGCATAGGTGATCAGGCCCAGCTCGGCGAGAGAACGCGACACGTTCACCTGCGCGGTGCCGTTCACGAAGGTCAACTGGTTGCGGATCGCGTCGGTCAGAAACGGATTGGTCGCGCTGATCGCGACATTACGGTTGACCGAGGCGGGCGCCGCACCGGGAGTGCCCGTCTCCTCGGTCCGGGCATTGGTATACATGGCCCGGCCATAGAGCTCGACCTGCGGCGTAATCTCATACTTGTAGAGCGCCGCCACATTGATGCGCTTGAGCGGTGAGATCAGCGGATAGCTGGCCGAGATGTTCGATGTGGGCGAAGGACTGGTCGTGAACGCGCCATCGTCGGTGAAGCCGAAGCGGCGACCGCTCGCGACATCGGTAAAGACGCCGCCGATGCTCGGGATGGTCTGGTTGGGCGTCGCGGCCCAGTCGCGCTGTCCGGCGCGCACCCCGTCCCGCTGCGTATAGTCCGCCGCGATCACCAGGTTGCCACGATCACCGATGCCGGTGCCCAGCATCAGCGAGCCGCCATATTGCGCGCCGCCCTGGACCGACAACCGGCTGGTTGCGGTGCCGCGAATGCCCTCATACTCGTCGTTGAGGATGAAGTTCACGACGCCCGCCACGGCATCCGCGCCGTAAACCGCCGCCGCGCCGCCGGTCAGCACGTCGACACGCTTGATGAGCGAGGCGGGAATCGCATTGACGTCGACCGAGTTGCGGAAGCTGAACGGCGCCGCACGCGTGCCGTCGATCAGCACCAGCGAGCGGCTTTGGCCGAAATTGCGCAGTTCGAGGACCTGGGCGCCGAACGCATCGCTGCCCTGCGAGCCCTGACGCACGCCGCCCGACAATTGCGGAATGGCGGTGGAGAAATCCTCGATCGTCAGGGCGGAGCGAAGCTTGATCTGCTCCTCGCTGGTCGAGGCGACCGGGCTGCTGGAGGTCAGGCCGGGAACGGGAATGCGCGTGCCCGTCACCACGACCTCGTCACCGGTCGTCGAAGCGTCCTGGGGCGCGGGGGTAGCCGACGTCGCCGGACCGGTCTGCGCCAGCGCGACGCCGGGTGCCTGGATCAGGGCGACGGCCAGTGCGGCTGCGGCTACGCTCTGTCGGTATGACGTCATGATCATCAAAGTCCCTCCCTGATATGCCCCAACCTGGTCCGCCGATCATGGAACATGTCGCACGACGGGCCCGGAAACCCGCTCCGATCATGCATACCAGTCACCAACATGTAAAGATATGGTATCATCATTTGGTATTACTCACGGGATACCATAGCTGCCCGCCCGTCAGCGGCGCGGCAACGCCGGTCGTGCCCGGGAAGGTCAGCGGCAGGCCCTGCAGGCTGCGCGCGGCGAGGAACGCCATCGCCTCGGCCTCGATGAAATCGCTGCGCAAGCCGATGTCGTCCGCCGTCCGGCAGGTCCCGAGTCGATCGCGCAGCGCCGCCATCAGCGCCGGATTATGGCTGCCCCCGCCGCATATGATCCAGCATTCTGGCGGGGCGGGCAGCATGCGGGCCGTCAGGGCGACAGCCTCGGCCGTGAAAGCGGTGAGCGTCGCGGCGGCGTCTTCCAGCGAACAGGCCGCCGCCCAGTCGATCGGAAAGTCGTAGCGATCGAGCGATTTCGCCCCCTCCCCACGGAAATAGTCGTGTGCCAGAAGGCGGGCCAGAACCTCCGTATCGACGCTGCCCGCCGCCGCGAACCGGCCACCATCGTCGTAACGGCCCGCGCCATGTGCCTGGACGACCTGATCGATCAGGCCGTTGCCCGGCCCCGTATCGAACGCGACCAGCGTGCCGTCCGCACCGATCCAGGTCAGGTTCGCCACACCACCGACGTTGAGGAACGCGACCGGTCGCGTCAGCCCGAGATAGTCGGCGAGCGCGGCGTGATAGACCGGCACCAGCGGGGCCCCCTGCCCGCCCGCGCGCAAATCGTCCTGCCGCATCTGCGCCACCACCGGCAAGCCCAGGGCATCCGCCAGCATCCGGGGATCGCCGATCTGGACGGACAAGCCCCGCTCTGGCCGATGAAGCAACGTCTGGCCGTGAAAGCCGATCAATGCCGGGCGGCACCCGGCCTCGGCAATGACCCGTTCACCAACCTCGACATGCAGCCGCACGATGAGGTCGGATGCGGGATCGAACGACGACGGCACCGCGCCATAGCCGTTCCACGCCAGAGCATCGCGGGTCGCCTGCTCGATGATCGTGCGTTCGGCACTCGTAAACGGGATGATCGCCGTGGGGCCGAACGCCTTGACCCGCTCACCATCGGTTTCGATCATCGCGACATCGACACCGTCGAGCGACGTCCCGCTCATATAGCCCATCACCAGCATCAGCGCGACGGGTCCCAGGTGCAGACGATCAGGCTGGCATCGTCGTGCCGCTTCACACGGACATGACGCAGCAGCGAATCCGGCTCGCTCTCGATATCGCGCAATCGTGCAAGCCAGGCGGCCCCATCCTCCGACGTGGCGATCGCCAGCAGATCGGCAGGCGTCGCCGTCCCGAACAGCTCGACAAGCCGCAGGAACCCGTCACTGGCGATGGCGAAGCGCTGACCGGGACGGAGCGGCACCGTCGCCTGCCAGACATGGTCCGCCGCGGCGGGCTCGGTGCCGAGCACCCAATAGCCGCCCTCACGATTTTTGAGACGGCGATTGTCGCTCAGGCCCGGCAACAGGCGAAGCTTCAAGGCATCATTATCGATCGAGGGATCTTCCTCGCGGATCGCCTTGACCGCAGCAAGGGTCCGCGCCTCGACAGCATCGAGCGCATAGGTGCCGAACAATCGCGCAGTCCCCGCATCGTCCACCGTCACCACGCGACAGTCGGCGAGCGCCGTGATCTCGGCAACGTCGCCCTGCCGGCGGATCATGGCAAAGGCCGCCGAGGGTAGCTCATGCGTGCCGTCGGCGGCGCGGCGCTGGGCATCCGCGAGCGCGGCAGCACAGCGCGTCATGACCAGGCGCAACATCTCGATCGTGGATCGATCCGGATCTTCCGCCAGCGCTTCGGCGATCAGCCGGCTGGCGGTATGCGCGAACCAGGCCGCGTCACTCGGGGCGTCCAGCAGAGATGGACCGACGCCCGTAGCCCCGTCGATCACCCAGGCCGCGTCGCCATGATGGCCGACCGCATCCTCGTTCACCATGCTCCCGCCATCGGAGAGTGCGACATCGATCCTCAGCATTCCATGCTCCCGATCCGCTCTTCATGCGATGGGACATGCTACGCCGATGCTCGCAGACATGCAAACCAATAGCATGCCACTTGCGTCATTCGGCATAGTGGTATTTATTCGGGTTATGACGTTCCCTCGGCGCACCATGACCGACACCGCAACGTTGCTCGCCCGGCTGCGTGCCGCCGTCGGCCGCCGCCACGTCCTGACCACGGCGCGTGCCACCGCCCGTTTCCGCAAAGGCTATCGCACCGGCGGGGGACCGGCGATCGCTGTGGTACGACCGGGCAGTCTGGTCGAGATGTGGCGCGTCGCACAGGCCTGCGTCGCCGCCGATGTCTCGATCCTCCTGCAAGCGTCGAACACCGGGCTGACCGGCGGCTCCACGCCAGACGGCGATGATTATCCAGGCGGCCTCGTCATCATCAGCACCACGCGATTGTCGCGGCTGACCGTGATTCGAGAGGGCGAGCAGGTGGTGTGCCTGCCCGGCGCGACCCTGTACGAGCTCGAACAGGCCTTGCGACCTTATGGACGAGAGCCGCATTCGGTGATCGGGTCATCCTGTTTCGGGGCGTCGGTCGTCGGCGGCATCTGCAACAATTCGGGCGGTTCGCTGATCCGGCGCGGGCCCGCCTTATACCCAGTTGGCCCTGTTCGCCGCCGTCGAGCCCGATGGCACCCTGACCCTGGTCAATCATCTGGGCATCGCGCTGGGCGACGATCCGGAGACGATCCTGTCCCGCCTCGATCGCGGCGATTTCAGCGACGCCGATATTGAGGACGCGGGCGATCGATGGGCGCACGATCACCGCTATGCCGAACATGTCCGGGCGATCGACAGCCATGTCCCCGCCCGCTTCAATGCCGACCCGCGCTGTCTGTTCGAGGCGGCGGGAAGTGCGGGCAAGCTGATCGTCTTCGCGGTCCGCCTCGACACCTTCGCGCGCGAAGAGGGCACCGCCACCTTCTATATCGGCACCAATGAACCCGACCGCCTGACCGACCTGCGGCGGACGATGCTGCGCGATTTCGACAGTCTGCCGATCGCGGGCGAATATATGCACCGCACCGCCTTCGACGTGGCGGATCGCTATGGCCGCGACACCTTCTTCGCGATCGAGCGGCTCGGCACCGACCGGCTGCCTGCGCTTTTCGCCGCCAAGGCCTGCTTCGATGCCGTGGCCGATCATATGTCCCGGGGGTTGAGCGACCGCCTGCTGCAAACAGCGGGTCGGTTCATACCGGATCACCTGCCCGCCTGGATGCGGAGCTATCGCGATCGGTTCGCGCATCACCTGATGCTGAAGGTGTCGGGCGACCAGATCGACCAGACCCGCGCCCTGCTCACCCGGCTGTTTCCCGGCGACGACGCGGGCGACCATGTCGAATGCAGCGCAGCGGATAGCGCCAAGGCGTTCCTCCACCGGTTCGTCGCGGCGGGTGCCGCGGTCCGCTACCGCGCGGTCCATGCCGACGCCGTCGCCGATATCGTCGCGCTCGACGTCGCGCTGCCCCGCAATGCCGCGACATGGACCGAGACATTGCCGCCCGCGCTCGACGCCCAGGTCATTCATGCGCTCTATTACGGGCATTTCTTCTGCCACGTCTTTCATCAGGACTATATCGTCCGAAAAGGCAACGACCCCGTGGCGTTCGAGCATGCGCTATGGGCATTGCTCGACGCGCGCGGGGCGCAATATCCGGCCGAGCACAATGTCGGCCATCTCTATGTCGCACCACCCGCGCTGGCTGAATTCTACCGCCGGATCGATCCACGAAACCAGCTCAACCCCGGCATTGGCCAGACGCCCCGTGCGCGCCACTGGAGCAACGCATCGGACGGTCCGGCTTGAGCGTCCGTCGCCCCCGGGGCCATGGCCAGCCGTTATGGCCGTCCGCCATGGTGGAATGGGTGGCCATCCGTCGACATGCTATGGCGGAGCGATGGAGCGCATGAAGTTTCGAGCCGCGCGAACCCGCCGCGCCCGCATCGCCCCACTTCTCGCGTGGCTCGCCATCTGCGCCGCGCCTGCGTCCGCCGCGCCTGCCGCCTGCCCGATCCTGAGCGCCCCATCGACCCGCGCCAGCGATACGCGCTTCGCCCGGATCGACGCGGCGGTCCGCGGCGGCGTCGGTACGCTCTATCCGGGCGCGGTGCTGCTCGTGACCGATCGCGGGCGGATCGTCCATCGCGCGGCCTTCGGCCATGCCCAGACGCTGACCACGGCACCGGACGGCACGCCGCACCCACTCGCAACGCCGCGAGCAATGAGCGTCGATACGCTCTTCGACATGGCCTCCGTCACCAAGATCGAGGCGACGACCGCCGCAATCCTGCATCTCATGGGCACCCGCCGCCTGTCCCTCGACGACCGGCTGGGCGCGCTGCTGCCGGAGTTCCAAGGGACAGACAAGGCGGACATCACCGTCCGCCAGTTGCTGACCCACCGCGCAGGGCTATGGGAATGGCAGCCGACCTGGCTCCACCGCGACGCCTCGGGCGAGATACTGCCCTATCTGGCGGCCCTGCCGCTCCGCTATCCGGTGGGCTCGCGCTTCGCCTATTCCGATCTTGGCTTCATGCTGCTCGGAGCCATTGTCGAGCGGGTCGCGGGCATGAAGCTGGACCGCTATGTCCGCGAAGAGCTCTATCGCCCGCTTGGCATGACCGATACCGGCTTCGTGCCGTCATCGACCTTGCGCAGACGTGCCGCCGCGACATCGCAGGGTGACGCGTATCAGCGGCGCATGGCGGAGACCGGCAAGCCCTATCCCGCCGCGCCCTTCCCGCCCGCCCAGCCCTTTGCCGGTTATCGAAACCATATGCTGGTCGGCGAGGCGAACGATGCCAATGCGGCGCTTGGCTGGCGCGGGGTGGCGGGGCATGCTGGGCTGTTCTCGACCGCGACCGACCTTGCCCGCTATGCGCAGGCGCTGCTGAACGGCGGCTGCCATGGCCGCTGGCGGCTCGCACCCGCCTCGACGATCGCCGCATTCGAGCAGACGCCGTTCGACGCCGATCAGGCCCTGGGCTTCCACAAGACGCAGCTCCCCGGGATCGCCGCCCCCTTTTACGGCCATTCGGGCTTTACCGGCACCTGGTTCGCCTTCTCCCCACAACTGGACATGACCGTCGTGCTGCTCACCAACCGGGTCCACCGTCCGGACGGCGAGCCCTATCCCGCGCTCGACACCCTGCGCGAGACGGTGCTGCTGGATGCGGTGGCGACGGTGCTCGATAATCGCAATAAGGAGAAGACATGGCGCTGAACCTGGGCGTGATCGAGGGCTTTTTCGGCAAGCCTTGGAGCTGGGCGGACCGTACCACGGTGCTGCGCACGCTGGCGGGGGCGGGCTATCGTTTCTATCATTACGGGCCCAAGGCCGACCCGTTCCTGCGCCGCCGCTGGCGCGAGCCGCATCCGCCGGAACAATTCGCTCCGCTGGCCGCCTTCGCCGCCGAGTGCAGGAGGTTGGGCGTGCGCTTCGGCGTGGCGTTGACCCCGGCGGGCAGCACGCATCCTTTCAACGAGGAATCCCGTGCGGCGCTGACGCGGAAGCTGCGGCAACTCGACGCGCTGGGCATCGACGACCTCGCCATCCTGTTCGACGACCTGCCCGCCGACCTGCCCGATCTGGCGCGGAGTCAGGCCGAACTGGTCGACTTCTGCGCGAACAACAGCCGCGCGACCCAGGTCTTCTTCTGCCCGAGCTTCTATTCGGACGATCCGATCCTGGAACGCGCCTGGGGCAAGCGGCCGCCGGACTATCTGCAACGGTTGGGCCGCCATCTCGATCGCAAGGTGCGGGTCTATTGGACCGGCGAGGAAGTGGTCTCGCGTGAGATCGGCGTCGCCCATCTGGAGCGGGTGCAGCACGAACTCGGGCGCAAGGTGTGCCTGTGGGACAATTACCCCGTCAATGACGGCGTGCGCATGTCGCAGTATCTCCACCTGCGCGCCTTTACCGGCCGTCCCGCGGCGATCCGCCATCATGTCACCGGTCATGCGATCAACCCCGCGTCGCAACCGCTCCTGTCCTGCATCCCCGCGCTGACGCTCGCCGCCAGCTACCGCGAAGGGGAACGCTACGCCTATGGCCAGGCCTTTCTGACGGCGGCGACCAAGGTGCTGGGCGCCGATTTCGGGACCATGTTGCACCGCGACATCCTGCCGCTTCAGGATACCGGCCTCGACAATCTCGGCCCTCGTTTCGCCGAGTTGCGCGAGCGCTATGGGGCGATCGATCATCCGGCGGCGCGAGAAATCACCGACTGGCTGGACGGTCGCTTCCGCACGACGCTGGAAGAGGTGCAGACGCAGTAGAGGCAAGGATCGGACATGACGCAGTTCTTTCTCGGCGTGGACGCGGGTGGCAGCCATTGCCGTTGCCGCCTGGTCGACGGCACCGGTCAGGTGCTGGCCACCGCCCAGGCGGGCCCGGCCAATGCCGGACTGGGGCTGGACGCGCTCTATGCGACCCTGCGCCGGGTGACCGAGGACGCGGTCCGCGCGGCGGGGCTGGACGCGGCGCAGGTCGCGGGGGTCCGGGCGGCGATGGGTATCGCGGGCATCTCGCGGCCCGGCGTGCGGGCGGCGCTGGAGGGCTTCGCCTTTCCCTTCGCCTCGACGGTGTTCGACACCGATGCCGTCATCGCCAATCTGGGGGCCCATGGTGGCGGCGACGGGGCGATATTGATCATCGGCACCGGCAGCATCGCACAGGTGCGCGTGGGGGGGCAGAGCTTCCGGATCGGCGGCTATGGCTTTCCGATTTCGGACGAGGGCAGCGGCGCGGCCCTGGGCCTCAGCGCGATGCGCCATGCGCTGCGGGCGCTGGACGGGCGGACCCGCGCGACGCCGCTCAGCACCGCCGTCACCGAGCGGTTCGGCCATGATACGGCCCGCGCCATCGCCTGGATGGATCAGGCGACCCCGCGCGACTATGGCAGCTTCGCGCCGCTGGTGATGGACTATGCCGAGGCGGACGATGCGATCGCCCGCTCGATCGTCGAGGATGCCGCAGGCCATATCGAACGGTTCATCGAGACGATCTATGAACGCGGCGCGCCCCGCTGCGCGCTGCTCGGAGGCCTGTCGGCGAAGATGCGCCCCTGGTTGCGCGCACGAACCGTCGCCCGGCTCAGCGAACCGCTGGGCGATGCGTTGAGCGGAGCGCTGTATCTTGCGGGCCTGCCCACCCGGACGACGGAGATTTTGCCATGATCGCGCGCCGACGCTTCCTCGCCGCCACCGGGCTGGCCGCGCTCGGCCCGGTCGCCGCACCGTTGCTCAAGGCGTTGCCCGCCCCGCCGCCCGCCCCGGCCCTGCTCGCGTCCAACGCGCTCGCGCTGTTGCGGGGCTGACCGACCGCCGCTCAGTTCGCGGCGGCGATCGCCACCAGCGCCGCGTCGATCGCCGCCGTAGCGCTCGCGTCGTCGGCCATGTCGTTGGCATAGGCGGCGAAGGTCAGCATCCGCCCGCTCGCCGCGATCATCGTCCCCGCCAGCGCATTGGCGGCGTTGAGCGTGCCGGTCTTCGCCATCAACCGCCCCGCCAGCGGGGTGCCGACGAACCGCCGCGCGAGCGTGCCGTCGGTGGCGGCAACGGGAAACGTCGCCAGCCATGCCGCACCCCAGGGCTGGGTCTCCGCCCAGCGCAACAGCGCCACCGTCGCGCGCGGGGTGACGCGGTTATAGTTGGACATGCCCGCCCCATCGGCAAAGTCATAGGTCGCGCGGGGCACGCCAGCACGGGCCAGCACCGTGTCGACGACGGCATGCCCATCGGCGACCGACCCGCTCGGCCCCAGTCGGCGCAGCAGCAGTTCGGCGTGGAGATTCTGGCTCGTCTTGTTGGTCTCGCGCAGATCCTCGGCGAGCGGCGGTGGCGTCAGGCTCGCCAGCACCGGCACGGGCGCAACCACCGCAACGGGGCGGCCCCCGCGTCGCACGGGATCGTCGGCGTCCGTCAAGGACCGGTGCCGCACGGTGATCCGCCCCGTCACTGTCACGCCCGCCGCCCGCAGAAGTTGCGCGAACCGCCAGGCCGCCCGGTGCGCCGGATCATCGACTCCCAATCTCAGGACGACCGGCGCTGTCGCCAAGGCGAGACTGCCGGTCACACGCACAAGGTCGCTGCCCGGCATACGCTCGACCGAGAGCGTCCGCGCCCCGCCCGCCGCGCCCGTCGTCGCGGCATTGTCGATCCGGTAATAGCCGTCACCTACGACCCGTGGCGGCGCACCCGGCGCGGTGGGTGTCACGGTCAGCGTCGCGACATTGTCGTCCAGCGTCAGCGCCGAGATGCCGGTGCCATAGGCACCGCTCATGTTGTTCCAGCTCATGCCCTTTGGCCAGCGTTCGTCGGGGAATGCCGTGTCGTCGCCGACCACATCGCCCACCGCCCGCGTCCGGCGGGCGACCGCCGTCGCCAGTTCCGCCAGGCAATCGACCCGGCAATCGGGCGCGGAGGACAGGCGGGCATCGCCATGCCCCGCCAGGATCACCGTCGGCGTGCCCTGCCCCTCCAGCCGAACCGTCGCCCCACCCGACACATCGGGCGTCGCCACGTTCAGCGTCGCAAAGGCGGCGGCGGTAGTGAACAGCTTGGTGTTCGACGCGGGCACGAAGCGCTCGTCGGGGCGCAGCGCGACGATCTCGCCCCCCTCGGGATCGACGACCACCAGCCCGATGCGCGTGCCCGGCGGCGCCTTCGCCAGCGCCTCCATTGCGGCGGGCGGCAGCGGCGCCTCGACCGGCGCGCCCGCCAGCAACAGCGGCAGCAACAGGCTTCCCATCATCGGCGCTCAATCTCTTCGCTCAACAGGGTCAGGAACTCGGCCGCCAGCATCGAGGGCGGGCGATCGAGCAGATGGATGGCATGGACGTCGAAGGTGATGGACGGGCGAAGCGGCCGCATCGCGAGCCCCGGCGTCATCGATGCCGCCGCGGTGAAATTGTCGACGATCGCCAGCCCCACGCCTGCACGCACCAAAGCGGCGGCGATGTAGAAGGTCCGCGCCACCACGATCTCATCCAGCACCAGATCGTGCCGGTCGATCTCCTCAGACAGCAGCTTGCCGATCGGGCCGCTGCCCTTGAGCGAGATCAGCGGCCGCCCGACCAGTTGCGACAATTCCAGCCGGGGCGGCGCATCGGGCATGTCGCGTTCGCGGTAAAGAACGACCATCTCGCCCTCGCCCAGCCAGTCATGGGTGAGCGCCACGCCGCGCGGCGGCTCGCTGGCGATGGCGATGTCGCTTTCGCGTTCATAGAGTTTACGGAGCAGGTCGTCGTGATGGACCGTCTGCAAGTCGAAGCGGACATCGGGCCGCCGGGCAAGAAACCGCGACACCGCATCGGGCAGCACCCCCAGGCCCAGACTGGGCAGCGCGGAGATGCGCAATGTCGTCCCCGCGCCCATGCGCAGGTTGCGCCCCGCCTCGCGCAACGCGCGCACCCGCTCCTGGATATCGGCGACGTCGGCGAACAGCGCATGGGCGTCCTCGGTCGGCAACAGCCGCCCGTTCGAGCGCTGGAACAACTCGAACCCCAGCAGGCTCTCGGCATGGCGGAGCGTCTTGGACACCGAGGGTTGCGACACGTTGAGGGCACGGGCGGCGGCGGAGACCGAGCCGTTGACGTACACCGCGTGGAAAATCTCGATATGGCGAAGGTTCATCGATGCAGCCTAGCGCCCCCGCCCCTATTCCACCACCGACCCGCGAAAGCGCGCCGTATCCAGCTCGCCCTCGCCTCGCGCGACCAGCGTGGCGACCGCTAGATTGGCCGAGGCGGAGGGCACGGTGCGCGTCATGTCGAGCAATCGATCGAACGGCAGGACCAGCCCCACGACCAGCGCGGTCTGCTCCGCGCCCACACCGACCGCCGACAGCATCGCCGCCAGCATGAACAGCGAGGCGGAGGGGACCGGCGCCGTGCCGAACGCCGCCAGCGCGCCGGTCAGCAACATGGTGACGAGCATGGTCGCATCGGGCGCGATGCCCAGCGCCTGCAACGCGAACTGGCCGAGCAGTCCGACATACATGGCGGTGCCGTCCTTGCCGATCGACGCGCCCAGCGGCAACACGGTCGAGGCGACGCCGCGCGACACGCCCAGATTGTCCTGCGCCACCCGCAACGCGACCGGTAGCGTCGCCGAGGACGAGGCGGTCGAAAAGGCGACGACCAGCGCATCGACGATCCCCCGGAAGAAGCGCACCACCGGCAGTCGCGCGATCAACCCGACCAGCCCGGCATGCACCACCAGCATCTGCACCAGCGACCCGAGCACGACCGCCAGCGCCAGCCAGCCGACATGCACGAACACCGCCGCGCCGTTGACCGCCACCGCCTGGGCGATCAGCGCGCAAACGCCGAACGGCGTCACCTCCATCACGGCGCGCACGATATGCAGCAGGACCGAGGACAGACCCTGGAGCAGCGCGACGACCGGCCGCCCCGCCTCGCCCGCCATCACGCTGCCCGTGCCGAGCAGCACGGCGACGAAGATGATCGCCAGCATGTCGCCGCGCGCCAGCGCCTCGACGATGTTGGTCGGCACGATTGACAGCAGCTGGTCGGCGGGCGTCACCGGGGGGCCGAGCGGATGGGGTACCACGCCCCCCAGCGGCATCGCCACGCCGGGCCTCAGCACTAGCACTACTTTGGCAGAGTAGGTTTGTCGGCGGTTATCAGCTGCTTATTACAGTGCGGGCAGTGCATTGACGGTGGTCGTGCCAGCCAGTCGAGGATCGCCTGCCGGATGGCAGGCAGGGTTGGTTGCGGGGGCGGTCCTCCGACTCTTTTTTTTCCGTCCCGCAGCTTTGAGGCGGCGGGATTGCAGGAAGGCGTAGGCGAGCATCGTCATCAAGGCATGTCGATGCAACCCCGGCCATGATCGCCCTTCGAAATGGTCGAGCCCCAGTTCCTCCTTGAGCTGCTGGTGGGCCTGTTCGCAGACCCACCGCGCCTTGATGGCAGCGGCAAGCTGCCGCAGCGGCGTATCGGGCGGGAGATTGGATACGTAGTATTTGCGCTCGCCGCTCGACCGTCGTTCGCCAACCAGCCAGACTTCCTCACCGGGCATGGCCTGGACACGGTTGTCAGCCATGCGGTGCCGATGGCCCTCGGCGATCCGGACGCGTCGGGCAGCGAACAGGCAGGTGAGCCGCCCCTTCGTGCCGCGGCGCCAGGCGACCTTGCGCCACGGCTCGTCGGCAAGCATGTCGGCCACCGATACCGGCGCCCGGTCAGGAATATGATATTTGCGCGGACGTCCGCCTTGAGCCTGCGGAAAGGTCAGTTCAACATCGGGTGCATAGACGGTCTGCCGGGATGACAGGCCCACCGCCCATGACAATCCCCGCTCGCTCAGCGCCTGGCGGAACGCCGTTCCCGAGCCGTATCCCGCATCGGCCAGCACGCATCCGAACCGAACGCCCGCGGCCATCACCCGGTCGATCTCGGCGATGGCGATCTCGGGCTTGCTCATCGCGGCCTGTCGTCCGGCCGGCACCCGTGCACGCTTCATACGTGCCGGATCGCTCGTCCAGTTCTCCGGCAGGAACAGGCGCAGCCCCACCATCACCGGCACCTCGCGCGATGCCAGCGTCACTGACACCAGCGACTGGCAGTTCGCGGTCTTGCCCTGCGACGACGCATATTGCGGCGCCACGCCGACCGAGGCGCGTCCCTTCTTCGGCAGCGCGGTGTCATCGATGACGAGAAAGCCCTTCGCATCGCCGACCAGCAGGTCCGCCTCCGCCAGCAGCCGGCGCTCGAGCGGCGCTGCGTCCCATGTCCCGCTGGCGATGAAATGGTGCAGCTGGTCGTAGCCGGCATCCTCCGTTCGCGCCGCCAGCGGCTGGATGCTCTTGCGGTCGCCCGGGCCGATCAGGCCGGCGATGTAGGTCGGACACATCCGCCGCTGCGCCGGGTGCGTCAGCTCGGCGAGAAACGGCGCCAGCCACGTCTCCAGATCTTGCCGCCAGCTATCCCTCGCAACCATCACGCATCGTCCCGGTCAGCATCTTCATGCCACCGGAATCAACGACGATTCCACCAGTTCCCCTACTCTGCCAAAGTAGTGCTAGGCCCATCGCCATGCCGATCGACACCGCCACCAGCGTGGTCACGGCGAACAGCCCCACGGTGCGCAGGCCGATCGACCCCAGCCGTCGCGGATCGCCCAAGGTCGCGATTCCGCCTGCGATGGTGACCAGCACCACCGGCACCACCAGCATCTTGATCAGACGGACGAACAGCTCGCCCACCAGCCGGATCGCCCCGGCCGCCTCGGGCCGGAACAGCCCCAGCGCGATGCCCAGCAGCAACCCGCCGACCACCCGCTGCCACAGCGGAATGGCGAACCAGCCCCGGATCAGGCGCAAGCGGGCGTTCCCCAGAAGCCGGGTTGGGGCGGGCTCAGAATGCCGCCGTCATCGCGCACGCCGCCGGGGCGATCGGTCGCCAGCCAGAGCGGGCCGTCGAGATCGACGAAGTCCGCGCCCCCCGCGACCAGCATCGCGGGCGCGATGCCCAGCGACGAACACACCATGCACCCCACCATCACGCCGAACCCCCGCGCCCTCGCCTCCGTGGCCAGCGCCCATGCTTCGGTCAAGCCGCCGGTCTTGTCGAGCTTGACGTTGACATGGCTATAGCGCCCGGCCAGCCGATCGAGGTCGGCGCGGGTGTGCAACGCCTCGTCGGCGCAGATCGGGATCGCGCCCGCCAGGTCGGCCAGCCCCTCATCCTCACCGGCAGGCACCGGCTGTTCGAGCAGGTCGACACGCTGGGCCAGCAGCATCGGCAAGCGGTCGGCGATGTCCCCGACCCGCCAGCTTTCATTGGGATCGACGATCAGTCGCGGCGTCGGCGCGACGGCCCGTACCGCCGCGATTTGATCGGCCGCCCCCTCGCGATCGACCTTGATCTTGAGCAGCGGCACCCGCGCCACGCCACGCGCGACCTCGGCCATCGCCTGCGGCGTATCGATCCCGATGGTGATCGCCGACGCCAGCGCGGCCACGGGCGGGATACCCGCCAGCGTGGCGACACTCGTCCCGGCCAGCCGCGCCTCCAGGTCCCATAGGGCGCAATCCACCGCGTTGCGCGCGGCCCCCGCTGGCATCGCCCCGGCGATGTCCGCTCGGGTCGCGCCGTCCTCGATCAGCGCGCGCACGCCCTCGATGGCCGCGATCGCGCCGTCGATCGTCTCGCCATAGCGGGGATAGGGCACGCCCTCGCCCCATCCCTGCGCGTCGCCCTGGCGGATCGTTACCGTCACCACATCGGCGGCCGTCTTCACGCCGCGCGCGATGCGGAACGGCGCCCTTAGCGGGAAAGCGTCGTGACGAACGGTGAGGATGCGTCGCATGACGTCTCCAGCAAGAGGTCGATGATCGGCTCGGCACCGAAGCGATAGGGATCGGTACAGGGCAGGCCCAGCGCATCCTCGGTCTCGGCGCAGAGACGCCGGGCGGCGGTCTCGTCGAGCTTGGCGGTGTTCAGCGCCACCCCGACGGCGCGGACGTCGGGGCTGGTCAGCCGGGCGACCCGCAGATTGGCCTCCAGGCAATCGGCCAGCCCCGGCATCGGGAAATGCGGCAGGCCGCGCATATGCGGGCGCAGCGGATCGTGGCACATCACCAATGCAGTCGGCTGTGCCCCGTGGAGCAGGCCGGTCGAAACGCCTGCAAAGGCCGGGTGGAACAACGAACCCTGCCCCTCGACCAAGTCCCAGCCCTCATCCGTGCGGGCCGGGGCCAGCGTCTCGATCGCCCCTGCGATGAAGTCGGCCACCACCGCATCGAGCGGCACGCCCTCTCCTGCTATCAGGATGCCCGTCTGGCCGGTCGCCCGGAAGTCGGCGACGACACCCCGCGCGCGCATGGCATCCCGAAGGCAGAGCGTGGCGTACATCTTGCCGACCGAACAATCGGTGCCGACGGTCAGCAGCCGGTTGCCCGTGCGCCTGCGACCGTTGCCGACCGGCAGCGTCTCTGGCGCGTCACGCACGTCGAACAAGGTGACGCCGGCCTCCTTCGCCGCCGCGACCAGCACGGGCACGTCGCGCAGCCGCTGATGCAGCCCACAGGCGATGTTGAGCCCGGCACGGATCGCGGCCAGGGCGTCGCCGATCATCCAGTCGGGGAAACGCCCGCCCGGATTGGCGATGCCCAGCACCAGCGTCCGTGCGCCTGCCGTACGCCCGGCGGCGGCATCCATCCGGGGCAGGCCGAGCGTGAACGGACAATCGTCGTGCCGCCACTCGCCCACGCAATCGTCGCGGCGAAAGGCGGCCAGACCGCGCGATGTCTTGAGACCGATCTCGTCATCGGAATGGCCGAGATAGAGGAGGTAGGGAGCGGGAATGGTCATGATGCGAACATGATAGAAGCAACTCCCTATACGCCGCCAATCGCGCTCGCATCGCCGCCTATAACGTCCGGCTATTGGCCGCAGCCGCCGGGCCGGGGCCGCAGCAGCGCCCGGCCCGCTGCAACGCCCGTCGCCGCCCCATCGGACAGCGCCCGTCGCCCGTTGACGAACAGCGCGCTCACCCCGACGCTGGGCACCCGCGGATGCATATAGTCGGCGCGCGGCGCATATGTCTGGGGATCGAGCACCACGACGTCGGCATAATAGCCGGGCCGGAGATATCCGCGCTGCGCGATGCGGTACATGTCCGCCGTGGCGCCGGTCGACCGGCGGATAAATTGCGACAAGGTGATCACCTTCCGCTCTACGACATAGGTGCGATAGAGTTGCGGGAAGGTCGCATATTGGCGCGGATGGCCGTCCGATCCGTCCGACGAGGTCACCACCCAGGGCTGTTTCATGATGAGGTCGACGTCGCGATCCACCATGTTGAAGCTGGCCACGTCGCTGCCCGCCGGGCCGGTGCGCGCCGCATTGGGCACGCGCAGGTTACGGATCGCCGCATCGATCGGCGAGAGCCCCCACTGTGCCGCCATCGCGGCAAGCGTCTTGCCGCTCCAGGGCTGGCCCTGCGCGGTGAGCAGCAGCGAGTCCGCCCCGCCACGCCGACGCAGATTCTCCGCCATCTCGGTCTTCAGCCGCGCGAGTGCGGCCGGATCGTCGAACCGCGCGAGCAACCTGGCATAGCCGCCGTCCATCGCCCAACCCGGCACCAGCGCGGCATCGACGCTCGATCCCGAGGCGAGCCAGGGATATTGGTCGGCGGTCACGACCTGACCGGTGCGGCGGGCCGCCTCGATCGTGGCGATCAGCGCGGGCGCCTGGCCCTGCACATCGACGCCCAGCGCCTTCAGATGGGCGAAATGGACCGGCGTGCCCGCGATGCGCCCGATCTCGATCGCTTCCCGTGTCGAGGCGAGGAGGCCGATCGAATAATGGGCCTCGTCGCGCTGGTGCGTGTCGTACAGGCCGCCGCGCTTGCCCGCCTCGCTGGCGACCGCCGCCACCTCGTCCGTTTTGGCGAAGCTTTGCGGCGGATAGAACAGGCCGGTGGACAGGCCATAGGCGCCCTCGCACATCGCGCGGGCCGCAAGCCGCTTTTCCTCCGCCAGTTCGGCGGGCGTGGGCGCGCGGGCATCCTGGCCCAGCACATGCTCGCGGATCGCGCCGAAGCCGACGAACGGCACCACGTTGGTGCCGATCCCGCTCGCCTCCAGCGCCTTCGAGTCCTTCGCCACCTCGAACGTGCCATAGCCATCGACACCGATCACCACGGTCGAGACGCCCTGCGCCAGCCAGGGGAGATTGAGCCGCGCCTTCGGATCGACCGAGCGGATATAGCTGTCCGGATGGGTATGCGCGTCGATCAGGCCCGGCGCGACGATCTTCCCCCGCGCGTCGACCACCGTGCCAGCCCGCGTGCCCCGCGTGCGCCCGACATAGACGATGCGATCGCCCGACAGTTCGACATCGCCGATGAAGGGCGGCGTCTCCGCTCCCGTATAAATGGTGCCGCCCCGGATCACGACATCGACGCGCGGTGCGGTCGACGCCGTGGCGGCGCACCAGACCAGGGCCATCAGGGTGAGGCGCTTCATGAAATGCTCCTTTCGGGTTGCAGGCGAGTGATGGTGGTCGCGACGGCATCGACCGCCGATCGGCTGAACGGCATGGGCTGCATCGTGCCGACGCTCCAGGCCCCGACCTGATCCTGCCGGTGCGGCGAGCGCGGATCGTTCGACTGACCCGGCAGGTTGAGCATCAGCGACCGGTCCCAGTCGCCGACGTCGATCACCTCCAGATAGCTCGCCCCGCCGCCGACCCGCCAGTCCGGCCCGTCGCCCAGCCAGCGCGCCATCACCGTAAAGCCGTCGCCGCCCGAGCCCCCTGCATCGATCGCGGGAAAGGCTGCCGCGATCGCCGGAATCCGCGCAAGCGGATGGGTGATGCGGACACGGTGCAGCGCTTCCCACCGCCAACCTGTCGGATCGGGCCCCAGCAGCCTGGCGGCTTCCGTCCAGCCCATGGCGAGCGACTGGTCGATCAGGTCGGGCCGATCGGCGGCGACGCGCAACAGCTCGGGGGGCTCGATCGCGGGGATCAGGTCGCGCGCGCTTTCCGGGACGAGCGCGGCGACCATCCGCGCGTTCAGCTCGCGCAACACCACCTCGTACAGTGCCGCCGCACCGCTCGCCCCGTCGATCCGCGCATCCCAGCGCGACAGCATCGCGACCGCCGCCCTGGCTTCGGGTGAGGGCTGGCGCGGCAGCATCGCCTGGAAACGCCGGGCGAGCGACGACAGCGTATCGTGCTGGAGCGCCACGCTGTCGGCCAGGCTGTGCCGCGTCTGTTTCGAGAGTGTCTCGGCGATGCGGTCATAGCGGGCGGGATCGCGGAACGAGAAGGCCGGGCTCCGTTCGACCGGCCAGCCGGGCGGCAGGTTGTTCTGGTTGGCGGAGGCGAACCAGCCCTTGGCGGGATCGAACTCGCCGGGCAAGGCGCGGAAATCACGCATACCCACCCAGTCATAGCGGCCATCGCCCGGCACCGGCAGCAGCCCCTTGCCGCGCTTGCGCTCCGGCCAGAAGCCGATGGCCTGCCACGCATGATGGCCGCGCACATCGGCATAATGGAAATTGGTGGGCGACGGGTGCAGCCTGAACGCCTCGCGCAACCCCGCCCAGTCCTGCGCGAGGTTGATCGCCACCATGGAGAACGCTCCCGATCCGCCCGGCTGCATCCCGACCGAGGCGATCGCGGTCGCGCGCGAACGGGCCGGATCGTGCGACACCACCGGCCCCTGCACAGAATAACGAAGCATGGCGCGATACGGCGGCGCATCCTTCACGGGAATGTCGACCACCTGCTGCTCGAACCGCTTCCAGCCGCCGTCATGGCGGTAGCGCTCCGGGTCGTCCGGATGGAGGTCCAGCACGAACAGGTCTTCCTGGTCGATGTGGAAATTGGTGCGGCCGAAGGCGAAGCGATCGGTATGCCCCTGCATGATACCCGCCAGCCCCGGTGCCCCGCCGCCGATCACGTCGAGGCCCGGCGCGGTGAGATGGGCGACATGACGCGGGCCGAACCCGCCAATGCCCAGATGCGGATCATTCGCCAGGATCGGACGCCCGGTCGCGGTGCGGCTGCCCGCCACCGTCCAGGCGTTCGACCCGGCATTGGCGGCGCTCAACATCTCGTCCCGGTCGCGGGTCCGCGTCCCCGGCCCGAACGGCAAGGGCCCCAACTGCAAAACGCCCATATCCGCCTCGCTGACCTGCGCCGGATTCAACCCCTCCGGCACGGTCATGGCGGTCGCAGGGCGCAAAGGTGCCACCAGCCGGTCGAGATCGAGCCGCCCCATCGCCGCCAGCATGGCACGGCGGATCTCGTCATCGACATTGCCGACCGAGCCGCTGCGCGCCAGCACCAGATCACGCAGTTCCCAACGCAGCGGCAGCACGCCCAGGATGCGATATTCCAGCGGCAGCAGGGTCGGATCGCGCTCGACCTCGGCGATCCGGGCATTGATCCCCGCGACATAGCCGCGCACGCAGTCCAGCACCGGCGACGGCACGTGCGCCAGTTCGGCCTCAAGGTCGCCGCGATAATGGAACAGCCGCGCCTTGGCGTCGTGCACCGCGAACGCCGCGCCGAACGCCTCGGCCATCCGCCCCATTTCCCGTCGATGGGCGAAGTCGATCTGGAACAGCCGGTCGCGCGCGACGACATAGCCCTGACCGAAAAAGGCGTCCGCCTTGGTCAGCGCGCGGATATGTGGGACACCCCAGCGATCATCGACGATCTCGATCGGCCGCGACAGTCCGGGAACCGTCGTATGGGTGGTCGGCGTGATCGCCTGGGCGATCCCCCGCCACGGCGCGAGCGCGCCCAACGCCGTGGCGCCGAGCAGGAATGTACGGCGAGAGACCATGGTTTCCCCTTCTCGAACCACCCCGTGGCGCGCCGCCGCAACGTCGTTGGCGTCCAAGACGACAGGGCGGCCGGTCCCGAAGCATAGGGCTGCGAGGCAGGCGTGCAATGCCACCATAATCCAATGCTATGGCCCACCCAACGATCGGTAGTCGGTCGACCCTTGACCCGGGTTACGTCTCGCCTGCACCATCCCGGATGCACGGATCAGCGATAAGACCATGACCGTCCGCAGGGAGATCACGCTCCGAAGATCGTGAATATGGGGGATTGCAGATGACCGACGGATCTTGGCTCCGGCTGATCAGGGCCGGTACGGGCCTGACAGCCTTGTCGATGGCGCTCGCCGCCCCCGCCTGGGCCCAGACGACGCCCGCCGCCGATATGACCCCGCCTCCACCGGCGACGGGTGGCACGGACATCGACCCGGACGACGTCACCGTCACCGGCACCCGGATCATCCGCAACGGATTCCAGTCGCCGACGCCGCTGACCGTGGCGACGCAGGAGGACATCCTCAACACCTCCCCGACCAACAACATCGCCGACTTCGTCAACCAGTTGCCCGCGCTGGCGGGGTCCACCCGCCCCTCCAATTCGCGCCTGGCGATCAGTTCCGGCCTGGCGGGCATCAACGCACTCAACCTGCGCGGGCTGGGCGAGATTCGCACGCTGGTGCTGCTCGACGGACGGCGGACGGTTTCGTCGAGCGTCACCGGGCTGGTCGACGTCAACACCTTTCCCCAGGCCCTGGTGAAGAGCGTCGAGATCGTCACCGGCGGCGCCTCCGCCGCCTATGGATCGGACGCGGTCGCCGGTGTCGTCAACTTCGTGCTCGACAAGAAATATCAGGGCATCAAGATCCTGGCCGACAACGGCATCACCGAACGGGGTGACGGGGCCAATTACTCGTTCAGCGCCGCCGTCGGCACCGCCTTTGGCAGCGACGATCGCGGGCACCTGCTGCTGAGCGGCGAATGGGCGCATCGCGACGGCATCTTCCGGGTCGATCGCGACTGGAACGCGCGCGGCGTCGTCCGCATCACCAATCCCAACTACACCAACACCAATGGCCAGCCGCAATATCTGATCCGCCAGCCGGTCGGCGTCGCCAACACCACGCCGGGCGGCATCATCCTCAATTCCAGCGGTGGCGTCGCGAACCGGCTTCGCGGCATCTATTTCGGGCAGGGTGGCGCGGCGAGCCAGTTCCAATATGGCGCGCTCAGCTTCCCCGCGCCGGGCGGATCGACCGCCCCCTCGCTGACCCAGGGCGGCGACTGGCGCGTCAATGACCAGGGCCGCAATATCGGCCTGGATGCGGACGACGACCGCCGGGGCGCGTTCGGCCGGTTGAGCTACGAGGTCGCGACCGGCGTGACGCTGTTCGCCGAGGCATCCTATAACTGGCAAAAGACGCTGTTCAACGCCGGGCCGCAATCGACGACCGGCATCACGCTGACGGCGGCCAACCCGTATCTCCAGGCCGCGCTCGCCAATGCGGTGTCCGCCGGGCTCATCACCCCGGCGGAGCGCTCCGCCGTCACCTCGGTCACGGTCGGCAGCACCGCCGTCGACCTGCCCTATCGAAAGAACAACAGCAGCCGCGACGTGCAACGCTATGCCATCGGCGGCGAGGGCGAGTTCCAGGCATTCGGTCGCAAGGCCTTCTGGAACGTCTATGGCCAATATGGCGAGACGAACGCGCATGAGCAACTGCGCGACATCATGAACACCGCCAACATGGCCAATGCGACCGATGCGGTCGCGGCGCCAGCCGGCAATGCGCTGGGGGTGGCGGCGGGCACGATCGTGTGCCGATCCTCGCTAACCGCGCCAACCAATGGCTGCGTGCCGCTCAACCGGCTGGGCATCGGCGTCGCCAATGCGGCCGCGATCGACTATGTGCTGGGCGATCCTTACCGCGACCAGAAACTGAAGCAGACGGTCGCTGGGGCCAATCTGTCGATGACCCCCTTCGCCACGTGGGCGGGTGACGTCAGCGTCGCGGTGGGCGGCGAATATCGCCGCGAGTCGGTGTCGGGCTTCGTGCCCAGCCAGTTCCAGACCGGCTGGTCGGTGGGCAATTTCCTGCCCACCTTCGGCAGCTATCACGTCAAGGAGGCCTATCTCGAAACGGCGGTTCCGCTGGGCCTGGGCCTCGAATTCAACGGGGCGGTTCGCGGGACCGATTATTCGACCTCGGGCTACGTCACGACATGGAAGGTCGGCGCGACGTGGCAGCCCATCCCCGACATCCGCTTCCGCGCCACACGCTCACGCGACATCCGCGCGCCCAATCTCAGCGAGCTGTACGCGTCCGGTACGTCGCGGACCAACACGCTGACCGATCCGGCGACCGGACGGACGACCGTCACCTTCCGCGAGATCACGACCGGCAACCCCAATCTGCGCCCCGAAAAGGCCGATTCGATCTCGATCGGCGTCGTGCTCCAGCCCCGCTTCCTGCCCGGCTTCTCGGCATCCGTCGACGGCTTCGACATCAAGCTGAAGGACGCGATCGGGCAGTTCTTCGCCCAGGACATCATCAATCGCTGCTATGAGGGGCGCAGGGACTTCTGCGCCGCCTATGGCCCCGATCCAACGGGCGATCGCGAGCTATTCTTCCGCGCCAGCCCGTTCAACTTCGCCCGCCAATGGGTGCGTGGCATCGACTTCGACGCCAGCTACCGGGTGCCGCTCAGCGAAATCTTCGATCGAGCCCCCGGAGCGGTGACGCTGCACGGCCTCGCGACGCGCTATATCCACAACATCACCGACAGCGGCGTGCCCAATGTGGTGCCGATCGACATCGTCGGCCAGTTGAGCGGCACCAGCCCGCCCGAATGGATCTATCGCTTCAACCTGGGCTATGAGAACGACCGCGTCTCGGTCACCGGCACGGCGCGCGGAGTGAGCAGCGGCACCTATGGCAACAATTACATCGTCTGCGACGGCAATTGCCCGACCGGACGCCCCGCCGCGACCGTGTCGCAGTTCCCGACGATCGACAACAACGCCATCTCGGGCGTGATGTATCTCGACCTGAACCTGACCGCCAAGATCGAAACCCGTGGCGGCGGGCGGGCCGAGGTTTTCCTGAACGTCACCAATTTGCTGGATCGCGATCCCATCCTGCTGCCGGAAACCGGGCTTGCGGCCAACAGCACCTATTCGGACCTGCTCGGCCGCGCCTTCCGGGTCGGCGTCCGGTTCCAGACACGCTGAACCGGCGCGGCGGCGATGAGATATACGCGCGATCATCGCCGCCGCCTCTCGGCACCGTTCCACAGTCCCACGCCGCCAGGGAGGTAAGCGGCGTGGCACGCGGCCCGGTGACCATCGCAGACGACGAATGGGGCGTGCCACATATTCGCGCATCCTCCATTCCCGATGCCTATTTCGGTCAAGGTTATGTCGTCGCCCGCGACCGGTTGTTCCAGATCGATCTCCAGATGCGGCGCGACCTCGGCCGGCTGGCGGAGGCTTTCGGTGCCCGGTTCGTACCCCATGACCATGCCGCGCGCCTGCTCCTCTATCGCGGCGACGTCGCCGCCGAACTGGCGGGGCTTCCCGCCGATGTGGTCGCCTGCGCCCGGGCCTATGTCGATGGGATCAACGCCCGCATCGCAGAGCTGGAGGCCGATCCCTCGCTCTTGCCCCCCGAATATGGCGTATTGAAGCTGCGACCGCTGCGCTGGGACATCGCCGATCTGGTCCGCATCCGCAGCGGCGACATGGGCGGCGTCACCGACGAAATCCGTCGAGCCCGGCTCGCGGCGCTCGGCCTGCTCGACCTCGACGCGCTGGTCGCGCCGCTGGCCGGGGACTGGACGCCGCAGCTACCTGAAGGACTTGATCCGGCCGCCATCTCGCAGGCCGATCTGGGTATCCTCGGCGAGACCGAGGGGCCCCTACCCTGGACCGATGCGTCGTTCGCAGGTTACGATCCGGTCGAGGACCGTCTCGACCGCGAAGCCCATGGCAGCAACGCCTGGACGATCTCCGCCGCACGCTCGGCCACCGGTCGCCCGATCCTGGCGAACGACCCGCATCTCGGCATCGGCGGCTTCTCGCCGCGCCACCTCGCTCATCTCACCGCGCCCGGCTTCGACGTGATCGGCGCCGGAAGCCCTGGCATGCCCGGCATCATGCAGGGCCATACCGACTATTATGCGTTCGGGCGGACCAACTCTCATATCGACCAGGAGGATCTCTACGTTCTGGAACTCGATCCGAACGATCCCGAAACCTATCGCCATCAGGGGCAATGGAAACGGTTCGCGCGGACGTCCGAGGCGATCCGCGTGAAGGACGCCGACGATGTGGCGGTGACGCTCCGCCATGCCGAACACGGCCCCGTGCTGCTGCACGATCCGTCCCGCCTGCGTGCCACGGCGCTGGCGTCGGTCTCGCTGCGTCCCGGCGCCAACATGACCTTCGCCATCATCGCGCTCAACCTGGCGCGGAACTGGGACGAACTCGCCAAGGCGGCGCGGCTGCACGTCGCACCGACCAATCTCCATTATGCCGATGTCGACGGCAATATCGGCTGGCGGCTGCTCGGCCATGTTCCGGTCCGCCCACGGCATGACGGGCTGTTGCCGGTGCCGGGCGACGGAGGCTATGACTGGCAGGGCATCGTTCCGACCGAGCAGATGCCGATGCTTCTCAATCCGGAGCAAGGATGGTTCGCCTCGGCCAACCAGTTCAACCTTCCGCCGCAATGGTCGTCGGCCAAGGGGATGACGAGCTTCACCTGGAACGCGCCCTATCGCTACGATCGGATCGCGCAGGCACTGGGCGAAGCAGGCAGCCATAGCTTGTCCGACAGCGTGGCATTGCAGCATGACGATCTGTCCCTCCCCGCGCTGGCGCTTCTGCCGCTGCTCCCGAAGGGGCTCAACGGCATGGCGGCAAAGGCGGCGGCCATGCTGCGCGACTGGGATGCCCGGCTGGGCGCGGACAGCGCACCCGCCGCGCTGTTCGAGATGCTGTGGATCGAACTCGGCAAGGCCTGCCTCGCCGCCATCGTGCCCGACACGGCGCGCGATCTGGTGACGTCGATCGATCCACGGCCGATGCTTGCGCTCCTCACTCGCCCCGACGAGCGGCTCGGTGCCGAGCCGGAGGCCGCACGCGATGCCCTTCTCGCAAGCGCGCTCGATCGGGCCTGGGAGGCCGCAGTGGAGACGTTCGGCGCCGATCCGGCCCTCTGGCGCTGGGGCGATGCTCACCGCGTCGTCCTTCGCCATCCCCTGTCGGGCTGGCCGGGGATCGACGGCGGGCTGCCCGCAATCGAGGGCGGGCGATCCGGGGGCGATGCCTTCACGGTGATGGCGCGCGGCTATGTCGCGGCCCGAGACTATCATGTCAGCCACGGCGCGAGCTTCCTGATGGTCTGCGATGTCGGCGATTGGGACAAAAGCGTGGTCCTCTTCCTGCCCGGCCAGTCGATCGACCCGCGCTCCCCGCATTATCGCGACGGCTATGCGACATGGCTGGCGGGGCAGGCCCGCCCCTTTCCCTTTGGCAGAGAGGCGGTCGACGCGCATATTCGCCACATGACCGAGCTTCACCCATGACGATCGACCGGCGGCGCTTCGTACAGGGGATGACCGTGGCGGCGATGTTCGCCCCCTCGGCCGCTACCGGGGCGCCGACGCCACGCTTCGCCGTCGCCTTTGACGAGATACGATCCTGGGTCGGCAAGGCCTTTCCCGGCGCGGTCGTCGCGATCGGCACCCATGGCAGGCTGGTGGCACTGCGAAGCGTCGGACGGATGTCGTCCGCGCCCGATGCACCGCCGATGCCCCGCAACGCGATCTTCGATCTCGCCTCGCTCACCAAGGTCGTCGGCACGACGACTGCGGCCGAGTTGCTCTACGATCGGGGGTTGCTCGATCTCGATCGCCCGGTGATCGCCTATCTCCCGGCTTTCGCCGCCACGCCCGGGCATGAGCGGATCACCATACGGCACCTGCTCAGCCATAGTTCGGGCCTGTTCACCACCGATCTCCTCTGGCAGCACAGCCGCGACCGGCAGGAACTGCTCGCCCTGATCGACCATATGCCGGTCGCGTGGCCACCCGGCTCGCGCTACCAGTATCGCGACGAAAACATGATCGTGATGGGGGAAATCGTCGAGCGCCTGTCTGGCAAGCCGCTCGACCGGTTCTTGCACGACACTGCATTCGGGCCGCTGGGGATGAAGGATACCGGCTTCAACCCGCCCGCCAGCCGGTTGGAAAGGATTGCACCGACCGAGCAGGACGATGTGTTCCGCCACCGGCTGATCCGGGGCGTGGTGCATGACGAGAACGCCTATGTGCTGGGCGGTGTTGCCGGACATGCCGGGCTCTTTTCGACCGCGCGGGACCTGGCCAAGCTGGCGGAACTCTATCTTCGTGGCGGCAAAGGGTTGCTGAAGCCATCCAGCATCGCCGCCTTTACCACACGCCAGGCCGAACCGCCGGGCACGTCGCGCGCGCTCGGGTGGGACATGCCCGACGCATCCGGCAGCTTTGCCGGTCCACGCGCCTCCCCCGACGCGCTGATCCATACCGGCTTCACCGGCACGTCCCTCTATATCGACCGCCAGCGTGACGCCTTCATCGTCCTCCTGACCAATCGCGTAAATCCCACCCGCGACAACAAGCGCATCGGTGAAGCCCGGATCGCGATCCACACCGCGATATTGGCGGCGATCGACGGCCTTCCCTTGGACAGACAGCCGCGCCCGGACCGGATACGTTCGCAACGGCGGCGATAGAGCCCGTCGTGCAGGAAACGATAGACCACACGCTCGGGGATCAGCATGTTTGCCAGGCCCTGGGCGAGACGAAACACACGCAGCAGCCCCATGAAGCGCTCACCCGCGACGATGTAACCGACACCGATCTCCGGCGAGAGGGTCTGGGAAAAGCCGCCGATGTGGATCACATGTTCCAGTTGATCGAGCAGGATCAGCGGCACCGCAGGGCGACCAGCGGTCACTGGCGCCAGATCGGCGTAACTGGCGTCGTCGACCAGCCTAATATCGAACTCGGCCGCGATCTCCACCAGCTTCCGCGCCTTGTGCAACGAGATGCTGGTGCCCGTCGAGTTCTGAAGCATGGATGACAACAGGAACATCGTGGATCGGTGGCGCTCGCACATCAGGCGCGGCACCTCCAGGTTCGGACCGTCCGCCTCACGCGGGATGCGATAGATTTCCGCGCCTTGCGCCAGCAACACCGCAACACCGCAACATGGGCGAAGGACGACGGGTCCTCGATCAGGACCGGCGTCCGATACCGCACGAACGAGCGGACGAACAGGGTCAGGCCAGCGACGCAGCCGGGAGCCGTCATGATCGAATTGATCGGCGCATCGTCGGCCACTTCCTGACCCCGATGGGCGCAGACCGCCTCGCGGCGTCAGCCTATCCTAGCAGCACCACTCGATCGGACGGGGTCATGCATCGCTCCGCACGCAAGCCGTTTGATACACCCGGAACCTAGACATCCGGCAATGTCTGACGAGCCATTCCCCATCCGGCCAGCGCGGCGCTGGCGGCACGGCGCAGAAGCATGTCCGTATCGCGCAGCGTCCATACTCCGGCCGTCTCGATCTCTCGCAACTCGGTCCATGACACTGGTGCAGCGACCGGGGCATTGTCCCGCGCGCGTACAGAATAGGGCATGACCGCGGTGCTGCCGCGCTGGTTACGGAGCCAATCGATGAAGATGCGCCCGGATCGCTTCGACTTGGCCATGCTTGCCACGAAACGCTCGGGATCGGCCGCGGCGAGCGCCTTTGCGAACCGCTCGGCGAAGCTCTTCACCTCGGGCCATGTCGCCTTGGGCGTGAGCGGAACGATGACGTGGATGCCCTTGCCCCCGGACAGCATGGGAAAGCTGGTCAGGCCCAGCTCGGCCAGTTGCTCCTTAAGACGTTCCGCCGCGCGCCTGGTTTCGGTGAAAGCCAGTCCTTCGTCGGGGTCCAGATCGAACACCATGCGGTCCGGCGTCTCGACCTGCGACACCCTCGAACCCCAGCCGTGGAATTCGATCGCCCCCATCTGCACGCAGGCGATCACCCCATCGATATCGTCGACATAGAGATAATCGTCGGCGTCGCCGTCCTTGTCCTGGATCGACACGCGGCGGACATGGTCGCCGAAGCTGCCGGCGTCATGCTTCTGGAAGAAGCATTTCCGCCCCCGCCCCTGCGGGCAGCGGACCAGGCTGACGGGGCGGTCGCGCATGAACGGCAGCATCACGGGAGCGATCGTCGCATAATAGTCCGCGAGATCGCCCTTGCTGATGCCCGTTTCGGGAAAGACGACCCGGCCGCGATGCGTGATGGCCACGCCGGTCTCAGACGTGGGAGATGGGTCGGGGGCCGTCGCGCCCCGGCGGCCGGTCAGCCCGATGAAACTGGCATGGCGCAGTAATCCATCCGGGGTCATCTCCGCATAGGCGATGTCGGCCGATAGGCTGGGCGTCACCCAGTGAGCGCCCTTCACCGCCGCCCTGGGCGCGACCACGGTCGGCGTCTTCCGCTCGATACGCTCCAGTTTGAGGCGGAGCGCTTCCATCGTCGCCAGATCGAACCCGGTACCGACCTTGCCCGCAAAGACGTAGCCGTCCGGCCCCTCTCGCCCCAGCAGCAGCGATTTGAAGCCACGGCGCTTGTCCGATGGCAGCCAGCCCACGATCGCATAGGCATCCCGCTTGACGCATTTGACCTTGACCCAGGCACGCGTGCGGCCGGAGCGATAGGGCGCATCCGCGCGCTTCGACACCACGCCTTCCAACCCGTCGCGGCACATCTGATCCAACAGCGCCTCTCCCTGGCCGATCACATGTTCGGAAAAGCGGATGTCGGCGGGCGCATCGGCCAGCAGCGAGCGTAGCCGTTCCTTCCGCTCCAGCGTCGGAAGCGCGGTCAGATCCTCGCCATCCTGCTCCAGCAGGTCGAACGCGATCAGCACGGTCTCGCCACCCTCCCCGATCGCGTTCTTCAGCGTCGAGAAGTCGGGCCGACCGTCCTTGAACGCCACCGCCTCGCCATCGATCAGCGCGGTGCCGGTCAACCGGACTGCGGCATGGGCGATGTCGGGAAACTTGTCGGTCCAGTCGAGGCCCGTGCGGGTGAATATCCTCGCTCGGCCATCGGCAATTGCCACCAGCACGCGATAGCCGTCGAACTTGATCTCATGCAGCCATGCGGTGCCGGTGGGGACGGTGTCTTGTAGGGTGCATAGCTGGGGCTTGCGAAACGACGGCAATGTCGGCTTGCCCCGGCGCGTGCGCGGTGGCGAGGCGCGACCGGCCGCCGCGACCTTCCTTTTGGATGAGCGTGCGGGTCGTCCGTCTGCGATCTCCGCCATCGTTCGTCCGGTGGCGACACTGGTCAGCGCCTCTTCGACCAGCACGTCGGTGCCCCCGGCCTCCGCATCCCGCACCTTGCGCAACAACCAGTTCTCGCGCCGCTCCTTGCCGCGCGGCTTCAGGCGGATCAGCATCCATTCGCCCCGCATCCGCTCCCCATGCAGCACGAAGTGGAGGTGGCCAGCGTCGATGTCCGACGCGGACTTGCCCGCGACCGGCGACCAGGTGCCGCGATCCCATAACATCACCGTGCCGCCGCCATATTCGCCGGCGGGGATCGTACCCTCGAAGGTCGCATAGGACAGCGGATGATCCTCCGTGCGGACCGCCAGCCGCTTTTCGGCGGGATCGAGGCTGGGGCCGCGCGTCACCGCCCAACTCTTCAGCACGCCATCCATTTCCAGTCGCAAGTCCCAGTGCAACCGGGTGGCGTCATGCTTCTGGACCATGAAGAGGTTGCCATGCCCGGGCTCGAGCGTCCCGGCGGGCTCGGCGGTACGGGCGAAGTCCCGCTTGGCGTTGTAGGTCGCAAGCAGGGGCGACTCCGCCTTGGCCGCGCGCTTAGGCACGTTTCTTCGCCACATGTTTGCTCGACTTGCCGGACGCCGGCTTCTTCGCAACCGGTTTCTTCTGGGCCGGTTTCTTCGCCGATGACGCGCCGCCCTTGCCGCCCATCGACTGACGCAGAGCCGCCATCAGGTCGACGACATTGCTGCCCTTGGTCGCCTTGTCCTCCCCGTCATCCTCGATGATCTTCTTGCCCCTGGCCTTGCGCTTGCGTTCGATCAGGTCGCGAAGCGCATCGACATAGCGGTCATGATATTCCTGCGGGTGAAACGGCCCGCTCTTTCGATCGATCAGCGCCTCCGCCAGTTCCAACAACTCGCCTTCGGGCTCGTCATCGGGGATCTCCCGGAAATAGCCCTGAGCCTTCTCCATTTCGTCGGCGTAGCGCAACGTTTCCAGAACCATGCCCCGCCCCGATGGCTTCAGGCTTACCACATATTCACGACCCCTGAGCGCCAGTTGCCCCAGCCCGACCTTGCGGGTTCGCTTCAGGGCCTCGCGCAGCACGATGAACGCCTCGTTCGCCAGATCATCGGCTGGCACCACGAAGAAGGGCTTCTCATAATAGAGCACGTCGACCGCGTCCACGTCGACGAATTGCGTCAGCTCCAGCGTCTTCTTGCTCTCCAGCTTGACCGCATCGATCTCGTCCTGTTCCAACAGCACATATTCGCCTTTGGCTACCTCATAGCCCTTCATGATCTCGTCTTTGTCCACGGGTCCGATGCCGGTCACCACCTTCTCGTAATGGATCGGTTTGCCGCTGGGTTCGTGGATTTGCTTGAACGAGACGGTCGCACCCGAGCGGGTCGCGGAGTAGATTTCCACCGGGATCGAGACCAAGGCGAGCTTGATCTGTCCCTGCCAGTAAGCGCGTGCGGCCATGCCGGTTCTCCTTGCCCCCGTGCAACGCACGACAGGCTGTGGGAGTTCGCCCGGAAAAGGAGCGTTGGATGGCAAAGGCGCCGAAACTCAAGGTGTTCACCACGGCGATCGGCTTTCATGATGCCCTGGTGGCCGCCCCCAGCCGGGCGGCGGCATTGCGGGCCTGGGGGAGTGATCGCGATCTCTTCGCGCGGGGCGCGGCGTCCGAGGTCACCGATCCGGAGTTGATGAAGGAAGCGCTGGCCAGGCCCGGTGAAGTCGTTCGACGCCTGCGTGGTTCGGAGGCGGAGCAATTCGCCGCACTACCTCCCGACCGACCATCCAAGGGCAGGATACGGTCTGCAAAGGCTCGCACAGACAAGGCTGCACCTGAGAAACCCAAGCCATCAGCTAGTGAATTGGAAAAGGCCGAGAGGTCATTACAGGACGCGGTGAAACATCATCGCGAGGCGGATGCCGCCGCCAAGGCACGGGTCGAGGCCGCACAGCGCGCCCGCGCCGATCTCCAGCGACAACAACGCCGCGAGGAAGATAAACTCCGAGCGATACGCGACGAAGCACAAGCGGCATATGATCAGGCCATCGAACGATGGCGTAAGGGTTGAACGCGATTGTGCCTACCGTATCCACACTGTGCTGACGGACAATGGCATCCAATTCACCAATCGTGCCTGCGACAAATACGCCTTCCACCACATCTTCGACCGCGTCTGCGACGAGAACGGCATCGAACATCGCCTGACCAAGGTGGAGCATCCCTGGACCAACGAGCAGAGCCTGCCCCGGCGAAGGCCGGGGTGGAGCGGATGAACCGCACCATCAAGGAAGCGACCGTCAAGCGCTACCATTATGACAGCCGCGACCAGCTTCGACAGCATCTCGGCGACTTCGTCGCTGCCTACAACTTCGGACGCAGGCTCGAGACCCTCAAAGGCCTCATACCTCACGAAACCGTCTGCAAAGCAGGGCAAAGCGAAACCGCACGCTTTGCATCAAACCCGCAGCATCAAATGCCGGGATCATATACCTTAGCACTACTTTGGCAGAGTAGGTTTGTCGGCGGTTATCAGCTGCTTATTACAGTGCGGGCAGTGCATTGACGGTGGTCGTGCCAGCCAGTCGAGGATCGCCTGCCGGATGGCAGGCAGGGTTGGTTGCGGGGGCGGTCCTCCGACTCTTTTTTTTCCGTCCCGCAGCTTTGAGGCGGCGGGATTGCAGGAAGGCGTAGGCGAGCATCGTCATCAAGGCATGTCGATGCAACCCCGGCCATGATCGCCCTTCGAAATGGTCGAGCCCCAGTTCCTCCTTGAGCTGCTGGTGGGCCTGTTCGCAGACCCACCGCGCCTTGATGGCAGCGGCAAGCTGCCGCAGCGGCGTATCGGGCGGGAGATTGGATACGTAGTATTTGCGCTCGCCGCTCGACCGTCGTTCGCCAACCAGCCAGACTTCCTCACCGGGCATGGCCTGGACACGGTTGTCAGCCATGCGGTGCCGATGGCCCTCGGCGATCCGGACGCGTCGGGCAGCGAACAGGCAGGTGAGCCGCCCCTTCGTGCCGCGGCGCCAGGCGACCTTGCGCCACGGCTCGTCGGCAAGCATGTCGGCCACCGATACCGGCGCCCGGTCAGGAATATGATATTTGCGCGGACGTCCGCCTTGAGCCTGCGGAAAGGTCAGTTCAACATCGGGTGCATAGACGGTCTGCCGGGATGACAGGCCCACCGCCCATGACAATCCCCGCTCGCTCAGCGCCTGGCGGAACGCCGTTCCCGAGCCGTATCCCGCATCGGCCAGCACGCATCCGAACCGAACGCCCGCGGCCATCACCCGGTCGATCTCGGCGATGGCGATCTCGGGCTTGCTCATCGCGGCCTGTCGTCCGGCCGGCACCCGTGCACGCTTCATACGTGCCGGATCGCTCGTCCAGTTCTCCGGCAGGAACAGGCGCAGCCCCACCATCACCGGCACCTCGCGCGATGCCAGCGTCACTGACACCAGCGACTGGCAGTTCGCGGTCTTGCCCTGCGACGACGCATATTGCGGCGCCACGCCGACCGAGGCGCGTCCCTTCTTCGGCAGCGCGGTGTCATCGATGACGAGAAAGCCCTTCGCATCGCCGACCAGCAGGTCCGCCTCCGCCAGCAGCCGGCGCTCGAGCGGCGCTGCGTCCCATGTCCCGCTGGCGATGAAATGGTGCAGCTGGTCGTAGCCGGCATCCTCCGTTCGCGCCGCCAGCGGCTGGATGCTCTTGCGGTCGCCCGGGCCGATCAGGCCGGCGATGTAGGTCGGACACATCCGCCGCTGCGCCGGGTGCGTCAGCTCGGCGAGAAACGGCGCCAGCCACGTCTCCAGATCTTGCCGCCAGCTATCCCTCGCAACCATCACGCATCGTCCCGGTCAGCATCTTCATGCCACCGGAATCAACGACGATTCCACCAGTTCCCCTACTCTGCCAAAGTAGTGTTAGGGCGGACAAACTTATGTCCCTGGATGCGGCACGTCGTCAGACAGCGGAGCGATTGCGCTGGATGATCCGCCCTCACCCTGCCAACCTGAACACGGCCATCAGCATACAGCAATTGTCAGACTTCAGGCTTTTGCCCTCGTTGGAACCGGCGAGCCGTTGGGCTTCTCGGCTATAGTCGCTGGACGCCCCAAGGCGCTATTGGCACCAATCTGAGGCAGCCCTCTGAGTCACCGACAAGCAAACTACTGATAAATCTGCGAAATCCTACGCAGAACACCCCGATTTCACGACAATTAAAGCGAGTTCATTTGGTCCCCTGCCGCGTTATGGACTGACATTCGAAATCGACGACGCCGTGAGTTAATCAAAAATTCGGCAAATAAATCATTATGTTACGCCTGGAGCAAAAATGCTATCACTTTCATTCAATTTCATTTGTCAGGCATTTTCATTTATGCCAATGAGGACGCGAGCCGCAGGGTAGCGGACGGACATTGGGGGAGGATATATGCGAGATATTGCATCGCGCTGGCTGTTCGGCGCGTCCATCGTTGCGATCGCGACGGGTGGCATTCACAACATCGCCAACGCACAGGCCGCCGTCGCACCGCCAAAGCGCGGTGCCGAGCTTCGGGTCGAGCAGGGCCGCGACCCCAGCCAGCCGACCGGCGCGCTGAACGCGTCGCAGGTGGCCGAACAGGGCGTTTCGGATCAGGACATCGTCGTCACCGGCGTGCGCGAGTCGCTGCGCTCGGCCCAGGCTTTGAAGCGCAACGCCAATCAGATCATCGACTCGGTGCAGGCCCAGGATATCGGCAAGCTGCCCGACGCCAACACGACCGAGGCGCTGCAGCGCATCACGGGCGTCCAGATCCAGCGTCGGTACGGCGAAGGCGCGACCGACTTCGATCACCGCACATCGCCCGCCATCACCGTGCGCGGCCTGACCCAGGTGCAGAATTTCCTCGACGGTCGCGCCATCTATTCGGCATCGGGTGGCCGCGCCTTCGATCTGGAGGGGATTCCGCCCGAACTGCTGGGCGGTATCGACGTCTACAAGAACGCGCCCGCCAATATCATCGAGGGCGGCGTCGGCGCCGCAGTCAACCTGCGCACCCGCCTGCCCTTCGACCAGCCGGGCCAGACGATCAGCGGTACGCTGCGCGGCAACTATTATGACCGCGTCGACAAGTTCGGCTATTCGGCCTCGGGCCTGTACAGCAACCGCTTCGACACCGGCATCGGGGAGATCGGTTTCCTCTTCAACGCCGTCTATTCGACCAGCCATTACCGCCAGGACGGAATCCTCGCGAACCCGCAGCAGCCGATCCCGGCCGCCAGCATTTCAGGTGCGCCTGCCAATGCCAGGGCGCCGATGGGTATGCAGGTCTATGACGACCTGGGCGATCGCCGTCGCCTGGGTATCGCCAGCGCGGTGCAGTGGCAGGCCGCCGACAATCTGCTGATCACCGGCCAGTATCAGCTCGCGAAATACTGGTTCAACCGGCGCGGCGCCTATTATTACACGGTCAATGGCGGGAGCGAGTCCAACCCGCTGCCCGGCTCGACCTTCACCTTCAACAACGAAGGCTATGCGACCTCCGGCTCGCTGCGCGGGCAGAATTTCGAAACCGGCCGTTTCGATCAGGAATTGTGGAGCCAGAGCCAGAACTTCACCCTGGCCGCCGAGTGGCAGGCGACGGACCGGGCCAAGGTCCATTTCGATGCCCAGTATCTGAAGAGCTATTACAACGCCGACCGCAACGGCCATGTCCTGTCGCTGTTTACCGCTGCCGGGCAGAATACGCCCACCGGGTCGCCGCACCCGTCGATCATCGACTTCGACCTGCGCGGCAGCCGTCCGCAATGGGACGTGCGCGACAAGGCGCTGCTCAGCAATCCGGCCAATTACAGAACGCCGTTCATCGCCGACGCATTGCAGCGCAACGACGCCGACACGCTCGCCCTGGCCTATGACATCGAATATGATCTGGAGGGCGGCTTCCTGCAAAAATTGCGCGGGGGCGCACGCTATTCGGACAATTCGATCGATCTGCGTGGCACCTGGAACGGCGTCTGCCTCTATGCCACCGGGCCGGATCGGTCCTGTTCGGCGCCGGACGGAACCGCGCTGATCCCGCTCAGCCGCAATCCCCAGCTGGCGATGCCGGGTCCGTCCAAGAACTTCTTCGACGGACGCAGCGTGACCGGCGGCTTCCTCTACCCCGCCTTCCCCGCCGGCGACGGGGTCTGGGCGCAGACCAAGGCGCTCTATGCCCTCTTTGGAGCCCAGACGAAGGATGCCTTCGCACCGGGCGACCTGAATTCGCAGACCGAGAAGACCTACACCGCCTGGGGCGCGGTCGATTATGCCTTCGAAGGCGCGGGCCTGCGTTTCGATGGCGGCATCGGTGTCCGGCTGGTCAAGACCGACCTGACCTCGTTCGGCACCCAGTTCAATTCCGACGGGACCAGTTCGCCGCTCTCGATCCAGAACAGCTATACCCGCGCGCTGCCCAGCGTGAACCTGCGGGCGCGGATCACCGAAGAATTCCAGATGCGCTTCGCCTATTCCAAGGGGCTGGCGCGGCCGAATTTCGATCAATTGTCGACCAACCTGACGCTGAACAACCCCAATCAGATCAATCCGATCACCGGCCGTCCCAGCGCCAATTCGGGCAATCCGCGCCTGCGGCCGATCTCATCGAACAATTTCGACGTGACCGCGGAATGGTATTTCGCGCCGGCCGGATCGCTGACCGGCGGTCTCTTCTACAAGAAGGTCGACGGCTTCCTGGCCAGCGGCGTGATCGTCCAGAATTTTCAGGGGCGCGCCTATGACGTCAACACCGTTCTGAATTCAGGCAAGGGCACGGTCAAGGGGGCCGAGATCGGCTATCAGCAGTTCTTCGACTTCCTGCCCGGCCTGCTCAGCGGCTTCGGCGTGCAGGCGAATTACACCTATGTCGACTCCAACGTCACCAACCCGTTCGCCATCGCCGGATCGGGCAACACGCAATTGCCGCTGGAGAAGCTGTCCAAGCATAATTACAATCTGATCGGCCTATACGAAAAGGGGCCGTTGACCGCGCGCCTCGCCTATAACTGGCGGTCGAGCTATCTCGACCAGACGTTCGGCGCGGGCACGAACCAGCCGCAATATGCCAAGCCCTATGCGTCGCTCGATGCCTCGGTCAGCGTCAATCTGAACAGTCATATCGCGGTCTCCGCCGATGCGGTGAACCTGACCAACCGCATGAACGTCACGTACATCGGCACGATGGGCCAGCCGCTTCAGTATCAGCTGAACGATCGCCGCTTCGGCCTGTCGCTCCGCGCGACCTATTGATCCCCGCCTGCCGGCATGGTCTGGATGACGGACCATGCCGGTCTTTTTTCGCACAGGGGGTAGGAAGGATCATGGCCATGCCGCCCGTGTTGGAATTCGCCGCCGATGCCATCCCGACCGTCCGCCAGATCGGCCATGAGCGCGAGCCGGTCGTCATTCTGGACGGTGCGACCGGATGGGTCGAGCATCTGCGCGATTTCGCCGCCACGCGGTCCGCCTTTGCCCCTGCCGCCGGAGTGGGCAGCGCCTATCCTGGCCTGCTCGGTCCTGCGCCGGTCGCCTATGTCGATGCGATGGTGCGCCGGGTCCTGCCGCTGATCGAGACGTATTTCACCGGCACCGCCGTGCGCCCTGCCCGCGCGCGCGGCAATTTTTCGCTGGTCACCACCGATCCCGCCGCATTATCCGAGGATCAACGCGTGCCGCATGTCGACACCGCCGACCGGCTGCAATTTGCCACCGTCCACTTCCTCTCACCGGGCAACGTGGACGGCACCGCGTTTTTTCGCCATCGCGCCACCGGCTTCGAGACGCTGGATGCCGATCGCCTGTCTTCATATCACGCCGCCCGTGCCAGCGATCCGCCACCGCCCGCCGGTTACTGCTCCGATGGCGATGCCGCGTTCGAAATGATCGATGCCATTGCCGCCAGGCCCGACCGGCTGATCCTCTACCGCGCGAACCTGCTCCATTCGGGGCGCATCACCCGCATTCCCGACCGGGCTGCTGACCCCAGTGCGGGACGGCTGACCGGCAACCTGTTCCTGCAATGTCGGCTGGCGGCATGAGCGACGACGCGCCCATCGGCCGGATCGCGATCATCGGCGGAGGCACCGCCGGGTGGATGGCGGCCGCCGCGCTCGCCCGTGTGCTGGGACCTGGGGGACCGACGATCACCTTGGTCGAATCGGAGGAAATCGGCACCGTCGGCGTCGGCGAGGCGACCATCCCGCCGATCCAGGCCTTCAACGCGCTGCTCGGCATCGATGAGGACGATTTCGTCCGCGCGACGCAGGGCACGTTCAAGCTGGGTATCGAGTTCGTCGACTGGCGGCGACCCGGCCATCGCTATTTCCATCCCTTTGGCGTGTACGGCATCGACAAGGGCGCGGTGCCGTTCGAGGCGATGTGGCAGCGGCTGCGGCTGGCGGGGGAGGCCCTTCCGCTCGAAGCCTATTCGATCTGTGCGGCCGCCGCGCGCGCGGGCCGGTTCATGCGGCCCCAGTCGGGCAATACGCCGCTTGCGCATATCGGCTATGCCTTTCATTTCGACGCCGCGCTCTATGCCCGTTTCCTGCGCGGCCATGCCGAGGCCGCTGGCGTTCGCCGTGAGGAGGGCCGTGTCGTGTCGGTCGAGCGCGGGGCCCCACGCGATTTCATCGAAGCGGTCGTACTGGCCGATGGGCGCCGGGTCGCGGCCGATTTCTTTATCGACTGTTCGGGCTTTCACGGCCTGCTGATCGAGGGTGCTCTGGGCGCCGGGTTCGAGGATTGGGGGCATTGGCTGCCCAATGACCGTGCGGTCGCGGTGCCCACCGCCAATGTCGGACCGCCGACGCCCTTCACCCGCTCGACCGCGCATGGCGCAGGGTGGCAATGGCGCATCCCGCTTCAGCATCGCACCGGTAACGGCCTGGTCTATGCCAGCCGCCATCTGTCCGACGACGAGGCGGTCGCGACGCTGCTGGCCCATCTCGACGGTGCGCCGCTGGCCGATCCGCGCCCCTTGCGTTTTCGCACCGGACGGCGGGACCGGTTCTGGATCGGCAACTGCGTGGCGCTGGGCCTGGCCGGGGGCTTTCTGGAGCCATTGGAGTCGACCAGCATCCATCTGATCCAGGCGGGGATTGCGCGGCTGCTGGAAATGCTGCCCACCCAGGCGTTCGAGCCGGCGGACACGCGCCGCTACAACCGGCTGATGGCGGCGGAGTTCGACAGTGTCCGCGACTTTCTGATCCTGCATTTCCACGCGACCGAGCGGCGCGACACCGCCTATTGGCGCGAACTGGCGGGCATGGACATCCCCGAGACTCTGGTCGAACGGCTGGCCATCTACGCCCGCACGGGCCGCGTCTATCGCGAGGCGGACGAGCTGTTCACCAAGACCAGCTGGCTGGCGGTGATGGATGGACAGGGGCTGGTCGCCAGCGGCCATGACCCGCTGGCGCAAAGCGTGCCGATGGACGAGCTGCGCGCGCGATTGGGACGGATCGCGGCGGTGACCCGGGCTGCGACCGGGCATATGCCCGCGCATGGCGACTTCATAGCACGCCACTGTTCCGCGAAAGCCTGATCCCCCACGCGCCACCAGAGGGTCTTCAGCGGGCCATGGCACCCGTCACCGGCGGGCGGCGGCTATCAGGGTGGGCGCGTCGATGGTGAATTTGAACCCGAAGACCAGGGCATTGGGGATGCTCGTCCGGCGGAAGGGCATTCCGGTCTGGTCGGGATGGAGGATATACTGGATGTTGGGCGAGACGCGGACGGCGGGTCCGATCTGCGCGCCATAGGCCAGTTCCATCATATACTGGTTGCGCCGGATGTTGCCGTCACCACCCGCCGCCAGACGAGCCGCGCGCATTCGCTCCATGGCCAGATCGGAGAAGCTTTGCTGGTTGATGACGAAGCCGATCGTGTCCTGATCGCGACCCGCGAAGGTGCCGGTCTGAAGCAGACCCAGCTCCAGGAAATGCCGCTCCTCGACCCGGCCGGACAGGTTGGTCATGGCGACACCGAACACGCCCAACCCGCGATGCGAATTCATGTCCGGTCGCGTCAGCATCTGGTCGAACCGGACATAGAGGCCGCTGCGGCCTTTGAGCGTCGCGGCGGGCCGTCCGCTCAGGATCGCAATTCCGCCCCGGTCGTCGCGCAGCGGATCGGCATAGTCGCCACGGTCGATCCAGCCGCCCAGGATGTAATGACGCGGCAGCCGGTCGGTCTGATAGTCGGAGGCATAGCCCAGCTCATAGGGCACGACGAAGCCGGTGCCGCCCTTGAAGCTGAGGCTTAAACCGTTGTCGTCGGGCCGCTTGCGGTTGGGATTGACCTCGTAGATGCCGGCATGGGCGAACCATCGGTCGGCCACCGTCAGCTTGGCCTTGGCCATCCAACTCGACGCCGGGAAATAGGTGAAGTTGCTGTTCTTGAAGACGAAGGTCGGATTGCCGCAGGCCGAGTTGGTCTGGAAATGGCAATAATAGGGCGAGTTCAGGAAATGGATGTTCGCCTGGCTCTTGCCCGCCTCGATATCGAGCGCGCCGCCGAACAGCTTCTGCTCCCAGGTCAGAATGGCGAGATGGGTGTTCTGGGTGCCCCAGACTTCCTGGACCGAGGTGTTGTTGCCGATGGCGATCTGCGACAGGCTTTGGCCGTGGCGGTTGGTGATGGCCAGGTGCAGGCCACCGTCCTTGATCCCGGCGATCTTGTCGAAGTCGAAGTCCGCACCGACATAGATTTGCCCGGTATAGGCGGCCTTCTGCGCAAAGCCGCCGGTCGTGTTCGCCGCTGCCTCACCGGTATAGTTGAGCGCCAGGGTGATCCCGTCATCGGCCAGCGGCTGATAGGTCTCGACGCCTTTCTTCTTCTGGCCCAGCACCACCGGCACCGTCTTGGTCGCCTGACGCGATACCTGCGGTGCCGCAGGCCCCGTCGCGGGCGGCACGTCCTCCGCTCGCGCACCGGACGCAGCCATTCCCATGCCCAGCGCGGCGATCGCCGCGAGGCTCTTCACTCCAGCCATGACATTTTCCCCTCTTGGAAAACTCTTGTCCGACCCGAAGGCCGCAGATGTCAGACCTGCGCCACCGAGCGCTTGAGCAATCCGACCAGCACCGCGCTGACCACCACTCCGGCCGCCAGCGCCACGACATAGGCGGCAAGATGCGTGACCGCGCCGGGGATCGGCAGCACGAAGACGCCGCCATGCGGCACGCGCAGTTCGACGCCCGCGACCATCGAGATCGCCCCCGCCACCGCCGAACCCGCCATCAGCGACGGGATCACCCGAAGCGGATCGCGCGCCGCGAAGGGGATCGCACCCTCGCTGATAAAGGCCAGGCCGAGCACCGCCGCCGCCGCGCCCGCCTCCCGCTCGTCCGCCGTGAAGCGGTTGCCAAACAGCCGGGTGGCGAGCGCGATGGCGAGCGGCGGGGTCATGCCCGCCGCCATGGTCGCTGCCATCGGGGTATAGACCTGGCTGGCGACCAGTCCGACCGAGAAGGCATAGGCCGCCTTGTTGACCGGCCCGCCCATGTCGAACGCCATCATGCCGCCCAGGATCAGCCCCAGCAGCACCGCGTTCGACCCCTGCATTCCGCGCAGCCATTCGGTCAGGAAGGACAACACGGCGGCGACCGGCGTGCCGACCGCATAGATCATCAGCAGGCCGGTCAGCAGCGTGCCGAGCAGCGGCAGGATCAGGACCGGCTTCAACCCCTGGAGGTTCTTCGGCAGGCGGATGACGCGGTTGAGCGCATCGACGCCGTACCCCGCGATGAAGCCTGCGACGATGCCGCCCAGGAAGCCCGCACCCAGGCTGCTCGCCAGCATCCCCCCGATCATGCCCGGCGCGATGCCGGGCCGGTCGGCGACCGAATAGGCGATGTACCCCGCAAGCGCGGGCACCATCAGCGCGAAGCCGCCCTTGGCCCCGATGGTGAACAGGGCATAAGCGAGCGTGCCCGCATTCGCCTCGTCATTGGCGTGGATGCCGCCCAGCGCGAAGGCGAGCGCGATCAGCAGGCCGCCCGCCACCACGAAGGGCAGCATGAACGACACGCCGGTCATCAGATGCTTGTACGGCCCGGCACGCTCGGTTGCCTCAGGGGTGCTGGCGGCGGTCGTCGCGCCACCCTGCACCTTGGCCTCGGCCAGCGCCTTTTCGATCAGCGCCGCGCCGCCGGTGATGGCAGGCTTGGTATTGCTGGCCAGCACCCGCTTGCCCGCGAAACGCGCGCGGTCGACTTCGCGGTCGGCGGCGATGATCACGACATCGGCCTCGGCGATCTGTTCGGGCGTCAGCGGGTTGCCCGCGCCGACCGACCCCTGCGTCTCGACATGGATATCATAGCCCAGCTGCCGCGCGCCCTCCTGCAACCCCTCCGCCGCCATGAAGGTATGGGCGATACCGGTGGGGCAGGAGGTGATGGCGACGACCTTCTTCGTCGACGTGCCGGGCTTGTCGCCGACATCCAGCGCGGCGGCCGGATCGGCGAGCACCGCCTCCAGCGTCAGCAGCCGGTCGGCGCGCTCGCGGGTCGCCGCGTCGGCGCTGCCTTCCGTGCCGACGAACAGCAGCATGTCGTCACGCCCGGCCGAGACCGGATTGACCACACCCTGTGCGGTGCGCAGTTCGATCTCGATCGACCGGCCCGCATCGCGCGCCGCGCGGCGCAGTGCCTCACCCGCCAGGACGCCGGTGACGCCCGCGTCCCCGGCGTCGACGATCGCCAACAGCCTCTTCATGCGTCCTCTCCCACCATGGACGGGCCGGTGATCCCGGCTCCGCTGATCGTCACTTGCGCCGCCAGCGCGTCGATGGTTGCCAGATCGGGCAGATGCGGCCCCAGCCGCCCCAGCTTGGCGACGGCGAAGGCGGTCGACAGTCGCGCGATCCGCTCCAGCCCCGCGCCCTCGGCGATCCCGGCGGCCAGCCCCGCGACCATCGCGTCGCCCGCGCCCACCGTGCTGGCGAGCGCCCCGGCGGGCAGATGCGCGACGAGCGCGCCTTCCTCCGACACGAAAAGCGCGCCGTCCCCGCCCATCGACACGACCACCAAGGCCACGCCGCGCCGATGCAGCGCGATGGCGCACCCCACGACATCGGCCATGGTCTCCAGCGAGGTGTCGGCCCAGGCGGCCAGTTCGCGGCGATTGGGCTTGACGATCATCGGCAGCACATCGGCGCGCAGGGCCTGGGTGAGCGGCGCGCCGCTGGTGTCGAGCAGCACCCGCGCGCCGCGCGCGGTCAGCGTCGCGACCATCTCGGCATAGAGGATCGGGTCGCATCCGGGCGGCAGGCTGCCCGACAGGACGATCAGCGCGGCCTCGCCCGCGAACGCCGCCACGCCTTGCGTGACCTGGGCGACATCGGCCTCGCCGACCACCGGACCGCTCATGTTGATGTCGGTGGTGTCCGTATCGTCGACGATCTTCATGTTGACGCGGGTGTCGCCCGCGATGCGTATGAAACGGTCTTGGATCGCCTTCTGCTCGAACAGCATCTCGAACAGCGCGGCATTGCCTTCGCCGAGCAGGCCGAACGTGGTGACCGGCGCACCCCAATCGGCCAGGCAACTGGCGACATTGACGCCCTTTCCGCCTGCATCCTGCCGGATCGAGCGGGCGCGGTGCACTTCGCCCGGCACCAACCGGTCGAGCGTGATCGTCTGGTCAATCGCGGGATTGAAGGTGACGGTCGCGATACGCATCACGCGGCGCTCCTCTCGCGGATCTCGACGACCTGTGCGACGTCCAGCGCACGCACCTCGGCGGCGCTCTCCACGGTCAGCGCGTGGGCGGCGAGCGCCTGGAGCGAAGGCATCTCGCTGACCCGCAACCGCGCCTTGACGGCGGGCAGGTCCCGCGGGGTCATCGACAACTCGGTAACGCCCAGCCCGGTCAGCAGCGCCGCACCGAACGGATCGCCCGCCAGGCCGCCGCATACGCCGACCCAGCGATCATGTTTCCGCGCGCCCTCCACCGTCATCGCGATCAGCCGCAGCACGGCCGGGTGCATCGAGTCCGCCTCGCTCGCCAGTTCGGGATTCTGCCGGTCGATGGCGAGCGCATATTGGGTCAGGTCGTTGGTGCCGACCGAGAAGAAATCGGCGTGCTTCGCCAGCGCATGGGCCTGCACGGCGGCGGCGGGCACCTCGATCATGATGCCGACCGGCACCACCGGCGCGTCGAGCGCCACGCGCACCGCCTCGCACCGTTCGCGCAGGGTCAGCAGCTCGGCGACCGAGGTGATCATCGGGAACATGATCGACAGGTCGCCGCCCTCCCTGGCGGCGCGATAGAGCGCGCGCAGTTGCGGCTCCAGCAGGTCGGGGCGGCGCAGCAACAACCGCGCACCGCGCACACCCAGGAACGGGTTCTCCTCCTTCGGCAGGTGCAGATGCGGCACCTGCTTGTCGCCGCCGATATCGAGCGTACGGACGATCAGCGGGCGGCCGTCCAGCGCGTCGATCATCGCGCGATAGACTTCAAATTGTTCGTCCTCGCTGGGGCTGTCGCCGCGTTCTAGGAACAGGAACTCGGTGCGCATCAGGCCGACGCCCTCGCCACCCTGCGCCAGCGCTTCGGCGACCTGATCGGGGCGGTTCACATTGGCGGCGATGGCGACGCTGTGGCCGTCGCGGGTCACCGCCGGGCGGCTGCGCTCGGCCTCCTCGGCGGCGCGGCGTGCGGCGATGGCAGCGATCCACTCGCGCGCCGAGGCCAGGTCGGCCTCGGACGGGTCGAGCCAGACGCGGCCGGTATCGCCATCGACGATCGCGACAGCACCCGCCGCCTGCGACAACAGGTCCGCGCCCGCCGCCACGACCGAGGGCAGGCCGAGCGTCCGGGCGAGAATGGCGCTGTGCGAGGTGGGCCCGCCCAGCGCGGTGGCGATGCCCGCTACGCGGTTGGTGTCGAGCGCGGCGGTGTCGGACGGCGCCAGATCGCCCGCGACCAGAATGCACGGCGCATCGGGCAGGTCGTCCAGCGTGCCCAGACCGAGACCGGGGTCGATCTGCGCCAGCACGCGCCGCCCGATGTCGCGCAGATCGGCCGAGCGCGCGGCCAGCACCGGATTGCCCAGCGCCGACAGCTGACCCGCCATGCGCTCGATCGCCTGATGCCAGGCCCATGCGACACCATGTCCCTCGACCATCAGCTGGCAGGTGAGCGTGATCAGGTCGGTGTCGTCGAGCAGGCCCGCCTGCGCCTTGAAGATCGCCGCATCGCCCGCGCCCAGGCGGCGGGTGGTGTCGTCGATCAGCCGCTGCATCTGCGCGCGGGTACGGACCAGCGCCCCCTCCAGCAGCGCGCCGCCGGTCGCCAGGTCGACGGGATGGTCGACCACGTCCAGCTCGGCGGAGGCCAGGACATGGACCTCGCCGATCGCGAGGCCGGGACTGGCCGCGACACCCGCTATCATCGCGGGCGTGCCGACCGGCTTCCAGCCCTGGACCGGCACGGCGGCGGCGGCCTTTTCGGCAGCGCGGGCGGCATCGGCCTTTTCGCGCGTGGTCAGGCGCGCGATCGTGCCGTGGAAGCTGTCCAGCGCAGCCTTTGCACCAGAGCCCGACGCCGAGATGGTGATCGCGTCCCCCGCCTTCAGCCCGAGTTGCAGGAGAGCGACCAGGCTGCGCGGATCGGCGGTTTCTGCGTCGTGGCGGACGCGCAGGGCGACGGGCAGCGCCTTGGCGGCTTCGGCCCAGGCGGCGGCGGGGCGGGCGTGCAGGCCGGTCGGATAATCGACGGTCCAGGTCACCCGCTCGTCCAGATCCTCGGCCGGCAGGCGGGCCCGGTTTTGGTCGACGGCATCATCCTGCAACGCTGCGATGATCAGTGACGGGTCGGTCGTGGTCGCCAGCTGGTGAAGCCGCGCCTCGTCCTGGATCAGGCGGGTCAGGCGGCGCAGGATTGCGATATGGCTGTCCGAACTGGCGGCGATGCCGACGACCAGATGTGCGACTTGACCAGGATTCCATTCGATCCCGTCAACGAACTGGAGGACCGCGATTCCGTCGCGGCGGACCAACCCCTTGTCCTCGCCCAAGCCGTGCGGGATCGCCACGCCCGAGCCCAGATAGGTGTTCGCCACGCCTTCGCGCGCGATCATGCTGTCCTCATAGCGCGGCCCGACACAGCCCGCCGCGACGAGCATTTGCCCCGCCTGGCGGATCGCGTCCTGCTTGTCGGTCGCGATGGCCCCAAGCCGGATCAACTCCGGGCGGACGGCAGGGGGTGGGGCTTGGGTGGACATGTCTCTCGGGCCTCTCCGACGCGACTCTGATCATCGCTTGCTGCTCTAGAAAACGTTTTCTCCAATTTAAGTCAATAGCGCTTGCCACAAATCGGGTGAGCGGGCATGAAAAGGCAGAAAGCGACGTCAGATCACGCTGCGGAGAGGAGAGAACGTTTTCCATGACGGTAGGCATCAAGGATGTAGCGCGAGTCGCCAATGTCTCGACCGCGACCGTCTCGCGCGTGCTGGGCGGCCGCAACGTCGATGAGGCGATGCGCGACCGCGTGCTCGCGGCGGTGCGCTCGACGGGCTATCGGCCAAACCTTGCCGCGCGGCGGCTGCGCTCGCGGCATACCAACACCATCGGGCTGGTCGTCGCGGACATCCGCAACCCGTTCTTCACCGCCGTCTCGCGCGTCATCGAGAACCTGGCCTATGCGCGTGGCCTGCGGGTGATCCTGTGCAACACCGACGAGGATCCGGTCCGTGAGGCCATGTACCTGCAACTGATGCAGGACGAGCGCGTCACTGGCGTCATCCTGGCACCGACCCGGCAGGGGCTGGCCAAACTGGCCAAGACCAAGCCCGATTATCCCATGATCCTGATCGATCGCACCACGCCCGGCATCGCGCATGACTGCGTGGTGCTCGACAATGCGGCGATGGCGGCGATGCTGGTCGAGCATCTCCATGCGCGCGGCTTCCGCCGGATCGCTGGACTGTTCGGCGCTTCGAGCAGCACCGGCGAGGAACGCCGCACGGGCTTCGAGGCAGCGGCGCGGCGGCTGGGCCTCGAGGCCGAGGCGATCGCCGTGCCGCATGGCGATGGCGAGGTGGCGCGGATCGTCGCCGACCGGCTCGCCCGCCCGGACCGCCCCGAGGCGCTGGTGGCCAGCAACGGCCTGGCCCTGATGGCGGTGCTGCGCACGCTGCACGGGCTCGGCCTGTCGGTGCCGGGCGACATGGCGCTGGCCGGGTTCGACAATGAGGGGTGGATGGATCTGGTCGGCGGCGGCCTGTCGGTGATCGAGCAGCCGGTCGAGGAGATCGGCCGCACCGCCATGACGATGCTGATCGACCGACTCGACCATGCCGATGCGGCGGTCCGCAAGGTGGTGCTGGCCGGGCGCCTGATCGCCCGCGGCTCCAGCGAGCCCCTGACGCCTTCTCTCTCCTCCACCGTTCCCGGAGCCTGACCATGATGCCACGAATGTCGCTCACGCGCTTCCTGATCGAACAGCAGCGCGGCCCCGCACAACTGCCCGGCGAGTTGCGCCTGCTGATCGAGACGGTGGCGCGCGCCTGCAAGACGGTCGGCCATGCCGTGTCGAAGGGGGCGTTGGGTGAGGTCCTGGGGTCGCTGGGCAGCGAGAATGTGCAGGGCGAGGTCCAGAAGAAGCTGGACGTCATCGCCAACGACTTCCTGCTCGATGCCAATGAATGGGGCGGGCATCTGGCGGCGATGGCGTCCGAGGAGATGGAGACGATCCACCGCATCCCCAACCGCTATCCCAAGGGCGAATATCTGTTGCTGTTCGATCCCATCGACGGGTCGAGCAACATCGATGTCTGCCTGTCGGTCGGCACGATCTTCTCGGTGCTGAAGGCTCCGGCGGACGCGGCGGGTCGCGAGATCGGTGAGGACGATTTCCTCCAGCCCGGTTCGGAGCAGGTCGCGGCGGGCTATGCCATCTATGGCCCGCAGACGCTGCTGATCCTGTCGATCGGGACCGGTGTGTACGAGTTTACGCTGAACCGTGAAGTGGGGTCCTGGAACCTGACCGACGGCCCAATCCGGATGCCCGGCGGCACGCCCGAATTCGCGATCAACGCGGCGCGGCGGCGCCAATGGTCGGAGGCCGTCGCCCGTTTCGTCGACGACCGGGTCGCCGGAACCGAGGGGCCGTGCGGCCGGGACTATTCAATGCGCTGGACCGGATCGATGGTGGCCGACGTTCACCGCATCCTGAAGCGCGGTGGCACCTTCCTCTACCCCAGCGACGCGCGCACCGGACAAGCCCGGCTTCGCCTGATGTACGAGGCCAATCCGATGAGCTATCTGATCGAACAGGCGGGCGGCGCGGCGATCGATGGCGAAACACGAATCCTCGATATCCTGCCCACCGGACTGCATCAGCGCGTCGGATTGATGCTCGGCGACGCGGAGGAGATCACCGCGCTGCGTGGCTCGCCTTGTTGAACGGCATCGCGGCGCCACCCACATCATCTTTCCCGAAGAAATCGGCCCGCCTGCGGAGAGGCGGGCCGAAAGCACATCAAAACCGTGCCTTGACGCCGACATAGAAGGACCGGCCCAGAACGTCCTATGTGCCGGGCAGCGTATTGCCCGGAGTACCCGCGATCACCAGCGGTGCCTTGTCGAACAGATTGGTGACGCCGAACCGGAACTGATAGGCGTCGTTCACGCGAACCCGCGCGGTCAGGTCGAACAGATCACAGGCCGGCGCGCCGGACGCAGGGTTTGCCGGGCGGATCACCGCCGTGACGTCGCGCATCGCGTTCAGATGGCGCCAGCGGGGCAGCGGAAGCGCATTGGCCGCGTCGATCGTGCCCCGGAACTCCTGAAATGCATCCGTCGCGAAGTTCTTGATCTGATAGCTGCCCGGATAGCTGACGACCGAGTTGAGCGTGAAGCGCCCCTCGCCCAGGCTGCCCAGCGACGCGGCCCAGTCGAGCTGGAAGTCGACACCGCTGGTCTTCAACCCGCCCGGATTGAGATAGGGCAGCGAGACATTGGCGATGCCGCCGATATTGTCGCGCGAGATCAGCTGGCAGAAGGTGTCGGCCACGCTGTAGCTCGGGTTGCTGCCGTCCTGGTTATAGCATTTGGCGAGTGCGGTGTTGCCCGCCGCCGTCGAAATCACATCGCGGATCGAGATGTCGTAATAGTCGACCGAGAAGGACAGGCTGTTGAAGACCGGCGACGCGAATTCAGGCCGCAGCACCGTGCCCGGACCCGTGATCCGTTCGCGCCCATCGGCGAGCTGAGCAACTCGCCGATATTGGGCGCGCGCACCGCTCGCTGATAGCCGCCACGGATGAGCAGCGTGCGGACCGGCATGAGCCCCCGCACCTTTTGCGGAAGACGCGGGATGGCCCAGGCTGCGGAGCGCCATTCCGAACAGGCATAGGCCATGCCAATAGCGACGGTTTCAGGCGAAGCCGCAATCCGGTCTCCGGTCCGGATAGCGTCGATGAGCCCCCCATGTCATCGCACATCGACGCCTTCGCCACCGTCTCCCTGAGCGGCATGTTGCAGCACATTCTGCGCACGATCGCTAAGGCCGGGCGGCAATGCCCCGATTGCCGGTTCATCCATCGTCAGCATCGGCCCCCTGCCCCACCTGCCATGTTGGCGCGACGGAGCAGGGATCCGCTTTGGACACCGATGGACACACATGATGGTCGCGCGTTCCGGGAAGCGCCCGATCTTCGAGGCTATTCCGACGCGGTCTTTCGGTAATCCAGCGGCGGCTTGCGATTGCCCAGCATGGCCTCATAGGTGAAGTTCGGCCCCCGGCGCTTCTGGAGCTCCGCCTTGGCAGCAGCGATTTCGGCCGGGTTGCGGAAGAGTTCGGCCGCCGTCAGCGCGAGCGTCTTGGTGGCGACGATGGCGCCCTTCACGCCGATGCTCGATCCCGCCGCCGCGACGTTCTGCCAGCTATGCCCCGCCGATCCCGGCACGAAGGTCGCGGTCGACAGCCCCACCGTCGGCGTCACCCAACTGACGTCCGACACGTCCGTGGACCCGCCGATCGCCTTCGTCTCAAGCCGAGCGGGTTCGATCTGGCCGACGCTGGCGAGAGCGGGGGCGCCTGCCGGCATCGATTTCTGCAACTGGGTGGCGAAGGCGATCTCTTCGGGTGTCCAGGTGATCCCGCCCACGGCATGCAGCCCACGATCCATCGCCTTCATCAGCACTTCGTTCGGCAACAGGCTGTAGACGCCACCGATCTGTTCGAAGTCGACCGTCGTCTCGGTGCCCATCGCGGCGCCCTGCGCGGCCTTCTTGACCCGCTCCATCACCGATTTGACGATCTCCGGATCCTGGTCGCGGACATAATAATAGACTTCGGCCTCGTCGGGGACGACGTTGGGCGCCTTGCCCCCGTTGGTGATGACATAGTGGATCCGCGTATGGTCGGGAACATGCTCGCGCATCATGTTGACCATGGCGTCCATCGCCTCGACGCCGTCCAGCGCCGACCGCCCCTTTTCGGGCGCGCCCGAGGCGTGCGACGACTTGCCGTGGAAGCGGAACTTGCCGGAAATATTGGCGAGCGACGGCGCCTGCGATGCGGAGTTCACATTGCCCGGATGCCAGTGCAGCACGGTGTCGACGTCGTTGAACAGGCCTTCGCGGACCATGTAGACCTTGCCCGACCCACCTTCCTCGGCCGGCGTGCCATAGACGCGGATTTCGCCCTGCACGCCGTTCTTGACCATCCAGTCCTTGACGGCGATCGCGGCATAGGTGGACGCGGCCCCGAACAGATTGTGGCCGCAACCATGACCGGCATCCCCACCCAAGGGGGTGCGCACCGGCAAGGCGGCCTGCGACAGCCCTGGGAGAGCGTCATATTCGGCAAGCAGGCCGATGACCGGTCCTGTCCCGTTTCGGAAGCTCGCGACGAAGGCGGTCGGCTCGCCAGCCACCCCCGCCTTCACCGTGAACCCCGCAGCCTTCAGTCGGGCTTGCAGCAGCGCCGAGCTTTTCGTCTCCAGATAGCCCATCTCGGCATATTTCCAGATTTGCAGCGCGGTGTCCGAGATCGGCGTGGCATTGGCATCGACCGCGGCGATCAGCGCGGTACGATCGGTGGGGGCCAGTTCCTGCGCCGTTACGGGCATGGCGGCGGTCGTCATCAGCGCCGCCCAGAGCATCATGGTCTTCATCGTCTATCTCCCTCAAGTCCGCGCGGATCAGAACTTCTTGGTGATCCCCATGAAGAAGTAGCGACCGATCACGTCGTAGTTCTGCGCGTCGTAATTGCCCTGGGTGTCGCCGACCTGCGGCGGCTTCGCGTTGAACAGATTGGTGACGCCCATCCGGAATTCGGTGGTATCGCCCGCCTCAAACCGCGCGTTCAGGTCGTACACGCTGTATGCGGCGACGCCGCGCGTGCTGCTCGCGGGGTTCACGACCTTCGCCGAGGCGATCATGCCGTCGATATACCGCCACCGCAGCCCGAGGCTCGCCCCGCCCAGCGAGTAGGTGAACGACGTCACCGACTTCCATTCGGGATGCGCGAGACCCGCCGTCGTTTCGACGCCGGTCCCGATGCTGCCAGCATAATCATAGCTCGGCGCGCCTGGCAGTGCCTGGATCGTGAACGACGCCAGATAGCTGACCGCGGTATTCAGCGCGACCGTCCCCGCGTCGCTTCCCAGCCCGATATCCGAAAGATTGACCTTCCAGTCGAACTGGGCGTCGATACCCCGCACCTTGAAGGTGCCGAGGTTGAGCAGCGGTTGCAGCGGGTTCACCGGCACGCCGTTCGACGTATTGCGCGAAATCAGCGAGCAGTAATAATTGCTGGCGGCATATTGCGGGTTGTTGCCGCCCGCATTGAAGCAGAACTGGAATGCCTGAGCGATCGAAAGCGGGCCGACCGCCTGCTTGATGTCGATGCGGTAATAATCGACCGACAGCGACATGTTGCGGAAGAGCGGCGACGAGAAGGGTGACTGGATCACGCCGCCCGCCGAATAGGTGTCGGCGATTTCCTCCTGAAGGTCGGGGTTGCCGCCGGTCAGCGCGAACACCTGCGCCGTGCCGAGCTGATAGCTATCGATGATCGCGGTCGGCACACCCTGTTGCAGGCACAACGCACGGACCTGCGCGCCGTTCGCGCCGACGCGGTAGGACGATCGCACGTCGCACGGATCGCCGTTCGCGGTGGTCGCGGCGGGGCTGCCGATCGCGACGCTGCCCGTCGAGATCGGGGCGTAGAGTTCGCCCACGCTCGGGGCGCGGATCGCGCGATTATACCCGCCGCGCAACCGCAGCGCGTCGAACACCTGCCAGTTCGCATCGGCCTTGTAGGCGTGCACCCCGCCGACCGAATTATAGTTGGAATAGCGATAGCCGAGATCGAGATCGAATTGCTGGATCAATGGGATATCGTGCAGCAACGGCACGAGCAGCTCGCCATAGACCTCGCCCACCCTGACCGTTCCGCCGGCCGCGCGCAGGACGCTATAGCCCAGGATATCGCTGGTCCCGTCAGGCAGCGAGAGTTGCGCATCCGGCTGGAACGCATAGGAATTGCTGCGATAGTCGGCACCCAGCGCGAAGCGGAGGTTCCCCGCCGGCAACTCTGCCAGGCCGCCCTGGATATTTGCTTCAACGGTCTTTTGCTGGAGTTCGTTGGTGTTGAGCGTGCGCCGAGAGATATAGCTGACGCATTCCTGCGAAGGCGTCACGTTACCGAACGGGTTGAAGCCACCGGCGCACAATTCGGTGCCGCCGGTCGGGCTGTTGAGCAGGCGCGAGATGGCGCCCGCGCTGGCGCCGCCGGTTTGCGCGTTCTGGAACTTGGCCTTGCTGGTGTTCGCGTAGATGTCCCAGGTCCAGTCGCGGATGCCGAGCTTGCCCGACAGTCCGGCGGTCAACTGATATACGTCGTATTCATAGGACTGGACGCGTGGACCCAGGATGTTGAGCGCCTTGTAGAAGGTGACCGCCGCGTTGGGATTGGGCCGCGACGCCAGGATCGAGCGGAAGGCCGGCGAGATGAACGGGTTCGTCGTCGGCACCGTCAGGCCATAGACGTTCGAGGCCAGCGTCGGGTTGGTGATTCCGACCGAATTATAGGTGGTATAGCTGAACTGGCCGAACGCCTTGATGTTGTCGGTGACGTCGTAGTCGACCTTGCCGAACACCGAATAGCGATCGAGATCGGCCTGTAGCGATCCGCCATTATAGCCGAAATTGACCTGCTGGCTGTTGGTGCCGCTGTTGACAATATAGGCTTCGTCGGTCTGGGGATCGCGATAGTTGAGCACGGGAACGCCCGCCGTGCTGAACAGCGTCTGGTCGGTGTTGAAGCCGATCTGCCCGGTATAGCGCCCGGCCGCATTGCCGGTCAGCGCGGGCGTTCCATATTGTCCCACGAACACCGAATTGACCGCGGCGAGCGTCGGCAGGTTGGCACCGAACAGCGCGGTACCCTGCGGGATCGTGCTCAGCCCGGGCGTGGTGGTGCGGAAGGTATAATAGTCGCGCTTGATCTGCTGCGCAGGGTCGCGGCGGGTATAATCGAACGACAGCACGGCGCTGCCGCGATTATCGGCGAAGGTCGAACCGGCGGTGGCGGTGATGCGATAGGTGTTGCCGTCGCCATAGTCGCTAACGCCGGTCTGGCCGTTGAGGGTCACGCCCTTGAAATTGCGGCGCAGCCGGAAATTGACCACGCCGGCGGTCGCGTCCGACCCATAGGTGGTCGATGCCCCGCCGGTGATGACCTCGATATTCTCGATCAGGGCTTCCGGAATGGTGTTCAGATCGACCGAGCCATCGGGGTTGGAGGGCTGCATCCGGCGGCCGTCCAGCAGGATCAGCGTGCGCTTCGCCCCCAGGCCGCGCAGGCTGGCATTGGCCTGGCCGCCGTTCAGGCCGGTGCTGGTGCTGCCGGTATTGCCCTGGCCGAACGCGCCGGTGAACTGCGGCATCTGCGACAATGCGCTCTCGACGGTGACGCGACCGGTATTTTCCAGCGTATCGCTCGACAGGGAGACGATCGGACTGTTCGCGACATAGTCGGACCGGGCAATGCGCGATCCGGTGACGGTGACTTCCCCGAGCGACTCATCCTCGGGCTGTTCAGCCTGCACGCTGGCTGGCGGCGCGGTCGGCACGCTGCTCTGCGCATGCGCCGTGCCGGCGGCGAGTGCAATGGAAGCGCAGCTCCCGCCGAGAAACGCCCGCGTGATACCCCGTACAACCATGTCGAACTTCCCCCTTGAACCAACCGCATCGTTGGCGGCCTCAAGGATCATGACGCGGTCCGATCGCGGCACCTCACGTGCAAAACGAAAAAAGTTCCAAGAAAAAGGGAGCGATTGTTCCCAATCGCTCCCCAAACGCCATCCTCGCGTACTATTATATCATGAGGTCAACGCGTGGCGGTCACCGACGGACCGTATAGCAGGCCATTGAACAACAGCTTGAACGTCGCATAGGGCTGTGCGCGCTGGGTGATTTCAGGGCCCATCGCGAACAGCTTGCCCTTGCCCAGATCGGCATCGACGATCGCGACCGTACCGTCGAGGCGCTCTTGCCCCACCGCCCAGCCGCTGCGCAACGGCGCCGCCCCCTCGAACCACGCGACCTTCTTCGCCGCGGTGCCGGACAGCGTGAACGGCTGACTTTCGTCGAAGAAGATATCGACCGTCGGCGTCATGCCGTATGCCAGCGGCTGGCGGGTATCGACCCGGGCGGACAGCAGTGCGCCGGGAATATAGAATTGCTTCTTGTCGAGCGCGGCGAGCGACCCATCGGCCTTCTTCGTGACCAGCGCGGGCTGTATCTGCGGATCCAGCAGGGTCGCCAGCCGGTTCGCGCTGCCGACCGTCACCACCGTCCCCCCGGCCTTTGCGAACGCCGCGACCGCGGGTAGCGTCTTTTCGGGCGTGACCTCGCCCAGCCAGCCGCGATACTCGGCCGGGATGTTTTTCGCGGCGTGCATCGCGAAGCGATAGCCACCCGGATACGGCCCGCCCTGCGTCGTGGGCACGGTACCGTCCGCAAACAGCAGCACATCATATTTGGCGTTCAGGTTCCCGGCGTCGAGTTCTTGCGGATACACCACGCTGAACGGGAATTCATATTGTTCGAGCAGCCAGCGGGTCCAGCCAGCGGGAATCACCCCGCCATAGCGATCGACCAAGCCGACGCGCACCGGTTTCAACGCAAGCCTGGTGGCAGTGGGCGCACGATCCACGGCATAGGCGTCGATCCCGAGCTGCCTGGTCGACGACGCCATGATCGCCGCAGCGGCCGCCGACGCCGGGACCCAGATCGCACCGGCGGCCAGATCCTTGCCGCCCGCCCTGGTCGCGGCCCCGATCCAGGCCACCGGCACGCCCGCTTTCAATAGGCGATTGGTGAGAGTGAAGCTGTTGTTCGTCTCATGCCCGACGATCCAGCCCGCCTTGCCCGAACCGATCACGCGGCCGGGGCCCACCGTCAACAGGTCTGGCACGGGTTCGAAGCTGCCCGAAAAATCGTCGAGCACGCGATCGAAGCGGATGCCCATCTGATAGGCCAGCGTATAGCCGGTGACGTCATATGGCGCCTTGGGCGGGCCGCCGGGAAATTCGGGGTCGTGCGGATGATCCTGCGGTTCGAACATGTCGATCACGTGCGGGCGGTATGCCTGCGCGGTCTTCACCACATAGGTCCCCGCCGGATAGCGCTTGCCGCCGGCAGTGAACGGCGCGGTGGCGCGATCGACATCGACGCCGTTCTTGATCAGCGCGTTGAGAAACGCGATCGTGGTCGGCATGTCGCGCTGGTCGGGACCCAGCACATAGCCACGCGGGTCGCGCTTGGCCGGGTCCTGCAACACCGTGGCATAGAGCGAAGGCGCGACCATCCCCTCCCTGGCGCGGCTGTTATAGCCCACATAGCCTTCGTCGGCCTTGGCCCCCTTCCCCGCCTCCTTCAGCGCATCGACCCGTTTCGGCGTGGTGGTCCAGCTATCCTGGCTGCCGCGAACGATCGCCTGATCGCCCATCCGCCAGATGTTCATCAGCAGCCGCTCACGATTGCGCGATGCGTAATCCATGACCGCGCGGTTCAGCGACCATTGATATTCCAGGCTGTCCTTCAAATGCCAGTCGCCCGGTGCGATCGGCAACGGCTCATCGCTGCGCGCGAGTTGGGTGTCGGCGATCAGTGAAATCTTTTCCGGCGTCGGACCGCCGATGATCTCGGTCAGCAGCCCGATCGAATTGTGGAAATAGGCGACGGAGCGCTCCATGCCGTTATGCCAGGTGGAATAGGGCGCGGCGCTGCGCATCCCCGATCCGCCTTTCTGTTCCGACACCAGCCGACTGTGCATCGCGGAGCCGACCTCCTGCAATTCGGTCATCACGATCGGGTTGTAATTATAGTTGAACGGGTCGCGGAACGGCGGCACGAACACCACCATGCCGGCGGGTCCGGTCTGGTGCTGGTTGAAGATGATCTGCGGAAACCAGGTCCGGAACAGCATCCTGTTGACCGCCTCGGTCTCCGGCATCTGCACCATGAAGCTGTCGCGGTTGTTATCGTGGCCGATATATTTCTGGTAGAGACGCGGGATGGTCCGGAACTCGCGATCCTTGGGGTCGGGATTGCGCATATACCAGTCCGCGACCAGCTGAAGCCCGTCCGGATTGTCCTGCGCGAACAATATGATCTCGTCGTTCAGCACGCGCATCGTTTCCGCATCGGTCCCGGTCAGCATGCGGTAGAGCACATGGATCTGGCTTTGCGTCGTCACCGTCTCGGTCGCGTGCATCCCGGCGTCGATCCACACGATCGCCTTGCCCTCGTTCGCGAGCGCCTGCGCCTCGGCCTCGGTCTTTACTTCCGCCTTGGCGAGTTTGCGCGCGATGTCGCGGTAATGGTCGAGCTTCGCCAGGTTCGCCGGGGAGCTGACGATCGCGACCCACATCGTGCGTCCCTCCGCCGACTTGCCGATATCGACCAGCTTCATACGGTCCGATTGGCTCGCGAGCTTCTTCAGATAGGCTTCATAGGCGTCGTAATCGGCGAGGAAATAGTCGCTGCCCGGTTCCTGCGCAAAGGCTTCGAACGGTGCGGTAACGGCGCCGACCTTTGGGGTGATCGGTTCGGCGGAGGCCGCACTTGCCAGCGCGAACGCACCGACGCCCAGAAAAAGCATGACCTTCGACATATGATATCGCCCCTTTTCCGCCGGACGTGACCGTCCCCGTGTTCATCAAGACGTATGCTCGGGTCGGTCCCTCAGTCCACCGTGACGATAAATCAGCGCGGTATCAGATCGAACGCCACCGTCAGCCGGGGGACATCCCCGGAAAACGGCTCGGTCCCATGCCAGAGATAGGAGGGGAACAGCACCAACTGTCCGGGCACCGGCCGGATATGGCGCGTCGGCGGCAGTGCAGGTCGGGTCGGCACGCCGGGCCGTCCGAAGGCCAGCCAGCCCTGCGGTTCCTCCGCCACGGACGCCGGCAGATCGACATAGAAGGCGGATGACAGCCAGCCGCGCGGATGGACGTGATCGGTATGATAGCCACCGGGCCGCAGCAACACCGACCATGCCCCCGCGAAACGATATCCGCCGGTGTTGCGCCGCCGTACCGGATCGGCCCCCGTCCCCAACTGTGCCAGATGCGCGCGGATCGGTGTGTCGAGCGCCGCGAACAGCGCGCGTAGGACCGGATGATCGACCTTGCTCAAATCCTCCTGCGTCTGGCTGCCCTGGCGAAGCGACTGGCCGAGCGGATGGGTTCGCCAAGCGTGCCGCGCGCGCAGCGTCTCCGCGAGATCGTCGAGGAACGCGGCGAGCGAAGGCCATCCCGACGGCACGTCGATACTGCGCGCCGAAACCAATGCGGGATCATCACACAGCATGGCATAACGCGGATCGCCGAGCAGTCGCCACGCGGTTGCAAGCAATGCGATCACCCCCTGATCGTCCGGTGCGGCAGTGCCGATCCGCATCGCCAATGTCGCCGCCTCTGCGGGACGCCCGTCATGCAGCAAGGCCTCCACCACCGCCTTCGCCGCTTCGGCGGAGGACGGCGCAAGCCGCAAGGCCGCCGTCGCATGGGCAAGCTGGCCCTCGGCCTCGCCCAAAGCGGCCCGCGCATTCGCCGCGAGGAGATGCAGCCCGGCATCCGTCGTGCGCGCGATCGCCCGGTCGAGCACCGCCGCCGCGCGCTCCGGCTCGCCCGCACTCATCAGCACGACCGCTTCGACCGACGCGAGTGCGGGCATGCGGTCCGCGTCGACCGCCGCCAGCGCCGCGCCGACATCCGCCGTCCGCATCCAGCGCAGTTGCGCCAGGTCGCGATGCGCCGCCACATAGTCCGCGCGCAATTCGACCGCAGACAGGAACGCCGCCTCCGCCGCATCGAGGTCCCCCGTCCCCTGCAAAGCCCGCGCATGGACCAACCAGGTCTCGGGCGCGGTCGATCCCTTGGCAAGGGCGCGAGCGGATGCCTCCACCGCCCCGGCGAATTCGCCGAGATCACCGAGCGTCGAGGCGAGATTATGCTCCGCCACCGCGCTTTGGGGCCGTTCCGCGACGGCGCGGGCGTACAGGATGGCGGCGGTGCGCAGATCGCCCGCCGCCTTGGCCCGCCGCGCCTGCTCCATCGTCGCGGAAGCGGTCACTTCGGCGTCGTCACCATCAGCACCGCAAGCGTCAGGGTACGGATACCGGTCCGGATCGCCTTGTCATGATCGGGTGCGAAGAAGGGCGAATGGTTGCTCGGTACCGCTTCGCCCTTGGCCTTGAACGCGGCCAGGGTCGCGGCGTCATAGCCGCCGATCGTGAAATAGACCGACGGCACCCCGGCATCGACGAACGCCGACCAATCCTCGCTCGCCGACCAGCCGGGCGCGGTCGCGGGCACATAGGTGACGCGGTCGCCGCCTGCCGCCTTCAGTTCCGCCGCCGCGCGTTCGGCCAGCGCATGGTCGTTGAACACCGCGGCGGTGCCGTGCAGCCATTTCACGTCGGGCGCGGGCGCCATCGACATCGCCGCCGAAGCCTCGGCAGTCCGCTTCACGCCATCGAGCAGCAATTGCCGCACATCCTTGTCGAACGACCGCAGGCTCAGCTTCAGCGTGGCGGTGTCGGGGATGATGTTGCCGACGGTTCCCGCCTGGAATGCGCCGATGGTGACCACGCCGAACGCGTTGGCGTCCTTCTGGCGGCTGATCACCGTCTGGACGTCGGTGACGAAATGCGCGCCCATCACGATGGGGTCGATCGTCGCGCTCGGCATCGATCCATGCCCGCCGCGCCCCTTGAAGGTGATCTGCAAGCTGTCCGAATTGGAGCTGGTGACGCCGTCCTTGACCAGCACCGTCCCCGTCTCGCCCGACCCGACATGCGCGGCGAAACCGTAATCGGGCTTGGCGAACCTGGTGAACAGTCCGTCATCAAGCATCGCCTTGGCGCCTTTGAGCTGCTCCTCGGCGGGCTGGGCGATGAACATCAACGTGCCCTTCCACTGCGACTTCATCGCCAGCAGCGCCTGGGCCGTCCCGATCCACGCCGCCATGTGCACGTCATGGCCGCAGCTTTGCGCGACGAAGGTCGTCTTGCCTTCATATTCGGTCTGCGCGCGGCTCGCATAGGGAAGCCCGGTCTTCTCCTCCATCGGCAGGCCGTCGAGTTCGGTGCGCACCATCACGGTCGGCCCGGGACCATTACGATAGATTGCGACCACCCCCGTTCCGCCGACCTTCTCGGTCACGGTGAAACCCATGGCCTTCATCCTGCTCGCCAGGAGCGCGGCGGTGCGCACCTCCTGCATCCCGATTTCGGGATGGGCATGGATATCACGGTACAGCGCGTCGAGCGCGGGATAGCTCTTCTCGATCTGGGCATCGATCGCCGCCCTGTTGGCGGCAGGACCGGGCGCGGGATCGGCCCACGCCGCGCCGACACTCGCCATCATCGCACATCCGGCAAGCAGCATCATCTTCATAGAAAACCCCCATCGTTCGAGACCGGGGCGACGCCCCCTTGCTATGCGAGACGCGATTGCGTCCGATGTCCTCAACCCCATGACGCCGCGCCTGTCATAAATCGCGATCGAGCGACAGCATCACCGTGCGGGGCGCGCTGCTGTAGAGTTGCCGCTCGCCGAACGAACTCGACGTCAGCCGGTTCGCGCCGACCGCGTTCAGCACGTTGCGCACGCCGATCGCGGCACGCCACCGTGCCAGCCGGATATCGGCGTTGGCGTCGATCACGAACCGTGCCGGAGTGACTTCATAATAGGGACTGCGATCGTTGAAGGCGGTCGGGACGCGGGTCGCGCCGACCGCGTCGATGCCGAATGTGGCGACCTTCCCGCCCGCCACCGACATGCTGGTCTGCACCCCCACCGCATAGCCCAGCCGTGGCACGTTGGGTAGCGGATCGCCGCGTCGTCCCGCGCCATCCGTGGTACCGACCGGCTGGTCCTCGCCAAGTCGCGCATAGGTATAGTTGGCCGATCCGGTCAGCCGTACGGCACCGATCGCCAGGCTTGCCTTGGCCTCGACCCCATCGATCCGCACCGTACCGATATTGGTGTTGTATCCGAACGCGCCGTTCGCGCTCCATGCCGCATAGATCACGTCGGACCAGTCGATATGATAGACCGCGCCCTCGATCGCGAGCCGCCCGCCCGCGCCCCTGGTCCTGACGCCCAGTTCGTAGTTCCAGACATGGTCGGCGTCGTAGATGCGTTCCTGGTCGGTCAGGTCGGGCGTGATGTTGACCCCGCCGGGCCGGAACCCCTCCGATGCGATTCCATAGATCAGGGTCTCACCCGGCAGGCGATAGGCGAGTTCCGCCTTCAGGTTGACGCCGTCATCGGCACGGGCATAGCGGCCGTTGCCGATCGCGCCGGTCCCCGTGATGATATTGGGGATCGGGACCGACCCGTCGGCGCTACGCCGATAGTGGAAATAGCGCAGCCCCCATGTCGCCGACAGTCGCGGCGCGATGCCCCAGCGCGTCTCCGCGAACAACGCCTGTTGGTCGAGCGCGCTGTGCAGCAGCCGCAATCCTGTGATGTCGAGCGGTACCACCCGCTTCCCGGTCACGGCGTCGGCACGGACCGTATAGCTTTCGGCCGAATCACGCCGCCGCTCGACGAACGCCCCGATGGTCCAGGCGGGCGCCCCCGGCCGGTCGGAGGATACGCGAACCTCCGCGGTCGTGCTGTCGACGCGAAACGGCTGGTACAGCACGCCCGGCAATCGCGTTTGCAGATAGGCCTGGAACGCGCGGCGCCGCTCAGGGGTGCAGCCGGTTTCGCCGAGAAGCATCGCATATCGCCGGCAACTCGCATCGCTGGTCGCCTGCTGCGCCAGTACCGCCGTGAAGTCGCCTTCCTTGACGATCGTCCAGCGATAGTGCGAGCCCGTCGCGACGACCGCAACGGCGTCGGTCGTCCAGTGCGCGGTGACACTGGCGAGGTCGAGCCGCTCGCTATTGGGCGTGCGCACCGGCTGATCGTTGCGATAGCGGCCCAGGTCCGGGTACCAGAATCCCGCATCGTCGATCCGCGTATCCTGATGGAGCGCCAGCGCATCGACGCGCACCGCCTGCGACGGTGTCCAGGCAAGTCCCATCCGGACGCCCCGGCGTAGCACGGCGCCGGTGTCCTTCACCCCCAGCCGATCATTGTCGACATAGCCGCCGACGGTTCGACGATGCACGACGAACCGCGCCGCCAAAGTGTCGCGGATGATCGGCGCGTTGACGACCGCGGCGACGTTTGCGCCTGTCCCTCCCCCCTGCACCGCCGACACGCCCCCCTCGACATGGCCCGTCCAGTGCGTCGCGTCGGGCTGGTTGAACAGCACCCGCAGCGTGCCACCCATCGAACTCGCGCCGTAGAGCGTCCCCTGCGGCCCGCGCAGCAGCTCGATCCGGTCGATATCGACCAGATCGATATCGGGCGTACTCGCGGCGGGATCGAAAGTGGTCCCCGACGGCCCGCTGATCGGCGTTTCCCCATAATAGACCCCGACCATGGACTCGCCGGTTCCGGTGACGCCGCGAATGGCGATCCGCTGCTGCAACGGTGCCGTGGCGATCGGGACCAGCCCGGGCAACAGGGCGGCGGCGCTGCGCAGGTCGTACGCGCCCCGGGCCACCACCTGGCCGCCGCTGACCGCGTCCATGCTGATCTCGGTATCACCGAGAAAGGTGGGGCGTTTGAGGGCGGTGACGACGATCTCGGCGGACGGCACCGGGATTTCCGGCGTTCGCCCCGCCGGCCCCGCCGCCAAGGTCTTGGCGGCCGGTCGCGGCGGGGCCTCGCGAACGATGATGATGACGCCGGCGCGGACACGCTTTGCGACCAACCCGGTATCGGCGAGCAGGCTCCGAAGCGCGCGTTCCGGCTCGATCGGCCCGTGCAGCGCCGCGCTGGTACGACTGCCGATCACCGCAGGATCGAACAGGATCTGCTGCCCCGTCTGCGTCGCCAGTCGACGCAGCGCGACATCCAGCCGCCCGGCGGGGATGGCCAACACGACCCGTTCGTGCGGCGACGATGCCGCCTCGCCATTGGCAACGCAGGCCGCGGATATCGCAATCGTTCGTATAGCAAGATCACGGGCATGCATCAGGACGCGCGTTTCGACCCCCCGGAATACGCTGTTGCCCCTCCCCTCCGCTCTGATGACGGTTTTGCGACACTGTACGCTTGACGGCCTGCTGGCAACATGATCGATTGCGGCGAATATATAAAGGGGGATGCCAGAGGCTCGGGCGGGCAAGACGGGGCCGATCATGCGGAATTCCTATGCGCGCATTTCCGGCGGTGACGGGGATGCCATCGACCTATCGGGCCATCTCAACGCGGTCCGCCGGTTCCTGACGAAGCGTGCGCCGATCGGCGAGGTCGACGATCTGGTCCAGGAGGTTGCACTGCGCATGCAGACCCGCCGCGCGACCGACGCCATCGACAATATCGACGGCTATCTGTTCCAGGTCGCGCAAAGCGTGCTTGCCGATCGTGGCCGCCGTGACACCGTGCGCCACCGTTCCGCGCACGACAGCTTGGAAGAATTTCATCATCCCGTTGAGGACCGCTCGCCCGAGCGCGTCCTACAAGGCAAGGAGCATCTCGCGCAGCTCATCGCCGCGATGAACGACATGCCTGAGCGCATGCGCCAGGCGTTCGTCCTTCATCGCTTCGAGGAAATGAGCTACGCTGCGATCGCCCGACATATGGGAATATCGGTGAGCGCGGTCGAAAAGCATATCATGAAAGCCATCAAGCACCTTGCAGGCTCGCTACGCTGATGGGTTCCGTATCGAGGGATCCGGACGCCGCTGCCGCGTCCTGGTATGCGCGACTGCATGCCGATAACGCGACACCGGCGGATCGGGCCGCGTTCGGGCAATGGCTATCGGCCAACGATGCGCATGATCGCGCCTGGCACGAACTGGTATCCACGACCCGCATCCTGGATGACGCACGGAGCGATCCGGCCCTGCTCGCCATGGTCGCAGCGGCCCGCGACGATACGCGCCCCGCCCCCGCGCGTCGCTGGTGGCCGATGGCGGCCGCTGCGGCCGTGCTACTGTCCATCGGTGGCACCGCCGCCCTGGTCGTCGACCGATATGCGGCGGGGTCGGCGACCCAGGTCGCGGATACACGCTATGCGACGCCGACCGGGTTGGTGCGCCATATCACCCTGCCGGACGGAACGCTGATGACGCTCGATGCGGAATCCGCTGTCCGTGTCGCGGTGCCGGGTGCGACGCGCCGAGTGGCGATCGAGCGCGGCCAGGCGTTTTTCCAAGTCGCGCATGATGCGCGCCATCCGTTCATCGTGTCCGCGGACGGAAACCGCGTCACCGCGCTCGGCACGCAATTCGCGGTACGCGCCGCGGCCGACCGGGTCGTCGTCAGTTTGATCGAAGGGTCGGTTCGCGTCGACAGCCGCACCATGGGTCGCGCGATGACGCTGGTACCGGGCAATAGGCTGACGATCGATCGATCGGGTCTGCAACTCACCAGCGCGGGTGCCGATACCGCGACCGGATGGCGCAAGGGGGAACTGACGTTCGAGGCTACGCCACTGAGAGAGGTCGTGGCCGAACTCAACCGCTATTCCACGCAACGTATCGAACTGACCGACAAGCAGCTCGCGAACCGCGTGTTCAGCGGCGTCCTGAAGATCGAGGGCGGGGGTAATGCGCTCGCCGACGCGCTATCGGCTTACGGGATCGCACGCGTCATATATGCCGACAAAACGCGTTTGGCGCTCGCTTCCCAATCATGAAAAGCAAGTTGCGCAGGCAACCTCGTCAAGGCGGAGCAATTCCCTCGACCGTTAGGCCATTGCCGCGATCTGCTGGGTGCTGGCAGTCTGACGCGAACCGCTCTCCCCACGATGCATCTCGGTCTCTGAAGGCCTTCGCTTAGCCGGCCAGGCCGGATCAACATTCCGAATTTCCGATAAGTCTGGCGGACGATGAGGTGACGATCGAAGCGCCGGGCCGCCCCGGTCAGCGCTGCCGGGCCAGATGTCGGTGGATGGTGCTGCGATGGACGCCCAATTGCCGCGCCGTTGCCGAGACATTGCCGCCATGCGCCGCCAGCGCCGCGTCGATCGCCTCGGCCCGGTCGTCGGCCAGCGGGCGGGCGGCCAAGGGCAGTTCGACGCCGCCCCGCCCTTCGGCATCCCAGCCGCCGATCAGCGTCGCACCGTTGGTCAGGCGCAATCGCCCCCGCGCCCCCTGGTCCCGCATGTCCACCACTTCGCCCAGCGCCGTATCGTCCAGCGCCTCCCAACTGCGCCCGACCAGCGAAAGCCCGCGCCGGTTGGCGGCGACCAGCCTTTCGTCGCGGAACACCAATATCCCCTCGCGCGCGGTGCCCAGCATCGCCGCATCGTCATGCAGGCGCAGCACGCGACAATCGGCGAAGCCCGAGCGGAACAGCCGATGCTCGATCTGGTCCACCGCCAGCCGGATCAGCCCCAGCGCATGGCCATGCCCATTCACCGATGGACCCGACATATCCAGCGCGCCGACGATCACGCCGCGCGGGTCGAGGATCGGCGTCGCCGCGCAGCTCAATACCGCATGTTCGGCGAAGAAATGCTCCGGGCCATGGACGGCGATCGGGCGACGCTCGGCAATGGCGGTGCCGATCGCGTTGGTGCCGATGCTCGCCTCGGTCCATGACACGCCCGGCCGCAGCGCCACTTGCGCCGCGCGCGAGAGGAAGCCGGTATCGCCGATACTGTCCAGGATCATGCCGTCCGCATCGGCGAGGATGACCACGCTGCCCGTCTCGCGCGCCTCGCCCGCCAGCATTTCCAGTTCGGGGCGGCACAGGCGACGCAGCGACTCGCGACGCTGGCGCAGGACGGTCAGTTCGCTTTCGGTCAGCGGCCCGCCGTCCCGTCGCCTGCCCTGGGCCAGCCCCATGTCGGTACAGCGCAGCCAGGAGCGCAACACCGGCTGGCGCACGCTTTCCAGGGGCAGTTGCCCCTCGTCGAAATAGGCGCGTCGCCCCTGTTCTATCCCGGCGCCATCCATCGCCGCATCCTTCTCCAACTGTCGCAAATTGCGACACTGGCGCGCTTTTCACGTCGCGTCGTGCGACACATGCTACGCTTCGCGCGCAGAAAGTCCATCGCGACACGCGCGCTTCGTCGCGGACCCGCTTGCCCTCGCCCCGGCATGGGCGGAGCCTTTGTCCCATAATCGACAAAGGAGAGGTTCGATGACGATCCAGGAAGCCATCAAGGCGCGCAAAGCGCCGTTCAAGGAACGCTATGGCAATTTCATCGGCGGGCGATGGGTCGATCCGGTGGACGGACGCTGGTTCGACAACCGATCGCCGATCGACGGTCAGGTGATCTGCCAGGTCGCGCGCAGCCAGGCGGCCGATATCGAACTGGCGCTCGACGCCGCGCACAAGGCCAAGGACGGCTGGGGCCGCACCAGCGTCGCGGAGCGCGCGCTGATCCTCCACCGCATCGCCGATCGGATGGAGGAGAAGCTGTCTCTGCTCGCCACCGCCGAGACCTGGGACAATGGCAAGCCGATCCGCGAGACGACCGCCGCCGACCTGCCGCTGGCGATCGACCATTTCCGTTACTTCGCGGGCTGCATCCGCGCGCAGGAAGGCGGCATCTCGGAGATCGACCACGACACCGTTGCCTATCACTTCCACGAGCCGCTGGGCGTGGTGGGGCAGATCATCCCATGGAACTTCCCGCTGCTGATGGCCTGCTGGAAGCTCGCGCCTGCGCTGGCGGCGGGCAATTGCGTGGTGCTGAAACCCGCCGAGCAGACCCCCGCCTCGATCATGGTGCTGGCCGAACTGATCGCCGACCTGCTGCCCGAGGGCGTGCTGAACATCGTCAACGGCTATGGCGTGGAAGCGGGCAAGCCGCTGGCGCAGAACCCGCGCATCGCCAAGATCGCCTTTACCGGCGAGACGACGACCGGGCAGTTGATCATGTCCTATGCGTCCGAAAACCTGATCCCCGTCACGCTGGAACTGGGCGGCAAGAGCCCGAACATCTTCTTCGCCGATGTCGCGGCGGAGGATGACGACTATCTCGACAAGGCGATCGAGGGTTTCGCCATGTTCGCGCTTAACCAAGGCGAGGTCTGCACCTGCCCCAGCCGCGCGCTGGTCCACGAGTCCATCTATGACCGCTTCATGGAAAAGGCGGTCGCGCGGGTCGAGGCGATGATCCAGGGCGATCCGCTCGACCCCGCCACCATGGTCGGCGCCCAGGCATCGCAGGAGCAGATGGAGAAGATCCTCGGCTATCTCGATATCGGCCGCGACGAGGGCGCGAAGGTGCTGACCGGCGGCACGCGCAACCGGCCCGAGGGGCTGGAGGGCTATTACGTCAAGCCGACGGTGCTCAGCGGCAACAACAGGATGCGCGTATTCCAGGAGGAGATATTCGGCCCCGTCGTCTCGGTCGCGACCTTCAGGGACGATGAGGAGGCGCTGCGTATCGCCAACGACACGCTCTATGGGCTGGGCGCGGGCGTGTGGACCCGCGACGGCACCCGCGCCTATCGCATGGGCCGCGCGATCCAGGCGGGGCGCGTGTGGACCAACTGCTACCATGCCTATCCCGCCCATGCGGCGTTCGGCGGGTACAAGCGGTCCGGGATCGGGCGCGAGACGCATCGCATGATGCTCGATCACTATCAGCAGACGAAGAACCTGCTGGTCAGCTACTCGGCCAAGAAGCTCGGCTTCTTTTGACCCCGGTCAAGGCGGGGACGGCGGGTCACGCCCATCCCCGCTTCATCATCCCGACGATAGGAGAATATCCATGTCGAAGACCATGAAGGCGGCGGTCGTCCGCGAATTCGGTGCTCCCCTGACCATCGACGAAGTCCCCGTGCCGGAAGTCAGCGACGGCATGATCCAGGTCGCGATCCAGGCCTCGGGCGTGTGCCATACCGATCTGCACGCCGCCGAGGGCGACTGGCCGGTCAAGCCCAACCCGCCCTTCATTCCGGGGCATGAGGGCGTCGGCTATGTCTCGGCGGTCGGCAAGGGCGTGAAACACATCAAGGAAGGCGACCGGGTCGGCGTGCCCTGGCTCTACACCGCCTGCGGCCACTGCGTGCATTGTCTGGGCGGGTGGGAGACCTTGTGCGAGAGCCAGCTCAACACCGGCTATTCGGTCAATGGCGGCTTTGCCGATTATGTCATCGCCGACCCCAATTTCGTCGGCCACCTGCCCGCCAATATCGGCTTCACCGAGATCGCGCCCGTGCTCTGCGCCGGGGTGACGGTCTATAAGGGGCTGAAGATGACCGACACCAAGCCGGGCGACACCGTCGTCATCTCGGGCATCGGCGGGCTGGGCCATATGGCGGTGCAATATGCGGTCGCCATGGGCCTGAACGTCGCGGCGGTCGATGTCGACGACGCCAAGCTGGACCTCGCCCGGCGGTTGGGGGCGAAGGTCACGGTCAACGCCCGGACCGAAGCGGACCCGGCGGCGGCGATCAGGCGCGAGACCGGCGGCGGCGCACAAGGCGCGCTCGTGACCGCCGTCAGCGAAAGGGCGTTCGCCCAGGCCATCGGCATGATGGCGCGCGGCGGCACTGTCGCACTCAACGGCCTGCCGCCGGGCGACTTTCCGCTGAACATCTTCGGGCTGGTGCTGAACGGTGTCACGGTACGCGGGTCGATCGTAGGAACCCGGCTCGACCTTCAGGAATCGCTGGACTTCGCCGCCGACGGCAAGGTGAAGGCGACGGTCGCCAGCGCGCCGCTGGGCGAGGTCAACCAAGTCTTCGACCGGATGCGCCAAGGCCAGATCGAGGGCCGCATCGTCCTCGACCTGACGGCCTGAAATCGCGGCGGGCGGTGGCTCCGGCCCCGCCCGATCAGCGCATGGGATGTCCAGTAGGGATCAGACTTCGACGCTCTTGGTGCGAGATTCGGCCAGCCCACACCGTTAAGACAAATCTCTGTACACCGCAGATGCCCTACCGTGGACAGGGCGCAAAAACATCATAAGCGCCGCCATAACGCAGCCCTTTCCATTCGACTGGTGATCTGGCCCCCGTTTCACCGGACGGGTTCAAGCGGTTGCAGAAACCAGTGCGCGATGCTCGCGCGGCGAACGCATTTTGAGCCCTGAATGGGGGTGGTTGTCGTTGTAGTCCTCGATCCATCCGGCAAGCGATGTCAACGCGGTGAGTGCGTCCGGCAGCGGCGAGACGCGGACGTAATCCCGTTTGAGGGTATGGACGAAGGCCTCCGAGATGCCGTTGGACTGCGGGCTGCGGACGGGGGTGAAGCAGGGTTTGAGGCCCAGCTGCCGGGCAAAGGTCCGTGTTTCGCAGGCGGTATAGGCCGAACCGTTGTCCGACAGCATCTCGACCGGTGTCGTCGCGCGCATGGTGCCGAAGCGGGTTTCCACGGCTTCCAGCATGATGTCGCGCACGTCCGAGCCGCTGATGCCGGCATTGGCAACCGCGCGCCACGAGATGATCTCGCGGTCATGGGCGTCGATGATGAAGGCACCGCGCACGACCTCACCGTTCCAGCAGGTGAACTCGAAGCCGTCGGAGCACCAGCGCAGGTTCGAGCGGATCGTCACTACGACGCCGTCATGCCCATAGTCGGCTCGCTCGGCGTAGCGCCGCGCCAGCAGCAGGCGGTCCGCCGCCATGATGCGGTAGACGCGCTTGTGGTTGACCGGCGCAAGTCCTTCGGCGCGCCGCTGCCGATTGAGGACCGCCGCGATGCGGCGGTAGCCGTATGTTGGCCGTTGCGCGGCGATCTGGCGAATGCAGGGCAGCAGATCCGTGTCGTCGGCCTTGGCGTACGGCCCGCGCGTCCTGGTGGTTCCCGTCAGGCGGTCGTACACCGTCGAACGCCCGACCCCGAGCGTGCTGGCGACCAGGCTCACCGGATAGTCTCCGGCAGCGGCGAGTGCATGAGCAAGCTCGCTTTTTTTGGGCGCGAGCGCTCCAGCGCCTCCTTCAGTATCTCGACCTCCAGCGTCTTGCGCCCGAGCTGGCGCTCCAGTTCGCGGATGCGGGTTTCCATCTCGCGGACCTGCCGGTTGCTGGTCACGTCGTCGTCGCCGGCAACTGCAACGCTCCCGCCTTCCAGCATCAGCCGCCGCCAACGGTACAGCAGGTTCGGCGCCACGCCGTTGCGGCGCGCCACCACCGATATGCTCTCCCGACCATCGAGCGTCTCCTCGACGATCCTCAGCTTCTCGGCGTGCTCCAGTGACGGCGACGACCGCCGTCGGTGATGATCTCGGACACGGACATAAGCCTATGCTCAGGGGATAGCCCCAAGCCTCCTTCCTAGGCTCAAATCCGTCCGGTCGAAATGGGGGCCAGTTCAACTGTTAATCGAGCGCTCGCCGTCAGCCGTGCCCCCATAGCAGACGATAGGATACAAACGAACGAGCCGACCCAACTGAAAATTGGGCATAGCTGGCCGCTGTATAGGCCTTAGCACTACTTTGGCAGAGTAGGGGAACTGGTGGAATCGTCGTTGATTCCGGTGGCATGAAGATGCTGACCGGGACGATGCGTGATGGTTGCGAGGGATAGCTGGCGGCAAGATCTGGAGACGTGGCTGGCGCCGTTTCTCGCCGAGCTGACGCACCCGGCGCAGCGGCGGATGTGTCCGACCTACATCGCCGGCCTGATCGGCCCGGGCGACCGCAAGAGCATCCAGCCGCTGGCGGCGCGAACGGAGGATGCCGGCTACGACCAGCTGCACCATTTCATCGCCAGCGGGACATGGGACGCAGCGCCGCTCGAGCGCCGGCTGCTGGCGGAGGCGGACCTGCTGGTCGGCGATGCGAAGGGCTTTCTCGTCATCGATGACACCGCGCTGCCGAAGAAGGGACGCGCCTCGGTCGGCGTGGCGCCGCAATATGCGTCGTCGCAGGGCAAGACCGCGAACTGCCAGTCGCTGGTGTCAGTGACGCTGGCATCGCGCGAGGTGCCGGTGATGGTGGGGCTGCGCCTGTTCCTGCCGGAGAACTGGACGAGCGATCCGGCACGTATGAAGCGTGCACGGGTGCCGGCCGGACGACAGGCCGCGATGAGCAAGCCCGAGATCGCCATCGCCGAGATCGACCGGGTGATGGCCGCGGGCGTTCGGTTCGGATGCGTGCTGGCCGATGCGGGATACGGCTCGGGAACGGCGTTCCGCCAGGCGCTGAGCGAGCGGGGATTGTCATGGGCGGTGGGCCTGTCATCCCGGCAGACCGTCTATGCACCCGATGTTGAACTGACCTTTCCGCAGGCTCAAGGCGGACGTCCGCGCAAATATCATATTCCTGACCGGGCGCCGGTATCGGTGGCCGACATGCTTGCCGACGAGCCGTGGCGCAAGGTCGCCTGGCGCCGCGGCACGAAGGGGCGGCTCACCTGCCTGTTCGCTGCCCGACGCGTCCGGATCGCCGAGGGCCATCGGCACCGCATGGCTGACAACCGTGTCCAGGCCATGCCCGGTGAGGAAGTCTGGCTGGTTGGCGAACGACGGTCGAGCGGCGAGCGCAAATACTACGTATCCAATCTCCCGCCCGATACGCCGCTGCGGCAGCTTGCCGCTGCCATCAAGGCGCGGTGGGTCTGCGAACAGGCCCACCAGCAGCTCAAGGAGGAACTGGGGCTCGACCATTTCGAAGGGCGATCATGGCCGGGGTTGCATCGACATGCCTTGATGACGATGCTCGCCTACGCCTTCCTGCAATCCCGCCGCCTCAAAGCTGCGGGACGGAAAAAAAAGAGTCGGAGGACCGCCCCCGCAACCAACCCTGCCTGCCATCCGGCAGGCGATCCTCGACTGGCTGGCACGACCACCGTCAATGCACTGCCCGCACTGTAATAAGCAGCTGATAACCGCCGACAAACCTACTCTGCCAAAGTAGTGTTAGGGCCGAGACTCAATCAGAGCCAGAAGGCGATTGCAGTGGCGATAGCGACGCCTGAGAGGAAGTTGTCGGCGAGTTTGTCGTAGCGGGTCGCTACGCGGCGGAAATCCTTGAGGCGGCAGAAGGCGTTTTCGATCAGGTGGCGGCCGCGATACCTTTTCTTGTCGTAGCGGACTGTGCGTTTGCGGTTTCGCCGTCCGGGAATGACGGGAACGGATCCGGCGTCACGTAGCGAACGGCACAGCCGGTCGGCATCATAGCCTTTGTCAGCAAGGAGGTAACGCATTCGGCCCGCCCGTTCGAGAAGCGCAGGCGCTGCCTTCACGTCGCTGACATTGTCGGCTGTCAGGATCAGGGCATAGGGAGAGGTGGCTTGATTTGTCTGAACAGGCTCGCGGCTCGAATAAGTGGATTGCCGCTGGTTGATCACGCCGCTGCGAGTAACGGCTGGTCGAAGTATATCTGGTCGGGCGTGCGGCCGCCAAGCGCGGAGTGCGGCCGGACGGCATTGTAGAACGCGATGTAGCGGCCGATGCCGGCGCGGGCTTCGGGGACCGAGGCGTAGGCGTTGAGGTACACCTCCTCATATTTCACCGAGCGCCAGAGGCGCTCTACGAACACATTGTCGCGCCAGCAGCCTTTCCCGTCCATGCTGATGGCAATCTTCGCGCGCAGAAGGACGGCGGTGAACGCGGTGCTGGTGAACTGCGAGCCCTGGTCGCTGTTGAAAATGTCCGGCTTGCCGTAGCGGGCCAGCGCTTCCTCCAGCGTCTCGATGCAGAATTCGGCATCCAGCGAGGTTGACACCCGCCACGCCAGCACGCGCCGGGTGAACCAGTCGACGATCGCGACGAGATAGACGAGGCCGCGCGCCATCGGCACGTAGGTGATATCCGTCGCCCACACCCCGGCCTTCGCCGGGGCAGGCTCTGGTTCGGCCTCGTCACCGCCAGCTTGCGCAGCAGATACGGATAGACCTTGTGCCCCGGCACCGGTTTCGACGTGTTCGGGCGGCGGTAGAGCGCTTCCAACCCCATCCGCTTCATCAGCGTCGCGACATACAGCCGGCCGACGGACATGCCCTCCTGCCGAAGCAGATCGCGCAGCATCCGGCTGCCGGCAAACGGGTAGAGCAGGTGCAATTCGTCGATCCGCCGCATGATGGCCAGGTCGGCGTCCGGCATGGCCCGCGGCAGATAGTAGATGCTGCCGCGGCTGATCCCGAGTTGTCGCGCCTGAGCGATCAGCGGTAGCGCGTGCCCCCGGTCGATCATCGCCTTGCGCTCGGCAACAGACCGGCCTTCCCGAGCGCACCGGACAAAAAATCGTTCGCCAGCGTCAACTCGCCGGCCTCCATCGGCTATGCCGATGGCCGCTTTGCGGTCGGAGCTTCGCTCTTCGTGTGCAGCACTGTTACGTCGACAGCCGGCTCAACGCGTGACGGATCCGCCCCGAACACGTCCGCGGCCCCCTCCAGCAGCCGCGCCCGCCACTGGTTGATGAGGTTCGGATGCACGTCATATTGCTGCGCCAGCTCGGCTAGCGTCTTCTCGCCCTTCACGGCGGCCACGGCCACTTTCGCCTTGAATGCCGGGCTGTGGTTCCGACGGGGTCGCTTGCTCATCTTGCCTCCTGCTCGCGGCCACCATCGCCGCTGTCAGATCGGCAATCCACTTATCCCCGCTGTGCAGATTTCCCGGGCCACCTCTGTGGCACGTCTTTTTTTGAAACAAATCGCGCAGTTTTTTTAGATAGGAGAATCTTCTCAAATCGATTGCACAGATTAGAAGGTGCTAGGCAGTCTGGAGTTTGGATGAGATGAGAAAGACGATTTTAGGCGTTGTTGCATTCGCAGCGGTTTCCGCCACCCCGGCGTCTGCTGGCGTCACATCGACGTCGTACCTGACGCCGCCGTCTTATTCGCCCGACTCGACGCTGATCACGTTCGACGGCGCTCTCCCAACGGGCTTTTCGTTGAACGGTGGTCAAATCCTAAATACGTCTACCAGCACCGGCGCTTATCAGGGCTCCCTAGCACCCGCAGGCAGCAGCGGCAGCTATTTGGCAGTCGGCGCAACCTCGGGCACGCAGGCCGTGCTGAAGGGGACGGGTAACACGAGCTGGGGCAGCGTCAGCTTGCTCTGGGGTTCAATCGATTCGTTCAATAAGCTCGACGTACTGGACACGCTGGGTAACGTCATCAAGTCGCTCACTGGCAATGATGTGACATCCAATGTCACGGCGACCGGGACGGCAACCGATAATAACCGTTATGTTACCTACACGATTGATCCTAACTCGGGTACCAGAATCGGTGGGCTGCGCTTCAACTCGCCAACTGACGCATTCGAGATTGATAACGTAGCATTTTCGCAGCCCACCTCGGTTCCTGAGCCGAGCACTATTGCGCTGTTCGCACTCGGCCTGCTTGGTGTCTTCGCTCTTCGCCGGCGAACCGCATCAGCAAAGTCGTTCGCTCTTTAAATCTTACGGCGTTATTTTGAGGGCGGTGGGTTTATTCACCGCCCTCGGCCCGCATCACTTTTTAACTTATCTACCGTGTCTAAATCATCGCGCGACAAATCACATCAGCACAAACAGTCGATCGGGACTAAGCGGCAACACAGACCATATCGTCAATTTCGCTGCTCATTCACCTCTATGACATTCTGCCTAGAGACGAGGCTTATTGACGAGGCTAGGATAGCCGACGGCAGAATAAATCACGTTTAGAATAGCGAAAGCCATTGGTCAACGCCAACACGAGCACAGTCACAATTACAGTTTTAGCACTGCATCTAAAATATTATTCGAATATACGAATTTCCTTGATTGTGTGCAAGTCGACCTTCTGCTTACAGGCTGACAAAAAAACTGACAGCTAAGCCGCATCTTTGACCTCCCCAACAAGGATCGTATTTCAGGACAAAGCAGAAGCGGCGCCTCAGACAGATTCCTCCACTAAATGGTCCCGGTCGAACGCCTCGCGTGAGGCGCGGAAGCTATCGACGTTCCCGACTATCCAGGTCCACAGCGGAACCAGCCTGACCAAGAGTTCCAAGCCCGTGTCGGACAGCGAATATTCGACATGCGGCACGATCTCATCGAAGTCGTGACGTACCACCAGACCATCGCGCTCCAAGTGGCGCAGGGTGCGGGTCAGCATCCGCTGCGTGATCCCGTGCATGCGGCGCCCGATCTCCGCATGGCGAAGCTGGCCATAGACGCCGAGCGTGTGAATGACACCGAGCGACCATCTGCTGCCTGCATGGGCAAGCACCTCCCGGCGCACGCCATCGTCATCGTCGCGCAGGCCGTCACAGACCGTCTGCGAGTATCGGAGGATGTCCTCCTGGCTCAGGGAATTAATAGCAGTATCACGCATGTACCCATCTTTCGCGCTTGTCCGAGGCTTGCCAGATCACCGGCAACCAAGGTGAAAACGAGCAAGAACGATGAACGATACAACCTCTTCCGTGAAGTCACGCAACATCCTCGTACTGGGTGCAGGCGAGCTTGGCATGCCGGTGCTGCGCAACCTGGCGCGCCGCGCGAAGGACATCGACGGCGCGAAGATCAGCGTCCTGCTGCGCGAAAGTGCCGTCGAGTCCGGGGATCCGGCCAAGCAGCGCGACATCGCGGAGATTCGAGCAGCAGGGATCGAGATTGTCCTGGGCGATCTGGTCAACGATACGATCGACGAGCTGGCGGAGCTGTTTGCCCGGTACGACACGGTGATCGGCTGTGCGGGCTATGCGGCGGGGATCAATACGCCCATGAAGCTCGCCAAGGCGGCGCTGCAATCAGGCATCCCGCGCTACTTCCCGTGGCAGTTCGGTGTCGACTTTGAAGCGATCGGTCGCGGCGGTCCGCAGGACATTTTCGATGCGCAGCTCGACGTGCGCGAGTTGCTGCGCTCGCAGGACAAGACCGAGTGGGTCATCATCTCCACCGGCATGTTCATGAGCTATCTGTTCGAGCCGGACTTCGGCGTCGTCGATCTGGGAAACAGCGAGGTTCACGCGCTGGGTAGCCTCGACACCGCCGTGACGCTGACGACGCCTGACGACATCGGCGTGCTGACCGCCGAGATCGTCTTCTTCGAGCCGACGATCCGCAACGAGATCGTTTTCCTCGCTGGCGACACCGTCACTTACGGCGAGGTCGCGGACAAGCTGGAGGCAGCGTTCGGCCGTCCCTTCAAGCGGTCGGTCTGGACCGTACCCTTCCTGATGGAAGAGTTGGCGAACGATCCGAACAACATGATGCGCAAGTACCGCGCCGCCTTTGCGATCGGACGCGGCATGTCGTGGCCGAAGGCAGGCACGTTCAACGACCGCCAGGGTATTCCGGTCACCGACGTGGCTGCCCTTATCAAGACCGATTTGCTGGCGGCCCAGCAGGACAAGTGATGTGAGCCGGACGGCACCAACGCCGCCCTTACCAAAATCGATACGCGCAGGGCTTTGAGGCTGGTGTAATTACCAGTGCCATTCCCTACGCGCTGTATCCGGAGACTTTCATGGATCATATCGCACGGACGCTGCCGTTGCGCGACGGTGCCGCCATCCCGCAAATGGGCCTGGGCGTCATGTATGTGCCCGAAGGCACGTTGCCCGCGCTGATGCGTGAGGCGGCCAAGGTCGGCTATCGCCACTTCGATACCGCGACCGTCTATGGCAACGAGGGCGAAGTCGGCGAGGGCCTGCGCTCGCTCGGCATCGACCGCAGCGAGGTCTTCGTGACCACCAAGCTGCAGGACGGCATGCACGGCTATGACAATGCCCTGCGCGCCTTCGATGCTAGCGAGAAGCTGATAGGGTCGATCGACCTTTACCTCATCCATTGGCCACAGCCCGCCAAGGACCTGTACGCCGAAAGCTGGCGCGCGCTGGTGCGTTTGCAGGAAGAAGGTCGGGTCCGCTCGATCGGCGTTGCCAACTTCACGCCCGAGATGATCGATCGCATCACTGCCGGAACCGGCGTGGCGCCGGTCATCAACCAGGTCGAGCTGCACCCGCGCTGCCAGCAGCGCGAACTCCGTACCTACAATACCTCCAAGGGCATTTTGACGCAGGCGTGGAGCCCGCTGGAGCATGGCCTGATCCTGAAGCAGGAGGCGGTCATCGAGATCGCTCAGCGCCTCGGACGTTCGGCCGCGCAGGTGGTCCTTCGCTGGCACATCCAGAGTGGCCTCGTCGTAATCCCGAAGGCGGCGGATGCCAGGCATCTGGCCGATAATTTCGAAGCCTGGGACTTCGAGCTGTCCGAGGCGGACATGGCCCGCATCTCCGCGCTCGATCAGAACCAGAGCTCGTTCGGCCTCGACCCCAATGTCTACCAGAGCGACCGCGGGCGCATCGAAGCCTGATTCGCCATCATTTCGAAAGACTATCCATGACCTATCATATTGCCACCATCATCGGCAGCCTGCGCAAGGACTCGATCAACCGCCGCGTCGCGGACGCATTGATACGTCTCGCCCCGTCGAACTTCGATTTCGTCGACGTGTCGATCGGCGACCTTCCGCTTTACAATCAGGACGATGACGCAAATCAAAGCGCGGCAGTGCTCCGGATGAAGGCTGCCATCGAGGCTTCGGATGGCGTCCTCTTTGTCACGCCGGAGTACAACCGCTCCATACCCGGTGCGCTGAAAAACGCCCTCGATCATGGCTCACGCCCCTATGGCAACAACTCGTGGTCGGGTCGCCCTGCAGGGATCGTCGGCGTTTCCCCCGGCGGCACCGGCACAGCCATCGCGCAACAACATCTGCGCAGCGTCCTCACGTTTTTTGATATGCCGATGTTCGGGCAGCCTGAGACTTACATTCAATGGCAGGCCGATCTGGTAAACGAAGATGGCATCTTTGCCGACGGGAGCCAGGCTTTCTTTCAGAACTGGATGAGCACCTTCACCACCTTTGTGACGAGAAACCTCGTCCATCAGAAGGGATAAACCTAGGTCCGACCGATATTCATGTTTGCTTCTTGCTCGCGCTCACCCTTCGATAACGGGCGAGAGTAAACATCCTTGAATGTAAGCCCGACCTGATTTCCTGCAGGAAAGGGAATCCCGCGGGCGGCGCCATCAGTTATCGGGCCAGTTGCGGGAGCAAGGTCGAGCTCGGTCGGGGTCGGGGGACACCGCCGGGCCCGGCCGAAACCTCAGCGCTTTCGATCTGCCACCGGGCACGTGAGACGAAATGAAGACCGTCGAACTGCGCCCGAATCGGGTTGCTCGCGTCATGCCCCCGCAGCATGAGCGTACCGTCGGTCCCGGTAACATCGTGCAGCGTGATATCGCGATAGACCGGTATCGCTGTACCGCTCGCCCCGGCATCATAATGTGTGTCGAGGTCGATCGGCCGTCGATTGCCGCGCAGGCAGACACCCTCGTACCGCACCGGGGTCACGGGTCCGCCCCGGCTGGCGTCGCTCTTGATACGAAGGCCGGAGGGCGCGCCGTCCAGTATCACGTCGCGGACGAGAATGTCGCTGACGCCGGCATTGGTCTCGCGGCCGGCAGACTCAGCACCCGTCTCTGCCCACACGACATCTGCTTCCGGCAGGTAGCGCGCCAGCCGGGCACGGTCTGCTCTATCCGGGAGCAGCTCGTTCGATCAAACATCGCCTCGGCAGGAGCCAGATCGGCGGCCGGACGACATTCGTTCCGGCTGGCACATCTTGGCCTCGATCAAGGGACCGATGTACTCATCCTGTGGCGCATCCCAATAGTATCGACGGTTCGTCGTTCCATTGATGCCGCGCGCGACTTTCCCAGAAGCGCTCCAGGAATTTGCTCCTAACGCGCTCGCGCGAATGCCGCATGGAAAAGCATAGCCACTGGCATGGCCGCCTTGTACCCGCGGGCGATCACAAACATTGCAATTATATCACGTGGTTTTTGGCTGTCTCAAGCATCTTCCGGCGCTTCGCGGTCCGCTATGACCGTTGTGACGTGACCCCCGTTTCTTCATCCAACTGGAAGTAGAGACCGTCTCCTTAAAGGGACGGACGGAATGAAGCGGAAGCAGTTTTCGGAAGAGCAGATCATCGGCATCCTGAAGGAGGCCGAGGCGGGTGCGGTGGTGACGGAGCTGTGCCGCAAGCACGGGATGTCGAGCGCGACTTACTATGCGTGGAAGGCGAAGTTCGGCGGCCTGGAGGTGTCCGACGCAAAGCGCCTGCGGTCGCTCGAAGAGGAGAACGCCCGGCTCAAACGGCTACTGGCGGACACGATGCTGGACAATGCGGGGTTGAAAGACCTGCTGTCAAAAAAGTGGTGACGCCCGCCGCGAAGCGGCAAGCGGTCGCGCATCTCCAGGCGACGCTGGGGATGAGCGAGCGGCGGGCATGCACGGTCGTTGGGGCAGACCGCACGAGCATGCGGTATCGCTCGTGCCGGGCGGATGATGGCGACCTGCGGTCGCGGCTGCGCGAGCTGGCGCAGCAACGCCGACGGTTCGGCTATCGGCGTCTGCACATCCTGCTGCGCCGGGACGGCATCACGATCAACCGCAAGAAGACCCAGCGGCTCTATCGTGAGGAGGGTTTGACGGTCAGGCGCCGGAAGGGACGAAGGCGCGCCACAGGCAGCCGTGCGCCCGCGTCAGTGCTGGCGCTTCCCAACCAGCGCTGGAGTCTGGACTTCGTCCACGACCAGCTCGTGACCGGCCGTCGGTTCCGCGTGCTCAACATCGTCGATGACGTCACGCGCGAATGCCTTCGGGCGGTGGTGGACACGTCGATCTCGGGCCGGCGGGTCGTGCGCGAGCTGGCCGATCTGATCGCCGAGCGTGGCAGGCCGAAGATGATCGTCAGCGACAACGGGACCGAACTGACGTCGAACGCGGTGCTCGCCTGGTCCGGCGATGCCCGCATCGAGTGGCATTACATCGCGCCGGGCAAGCCCACGCAGAACGGGTTCGTCGAGAGCTTTAACGGTCGCATGCGCGACGAGCTGCTCAACGAGACGCTGTTCTTCACCATCGGTCAGGCCCGCTCGATTCTGGCCCGCTGGGTCGACGACTACAACAACGAGCGTCCGCACTCCTCGCTCGGCTACGCCACTCCGGCAGCCTTCGCTGCCGGGCTCGAACAGCAACGGGCGGGGTTAACCCCGCCCGTTGCTTCACCTGCGCTTATGCGCGAAAACCACGGTCGGTCTCTGGTTGCCGCTGGATGAAAGACCGGGGTCACGTCAGTTGAACCATCCCCTTCCGCGGCTTCATCCATCTCGGCGCCGCATTGATCCCGATACGGTGAATATCGATCGGGGCTGATGGTCATCGATCCGATATCATCAAAATTGGGATAGGACGCCGTCTGTCATCCAGCCGAAGGACAAGATCGGCCCGCCCCGGCATCTCTTCGAGGATGTGGCGGGTCAGACGTTCGTAATGGCTGATGAAGCGGAGCACCTGCGCATCGTCCATCACGCCGGGGCCGCTCGCCCCGGATTGCCGTAGCGCCTGTTCCTGCTGCATTCGCCAGGTGGCGACGACATCCCAGCCCGGCGCGGCGAGCAGGACCAGCATATCGATATGGCCGAACAAGGCCTGATAGGGCCCCGCCAGCGCCGCGTTGGCGAAGGATCGCCAACGGCCCGATGCGTCTTCGCTCGCCTCCAGCCTGTTGACGGGGCTTTCCAGGGCGGCTTCGGCTTCGGGTTTCGCGCCGACGCACCATCCCTCGAACAGTACGACCCGCGTATCGGCCGGGGCGACAGGCCATTCCTCGGCCGGGGCGCGGTCGTCGCGCGCCTTGTCGAAACGGGGAAGCGCCACCGCCTCCCCCGCTCGGATCGCGTCGAGCACGGCCAGGCCCAGCGGGATATCGTGCGTGCCGGGAACGCCGCGCGTCCGCAGCAAGGGGTGGACATCGCGCGCCAGCGCCTCGCGATCGCGACGCGTCAGATAGAGATCGTCGAGCGACAGCGTCACCGCCCGCTCCAGCCGTTCGCACAAGGCGGCGGCCAGCGTCGACTTGCCGCTGCCCTGCGCGCCGCAGAGGCCGACGACGATGGGGCGATCGGGTATCTCCGCCGCCCGCCGGGCGATGGCCTGCGCGACGGCTGCCTCAAGCGACACGGTTGGGCAGGTCCGTTCCGGCTAGGAAGGCGTCGATGTTCGCGATCGCCTGGAGCCCCATCGCGGTGCGCGCCTCGATGGTCGCACTGCCGAGATGCGGCAACAGCACCGCGCGCGCATGGCCGAGCAGGCCCGGATGCACCGCCGGTTCGCGCTCATAGACGTCGAGCGCCGCCGCCCCGATCCGGCCGCCGTCCAACGCCTCGACCAGCGCCGCCTCGTCGACGACCGACCCGCGCGCGGTGTTCACCAGGATCGCATCGCGCCGCATCGCCGACAGGAAGGCGGCATCGACCATGTGCCGCGTGGCATCGCCGCCGGGGACGTGCAGCGATACCACATCGGCCACCGCCGCCAGTTCGGCCAGCGTCTCGCAGCGTTCGGCCCCCAGCGCGGCGGCGGTCGCCGGATCGGCGGCGGTGCGGCTGAAATAGCGGATCGTCATGCCCAGCCCTTTGGCGCGGGCGGCGGTGGCCTGTGCGATCCGCCCGAACCCGACCAGTCCCAGGACCGCGCCGGTGAGCCCCCGGCCGACCAGATGGGTCGGCCGCCATCCGGTCCAGTCGCCCGCGCGCAACTCGCGCTCGCCCTCCCCCGCCCGGCGTGCAGCCATCAGCATCAGCAGGATGGCGAGTTCGGCGGTCGCGTCGGTCAGCGCATCCGGCGTGTTGGTCACCGCGATCCCCGCCGCGGCGGCGGCCGCCAGGTCGATATGATCCACGCCCGCGCCGAAATTGGCGATCAGCCTCACCCGGCGCCCCTCGGTGGCGATCAGGTCGGCGTCGATCCGGTCGGTGATGGTGGGCAGCAGGATGTCGCTATCGCGCATCGCCGCGACCAGTGCGGCCCGGTCGAGCGGGCGATCCTGCGTGTTCAGGCGGGCGTCGAAACGCTGCGTCAACACCGTCTCGACCGGCTCGGGGAGCCGCCGCGTCACGGTGATAATGGGATAGGTGGTGGTCATGCGATGGTCCTTGCATCTTCGGCGAAGGCGTCCGCCCGGATCAGCCCCTCCGCGATCAGCGTTTGCCAGAAAGCCGGGGGTATCGGCGTCCGGTACAGGTCGAGCGTCTGCGCCAGGCGGCGCGGGTTGGCGATGCCGGGCAACACGCTGGCGACGCAGGGATGGGTGAGCGGGAATTGCAGCGCCGCCGCCGCCAGCGGAATGCCCCAGGCCTCCGCCACCGCCTCGATCCGCCGCACACGGGCGACGATGTCGGCAGGCGCGGGGGCATAGTCGTAGAAGGGAGTCCCCGGCCCCTGCGTGCCGCTCGCCAGGATGCCGCTGTTATATGGCGCGCCCGCGATCACCGCGATGCCGCGCGCGGCACAGGCGGGGAACAGGGCATCGAGCGGCGTCTGCTCCAGCAGGGTATAACGGTTGGCCAGCAGCAGCACGTCGAGCGGGGCGGCCTCGATCGCCTCCAGGCACACCTCGACCTCATTGACGCCCAGGCCGAAGGCGCGGATCGCGCCCTGCTCGCGCAACGACACCAGCGCGTCGAAGCCCCCGCCGCGCGTCAGTTGCGCCCAGCCCGCGTCATGCGCCTCGCCACGGCTCCACCGACCGATATCGTGGACGAAGAGCATGTCGATCCGGTCGAGCCCCAGCCGGTGCAGGCTGGCCTCGAACGACCGGAATATCCCGTCGCGGCTATAGTCATAGGCGACACGGAACGGCATCGGCGAGACGAAGCCATCGACCTCCCCGCCCCGGCCCGACGCGGCATCGGGCACGAGCAGTCGGCCGACTTTGGTGGAGAGGACCAGCGCGCCATCGTCCTGCCCGCGAAGCGCATCGCCGAGGCGGCGCTCGCTCAGGCCGCGTCCGTAGAAGGGGGCGGTGTCGAAATAGCGGATACCCGCCGCCAGCGCCGCCGAGACGGCATCGCGGGCGGCATCGTCCGCGACCGCGCGATGGGCATTGCCGAGCGAGGCGGCCCCGAAGCCGAGTTCGGTGACGTGCAGCCCGGTGTCGCCGAGCGCGCGGACGGGCAGAGGAGGAGAGGCATTCATCGGTCGAACCTTTTCGCCAACGGGGACCGTGGCCCGTGCCGAGCCACGGTCCGGGGTCACGGTCAGCGCGCGGGCGAGGCCGCGACGAAACGCTGGCGCTGCTCGCCCAGCCCGGCGATGCCGAGCGCGACCTCGTCGCCGGGCTTCAGGAACCAGGGCGCTGGCTTCTGGCCCAGGCCGACGCCGGGGGGCGTGCCGGTGGTGATGATGTCCCCGGCCTCCAGCGCCATGAATTGCGAGCAATAGGACACGATCTGCGCCACCGTGAAGATCATGGTGGCGGTGTTGCCGTCCTGCATCCGCTTGCCATTGACGTCGAGCCACATCGACAGCGCCTGGGGATCGCCCACCTCGTCCGCCGTCACCAGCCAGGGGCCGACCGGGCCGAAGGTCGGAAAGCCCTTGCCCTTGTCCCAGGTCGCGCCGCGCTCGGCCTGCCACTGGCGTTCGGACACGTCGTTGATGACGCAATAGCCCGCGACATGGGCCAGCGCGTCCGCCTCGGCGATGTCATGCCCGCCGGTGCCGATCACCACGCCCAGTTCGACCTCCCAATCGGTCTTCACCGAGTCGCGCGGGATGGTGACGGGGTCATTGGGCCCCTGGATGCAGTTGACCCATTTGTTGAAGACCACCGGCTCCTCGGGGATCGGCAGGTTGGATTCGGCGGCATGGTCGGCATAGTTCAACCCGATCGCGATGAACTTGCGCGTGCCGCTGACCGGCGGGCCATAGCGCACCGGCCCTTCGACCAGCGGCAGGTCGTCGAGTGCGAGCGCGGACAGGCGGCGAAGCGCCTCCGGCCCGATCGCGTCGGGCCCGAAATCGGCGACATGCCCCGACACGTCGCGGATGCGACCGGCATCGTCGATCAGGCCCGGCTTTTCCTGGCCCGCTTCGCCGTAACGACAGAGTTTCATGATGATCCCTTCAAGCTATCGGATGGATGGAGATTGGACGAGAATGTCGTCGGTGATCGCACGCACCGAGGCCGCGCCGGTCAGCGTCATCGCCACGCGCATCTCCTGCGCGAGCATGGTCAGCATCCGGTCGACGCCCGCCTCGCCTTGCGCCGCGAGCGCCCAGAGCCAGGCCCGACCCAGGAGTACGCCTCGCGCGCCCAAAGCCAGCAAACGCACGACGTCGAGGCCCGAGCGGACGCCGGAATCGGCCAGCACGGTCAGGCGATCACCCACCGCCGCCGCGATTCCGGGCAGCGCCGCCGCCGTGGACAGCACCCCGTCGAGTTGCCGCCCGCCATGGTTGGAAACGATGATCGCCTCCGCGCCATAATCGGCGGCGGCGCGGGCATCCTCGACGTCGAGCACGCCCTTTATCAGCAGCGGGCCGTCCCATTCGGCGCGCAGCCATTCGAGATCGCGCCAGATGATGCCCGGATCGAAATTCGCGCCCAGCCAGCCCATATAATCGTTCATGCCGCTGTCACGGCCGAGCACGGGCTCCAGATTGCCCAGCCGGTGCGGCCGCCCGCGCAGGCCCACGTCCCAGGCCCAGCCGGGCTTGCCGAGCGCCTGCATGACGCGACGCGCCGGGCCGAACCGCCCCGACATGCCCGAATGCGCGTCGCGGTAGCGGATGCCGGGGATCGGCATGTCGACCGTGAACACCAGCGCTTCCGCCCGCGCCGCCCTGGCCCGCGCGATCAGTTCGCGCATGAAGCCCCGGTCGCGAATGACATAAAGCTGGAACCACAAGGGCCCCTCGGGCAGCGCGGTCCGCACCTCGTCCATCGCGCAGATGGCGACCGTCGACAGGGTGAAAGGCACGCCGTGCCGATGCGCCGCACGCGCCGCCTGCACCTCGCCGCGCCGCCGGAACATGCCACCGATGCCGACCGGGCCGAGCACGACCGGCAAGGGCATGTCACGGCCGAGGATCGTCGTGCCGAGGTCCACATTCGCGACATCGCGCAGCACCCGCTGGCGCAACGTCACCCCGCGCAAGTCCTCGACATTGCGACGAAGCGTCTCCTCCGCAAAGGCCCCGCCATCGGCATAGTCGAACAGGAAGCGCGGCAGCCTGCGCCGCGCCGCCGTCCGGAAATCCTCGACGGATGAGATCGTCGCCATGCGGTCAGGCCATGGTCCAGCCGCCATCGACCGCCATCAGGCAGCCGGTGGTATAGCCGCTTTCGTCACTCGCCAGGTGCAGCGCCAGCGCCGCGATCTCGCTCGCCGTACCGATCCGGCCCATCGGCTGGCGAGCGACGAAGGCGGCGCGCGCCGCTTCGGCATTCCCCGTGGCGGCAAGCCGCTCGTCGAGCGAGGGCGACTGCACCGTGCCCGGACAGATGGCGTTGCATCGTATGCCAAGGCCGACATAATCCACCGCGACCGACCGGGTCAGGCCCGCCAGCGCCCCCTTGGACGCGCAATAGGCCATGCGGTTGGGCACGCCGATCATCGCCCCCGCCACCGAGGCGATGTTGACGATCGACCCCCGACCCGCCGCCACCATCGCGGGCAGCACCGCGCGGATCACCCGCATCGTCGCATGGACGTTGAGATCGAACGACAGCGCATAGCCGCGCTCGTCGGTGTTCAGTATATCTCCCGCATCGACATAGCCCGCGCAGTTGACCAATATGTCGAGCGTCCCCACCCGCTCCGCCAGCGCATCGACCGCCGCCGCGTCGAGCAGGTCGGCGACGACCGGCGTGCATCCGGCCAGTCCCGCCAGCGCGTCCCCGTTCCGGTCGAGCGCAAAGACCGTCGCGCCCTCGCGAACGAACATCTCCGCCGTCGCCCGGCCTATCCCCTGCGCCGCGCCGGTGACCAGCGCACGCTTTCCTTCCAATCGCTTCATGCCTGTTCCGTTTCTTTGCTATGATCCGACTGCCGAAAGACGCGCACCGCCTCCGGCCATGCTTCGCCATCGGCGAAGGGCGGTCGTTGCAACGCTCCCATCCGCACATGCCATTGGTCGATCGCCGCCTGCACATGGCGCTCGGCATCGAGCGCCTCGGGATCGAAATCGGGCGTCACGTCCATCAACATCACCAGCCGACAGCCCGCCCGATAGATTTGCAGTTCGGCGATCCCATGGCGAAGCTGCGCCGCGATCACCTCCGGCGGCGTGTTGCCCGGCGCATGGGCCTGGTCATAGGCGGCGACCGTCGCCGGATCGTCGGCCAGGTCCATGATCCGAACGATACGGCGCGTCGCCATGCCAGCGGGCGCGTCGCTCACTTTTCGGGCTCCACACCGGCACGGTCCATGATCGCACGGGCGGCGGCGGGCCATGCGCCGCCCTTCACCAGCATATTGTCGACCGCGCGATTGTTCAGATAGTCGGTCCATGCGCCGGTCTGGCGGCCGGAATCATACCAGTTCTTCTCGGCGACATTGTCCATCGCGGTACGCAGCGGCAGCATGTCGCCCTGCGAATTCAGGTTCAGCCAGACACCGACATTGCTGACGACATTGTTCCGCATCGTGACGTAGCGCGATCCCTCGTCCAGATAGAGCGCGATCCCGCCCGGCACGTCATAGACGTAATTCTCCGCGATCAGCGCGCCGGGGTCCGCCGACAGGTGATAGATGGCACCGCCGTCCGGGAACCAGCTTTTCACATTGTGCACGCGATTGCCCAGGATGACCGTGTCGCGAAGGATGGTCGGCGTGTCGTAGACGCGATTGTCAGGGTGATCGTAATAGCCCCGGCTCGCCACCCGGTAAGCCGGGCTGCCGCCCGGATCGTTGGTGCCCCAGCCCCAGCCGACATCGATCCCGTCATAGGGCGCGTCCGACACGTCGTTGTGCACGATGACCGCGCCGGTCGCATAGGTGACCAGGATGCCCGCCTGTTCGTGGTAATCCTGCGACACGCCCTTGACGATATTGTTGCGGATCAGGATGTCGCGGACCCCCGCTTCCGGCACGGCGGGGTGATGCGCGTCGGGCGTGATCCCGCCGACCATGATCGCGCCGCCCGCCAGATCGAGGAAGCGGTTGCGCTCGATCGTGATCGCGGTCGTGCCCATGCCGATGCCGCGCTCATTGGCGTCGGCGTTGTTGCCGACCCCCAGCGCGATCTGGCCGAGATGGGTGAAATCATCGCGCTCGAACCGGATGCGGGTGGCCGCCGCGACCTGGACGGCGGCGGGCTGCTGATGCCAGCGGTTACGCGTCGTCTCGAAGGCGCGGCACCCCCAGCTACAATCGCGGATCGGCTGGTCGGGATAGTCGGGCACCCGTCCCGACAGGAACGCGCCGCTCTGCTGGCTGGCATAGCCGTCCGGGCCGGAAGGGGCGAGCCAACTGGTATGCTGGAACGACAGCCCGACAAAGGCCAAGTCGCGGACCGGAACGTCATAGGTGCCGCCGATCGCGACCAGCGATTGCAGCGTCGGCATCACCACCTCCGCCCTCGCCATGTCCTCGCCCGCGCGCGGCTTATAGTAAAGCTGCCCCTTGGCGGGGTCGGCATAGAATTCGCCGCCCTTCTTCAGAAAGGCGAGCGCGTTCACCAGGAAGAAGCGCGCCTTCTCCCCCGACAGCGGCTGGGCGATCGTGTCATAGCCGATGATGCTGTTCTGCCAGCCCGGCTGCTTCATCACGATGCGGTTGCCGTCGATATGGTCGACCACGGCGTGACGGTGCGTGAACCAGCTCGTCCCCTCCACCTCCATGCGGCCCTGGTCGGGCAGGTCGGCCAGGAACCGCCATGCCGGATCGACGATCTCGATCCCCCAGTCGTGGAAGGCGAAGGCGCGGCGCGACGCCTCGACGGTGGCGCGCTTGGCCATCCGCCCCTCGACCCAGATCTGGCGCGGGGCCGAGCCCATCGGGATCGACGCGACCCAGATGCCGCGCTGGGTGTCAGCCAGTCGCCAGCCCGTCACGCTGGTGCCGCCGGACAGGACGGGTCGGGCATTGGGGGCCGCTTCCCAGCGGACGACATGGCCGTTCTGCCCGCCGTCCGCCGCGCCGAACTGGAGCGGCGCGGGCAGGCGATAGACGCCGTCCATCAGCCGGACGGTGACGTCGCTCCCGCGATTGAGCTGCCGGACCGCCGCCTGCGCCCGCGTCAACGTCGCGAACGGACGCTCGGGCGAGCCGTCCCCGGCATCGTCGCCGCGCGGCGACACGGTGACGACCACCGGCACGCCGGCGGGTCGCCGCAGGATATGCGGGGTTTCGAGCATTTCCTCGGCGGTCGCGGGGATCGGTTCGGGGGGAATGGACGGCGCGGGCAGGGTCTGCGCCACCCCCGGCGCGGCCATGATCGCGGCGGTCATCCCGGTCGTGAGCAACCCAAGCAGCTTCCGCATCGCCTTCTCTCCTATTGTATGAAAGTCTTGCCCCGCATTCCGGACGCCGGTCGGCGGAGAATGCACGACGTCGGTCGCGACCGACGGGTCGGCCGACGCTATCGTCACGGGATCACCCCTCGATGCGCCGCGGTGTCGAGCGCCCCCTTATGGCGGGCGTCGATCACGCGCATGCCCTCACTCCATGCCGAGGATCCGCTGCAACGCCTGTTTGAAATGCATCGCCAGCGCCGCCTCCGCCGCATCGGCATCGCGCCGCGCGCAGGCCTCGAGGATTTCGAGATGCTCGCGTAGCGTTCGAAGCGCCAGCGGCGTGGTCACCAGCCGATCGAGCCGGACGAGCGTGACGTAATTCTTTAACCGCCGTGCGGTGATCTCGATCAGCGGATTGCGGAGCGCGGTGATCAGCGCGCCGTGCAGCCGCTCCTCCATCTCCTTCAGCCGCGCCTCCTGCTCGGCATGAAGGCCGTTCTCCTCCAAATCGGCGATCAGCGCGCGGTGATCGGCCAGCATTGCCTCGATATCGCTGGCCTCCCCCGTCTCGGCCAGCGCGCGGGCGCCCGGCCGCTCCAGCAGCGAGCGGAACTGATAGGTCGAGCGCGACAGTTCCAGATCGGCCTTGATGAAGCGGATGCAGGATCGCGAATGGATCGAGACCAGCCCCTCCGCCTCCATCGTGCGGAGCGCGTCGCGGAGCGGCTGCACCGTGATGCCCAGCCGCTTCATCAACAGGCTCTGCGACAGTTCCGCGCCCGACGGAATGGTCCGGTCGAACAGCCCCTGAAGGATGGCGCGATACGCCTGCTCGGCCAGCCCCTGGGTCTCCTTGGGCGGGGGCGAAGCCGCGGTTTCGGTTTCGGAATGCGATATCTTGGTGCGTGCCATGGCAACCTGAATAGGGTGGATCGGCACGACGGATCAACATCGCGCGCGCGCGAAGGGAAATTGATATGTCAGCCATCACCGCACACTGCGGATCGGCAGGACGAAACAGGCTCCGATCAGGACGAATGCACCCGCGACCATGAAGAGCAGCGGATAGTCGTTGCCCGTCATCCCCAGCAGCATCGCGGCGAGCACCGGGCTGAGGATCTGGGGCACGTTGACGGCGGTGGTCAGGATACCCAGATCCTTGCCGGTATCCTCCGCCGATCCGGTTCCGGCGGGCAGGACCTGCGTCATCAGCGCCAGGTCCACCGACATGAACGCGCCATAACCCAGCCCGATCAGCACGGCATAGGCGAACATGCCGCTGGCATTGGGCTGGATCAGCGGTGCGCTCACCGCCACCGCCATGATGATGCCCGCCGCGAAGACCAGCGGCTTGCGACGACGCAGGCGATCCGACAGCCAGCCCGAGACCAGCCCCGACAGGACCAGCGCGACGAAGGTGACCGAGGACAGCCGCGCGATCATCCCATTGGCATCCCCCTGCGACAGCCCGACATAATCCTGAAGGATATAGAGCAGGTAGGTGACGATCGCCTGATAGCCCATATAGATGGTGAAGCGGCCGAGGAACGCCCAGGCGAAATCCGGGTGCTGGCGCGGATCGATCCAGAAGGATTTCAGGAATGCGCCAAGATGGAAGGGCGGTGCCGGGGGCAGCGCCTCGCGCGGTTCCCGGTTGAGCGCGACGAAGCCCAGGCAGGCGACGATGATGGCGATCCCCAGGATCAGATAGGCGCGCGGCAGGTCGTGCGCGAGCAGGCCGCCGAAGATGGTGCCCGCCGACACGCCCGCCGTCATCGCCGCGCCGACCACGCCGGACACGAAGCCGCGCTGCTCCTCGACGAAGCGATCCGCGACGATGGTGGTGATCGCGGGCTGCATCGAATTGAGGCTGACCGTCGCCACGATCCAGAAGGCGGTCACCGACACGATGCCGGAGCCATGGGGAACCAGGATGATGGCCCCGCCCCCGATCACGCCGCCGATCACGATCCACGGCGTCCGCCGCCCGAAGCGGCTGCGCGTCCGGTCCGACAGCGCCCCGGCCAGCGGCGTCACCAGCGTGCTGAATACCGAAGTGATCGCGAAGACGATGCCCAATGTCCGGGTCTTGGTCGCGGGGTCGATATCCTGGATCTGGTTGGGCAGCAGGACGCCCAGCACGCTGGCATAGAGGGTCAGCAGCACGAAGAAGACGATGCCGAGGCTGACGATCAGCCGCCAATGCCGCGCCGGACGGGGCATCGCCCCTCCCGCCGCCGCCAATGAGGGACGCGACATCGTCATGCCGGGACCGACGGGCTGGTGCTGGACAGTTCGGGCCGGCTGTGGTGGCGCCGCGCCGCGTCGCTCAGCCGCAAGCCGTGGCCCGGCTGGTCGCTGCCGTAGATCTTGCCATCGCGGATACGGAAAGGCTGCTCGACCAGATGGTCGAAATTCTGGAAGCTATATTCCAGCCACCGCACGCCGGGCAGCGCCAGCGCCATGTTGACCCCGATCTCCAGGAAGCTGTTGCCCAGCGTCACCTCGACATTATGCTCCCCCGCCAGCCACGCGGCGCGCATCACGTCGCCGACCTGGCCATGGACGTTGAGCATGTCGCAGGCCTGCGCCTCCAGCAACCGCCGCTTGCCCGTCAGATCCAGATACTCGCCCGAATTGACATAGGTCACGCCCTGCTGGCGGATGAGCCGCAGCCCGTCGATATCGTCACGCGGAACCGGGTCTTCGACCCAGTATATCTCATGCCCCGCGCGACTGAAGCAGCGCAGCGCCTCGATCGTGCGCTGCGCGGTCCAGGCTTCGTTGGCGTCGACCATGACCTTGCGCCCCGCGCCCACCGCCTGGCGCAACAGGTCGAGACGGTGCAGGTCGCGCGCCAGATCGGGATGGCCGACCTTGATCTTGAACGCGTCATAGCCCTGCTCGGCCGCGTTGCCGAACAGCTCGGTAAAATCCGCGTCCGACAGGTGGAAGTCCAGCCCGCTGGCATAGACCGGCACCGATTCCCGATCGCCGCCCAACATGCGCCACAGCGGCATGTCCTGTTGTTGCGCGAGCAGATCCCAGACCGCGTGCTGGATCGCCTCCTCGAACGGTAGCGTCATCCGCCGGGCATTGCCGCCGCGTGCATGGCGCACCGCCATCGCCAGTTCGATCGGCCCCTTGCCCTCCAGATTCGGCCAGGCCTGTTCGGCGAAGATTCGCGCGATCTCGTCCGCGTCGGGCAGGACGGTGAACAGCGCCTGGACGAAGCCCAGGCCCACACGCCCCTCGCCGTCGATCAGTTCCAGCGTCGCGACATTGACCTCTTCGCTTCGCACCTGCGAGTCGCCGACGGGGCGGATGCGCGGATACTGAAATCGCGTGATACGGAATTCCGTCAGCGTCGATCGCTGCCCCATCACACCTCTCCTATTCTGATATATCAAAATACATATTCAATTGGATTCATCGTGCAAGCGATTTTTGGATGCGCGTGAAGACATTCCGGTCATTGTCTTCTGTCGCACCCCGCCCTCCTCTTTGTGAGCCATCCCCCAACACACCACTTGCACAAATCAAATTTCCCGATATTGATATATCAGAATCACGTAAAGATGATTTTCAAAAGGAGGGGCAAATGGCTGTAAAAATGGCTTTATTGTGTGGCGTGGGCTTGGTTGCGGTATCGGCACCGGCTTTCGCCCAAACTCAGGATGGTTTGTCGCCGAGCACCGCCTCTCCGGGGGCGCGTGGCACCGACCAATCGGCAACGCCCGCCGATGCGGATGCGCCGTCCTCCGCCGACATCATCGTCACGGGCCTGCGCGCCAGTCAGCAGGCCTCGATCGACCTCAAGCGTGCGGCGATCAATCAGGTCGACTCGATCACCACGCAGGACATCGGCAAATTGCCGGAGCAGAATGTCGCCGAGTCGCTCCAGCGCATCCCCGGCGTGACCATCACTCGCAACGGCGGCGACGGGCAGTTCGTCTCCGTTCGTGGCCTGGGTCCGCAGTTCAACGTCGTGACGCTGAACGGACGTACGCTGGCGACCGACAATATCGGTCGCGAGTTCAGCTTCGACATTCTGCCGTCCGAACTGATCGCGGGCGCGGACGTGTTCAAGAGCCCGATGGCCAGGCTGAACGGCGCCAGCATCGGCGCCACAGTCGACATCCGCACGCTTCGCCCGCTGACGCAAAAGTCGTTCGTCCTCGCCGGGTCGTTCGACATGCAGTATGACGACCTGTCCGCCAAGTGGAACCCGCGCGCGTCCGCCGTGGTGAGCTGGCACAATGCGGACGAGACGATCGGCGCATCGCTGGTGGCGTCCTATCAGAAGCGCAACGTCCGGGTCGACTCGTTCGACATCGGTGCAGGCTGGGTCCGCCACAGCAATAATGACGATTATTATAAAGGTCGCGTCGCGTCGTCGGTCGGCACCTTCAACAACGTCATCATGCCGTCCAACATCTCGCCCTCCATGTCCTTTTCGGACCGTGAGCGGATCGGCCTGAGCGGCACCATACAGGCCAAGGCGACCGAGGAACTGACCTTCACCGGCGATGCCTTCTACTCGCGCCTCGACCAGCTCGATACCGGGAGCGGCCTGGCCTATGACTTCAGCGGCGGCACCCTGTCGAAGATGGTGGTCGGGTCGAACAACCGCGCGGTTTACCAGCAGTTCACGGGTGGCACGATGGACCAGATCGTGACGCGGACGCCACGAAAGGCCGACACGCTGCTCATCGGCGGCAACCTGACATGGGATCACGGCCCGCTCAAGATCAGCGGCGATCTGTCGGCATCGCGTGCGACTCGACGCGGCAATGACGATCAGTATTTTTCGACGATCCGGCGCACGAATACGACGATGGAGTGGGATAGCCGAACCGGGTCGCCCATCTTCAACCTCGCCTTCAGCAATCCAGGCTATGCCAACGCGCCTACCGATCTATCGCACATCGGCGCCCATTACGAATTCGCGGGAGGAACGAACACCACCGACAAGACGCTGGAAGCCCATATCGATGGCGAGTGGAGTCCGACGGACGACGTCAAGATTTCGATCGGCGCCGCGCGGGAGAATCGCGACAAGCTCGCGAGCACAATCGCACAACCCGGTGCCTCGCAATGCGCCTTTTGCGGCGGCCAGGTCTATTACCCGCTGCCGTCGTCGCTCTTCTCGGTTACCCCGTCCAACTGGTTTCCGGGCTATGACGGCAACACGATCCGTCAGTGGGTGACCTATGACCCGCGCGAAATGGCGCGAACGCTGGCCGGCTTCAAGAGCACCGCACCGGGCTTCGTCGGCTATCAGCGGCCCGTCTACGATCCGGCGCAAAGCTCCGTGGTCAAGGAGCGGGTGTGGATCGGCTATCTGATGTTCGATGTGAAGACCGAACTCGGCACCATGCCGCTGGCGATCAACACCGGCGTCCGGTTCGAGGATACCAGCTTCAGTTCGGACGGCGCGGCCCAGACCATCATCAGCGCGGTGTCGAACGGCACCGGACAGAATACGATCGTGCTGTCGCCGGTCGTGCCGGTCGGCTTCAAGGGGCATTACACCGACCTGCTGCCGTCGTTCAACGCGCGCCTCGACCTGACCGACAAGCTGGTCATCCGCGCCGATGCGTCGCGCGTCATGAGCCGTCCGACCCTGACCGATCTGTCGCCCGCGCAGTCGATCCTGTCCAACCCCGGCAACGAACAGATCACGCGCGGCAATCCCAACCTGCTGCCGTTCCGGGCGTCGCAGGTCGGCGCGGCGGTCGAATGGTATATCGATCGCTACTCGCTGCTGTCGGGCGCGGTGTTCTACAAGAGCATCGACAGCTTCGTTTCGCGTTCGACCTCCCCGCAGAAGGTCGATCAGATCACCTTCCAGGTGAACACGCCCACCAATGGCAAGGGCGCGGTGGTCAAGGGCTTCGAGCTGAACTACCGGCAGGCGTTCCGCAACCTGCCCTCCCCGCTCGATGGCCTGGGCGTGCAGGCCAATTACACCTACACCGCAAGCGACGCGAATTATGAGAATCAGGTCACCGGAACCAGCTATGGTCTGGAGGGCCTGTCCAAGAACTCGTACAGCCTGGTCGGCTTCTACGAGAAATACGGCCTCCAGGCGCGCGTCGCCTATAGCTGGCGCGACAAATATCTCGCCCAAGCCAATGGGCGTAATGGTTTGCCGCTCTACTTCGCCAGCTATGGCCAGATCGACGCCAGCCTGATGTACGACATCAATTCGCACCTGACGCTGAGCGCCAACGCCCTGAACCTGAACAATGCCAAGGAGTTCACCTATTCCGAAGTTCCGGAGCAGGTCTTTGGCTACCGGTTGACCGGCCGACGCTACCTGATCGGTCTGCGGGCGAAGTTCTGACGCGCGATCCGTGATTCAAGGGGGCAGCCAGCCCTGATCTCCGGCTGCCCCCGAACATCATTGACTGCTTCGATAATAGCGTAAAGCTACATATCGAAATCACGGCTCCTCCGGCCTTGCCGAGAATGGGCTGACGACAGTTCGACTCGGGGAGTTCGATGGACCATTTCACCTTTTCCCGCCGCGCGATGCTCCAGAGCGCAACGGCCATGGGTGCCATCACGACCCTGCCATTTCGGGCCAAGGCGGCGGTCCCACGTGCGGATCTCTCGATCCCCGTCGATGGCGGAACGCTCGAACTGACGGCCTTGACCGAACGGGCCGTGCGGGTGCGTTTCACCCGCCGACCGCTGACCCCGATCCTGACGATGCCCGACATCCTGGCCGATCCCGGCCAGCATTTCCCGGCGGCGGTGGTTTCGAAGGGGGCGGCCCCTTCCCTCCGTCTGCCGGCGTTGCACTGCACCTTCGATCGGTCGTCGGGCGTGTTGAGCTTTCATGACGCGGGTGGCCGGTTGCTGCTGCGCGAGACGCCGGGCACGCGCTCGCTGGTCGATGCCAAGGTCCGCGACCATGCGACGATGGCCGCGACGCAAGGATTCGACTCCGCGCCGGACGAGCGCCTTTATGGCACCGGCTGCTTCCAGGATGGCGCGCTGAACCTGCGCGGACTGCCGCGACGGCTGACGCAGGTGAACACGCAGATCAGCCTGCCCTTCGTCCTGTCCAGCCGTGGCTATGGCCTGCTGTGGCACAATACGGGCCTCAGCGAACTCAACCCACCCGAGGGGCGCGTCGATCTGGCCCTGGTCGGTTATGACGGCGGGGCAAGCAATGTCGACGTCACCACGACCAACGGCAACGCGACCGTGGCGCGACGGCCCGCGATTTTCGAGGGCCGCTTCACGGTCACAACGGCGGGCGATCATGCGCTGCTGCTCGACCTGGGGCGCAAGATGACGTCGCGCTATCATATGGAGATCGACGGCAAGCCCCTGTTCGACTTCGCCAATCGCTGGCTGCCGCCGACGACCAGCACGATCACCCCGCTGAGCGCGGGCGAGCATCTTGTCCGGGTACGGGCGGAGAGCGACGAGGCGCCGGTCCTGCATTTCGGTCCCGTCCGCCCGATGACGCAGTGGCAGTCGCCGGTCGCCGAGGCGATCGATTATGTCGTGATCGCGGGGCCATCGGCGGACGAGGTGATGCGCGGCTATCGCGACCTGCTCGGCGCGGTCCCGATCATGCCGCGCTAGGCCTATGGCTTCATCCAGTGCCGCGAGCGTTACAACAGCCAGGCCGAACTGTTGGAGAATGCCCGCGAATTCCGCCGCCGACGCCTGCCCGTCGATGTCATGGTCCAGGACTGGCAATATTGGGGCAAATATGGCTGGAGCGCGATGCGCTTCGACGAGGTCAGTTATCCCGATCCGGCCGCGATGGTGAAGGACCTGCACGCCATGGACATGCGGTTCATGCTGTCGGTCTGGGCGGCGATCGGCCGGGATTCGGAACTGGGGAAACAGGTCGCTGGCCTGGGCTATTATATCGAGGAAACCAACTGGGTCGACATGTTCAACCCGGAGGCCGCGCAATTCTACGCCAGGAACCAGTCGCGTCGGCTTTCGACCCTCGGCATCGACGCATGGTGGCAGGATGCGACCGAGCCGGAGAATGACGATCTGGCGGGTCGTGAGATGTTCGGCGGGCCGGGCGAACGCGTCCGGCTCACCTATCCGCTCCAGGTATCTCGGACCGTCTACAACGGACAACGCTCCTTCGATCCGGGCAGGCGCGTCATGATCCTGACCCGATCGGCCTTTCTGGGGCAGCAGCGCTATGCCTCCGCGACATGGTCGGGCGATATCGGCAGCGACTGGGATACGCTGCGCCGCCAGGTGCCCGCGGGGCTCAACATGGCGGCGGCCGGTTATCCCTATTGGACGGTCGATGCGGGCGGCTTCTTCCGGCCGGGTAAGGGGCAATATACCGACCCGGCCTATCACGAATGCTTCCTGCGCTGGCTGCAATATGCCACCTTCCTGCCGCTCCAGCGCGTGCATGGCTATCAGACCGACACCGAACTCTGGCGCTTCGGCGAGACGGTCGAGCGGGTCGGACGGCAATATCTCGAACTCCGCTATCGCCTGATGCCCTATCTCTATTCGATGGGGGCGGATTGCTGGCGGACCGGCGCGCCGTTGATGCGGCCGCTGGTCTTCGACTTCCCGAACGACGCCAAAGCGCTCGACCAGACGCACAGCTATATGTTCGGCCGGGCGCTCCACGTCGCGCCGGTGCTGAAGGGCGGGGTCGAGCGGTGGCCTGTCTATCTGCCGTCGACGCCCGGCGGCTGGTATGATTACTGGACCGGCGAGCGACGCCAGGGCGGACAGGTCCATGACGTCCCGGCCCCGCTCGATCGCATCCCGGTCCATGTCCGCGCGGGCAGCATCGTCGCGCATGGCCCCGTGACCCAGTCGACCGCCGAGAGCATCCGCGACCGCATCGTGCTCCACGTCTATCCGGGTGCTGATGGGTCGTGCGAAGTCTATGAGGATGGCGGGCTCGACTATGCCTATGAACAGGGCGACCATGCCATCGTCACCTGCCGTTGGAACGACGCGACGCGTACCCTGACCCTTCGCCGCGCCGCAGGAAAGCCGGTCGGCGCCTATGCCTCAAGCCGTTTCAAGGCTGTCTTGCACGGACAGGGTGGCGACGTGGCGGAACCTGTTGAAATGACCTTCGGCGTGAAGGGAGCCTCCCATCGCTTCCGGTAGCAAATTCCGTGCTTAGGATTCAGGCCCCATGGCTGTCCGAATCATTCCATAACGCGAAAGGATGCGTGGCCAGCGAATAACAGGAAGAGTGATCCGTCAGCCCGGTTCGATACGCAGGAAGAAGCGTCCGAACCGGACGATGCGGATGGGGAACAACGAGGCGATCATCTCCAAAGTCTCTTCGGTCCTGTCGAGATCGAAGACACCGCTCACATGAATCCGTGCCGCCTGCTCGGTGATGGACAGGATGCCCATCTGATAGGGACGGACGGCGTCGATCAGCGCGCGCAAAGGGCGGTCGTGAAGGATCAGCTTGCCCTCCACCCAACTGGCGGAGTTCAGGACTTCGTTCGACGCCAGTTCGACGAAGCGGTCGCCGTCCCACTGGATTCCCCGGCCCGGCGCCAACATCCGCGAGGCCGAACCTGGCAGGTCGACGAAGAGGGGATGATCGACAGCGATCGCCTGGCGTACGCCCGCTCGATTGACGAACATCGCCCGGCCTTCCCGCCATTTCGCCCGCAACCCGCCGATCGCCACGCCGAAGGGCGTCTCGGCCGCCCTGGCGTCGACGAGCGCGATACCTTCGTCGATCGTCAGTCCATGCCTCCGCCCGCCAGGGGCCACCAGATCGGCCGCGCTGCGGGCGTCCAGCATCAGCACGCTCCCGTCCGGCAGGTCGAACCGGCGGCGCTGCCCGGTCGAGGTGCGATATTGCGCGAAGAGGTCCACCAGCGGGGTCACGCGATCGGCGAGCAACAACGCCAGCACGGATGCCGCCACCGCGCCGCCCCCCTTCCGCAGCGCGGCGCGGCGGGAGATCGCGTGACGGTCGATCGAGGCGGCAAGCGCGGCGCCACTGACGCTGGTCGACACGGAATGGAATGGCGCCAGGGCACCGTTGAGGCGGTCCCAGGCGCAACGATGCGTGACATCGTGGGCCAGCCACGCGTCGAATTCGGCGCGTTCGGCGGGTGTCAGCGCATCCTCGCGCACGGCCATCATCCAGCCGATCGCTTCGTTCACGACGTGCGGCGATGGCGTCACCGGCATGGCCCTATTCGTCATCCTGAAATTCATGATAACAGCGTTGCATCACCGCGGCGATGTGCTTGCGCGTCATGCTGACCGAAATGCCCAGCCGTTCCGCGATCTCCGCATGGCGAAGCCCATCGATCTGGCTGAGCAGAAAGGCCGTCCGCGCCTTGGCGGACACTGGTCGCAGGACGCGCTCGATCCGCCGGAGCGCCTCGAGGATGATGAGGCGGTCCTCCGCCGACGGTTCGAGCGCGGGCGGCAGATGGGCGACGGCGGCGGCATATTGAAGCCGGACGATGTCCTTGGCGCGGAGGTCGGACATCAGACGCCGCGCGATCACGGTCATGACCGCCCGCGGCTCCACGATCGTCTGACGCGCGGCGATCGTGATCAGCCGCAGCATCGTCTCGGCCGCGATATCCTCGGCCAGATGCGCATGGGTCATTTGCGGGCGAAGCCACCGGCGCAACCAGTCGTGATGCAGGCGGAAGATGCCATCCAGCGCGACGGAAGGCTCGGCCGCCGACATTAGAGGCGATCCCCCCGGAGGCACGGAAGCCCCAGCATGTTCGAGATATCCGACACGATTGCCCCCCATCCACCGCATGGTCCGCCGCCAGACATATCCTCTCGAATCACTTGTTTCGGAGGAGTGTATGCGCCCGCCGCTCCATGTCGAGGGGGCGTTTTCAACGGGCGGTGCTGATCGAGAATTCGATCGGCACGGTCAGCGCCAGATCCTGGTCGCCGATCGACGCCGGAGGCGGCGGCAGACGGACGCGATGCAGCAGGTCCAGCGTTTCCTCTTCCAGATCGACGAACGGGCTGCGACCGACGATCCGCACGTCGCGCACCTTGCCCGCGCGACTGACGGTGAAGCGGACGACGATGGTTGCTTCCTCATGGGCGAAGCGCGCCGACGCCGGATAGCGTTTGGCCGCCTCCAGACGCGCCAGGACCATCGACTCCCAGTTCGGCTTGGCGTTGGCGTCGCTGTTGATGGCGCTGGCGGTCCGATCGCGATCGGCCTGTTTGACGGCGGCCGCCTGAACCGGAACGTCGGGCGCGGCAGGAGCGGCGGGCGGTGGTGGCTTCGACACCGCCGGCGGGGGCAGCGTGACATCGTCATGCGCCAGCGCGGTGGGCAGCTTCAGCTTGTCCAGCGGTGAGGGCGGCGTCGGCGGCGCTGGGGTGGGCTGCGGCTGGTCGGGTTGCCGTTGCGGCCGCGGCGGTTGCGGTGCGGGCGATGGCGGCAGCGGCACCAGTTCCACAGCCAGGCTGGGCGGTGCCGCTATGACCTGGAGAGGCTGGCCGAATTTCAGCGCCAGGCCCAGGATGATGCCGCCGTGGAGCGCCGCTGCGACCAGCAAGCCGGGCGCAAGCCTGCGCCATTCCGATGGTGATCCCGGATCGCCCATCCCTACCGCTCTCGCGCGGCCAGGGCGACGCGGGTGTAGCCCACCGCGCGAAGATCGTCGAAAATGTCCATCAGCGCCTGATAGGTCTGGGTCTTGTCGGCGGCCAGCAACAGGCGATCATCGGCGCGGGCACCGGCGGCGGCCAGCGCGCGGCCGAGTTCGCGGCGAGACGTGGGGCGATCATTGACCGACAGCGTTCCGCGTGCGTCGATCGATACGACCACCGGGCGCGTCGCGGGCGGTGTCGCCTTCGCGTTCGATCCCGGCAGGTCCACAGACTGCGACACGTTGGACGCCTGTGCCGCGACCATGAAGATGATGAGCAGGACGAGGATCACGTCGATGAACGGCGTCAGGTTCAGGTCGGCGCATTCCTCCAGATCGTCGCCGAGCTTGTTCGATATCGCCATGGCTCAGGCGCTCCGCGCTTGTGGGATGAAGGCGGCTTGCTGCCGTCCCGCCGCCAGCGCCATATCCTCGATCTCACGCCCGGCAAGCCCGGCGACCAGCGTCGCGGTCATCTCCAGTGCGCCGCGATAGACGGCCAGGCGGCGAACCAGGTAGTTGTACATCACCGTCGCCGGGATCGCCGCGACCAGCCCGAGCGCGGTCGCGAGCAACGCCTCCGAAATGCCCGGCGCGACGACGGCGAGGCTGGTCGTCTTGGCCGCGGCGATCCCGGTGAAGCTGTGCATGATGCCCCACACCGTTCCGAACAGCCCGACGAACGGACCGACCGAACCGATCGACGCGAAGACCGGCAGCCCGCGTCGCATCGTCGCCACCGCATCCCCCTCGATCCGGGCGATCCGGTCCTCCGCCCGCTGACCGGCGCCCGCGATGCTCCCGGCCTGGATCAACGATGCCGATTGCGCGATCTCATCGACCGCCGCCTGCGCCATCCTCGCGGTCGCGGGGTCCAGCCCATCGACATCCGACAGCCTTTTGGCGCTGGCGAGCCTGACGGTCGCCGCCTTGACGGCCGGCAGCCCCGACCGGAACTCCCTCAGCTTGACGACACACAAGGTCCAACTGACGAACGAGGCCGCGAGCAGGATCAGCATGACCGCCTTCACCATCGGTTCCGCGTTCACGAACATGGCAAAGGCGTCGAAATCGACCCGAACCGTCGTCCCGCCGGAGGCCTGTGCCGCGGCGATCCCCGGAGCGGCCAGCGCCGCAGCTCCGATGCCGATGGCAATTTGCGTCAATTTACCTGTCATCTGTCGATCTCCGGCAACGCGGCGTTGGATTGATCCGCCATCACGCCCTCGGCGACCGGCGGTGACGGCATGGTGGCGGGGCGCAGCGACCAGCCGCCCTCGCGTAGTTCCAGCATGAGGTGGTGGAACGGAATGATGCTGGTGCGGTGCGCGACGCTGACCACGGTCGCGCCCGCTTCGACCAGCAGGCCGTACAGCAGCGCCTCGGTCGCGACGTCGACCGCACTGGTCGCTTCGTCGAGGAAAACATGGGCGGGCTTGCTGATGAGGAAGCGGGCGAAGCCGATCCGCTGCTGCTCCCCTAGCGACAGGATGCGCGACCAGTCCTGTTCGGCGTCGAGCCCGCCATGATAGGCGACCAGATCGCCCAGATTGACGCGCCGCAGCGCCGCCAGCAGCACCTCGTCCTCGACATCGCCAGCATCCTGCTTCGGGTAGATCAACTGGCTGCGGAGCGTGCCCAGCATCATATACGGCTTTTGCGGCATGAACAGCATCCGCTCCAGCGGTGGCAGATCCAGCCGTCCACTGCCCCGCGTCCACAAGCCGGCGAGGACGCGCAGGAACGAACTTTTGCCAACGCCCGTCTGGCCGACCACGATCATGCGCTGACCGGGCTCCAGGTCGAAGCTGATATCCCGCACCAGGCTGCGTTCGCCGCCCGGCGTCTGATAGGTCACATGATCGACCCGGATCGAATCGCCGCCACGAAACAGCGCGATGGAATGTTGACCGGGCTTCTCCGCGCGCGTCCGGTGCCGCTCTTCGATTTCCCGTGATTTTTCTAAAACTTGCGCAAGACGCACGGCATTGGGCGCGACATGGGACAAGGTCGGGATCAACCTTTCGAAATTGCCGATCGCGCTCTGGATGACCATGGTCGCCATTGCGGCCGAGGCGATCGCACCGAATTCGATCTTCCCCGACAGATAGAGCGGGATGACGAAGATCAACGGCAGGGCGAACTCCGCCAACTCGAACAGCCGTATGAAGAACTGGACCCGAACGTCGTTCACGATGTTGCGGACCGATTGGCGCACGGCGTGGCGCAGGCGGGTGTCGATCTGCTGGCATTCGGCCTCCTCACCGCCATAGAAGGCGATGGTTTCGGCATTGTCGCGAACGTGAAGGACGCCGTAGCGCAAGTCCGCCTCGGCGATCTTGACGTCCCACGCAATGCCGATTCCCGGCCGGTAGACATAGAAGAATGCCAGAATGCGGATACCGGAAAGCACGAAGATCGCCGGTGCGATCAGCGGCGATATCCGGGAAAGTAGCGCCATCTGGATCGTAATCGAAAAGCCGATCGAAAAGATCATCGGAGGGAAGGCAACCAGTGCCTTGCACAGCGGAGCGATCTCTTCCTGAATCCGCTGGTCGGGGTTGTCGATGTCCCTGTCGATATTGATGTCGTAATAGGCACGATTGGCCAGATAGCGGTCGACGAGCAAAGTGGTCAGAAAGCGGCGCCAGTGCACTTCGAGATAGCTGGTCACGAAGTCGCTAACCCAGGAAACAACTCCCTTGCCGACGAACAGGGCAGCGATCGTCAGGGTCAGCGGCCAATATGTATCCACGCTCTTCGCGACGAGGGCGTTGGTCTGCTCCCCGACAAGCTGGGTGTTGTAGCCGCTCGCCACCGCATTCAGCGCGTTGCAGGTGAAGGCCGCCGCCAATAGCGCCCATGGCGTCCACGCCCACCGCCGCAGCCAATAGGGCCATACCAGCAACGCCACGCGGCGGAAGAAGACGGCGTTGATCTTGCGATCGCGGGGATCGACCACGATACGCGATCGCATCGTCCCGGTCGTGCTGCCCGACGCCTTCATGCCAAGGGCTCCGCGACGACCAGATCGGACAGCCCCGCCTCCGCGACGGAAGCGGCAATGGCACGCGCCTCGCCTGTCATCATACAGACCAGCGCATCCGGCTCCGGCAATAGCGGGATCGCCGCCGCCGCCAGTTCATCCGGCGTCAGCGCCTCGACACGATCGCGATAGCGATACCAATCGTCCGGCCCCCGATAATCGTGATCATGACCCGATTGCAGCGCGTTGACCGTGTCGACGGCCTTTTCGTTGAGCCGCGCCAGACGCTGTCGCTCCGATCGCCTGAACGCCTCGATCTCCGATGCCCGCACGGGGTGACTGCCACGAAGACCGTCGACGATCGTGCGCAACTCGCGCAAGGCGGGCCCAGCCAGCGCAGGTTTCACTTCGGTATGGACGACACCATAGCCGGGCCCATGGCGGGGGACCAGTTCACCGACCTGCCCCTGGACGCCATAGGTCCATCCCAGTTCCTCCCGCAGCCGCAAACCCGCGCGCGCGCCGAAGTCACCGGCCAGCGCATGGCCCAGACAGGCGAAGCGAAGCAGTTCGTCCTCCTCCAGTCGATGGGGCGACCGCCAGTAGAGCGACACGCGCGCGGACTCGCGCCCCGGCGCGTCGATGATGCGGATACCCGACCGGACCGGCGCGAGATCGAGCCGTGTCGGCGGAGAGAATGATTCCGACCCGGCCCAGGACGCCAGTATCGCCTCCGCCAGCGCGGTTGCCTCCTCCATATCCATGTCCGCCGCGAGAAGCAGAAGCGTTTCCTCGGGCTGCCATGCAAAGCCATGGAAGTGCCGCATATCCGCCATCGTCAGCCGCTGGTCGATATCGGTGGCTGCGGGCATGGCACCCGCCAGTCGGTGGTCAGCGCCCAGGACGCACGCATTGGCAAGGGCATAGGCCAGCGCGGCGGGGGTGCCCGCGCGCCCGCGCGCATTGGCCGCCAGCGTGGCGACCATGGTCACCTGATCGTCCGATCCGAAGCGCGGCGCGCTCAGCAGGTCGGCGAGCAATGCCAGCGCACTCGGCAACGCTGGCCGCAACCCGCTGATGTCGATGGTCGACCGGTCGAGCATGGCGCGGGCGGCGACCTTCAGCCCCGCGCCCGACGCACGATCGGCCAGCGCGGCGGCATCGTCCCCGCCCGCACCGATCGCCATGCCCGACGCGATCACCTGCGCGATCCCCTCCAGTCCGTGCGGCTCGAAGGCCGTGCCGCCGCGCCCGATCGCGCGGAGATGGAAGCGCGGATCGCCGACGCGGCGCGCCAGCCGCAGGCGGGCTCCGCATCGCAGCCGCACCTCATGATAATCGGGCGCATGGATCATCGCCGCCGCCGGATCCGCGATGGCCGGTGCGGACAGGGGCACTTGCTCCGCCACGGTGCCCGGCCGCACCTGATCGACCATCAGAACGAAGCGATCGCGCCCCAGCCAGCGCCGGGCCGCGCCGCGAATATCCTCGTCTTCGAGCTCCCTGATCAGCCGCACTTCACGATGGAACCAGTCCGCGTCGCCGTGGAGCAGTTCGCCTTCCACCAGGGCGCCCGCGCGCCGTTCGAAGGATTCCATATCCCGCATCCGGTCGGACAGCATCCGCACGCGCAAGGCCTCCAGCCGATCGGCGGGCAGCGGGCTCGACACGAAGTCGGCGACGGCGCCGTCGAGCAAATCGGCAATATCCGCGACGGGTGCCGCGCGCAGTTCGGCGGATATCACGAACATGCCCGATGCGCGGCCTTTGACCACCGATATGTCGATGCTCGACGCGATCGGCGCATCACCCGTCGCGAAACGCTGGTGGAGCAGGCTGGAGCGGCCGTTGCCCAGCAATTCCCCCGCCATGGCCAGCGCGACATGGTCCCGCGCACTGGTGACGATGGAGGGCGTGGACCATGCCTGGTAGAACAGGCCGGGCCGCTGGATCCTGTCCGCCACGCGCAAGACGCTCTCGCGCGGCATGGCATCGAACCGGGCCAACCGCCTCGGGGCGGACGGCACCGGGGCGATCCCGGCAAAATAGCGCGTCACCATGTCCAGCGTTTCGGCACGGTCGATCGCCCCGGTGACCACGACCACCGCGTTCGCCGGACCATAATGGGTCCGGTGCCAGTCGCGGAGCGTCTGGGCGGTGACCGCTTCGATATCCGCGACATGGCCGATGACGGGATGCTTATAGGGGTGACCGGCGGGGAGCATCCCGTCCGCCAGCCACTCGAACACCTTGCCGAGCGGCCGGGCTTCGTTCTCGCGCTTTTCCTCCAGGATCACGCTCCGCTCCCGCTCGATGATGTCGGGATCGAGGCTGTCGGCGAAGTTCGCCATGCGATCCGCCTCGGCGAACAGCACATATTCCAGCAGATGCGCAGGGATCGTCTGGACGTAGCGCGTCTGGTCCGGCTCGGTCATGGCATTGACCGAGACGGCCCCCGCATCGAGCATTCGCGTGACATAGCTTCCCGGCAGCGCCCGCGTACCGCTGAACATCATATGTTCCAGGAAATGCGACAGCCCGGTCTGTCCCCTTCCCTCCTCCATCGCCCCGACGCGGTAGCCGACGCAGACATGGACCAGCGCGGTCGTGCGATCGGGTTGCAACAGGACGGTCAGGCCGTTGGGCAGGACGTGCCGCTCCGCCGTCATGGCGATCGCCGCCGCCAGCGATCGGCTGTCGAGACGCCAGCCCCGCGCTTCCGAAAGCGTCGGGACCGGCACTTCGGCAACGGACGCGAACATCTTCAGAACGATCCGCGCAGCGTCAACAGCGCGGTGCGCGGTTGACCGTAATAGCTGCCCATGCTCGCCATCACGGTCGAATAATATTTCCTGTCGAACAGGTTGGTCACATTCGCCTGAAGCGACAAGCGGGGCTGGATCATGAACTTCAGCATCGCGTCGACAGTCGCGTATCCGTCGCGCGGCGTGTAGACATAGGTCGTCTTGAACTTCCTCGTCGGCCGATCATAGGTCTGCAACCTCGCATAAGGAGCGACGCTGCTTTCGACATGGCCGCCAAGTCCGACGATCAGCCTGTTGTTCAGGACGGGAACGCGCCACGTCGCGAACGCCTTCAAGAGATGATCGGGCACCTGCTGCTGCAGCGGGACCAGGCTCGCCGTCGTCAGGACGGTGCCCGCCTTCTGGCTGGAATGCGTATAGGTATAGGACGCGTCGAGGTTCAGACTGCGGGTCAACGCGCCCTGCACCTGGAATTCGAAGCCCTTGCTCCGGTTTTCGGTGCCATCCGTCAGGTAGCAGCATTGGGATCCGGTCGTCGGATTCTGCGAATAACGGCCCGACGGATCGAAGACCGGCGTATTGCGGCTACGGATGTAGAAGATGGACTGCGACAGGTTCAGCGTGCCGTTCGCCAGCGCTTCCTTCATGCCGACCTCCGCATTGGCGCCGGTCAGCGGCTTCACCGGATTTCCGTCGGCCTGATAGTAATTGAAATGGTCGAAGATCGTGTTGTAATTACGCGTAGAAGGAGACGGTCTTGGTGACGTCCAGTACCAGCCCGACATTCGGGTAGGCCAGGTTGCTGGTGCTGGTCGTGTTCGTAGAGATATCGGGCGCGACGCCCTGGCCATAATAAGTAGCGGTCTTGACCGCCGTCCTGTAACCTGAATACCGCTCCGCGATCGTCAGATGTGCCCAGGACCAGGGTGAGATGCGCAGCGTGGCGTAGGCACCATATTGAATCTGCTGATCCTGCGGATAGGCGGTCTGGTAGTCCAGGCTGTAATCGGACGCCGCAGGCTGCGGAAACCGGGCCGCATCGAACGGGATGATGACATAGTTCCGATAGGCGAAGAAACCCGAGATGTCGGCCAGGCTCTGGCGGATCAACTGATAATTTGCGCCGGTCGTCAGGTCGAACGCCACCTGGCCGATCGAAAATGTGCCGTGCACATAGCCGTCGAGCAGATACTGGTCCGAGCGCCTCTTGGCCCGAAAGGCGGTCGCCGTTCCCTCGTTCACGACACCCGGCCTTACGCCGATCTTCCCGAAGGTCGGGGTGAAGGCGAACGTATTGAAGTTGATGTCCTGCCACGTGATCTGCCCGTTCAGGCGCAGATCCCACTTGTCGAACAGCTTTTGCCGCAATTGCGCGAACACTTCGCGCGTGTTCGTGTTGGTGCGGCTCCACGGCGTGCACAGGCAGGTGCCGCGCGGCAGGTCGAGCAGCTTGCCATCGGCGTTGGTCGGCAAGCCCCAGAAGGGCGTATCGCGGCTGGTGCTGATCTTGCCGCCCAGGTTGATCGTCGTCGCGGTCGACGGCGTGACCTCCACATTCACATAGCCTTGCAGGAACCGGCGCGAGGCATTGTCATAGAAATACTCGTTGCGTTCGCCCGTCACCACCGTCCGCGCCTTCACCAGACCACCCAGCCATTCCGGGGAGGAGGCGTCGACCACGGTGCGAAGCTGGTTGTACGAGCCGCCCTGCACGGTGATGTCCAACATGCGATGGTCGAGCGGCCGCTTGCGCTCCAGGCCGATCGAACCGCCGGGCGATCCGACCCCGGTGAACGTCCCCGCCGCGCCGCGCTGGATGGCGACGCTGTCGTAGATCGACAGATCGTCGAGTACGGAATAGTTGGATGTGAAGTTGCCGTTGCCGGTCGCCCCGATGAAGATCGGCGACCCGCCGTCGATCTGCACATTGTTGATCTGGAAGCCGCGCGAGAAGAAGTTCGGCCCCTGCGCGGTCTGTACGGACGACACGCCCGGCAAAGCATCGAGGCCATCGGTGAAGCTGTTGATGACGCGATCGTCGATCTGCGTACGCGTCAGCACCGAAACCGCCTGCGGCGTATCCTTCAGCGCCAGCGGCGTCTTGGAAGCGATGGTCGTGGCGTTGGTCGTATAGCTGCGCGTGCCCTCGGTCGCGATCGGATCGCTGCTTCCGTTGGCACCCGCCGGTGTCCCGCCCGCTGCGACACCGGCACCGGCGGCCGTGACCCGCACCGTCGAGAGCAGCTTGCCGCCACCGTCGGCTCCGGGGATCGGAACCACCAGCCATTCGCCGCCAGCCGTCGTCTTCAACATCAAACCGCTGCCATCCAGCGCCATGCGTGCCGCGCTATCCGGTGCCATGGAACCGTTGACGGCCGGTGCCGACTTGCCGCGGACGGTCGCCGGATCGAAGGTGATCCGGCGGCCCGCCTGTGCCGCGATCTCGGTCAGCACATTGTCGAGCGACCCCGCCGGCACATGGAACATCACCTGGCCCGCTGCCGCATGGGCTGGCGTCCCCATCGCCACCCCCGCCGTCGCCAGCCAAAAGGCCATCATGCTACGTTTGACGTTGAATGTGTCCTGCATCTTGCCCACCCCATGCCGCCGGACTGACGGCCTCCACTGGCTTTGACGGGCGTCGCAACAAAAGTGTCACCTCCGAAACGGATTTTTTGTGGTTTAGGCGGTCATCCCCCCACCACTGGCCCGTACGCGCCGGCTCGGGATGCAGGCGGCAGAACGGTGGATGGGTTCGCCACGCAGCCGCTGACCTGGCAACTGCCGAGGGAGTGATCGCCCAACGTCGCGGTGGGACAATAGAGACGGGCGGGTCAGGCCCGTCTCAGGCCCGGGCTCCGGTCAATGCGCTGAAGGCCTGCTCATGCTCGAGCGCCCAAATACAGTGCGCCTAGAACGGCACGCGTAGCGAATGGCCGAGTAGGGTGATCGCGTAGACGACGCCGATCGACGTACCGCAGATCAATGGGTCCTGCCCCTGGATCAGCGCGCTGTTCGTTCTGAGTGACGGACGATGGTTGCATCGCGACGTGCCGTTCTCAGTCATCCATGGCCCATCGTAGCACCCGCGCGTAGCCAGGTCGGGCGTCGTCAAGCGAGAGCATCTGACGTGCTCCCCAAAGCTCCTCCAGTCATAACTGGAGTCCGGGGTTGGTATGGTGCCCCTCGGGGCGATGTTGCACAACCCGCCTGGCAGCATCGGCGGGCGTCAGCCCACCAACACCGCTATGCGGCCGCACATGGTTGTAGTCGTCGCGCCAGAGCCGCAGCACCGAGCGGGCATGGCCTAGCGACACGAACAGCGTCTCGTTGAGGCATTCGTCGCGCAGACGACCGTTGAAGCTCTCGACGTAGCCGTTCTGTTGCGGCTTACCCGGCGCGATGTAGTGCCACTCGACCGGGCGCTCCTGCGTCCATCTCAGGATCGCTATGCTGGTCAGCTCGGTGCCGTTGTCGCTCACGATCATCAGCAGCGGCACGGCCCTGACGGCGATGATGGCGTCGAGCTCACGAGCGACACGCGCGCCTGACAGCGAGGTGTCGGCCACCAGCGCCAGGCATTCCCGCGTGAAGTCGTCGACCACCGCCAGGATACGGATGCGCCGGCCGCTGATCAGCGTGTCGCTGACGAAGTCGAGGCTCCACCGCTGGTTCGGACCTTACGGCAGCACCATGGGCGCTCGGGTGCCCATCGCTCGCTTGCGGCCACGCCGGCGTCTGACCCGCAGGTTCTCCTCGCGGTACGGCCGCAGCAGCTTCTTGTGGTTCATGACCAGCCCCTCGCGGGCCAGCATGATCCCCAGCCGACGGTAGCCGAAGCGGCGACGCTCCGCCGCGATCTCGCACAACCGCGACCGCAGGTCGCCATCATCACTACGCCGGGGCGTAGCGCACCGACGTTCGATCGACACCGAAGATGGTACAGGCCCGACGCTCGCTGATGCCGAACAGCTGCCGAGCATGCTCGACAGCCTTCCGCTGAGCGGCGGGCTTCACCAGTTTTTTCCCGCCACCTCCTTCAGCACGGCGTTGTCCAGCATGGCATCAGCCAGCAGTCGTTTGAGCCGGCCGTTCTCCTCCTCGAGCACCTTCAGCTTGCGTGCCTGCGACACATCCATGCCGCCATACTTCGCCTTCCACGCATACAGCGTCGCGCTGCTGATGCCGTGCTTGCGGCAAACGTCGGCGGTCTTCATCCCGGCCTCCTGCTCGCGCAGCACCGCGATGATCTGCTCCTCGCTGAACCTAGTCTTCTTCACGTCCGTCTCCTCACGAAGGCGGACTCTAGCTCAAACTGCCGGAGTTTCAGGGGAGCACGTCTGAACTGGCCCCCATTTCGACCGGACGGATTTGAGCCTAGGAAGGAGGCTTGGGGCTATCCCCTGAGCATAGGCTTATGTCCGTGTCCGAGATCATCACCGACGGCGGTCGTCGCCGTCACTGGAGCACGCCCGAGAAGCTGAGGATCGTCGAGGAGACGCTCGATGGTCGGGAGAGCATATCGGTGGTGGCGCGCCGCAACGGCGTGGCGCCGAACCTGCTGTACCGTTGGCGGCGGCTGATGCTGGAAGGCGGGAGCGTTGCAGTTGCCGGCGACGACGACGTGACCAGCAACCGGCAGGTCCGCGAGATGGAAACCCGCATCCGCGAACTGGAGCGCCAGCTCGGGCGCAAGACGCTGGAGGTCGAGATACTGAAGGAGGCGCTGGAGCGCTCGCGCCCAAAAAAAGCGAGCTTGCTCATGCACTCGCCGCTGCCGGAGACTATCCGGTGAGCCTGGTCGCCAGCACGCTCGGGGTCGGGCGTTCGACGGTGTACGACCGCCTGACGGGAACCACCAGGACGCGCGGGCCGTACGCCAAGGCCGACGACACGGATCTGCTGCCCTGCATTCGCCAGATCGCCGCGCAACGGCCAACATACGGCTACCGCCGCATCGCGGCGGTCCTCAATCGGCAGCGGCGCGCCGAAGGACTTGCGCCGGTCAACCACAAGCGCGTCTACCGCATCATGGCGGCGGACCGCCTGCTGCTGGCGCGGCGCTACGCCGAGCGAGCCGACTATGGGCATGACGGCGTCGTAGTGACGATCCGCTCGAACCTGCGCTGGTGCTCCGACGGCTTCGAGTTCACCTGCTGGAACGGTGAGGTCGTGCGCGGTGCCTTCATCATCGACGCCCATGACCGCGAGATCATCTCGTGGCGCGCGGTTGCCAATGCCGGCATCAGCGGCTCGGACGTGCGCGACATCATGCTGGAAGCCGTGGAAACCCGCTTCGGCACCATGCGCGCGACGACACCGGTCGAGATGCTGTCGGACAACGGTTCGGCCTATACCGCCTGCGAAACACGGACCTTTGCCCGGCAGCTGGGCCTCAAACCCTGCTTCACCCCCGTCCGCAGCCCGCAGTCCAACGGCATCTCGGAGGCCTTCGTCCATACCCTCAAACGGGATTACGTCCGCGTCTCGCCGCTGCCGGACGCACTCACCGCGTTGACATCGCTTGCCGGATGGATCGAGGACTACAACGACAACCACCCCCATTCAGGGCTCAAAATGCGTTCGCCGCGCGAGCATCGCGCACTGGTTTCTGCAACCGCTTGAACCCGTCCGGTGAAACGGGGGCCAGATCAACGTCACTGTTTTCTGTCCGTATGGGTCACCAGCGATTGTGAGCACTTAGACGCTTGATCGCAGGACTGACGGGGAATTTCCTGAATATATCGGTGCTAAACGAGCGGAAGCGCATGGCAACGCGTAAGTACGTTCGTCCGGACATGGCGGCCTGGAGCCCGATCCATCACCTTTGAACCCGAACGTCATCCCAGCCCAGGCTGGGATCTCCCGGTGGTAGTGCGCAGCAGGAGCCGCTTCAGGCCCGAGCCCGCGCTGGGGCGACGTTTCCAGCCCGATGGATCATCCCCGGGCCGGCCTGATCGGCCCTCCCGCTCCCTTGCCGCATCCCGCCCGGACGGGCATGGTCAACGCGCCCGCAGTTGACCTCGAGCCAGCCGACGATTCTCCAACTGCCGTCGAATTTGCGCGATGGCCCAGCCCGGTTCCATCGCCACCAGAAGTAACGTATTGCGCCAGTCCCGGCGGCGTTCGCGATTGGCGCTCAGGCGCTGGATCTGGACATGGGCCACTGCCGCCTCCCACCGCGTCAGGCCGACGTTACACCATTTTGCGATCGACTGCTCGACCAGTATCCGCGAGGCGCGCACCTTGTCGATGGCGATGGTGGAGATCAGTTGCCCCGGTGAACGCCTGTACCAATAATACACGCCCGTCTCGCGCCAGAAGACGCACCCCTGCCGCAACAGGTCGAGATAGAAGAGAATATCCTGGAAATAGATCGCGTCCTGGAAGCGGACGGCCTCGGTCACGGCATTGCGGCGATAACTGAACCCACTGGGCCCACCGATCGGATTCCATGCCATCGTCGTGCGGGGAATGATCCCGCTTGGCAGCGCGGGAATGGTCAGCCTTGGCCGTTCGATTGCCTCGCCGAAGCTCAGACCCGCAACCGAAACGCAATCGATCGCTGGATGAGCCGCATAGACCGCAACGACACGCCGGATATAGTCGACGGGCCATATGTCATCGGCGTCGAGGAAGAAGATGATCGAACCGGTCGCCTGATCCAGCCCGCTGTTCCGCGCGCCGCCGGGGCCCTTCCCCCGCCGATTGTGGAAGAAGCGGGTCACCAGCCGCCCCGTGATCTCGTCGGGGGGAAGCACGACATGGCGGTCGTCGACGGCAATCAGATGCTCGATCTCGCAATCGCTATCCTGCCGCGCGACCGATTGCCGGGCTTCGGTCAGGAAATCGTCCAGCGCGAGGGTCGGCGTCACGACGCTAATTTTCATGGCGGCACCTCCAGTAAAGCAAGGGGGGAAGGAGACCCGCTCGCAGGCAGATGATCGAATAGGTCAGCGCCACGCAGCCCTCGATAGCGGTCAGCGTGATCGCCGTGCCGATCAGGCCATAGTGTTGCGACATCACGAAATAGCCAGGAATGCCGATGCCGCCGCACACCAGCGTGACCGTTCGAACGATGTCATCGCGCTTGGCGGCCAGGACGGCATTGTTGACGAGGAAGGTCGATATTCCCAGCAACATGGGCAAGGGCGCCATGATGCGGATGCAGTCGAGAATACCGGCATAATGATCGAGTTGGATCAACCGCAACAGCGACGTACCGCCGATAGCGATCCCCAGGCTCATCGCCAGCGAGGACAGCAATGCGCCGCCGTTCAGCCGCAAAAGGCTGTTCGCCAGCCCCTTCTCTCCCGCGACATGGCGAATGCTTAACGGATAGGCCGACATGAACAATGGTGCCGACGCCTGCTGCAGCGCCGTCACCAGCCGCTGGCAAAGACCGAACGCGCCGACCATTTCGGGGGACTGGACGATCCCCAGGACCAGCACGCCGGCGCTGGTGTAGGAGAACACGCCCAGCTTCATCACGAAAACGTCGCGCCCGTCACGCAGCAACGCGATGGCGAGGCGAAGCGGCAATACACGCTCAAGATAGCCCTTGCGCCACAACAGCGTCAGCCCGGCGACATGGATTGCGAACATGGCGATGCATTGCGACAGGAACAGGCCGTCCAGACTATGGAAATGCCCCGCCGTCACCGCGGCGGCGAGGCCGATCAGCCGCACCGGCGCGGTGTAGACCAGAAACGCCTTCTGCAACGACAGTGCGATGAATATCCAGGTCGGGATGATGCCGTTCATGATCATGAACACCAGCACGCACATCGCCGGGCCAATGCCGATCGCCGGCACGGAAATGCTCATCGCCCCTCCGGCGACCAGCAGCGTGATCAGCAGCAGCACCGTCTGGATCAGCAGGATGGCGGCGATCAGTGCCGCGATGCGCGGGGGATTGCCCAGCGCCAGCGATATTTCGCGCGCGCCCGAATAGCGAAAGCCATATTCCAGCCCGACCAGGATCAGCGATCCCAGCCCGAGATAGAAGACGACTTCCGACCCGATCGCCTGACTGGCCATCGCAGCGGCCAGCCAGGTGATGAACGCCGGATATCCGATCTGGAACGCGTGCAGGATGAAGGTTGCGGCCAGCCTCATCGCGCATCCGCCGTGGCGGAGGGCAGCGGACGCTCCACCGGTTCGCGCAGACTGGCCCGCACCAGCAGCGGCCAAAGCAGCAACAGCACGCTCGGCAGGAACAGGGTGACGCACAGGTCGTGCAGGGACGCAGCCATATCGCTTTCCGTGGCTCCGGCCGGGCGAGACATGTCAAGCGCCTCGTTGATCAGTTCGAAGATCAGGACACCGAACCACGGCCAGCGCAGTGACGGGCGCCGCACCAGCAGATGGAACAGCACGAGCAGCAGCACGCCGACAAAGGCGTGAAGGGCATCCGGCGCAATCCCGACGGCGCGCTCGATCCACAGGTTGAGCGACGTCCATGCGAAAGCAGCGTTGATGGTCATAGCCCCTCGCGCACCCGCTCGCGTAGCAGTTGCAGTGTCTCGATCCGTTCTCCCACGGCAGACGGCGTGGTGCGGAGCCGCATGATGCCGAACCGCCAATCGTCATGGCCGACCGGCAGGATGTCCAGCACCTGCGCCCGCTCGAGCGCCATATAGTGGCGGGACCAATGATCCGGCGGCGCGAGTACGGCCGCCCCCTCCACAATATCCAGCCAGACCACGGTCGCGCCTTTGCGCAGACGAAGGAGCAGGGCGTTCTCCACCGTGATCTGCCAATCGGCCGGAATCAGGAACCGTGATCGGGCCGGGGCCGGTCCGGGCGACCAGCCATCCGCAATCAGCAGCGCCCCGTCCGGCAATGGCGTGACCAGCCGACGGACCTTGCCCGCCCCGGTCCGCAATACGCCGCCGATCGTGTGATCGGGCAGTCCCGCCAGCTCGCCCGGGTCGAGCGGCCGCGCGGCGGCGAGGCGACCGACCTTGAAACAGCCCAGATAGTCGACGGGTTCGGCTCCGTCGAAACAGGGACCATTATGGCTGGCGGCCGACCGCTCATGGGCACGCCGCGGACCGGTCGAATATTGCGACGTACCCGGATCGACGAACAGGCGCTCCCCAGCGACATCCAGTTCGAGCGCGAGGAAATCGGCATGACCATGCCCCGGATTCCACGCAGGCCCGATCGCCCCCGCGTCCATCCACACATCGATCATACCATGGGCAAGGTGCGCATAGCCCGCATCGGGTAACGACGAACTGCCGCCCGTTCGGGAAACGTCGCCCAGCACGCTGGCCACCGGCGGCACCTCGCCCATCCACGCGTCGTTGAACAACACGATCTCGCCGTCCCGATGCGAAAGCAACGCCCACGCGCGAGCCGCGGCGTCGCCACGAATCCGCGCTAAAGCCCTTGTTTCCGCTTGCAGGAAAGTCGTGGCCGCAAAAATGCGCAACGCCATCACGCTCAGCCCCTGATACATCGCCGATCGTTCGATCTGCATGCCATCGGGCAAAATGGTCTGGGCAATGATCGCCGCGACCTCACGATCCAGACGCCGGTTTGCCGCCCCGCCATAGCCGCCGCATGCCATGCCATAGAGACACAGCGCCGCCAGGTTACGCTCGGTATGGTTGTTGCGCAGGTCATGTTCGACATTGGCGCGGACGAATGCCGCGTCGCGGCGCAGCAGCCCGGCGACCCGGCCATGGAGCTGCGGATCGGCCTTGCCCCGCGCTTGTGCCAAGGCGACGCCGCTCAATAGGGCTAGAATGCGGTGCGATGCGCCATAGGGCGACCAGATCGTCTGGAACGGCGCAGGAAGATCGAACCCCGTCGCCCGTTCGAACATGTCAAGCAGGGCAAGCGCGGTCTGCGCATCGTCGGCATCACCCTCCGCCAGCAGAGAATGCATCACTTCGAGCTGGCACAGCTTCATGCGCCAGAGATGATGATCCTTCTCCTCGGGCAGGCAGTGCCGCCAGTCGATGTCGGCCATACCACCGAAATCGACCTGCCGCCCCATCAGACGGAAGACGCCGCGCGCCGCTTCGGCGCGGGCCGCTGCATCGACCCGATAGTAGCGACCGATCAAGTCGGCAAGGCCTGCATCCAGCACGCATGGTTGTGGCAATTCCGGCGTGGCATCGGTCCATCGCGCAAGCCGGCCGGCATAATGGCGGGGCGCCAGGGGCACGACATGATCGCGCAACTTTCGGCGCAGTTGGTGCGCCAGCACGGGCAAGGGAATACGACGCAGCGCATGCGCCATCGGTTGAGAGATCATCGGAAACCGGCCTTGTCGATCAATGGAAGGAAGCCCGCCCGAAACCGAGGGATGGACTGGCCCATCATGGGCAGTGACGGCGCAGGCTTGGTAAGGAAGCCGGCCAGCATCGCGGCCAGCAACTGGATCGCGAGAATCCGCGTCGGATAATCAACCAGCGAATGGAGCAGCAGGACCAGCAATCCGGCTGCCGACGCCCAGGCCAGCCGCCTGGCATCCCGGCCAAGCCGGGAAATGGCGATGCAGCGCCTGAGCGCCCAGACAACGGCAAGCAGCAGCAGCAGCATGGCTGGCAAACCGCCTTCGAGCATCAGTTCGAGATATTCATTATGCGCGTGATTGACGTAATGCAGCCCCACATGATCAAGCGGTTCGACCGACCGAAAGATGGTCTCGAATGTGCCGAAGCCGGACCCGACCGGCCAAGAGCGCGTGATCGCCGTCCAGCTATCGCCCCAGAAGCGGAAACGCTCGAGATTGCCGCTGTGCAACCGCTCGACCACCCGCGCGATGACCGTATTATGCCGTGCCAGCGATACCGCAGCGATCACCGCCACGCCCGACAACGGCACCATCCACCACCAGCGGACGAGCCACTGGCGCAGCAACACCGGCAACAGCGCGATCGGCAGCAATACCAACCCGGCGCGCGACGTGGTGGCGATCACTCCCGCCCCAAGCGCCACCGCCAGCGATAGCGGCAGAAACGCACCCATCGAACGCGATCGCGGCAAAGCGCCGGTCAGAGCGGTCGCGACCAGCAGGAACGCCGCCTGATGATTGCGATTGGCGAACAGGCCGGTGGCATAGCCGACATGGCCTTCGGGATAGATGGTCCCCCATGCTCCGGCCGCCACAAGCTGCACCACGGCCAGCATCAGACTGGCCAGCGCGCAACCGATCGCGATGCAGGCAAGCAGGGTCCGCTGCCGCAGGTCCATATGGATGACCAGCGTCAGCATCGCGGCGGCGGGCAGCAATGCGGCCAACGAGCGTCGCGTCGCCGCGGGATCGAGGCTGATCGGGTAGGCTCGATCACTCAATCCCACGCGATCGGCGATGACGGCGGCCAGCGACCGCCCCGGCAGAGCGCGCCAACAACCGGGATTCAAAGGCACGAGTTGCACGACGATCAGCACCGCGACGAGCATCAGCAGCACCAGAGGCAGGGCAGCCCCCGGCGAACGCGATGGCAATGGCCGCAGCACGAGCGATGCCAGTATCGTCAGTGCCACCGCCTCGATGGCCAGTTCCGCGACAGGGTGGCCGCTGCCCCCACCACCGAACAGCAGCGCGAAGACCAGGAGCACCGCCGCGCGCAGGACGAGTTGACTGCTACCGGTCGAACGGTCGTGGGACGTCAACGCCCAGCCCCCCCGACCGGCGTGATCGTGATACGGTCGAAGCGCGCCTCGCTGTATGACGGACCATCGGCACGCCGCGCTTCCAGCGCCACGATCTGCGTCGTGCAGCCGTCCGCCGGCACCGCGAAATCCTCGCGCCAGCCAAACGTCTCCGGTGCCCCCGCCATCGCCACCATGGTGCCGCCGGGCAGGCACCGCAGCGTCCAGCGGAGCACGCCAAGTCCCATCACCTGATGGGATGGGGTGACAGTGATCAAGCGATAGCGCCCCGGCCCAAGCACCAGTTGCTGAAACAGCAGCGCGCCGAAAGCCGATCGGTCGACACCGACAACGAGCGAACGGCCCCCTGCCCCCGAGACCAGGCGCATGTCCGCGCCCGGCTGGCGCCGCGTGGTCCATTCGAACGGCACGATCCGGTCCGCCGTCCTGTCCAGACGAAGCCGTTCGAAATCCGGATCGAGCACCGCCCCCTGCTCCGCCCCGGTCAACCGCAGCCAGAAGTTGCGCGCACGCGCCGCCTCCCCCGTCGCGGCCAGGGCCTGGACATAGGGTACCAGTTCGCCTGTCCGATCGAGCTGTCCCTGCCGTGCCAACACCTCGAGCAGGGCCTCGTGCGCATCGCGCAAAGCGGGCGGGATCGCGTCGATCCGCTGGAAGAAGGCGGTGCGCCATGCCGGCCGGGCCTTCAGATGCAGCAGCAGGGCGGTTCGCCCGGTCCCGTCCACCGCGGCCGCGTGCAGCGCCGGAAGCAAGGCAGGTTCGAGCGCGGGCCTGCGCCGCAGCAGCGCATCGACGTGGCGCATCGCCGCTCCATCGTCGCCGCGTCGGATCGCGGCGTCGATCAACAGTCGCTGCGTCTCCCTGTCTCGCCAGCCCAGTCTGCCGCTCAATTCGGCCAGCGCGTCGGCCGAGTCCCCGTGCCCGGTCGCGCGTTCGGCGAGCGCAAGGTCCCGCAGCGCCGCCTGGTCATAGAGCGAGACCGCCAGCCGCTGCCGTGGGTCCGTGCGATCGGACAGCAAGCGCAAGGTCTGAACGAGGATCAGCACCGCCCCCGCCATCACCGTCAGCAAGATCGCAACGCGCAACGGATCGGCGCGAAAGGCGCGCAGCGATCGCATCATCGACGCCACCATCGCTTGCGAGGGGCGTCGTCATGGCTGTAATTATAATAGGCATAGCCATAGCCATAGCCGAACGCCTGCACCTCGACCCGGTTTAGGATGATGCCGCGCAGGGCCGCGCGGCTCAGGCGCAGGCGGCGGAGAGCAGCGCGGATGGTGCGGCGGTTGACCTTGCTGCTATCCACTACGAATAGCGTGGCATCGACATGGGCGGCGATGCTGGGCGCATCGGCCAGCCCCAGCACGGGGGGACCATCGAACAGCACAAGGTCGTATTGTTCCTCAAACTGTCCAACCAGCCAGGGCAGCGTGCCCATCGCCAGCAACTCGGCCGGGTTGGCCGCTGATCCGCCGGTCGCGATGAATGTCAGGTTGAGGATCGTCGTGGGGTGCACGACATCGGCGATCTCCGCCTCGCGCCGGAGCAGGTCGACCAGTCCGTTCCGGTTTTCCAGCCCGAAGAGCTTGTGCATCGAAGGGCGGCGCATATCGGCATCGATCAGCAGCACCCGGCGACCGGTCTGCGCGAAATCCCGTGCCAGGGCATAGGCGATGCTGGTTTTGCCCTCGCCCTTGCCGCAACTGGTGACGAAGGTCGTCCGTGGGGGCCCGGCACTGTCCGACAATTCGACGGTGGAGCGGATCGCGTGGATCGCTTCGCTCAAGGGCGAATGGGGCCTTTCCAGTTCCTCACGGAACACCAGCCCGGCCTCCAGTCGCGGTACCATGCCCAGACCGGTGATGCCGAGCTTGCGTTCTGTCTGTTCGACGGAACCCACGGCATCATCCAGATTCTCACGCAGATAGACAAAGCCGAGCGCGACGATCAGCGATCCCAGCAGCGCCAACCCGAGATTGACGCCCAGTTGCGGCGCGACCGGTCGGCCGGGCGTCGATGCAGCGTCGACGATCGCGATGTTGTTGGACGATACGCCCGCCGCCGTGCTCACCTGTCGGAACCGCTGGAGCAGGTCGTCATAGAGTTCGCGGTTGGTGCGAACCTCGCGCCGCAGGATCGTGTAGCGGATCGAGCGATCCTGTTCGGTCAGCGTCGCACCCTTCAGCCGATCCACCTCCGCCTGCATCTGCCGTTCCTGCAGTTCGGCGGTCAGGAAGCGGTTGCGGATCGAGTCGCGGATATTCGCCGCGAGCCCTGCCAATCGCTGGTCGAGCGCGGCGATCTGTCCGCGCAGGCGGATCAGGTCGGGATGATCGCTCTGCCGGCGCTGACTCTGCTCGGCATAGCTCGCATCCAGTTCGGCGCGCCGTTCCATCATGGTCTGCACGACAGGATTGGACAGCACGTCGGGCAGGTTCATCACCGGAGCCGCCTGGGCATTGCGCCAGAACTGTTCGGCATCGATCCGCCTTGCCCGTGCCTGCGACAAGGCGTCGTTGGCCTCGACCAGGCTCGCCCCGATGAGCGACGGGGTGCTGTTCGTCTGCTGGTTCGCCGATTTGATCGCGTCGGTATCGATGATGCCGGTCGAACGAGCATAGGCCACCATGCTCCGTTCGGATTCCTCCAGACGCTCCTTCGCCTGCTGAAGCTGCTCACGCAGGAATTGCCGGGCATAGCCTGACGTGTCGAACCGGCGGGACAGGTTGCTGGCGATCATCGCATCGGCAAAGGCGTTGGCGATCTTTGCGGCCAGGGCGGGATCGGGGCTGTCGAACGTCACCCTGGCGATGCGAGACCCATCTGGCAGCGTCACGTTCAAATGCTCGCGCAAGGTCGCCAGAACCCGTTCGCGCAGCGCAACTTCGGCATCCGCCTGCCCCGGCGCGCTGCCTTTCCACTTGACGCGCATGGCGTCTAGAAACGCCCTGTCCTTGAACAGGCCCAGCGTCTCGGCAACGCGGATCGCCAGCGTGCGGCTGCGCAGGATTTCGGTCTGGGTCTGAAGGAAGCGGTCCGCGTCCTGCACCGCCTGCACCGGCTCGACATCGGGCGCGTCGAGCACGCGCGACGCCTGCTGGTCGATCTGCAGGCTGGCTTCGGCACGATAGGTCGGCGTGGTGAGCAACGTCACGCTCAACCCCAGCAAAAGTCCTGCGCAGCAGATCGCCACGACGAACCAGCGGTTGCGCATCAGGGCCAGCCGCACGCCCTCCAGATCGATCTGCGTGCCGGAGAAGAGCCAGGACTCTTCCATGGCCGGATCGCTGCGGGCCGCAGTGGCCGGGGTAGCCTTTGAAAATGTGGGCATCAGTAACAGATCCGATCAGGGTCCGATCGGCACAGGCGCGTGGCCGTGCCGCGCTTATCGAAAGGGTCGAAAGACTGCGACCAGCGGCGCGGTGCTCAACACATCGCGCCATGCGGCCTTGAGTGCGGAAAACCCGACCACCACCGTGTCGCCGGGCTGCATTTCCGGATCAGGCATTTCGCCCCGGCGGATCTTGCCGACATCGAACACCGCGCCCATCGGCTGGCCGTCGATCGTCCGCAATATGACGACCTCTCCCAATGCCGATACGCGCGTCGTTCCCTCCGCCATGGCGATCGCGCCCAGCAGGCTGGTCTTGCCCTGCAACGGGTAGATGCCCGGCTTGTTGACGGCGCCCTCGACAACCAGCTTCAGCGACGCGGCGGTCGTCAGGTTGACCGCCACATCGGGATTGATGAGCATGTGCTGTCCCAGCCGGTCGGCGATCGCGCGAGCAAGTCCGTCGGTCGTCAGGCCACTTGCCTTTACCTGCCCGATCAGCGGCAACGAGATGTTGCCGCCACTGGTGATCTGCACCTCCTTCAGGCTCAGATCGGGTTCGTTAAGCACCGTCAGGCTGATGACATCGGCAGCGCCGAGCACATATTCCCGGTCGGCCTCCGGCGCGACCACCGGTATCACCCGATAGGCCGCACCGTCGCGGGGCATGTCGGGGCGGGCGCAGCCGCTCAACAGCGCCAACATCGCGCCGCATCCCAGCGGAAGCGCCGACGCGACAGCGCGAGCAAGGGCGATGATGCGGGGCGATTGCCGCCGCCCGGCATCAAACGGGGTGACTACCATAACGTTTCCTAAGAGGGCCCAGTCGCTGCGTCGTGACCGAATAGGCCAATGTCGAAACGGCTGCAGTGAGGACGAGGGACAGGAGCGCCCGTGGAAAGGGCGCGGGAAGGAAATGCCCCACGACGAAATAGATCGGGAAATGCCAGAGATAGAGTTCGTAGCTGATCCGGCCGAGGTAGCGGACGGTCGGCCACTCGGCGATCCGACGCGCCCATAGCGTTCGCTCAGGAAAGATCAGCCCGCAGAAAGCCACGCCGATCGCGATACTCTGCGGCGTATATTTGAACGCGACCTCATACCAATCGGCCCAGTGGACCAGCGACGCGATCATGGCGGCCGACCCGCCCCACAGCAGCCAATAGGCACGTCGTTCGAAGCACGAGACGCGCAGCACACCGGCATCGAGGAGCAGCGTCAAAAACACGCCCCAGCCGATCGCGTCGATCCGGGTCAGGGTGAAGTTGTAGTTGATGTTGTCGGCCTGCTGCGGTGCCATCCATGAGACGGCCATGCGCAACGCCAGCGCTCCACTCAGTATCGCAGCCAGCAGGATGATCCGGCTTGTCCCCCTTCGCACGAACAGCAACACCGGCGGCAGGAGCAGGTAGAAATGCTCCTCGACCGCCAGGCTCCAGAGCGGCTCCAGCGCGTCATAACCAGCATCCCATCCCAATAGTCGCGCACCGATCTTCTGGACATTGCCGAGATAGGCGAAGGACAGGAGCAGTTGTGACCAGGAAAAACCGGCAGGATCGATCCACACGAGCAGCGGAACGGCGACCACGCCCATCAAAAGCAGCGGCGGCAACAGCCGGATGAGCCGTCGGATATAGAACCGGCCGAGCGCGATCCGACCATGGGTCTTTTCCTCGGCCAACAGCAGGCGCGAGATCAGGAAACCGCTGATGAAGAAGAAGATCGAGACGCCAAATCCGCCCGGAACATTCGGCAGCAGACGGTAATGTGCGACGATGACGATCGCGACGGCGAGCAACCGGAGCCCATCCAGACCGGCGACATAACCGAAGCGCGCCGTCGCGCTGGTGGATACACCGCTCATGCCACACCGCCTTGCCGGGCCGGAGCGATCCAGAAACCGGGGTTCAGCGCCAGCCCGATCAGCAGCCAGAAGGGCGGATAGGCCGCCGGAAAGCTCTGCACCCACGTCATGAACATCATCGCGAGGCAGAGTGGCCGAAACGATATGCCCGACAGGGCGACCGTGCGGAACAGGAGCACCGCGAATGCCAGGCCGACCAGGCCGTACTCCAGGAACAGCACCGGAAAATAGGCCAGCGGCGATCCGTTGAAGCTCAGCGGAACGCTGGTCGCGTAATAACCGGTCAGCCCGAAGAAGGTGTCGAGGTCGTGCCGCGCATAGATCGCCCCCCCCAGCTTGAGGAATGCGCCCGCCCCATAGCCGAGCCCATGCGAGTCCATCATGCCGAGGATGCCGACGGCATTCTGAACGATGCGATAGGACAATGTCGTGTCCAACAAGCCCATTGGGGAGCGCAGCGTCAACAAGATCAGGTCAACGCCACGAATGCCCGTTTCGGGAATGGTACCGATCAGGAACAATGCGGCCAGGACCGTAAGCCCAACGACTAGATAGCGCGGCCACAGGCTCCCCCGCCCCGCCGTGCGCTGGGTGAGATACCATAGTCCGCCCAGCACCATCACCGCAAAGAAGCCCGAGCCGGATTGGGACAGCAGCACGTTCAACAGCGCAAGGCCCACAGGCCAGACCGGCACTACCGCTCCCTCGCGCGACAGCGCCTTGCGCGTTACCAACGTCAGCAACAGCATGAACGCCATGGTAAAGCCGAAATCGGTGGCTTCCGGTGCCAGGCTGGTGGCGCCGCGTCCTCCGAGGATGCCGCTAGCGGTCGGAACCAGCGGGCGCGTGACGGCCAGATAAGCCCCCTTGCTGACAAATCCCAGCAGCGCGAACATGGTCCACAACGGCAAGGTTAACGCCAGCACCCGCCACAACAAGGACGGCGACACATAGGTGGCGGCGACCAGGATCGCCCAGCAGATGACGAAACTGGCCGAGCGGCGGAGATAATAGTCGAGGCCAACCGAGCCGGGTTCGGAAACATAGAGCATGAACCACAAGGCGAAGCACAGCACGAGCAGGTGGAATCCGGTGACGCGCAACGTCGCGGTCAAAAGCCGGTGCACGAGGAACGCCCAGCACAGCAGCGCTGCCCAGGGCTGCACCTGCGATGGCGCGGCGATGGGCCCAAAGACGAGATAGGGCAGGCAGCACAGCACCAGCGCCGCCGCGAGCGTCATCCGCGCCAGCATATCGGGCGCCGCCACCGACATGACCGCACGTCCGTCCCAGGCCGCCCCCATGGCTTGCGACATCAACCCGCGATCCCCGCACCGGACAGGGTCGGCGCTACCGCCGTCACTTCCTGGCGCAGGCTGTCGTAAAATGCCTCTTCGAGCTTGAGGAAATGGGCTTCCCACGTCCAGTGCCTCGCGACGAAGGCGCGCGCGGCGGCCCCCAGCGCCATCGCCTGGTCCGGATCGGACAGCAGCGCGATTACGGCTGCGGCAAAGCCATCGGCATCGTCGGCGATGCGCAGCGTATCGTCCGGCGCCATGATGCCCTCGTTCGCGATCGAGGTGGCCACCGTCGCCTTGGCACAGGCCATATATTCGATCAGCTTGTTCTGCATGCCGCCGGCTGCACGCATCGGATTGATGCAGACCGTTGCCGAACGGATGAAATGCCCCACGTCCTGCACCGTACCGGTGACGGTGATCCCATTGCGACCGTCGAGATCGCGAATGGCCGCGGTCGGATCGCGCCCCTGGATGATCAGCGTGGCGCCAGGAACAGCAGTGCGCACGATCGGCCAGCACTGATCGACGAACCACAGCACCGCCTGAACATTGGGCTGATAGAGCATGGACCCGGAGAAGACGATCCGACCGGCAACCACCTCCGCGGCCATCGCCGGGCGATACCGGGTCAGGTCGGTGCCGTGTGCGCCATAAACCCAATTGTCGATCGGGCGCTGCTTCTGCGCTATACAAACAGCCTCGACCGTGGCGACGTCGGCGGGGCCGATCAGCACCGCTCGATTGAAGCGCTGCCAAATGCGCGCCTCATAGCGTTCGCACAGCGCCGTTTCGATGCGATACAGGAGTCGCTTGATGGCATGACGCTCATTCTCGAATATGCGTCGGGAATTGAGCGACTGCGACAATTGCATCGCCAAGAACGAGACGGGCGCACGCGCATCCTCCGGGCGACCGACACGGGTCAGCGCATGGGGCACCGCATGCGCACTCCGGATATAATAGCAGTAGACGACGTCATACTCGCCCGCCTGCACCCTCGCCTTCACTTCCCGCGTCAGTGAGCGGTTGCGAAACATGGCGACCTGCACCGGCTCGCGGCGGAACAGCCCCTCGATCAGCCCGCGCGCCATCTGACCGATCCCGTGCGAATGAATGCGGACATGGCGGCACGCGCGGTTCAGCCAGTCCCGCTGGACCCGCGAGACCTCGCCATGCTTCGCCAGCGTGTAGAAATCGACCTGATGCCCCCTTGCAGCAAGGAAACTGAGGAGATGCGCGACGGTCAGTTGATCGCCGCGCATCATGGGAAAGGGCAACCGGCTATAGACGACCGCCACGCGCAACGGCCGGTCGCTCGGCAGACAGTCCATGACCTTTGGAAGTGCGTCGACCATCACGGCAGCCGGTTGGTGCTAACATGCTTGCGCGCATTGACCTTCAGGTCGGCGATCAGCCCGACCGTATCGATGGCGAGATCCCAATCCTCTGTTTCCGCGACGTCGCGGGGAACGAACAGGCTGTTGAGCGCAGGGATCTGGCTATAGGCATAGCCCAGATTCTGCCCGATCAGCTTCGCGGGGACCACCACGGGGTCATAGACCGAAAGCTGGTAGCCAGCCTCCAGCAGCTTGCGTGCAAGGTCGACATTGGCGCTCTCGCGCAGATCGTCGCTTTCCGCCTTGAACGACAGCCCGGCGAGCAGAACCTTGCCGCCTGGACGGACATGTTCCTGCACATATTCGAACAGGAAATATTTGTGGCTTTCGTTCGACCGGATGATGGAATCGATCATCGCGGTATGCGATCCGACATCCGCCGCGATATATTGCAGTGCGCGCACATCCTTGGGGAGGCAGGAACCGCCGAACGCGCCGCCGGGTCGGGTATAATAGGGCGAGATGTTCAGCTTGGTGTCCGACACGAAGATTTCGTGGACCTTGCGCGCGCTGATGCCGAGTTTGACGGCGGTGCGACCGACTTCGTTGGCGAAGGTCACCTTGACCGCGTGCCAGGTATTATCGACGAACTTGGTGAATTCGGCTTCCCGGAACCGCGTCACGAACAGGGGCGCGTCGATCCCCTGGTACAACGCCGTCATATTGGCCGAGGGCTTCCCGTCGACGGTACCGATGACGATCTTGGGCGGGTGGAAATAATCCTCGATCGCGGTCGCTTCGCGCAGGAATTCGGGATTGTAGACCAGCTCGACGGCGTCGTTCAGCCGGTCGCCCAGTTCGGCCTCGAAGATGGGGCTGATCAACGTATCGAGCGTTCCGGGGCGGATCGTCGAGCGATACACGACGGTCAGCGGACTCGGGCGGTTCGACGTGACGGCGCTGGCGATCTGGCGGCTGACCTCGCTGATATAGGTCATATTGTGCGATCCGTCGGGGCCGCTCGGCGTACCGACGCAGACGATGGCCATGTCGCATTCGTTGATGACGCCGGCCGCGCTTTGGGAATAGCTGAGAAGGCCGTCTTCCCGCCCCTTGCGGAGCAGTTCATGCAGTCCCGGTTCGGTGATCGGGCATCCGCCCGCATTGAGTTCGGCAACCTTGGCCTCGTTGACCTCGATACCGCTCACCTTGTGGCCATCCCTGGCGAGACAAGCCGTCGCCGTGAGGCCGACATAGCCCAGACCGAAAACAGCAATGTGCATTACAAGAAACCCCTGCTCGTGATTGGCGCGCGAAAGCTTGCCCGGTGCGCCGGGCGGGCGTTGAAGGAGGCGGTCAGAAGACCGATCGGCCGGCTAGAGCCATGACGGTGCGGAAGACGATCTTGATGTCTTTCCCCAGCGACCAGTCGCGAAGATATTCGAGGTCTGCGTCGAGCCGGTTCTGGAGATCCGCGTCGACGAAGGTGGTGCCTCGGAAGCCGCGGACTTGCGCCAGTCCGGTCATGCCGGGTTTGACGGCATGGCGGTGCCAATAAGCGGTGTCGACTTCCCAATAGAGCTTGTCGCCAGCCTTCGCGCCCAGCGCATGAGGCCGGGGTCCGACGATACTCATGTCCCCGCGCAGCACGTCGATCAGCTGCGGCAGTTCGTCGATGCTGGTGGATCGGATGATCCGGCCAATCCGCGTCACGCGATCGTCGCTGCGCCCCTGGGTCAGCCGGCTGCCGGAAAGATCCTGCGTATCGACACGCATGCTGCGAAACTTGTGCATCCGAAACTGTCGGTTACCCCGACCGATGCGCGGCTGACGGAACAACGCCGGGCCGGGACTGTCGAGCCGGATCGCCAGCGCTGTGAACAGCAGGAACGGGGTCAGCAGAAGCAGGCCGGTCCCAGCCACCACGATGTCGAACAGCCGCTTGGTGATGCGGTCGCTGAACGACAGCGGTTCGCCCGCCACCTTCAGCGTCGCCTGTCCATGGAAGCTGCCCGCGCCGATGGGAGCCAGCGACGCGACTTCCTCGACCAGCAGTTCCACCGGGACATTGGCGCCGCGCAATGCAGCCGCCCAGGCGGCGCGACGATCCTGCGGGCAGGAAACGACCAGCCGGTCGGCCCTGCCTGCCAGCGCGCCGAGCCGCTCCAGAACGTCGGGATCATGAACATCGGCGCGCAGACCGTGCCGGACGGCGTCGATCACCAAACCGTCCATCGGGGTGAACGGGCTTGCATCGCCATCGACGAGCAGGATCGTGCGGTGCCGCCCCGATCGTTCACTCCACCAGGCAGACCCTAACATCAGCGCCAGCGCGGTACGCGCCACGCCCAAAGTGCAGGCTAGGCCGGTCAGGGAGGGGAGCAAAGCCGAGGACACGTGGTCGATCGACCGCCCCTCCAGCATTGCGAAGGTCCCCACGGCGCAGAAGGTGATGAGCAGCGCAAGCCACGCCCGCTGCGTGCTACGTACTGCGTCGGCGGCGATCGCGGGCGAATAAGCGGCTCCATAGACCGCGACGGCGAAGTAGATGGCGCCCAGTATCCACAGTAGATGCGGATGGACCGCCCCGCCAATCGTTGCGGACAGGCTGAAAACCGCAAGGAAGGCGATGGCATCCGCCAGGCACAACTTTCCACCCAGAAACACGAAGCGAATGGGCTTGGCGGATAACATGGCGCCGCCCCATCCCGGCGCGTCGACAATCGCCGGTTCCTCTATATAGCCCATTGAACGTTGAGCCGAATTTAGCACGTGCGTTCCCCTCCCCAGAACCGGCGCTACGGATCTGGGCCTACTTCAATGGAAGTGGTCTATGTTCGCCGTTAGGCGCGGATCACGATGCCGGGCTGACCGGCCGATCATCGTCTCCGGCAGCAACCGCGATGATCGCGCCTGTCGCTGCCACACCCCCCAGGGCGGCAAGGAACAGCGTGTTGGTCAGCAGGCCACCGCCCGCCACACCGCTTGCCCCTGCAGCACTGCCTGCCCCCGCCGTGCCAGTCGCCCCGCCCGACTGCGCACCGACCTTGGCACCAACGCGCGCCGCTTTCCTTGCCGTGGGCGGCGCGGCGGCTGCCAGCGAGATGATGGCGGACGCCGCGATCAACGATTTAGTGGCCAATACCAACATACCTATTCCTTTCGATGCGTCTTGGACAAATGGCCACTGTCACCGCAGCCATGGACGTTGTTATTCATGCCAACCAAAATACGACGGCAACCCAGAACGGGACCGACAAAGATACCGCGAAAAGCACTCCACGGAAAAATGACAAGGCATCTTGGAGATCATCACCAATCCGGAACGATTCTTCACCCAAAACTCGATCTTGTTCTATCATGAACCGATGCTTGACATCCGTCATGGCCGCCCCCTTGCATCAACTACTTTCCCATATGACGATGATACGACCTCGGTCGACCGAAGCCATCGCACCGCCCAGCGATCCGGAACCTGCGCGGCCCTCATTGCCCGACCGCAAAACACAGGCTTGCCGGACGGCACCGGCTGGTCGGCCGGTCGAGGACTGCCAGCGAATGACGCCATGTTTGTCGCCAGGGCCGACAATAGGATGGCCGCCCCCAAAAATAGCCCTGCTGCCACAGCGCACCGGCATCCCGGGCAATTCGACTCTGCTCAGGCGTTTCCACGCCTTTCGCCACCACGATGGAACCCAGCGATGCCGCCAGCGCGGAGAGCCGCGCAAAGAGCAACTGGTCGCGTGAAGACGTGCCTGCCCGCCATAGGAAGATGCGATGCACCTTCACGATATTCGGTGCGAAGGCGAGCACCTGAGGGATCGAAGCGTGACCGGCCCCGAAATCGTCCATCACGATCCGGCATCCCAGTCGGCGGAGCTGGTCGACCAACGCAATCGCACGCGAAATGTCTGGCACGGCAGCGGTCTCGGTAATCTCGATCAACAGTCGCCGGGTGACATTCGGTCGGGCGCACAGCCGCGCCATCACATCCGCCCACCAGGGATCGACACATAGGCTCAGCGCGGACAGCTTGACCGCCAGGCTCACCTCGTCCGGCGCCTGCTCCAGATCGGTCAGGACTTGTCGCACCATATGGCGGTCCAACAGACGCACCATCCCGGTCCGTTCGAGCGCCAATATCCAGTCATCGGCCGCAGAAAGTGCACCATCCCGGTCGAGCAGCCGCGCCAATGTCTCGAAATAGGCGACGCGCCCGTCTTCCACGTTAGACACTACTCGCCAGCACAACTGCAAATCGCCATCCGGATCATTGATGCCGGACGGTTCGAGCGTTGCCAGAACGCGCGACGCCAGCGCCATGTCCCTACGATACCGGGCACCCCAATCGCCTTGGCCGGGGGACGCACCGACAAAGGGAAAGCACCATTCTCCGAACTCTGCTCCGTCGCTTGCCAGACGCCAGCGCCCGGACAGCCAGAGATGGACGGGACCAGCGGCGGCTTCGAACGGAACGGTCGGCAAGGTTTCGCACACATCGCCGACCCATGCCTCACAGGCCGATCCATCGGGTTCGGCGCCAAGGGTGGGCAGCGAAAGGAGGCGGATTTCTATCAAATCGGCCGCGACCCGTTCGATCGAACCATCATTTCGCACGACCTGCGCCAGCCGATCGCATACCGCCGACACCACGGCATCAGCCGTCGCGCTGCCATAAGCGGACAAAAGGTGCGGATAATTTCCGATACGGAACTGAAAATGCGCGGCGTAACGATCCGGCTGGATCGGCGAGCATAGCGTGCCACAGGTGGTTGCCGACTGCCTCCCACTTTTTGCACGCAAAGACATCGGCAACCCCCAGCTTGGCAGCGGTCGGGATCGAACCACTGAATCTGTTACCGTATATCCAAAAGTGTATCAGCCGCCCGGGAGAGACGTTATGGTAACGCAATGACTTTAACCTGTTCCTCGGAAAGCAGTCCTGCACAGGGAACGGAGACCATGCCCGCGGCGATCTACAACCACTATGGCCAACGTAAGTATCTCACTTCTCAGGAAATAGATGCGTTCGTCCATACTGCCGGATCATGCAGCACCGACATCAAGACATTCTGTTGCATGATGGCCTTTACCGGCTGCCGCATATCGGAAGCCTTGGCCATGACGAAGGACAGTATCGACTTCGAAGCGAAGCACGTCGTCATCCGTTGCCTGAAGAAACGGGGGAAACGTGTATATCGAGCCGTACCGCTTCCCGCTTCCTATCTGAAAGCCCTAAAGCGTTGGTTTAAAACGCTTGAGGGGACGAATGATCGTCTGTGGCCTTGGTCGCGCATGACCGGATATCGCCGGATCTGCGAAGTCATGAGCGATGCGATGGTCCGGGGAAGCTATGCCAGTCCCAAGGGATTGCGCCACGGCTTTGGCGTGCGGGCGATCCAGGCAAGCGTACCGCTGACGTTGGTTCAGCGGTGGCTGGGACATGCGGACATCAAGACGACAGCCATCTATACCAGCGCTGTCGGTCCGGAGGAGCGGGAAATCGCGTCCCGCATGTGGCGCGAAGAGCGAGTTGCTCCGCCTTCCCCGCCCAGCAACTGCGAAGAGAGGCCCGATGGGTGGCAGGGCCTATTATCCCGCGCACGATCAATGCCGATCGTATTCACTTCAGATACCCCCCCGCAAACGCTTGATCCGACCGTATCTGCCGATACTCCGTCCCATAGTCACAAATGCCGGCACGCTCACAGCGGCGACGCTGAGGTCAATCCTGAGTCAGGTAACCAGGAAAGGTGGCCGAAACGATTAACAGCTTGCCTCCTGATACACTTTTGGATAAAGTGTAACCGATATTATCACTGTCAATCATTTACTTAGCCTCGATCGTTCTTCGTCGGCCTGTAGAATGAACTGACCGACGCTCAGCAACGACCCTACGCGTCCCGGGTTCCATCCATCGGGAAGGAGAACAGACGATTGTGGCGGGGCAGACATGGGCTTGCCCCACATGATCGGGCAGCCATTTGGTCGGTGTGAAGCGTTTTTGTTCGAACGGTTACCCATTCGACCTGGGACACAAGCGACGTGCCTCGTCCAAAGCACGGGTGCTGGGATTCCCATATCGCAGGTTCAGGCATCAGCCATTCGGATGATTGAGGTGGTCCCGCCTTCCTGGACAGGTTCGCGGCGAAGTTAAGCTTAAACCGATGTTGTCATGCCGCGAGTTTGGTGACGTGACCCCCGTTTCTTCATCCAACTGGAAGTAGAGACCGTCTCCTTAAAGGGACGGACGGAATGAAGCGGAAGCAGTTTTCGGAAGAGCAGATCATCGGCATCCTGAAGGAGGCCGAGGCGGGTGCGGTGGTGACGGAGCTGTGCCGCAAGCACGGGATGTCGAGCGCGACTTACTATGCGTGGAAGGCGAAGTTCGGCGGCCTGGAGGTGTCCGACGCAAAGCGCCTGCGGTCGCTCGAAGAGGAGAACGCCCGGCTCAAACGGCTACTGGCGGACACGATGCTGGACAATGCGGGGTTGAAAGACCTGCTGTCAAAAAAGTGGTGACGCCCGCCGCGAAGCGGCAAGCGGTCGCGCATCTCCAGGCGACGCTGGGGATGAGCGAGCGGCGGGCATGCACGGTCGTTGGGGCAGACCGCACGAGCATGCGGTATCGCTCGTGCCGGGCGGATGATGGCGACCTGCGGTCGCGGCTGCGCGAGCTGGCGCAGCAACGCCGACGGTTCGGCTATCGGCGTCTGCACATCCTGCTGCGCCGGGACGGCATCACGATCAACCGCAAGAAGACCCAGCGGCTCTATCGTGAGGAGGGTTTGACGGTCAGGCGCCGGAAGGGACGAAGGCGCGCCACAGGCAGCCGTGCGCCCGCGTCAGTGCTGGCGCTTCCCAACCAGCGCTGGAGTCTGGACTTCGTCCACGACCAGCTCGTGACCGGCCGTCGGTTCCGCGTGCTCAACATCGTCGATGACGTCACGCGCGAATGCCTTCGGGCGGTGGTGGACACGTCGATCTCGGGCCGGCGGGTCGTGCGCGAGCTGGCCGATCTGATCGCCGAGCGTGGCAGGCCGAAGATGATCGTCAGCGACAACGGGACCGAACTGACGTCGAACGCGGTGCTCGCCTGGTCCGGCGATGCCCGCATCGAGTGGCATTACATCGCGCCGGGCAAGCCCACGCAGAACGGGTTCGTCGAGAGCTTTAACGGTCGCATGCGCGACGAGCTGCTCAACGAGACGCTGTTCTTCACCATCGGTCAGGCCCGCTCGATTCTGGCCCGCTGGGTCGACGACTACAACAACGAGCGTCCGCACTCCTCGCTCGGCTACGCCACTCCGGCAGCCTTCGCTGCCGGGCTCGAACAGCAACGGGCGGGGTTAACCCCGCCCGTTGCTTCACCTGCGCTTATGCGCGAAAACCACGGTCGGTCTCTGGTTGCCGCTGGATGAAAGACCGGGGTCACGTCACGGGCTCCACAACTCCCGATCTATGCCGATCGTCCGTCGGGTTACGCTTCATGTGCCTGGCCTAGCCCGCGATACTGATCCCATCAGGGTCGCGCTTCTTGCCGACATTCATTTGGGTAACAGCGGGATGACAGCGACACGGCTGGCCAAGATCGTGGAGCAAGTGGAAGCTACTCGGCCTGACATGATCCTTTTGGCTGGCGACTTTGTAACGGGCCATGATGCGCAGGGTGCGACAGAGCGTGCCGAAGGCCTGACCGTGCCGCTCGCTCGTTTGAGCGCGCCGCTTGGCGTTGTCGCAGTTCTTGGAAATCACGATTATTGGACCGCTGCCTTGACGGTACGCACGGCATTGATGCGGGCCGGCGTCACCGTTCTTGAGAACAAGGCGGTCAGGCTTGGACCTTTCGCCGTCGTCGGGATAGGTGATCGCTTTTCGGGTCACGATGACATCAGGGCTTCTCTTACGCAGATGCGGCGGGCGGGAGGGATGCCAATAATCTTGACCCACTCACCCGATCTGGTTCCTGACTTGCCGAATAACCTGCCGCTTGTGCTCACTGGCCACACCCATTGCGGACAAGTCGTGTTGCCTCTGATTGGACCGCTGGTGATGCATGCGCCCAAGGACCATTGGCGACGGCTCTATAATCCTCGCTATCGGTGCGGGATCGTTCGCGACGGCAAGCGTACAACCATCATTACTGCGGGGGTGGGCTCTGGCACTTCCACCATCCGTATTGGAGCAATGCCGGATTGGTGGCTGATCTCCTTGGCACCATGATCGATCAGCTTCCCGATTGGGAAGGTCGGCCGGCACGATGGCACGCCGACGAGTGCGCTGTGGGCCGCTCAGGTGGCGCGTTTTCCCGAAATATGTTCCCAATTGCCTTTTCCCGAAATGCGCCATCGGACATGGAGTTTTGGGAAAGGCCGGGCCGCCTGAAACCGGGTTGACCGAGCCCGCTCCTGGCGCAGCGGGTCCGGGTTGAGGAGCCGAGGGGTATCGCATCAGCGGGGGCGTCAACCCAATCTGGCGACGACTATGTCTTTTCTAAATTGCGGAAACACGAACTGTAAGCGCTAAAAACAAATGACATTACTCCTCTAGATAGAAACGGCACTGATGGTGCTGTCGGCGCGTCCCCGATGTCATAGCCTTCCGCGCGGATCCGTCTGGCATCGACCGCAAACCCTTCGCCGCCAACCGGCCCCTCGGCCATGCAGCGCGCGACCGTCATCTCGAACAGCCGGCGCAGCAGGTCGCTGTCGGGGAAGCGCCGGTGACGGTTCTTCAAAAAGGTCGATTGGGCGGGCACGTCGCCGTCCAGCCCCAACCCGCAGAGCCAGCGATAGGCCAGGTTCAGATGCACCTCATCGCATCGCCGACGCTGGGACCGGATGCCCATGTAATAGCCGATGATGAGTGACGTGCTGTCACGAAACTGTCGCAGCGGGCGGGGATAGCGCGGTCATGATAGCGCTCACGCCCCCCGCCCTGCCCCCGGGCGAGACGGACACACCCCATCGTCTGGACGGCAACCTGCATCCAGCGGGACGCTGGGTCTTCGCCGCCCTCCTCGCTGGCGGCCTCGCCTACGCCGGTGTCAGTATTCTGACCGACACCCAACAGGTCGGCGAGCAACTCGCGCTCGGTGCCTTCGCCTTCCTCGCGCTGGCGCTCGTCATCGCGTTGGGTTTCGAGTTCGTGAACGGCTTCCACGACACCGCCAACGCAGTGGCGACGGTGATCTATACCAACGCCATGCCCGCCCCGCTGGCGGTCGTCTGGTCCGGGGTCTTCAACTTCCTCGGTGTGATGCTGTCGTCCGGTGCGGTCGCCTACGCGATCGTCACGCTATTGCCGGTGGACCTGGTCCTGCACGTCGGCAGTACCGCTGGCTACGCGATGATCTTTGCGCTGCTTTTCGCCGCGATCGGCTGGAACCTCGCCACCTGGTATGTGGGCCTGCCCAACTCCTCCAGTCACGCGCTGATCGGATCGATCCTCGGCGTGGGGTTCGCCAACCAACTGCTGTCGGGTGGCCCCGGCGGCACGTCGGGCGTCGATTGGGGTCAGGCGCAGAAGGTGCTGGCAGCGCTACTGTTTAGCCCGCTGCTCGGCTTCGTCGCGGCGTTCATCCTGCTGCTCGTCTTGAAGCGGCTCGCGCCCGACCCGGCGCTGTACCGCGAACCGGCTGCAGACCGGCCACCGCCGCGCGGCATCCGTGCGCTACTGATCTTCACCTGCACCGCAGTCAGCTTCGCGCACGGCGGCAACGACGGGCAGAAGGGCATGGGGCTCATCATGCTCATCCTGATCGGTATCGCGCCCACGGCCTATGCGCTGAACCGCACGGTTCCGGAAAGCGCGACGCCGGCCTTCGTCCAGGCATCCGACAACGCGGAACAGGCGTTCCGGCGCCCGGCGCGAGGGACGACGATATCGGTCGATGGCGCTCGCGCCACGCTTACGCAGACACTGCGCGACCGACGCATTGCAGCGCCCACGACCTATGCCGCACTGGCGACGCTGTCCGACGACGTCTCGCAGCGGATCGCGGCCTATGGCTCGCTCGGCAAGGTTCCCGCCGCGGCGACACCCAATTTGCGCAACGACATGTATCTCGTTCTCGACAGCGCCACGCTGGTGAAGAAGGACGAAGGCGCGCGACGCGCCATGAGCGCGGCCGAGGTCGACGCCGTCGGCACCTACGCCGATCGGTTGCAGCAAGGCACGCGGTACATCCCGTTCTGGGTTAAGGTCGCGGTCGCGCTGGCGCTCGGCCTCGGCACGATGGTCGGCTGGCGGCGCATCGTCGTGACCGTCGGCGAGCGCATCGGCAAGACCCACCTGACCTATGGCATGGGCGCCTCTGCGGAACTCGTCGCGGCATCGACTATCCTGCTTGCGGAACGCTTCGGCCTGCCCGTCTCGACCACGCACATCCTGTCGTCGGGCGTCGCCGGAGCGTCGGTCGCAAACGGGGCCGGCCTGCAGACACGAACGGTGCGAAACATGGCTCTGGCTTGGGTTATGACGCTGCCTGCGGCGATGACGCTGTCCGGCTTGCTCTATTGGGGCCTGCTGCGCATGGGCGCGCTGATCAGCGGATAGCCGCATATCCGTGGATCCGGGTCGGCTATCGGCACGGGCTTGGCGCGATGGTTCGCAAGTACCCATTGGCGGGATAGAAGAAGCTTGCTCGCTCAACCAAGCCGCCGGCCGTGGCTCCGCCTCGCCTGCCACCGCCGGGATGGCTGGCCGGTCAAATTCTGGCGATATATTCTCAGGCTGTGAGGCCGCTGAACATCTTGATGCGGCGGCAAAGTTGTATGCGGCTATGAAGATTGGCAAGATGCGTCCGCAGTTGATCGTGACCCTTGGCGCAAGCTAATCGACGCGCTGGCGGTTGCTGTCCTGAGCCTGTTTAATAGCCGTCCTTCGATGCGCCCGCTAAACGTTGGCGGCGACCTTGGGCGGCAGCCCGACGCCGTGGCACCAATCCTGTGCCGATGATGCATCATCAAACGCCGGGATCCAATTAAAGAACCACCCCTTCATCTCACCCGCGACACAACCTACCGGGCCATCAGGCTCCCCCCATTGGCTTACGCCTTGGTCAAACCGGGGCGCCCCGCCTCGACCGAAAAGCGTGCCAGATCGAGGGCCGTCGATCGCGGGTCGCGCGGATTGTCGAGGCCGCGGAAGGTTACGTCGCATCGCGCGGGCGTCAGGTCTATCCGGCCGTAACCGCGTACGAAATTCTCTGCGAAGTGAAAGCCCGGGGTCCGCGCGGCGGTCGATTTGAACAGCGGGTCCTCGTTCAATGAGGTGATCGAGCCGCCGACGAACTCCGAGGCGATTGGCTGCCCGTCCGGACGGGCGGGATCGTGCAGGTTGGAAGCGGCGAAGGCGTGGATGTCGCCGCTCAGCACGATCGGGTTCGGCGTCCCCGCCTGAACCCAGCGACGGAAGATACGGTCACGGGCGGCCGGGAACCCCTCCCAGCGGTCGACCGAGTGAAACGCCGCTCCCTTGTCGGGCTGCTTGGGGTCGATCGTCCGAAAGGGCGTCATCAGCGTCTGCTGGGCCAACAGGTTCCAGCGCGCACGCCGTCCGGTCAATTCGCCGTCCAGCCAATGTTCCTGCCGTTTGCCCAACATGCTGAGCTTCGGGTCGTGGCGCGCGGGACAGTCAGCGACCAGATAGTCATAGTCGCGCCTGCCGTTCGCGTCCGGCGCGGGCTGGCATGGGCGGTCGTCGCGATACTGCCGGTCATCCAGCAGGGCGATGCGCGCCAAGCGCCCCCAGTCGAGACGACGATACAGCCGCGCCCAAGGGCCATCGGGGCGCGAGGCGCGTCGCAGCGGCATGAATTCCCAATAGGCCTGATAGGCCGCCTCCCGGCGGGCAAGGAATGTCGCCGGATCGCCATAGCGCTGGTCCCAGCGACCGGCATAGTCGTTGGCAACCTCGTGATCGTCCCAGATCGACATCCAGGGCGCGGCGGCATGCGCTGCCTGGAGCAGCGGGTCGAGCCTGTAGCTGGCATAGCGCGCCCGGTAGCCGGGCAGGTCGAACGGCTCGGGATTGACGTGCGGGCGCAAGGCCTTGGGGTTCGGCGCCCCCTCGTAGATATAATCGCCCAGAAACAGGATCAGGTCGGGATCGTCCGCCACCGCATGGGTCCACGCGGCGTAATGGCCGACCTCGTATTTCTGGCAGGATCCGAAGCAGATGCGCATCCGATCGACGGCGGCGTCCGGGGCGGGTGCGGTACGCGTGCGGCCGACCGCACTGACCTGGCCCAGTGCCTGGAAGCGATAATAATAGTCGCGGCCCGGACGCAGGCCACCGACCTCGACATGAAGGCTATGCCCGTCCTCGGGTCCGCTCCGTACCTCGCCTGCGCGCACGATGCGGCGGAAGTGCGCATCCTCGGCCACTTCCCAGCGCGCCGGCACCCGTGCGCGGCCCATGCCGCCCAGCGGATCGAGGGGCTGCGGGGCGAGGCGGGTCCACAGTACGACCCCATCTGGCCGGGGCTCTCCCGATGCCACGCCGAACGAGAAGATCGCCTCCGCCGGCCCGCGCATCAGCGCCATGCTGCCGGGGGCGATGACGAAGGGCGCGACCACGAGGGGCGCCCCGATGATCTGTCGACGCGTGACGCGAGATGCCATGGAACTGCAACCCCCGAACGAAGAATGGCGACCGCATAGGTCCGATTTCGACGCCCCGCCAGAAGCTTTCGTCGCGTTGCGCTGCGCAAGTTGGGAAATCTCGGCGATCCGGCGGTAGTGTCATGAAACCGACCGGGTAAATGTCATGAAAGTGACTTTGCCCCTGCTTATCGCCGCCGGAATTGCGAGCAGATCATCTGCCCGGGGGGATCGTAAATGATATCGAACACTTTGCGCGGCCGCGGCCGCACAAGCCGGATGGTTGCGTCCATGCTGCTGACGGGTGGAGCCTTCTGGGCTTTGCCGCTTCATGCGCAGGTCGCCGCCGCAGCCGATACTGCCGCCGCCCAAACCGGCGAGCAGGCCGATGCCCAGGCGACGGAGACTGGCCAAAGCGATGTCGTCGTCGTCGCGCGCCGTCGGGACGAGCATGTCCAGTCGGTGCCGATTCCGGTGACCGTCATCACACCGCAGGAACTGGCGCGGCAAAATCTGGTCAACTTCACCAATTTCCAGACCAAGTTTCCGTCCTTCTCGGTCTATCTGACCAACCCGAAGCAGCTGAACCTCGGCGTTCGCGGCATCGGCAACAACGGTTTCAACACCGATGGCATCGATGCCTCGGTCGGTGTGTTCGTCGATGGCGTCTACAATGCCCGGCTGGGCATGGTGTCCAACGACTTCAACGACATCGCCGATGTCGAGTTGCTGCGAGGGCCGCAGGGGACGTTGTTCGGCAAGAACACCACGGCGGGCGCGGTCCTGATCAACACGCTCAAGCCCAGCTACCAGTTCGGTGCCGCGACCGAATTCACCATCGGCAACCAGGGCTTCCGCCAGATCAAGGGCAGCGTGACGGGCCCCTTGGTCGACGGCAAGCTGGCGCTGCGCATCTCGGCCTTTGCCAGTGGGACCGATGGCTATTACCACAACATCTACAATGGTGGCTGGCAGAATGCTCGGGCTGGCGAGGGCGTGCGCGCGCAGGTGCTCGCGAACCCGACCGAGGATTGGACGATCCGCCTGATCGGCACCCATGCGACCCAGGATTTCCCATCCATGGGGCCGATCACGCTCGGCATATACAACCCTGCGGCATTACAGGCGCGCATGGCGGCGGGGGGCTATACGCTGCTCGTCAGTTCCAAGGAAAAGCGGGAGATGAATATCGATTCCCCGCTCAACGCCCAGACCAGGACCGACGCACTCAGCCTGCAACAGGATCTGGACCTTCACGCGCTGGGCACGATTACGTCGATCGGCGCGTGGAGCCGCTGGTCCTGCTTCACCAACAACGACAACGACTATACGCAGTTGGATGCGATCCGCGACTATGGCTCGTGCAACCGGGTGCAGCAATGGTCGCAGGAAGTGCGCTGGGCCTCGACCACCGGCCATCCGCTGGAGGGGCTGATCGGCGGCTTCTTCTCGCGCCAGCAATTGGACGTGGATTCGCGCATCCGGTTCGGGTCGCAATATCATCTCTGGGCCGGCAATCCGAACGCGACGCTGTTCGGGACCAACTCCGCCAACGGCCTGATGTGGGGCAAGGGCGGATGGGCCACGGCGCTGACCGGGGCCGGGTTCGACAGCCATGCGGTGTTCAATACGAAGACCAGCGCGGTGTTCGGCCATGCGACCTGGCATCCCGATGACGCGCGCCGCCTGGCCTTCGACCTGGGCCTGCGCCAGACCTGGGAGCGAAAGCGGATGCGCTATGACGGCGTCATCGCCAATCGTGGCGGCCTGAACACGGACCAGCTTCTCGCCCTGTCGCCCAGCGGCGCGAACGCCCAGCTCGGCTCGGCGGCCGACGCCATCACCGACACGTCGCTGTCGGGCGAGGTCGGCGTCAACTTCAAGCCGGTGCCGACCGTCATGTTCTACGTCACCGCCGCGCGCGGCTACAAGTCCAAGGGGTTCAACCTCCTCCCCTATAATGCGACCAACCCCGACAAGGGCATCGCCACCGCGATCGCGCTGGGCGCGGGCCAGCATATCAACGGCGAACAGGCTGACAATATCGAGGCGGGGATCAAGACCGAGTGGTTCGATCGCCGGCTGATCTTCAACCTGACGGCCTTCCATACCTATGTGAAGAACTATCAGGCGAACCAGTCGATCGGCGTCGGCAACACCGCGACCAAGTTCCTGGCCAATGTCGGTGCACTGGTGTCCGAGGGTGTCGAGGGCGAAGGTGAAGCGTTTATGGGCCCGCTGCATCTGAAGGGCTTTCTGGCCTACAATCGCGCAGTCTACGCTTCTTTCGCCAATTCGGTCTGCCCGGCGCAGTCGAGCGCGACGACGTGTGACCTGACCGGGCGCCAGGTGGCCTGGGCACCTAAATGGACCGCCAACTTGACGGCCGACTATACCCATCGGGTCTCCGACCGCACGGCCGTCTATGGTCTGGTCGACGTCAATTGGCGGACGCGACAGAACACGACGATCACGCTCGACCCGGCGGCGGAAATTCCCGGCTACGCGTTGACCTCCGCTCGGGTTGGCCTGTTGCTGGACGACAAGCGGCTGGACGTTCAGCTCTGGGTCGAGAACCTGCTCGACAAGGCCTATTATGTGAACCTGCTCGGCGTGACCAAGTCGACGGGCATTTTGCAGGGCTATCCCGGTGCGCCGCGAACCTTCGGTGTGACGATCCGCGGACGACTCTGAGATGCTGGAGACACGTTCTGCGTCGTGCGCCTCGATCGGCTCGGCCGTTCGCTGAAGGAACTGCTGGAGACGAGCGACATGTTCAAGGCCCGCGGTCTGGCGTTCCGATCGCTGGAGGTGCGCCTGGATACGTTGTCGGCCGCTGGCGAGTTGGTGTTCCACGTCTTCGGTGCCATCGCGCATTTTGAACGCCGGCTGATCTTGGAGCGCACGCGCGAAGGCATCGCCGCTGCCTGCGCAGGCGGCGAGGTGCCGGGACGGCCGACGCTGGATACCGACAAACTCGCCTCCGCCCTGAAACTGGTCGAAGCGGCTGTCCGTCCCGCGCAGGCTGCGAAGCAACTCGGGCTTGGACGATCAACCCTCTATCGGGAACTGGCGCTTCTACTGGATACGATGCCGGTTACGCCTGCGCTGGAGGAAATGTCCTGATGGCTCGCGTTGTTCTGGTCACGATCGGCTCACTCGGAGACCTGCACCCGTTCATAGCGATCGGTCGAGCTTTGATCGCGCAGGGTCACCGCGTCCTTTTGGCGGTGCCCGAAGACGGCGTCGCCAAGGTCCGTGCCGCCGGCCTCGATGCCGCGCCGATCCTGCCAGGCTACGCCGACATCTGCGCACGTCTGGGCATGAGTCCGGAAGAGGCGGCGGGCAGGGTTCTCGAAGACACGAATTTCGTCGTCGACCAGATCCTCATCCCGTCTCTTCGATCGAGCACGGCAGCGCTGGACGAATTATCGGCGGATGCCGACGTGATCGCCGGTTCGGTCTTCGCGCTTGCCTCCGAGATTGTCGCGGAAAAGCGTAGCCTGCCTCTGGCGTCTGTCGTGCTTCAACCCATGACGTTGTTCTCGGCGTGGCAGCCTCCCGTGGCGCCACGGTTCGAGATCATGCGGCATCGGCCGCGCACCGCCATCGGTCGGGGCTGGAACCGGACATTCTACGCCCTCGCGCGCATCGCCCTGCGTCGGCGTCACGCCCGGCAGATCGATGATGTCCGTGCCGCACACGGTCTTCCTCCCAGCCAAGGTGCCCCCATGCTGGATCATGGGCCGGTCACAGCTGCTTTCATATGCTGCTGGTCGCAGGCGTTGGGCAAGCTTCCACCTGATGCCCCCCGTCACGCGATCCTGACGGGCTTTCCCTTCTTCGACAGCGAGAGCGGCGCCGATGACGAACTGGCCGTCGAAATTCAAACCTTCCTCGACGATGGTCCTCCGCCGCTCGTCTTCACCCTGGGATCGTTCGCGGTCGCTTCGGCCGGCCGGTTCTATGATGAGGCGGCTGCGCTCAGCCGTGCCCTCGGCAGACGAGCGGTGCTGCTGACCGGGCAACCGGGACCACCGCGTCGCGATGGCGACTGCCTCATCATGAATTATGCGCCACACTCGGCTGTTTTCCCCCGTGCATCTGCCATCGTTCATCATGGCGGCATCGGGACGACTGGACAGGCATTGCGTGCGGGACGCCCACAGATCGCCGTTCCCCACTTCGGCGATCAATTCGACAATGCTGCACGATTAAAGGGGGGTGATGTGGGTGCCACGATCCATCGCGACAGGTTCAAAGTCGGACAAGCCACAAACATCGTGTCGCACATATTGACTGATCCGGCGATAGCGGATGCAGCACGCCGGGCGGCAACGATCATTGCCAGAGAAGACGGCGCGGCAGAAGCCGCACGACACATCGCCGGCTTGGCGCTGACATCGCCACGGGCAATCCGCTGACATCGACTTCGAAAACTGACATTCGGTGAAATGAGCGCCAATCACCTTCCCAAATACCATCCTTGTGAAGAACGGGCCGGCCTTCCCGTCGGCCGTTTCCAAACAGGAAGCGTTCGCCCTCCCCCTTCACTCCGGTTCGCGAGCGAGTTCCTGGCGCGCGATGTCGAGATCGTGGCGGAAGGCCGCGTCACCATGTAATCGCGCAATTACAGCGGCGGCGGCCTGCCGGCCTGCCGCGACCGCGCTGGCATTGTGCGCGCCGCAGATCACGCGGCTGTCGCCATAGTCGCGGGCCTGCGCCAGCAAGGCCGTGGCCCGCGTGGGGATCAGTTCGGCCAGGATGAGCGAAACCGAGGTGCCCCAACCCGTATGCCCCGAGAGATGGTCGAAGCTGGGTTCCAGCGCCGCACGCGGCTGGCACACCGGATCATCATCGACCAGGAAAGGACGCCGCCGGGCATAGACCGGCTTCACCGTATTGACTGCCGCGGCGACGTCTCCGCGCATCTTTGCGAGCAGCTTCGCCAGCGCGGGCGTTGCCGCGGCCGACAGGGTGCGGCCGGCCGCCGGGCTTGCCAGCAACAGGGTTGATGCAACAAGATCGGCAGCAGGAAGGCCCGTCGCATCAGTATCGCACCAGCGCGCCGATATAGAAGGCGCGGCCGTTCTCGATCTCTTCCCGCAACAAGCCGAAATTCGGGCCGAACATGCGTTGCGGGCGGAAGTCGGTCAGGTTCTTGCCCTGCGCGACGATCGTCCAGTGACGGCTGAGCGTCAGGCGGAGCTGCGCGTCGAACAGGTCGCTGGCGGCATAGCGCCGGTCGCCGAGCGGATCGGTCGTCGATACCGAATAGAGGATCGGCGACAGATGGTTCCACGCCCCCTGTATCGTGATTGGCCCGGCGGTGTAGAACAGCTTGACGTTGGCGACCGTGTTCGCGCTTTCGAACAAGCCGGACAGGCGGCGGCGGGTCACATTGTCGGACAATGTCACCTGCGGCGGTGTCGTGTCGAGCAGCGTGACATTGGCCGACGCGCCCAGTCCCGCCAGCGGACCCGGCAGGAACGGCATCCGCGCCACGACCGCGTTCAGTTCGATACCCTGCACCTTGGCGCTGCTGGCATTGACCGGGCGAATGCGGGTGACGAGTTGCTGCGTGCCGTCGAACAGCTCGGTCGCCTGGTTGCGGACGGTGATGATCTCATCCTTGATGTCCTTGCGGTACAGCGCGGCGGAGAACAGTACGTCGCGATTGACGTAATATTCCAGGCTCAGGTCGTAATTGTCCGAGCGGCGCGGCTTCAGGTCGGGATTGCCCGAGGTGATGCTGATCGCACCGGTCGAGCTGTTGACGTTGACGCTCTCGCGCGCGGCGAGGTCGTCGTAATTGGGGCGGCCGAGCGTCCGGCTATAGGCGGCGCGGAACCGCAGCCGGTCGGTCAGGTCCCAGTCGAACTGCGCGGAGGGCAGCCAGTCCTGATAATGCTGACCCTGCTGTCCCCAGCTATAGGTCGCACCGCGCAGGCGATAGGAGCCAGTGGTCAGCGTCGTATCCTCGAACCGCACGCCCGCCGTGAGCCGCGCCGTGTCGAGCGCGTAGCGCGCCATCAGATAGCCCGCGACGATATTCTCCGTTAGGTTGTAATCGGATTGCAGGCTGTTGCCCGTATTGGCCGAATTGGCGGTGAAGCCGCTGCGATTGGCCGTGAAAAAGGATCGCGCCGCGCCCGGATCGACGAACAGCATCGTCTGTCCGCCGCCATTGTACGGCCTATAGGTCTCGGGCGCGATCACCCCCGAAAGCAGATAGTTGGAGGTGGCGTTGGTCCGGTAATTGTCGAGCACATAGTCGTAGCGGCGGTCGAGGAAGCGCGCGAAAGCGCCCGTCCCGATCCCGAAGCCGCGATCCTCCGCCGCGAGGTTGAAGCCCAGATTGGCGCGGGCGGTCAGCGCATTCTCGCGCTGGTCCTCGGCGGTCGTGCCATATTCGAACTGCTTGTAGTTGGCGGCATTCGCGACATAGGCCGGATCGGTGAAGTTGAACTGCGCGAACTGGCCCGGCGTTATCGTATAGCCATAGGCCAGGCTGTTGGTGTTCGCGACGCGATAGGTCGCGAGGCGAGCGTCCTGGCTATAGGTCGCCACCGCGTAGTTGACGCCGAAATCGGCAAGGATGCGGTCGCCCGGCGTCAGTTCGCCGTGGAAATCGGCATAGCGCATCCGGCGGGTCTGGTAATATTGGACCAGATCGACCTGCGCATTGGCGTTGGCGACATTGCCGCCGGTCGCGATGACGCCGCTGAAATTGGTGTAGCGATTGGTCGCGCTCGTCACCGCCGTGTTCGCAGCGACCAGGTTGGACTGGCGTTCCTCGTCATTGGTATGACGGAAATCGGCCAGCGTCACCGCCGCCTTGAACATTTGATGATCGTCGAACTCCAGCTTGCCGAACATGCCATAGCGCTGACGGATATTGTCGTAATGCAGCCAGCGACGGCGATCCGGCGCGACAAAGGCGCTGGATACGTCGTTAGCGGGCGAGGTCAGCCGCGTGCCGGTGGACGGATCGAAGTATAGATAATTGTCGCTGGCCGAATTCACCGAGGCGGAGTCGCGCCGGAAGAAACTGCCCGCCACGACGACACCGAATTTGCGATCCGGCCCGAAGGTCGTCGAGGCGACCAGCTCCGCCTGGCCCGAGGGGCCGGCCTTGCCGCGCGTCCGCTCGAAATCCCATTTGCCGATGTCGAAGCGCCCGCCGACAAAGGGCTTGCCGCCGCCATCGAAGGCGCTGCGGGTGCGCAGATTGGCGATGCCGCCGATCGCGTTGCCGTTCATCGCGGCATTGACCGATTTATAGACCTCCACCCGCGACGCGAGCGACGAGGGGATCACGTCGAGCGAGACGTTGCGCCGCCCGACCTCGTTGGCGGGCAGCGACACGCCGTCGATCTGGACGAGGTTATAGTCGGCGTTGAGGCCGCGGATCGACAGAAATTGCGCCTCGCCACGCGCATTGTTCTGGATGGTCGAGACGCCGGGCACGCGGGTCAGCGCCTCGCCCAGCCCGAAATCGGGCAGTGTGCCGATCTCGTCCGAACTGATGCTGTCGGAGATCACGGCAATCCCGCGCTTCGCCTCGATCTCGCGCACCGCCTGAAGCCGGGCGCCCGTCACGATGATCTCGTCATTTGCATCCTGAGGGTCGGACGGCGTGGTGGTCGGTGCGGTCGTCTGGGCCTGGATCGGCGCGGCCAACGCGGACGAGAGCAACAGCAGGCTGCGCAAGGCCAGTGACGTCTTCATGATATTCCCCTCTTTCCCCGAATAGGTCGATCGCCTATTACTCACTATAGGTGACATATCTATGACGAAGCGGCCTGTGACGCAATCGTCATCAAGCGAGGGCAAAATCATGCGTGGATTGAGGATGTTGAGCGCGCTGATCGGGCTGTTGGCGAGCACCGGGGCGGCGGCCGCCGATCGCCTCTATGCCTGTGGCGACGACCAGATTCGCGAATATGTCGTAACGGGCGACGCCGCGACGGAGACATGGAGGTGGAGCGCCGGCGCTGCCCAAGACCTGCCTTCAGCCTATCGGACCCGATTGCTCGCCCATATCGATGACTGCAAAGCCGTCGATGGGAACAAGGCGATCCTCGTCACCGCCTCGACCGGGGGCGTCGTGCTGATCGATCGGGCGAGCGGGAAAGTGCGGTTCCGCGCGACCGCGCCCATGGCGCATTCGGCGGACCTGCTGCCCGGCGGCTATGCGGCGGTGGCCTTGTCGATCAACCCGGCGGGCGACCGACTGGAACTCTACAAGCTGTCGCGGAGCGAGCCTCCGCTCGCCAGCCTGCCGCTGCCCTCGGGCCATGGTGCGGTCTGGGACGCGCGGCGGCAAAGGCTGTTCGCGCTATCGCATGATCTGATCCAGGCCTTTTCGTTCGATCCCGAAGCGGCCGCGCCCCGCCTGACCGAGGCCGCCCGCTGGACGCTGCCGGGGCGACGCGACGGGCACGATCTGTCGCCGACGCCCGGAGGCGGCTATGTCGTCACCACCGATGACGGGGCATGGACCTTCGATCCCGACCGTGGCGATTTCACGCCGATCCCGGCGCTGAATCCGAAGCTGCGGGTCAAGGCGGTCAGCGTGACGAAGGAAGCGATGGCGTGGGTGCAGGCGGAGGAAAGCTGGTGGGCGCATGGCTTCACGGTCGCCGATCGCGATACGGGCCGTCAGCATCGGTTCGAGACGCCGGGGATGAAGCTCTACAAGGTCCGCTGGATTCCGTGACATGGCGCCGGGCCTGCGCGACCTATGGCACGGCCCATTTCGGCAAGAGCCTGTTGTGGAGCGGCAGCGATCTGCTGACCCTCTATCTGCTCGTCTCGGTCTACAGGCTGGACCCGATGACGGCGGGGACGCTGTTCTTGATCGGATTGGCGGCCAATGCACTGGCCGATTTCGCCGTGGGCAACCACCTTGCGCGCCGTCCCCGTCATGCGGCGCCGATCGCGGCGATCGCGCTGCTGGTGTCGGGGATCAGTTTCCCGGCGACGGTGCTGCTTGCCCCCTATGGCGCGGCCGCGCTGCTGGCGGCGACCCTGATATTCCGCATCGCCTACGCCGGGATCGACGTGCCGCACAATGCGCTGCTCACCCGGTTGGGCGACACGCCCGCCCGCGCGATCGGACTCGCGCGCGGGCGGACTGTGGGGACTGCGCTCGCCTCGCTGGTGGCGGCCGGAGCTGCCAGCGGCGGCAAGGACATGGACACCGCCGCGCTGTTGTGGGCGATCGCGGCTGGTGGCGTCCTGATCGGGGCGATGATGGTGCCGCTGCTGATCGCTTTCACGCCCCGATCGTCGGCGATCGGGGCAGAGCGGTCGGTCACGCCATCCCTGCCAGTGCCCTTTATGGCGGCCAGCGTGATCGGCATCGTCGCGCTGGGGGCGCTGGCCAAGGCGGTGCTGCACCTGCCTGGTGCCTGGCATCGTGGCGATGACGGTACGGCGATCCTGACCATGCTGATCCTGGGCCGAACCGCCTCCGCCCTACTGCCCATCCGCCTGCGCGACGCGCGCCATGGACTGACGCTGCTGGCCATGATCTATGCCATGGCCGCGTTCGTTGCGATCGGGTTCGCGTGGAATGCGGGGCTGGCGATGCTGGCCCTGCTGGGCCTGACTTTGGGAACGACGAACCTGATCGGCTGGGCGATCCTGCCGGTGCTGGGAGCGGACCCGCGCGGTTACGGCCTCTATACCATGGTATCGAAGCTGGCGCTGGGCGCGGCGGGGCTGGCGCTGGCCGGAGGACTGGGGCGAGTGCCAAGCTTCACCACGGACAGCTATATCGCCTTCGTCCTCCTGGTCGGCGCGGGCTGCGTCGTTACGGCCTTGTTGCTGCTCATACCCAGCTTGACACGATCGCCCGCGCAAGGCTTGCCAGCCGCATGAACGCGATAACCGCAGGCGATTATCCGACGCATTTCCTCCGGGAAGACGGGCGCCGCACCGCAACCGCCAATGAGCGTGTCGTGATGGATCTGCTGTCGCGTCACGGCCCGTCGAGTCGCGCCGACCTTGCCCGGATGACCGGCTTGGCCCCGCATTCGATCACCCGTCTGGTCGAGCCGCTGATCGCGCGCGGTCTGCTGCGCGAGGCGCTGCCCGTCGCAGCGGGACGCGGCAAGCCGGCCGCTAAGCTGGCCCTGGAAGGTGACGCCGCGTTCGCGGTCGGTCTGTCGGTGATGACCGACGCCGTGTCACTGGTGCTGCTCGACCTGGCCGGCCGGGTGCAGAGCGGTCGCAGCGAACGGCTGTCCGACACCGAGATCCAGCCCGCCTGCCACCAGATTCGCCGGATGATCGACACCGCGATCACCGATGCCGGGCGCGATCGATCGACGCTGATCGGGATCGGGGTCGGCGTCACCGGCTACTTTATCGGCGACGGCGCCAGGCTGAACCCGCCCCGGCTGCTCGATCCCTGGGCACTGGTGCCGCTCGACACGATCCTGGCCGAGACGTTGGCCGAAAAGGTCTGGATCGACAATGACGGCAATGTCGCGGCCATCGGCGAGGCGATGCTGGGCCATGGGCGCGTGTCGCGCGACTTCGCCTATCTCTATTTCTCCGCCGGTTTCGGTGGCGGTATCATTTCGCAGGGGCTGCCGCTGCGCGGGAGGCATGGCAATGCGGGCGAGTTCGCCTCGATCCTGCCGGCGGATTGGCCACAGCCCAATCTCGAGGCGCTGCGCATGACCTTCGACGCGCATGGCAAGACATTTCCCGATCTGCACGCGATGCTGGCCGACTTCGATGCTGGCCACCCCGCGGTCGATACGTGGCTGGACCGCTGCCTGCCGTCGCTCAACCTGGTCGCATCGGCGATTTCGGCGACGATCGACCCCGGAGCGATCGTATTGGGCGGACGCCTGCCCGCGTCGCTGGCATCGCGGATCGCCGAGCGGATACGTATCACCAATCCCGAGCGGCGCGGTTTCCACCGCCCCTCCGCCCGGATCGTTCCATCGACGATCGATGGCGATGCGGCGGCCGTCGGCGCGGCGACCCTTCCCCTGCGGGCCGCCTTCTTCGATCCGGAAGCGGGGCACGTGCTCACGGGAGACTGAGGCGTATTCTCATTACTCCATCTCACCTGGGCATCCTCCGCCCGTCTCGCGTGCCGCTCCCAATAGGAATTAGTGCGCGCGTCCGCCGAAAAATCGTCCGATCGGCGTGCTAGCGTGGATCGCCCGGTACGGGCGCTGACGGCACACGCCTCGTCTGTCCAGCATCGTTAAGCCGGTGACACGGACACAGAGGGTGCGCTGGCCGGTACGGCGGCCGGCGATAACAGCAAACCGCTGTCGGTCGCGTAGCGGAAGGTTTCGACGATATCGCCCGTCGTCACCGTCAGCACGCCTTCGGTCAGGTCGTCGGCGACGCTGATGCGCTGTTCCCCCATATCCGGGCACTGGATGATCGCGCCATCGGCAAAGCCTCCCGCCGCCGCAGGGCGCATCAGGCAGGTGCGGCCCCGCCCGTCGGCGATCTCCAGCCATCCGCGTTCGGTAATACGGTGCGTATAGGCGGTCGCGCCGTCCGGGGCGATGGTCGTGAAGGTCTCACCGCGACCGAACCGCCGATCGGGCGCGTTCAGCCCCTTCACCCCGACCATGTTGTGCGACAGCAACCCGTCGGCGCCGATATAGTAATGGCCGATCTGGGTGCCGGTATTGCCCGGCCAGCGCAGGTGCATGTGAACATGGGGCGGGGCATCGACATGGCCGTGCGGGGCATTGATGTCGAAGCCCATGATCTGGATGGTCCCCCATCCCCGCTTTACCGCCTCCTCGCCCAGGCCAAGCGTCCGCACGACCTGTCGCTGCGCGAACTCCAGCACGTTCGCCGCGCGCCGCTGAAGGTCGGGAAAGGCGCCGGTGGCATAGGCACCGGCACGCCGCGCAGGATCGGCATGTTCGAAACGCAGCACCAAGCCCGGCTCGACGATATGGGTTGCGACCTCCGCGGCGGTGATCGCATCCTGCGCGAGCGGGGGGAGCGCCACGACGATGCGGTCGCCGGTCGTCCGAAAGGGCAGTTCCCCGGATTCGAGCAAGACCCGCCGAACGGTGGCGGGACGCGCGTCGAACGCGAGTTCGATGGTGCGCTGCCGCGGCACCCGCAACGCGATGGCCGTTTCGCGCGCATTGTCGGCGTTGAACAGAGGTTCGTCGACGACGCGGCACGCCCTGCACGATGCGGGATCGAAGCGGACGGGCGCGCTCACCGCCCCGTCACTCTTGACGAATTTCAGGACGATACGGACATCGTCGCGATTGCCGGTCCCCGCCGCCGAAGCGACGGCGGGGACCATTGCGAGCGTGGCGCTGGCCAAGGCCAGTCGCTTCACCATTGCGGCTTCCACGACAGACCGAGCCAGAAGGTGCGGCCTACGGGGAAGAAGTAGTTCACATAGGCCTGATCGACGCCCTGCCGAACGATGAAGGGCGACTTGGTGAGGTTCTGCACCTGCCCGACCAGCTCCACGCCCTCGCGAACGGTCCAGCGCGCCTGCACGTCGATCTGCTGGCGCGGTTCCTGATAGAGGTCGCGGGTCGGGGTATCGCCATCCGCCGATTGCAGCGCACGACCGATGCGGTTGTAGGAGCCGCGCAGTTCTACCGGCCCGATCGCGTAAAAGGCGGTCAGGTTGGCGATGTAGGCGGGTTGCTGGATCAGACCGCTCGTCTTGCGCGTCGCGGGCAGGCCCGATGCAATGCCCGCGGCACTGACGGGCTGGCGATAGGAGCCGTCAAGCAGCGTGAAGTTCGCGTTGAAGCCCAGCCCCGGCAGCGCGGTGATGCGATCCATCGTGTAGCCGACCTCCAGCCCCTTCACGTTCGCCCCCACCGCGTTGCGCGGCGTGCTGACGACGACGTTCTGATAGGTCACGCCCTGAAAGGTCGTGGCCGGTCCCATCTGACTGCTGGTGAAGATCTCGTTGCGGATGTCCTTCACGAACCCGGCGACCGAGATCATGCCCGCGGGCATGTACCATTCGTACGACAGGTCGTAATTCCACGCCTCGCGCGGCTTCAGGTCGGGGTTGCCGGTGTTGACAGTCAGCGTGCCGTCCGTGCCGATCCCGAACGAGGTGCGCGCGGCATATTGGCTGTAGTCGGGCCGTCCGATCGTCTTCGACACGCCCGCGCGAACGCGCATTCCATCGCCGAGCTGATAGGTTGCCAGTGCTGAGGGCAGCCAATAGCCATAATCGGTCGTGCGCCGCACCGGCTCATAGGCGGTCGCACCGCGAACGGTCGGCGCCTGGTTGGTGTCCACGACAAGATGCGTGCTGTCGTAGCGGACGCCGATCTGCGCGTCGAAGCGGTCGGCGCGGAACAGGCCCTGCGCATAGACCGCCTTGGTCGTCTCCACATCGCGGAAGTCGTCGGCGGCGTTGTTCGCGATCTGGTTGGTAGTGGTGAACGAGGCGCGGTTGGCGTCGAACCGCTGCCATGCGGCCGGGCGGTTGATGAGCAGATAGGCCACCGCCGGAGTCAGATACGCCGCCGGCCGCTTGTCGTAGAGAATGCCCGACAGCGTGCCAACCGTGGTTTGGTCGGTGGTCGTGGCGGGGACGTATTCGAGATAGCGCTGGTCGTAGGACAGATCGGTCCGCGTGACCGCCGCCCCGATGTTCGCACCCAAGCCGCGATCATCAGCCGTGGCGTTGAACCCCAGATTGAGCTTGCCGAAGTCGACGGTGGAATCGAGGTCGCGGTTGATGTTACGGAAATAAAGCGCACGGTAGCTGTCGGGATTGGTCGCAGCGGCCGTGTCGTTGATCGTCAGCCGTGGCCGTCCATCGATGATGGTGTAGCCATAGCCATAGGCAGGCAGGAACCCGGCCGACGACGTTCCGGCGCGCGGGTTGGTATCGTATTTGATCATCTCGCGCAGTTCGCGATACTGCGCCTTCGACCGCGCAAGCGTGGTGTCGAGAACGATACCGCCGCCGAAATCATGCCGGCCCTTGGCATCGATCAGCCAGGTGTCGCGCGTTACCGGCTGATAGGTCAGTCCCTGCTGGAGGTCGCCCTGCGCGAACGCGCCGCTGGTTGCGGTGACTGCGGTCGGCGCGCCGGTCGGCAGCGTCAGGATCTCGTAACGGGTCTCGACATCCTTGTCGTGGTAATAGCCGCCGAACAGCGACACTTCGGTCGCGTCGTCGGGCCGCCATTCCAGCTTCAGGTTCCCGCTGAGACGGGTGCGCATATTCTCGAAGAAATAATCCTGGTTGCGAACCGGCACCAGCAAGCCGGTCGACAGGTTCGGAAATGGCGTGCGCGCACCGGCTGCGGTGAAATAGGACCAGCCCGCACCGTTGCTGTCGCCAGGCAGCTCGGCGCGCGCGGTCGAGGGAAGGCGCTGATACTCGACCGAGGCGACGATGCCGAAGCTCTGACCGGGACCAAAGCGTAGCGCGCCGGTCGCGTCGGTGCGGATCGAAGGACCGCCCTGCTGGATGAGCTTGCCCGCCGTGTCGTTATAGCCGCCATTGGCGTTCACGACGAGGAAGCGTTCGCCACGGACGTCGAACGCACTCTTCGACACGATATTGATCTGCCCGCCGAGCGCGTGCGGATCATATTGCGCGGTGACGCTCTTGATCGCCTCGATCCGCGACACCAGCGAGGAGGGCAGCATGTCGAGCCGCGCGCCGCGATACACCCAATCGGGCGATGCGAGCGGAATGCCGTCGATCGTGACCAGATTGTAGCGCGGATCAAGGCCACGGATCGTCGCACGCTGATAGATGTCGCGGTTCTTGGTCGGATCGGCACCCCCTACGACCGAGACCCCGGTGATGCGCCGGCTCGCCTCGACGATGTTGAGATCGGGCAGGCGTCCCACATCGTCCTGCGAAATGGCATCGAGGATCACGGCCGACTGGCGCTTGGTCTTGGTCGCCGACTGCTGCGACGCGCGGAAACCGGTGACGACAATCTCTTCACCCGGTGCCGGTTCGGCGACTGGCCCCGCCTGGGCCGTGTTGGCCACAACCGGTTCGGCGGGTGCGGTCTGTGCGGCGACTGGCAACGCACAGCCCAGCGACGTGCCAACCAGAAGAACGCTAACCAGGCGTATATGACGTGCAGATTTCATCTATATCCCCCTTCGGAACCCGCTTTATATATATCATTCATTGTGATATTTATTTGACAACAGAGGGGGTGCCGCATTTTCGCTGCGGCGTCTGACTATCATGTTGAATCGAAGGGAGTTTGATGTCGGCAGTCAAATTGTCTGCCCGAAGCAGGGCGGTGCTGGCGGCAGTTCGGCGGCGGAATAGCGCGTCGCGAGCGGAACTGATTCGGGACCTGGGCCTCTCGGGCACCGCCGTCTTCCGTGCGACCGAGGAGCTGGAGGCCGCCGGGTTGGTGCGTAGCGGCGAGACGGTCGCGGCCGGGCGCGGTCAGCCAAGCGCGATGATCCATATCCAGCCCGATGCCACGTTCAGCATCGGCGTGTCGGTGATGACCGATCGCGCCGATGTCGTGCTGGTCGATCTGGCGGGCGACATCCGTGCCCGCCGCGAGATCACGCTGCCCGGCATGCCGCGCGCGCCGATGATCGATGCCGCGGTCGGCTTCGCACTCGATCACATGGCGAAGGCGGGCATCGATCGCCGTCGGCTGCTGGGGCTTGGCGTTGCGGTCGCGGGCTATTTCGTCGGCACGTCGATGGTCAATCCAGGCCTTGAGCTGGAAGAATGGGCACTTCTCGATTTGCATGAGGCGATCGAGCGCCAGACCGGTCTGCCTGTCATTGTCGAGAATATCGCCAGTGCCGCGGCGCTGGGCGAGCGTATCCTGGGCGTGGGCACGCGCTATGACAGCTTCTGTTACGTCAATGTCGCGGCCGGGTTCGGCGCGGGTATCGTCATGAACGGCGCGCTGCTGCGCGGCCGTCACGGCAATGCGGGCGAAATCGCCGGACTATTCCGCAGCGCCGGGCGCGTCACCCCGAACTTGATGACGTTACGTGATCGGCTGGCTGACCATGGCATTGCGTGTTCGGGGGTGTCCGACCTGATCGCGCGCTTCGACCCCGCATGGCCGGGGGTGGAGGAGTGGCTGGCCGAACATCAGCCGTCCTTTTCCTATCTGTTCGGTGCGTTGCGCATGACGCTCGACTGCGAAGCGCTGATCCTGGGCGGACGCCTGCCCCGAATGTTGGCGCAGCGGATCGTCGATGCGATCGACTTACCCGAAAATCACTGGCCGGTCCGCCGTGAGCGCCGCGCCCCGCCCACCCTGATGGATGTCGCTAGTCTGGAGCCCGAACTGTCGGGGCCGCTGGGCGCGGCGTCGTTGATGTTCCACCAGACGATGTTCGATTGAACGCCAGGACGCACGCCAGCACGACGCACACCAGGGCGATCGCGGCCAGCGCGCCGGCCATCATCAGCGATGGCGGCGACCACGGATCGCGCATCGTCAGGCGGTAGGGGGACGCGGCCAGCACGTGCCCCACCGTCACGATCGCGGTGGCCTGCGCGGTTTTGGAGACGCAGGTGAAGATCCCGACATGACGCGTAGCGCTTCCCTGTGCCGCGAGCGCCGTCATCGCGGTCCAAAGCATCAGCCATAATCCGCCCGACCCTATGCCGAACGTCATGCCCGCCAGAACGATGCCCACCGGTGCGGATCGCAACGGGCTTGATAACAGACCCGCCGCCCCCGCCAGCATGACGGCCGCCCCGATCAGACTTGAAAAGGCCGACCAGCGGCGACGGCAGCATGCCCAGACCGGCTGACTGATCGTCCCGCCGACCGCCGCCCATAGCAACAGCCCCGAACCGCCCCGGACGAACGCCGAATAGTAAGGCTCGATCAGGCGAAACGCCGAACTGGCGGCGATCATCATCGCCAGCGCGCACAGGATCGTCGCGAAACCCAGATCGTCTCGGGGACGCACGGGCGCATCGGGTCGGGGCGTTTCGCCTGCCAGGGGCGTGCGCGCCAGCCACCATGCGGAACCGCAGACGAACAGCGACAGCAACAGTGCCCAAGCCATCCAGCGGTAGAGATCGCCCCCCCGGATCAGAATCGGAGCGGCGATCACGCTGATCGCGATCGCCGCGACGCCCGACGCGACATTGCGATGTGCAAGGAGCGAGCAGCGCGCGTTGTCGTCGAGTGAAAGCAGCGCCGGAATGGTGTTCTGCGGCACGTCGATCAGCGGATAGGTGACACGAAAGCCAAGCAGCATCACCAAAGCCCAGGCCGATCGGGCGTCCGTCGCGATGAACGGCGTCCCGCAGAACAGCAGAAAGAACACGCACGTCAGCGGCCCACCGCGCGCCTGGACGCGTCGGGCGTGCGCCTCGTCGGATATCCGGCCGTGTCCCCACGTCCCCATAAGAAGATCGGCCAGCCCATTCAGCAGCAGCGACGCCGCCATGATCCAGCCCATCGATCTGGCACCAATCCCGCAGATTTCGGTCAGGAAGAAACCAAACAGCAGCGTGCTGGCATGCCAAAGCTGACTCTTGGCATAATGAGCGATCAAATAGGCGGGGAACCACGTCGCCAGTCGTCGTCGCGATCGTTCGACCAGATTCCGGATGGAGCCTTCCGTAAGCCGCCGATCAGATGCACGGCATCGAATTGCACGGCTCCCTCTTCGTCCCCGCCGGGGGCAGCTACGCCGACGCGAAACCGACGGAGGTGGTGCGGGCGGCAGCGTGAGACGTCGTCAGCCTCGTTGGCGCGTAAAGTGTGCGTACCATCAAAGTTGACAGGGCTGTCATATCGCTGGCGGTCGATTGGACGACAGCGTTCAATCGACCGCCAGCCAGCCCACTTTCGACCAGCTCGAGCCGTACTCCATTCCGCGTTAGGACCGCCGCTTTTGTAACTGTTGTTGCCATTGCTGCTTCGCTGGGAATTTGGCGACACTCCGCAAAAACAGCCGTCGTTTACGTGTCCAGCATGTCCCACTCGTCACCAAGTACCCATCGAATCGCAGATAACTTGCCGCTGAGCATCCCCCATTCGAAATCGCTCCACGGGCCAAGTTCGTCGGGGTACTGTTCTTCCGCACGCTTCATGGCCGCGATCATGCCGTCCCAGATTTCGTCCACGATCATGCCGCGCTGCTCTTCGCGCGAGGCAGCCTCCCAAACCTCTCGCGGAACCTTCTTCTCCTTGCCGCTCTCAACGGCATCGATGATGCCCCACTTCCTACCATACCAAATCTGCGTCGTGAGCTTATCCTCTGCCTCTAGTAGCTCCGAAAGGGCGCGCGATTCCTGGCTATACTCGCGATCGAAGGTAATCTCTTCGATCAGATCGCTGGCGAATTCGCTCATGAGCGCACCAAGGTTGGTCGAATAACGCGAGTGCACCCCGTCGAAGAGGAGCGCGAGGTCAGGATGTGGCAGGCGGGTATCTGCTCCCTTTTGGCTGAAGTCGTGGATGTTGTGGGTGACGAAGGCGAGCACATCGTCATCTTGGCGCTCAGACAAGGCATCTGCATATGTCTCGATGATGATCGCGTCGCCAATACCATTGATCTGACGGTGGAACGGCGCGACCTTAGCGATGGCACGGTCTGCCGCGCGCGCTTTGATACTGTCGCTAACCGGCACGGGTTCGGTCGTCACGAACAGCTTTTCGATCAGGCCCACCGCCTCGTTCACCGCCTCACCGCCGCTAGCGATCCGATAGTCAACCTCATTCAATTGCCTGATTATATCTTCGCGTCCGTCCTCTGGCACGAACTGCACAACGGCGTCCTTCACTCGCTTGAAGTGGCTCGACAAACTCGCGCGGCTCGAAGCCATAACCCGATCGCGATTACGTGCAAATTCGTCGAGGATGATTTGGGGCACAATGAGTTGGACCTCATCCGCCTCAGTCATGGCGAATAGCGCGTCGAGCACAGGCAGGTGGCGAGGATCCTTGGTCAGGTCGAGCCAGACGCAGGTGTCGATGAGCAGGCGTAGTTTCATGTGACTAGCGTAGCCGTCACGCCTTGCGGTCACCAGTGCGCAACCAATGACAGCAGCGGGATCTCGGCTCTCGAGGAAAGGTGCCGTTCGATTCTTCGCTCTTGGACGGTAGTTTCGTCCCAAAACGCATCGTCTTCGCTCCGAGACAGAGCAATATCGGCTAACGATTGCTTCTGGTACCGCCAGGCGTGCGACTAAGGTAAAACCCGACCGACCTCCTCTGGTGCTGGAAGCCAGCACGTCGATCGCCTGCCGAAAATTCGATAGCGGTTACGGGCGATCCATCGATAGGCCCGGTCGCGCAACCAGCGCGGCACCAGGCGGGCCACGCCCGCGACGCGCCACGGCCAGCCCAAGCCGGTGTAGATCGCGATCACCGCATCGCTGTCCCGCAGGACGTGATCGCCGTCGACGACGAGGATCGTGTCGGGATCGGTCGGGTCGATCCCGTGCCGACGGAACAGCGCCGCACCGGCTGCACCCTGCATCGCCGCCAGTCGGAAGCGGCGCCGACGGTCGTGGCGGAGGATGAACTGGGCATTGGCCGAGCACAAAATGCACTGCGCGTCGAACAGGATGATCGGACCGTCAGTCATCGACCCGCTCCATGCGGCCGGTGTAGCGGATGATGCGGCCGAACGGCCAGAGGTCCACGGGCACATCGAAGACATAGCGTCCGTCGTCCTCATGTTCGCGGGCGTGACAATGCGGGCGGAGGGCGGAAGGCAGCGAAACGCCCAGGAACCGGAAGCCGACAAGGTCTAGCCGGAGCCCGCCGTCCTCAACCGAGACGCGGAAGATGTTGGTCGCCATACCCATCCGTTCGATCATCAGCGCGCCGCGCTCAACAAGCGTGCTGCGATAGCGGCGTCCGGCGAAATCGCGGTGCCAGCGCTCCGCGTCGGCGCGTCGTTCGAACCGCACCGTCACCGGAATGGCGCTCCCCGGCGCAGGGAGTCGCATCATCCGGCAGAGCAGCCGAGCCAGCGGGTTCGGGTTCGCCTGAACCTGCGCCAGACCGCTCCAGCGCTGGTCAATCCGACTGTCGTGCGCCTCGCGCAGGACGGGCGACAGATCATCGATCGTGGAACCGAGCAGACGGCGGAACAGGGGCTGGGTCACCATGCGATCTCCGGCTTGGTCACCATCAGCCAGAAGATGACGATCACCCCGATAAACGCGGGCCAGCCGAGCAGGAACCACGTCCGCGACAGCTGGAAATAGCGCGCCGGGAGCGGCCTGTCCGCCGGTGTGGCGTCGGCGATGCGGCGCATCCGGATCTGGATGCCGACCACCGGCAGCCAGCAGGCTCCGACCATCAGATACAGCGCGATCGAGGCCGCCAGCCAGCCGGTCGTCAGCGGAAAGCCCGCGATATGCGCCAGCCATACGCCCGTCACCGGCTGGACGATGACGGCAGGCGTCGTGAACAGCCAGTCGGCGAGGACGACATTGCGGTTGACCACCCGCCGCGCCCCCGCGTCGCCCGAACGGTTCGCCATCCAGCCGTGGAAGGCGGTGCCCAGCCCGGTGCCGAACAACAAGGTCGAGCTGAGGATATGAACGGTCTTCAGCAGCAGATAATCAGCCATGACGGGTCTCCAGCGCATGGACGGCCAGCGACAGGGCGAGGACGGCGATGTTCTTGGCGAGCGGGCCGAAGGGGGCGGCCCAGAGTTCGGGCGCGATATGGGTCAGGATCTGCGTGTAGGTCGCCATCAGGGCGATCCCCGCAAGCGCCGCGCCGCGTATCCGCAGAAGCAGCGCAGCACCGACCGCGATGTCGGCCAGCGCGCCTGCCCATAAGGCGGTCGTCGCCGCGCCGCCCGACAGGCCGACCCGCGCCAGCCAGGCCATGTTGGTCGCCGCCGGGGTGACGAACAACGGTATCGCTCCACCGGCGAACCAGACTAGCGCGAGTGCGACGCGCAGGACCGGCGCGACGGGGGCAAGGCGTGCCATTCGCAGATCGGCTTCGTTCGCGTGGCGGCGGGCCAGGGCTTGGGCGATCGGTACCGGTCGGAAGCCGGTCATGGCGACGAGCGGCTCGACCGACCCCGTGTTGCCCGCCGCCAGCATCGCCAGCATCGCCAGCCTCTCGCGCGTCACCGGCCCGATGCCGACGCAAGCGACTGCCGCGATCAGCCATCGCGGCACCGCCACCCGCATCGTATCCGGCAGACCGAGCCAGCGGCGCAGGACCGCCACCAGCGCCGCGGTGGTCATCGGCTCCGGCCCGACCGCATCGATCCGCGCGGCCAGCGGCCGCGGGGCATGCAGCAGGCGCACCAGCAGCTCGACCAGATCATCGACATGGATCGGCTGGACCAGCCCATCGGCGCGCCCGAGATCGGGCATAACCGGTAGAGCGCTGAGCGCGGTGAATAGCGCGCTGCTCTGCCCGCCATGACCGATGACCAGCGACGGTCGGACGATCGCAAAGCCGATCCCGGCGCCCATCGCGGCCAGATGGTCGTCGGCGGCGGCCTTGCTGCGGTGATAGGCGCTGGTGGCATCGGCCGCCGCTCCTAGCGCGGAAATCTGGAGCACGCGGCCGACGCCGGCGGCGCGGCAGGCGTCGAACAACGCGATCGGCCCGCCGCTATGGACGTCCGCATAGCCCCGATCGTCACCGAACAGCCCGGCACAGTTCACCACCGCGTCGACGCCCGCCAGCCGCTCGCACCAGTCCTCCGCACCATCGGCGGCGAGGTCACAGCGGATCGCCTTGGCGCCCGGCAGCCGCCGCCGCAGGCGATCCGGCGACCGTCCGGCGGCGATGACGCGGACGCCCTCCGCCACCAGCCGGGCGGCGAGGTGGCGCCCGATGAAGCCATTCGCACCGACGATCAGGACATGCATGGCCTCCGCTCCCGTCAGGCGGCAGCGCGGGGGCTGCGGCTCCACACCGCGAAGCCCATGCCGACCAGGGCCAGCAGAACGCCGATCAGCGCGCTGGTCATCGTTCCCTGCACCAGTTCGGTCGGATCGGTGGCAATGCCGCGCCACGACACGAACAGCATCGGCGTCGCGACCATCATCACCGTCGACCACACCGTCCAGAAACGCGAGCGTTCCTCGGTGCCGCATAGTTCGGCGAGCAGGATGGACAGCGGACGCCACAGCGTCACGACCGCCAGCAATGCGATCAACGCGGTCAGCGCATAGGTGATGAGCAGGGCTGCAATGGGCAACAACATGGGCTGGTCTCCTTCGATGCCAGGCGACGATCGCCCGGTTCGAAGAACGCTTTGCGAATGGCATGCCAATTGCCACGGATGGCGGAAATGCGCGCCTTTTGGTCGTGAGGCGGGGGCGCAATTGTTAACACCGTGAACGGAACAAGCTGCTATGCTGTCAACGATGGATATAGCTGTCGGCCTCTTCGCCTATATCGGCGCGCTGTCGCTGACCGCGATCGCCAGCGTATCGCTGGCGCTGTTCGTCGCGCTGCGGGCGCGGGCGGTGCCGGGGTCGAGCCTGCTGGCCGCGTTTCTGCTCGGCGTCGGGTTGTGGAGCGTGGCGCAGACGCTGCCCGTGTTGCTGGGACCGGCGGCGACGCCGGTCACGGCGACGCTGATCGCGTTGTCACCGCTGCCCGCAGCAGGGTTTCTGCATCTCGCCTTCGCCTTCGCACTGTGCGGCGTGGTGCGGCAGGTGGCGATCGCGGGCTATGCGACCGCGGCGTTCGCCACGTTGGTCGGCTTGATCTTCGGCGTCGGCGCGGTCGTGCCGTGGCACGGCTTTCCGGGCATGTTCGTGCCGTCGGTCATCGGCTGGTGCGTGCTCGGGCTGGCGGCTCTGCTGTCGATCGCCGGGCATCTGCGGCTGGCGCAGACGTGGCGCGAGCAGGACGGCGCCCATCGGCGGCAGGCGGGCGCGGTGTTCGTGTCCAGCCTGATCGGGCTGGTCGCGCTGACCGGGTTCGCCTTTCCGGCGCTGGGGATCGATGCCTATCCGTGGCCGGTCCTGCTGCTACCCTTCTACTCGGTCGCACTCGTCTATGGAATCGTCCGGCACCGTTTCATGGCCGCCGATATCTGGGCACGGCGCGGGCTGGTGTGGTTGATGCTGGTCGCCGGCGCGGGCGCGGCAAGCGCGTTGATCGCCTCGCTCCCGCTGGCACTGGCGGGACGCCCGGCGGGGCTGTTCGCGACGTGGGGCGCGCTGGCGGCGACATTGGCGTTGGGCGTCGCTATTCTCGCCCCCGCTCAAGCGGCTGGCAGACCGAATCGTCTTTCCCGGCGGCCGGATCAGTGAGGCGGACGTGGCAGAATGGCGCGACCGGCTGGCGGAAGCACCCAACGAAGCCGCGCTTGGCGAGGTAGCGCGCGGGTTGCTACGCCAACGGCTCAACCTGCCGGTCGATGGCCCGACGCTGGCCATTACCGGCGAGGCGGTATCCCTGGACGGATGGAACGACGCCCCGGCCGCCACTCGTCATGTTGCCGAACGCTTTGCGGGGCTGGTGGCGGAAAGCGCCCGCCGCCTGACCGCCGCCCGTCGTATGGTCGATGCCGAACGCGAGGCGCGGCTGGCCGAGCTGGGCGCGCTGGCGGCGACGATCGCGCACGACCTGCGCAACCCGCTCGGCATCGTCCAGATGGCCGCGACCGGCGCCCCACCCGAGGTCCGCAGCGAAATCGGCGAGCAGGTGGCGCGGATGAACCATCTCGTCACCGACATCCTCGATTATGCCCGCGCATGGACGGTCGTGCCGCAGCCGCTCCGCGTCGCCGACTTCGTCGCGTCGATCGGCGTCGAGGCGGACGTACCCGAAGGGCTGATGGTGGCGGCCGATCGCCACGCGCTGCTGCGCGCGCTGACAAACCTCGTCGACAATGCCCGTGCGCTCGGCACCCGTGTTGCGATTATCGCCGAGGCCGGGCCGCCGACCACGATCGACATATGCGACGACGGCCCCGGCATCGCGCCCGAGATCCGCGCCAGCCTGTTCCGCCCCTTCGTCTCGCGCCGCCCCGGCGGCACCGGCCTTGGCCTCGCCATCGTCCGCCGGATCATGGAGGCGCATGGCGGCACCGTCACGCTCGTCCAGCGACCCGGCTGGTCGACCTGTTTCCGCCTCACCTTCGGAGCGTCCCGATGATCCTGCTCGCCGATGACGAACCCGCCTTCCAGCGGCTGACCGGTGCGTGGCTACGGGGGCTGGGCCATGAGGTCGAGATCGCGGGGGATGGCGACGAGGCGGTGGCGGCGTTCAAGGCCCAACCCGCCGACCTCGTCCTGCTCGACCTCGCCATGCCGCCGCATCACGACCCGGCGGCGGGGCTGGCGCTGATCCCGGCCTTCGCGCCCGCAGCGGTGGTGGTGATGACCGGCCACGCCGACCACGCGCTGGCGCTGAAGGCGGTCGAGGCAGGCGCGTGGGATTTCCTCGCCAAACCAGTCGATCCCGACATGCTGCGCGTCGTCGTCGGCCGCGCTCTGGAGCGGGCGCGGCTCGCGCGCGAGGTCGCGACCCTGCGAGCGCAGGCGGGGGCAGAGGAGGATATGGGACTGGTCGGCACCTCGCCGACGATGGCTGGGTTGCGCGACCTGATCCGCCGCGTCGCGCCGACCCGGCTCCCCGCCCTCGTGCTGGGGCCGAGCGGCACCGGCAAGGAACTGGTCGCCCGCGCGATCCACGCCGCCTCGCCGCGCGCCACCCGGCCGCTGGTTCCGATCCACTGCGGCGCGGTACCGGCCGAATTGCTGGAAAGCGAGTTGTTCGGGCATCTGAAGGGTAGCTTCACCGGCGCCACCGTCGATCGGCCCGGCCTGATCGAGACCGCGCATGGCGGCACACTGTTCCTCGACGAGATCGGCGAGATGCCCGCCGCCATGCAGGTCAAGCTGCTGCGCTTCCTCAACGACGGCAGCTATCAGCCGGTCGGCGCCCGTGCCCCGCGCGAGGCAGATGTGCGGATCGTCGCGGCCACCCACCGCGACCTTGCCGCCGCCGTGGCGGAGGGTAGTTTCCGGGAGGATCTGTTCTACCGGCTCAAGGGCGTGGTGCTGCGGACGCCGTCACTGGCCGAGCGGGCGACGGATGTGCCGCTGCTCGCCAGACTGTTCCTGCGAAGGGCGAGCGAAGGCCGGGCCAGCCTCTCGCCGGACGCGCTGGACTGGGTGACCGGCCGATCCTGGCCCGGCAACGTCCGCGAATTGCGCGCGGCCGTCGAATGCGCCGCAGCACTGGCGATGCCGGGCGCGGCGGGCACCATCGTCACCGCCGCCGACCTCGCCTTCGCGGTCGGCGACACCCCGTCAGAAAGCGTCGTCCCCGCCGCCCCTCAAAGTCTCGAAGAAGAAGTCGCCGCGCTGGAACGCCGTCGCATTGTCGAGGCACTGGCGCGCACTGGCCACAACCACACTCATACCGCCCGCGAACTGGGCCTGTCGCGAGTCGGCCTGCTCAAGAAGATGGATCGGATGGGGCTGCGCTGATTCCGTCCTGTAACCACGCCGGTCAGCCTCTCGTCCTCCGGCCCGCCGACTCACGCGTCGGGCGCGCACAGCGCAGATGCTTCGGAAGGAGGTTGATGGTTTCGGGCGAGGGCAGATGCCCAGTGACGATGGGCAGGCGGTCCACGACATCCGCCAGGATCTCCAGCCGCGTCGCTCCCGCATAGCGAACGGCATTTTCGCCGCCGATCTGCTGCCCGAGGAGGTCGGCCCGCGTCTCTTCGAAGGTCTGCAACGCCTTCAGCTCGGTGCTGACCATGTGTCGACCGCTATGTACGGCCTGGCCCGGCTTGATGAGCGTCAACAGCGGCTTGATCTTCAGCCAGATGGTGTTGAAGAACACATCGCCCAACGGTCGGCCGCCCTTGCCGGGCACGATTTCCGGAAAGAGATATTCTTCGCCTGCCGCCCGCATCGCGGCGACGTAGTCCAGCAGGCCGAGCCGACGAAGTTCCGCGCAGATGGGAACCTTCCGAGTGCTCTTGGCGGTCTTGACCCGCCCGGCACGGGTATTGCGGATGTCGAAATAGGGGACGCCATCTTCCTCGCCGATGTCCTCGACGAGCAGCTTGCACGCTTCCTCACGCCGCATACCCGAGTACCAGACGATCGGCATGATCCAATAGGCCGCATCATGCCAGATCCGGCCGCCACTGCCCTTCGCGAACCGGTCGTCCAGCGTCATGCTGCCGGTCCAGATCCTGAGCGCGAACAGTTCCTGAACCTGCTGGATGGTGTAGGGATCTCGCTCCGTCCGTTCGTCGCGCTCCTCTTCCACCAGAATGTAGTCGGAGAAATCGAGCGCCCGCATCGTCGTCTTGCTGGCAAGCCATGTGCACAGCTTTTTCAGGTTGGCGAAATGCCTGTTAATCGTACCGACATCCAAACCAATCGTGAAAGTGATGCGTTCTTTGTGCTTCTCCGCTTCCTCCACCCGGTCGGCGGCCTCGACGCAGATGTCCTCGATCGTCATAGGCTCGTGCCGCGATGACTTGTGGTGCGTGGAAGGCATGCGGTTGAGTTGGTCGTAGAACCGGTTGAGATCCTCCTGCCTCGTTCGCGCCAGCGGCTTGCCGCCATTCGACTTACCGAACAGGAAGGCGGCCGCCTTGAACTGACGCCGTTGACTGTCGCCCCAGGTCTTAGCCTGTGACTTCGACCTGTTAACGCCCGCTTTGGTCGTTGCGACGCGTCCTCGGGCCTTTGGCTTGAGGCTCATATACGCCTCGACGACCTCCAACGGGGTCATGCGCGCATAGCGCTGCCGTTCGGCTTTCTCGTCCTCCCCATCCTCCTCATCCCATTGCTCGGGGTCTGCCGCTACATTCGCTGCGGTGGGCACGGACGTGACACCGGCTGTCGGGGCCACGGTCTGTGAATGGGAAGGAGCCACCATGCCCAGGGGCCGTATAATGGCCGCCGCAACGGCCATCCGGTTAGCCATATCCTGCAACACTGGATCGGCGTACGACGACGCGGCCGCCGCTCGTGCCTGGCACATGATCTGACGGGCCGCCTCACTCCGACCGTCGGAGTCGTCGATCCCCACGCGACGCAACAGGTCACGCGCCTCGTTCAGCAAATGCTCTGGCAGGTCTGGGGCTCGACCAAGCATCGCATAGAGGTGCTCACGCGCTTGGTCGTCGAGGTCGGCGAAACGACGCTCGAAGCCGCCAACGTACTCCAGTCCAAGAAAATCGCTGAAGCCATTGTCCGCGAAATCGCGGTTCACCGCGCCATAGATGGCCCGCATCTGGGCGAAGCGTTCCGCGACATGGCCTTCGCCGTCCTGCTGGATCGACTGGTGTTGATAGGCGAGCATGTTCCGGTATCGGATCATCTCCTCCTGGAACACGGCACTGGCCTGGTCGGCGGTCAGGCCGTCACGCTCAATCTTCTCGTACAGGCTCATCCGTACCGTCTCGCTCCGCCCGGTCATCGCGACCGCGCGTTGGCGCGCGACCGGCTGCTCCTTCGTCAGAAGACTGACCATCGTCACAACGGTTATAGGATTTGCGCTCGCGGGCGCCAAACGCAGCCTTCGACGCCACCAATAGACCGCGCTGCGGCGGGTGACGTTCTCGATCGCTGGCATCAGGGACTGGCTCCATCGACTGGCGTCAGTTGACGCCACTGCGATGGTCGAAGTCCCGCTAAGTTACCGAAAACCGCAGTTTTAGGTCCCCTTAGCTGGGGCAATCAGTGACTGGCTGGGGCGGCAGGATTCGAACCTGCGTATGACGGTACCAAAAACCGTTGCCTTACCGCTTGGCGACGCCCCAGTGGAGAGGCGCGCCTTATACCGGGCGCGCCGCTCTTGAAAAGCCCCTAAACAGGGGAAATCTTCAGCCCAGGCGGCGCATCCAGCCATGGGGATCGGGGGCCTGGCCGCGCTGGATCGAGACCAGCTGCTCGCGAAGACGGGTGGTCAGCTGGCCGGGGCCGCCGCTGCCAATGGTAAAGCGGCCCGCAGGCTCCGCAACGCTGCCGATCGGGGTGACGACCGCCGCCGTGCCGCAGGCAAAGGCTTCGACCAGGCGACCGCTGGCGGCGTCGGCGCGCCATTGATCGATGGCATAGGGCTCCTCGCGCACCGTCAGGCCTTGGGCACGGGCGATGGTCAGGATCGAATCGCGGGTAATGCCGGGCAGGATCGTGCCGGTCAGCGGCGGCGTCACCAGCGAGCCGTCGTCGAACACGAAGAAGACATTCATGCCGCCCAGTTCCTCGACCCAGCGGCGCTCGACCGCATCGAGGAAGACCACCTGGTCACAGCCGTTCGCGATCGCTTCCTTCTGGGCGAGCAGGCTGGCGGCGTAATTCCCACCGCACTTGGCCGCACCCGTGCCGCCCGGCGCCGCGCGGGTATAGCCCTGGCTGACCCAGATCGACACGGCGGGCGCCCCGCCCTTGAAATAGGCGCCCACCGATGAGGCGATGACCATGTAGAGATATTCCGCGGACGGCTTCACGCCCAGGAACACCTCGCTCGCGAACATGAAGGGGCGCAGATAGAGCGCGCCGCCATCCTGTTCGGGAATCCAGTTCCGCTCGATCTCGACCAGCCGCTCGACCGATTCGAGGAACAGATTCTCGGGCAGTTCGGGCATCGCCATGCGACGCGCCGAATCCTGAAAACGCCGCGCATTCGCCTCGGGCCGGAACAGCGCGGTGCCGCCATCGGCAAGGCGATAGGCCTTCATCCCCTCGAAGATTTCCTGCGCATAATGCAGGACCGAAGCCGCCGGATCGACGCTGAGCGGTGCGCGCGCGGTGATCTGTGCATCGTGCCAGCCCTTGTCGTCGCTATAGCGGATCAGTGCCATGTGATCGGTGAAGACGCGACCGAAGCCCGGATCGACCAGACGCGCCGCCCGCTCGCTCGCCGCAACCGGAGTCGCGCAAGGATCGAACCGAAACGTAAGGGATTGTGCCGCGTCCATGATCATCTCTCTGTTTTGGGTTGCCGTGGCCTAGGCCCTGTGTCTAGACGGGTCAACATGGCTGCCTCTAACCAGTCCGCGTCGGCACAATTTCTCCGCGAGCCCGAACTCCGCAGGGGCATGGAATTGCTGTATTTCGGCAATAGCCACCTCGTGCGATCCATCGACCGCGGTCTCGCCGCGCAAGGGTTGGGCCGTGCCCATCACCGCGCCCTGTACTTCATGGCTCGCAAGCCCGACATGACGGTCAGCGAGTTGCTGTCGCTGCTCGCGATCACCAAACAGTCGCTGGGTCGTGTGCTCAACGAACTGGCGAGCCGCGACCTGATCGAGACGCGGCCGGGCGATCGCGACCGGCGGCAGAGGCTGCTGCGTCTGACGCCCGCCGGCGCGAAGATGGAAGCGGAGTTGTTCGACGCGCTGCGCGAAAAGCTTTCCAAGGCCTATGCGCGGGCCGGGCAGCAGGCGGTGACGGGGTTCTGGACCGTACTGGAGGGGTTCATCCCCGAGCAGGAACGCGCCCGGATCGAGGATTTGCGGACCAACGACGGCTGATTTCGCGCGGCGGCGTGGCGAGGGAACAAAGCCGCTTTAATCTTAGAATCGCTAGAAGGCGACAGGGGGTGAGGCAACGCTCCCCCAAGCTGCACAGCTCTTCGCCTCTGCGGGAAACACGTCCTCAGCCCCGAGCGGCGGCGGCCATCTCACGATTGCGCCGTTCCGAAGCGGCCAGCGTGTCGGCCATCAGCCGCAACAATGCGTCATCGGCGTCCAGCACATTCAACCCGGCGCGGGTCGAGCCGCCGGAGCTCGCCACCCGGTCGGCCAGCGTGGCGGCCGATGCGTCGGCGGCCATGGCCATCGCCCCTGCCCCGTCGACCGTCGCGAGCGCCAATCGCTGCGCCAGTTCGGGTGCGAGGCCCAGGGCCGCTCCGGCCTGCGCCAGTGCGTCGATAAAGCGAAAGACAAAGGCCGGACCACAGCCCGCCAGCGCGGTGACGGCATCGAACCGCGCCTCGTCCTCGACCCAGGGCGCGATTCCCAGCGGCGTCGCCAGCGCTTCCGCCGCCGCACGGACGGCCGGATCGGTCGAACTCGTGTAAAGCGCCGTCACCCCCTGCCCGATCGCGACCGGCAGGTTTGGCATCATCCGCACCACCGAATCGGCGGGAATACGCGACGCCAAGGCCTGTTCCTCCACCCCCGCCAGGATCGAGAGAAGCAAGGCGGGACGCAGATGCGCCAGGGTCGGGGCGATATCGTCCAGTTGCTGCGGCTTGAACCCGAGCATCAGGATCGCGGGCGTCTCATCGGTGGGCAGCGCGGTCAGCGAGCGAACGCCCTCCGGCGCGGCGCGCCCGCTGCGGGTGATGACGGTGACCTGTCGGGGGTCCAGCCCGGAGGACAACCAGCGCCGCAGCATCGCCCCGGCCATGTTGCCGCAGCCGATCAGCCAGATGGGACCGTCAGGAAAGCTCACGTCCAGCCCCTCAGGCCTCGCCCTGCGTTTCGATCAGTGCGGCGGCCAGCGCCTCGCGCGGGGTCTTGCCGCCCCACAGGACGAACTGGAACACGGGGTAGAAGCGCTCGCACTCCTCGATCGCCGATTCGACCAGCAATTCGGTCGCCGAGAGCGAGATGGTACCGTCCTCCCCGCCATCGACCATCGCGGCGTGGCGATAGAGCAGGATGCCGCTGTTCGACCAAAGCTCGAAATGGCCGATCCACAGCTGTTCGTTGACCATCGCCAGCGCCTCATAGATGCTGGCGCGGCGATCCTCGGTCACCTTGATGTCGGGAAAAGCCAGGAATTGCAGGACGCTATCGTCATCCCGCCACAGCGCGCGGAGTTCGTAGCTGGCCCAGCTGCCCTTGACCGTCGCGACGATTTCCTCGTCATGACGCTCATGCTCCCACCCATGGGCGGCGAAATACGCCTCCAGCATATCGATGGGGGCCGAATCATCGGCTTCATGATCGGTCGATTCAAGCATCACAGGCCCTTGCGAACAAACCCAGACCACCGCAGGTTGCACCGCGCGCGGTCAAGCTGCAAGCAGCCGGATGCCGAAATCTGTGGATAGCTGTCCGGCGACCCGCGCCGGACCAGCGATCGGAACGACTTAGGGAAGTCAGGATTCGACCCCGGTCGTCGCCGTCGCCGAACCACCCAGCCGCGCCTCCAGCACATCCAGGCGCGCCTTCAGCGCATCAGCCTCGTCACGTGCGGCGACCGCCATCGCCTTGGCGACCTCGAACTCCTCGCGGCTGACGAAATCCAGTCCGCCGATCCACTCGCGCGCACGCGAACGGGCGCTCGCCTCGGCCTCGCGGCCCATGCCGGCGACGGTACCGGCCAGGCCGTTCATCACCTTGGCGAAATCGTCGAACAGCTTGTTATCGGCCTGCATGATCAAATTCCCAAAATTCGTTTCACAGCATTTGGGAGGTCTGGGCGCTCGGCACAAGCCTTTCCGCATCGGGATTGAGCTGGCCGATCCGCCAGTTGAGCACCCCGGCGAAGGACAGCCACACCAGATAGGGCAGCATCAACCACGCCGCCCCGCGCCGAATCCGCGAAAAAGCGACGGTGGTGACGATCGACAGCAGCAGGATCGCGATCAACACGACCAGCGCCGTACCGACCTTGTGCGCGCCGAAAAACAGCGGGGTCCAGGCCAGGTTCAGCGCGAACTGGGCCACGAACAGGCCGATGGCGACGCCCCGCCCGCGAGCGCCCCGCGCATGGACGATCATCGCGAGCGCCAGACCGATCAGGACGTAGAGCGTCGTCCAGGCCACCGGGAACACCCAGCCGGGCGGAGTCAGCTCGGGCTTGGTGAGCGCCATATACCAGCCATTCTCGCTGCCTGCGGGCACCGAGCGCCCCGATGCGAAACCCAGCAGCAGAACAAGGGGCACGATGACGACCGCCCAGCGCAGGAAGGACATCCGCAACTGACCCTTCGACGCGATCGTACCCAATTGACCCTCTTTCGCCATGATGCCCGTGGGTGTGCCGCACCGGCCACAGACAGTAAACGGATAAGGTGAATTTTATATGGGCCGAGCCGTTCAATTTCGGGATGCGGCGATCAGAAACTCGATATTGCCCTCGGGTCCGGTGATGGGACTTCGGGTCACGCCCGCGACCTGCCATCCTGCCTCGGTCAGCCAGGCGACTACTTGATCGCAGACGCGTGCGTGGACGGCGGGATCGCGGACCACCCCGCCCTTGCCGACCTCCTCACGCCCCGCCTCGAACTGCGGCTTGATGAGCGCGAGCAGCCGCGCGTCCGGGGCAGCGAAGCTCAGCGGGCGCTCCAGCACCTTGGCCAGCCCGATGAAACTGGCATCGCAGACGATCATGTTCACGGGTTCGGGGATATGCGCATCGGTCAGGATGCGGGCGCTGGTCTGTTCATGGACGATGACGCGCGGGTCCTGCCGCAGCGACCAGGCGAGCTGGTTGGTGCCGCTATCGACCGCATAGACCCGCGCCGCCCCCTTTTGCAGCAGCACGTCGGTAAAGCCCCCGGTCGAACTGCCGACATCGATCGCCACCGCATCGGTCACGTCCCAACCGAAATGCTCCAGCCCGTGCGCCAGCTTGATGCCGCCGCGCGACACCCAGGGATGGTCACGCCCGCGCACGTCGAGCGCGGCATCCTCCGACAATTGCTGGCCGGGCTTGGCGATCTTCGTCTCGCCCGAAAAGACCAGGCCCGCCATCACGAGCGCCTGCGCGCGCGAACGGGATTCCACGAGTCCGCGGTCCACGAGCATCTGGTCGACACGCAGCTTGGCCATGCCCCGCCCCTACCCCCCGGCTCGGCCCGTCGCAAGCCACGATCCACTGGGCTCGAAAGCTATTGCCTATCTTTTTAGTAGGAATAGATTGACTACCTGGATCGGGAGTCGACCCGACCCGGAATCGAGGAGACGCCATATGGGTTCGTTCGCATCCTATGAGGCCCGCAAACCGACGGTCCTCACCGTACCCGGGCTGGGCGGCTCGGGCCGCTCGCATTGGCAGAGCCTGTGGGAAGAGGCGCGACCCGACACGATCCGGGTCGAACTGGGCATGTGGTCGACGCCGCACCGCAATGCGTGGGTCACGCGGCTCGATCAGGCGATCCGCCAGGCGCAGGCGCCGGTGATCCTGGCGGCGCATTCGCTGGGCTGTCTGGCCGTCGCCTGGTGGGCGGAATTGTCGCCGCAACCCTATGGCTGGCCGGTCGCGGGCGCATTGCTGGTCGCGCCCGCCGATGTCGACCGCGCGGATGCGCCGGATGCGTTGAAGGGCTTCGCGCCGTCGCCGCGCACGCCGCTGCCCTTCCCCTCGATCCTGGTGGCCAGCCAGGACGATCCCTGGATCTCGATCGAGCGCGCGCACAGCCTGGCGGTCGATTGGGGTAGCCATTTCGTCGATGCCGGGCACCAGGGGCATATCAATGCGGCCAGCGGTCTGGGCTGGTGGCAGGAAGGTCAGGAACTGCTTGACCGGGTGATCGCCGCGAGCGGCACGGATCGCCCGACGCCTTCGGGGCCGTTATCGCCGAGCGATGCGCGCGCCGTGCTGGCGGTCAACGCGACGGACGCGGCGCAGGCGCATTATCTGGGGCGGTGAGGATAGCCCGGCGCTCGGGGCCTATGGCCGGGCATGTGCTTCGACTTCGCTCAGCGCGAACGGAGGTGAGACGTCCCCTCCCCCTCCTCCGTCCAGCCTGAGCGAAGTCGAAGGCCAAAGGAAACGCCGTGCCTCTAATCCCACCCCCGACAAAGCCGAGGTGATGTACCTGGCGGATGGCGCGGCGTAGCCTTCGACTTCGCTCAGGCTGAACGGCGGCTGGAGTCCTGTTCGGATGAAGCGACGTCGGCCTCATGCCGCGCCGCCTTCGCCGCCGCCGTGACGGCCTTCATTCGCCGCCACATGCGGACATTCAACCCGATCATCATGACCACCGCCAGCGTCGTGAAGACGATGACGGCGGTCCAGCCGCGGATCACGCCCGCGCGCCTTCGGGGACGTTGGCGCTATTGTGGCGCAGCGCCTTCAGCACCGTCTCGACGATCGCATCGGCGTCCAGTCCGGCCTGGGCATATTGCACCTCGGGCTTGTCCTGATCCTGGAAGATATCCGGCAGGCGCATGGTGCGCAGCTTGAGGCCGCCGTCGATCAGCCCCTCGTCCGACGCCATGGTCAGCACATGCGCGCCGAGGCCGCCGATCGCATTCTCCTCGATCGTCACCGCCACCTCATGGGTTGTCAGCATCCGGCGGATCAGCGCCTCGTCGAGCGGCTTGGCGAAGCGCAGGTCGGCGACCGAGGTCGACAGCCCCTTCGCCTCCAGCGTGTCGGCGGCGCGCAGGGCCTCCGCCAGACGGGTGCCGAGCGAGAGGATGGCGACCTTCTTGCCCTCACGCACGACACGCCCCTTGCCGATCTCCAGCAATTCGGGCGTCTCGGGCAGCGCCACGCCGACGCCGTTGCCGCGCGGATAGCGAACCGCGATCGGCCCGCTGTCATGGTTGACGCAGGTATGGACCATATGGACCAGTTCCGCCTCGTCGGCGGCGGCCATCACCACCATGTTGGGCAGGCTGGCCAGATAGGTGACGTCGAACGACCCCGCATGGGTCGCCCCGTCCGCCCCGACCAGCCCGGCGCGGTCGATCGCGAAGCGGACCGGCAGATTCTGGATCGCCACGTCATGGACGACCTGGTCATAGGCGCGCTGGAGGAAGGTCGAATAGATCGCGCAGAAGGGCCGCATCCCTTGCGCCGCCAGACCGGCCGCGAAGGTCACGGCATGCTGCTCGGCAATGCCCACGTCGAAGAAGCGGTCGGGATAGGTCACGGCGAACTTGTCCAGCCCGGTGCCCGAGGGCATTGCGGCGGTGATGGCGCAAATACGCGGATCGCTCTCCGCCTCGCGGGCCAGCGCCTCGCCGAACACATTCTGATAGGCGGGCGGTCCCGGAGGGGCCTTGGCCTGTGCGCCGGTGATGACGTCGAACTTCTGGACGCCGTGATATTTGTCCGCCGCCGCCTCGGCCGGGGCATAGCCCTTGCCCTTCTTTGTGACGACATGGATCAGGATCGGGCCTTCCTCGGCGTCGCGGACATTCTCCAGCACCGGGATCAGATGGTCCAGATTATGGCCGTCGATCGGGCCGACATAATAAAAGCCCAGTTCCTCGAACAGCGTGCCGCCCATGGTCATGCCGCGCGCGAACTCGTCGGTCTTGCGCGCCGCCTTCTGGATCGGACGCGGGAAGCGCTTGGCCAGCTTCTTGAGCACGTCGCGCACGCCCAGGAATTCGCGGCTCGACACCATGCGCGACAGATAGGCCGACAGGCCGCCCACCGGCGGCGCGATCGACATGTCGTTGTCGTTCAGGATGACGATCAGGCGATTGCCCGCCTGCTCGGCATTGTTCATCGCCTCATAGGCCATGCCCGCCGACATCGCGCCGTCGCCGATCACCGCGATGCCCTTGCCCGGCGTGCCCGCCAGCTTGTTGGCGATCGCAAAGCCCAGCGCCGCCGAGATCGAGGTCGAGCTATGCGCCGCGCCGAAGGGGTCGTATTCGCTCTCGGTCCGCTTGGTGAAGCCCGACAGGCCGCCGCCCTGGCGGATGGTGCGGATACGATCGCGCCGCCCGGTCAGGATCTTGTGCGGATAGCATTGGTGCCCGACGTCCCACACCAGCCGGTCGTCGGGGGTGTTGAAGACATAATGGATCGCGACCGTCAGCTCGACCACGCCCAGCCCGGAACCGAGATGACCGCCGGTGGTGCCGACCGCCGAGATCGTCTCGGTCCGCAATTCGTCGGCGAGTTGCCGCAACTGTTCGGGAGCCAGCCGACGCAGATCGTCGGGGGTATGGACCGTGTCGAGCAGCGGGGTCTGAGGAATGTCTGCCATCTGACCGGCTTATCCCAGCTAATCACGGGTGTCGATTATAACTGTTCACCGGGCCGTCATTGATGCGAAGCAATTTTCAATTGGCGGAGGTGCTGCTGGACGACGGCGGCCGGATCGCGACCATCAATCGAATCGGCCGCGCCCCGGCAACAAAAGGTCAAAGCGGCGGCAATGCCCGCAGGCGGGGGAACACATCTTCCAGCGACTTGGTGTCGGGCAGGATATAGACATAGCCGCCCTTTTTCCGGAACGTCGGGCGCAACTGCCGGGCATAGAAGGCCTGGGGCACGTTGATGCAGCCGAAGGTGATGCGGTTGTCGTCGGGCGTGGGGGACAGCATCCGTTCACGCCGCTTCTCCTTCGCTCCGGCATCCTTGGGGATCGGATGCAGCGCCACCGAGGTCGCATAATCGACCCACAGCACCCGCTCGCCTGCGACAGGCAGGCCGAACTTGGCGAGATAGCGCCCGGCGGGCGTGGTCTTTTCCGCGGGGCCGAGCGCGGCCAGTGTCTTGGTCCCGACGCCGGGGCTCGCCTCGTCACCCGGCGCGATCCCGATCAGCACCGGCACGGCGGCCAGCGGCTTGCCATCGGGGGCGAAGAGGAACAGCGCGGCATGGGCCTTGTCGACGACCGCCCAGGGCAGGCCGCGATTGTCGCCCGAGCCGCTGACCCAGGACATCACCCGCTGGACATCCGGCGAAGGGAGGATCGGAGGCGCGGCATCCGCCTTGGTCGGCGGGGCCTTTCGCGCCGTCCTGGCGGGCGCGGCGCGGACCGTCTTGGGGCGGTGGACATCGGTCACGGCCGGGGTGGCCAGGGCAAGACCGATCAGCGGCGCCAATATGGGGATCATCGGCAACAGGCGACTCGACAAAAATGGCCGGTCCTCCGCGATGGGAAGACCGGCACAGCTAAGGGGCTTCAATTTATCGGATCGATGCGCAGTCGATCAATGGCGTCGGGATCAATGACGGGGGCGCCGTGCGGGCTTCTGTTCCTGCACGGTCAGGCGCTGTTCGACACCGTCGACGCGACCGCCGAGTTGATCCAGCCGCTGGCCATTGGCCTGGGCCTGACCCGAGGCGGCCTGCGCTTCCGCCAGCGCCGCCTTGGCGGTGCCGTCGGTCTGCTGGAGCCGCTGCTCCAGCGAATCCACGCGTTGGCTGACCGGAGCGATCTGTTCGCGGACAAAGGACTTGGTGGCGCAACCGCTAAGGCCGACAGCGCCAGCCAGGGTCACCACCGCGAGAAGGGATTTGGAGGCAAAAGCAGACATAACAGTTCTTTCAGTCGTTAACCAACCGCAACAACGAAGCTGAGCGGAAAAGGTTCGACAATCCAATTCTGTTCGACCGTGCCGGTTTTTCGACTAAGCGTTTACTGCAAAATAATCGCCAAGACTTGCCAAACAACTCGACCTGTTAAGTCTTGGTTCAGAATTCAGCGCCTGCGATCCGACTGCTTGGCGAAGGGGTCGCGCGGGATGCCGTCATTACCCCGGTCTTCCCTGGGAGCCTTTCTCTGTGCGCTCTTTCGGGCGGCAACGCAATCGCGCAGAGCCGCGATCGCCGTGCCGCTGCCGTCCATCGCCAGCCGTTCGACGGGCACATCGCCCCGCGCGATATCCAGTCGCTGCGACCGGGCGAGATAGGCCAGGAAGGCCCTTTCGAAGCTGGTGACGAAACCCGGCTTTCCGTCCGAGTTGAGGCCGACCGCGAAATGCTTCGGATAACCGCCAATGGTCAGCCGAAAGTCGAGCGCCAGCCGCTCCCTGGGCTTGATCGACCAATTGTCGTTCAGCACCGTCAGATGATTGGACCCATCCCGGTCCAACCCCAGCAGCAGCGTCGTATCGCCCGGCCTTTTGTAGACGCGGGTCAGGAAACACCCCTGCCCATCCTCGCTCGGCGCCAGCGTCCAGTCGCCCAGGTCGCGCGATGGCCCGTCCGCCGCGCTCGCCGCACCACCACCGAAAGACAGGGCGGCGAACAACAACGTCAGGGCGGCAAGATACGGGCGTGGCTTGGTCATCATCATTATCCTCCGCCACGACCCTATCCGCGACCAGGGCGATTGGCCAAGCGTTACGCCATCCGCTCCCGCACCACCCGCTCCAGCACGTCGAGCGGCATCGCCCCCAGCGTCAGCACCTCGTGGAACCGCTTGGGGTCCCATCCCGCCCCCGCCTTGGCCTTGGCGGCGTCGCGCAGGCGGGTCCAGACCGTGTGCCCGATCTTGTAGCTGCACGCCTGTCCTGGCCAGACGGTATAGCGGTCTATCTCTCCCTGGCTGCGCCCGCGTGCGATGCCGGTGGTCGCGATCAGATAGTCGGTCGCCTTCTCCCGGCTCCAGCGCTTGGCATGCATCCCCGAATCGACGACCAGCCGGGTCGCGCGGAACAGCAGCGATTGCAGATAGCCGATCTGCCCCAGCGGATTGCCCTCATACATCCCCATCTCGTCGGCAAGCTGTTCGGAATAGAGCGCCCATCCTTCGGAATAGCCGGAATAAAAGCCCCGGCGACGGATGAGCGGGATATCCTGGCTCTCCAGCGCCGACATGACCTGAAGATGATGGCCGGGCACCGCCTCATGATAGGTCAGCGTCGCCAGACCGAATTTGGGCCGGTCGAACGTGTCGCGCAGGTTGATGAAGTAGATGGCGGGCCGCGATCCGTCGAGCGAGGCGGACTGGTAATAGCCGCCCGGCGCGCCCGCCTGGATCGCCTCCGGCACCCGGCGGATTTCGACCGGGGCCTTGGGCAGCGTCGCGAACTGCTCGGGCAGGCGACGGGTCATCGCCGCGACCTGCGCACGAAGCTGCTCCAGCAGGGCTTCGCGGCCCGGATCGGTGTTGGGATAGAGCTGATCGGGCCGCTTGTTGAGCGCGACCAGCCGCTCGCCCACGCTGCCCTGGGTCAGCCCCTGCGCCTTCAAGAGCCCGTCGAGCCGCGCGCTTATCTCGGCAACCTGCGCCAGCCCCAGCCGGTGGATTTCATCGCCCGCCATATTGGTGGTCGTCGCGGCGGCGGCAGCGGCGGTGTAATAGGCCGCACCGTCCGGCAAGCGCCAGACGCCCGCGTCGTGCACCGCCTTGGCGCGGAGTTCGGTGACCAGCGCCCGCTGGCGGTCGAGCGCGGGGAAGACCCGCTCGCCCATCAGCCGCGCGACGGTGGCGGCACGCTCGGGCGGCAGTTGCGCGGCCTTCAGCTTGGCCGCCAGGTCCATGGCGGGGCCGGTCGCCTCGGGCGCCTTGTCGCGCACCGCCGCCAACTGTTTCAGCGTCGTATCGAGGATATAGTCGGGGGCGAAGACGCCCCGCCCCGCATCCTCGCGCTGCCGCGCCGTCTCGGCATCGATTGCATTGGCGAAGGCCTCGACCCGCGCGACATAGGCGTCGGCATCGGCGGCATGGGTGACCCGGTGCTGGCTGGACAGAAAGTCGGGCACGTCGCGATAGGCGCCCGACAACTGGCTGAGCACATAAGGGGCATAGCGGCCCGCGCTCGATCCATAGGCGAAGCGCTCGCCCGCGATCACCCGGTCCAGGCCATAGGCGACGATGTCATAGTCCAGCCGCGCCGCCGGCCCCAGCGAGGTGCGAGGGATGGTACGCAACGCCGCCAGTTCCTGTTTGGCGCGGGCGAATTGCCGCGCCTCGCCCGCGCGGGAGGCGTCGCCGAGCCTGCTCTTCAACGCCGCGCGCGGGCCGGTATCGAGCCCCAGCGAGGTCGCCTGTTCCGGGCTGTCCTCCAGCCGGACGTAGAAGAAGCGGTCCAGCATCGCGCGCAATTCCCCGTCGCGCGATCCCTCCGCTCCGCGCGCCATTCCCGGCAAGGCGGCGGCGACCGTGGCAAGGCTGGCGGAGGCGAGGAACTGGCGACGCTGCATGGATACTCCCGTGTCGGATGGCATGAGGCACGAACGCTAAGATGTTGAAGCAACTGTGCAAAGCGAATTATCGGCGCATCCGCCGCAATGGTCCCCGCCGCGCCCCTGCACCGTTTCTGCACGGGATCCGGACAGGATGATCGCCGGACCGACCGCCCCGCCTCGATGGCCGACCGGCACAAGGCTCCCATCGAGGGAGATCGGCATGACCGCATATATGTCCAGACACCATGGCTTTCACGTCAAGCTGATCGGCGCGGGCGCGCTGATCGGACTGGCGCATCTGTTCTTCTATAGTGAGGAGCCTGGCTGGACGTTGGGCGGCTTCGCGCTGGCGTGGAGCGTGATCCTGACGCTGACCCGCGTCGATGTCCGCGCCAGCCGGGCGGCACGCGTCGCGCTGGCGATGGCGACGCTGTTCGGGGTGATGCTAGTCGACGATCCGGGGCCCCTCAAGGCCCTGCTGTTCCTCGTCGCCATCGGCTCGGCGACCTTGTTGCCGCTGCGACGGTTCGACGATGCGATCCGATGGGCCGGGCGGCTGTTCGCCCATGGCGTGCTGGGCATCGTCGCACCGCTTCGCGACGCCCGGCGACTGGCGCGGGCGGAGGGACGGCGCGATCACCGCCGGATCGTCAAGGTGGCGGTCGTGCTGGTCGTGCCGGTGATCGGCAGCGCGGTGTTCCTGACCCTGTTCGCACAGGCCAATCCGGTGATCGCCAACGCCTTTGCCGCGATCCGCTTTCCCGATCTGTCGACCCTGCTGCTCCGGCTCATCTTCTCGGGTTGCTTCCTCATTCTGGTCTGGTCCAGCCTGCGGCCGCGCCGCACGCTGCTAAAGACCGGAGTTTTGCAGTGGGACGCCGCCGCGATGCCACACCTCGCGCACGGCACGCTGATCCTGTCACTGGCGGCGTTCAATCTGATCTTCGCGATCCAGAACGCGCTAGACATCGCCTTTCTGTGGAGCGGCGCCCCGCTGCCAAAGGGCGTGACGCTGGCCGATTATGCGCATCAGGGGGCCTATCCGCTGATCGTGACCGCCCTGTTGGCGGGCGGGTTCGTGTTGCTCGCCGCGCGCCCCGATGGCGCGGCGCGTGAGAGCCGGACGCTGCGCCGTCTGATCCTGTTGTGGGTCGCTCAGAATGTCTTGCTGGTCGCATCCAGCATCCTGCGGACGCTCGACTATATCGCCGCCTATTCGCTGACCGGATGGCGGATCGCGGCGCTCGCCTGGATGGCGCTGGTCGCGGTCGGGCTGATCCTGATCGGCTGGCGGATGCTGTGCGGATATTCGGCACGGTGGCTGGTCAACGCCAATGCGCTGGCGGCGGGCGTGGTGCTGACCGCCGGATGCGCCAGCGATCTGGGCGGCATCGCGGCGCAGTGGAACGTCGTTCATGCCCGTAGCGCCGCCGATCTCGACCTCTGCTATCTGGAGTATCTGGGGCCGTCCGCGCTGCTGCCGCTGATCGCGCTGGAACGCCGCGCGGCGGGGCCGGTGCTTCGCCAGCGTACCGCCAATCTCATCGGCCTGACCATGTCGGAAACCGCACACCGGCAGGCCGACTGGCATAGCTGGACCTGGCGCGATGCACGACGGCTGTCGGCGGCCCATGCGCTGGTCGGGAAACGCCCTGCCCCGCATATCCTGACCTCCTGCGGTGAGCCGCTGAAAACCGAAGCGGCGGCGACCCCGTTGACGAAGGCGGCCCGGTCATGATCCTGTGCCCCATGCCGCGCACGATCCTGGTCGCCGACGACGATCCCAATATCCGCCAATTGCTGGTCTTCGCGCTGGGCAAGGCGGGACTCGACACGGTCGAAGCGGCCGATGGCGAGGCGGCGCTGGTCGAGGCCGCCGCGCGACGGCCCGATCTGGTCGTGCTGGACATCAACATGCCGCGCATGGACGGGCTGGAGGTCTGTCGGCGGCTGCGGGCCGAGGGGGACACGCCGATCCTGTTCCTGTCGTCGCGCGATGACGAGATCGACCGGGTGCTGGGGATCGAGCTGGGCGCGGACGATTATGTCGTGAAGCCCTTCTCCCCGCGCGAGGTGGTGGCGCGGGTCATGGCGATCCTGCGCCGGACCCATGCCCATCCGCCCAGCGTCGATCATGCCGGGTCGGTCATCCGACACGGATGCCTAACCCTGGATATCGAGGGGTGGCAGGCGCGCTGGGCCGGGGCGGACGTGCCGCTGACCGTCACCGAATTCTCGATCCTGCGCACGCTGGCGGTGATGCCGGGCAAGGTGTTCGGGCGCGACGCGATCATCGACCGGCTGCACGGGCCCGGCTTCGCGGTAACCGACCGCACCGTCGACAGCCATATCCGCAACCTGCGCGCCAAATTCGCCGAGCGGGGCGGCAGCGACCTGATCGAGACGCGCGCGGGCATCGGCTATCGCCTGGGGGCTTGCACCGGCGCGGGCGCGTGATCGCGCGGCTGAAGGCCTGGGGCAAGCGGCATTGGCCCCGCCTGGCGCTGCGGACCTATTTGTTCGCCAGCTTCTTCCTGGTCGCCGCGCTGCCGGGTGTGGGGGCGGTGGCGCTGCGCGTCTATGAGAACACGCTGGTTCGCCAGACCGAGGCGGAACTGGTGGCGCAAGGGGCGGCGCTGGCGGCCAGTGCCGGGGCGCTCTGGCCCGCCGCCGTTCCGGAACGCGCCGTCCGGCGCGGGGGGTCGGTCTCGCCAAGCCCCTATGGCGCCAACGCCACCTCGGTCGATCTCAGCGCGACGCCGATCCTGCCCGAACGCCCCGCCCCAGTCGCTGCGCCGCCGCCCGCCCCCGATGCCCGGCAGGCGGAGGTGCGGCTGACCCCGATGCTGGCCGACACCCGCGCCGCGACGCTCGCCTCGATCATCCTGCTCGACCGGGATGGCCGGATCGTCACCGGCACCGCGCGGCGGGGGAGCTATGCCGATCTGCCGGAGGTCGAGGCGGCCCTGGGCGGCACGCCCCGCACCGTCCTGCGCCGTGACGGGCGGTACAAGGCGATCTACCGCTTCGACTGGCTGTCGCGCGCGGCGGCGACGCGGGTGCACCATGCGCGACCGATATGGGTCGACGGCCGGGTCGTCGGCGTGCTGCTGCTCTCGCGCTCGGCACGGTCGCTGTTCATCGGGCTCTATCAGGATTGGGGGAAGATCGTCATCGGCGTGCTGGCGATCCTCGGCACGCTGATCCTCTTGTCGGGGGTGCTGTCCCGCGCCATCGCCCGCCCGATCGAGGAATTGCAGGACGCCAGCCGCGATGTGGCGGCAGGGCGCGGCACGGTGCCTGCGATACCCGCCACCGCCGCGATCGAGATCCAGGACCTCTATCGCGACTTCGCCGCCATGGCGCAGGCGATCGAGGCGCGGTCGCATTATCTGCGCAATTTCGCCCATGCGGTCAGCCATGAGTTCAAGACGCCGCTGACCGGCATTCGCGGCGCGATCGAACTGCTCCAGGATCACGGCGGCACCATGTCCGCGACCGAGCGCGCGCGTTTCCTCGCCAATGCGGATGCGGATGCGCAGCGGCTGACCCTGCTCGTCTCGCGCCTGCTCGATCTGGCGCGGGCGGATATGGGCGGGGCGGGCGCGAATGACGCCAGCGATGCGGTGGCGACGGTGCGAAAGCTGGCCGATGCGCATCGGCGGGAGGACCTTACCATCACGGTTACCGCGCCGTCCGCCGCCATCCCCATCGCCCTCGCCGCGCAGACGCTGGAGGCGGTGCTGACGATGCTGATCGAGAATGCGGCCCAGGCGGGGGCGGATAGGCTGACCATCCATGTCGAGCGGGGCGAGCCGGTCGTGATCACCATCGCCGACAATGGCGGCGGCATCCCGCCGGGGGACCGTGAACGGATCTTCGAGCCCTTCTTCACCTCCCGCCGGGCGAGCGGCGGCACCGGCCTGGGCCTGCCCATCGCGCGGGCGCTGCTGGTCGGGGCGGGCGGGACGCTGGAACTGGTCGAGGGCGGGACCGGCACCACCATGCGGCTGACCTTACCGGGCGTGACTTAGGGCCGATCGACATTCATGTGAGCAATCCCGTCCGCTTTAGCGATAGCGACCCATCGTCACCTTCATCACCACGGGGCGGTCGACGATGTTGATGCCATAATCGGTCTGATCGCCATTCCACACCCGGTCCATGACCCAACGGCCATCGGCATAATGGCCTTCCTCGACCCGGACGACCATCGCCTTGGGATCGGGCTGGGCGGGCTCCAGGCGGATGCGGACATGGTCGCCGGTCAGCAGGAATTCGTCGCGCGACAGATGGATGACCGCGACGCCGCCGACCGGCTCCGCCTTCCACGGCGCGGGTTCGGACTTCAGCCAAGTCCAGCTTTTCTCGCCGAACTGCCACTGGCCGAACTCGGCCCGGACGCGCCAGTCGCCCATCACCGTCTCGCGGTCGCCGCCATCGTCGGGCCTTGCCGCGCCCCATGTCGGATGCTCGAACGCCGCCTGCGCCCAGTCGCGCATTACCCCGGCCACCGCGCCGTAAGGCCCGGCAAAGGCATCGAGCGTCCCCGCATCCAGCGCCCGCGCGCCCAGCGGATAGTTGAAGAAGCCGGTATCATCCATGCCGAACGGCGCGAAGCCGATCGCCCCGCGCCCCAGCGCCTCATAGAAATAGCGGGCGAACTCGCGCGCATTGCCGATCTCGGGCACCAGCAGCGGATTGTCCGCCCGCGCATAGGCGTCGAGATACAGCCCGACATTCCCGCTCGCCCGGTCATAGATGTCGGGTGCCTCGGCATCGAGCGAGGGCGCGGCGACCTTCCATATGTCGAGCACATCCTGTTGCGGCCCGCCGCTCGCCACGCCATCGGGATCGGGCACGTTGGAGGGCCCCGCCAGCGCGGCGTTGACGTACATGGGCAGCGGCTTCACCGCCTTGCCCGCCGCCGCGATCTCATCGATGTAGCGCGCCGTGTACCAGGTATTGAAGGCACGGTCCGCCTGCGCTCCGAACACCGCCTGCCAATGGCCTGGGTTCCTGCCGAGCTTTCGGACCAGTTCGCCCGGCACCGGTTTGTCGAACAAGGCCTGCGCCGCGACCGAGAAATCGCGCGGGTTGCGATAACTGCCGACCTCATTCTCGGGCTGGACCATGATGACCGTGTTCTGCGGATCATGCTCCTTCAAATAGGTCATCAGCCGCACGAAGGCGCGCTTGTCCGCCTCCAGCGTGGTGCGCGCCATCGGGGTCAGCGCATAATGGTCCTGTCCGCCCCGCGTCTTCATCCGGGGGAAGCGGCGATTGTCCAGTTTGACCCAATCGGGCGTATAGCCGGGCGAGGTGTTCTTCCACGTCCCGAACCAGAGCAGCACGACCCGCTTGTCATGTACCCGCGCCTGTTCGAGCAGCGTCTGGACGAAGGAGAAATCGAACCGCCCCTCGACGGGCTCGATCTGTTGCCACGCGACCGGGATTTCGATGGTGTTGGCGTGGATGCGGTCGAGCATCGGCCAGACCTGCGGCAAGGCGGCGGCATAGTTGCTGGAATTGTTGACCTGTGCCGCCAGCATCAGGAACGGTCGTCCATCGACCATCAGGGCATGACGCCCCGCCCTGGTCACGATGCGTGGCACCGCATCGCTCTGCGCGGCGACCGGTGTCGCCAGCCCCAGCGCCATGACGGCCCATCCCATTGCACGGCGCATCGCAATCCCCCTCCCCCAATCGGCGCTATGGCCGCTCCTTGCCGCTTCTGTGCACGGGGATGCGCGCCGTATCAACCGGCGGAGAGGTGTCGAATAGTCTCAGCCCTTCCCGAAGGGCATATTCCGACGCGGATCAGACGGCGTGCGAGGCTGCTCCGACGACTGCCCGCGCATCGCGTGCCGCCTCGGTCCGCAGCGATCGTTGCGCCATCGCCGACCAGGCCGCTTCGGCGCGCAGGCAACGGTCGCGGACATTGGCCAGGTCCGACTCATCGGCCTGGTGACGGCAATCGGCGGCACGTTGCAGATACATTTCGGAGTCACGCATGACGGGGCCTTTCCGATGGAGAAATAGGGGCAGGCAAAACGATCGAGGGAGCGGGATCGATCGACCCCGCCCCCTCGTCATCAATCAATCGACCGGCTGGAGATTGACCGCCGCCATCTTGCCGCGACGATCCTCTTCGAGTTCATAGCCGATGCGCTGGTTCTGCTGCAGCGTGATCATCCCGGCCCGCTCCACCGCGGAGACATGGACGAAGGCGTCGGTGCCGCCATTGTCCGGGGTGATGAAGCCATAACCCTTGTCGGCGTTGAAGAATTTGACGGTTCCGTTCTGGCTCATGATATTTCCTTCGGTAACGGGTCTGCCGGAAACCGGCGGGCCCAAGGGGCCTCGACAGCAGGGAAAGAAGGAAAAAGGCCGCAAAGCGCCGAAAACCGTCGATATGCGACTAAAGCGCTCACCAGATGGGGATCAGGCGGCCAGTTCGCAAGCACCCGCCGCGTGCAATGGCGGCGCGATGCGGCGATATTCGGCGGCAAGGCGCAATATGTCCTTGGCGGTGAAGATCGTGGGATCGTCGCGATCCGCCTCGCGCCAGTCGCCGATCTCGGCCATCCGCACCGGGCGCATCGCGACCAGGCCGACCCAGTGGGCGAGCAGCACGTCGAGTTCGCGAAAGCCATTGGCGGTGACGCGCGCACGCACGATCCGCCGCCCCTCGGTCATGTCCGAGAAACGCGTGGTCCAGAGCGGGGCGATGCGCTCCTCCACCACGCGGATGCCGTTCATCAGGGCGCTGTGCGCGCGGTCCCGTTCCGCCTCGGACGGGATGGCAAGGCGGCTCAATGACGTCCCGCCCGGCGCCAGTACCAGCGTCGCAGCCAGCGGGTGACGAGGCGGGCGATCATGCGCTTCGGCCTTGCCGGAGGGCGCGGTCGTCGCGATCGGTGGGGCGGGGCAGGCTGGTCATCACGAGGCTCCGACGCGACAAGCGGGAGCACAAGGTCTCTCAGCCGCCAGCGCTTGCGAAATGTCAAACCGGCGATAGCCACGGGTACCACGTCGCGCCGTTCGCGTCGCGCCATTTTTGTCGGAGGTTAAGGGGGTTAGCGCACCGTTCCGCGCGACCCTTATCCCATGATATTTTTTCGCGACACCAAAATGGCTTACGCGCGTTGTCGATCAGGATTTCCACCCGTTTCGCCGCCGCCCGTCCCCGATATCGGGGTAGAAGATCGCAGCGCAATGTGATGGATCATCCGAAACGGGGTTGAGAGGAGCCGGGACATTGGCGGATAACGGACGGGTTTCCATGTCGCGGCGCGGCGTGATCGTGGGGAGCGCAGCGACCGCGATGGCCGCCTCCGCGCCTGTCGAGGCTCAGGAGAAGAAGACGACCATGCCGCCCGATCCCGCCGCCATGAACGTCACCATGAAGGTAAACGGCAAGCCGCGCATCCTGTCGCTCGATCCGCGCACCACGCTGCTCGACACGTTGCGCGAACATCTGCACCTGACCGGCACCAAGAAGGGTTGCGACCATGGCCAGTGCGGCGCGTGCACGGTCATCGTCAACGGGCAGCGGATCAACAGCTGCCTTTCCCTCGCGCTCCAGCATGAGGGCGACAGCATCACCACCATCGAGGGGCTGGGCACGCCCGAAAAGCTCCACCCGATGCAGGCCGCCTTCGTGCGGCACGATGGCTATCAATGCGGCTATTGCACGCCGGGGCAGATCTGCTCGGCGGTGGCGGTGCTGGACGAGATCAAGCGCGGCGTGCCGAGCCATGTCCAGGTCGACCTGACCGCCCGGCCCCAGGCCACCAACATGGAAATGCGCGAGCGGATGAGCGGCAATATCTGCCGCTGCGGCGCCTATTCCAACATCGCAGAGGCCATGGCCGAAGTCGCGGGAGGCAAGGCATGAAGGCGTTCACCTATGAGCGGGCCAAGGACCCCGTCGCCGCCGCCCGCGCCGCCGCCCGGCCCGGCGCCAAGTTCCTCGCGGGAGGGACCAACCTGCTCGACCTGATGAAGATCGAGGTGGAGACGCCGACCCATCTGATCGACGTTCAGGATCTGGGGCTCGACCGGATCGAGAAGACCAAGGAAGGCGGGCTGCGCATCGGGGCCTTCGCCACCAATACCGCGCTCGCCGCCGATGAGCGGGTGCGGCGCGATTACGGCGTCCTGTCGCGGGCCATCGTCGCGGGCGCGAGCGGCCAGTTGCGCAACAAGGCGACGACGGCGGGCAATCTGCTCCAGCGCACCCGCTGCCCCTATTTCTACGACACCAACATGGCGTGCAACAAGCGCAGGCCCGGTACCGGGTGCAGCGCGATCGGCGGCTATTCGCGCCAGTTGGCGGTCGTCGGGTCGAGCAACGACTGCATCGCCACCAACCCCAGCGACATGAACGTCGCGATGCGGGTGCTGGACGCGACCGTCGAGACGGTGAACCCGGAAGGTCGGACGCGCGCGATCCCGATCGCCGACTTCCACCGCTTGCCGGGGAATACCCCGCATATCGAGACCGCGCTGCAACCGGGCGAACTGATCACCGCCGTCACCCTGCCCCGCCCCATCCGCGGCACGCATATCTATGAGAAGGTGCGCGACCGCGCTTCCTATGCCTTCGCGCTCGTCTCGGTCGCGGCCGTCATCCAGAAGGACGGGACCGGTCGCGTCGCGCTGGGCGGCGTCGCGCACAAGCCCTGGCGGGTCGAGGCCGCCGAGGCCGCGATGCCGCAGGGGGCCAGGGCGGTGACGGCGACGCTGCTCGCCGATGCCCGTCCGACCCAGGACAATGCCTATAAGGTGCCGCTCGTCGAACGGACGCTGGCGGCCGTCATCAGCCAGGCGAGGACCGCATGAAGTTCACAGAGCCGGCAGGCACCAACCCCATCGACCGCATGACCGTGGTCGGGCGCGCGCAGGACCGGATCGACGGCCCGCGCAAGACCAGCGGCACCGCGCCCTATGCCTATGAACATCATGCCGAAGCGCCCAACGCCGCCTATGGCTGGATCATCGGCGCGGCGATCGCCAAGGGGCGTATCCGTTCGATGAACCTCGACGATGCGCGCGGCGCGCCGGGCGTGCTGGGCATCGTCACCGCCAATGAAGCGGGCAAGCTGGGCAAGGGCAATTTCAACACGGTCAAGCTGCTTGGCGGACCGGAGATCGACCATTATCACCAGGCGGTCGCCATCGTCGTCGCCGAGACCTTCGAGCAGGCGCGCGCCGCCGCCGGGCTGGTCCGCATCGATTATGAGCGTGCCAAAGGCCAGTACGACCTGGCCGAAGCGCTGAAGACCGCCCCCCTGACCGGCGGCGACAGCGACGAGGGCAGCAAGGCCCCCGCCGCCGACCGCACCGGCAAATTCGAGACCGCCTTCGCCGCCGCGCCGGTGACGCTCGATGCGACCTATACCACCCCCGATCACAGCCATGCGATGATGGAGCCCTTCGCCTCGATCGCGTCATGGGACGGCGACGCGGTCACCGTCTGGACGTCGAACCAGATGATCGCCTGGGGTCGCGGTGACCTGGCCAAGACGCTGGGGCTGCCCAAGGAGAAGGTGCGGCTGATCTCGCCCTATATCGGCGGCGGGTTCGGGGGTAAGCTGTTCCTGCGGGCCGATGCGGTCATGGCGGCGCTCGGCGCGCGGGCGGTCGGACGGCCGGTGAAGGTCGCGATGCAGCGCCCCTTGATGGCGAACAACTCCACCCACCGGCCCGCGACGACGCAGCGTATCCGCATCGGCGCCGCGAAGGACGGCACGATCCAGGCCATCGCGCACGAAAGCGGCTCGGGCGATCAGCCCGGCGGCGGGCCGGAAACGGCGGTCAACCAGACCAAGCTGCTCTATGCCGGGCCTAATCGGCTGACCTCTATGCGGCTGGCGGTGATGAACCTGCCCGAGGGCAATGCGATGCGCGCGCCCGGCGAGGCCCCGGGCATGATGGCGCTGGAAATCGCGATGGACGAAATGGCTGAGAAGCTGGGGCTCGACCCGGTCGCCTTCCGCGTGAAGAACGACACGCAGGTCGATCCCGAGAAGCCCGATCGTCGCTTTTCACAGCGTCAGCTCGTCCGTTGTCTGGAGGAAGGCGCGCAGCGCTTCGGCTGGTCGCGGCGCAATGCCAGGCCCGCGCAAGTGCGCGACGGACGCTGGCTGGTCGGCATGGGCGTCGCCTCCGCCTTTCGCAACCATATGAACATGAAGTCCGCCGCCCGCGTCACGCTGAGCAAGGACGGTCGGGTCGTGGTCGAAACCGACATGACCGATATCGGCACCGGCAGCTATACCATCGTCGCCCAGACCGCCGCCGAGATGATGGGCCTGCCGATGAGCGCGGTCGAGGTCCGGCTGGGCGACAGCGACTTTCCCGTCTCGGCGGGTTCGGGTGGCCAGTGGGGCGCGGCCAATGCGACGGCGGGCGTCTATGCAGCCTGCGTCAAGTTGCGTGAGGCGGTGGCGCAGCGGCTGGGCTTCAACTCCGCCGACCTGACCTTCGCGGATGGCAAGGTCACGGGGGGTAATCGCTCCGTGTCGCTCAGGGACGCGGCGGCGTCCGGCCCCCTGTCGGCGGAGGATGGAATCGAGTTCGGCGACCTCGACAAAAGCTGGCAGCTATCCACCTTCGGCGCGCATTTCGTCGAGGTCGGGGTGGACGCCTATACCGGCGTGACCCGCCTTCGCCGGATGCTGGCGGTTTGCGCGGCGGGGCGCATCCTGAACCCCAAGGCGGCGCGCAGCCAGGTGATCGGCGCGATGACCATGGGCGTCGGCTCGGCGCTGATGGAGGAACTGGCAGTCGACAAACGGTTCGGCTTCTTCGTCAACCACGACCTGGCGGGCTATGAAGTGCCGGTCCATGCCGACATTCCGCATCAGGAGGTGATCTTCCTGGAGGAAGCCGATGACAAGGCCAATCCGATGAAGGCCAAGGGTGTCGGCGAACTCGGCCTGTGCGGGGTCGGCGCGGCGGTGGCCAATGCGGTCTATAACGCGACGGGCGTGCGCATCCGCGACTATCCGCTGACGCTGGAAAAGCATCTGGAGCGTTTGCCTGCGGTGGCGTGACGCCGGTTGAACCGCCCTCACCTTTCCCGCTCACCACAGGTGGATGGGAAGGGTGAGGATGTCCTACGCCCGCATCGCCGCCACCAGATCCCCATGGCTCGGCAAATCCGCGACCGCCCGTTCCCCGAAGAGCTGGAGCTTGCGGAACAGCCGCTCCGCCTCGCCCGACACCGGCGACGACGGGCCGCCCTCATCGGCGAACCCCATGCCGTAGAGGATGTACTGATAGTTGAAATAGGCGAAGCTCTCGACATCCAGCGTGAAGTCGAACCGCCCCGGTGGCCGGTAGCGCCACTGTTCCAGCAGATCGCGCAGCCGATCGGAGATCGACGCCGCATCGCCATTGTCCCGCCAGAAGGGCTCGTCCCGGCGGCTGAGACAGTAATGGAGCTTCAGGAAATCGGTGATCGTCTGATAGCGTGCCGTCATCAGCGCGTTGAACCGCGCGGCGGGCGCGGCGACGGGACCGTGATGCGGGAAGAGCTCGGCCAGCATCGCCACCGCCGCTTCGATCAGGACGATGCCGGTCGACTCCAGCGGCTCCAGAAACCCGCCCGCCAGCCCGATCGCGACGCAATTGCCGATCCAGGGCCGCCGCCGATAACCGGGTTCGAAGGTCAGCAGACGGGGCTCGACCGCCTCCGGCTCGCTCCCCAGATGGGCGGCCAGCGTCCGCAGCGCGCGATCGTCGTCCATATGCGCGTCGGAATAGACCGTGCCGATCCCCCGCCCCTGCGCCAGCCCGATATCCCAGGTCCATCCCGCTGGATGCGCGGTGGCGACGGTCATGGTCGGCAGGCCGTCCGCCGCCCCCTCATCATAGGGCAGACGGCAGGCGAGCGCGCGGTTGGTGAACAGCTGATCCCGAACCGACACCAGTTCCTCGCCCAGCACACCACCGATCAACTCGGCCCGCTGACCGGTGCAATCGACATAGAGGTCCGCCGTCAACGCGCCGTGCCGGTCGGTCAGCACATGATCGATCGCACCGCCCTCGTCGCGCACCGCCCCGATCAACCGCCCATGCAGATGACGGACACCCAGGGCGACGCCATGCTCTGCCAGCAATTCGACCAGCCGGTGCGCGTCGAAATGATAGGCATAGCTGAGCGGCCCGTCGAACGCCCCCTCACCCACCTGCTTGGGCCCGCGCCCGGCGGCGGCGACGCGGTGCTGGATCGTCACCGCCTCGGCAAAGGGCGGGCGCGTGGCGGGGTCTTGCGCCAGCCAATGCGCGACCAGGTCGATGCCCTCCGCCTGGAAAGGCGGCTCGAACGGATGCCAATAGCGATGCCGCCCTCCGGGTGACGGGGCGTGGCGCCAGTCGTCGAACCGGATGCCCTGCTTGAAGGTCGCACCCGCCGCGCGGATGAAATGCGCTTCGTCGATCCCCAGGAAGCGCAAGGTTTGGCGCATCGTCGGGAACGCCCCCTCGCCGACGCCGATCGTGCCGATCTCCGGCGCTTCGAGCAAAGTGATGGTCACGCCGGGCCGTCCGCCCAGATAACGGGCAAGATAAGCGGCGGTCAGCCAGCCCGCCGTCCCGCCGCCCACGATCAGGATCGACCGGCCACCCTCTCCGCCCGCTTGCCCGTTCATCACGATCACATCCTCACGAACAGGTTGCGGAACCAGGGCGCCCCGCCCCGCGTCGCCTGCCGCCAGTCCTCGCCCGTGTCGTCGGCGACGAAGCCCCACGGACAGAATAGCTTGGGCCGTCCCGCCTTATAGGCCGAGACATGCCGCGTGACGAGGGTCAGGCCGTGGACGAGCGCCGTCGCCACCAGCAACGCGTCGCGCGTCGTCGCATAGCCGAGCCCGGCGGACCGCCGCACCACATCGGCATCGACCGGCAGGATCCGCCCCTCGAACGCCGGGAGGACGCGGTCGGCGATCCAGTCTCCCCCAGCCGCCGCCGCCCCTTTGCGCGAGGGCGGCACTTCGTCCTGTAGGTCGAGCAGGGAAATCGCCGACAGGAACAGTTCGTGACGGGGTACCCCGCCCGCCCACTCGACCAGCCCGGCATCCGCCGTGCCGCCGCGCGCGCCGCGCAACTCGGCGACCACCATGGCATCGAGCAGATACATCAGCGTGCCCGGCCCCAGTCGCGCGGCGACGCAGCCCCTTCGGCGAACGACGTCTCCCCGTCCGCGAGCAGATCGACGATCGACTCGCTCTGCCCGGCAAGCTGCCGGAACGCGCCGATCCCGAGCAGCACATGGGTCGGCTTGCCCCGGTCGGTGATGAACACCGGCTCGATTCGAGCGAGCCGCTTGGCGCGGCTGACATCCTGATTGAATTCGCGACTGGTGAGCGTCTTCATGGCATCTCCGGCCGGGTGAAAAGGCTGTAGATTATGTAGGTACGTACCTACCCTGTAGCATGCACAACACGATTTGCCACGAGTGCCGGGAAATCGCGCTGAAGCGCCGCCGAAATCCGGTTGCAAGATCGGCGCGATTGCCTCGCTATCCGATGGTCACGCTCGCCCATAAGAGCGTGGCGGGGGGGATCAGCACGACATGAACGACGCCATCGACAGTTTCTGGCATAGCGCAAGCGGCATCCTGTCGCCGCATGGGCCCGCCACCGCTGGAGCCGCGGCCAGCTATGCGCCGGGCGACTATAGCATCCATTTCTTCCTGCAATTGGCGGTGATCCTGTTCGCCTGCCGTATCGTCGGCTGGTTCGGCCAGCGTTTCCTGGCGCAGCCGCCGGTGGTGGGCGAGATGATCGCGGGCGTGATCCTGGGCCCGTCGCTGCTCGGGATGTTCTTCCCCGACCTTCAGGGCGCGATCTTCCCCAAGGAGACGCGAAACGTGCTTTATGCGGGCGCCCAACTGGGGGTCGCGCTTTACATGTTCCTGGTCGGCCTGACCCTGCGGCTCGACCATTTCGCATCGAAGGCGCGCTCCGCCTTGGCCGTGTCCGCGTCAGGGGTCATCGCGCCCTTTCTGATCGCGGTGGCGATCACCCCCATGCTGCTGACCGTGCCGGGACTGTTCGCGCCGGGGATCAGCCAGGCCAATGCGACATTGTTCCTGGGGGCGTGCATCGCGCTGACCGCCTTTCCGATGCTCGCGCGCATCATCAACGAGCGGGGGCTGGCCAATAGCCCGCTCGGCACCCTGTCGCTGGCGGCGGGCGCGTTCGACGATGCCGCCTCCTGGTGCGTGCTGGCGGTGGTGCTGGCGACCTTCGGCGGGGGCAGCGGGATCGCGATCCTGGCGATCGGCGGCGCGTTCCTCTATGTCGGCTCCCTCGTCCTGTTCGGTCGCCGCATCCTGGCGCCGCTGGGCCGCGCGGTCGAGGCGCGGGGCGAGATGAGCATGAACGTGCTCGCGATCACGCTGATGGCCTTCTGCACCTCCGCCTTCATCATGGACGCGATCGGCGTGCACGGCATTTTCGGTGGCTTCATCCTGGGCGTGTTCATGCCGCGCGGCCTGTTCGTCGCCGAGTTGAAGAAGAAGGTCGAGCCGCTGGCGGTCGTCCTGCTGCTGCCGATGTTCTTCACCTATTCGGGGCTGAACACGCGGATGGACATGGTCAACTCCGCCTCGCTGCTGGTGATCGCACTTGGCATCCTGGCCGCGTCGATCGCGGCGAAGTTCGGCGCCTGCTATCTGGCGGCGCGCGCGTGCGGCGAGGACAACAGGACAGCGATGGGCATCGGCGCGCTGATGAACTCGCGCGGCCTGATGGAGCTCATCATCATCAATATCGGGCTGCAAAAGGGCATTATCGGCCCGACGCTCTTCTCGATGCTGGTGCTGATGGCGATCGTCACGACGATGATGGCCAGCCCGTTGTTCGAATATGTCTATGGCCGCAAGGCGCGGCTGATGGACGAGATGGAGACGATGAAGACCGTCTCGGCGTAAGGGGTCGAGGGGGTTCGGCGTCTTCGCGCTTCCCGTTTGGCTGTTCTAGGAAAGGCACGTCTTTTTCGACCATGGTCCCCTCGCCCCTCTCTGAGGGGAGAGGGATTGAGGCGCCCTCGTGAATCTAGGCCCAGTTGACGGAGTCCGTCGCTTGCGTGTCGCGCCGAAACGATCGTCGGCAAAGACCTCCCCCCTCTGCCTGACGTGGCACAGGCCGAAAGCCCTCACACCCCGGGAACACCGCCCATGAAAAAGGGCGACCGAAGCCGCCCTTCCCCATCCGCCGGTCCGAAATGACCGGCGAGGGCCAGTTCGATCAGGCCGCCTTCTTGCGACGACGACGCAAGGCCGCGACCAGGCCGCCGATACCGGCGCCGAACAGGGTCAGCGTAGCGGGTTCGGGAACCGAGGTCGGGGCGGTGTCGAAGAACGATACATGTCCAGCTCGAACGCGGTATTGCCCGATGCGAACTTCAGGCCGCCGATCTTCTGACCCGTCAGGCTGTCCAGCGTGTAGGTGACATACTGGTTGTACTTGGGATCGTTGTAATAGCTGCCCGGCGCATTCGCGCCCGGCGAGGCGAAGTCGAGGCCGGTGATGGTCTTCAGGACATGGCCCGCCATGTCGGGCACCGACAGCGTGTTGCACGTATCGGCCGAACCGCAATAGAGGCTGACGCCATCGAAACCCTGGCCGCCGGTCTTCACCGCGGCTTCCTTGCCGCTATTGACCATCAGATACTGGGTCGTATCGCCCAGCGGCTGGCCCCAGCCATTGGCCGAGCCGGTGACCAGCGCACCGACCGCGACTCCCGCCACCGCGATCATCCTCGCGAACCCCGCCCTCATCAATCTCCCTGTTATGCCGTCAAAAACCGATCGGGTTCATGCCGGTGGAGGGTGAGAGACTGTCGTTTCGCCGCCCAATCACAGTTGCCACCGTTCCGATACGGATCATATCGACACGGGGTACTCGAAAACTCAGGCCGCCTGCCGCCGACGCCGGCGGGCCACCCCGAAAAGCCCCGCCAGACCCGCGCCGAACAAGGCGATCGAGGCCGGTTCCGGCACCGAGCTGGGCGTCGCCCCGAAGAACGAGATATCGTCCACCTCGAAGGCGAAACCTTGCGAATTGGGCGACGAGAAACGAAGGCCGCCGATCCGCTGGCCCGTGGAGGGATCGAGCGTGTAGGTGACGTACCGGTTAACGCTCGAAAATGGGCCGCCGGAGACGTCCGTCCCGCTCAGCGTGCGGATCACCTGGCCCATGGTATCCAGGATATCCAAACGGTTCTCGTTATCGATCGAACCCCAGTTCAGCGCGATGCCGCCATAGCCAAAATTCTTGTCGGCATTCAGCGTCGTCGTGGCGTTCGGCATCGTCACCAAGAACTTGGTATTGTCCCCGGCGGGCGACAGATAGGCCCAGTTCGTAACGCCCCAGGTCGAATCCGTTGCGATCTGGCCGCCCTGCAACGAAAAGCCATTGGGCAGCCCGTTATTAAAATCGACCACCGTCGATCCCGCGGGCGGCGTCGCCTGCTTGCTATAGTCATCATTGGCTACGGAAGTGACCGTTCCCGGCGCGGCCTGAGTCGACGTCGCACAAGCGAACGCTGCAACGGCCGTCAACAGGAACATCTTCACTTTCGGCATCGTCAACCCTTCGGCATTCAAAATGGAGCGTGTCATATGTTGCTCCGCTACCAACCTATATCGTTGCTGCGATCATAATCGCACCCGGTAAAAATTCCGACAATATCCCGTATATTCCTTACCTTACTTGATTTTACTCCAAGACAAGACAGGCATTCGGCGCACGGCGGGGGCCTTTACGCTATGTCAATGCGAATCGCGCGATAGGGATCGCGAACTGGAATCTGGCAGGAACGATACATGAAACGCCGCAAGCTCCTCGTCATAGCGGGCATTCTGCTCGTCTTGGTCATCCTGGCCTTCATCGCCTCGGCGCTGCTGCGGCGCCCTGCCGAAAAGCCCGCCGCCACGCCGGTCTTCGTCGAGCGCCCCACCCCCGCCGCCAATCCCACCGTGGCGCAGGCCGCCGCGAAGAAGGCGCCGACCGATGCCGCCGCGCAAAAGGGACTGGGCGACGCGCTGCTCGCCAAGCGCCGCTTCGACGAGGCCGCCACCGCCTATCGCGCATCGCTGGCGATCAATCCCAATCAGTCGACCGCCTGGTCGGCGCTGGGCGAAACGCTGATGCAGACCACCAAGTCCAATGGTGTCGGCCTGCCGACCGAAGCCGCCGAGGCGTTCCGCAAGGCGCTGGCGCTCGATCCGCGTGACGCGCGGGCGCGCTTCTATTTCGCGATGGAGAAGGATTTCAAAGGCCAGCATGACGAAGCCATGGGCGAATGGCTGCAACTGCTGCGCGAGGTTCCGGCGGGCTCGGATGCTGACGAGGCGATCCGCACCACCCTGGCGGCGTCGATCAAGCGCAACATCCAGTTGATCCGCCAGGCCGCCGACGAAGCAGGCCGGGTCCAGCCCCGGTATAAATCGGCCAACTGACGCGCTGCGTTTCCGATCCAAAGGGCGCGGACGGCCAAGGCGGTCCGCGCCCTTTTTCGTGCATCGGCCCCGTGCCCATCCCATCGACCATGTGAGCGTTACATTGTGATCGGGATCGGGAAGAACGCGCCGGTCACCACTGCATCCTAACCCAAAGCAAACACATCATTTTATCGTTGTCTAATCCGCGCCACTGGCACAGACTGCCAGCAAGCGGAGGCGGAAACCGTCCCGTTGGCGTGGCAGGACAGACCCAGCATCGACTCGATGTGACGGCCTTTCCTCCATAAGAAAATGATAGCGCTACTATAGGAGGGGTTATGCTGAAACGCTTTGGATTCGCCTTGTTGGCGTCGGCCAGTCTGATGGCGGGGGCCAGCGCCGCCCATGCCCAATCGCTGACCGTCACGCCCGCCGAAACGCTGGAAACGCAAGGGTTGACCGTGATGGTCGACCAGAACCAGTTCAGCCCGATCTTCTTCGACGAGAAGAATGCGGGCATCCAGATCGTCCTGCATGGTGAGCGGATCGCGACCGATGGCGCGGTCCGCCTGAACCCCACGCCCGAACAATGGGACCCCGTCCCCGCCTTTGTCAGCCGGACGCGCGGGAGCCAAGCCAATCAGGTGATCGTCCGCTCCACCTATAAGGACCAGGGTCTGGCCTACCGCGTCAAGGTGACCGCGGAGGGCGATGGCTTTCGCATCGCGGTCGACCTGGACCAGCCGCTGCCCGCCGCGCTGGCGGGCAAGGCGGGGTTCAACCTGGATTTCCTGCCGACCAGCTATTTCGGCAAGACCTATCTGATGGACACCGCCCCCGGCCTGTTCCCGCGCCATGCGACCGGGCCGATGGCGAAGAACGGATCGGGCGATCCCATGCCGCTGGCCTCGGGCGGCAAGTCGATCACCCTGTCGCCCGAAGACCCGCTGACCCGCGTTACCATCACCTCGGACGCGGGCGGGCTGGAACTCTACGACGCGCGCAGCCGGGCACAGAATGGCTGGTTCGTCGTCCGCTCGCTGATCGCGCCGGGCGCGAAGGAGAATGCGGTCGTCTGGCATGTCCGCCCCAATGTCGTGAAGGACTGGGTCCGCGCGCCGGTCGTCTCGTTCAACCAGGCGGGCTATACGCCGGGCCGGTCGAAGATCGCGCTGATCGAGACCGATCCTCACGGCACGCCCCCGGGCGAGGCGGAGTTGGTCAAGCTCGCCGCCGACGGTACCCGCCAGTCCGTCTTCCGCGCGGCAGTCACCCCGCGCGGCCGGTGGCTGCGCTATAACTATGCCGCCTTCGACTTCTCGCAGGTGCGCGATCCCGGTATCTACGCCATCGCCTATGGCGGCAAGGTGACGAACCCCTTCCGCATCGCCGCCGATGCCTATGACCGGATCTGGCAGACCTCGCTCGACACCTTCATCGCCGAGCAGATGGATCATGTCGGCATTCGCGAGCAGTATCGCGTCTGGTCCGCGCCCAGCCATCTCGACGATGCGCGCCAGGCCCCGCCCAACCATGTCCATTTCGACGGATACCGGATGGGGCCGAACCTCGACTCCCCCTTCAAGCCCGGCGAGCATATTCCCGGCCTGAACGTCGGCGGATTCCAGGATGCGGGCGATTACGACATCCAGACGCCGCAGAACGCCGCCGTGGTCCGCGACCTGGTCTGGGGTCGCGAACTCTACGGCCTGGACTGGGACGAGACGACGGTGGACGAGGCCGCGCGCGCGGTCGAAATCCGCAAGCCCGACGGCAAGCAGGATGCGGTCCAGCAGATCCGCCACGGCGTCCTGCAACTGCTTGCTCAATACAAGGTGTTCGGCCACGCGATCGTCGGCATCGTCGATCCGGTCCAGCGCCAATATGCCCATCTGGGTGATGCCGGGTCGCAGACCGATAATCTGACCTATGACGCCTCGCTGGGCGTGTCGGAGCGGAGCGGCGGGTCGTCCGGGGCGCAGGACGATCGCTGGGCCTTCACCACCGACCTGCCGGCCAACAACCTGGCGGTCGCGGGCGCGCTGGCGGCGGCCTCGCGCGCCCTGGCGGACAGCGACCCGACCATGGCGGCGGAGGCCTGGGACGCGGCGAAGGTGCTGTGGGGCCGGTTCCAAAAGGGGCCGATCAAGTCGGGCGACGGACGCGACGACTCCGGCACGCCCTGGTCGGCGGACGGCGCCAATGTCGGCGCGACGGTCGAAATGCTGATCACCGGCAAGGGCGACCGCGTCTATGCCGATCGCCTGCGCAAGCTGATGCCGGTGATCGCGAAGAACTTCGCCTGGGTCGGGGCCCCCGCCGTCCGCGCCATTCCCTTCATGGACGCCAGATATCGCGCCGCACTCGTGCCGCTGGTCCGCCAGGCCAAGGCGAAGATGGATGCGGAGGCCGCCAAGAACCCCTTCGGCGTGCCGATCGCCGAGGGTAGCTGGGCCGGATCGCATCAGGTCGTGGAGTTCGGCTCGACCGCCTTCCTGATGCACAAGGCCTTTCCAGAGATCGTCGGCACCGACTATACGCTGAACGCGATCGACTATGTGCTGGGGCGGCACCCGGCCAACAATCTGTCGCTGGTCTCGACGGTCGGCGCCGCGTCGAAGCTGATCGGCTATGGCCATAACCGCGCCGATTACGGCTTCATTCCGGGCGGCCTGGTTCCGGGCGTGCTGATCGTGAAGCCGGACTTTCCCGAGTTGAAGACCGACTGGCCGTTCTTGTGGTTCGAGAATGAATATACGGTCGCGACCACCTCGGCCTATATCCTCGCCGCCAATGCCGCGATCGAGGCGACGAAGGAAACGCTTTGAACGATCGATGAGCAAAACCCCTCCCCCAGCGGGGAGGGGCAGATTGTCCGGCCTCAATAATCGAAGCGCAGGGTCGCCAGGATACTGCGCGGCGCGGCATAGAAGGCCTGGCCGTATTTCAGCGTCCCCAGATACTTGGCATTGGTCACGTTGCGCAGGTTCACGCTGGCGCGGACATGGTCGATCAGGCGGATGCTGCCCAGCAGGTCCAGCGTGGCATAGGCGTCCTGCACCACCGGGATCGCCTGCCCCGCCGCCGTCACCGCGCCGCTGTCGTTGCTGATCCGGCTCTGATAGCGGAACTGGCCGCCCAGCTTCAGGTCGTTCAACGGCGCGATGCTATAGGTCGCGGCAAGCTTGAACGTGTCGCGCGGGATGAAGGGACGCGCGCGGGCGCCGTCGCCATCCTCGACCTGAAGATGGGTGAAGCCGCCCGACAGCAACCAGCGATCGGTCATCCGACCCGCCACCTCGACCTCGAACCCCTTCGAGACGCTGTCCTGCCCGATATAATAGTTGACGCCGACCGGCCCGTTGGTTCCGTCGAACGCACCCGCATAGAGGGCCAGCCCCTTCTGCTCCGCCCGGAACAGCGCCGCCGAGCCATAGAGCCGACCGCCAAGCCACTCGCCTTTCAACCCGGCCTCGATACTCGATCCGCGCGCGGGGTCCAGGCGGGTGTTGGTGATGTCGACTTGGCTCTGCGGATTGAAGATGCCGGTATAGCTGGCATAGGCGGTGACATGATCCGTCAGGTCGTACAGCGCGCCCAGATAGGGCGTGACGCGGCTGTTCCGCCGGGTCTGGTCGACGCCGTAAGACTCGCCCGAGCTGCGCAGCCAGATCGCCGTCGCGCCGACCACGCCCTTCAGCCGGTCGGTCAGGTTCAGGTGCATCGCACCGTAAGCGCGGGTCAGCCGGTCCTGCGTATCCGCCTGCTGGATCATCGGGTCATATCCCACCTGCGGCGCGCGGAAATTGGGCAGGTTGCGGATATCGCCATAGTCGACGAACGCCTGCCCGTTCCCGGCATATTGCTCGCCATCGGAACGGCCGGTCGACACGCCGAACGCCAATTGATGATCGCGCCCGAACAGCGAGACACCGCCCGAGGCGTAACCGTCGAACAGCAACTGGTCGTAGTTCGAATCGTAGCGCCCGGTCTGCCCCTGCATACCCAATCCGGTCGTCCGGTCGGGCAGACCGAAGGCATAGAGCAGCCGCGCACTTTCTTCCCAACGCCGATAGGTCACGACGCCGCGCACCGCCCAGTCGCCGAACGGCTTCCACGCCAGTTCGCCGAACGCGGTCTGGTCGAGGACATTCCAATAGGTCCAGTCCGCCGAGGTCGAGGCCGAGCGCGCATAATCGATCCGCGTCCCGTCTTTATAGGTCAGCGGCAACGCGCCCCACAGCACCCCGCGCGAGCGATTGTCCTGCCGCGAATAGCCGAGCGTCGCGGTCAGGGCGGGCGTCACGTCCCAGGCCAGCAGCCCGGCCACCACGTCGCGATTGACGTGATTATAGTCCAGATAGCTGTCCCGCTCCTCATGCGCCCCGACCGTGCGTATCCGGAGCGACCCGTCGCCGGTCAACGGACCGGAGACGTCGCCCTCCAGACGCCACATGCCGAACGAGCCGAGATAGGCCGAGCCATTGGCCTGGAAGCTCTTCGTTGGGCGCTTGCGCAGGAAGTTGATCGTCGCCGACGGATTGCCGACACCGGTCATGATCGCATTCGCGCCGCGCACCGCCTCGACCCGATCGAACAGGATCGTATCGAGATCGCCCGTCTGGATGTTGTAGAACATCGGCAGGCCGATGCCGTCGACCTGGAAATTGGTGACGTCGAACCCGCGCGAGTTGAACTCGGTCCGGTCGGTCTCGGTCCGCTCGACATTGATGCCGACCGTCTGGGTCAGCAGGTCCTGGACGTTGGTCAGTGCGAAGTCGTCGATCCGCTGGCGGTCGATCACCGTCACCGACTGCGGCGTCTCGCGCAGCGACAGCGCCAGCCCGGTCGGCGACGCGCTTTCCTGATCCCCCGCCAGTGCCGCGCGGGCACCCGTGACGATCACGTCGTCGGCGCGCTGCGGATCGGCGGCGGGTGTCGTCTCGGCGGCAAGGGCCGGTCCACCCCAGACCAGCGACGCGACGCCCACCGACAAGGCCGCCGTCAGCCTGCGCTTCATAATTCCTCCGAGGAAACAGGATACCCGTCCGGGCATATTCACCCTGCCCCTAGTAAGAAGAATAATGATAATCAATCGCATATTTTCTCAAGCATTTGTGAAGCGATGACATTTTCGTCATGACCAAGGGACGATATTGACTGCCTAGGCAATCATTGCCATGGCAGCGAAATGACTTCGAATACGCCCGATTCCTTCGACCCCGAACGCTCGGTCGGTTATCTGACCAAGCGGGTGTTCCAGCTTGCCCGTATCGGCATGGAACCGATCTTCGCCGATGAGGAGGTCACCCATGTCCAGTGGAGCGCAATGATGGCGCTGCATCACGGCCTGGGCGGCACCGCCGCCGAGCTGTCGCGCCATCTGTGCCACGACACCGGGGCGACGACCCGGATTCTCGACACGCTGGAGGAGCGCGGCCTGATCGAACGCTCGCGCAGCACGACGGATCGTCGCGTGGTTCGGCTGTCGCTGACGGATCGGGGGCGGGTCATCACCGATCGGTGCAAGGTCAAGGTGCTGGCCCATTGGGACGAATGGCTCGCCGACTGGTCGGGCGAGGATGTCGCGCGCTTCGTCGGATATCTGGTCCGCCTGCGCAACAAGCTGGAGACGGTGGCATGAAGCGGTTCGCATTTCTGACCGGGTTGCTGCTCGCGGGCTGTTCGGTGCCCCGAGCGCATCCCGCCGTGACGCAGACCCCGCCGGAGAAGCTGGGCCTGGGGACCGCGCAGGCGCCGCTGGTCGCCGCCGATTGGTGGCGGGGGCTGGGCGATCCGCAACTCGACCGGATCGTCGGCGATGCCCTGTCGGGCAATCCCTCGCTCGACGTCGCGCTCGCGCGGCTGCGGCAGGCGGAGACGGTTCTCGCCACCCGCCGCGCCGATAACGGCCCCTCGGTCTCGCTCGACGCGCAGGAGCAATATAGCCGGATTTCGGGCCGCTACACGATCCCGCCGCCCTTTGCGGGCACGACCCAGTGGCTGGGTCAGGCACAGGCCAATTTGAACTGGACGATCGACCTGTTCGGGCGACAGGCGGCGGCGATCGAAGCGGCGCGCGCCTCCACCCGCGCGGCGGCGCTGGACGTGACGGCGGCACGCCTCGCGCTGGCCGGCTCGGTCGCGCAGACCTATGTCGAACTGGCCCGGGCCGAGCGGCAGGCGGCGATCGCCCGCCAGACGATCGACACCCGCACCCGCTCGCTCGCGCTGATCCAGTCGCGCATCCGCCACCAGCTCGCCAGCCAGCTCGATGCGTCGAGCGGCCAGACATTGCTCGCCCAGGCGCGGGTCGCCCTGGCGCGGGCGGAGGCGCAGGCGGCGCTCTCACGCAACGCGCTGGCGGCGCTGGCCGGGCGCGGGCTGGACTATCCGGCGACGATCGCACCGACGCGGATCACCTTCGATACCGCGCTGCCCATGCCCGCGACGGTGCCCGCCGACCTGTTGTCGCGGCGGCCCGATATCGCCGCGTCGCTTGCCCGGATCGACGCGGCCAGCGCCGGACAGGAGGTCGCCCGCAAGGCGTTCCTGCCCAATATCAACCTGATGGCGCTGGCGGGCTTCCAGGCGGTGGGTCTGGGTAATCTGTTCACCGCCGATGCGGGAACGGCGGGGGCTGGCCCCGCCATCCATCTGCCGATCTTCGACAGCGGGCGGCTCCGGGCCGGACTGGCCGGGGCGACCGCCGCGCTCGACCTGGCGACCGCCGACTATAACGACCGCATCGTCGGCGCGGTACGCGAGGCCGCCGATGCGGTGACGCGCAGCACGACCCTGGCGACCGAGCGTGCCCGCCAGCGCGAGGTCGTGCGCGGCCTGTCCGAGACCCGCCGCCTCAACGCGATTCGGGTATCGAGCGGGCTGCAATCGCAACTTGGCCTGATCGATCCCGACATCCGCCAGCTGGAGGCGGACCAGGCCGACGCCAATCTCGCCGCCGATGCGGTCCAGGCGCGCATCGCGCTGGCCGTCGCCCTGGGCGGTGGTTTCTCCTCTTCCTCGCAAGGTATCACGCAATGAGCGACACCGAAGCCGCCGCCCCTACCCCCGCCCCCTCGGCCGCCCCTACGACCCAGTCGCCGACGGGTGGCAAGCCCAAGGCGCGCAGGATGGGCCTGACCATCCTCGTGATCGTCGTGGTCGTCGCCGCGATCGTCTGGGCCGTGTTCCACTTCCTGCTCGCCAAGCCGGAGGAGGAAACCGACGACGCCTATGTCGCCGGGGACGTGGTGGCGATCACCGCGCGCGATCCGGGCACGGTCCTGGCCATCCATGCCGACAATACCCAGACGGTGAAGGCGGGCGCGCCACTGCTCGACCTCGATCCCGCGACCGCCGATGTGGGGCTGGCCTCCGCCGCCGCCGAACTGGCGCGCGCCGTGCGCTCGACCCGCGCCGACTTCACCAAGGTCAATCAGAGCGGCGCGGCGATCGTCCAGGCGCAGGCCGAACTGGCCCGCGCACGCGACGACTATGCCCGCCGTCGCGGTGCCGCCGCCGAGGGCGCGGTGTCGGGCGAGGAACTGTCCCACGCCGCCGATGCGGTGAAGGTCGCCACCGCCAATCTGAACCTCGCCCGCGCCCAGGCGGCACAGACGCGCACCACCGTGCAGGGTACCGAGGTCGGCACCAACCCCGCCGTGATGGCCGCGATCGCCGCCTATCGCCGCGCCGCGATCGCCCGCAACCATATGCACGTCATCGCGCCGATCACCGGCGTGGTAGCCCAGCGCACCGTGCAGGTGGGACAGCAGGTCGCGGCGGGCACGCCCCTGATGGCGGTCGTCCCGCTCGACCGCCTGTGGGTCGACGCCAATTTCCGCGAGACCCAGCTCAAGGACCTTCGCATCGGCCAGCCCGCGACGATCGTCGCCGACATGTATGGCGGCAAGATCGTCTATCACGGCAAGGTCATCGGTCTGGGCGCGGGCAGCGGCAACGCCTTTGCCCTCCTGCCGCCGCAGAACGCCAGCGGCAACTGGATCAAGATCGTCCAGCGCGTGCCGGTACGTATCGGCCTGAACGCGAATGAGCTGCGCCAGAACCCCTTGCGCGTCGGCCTGTCGGCGACGGTGACCGTGGACACCGCCGATCAGCGCGGGCCCCGGATCGGCACCGCCGCCACCCAGGCCTATCGCACGCCCGCGACCGACGCCAACGACCCGGCGGTCGAGGTCCGGATCGCGCAGATCATCGCGGCCAATCGCTGATGGCCGGGGCCCCTTCTCACGCGGGTGCGGGGGATGGCCCCGCCCCGCTGAAAGGTCCGGCGCTGGCGCTCGTCGCCTTCGCGCTGGCCCTGGGCACCTTCATGCAGGTGCTCGATACGACCATCGCCAATGTGTCGCTGCCCACCATCGCGGGCAATCTGGGCGTCAGTTCGGACAATTCGACCTGGGTCGTCACCGCCTTCGCCGTGGCGAACGGCGTGGCGGTGCCGCTGACCGGCTGGCTGATGGGCAAGTTCGGGGTGGTGCGCACCTTCTGCGTGTCGGTGCTGCTGTTCACCATCGCCTCCTTCCTGTGCGGCATCGCGTGGAACCTGTCCTCGCTGATCGGCTTCCGCGTGCTTCAGGGTGCGGTGTCGGGGCCGATGATCCCGGGCAGCCAGGCGCTGCTCATCTCGATCTTCCCGCCGCAAAAGCGCTCCACCGCCCTCGGCATCTGGTCGATGACGACGCTGGTCGCGCCGATCATGGGGCCGATCCTGGGCGGCTACATCTCCGACAATTATCACTGGAGCTGGATATTCCTGATCAACGTGCCGGTCGGTCTGTTCTGTGCAGGGATATGCTGGCGCGGGCTGTCCGCCCGAGAGACGCCGACCCGCAACCTGCCGATCGACAAGGTAGGCCTGATCATGCTGGTCGTCTGGGTCGGCGCGCTTCAGATGATGCTCGACCTGGGCAAGAATGACGACTGGTTCCATTCGACCCGGATCGTCGTAATGACGGTAATCGCGATCGTCGGCTTCGTCGCCTGGCTGATCTGGGAGTTGACCGACGCCAATCCGGCGGTCGACCTGTCGCTGTTCAAGGGGCGCAATTTCAGCATCGGGACGCTGGCCTTCTGCTTGGGCTATGCGGTGTTCTTCGCCAACACGCTGCTGCTGCCGCTCTGGCTCCAGACGCAGCTTGGCTATACCGCGACCTGGGCGGGTCTGGTGGCGGCGCCCAGCGGGGCGGTCGCCGTCGTGCTGACCCCGATCGTCGCGCGGCTGTCGGGCAAGGTCGATGCGCGGGTGATGGCGACGATCGCCTTCGCGGCGTTCGGCGTCTCCTATTGGATGCGCTCCGGGCTCAATACCCAGGCGAGCTTCGGTGACTTCGTCCTGCCCCTGATGGTGCAGGGGATCGCGATGAGCACCTTCTTCCTCGCGATGCTGACCATCGCACTGGACGGGGTGCCGCCCGCACGCATCCCCTCGGCCACCGGCATCTCAAACTTCGCGCGCATCACGGCGGGCAGCTTCGCCGCCTCGCTGACCACGACCATGTGGGACCGGCGCGAGGCGATGCACCAGGCGCATCTGTCCGAGGCGATCGGACAGGGCCCGGTGTGGCAGATGGCGAAGAACGGCCTCGGCCATCTCGGCATGACCGACGTCCAGGCCGCCGCCGCCGTCACGCGGCAGATGGTCGGACAGGCCTATCTGCTGGCCTCGACCGACATTTTCTATGTCTCGGCCTGGCTCTGCATCGTGCTGGCGGCGCTGACCTGGTTCACCAGACGGCCCAAGCCGCATGACGGCCCCATTGCGGCGGATTGATCACTCATTCCTCCCCTGCAAAGGCAGGGGAGGAATGCATTGCCCTTCACCGACATCTTGCTACCCTCTGGAAAAACGGGAGAGGGATGATGTTGAAAACGCTGGCAATGATGGCGATGATCGCGGTGGCGCAGGCCCCGTCCGACCCGCATCTTCCGGGCAAGACCGTGGACAGCGTCGCCCCCACCCTGCCCGCCGGGATCACGCGCGGGGTGCTGATCGTCTCCAAGACCAATGGCTGGCGGCATATCGAGCATATCCCGCATTCCAATATCGTCCTGGCCGACATCGCCAAGCGGCTCGGCCGCCCCAGCTTCACGACCGAGAATGCCGCCGTCTTCAACGACGAGCAACTGTCGCGTTTCTCCGTCATCGTCCTGAACAGCGCCAGCGGCGACTTCCTGACGCCGGACCAGCAGGCGGCCTTCGCCCGGTTCGTGGCGAAAGGCGGCGGTGTGGTCGCGCTCCATGCGGCGGGCGACGACAGCCATAAGGAGCCGTGGTATGCCGACACGATCATCGGCACGACCTTTATCGGCCACCCGAACGGCGAGGATCACATCCAGTCCGCCCGCGTCATCGCCACCGCACCGCGCCATCCGATCCTGGCGGGGGTCCGCATGCCCTGGGTCGCGCGCGACGAATGGTACAGCTTCAGCGGCAATCCCGCCACGCGCGGCATGACCGTGCTCGCAGAAGTCGATGAGGCGAGCTATCGCCCCGGCGACACGCTGCGCATGGGCACCCATCCCGTCATGTGGATCAATCCGCGCGCCAAGGGCCGGGTCTTCTACTCCGCGCTGGGGCATGAGCCGCAACTCTATGGCGACCCCGCCTATCGCCGCATCCTGACCAACGCGATCCGCTGGGCGGCGCGCTAGGCGCTCAGCATTCGACGACGTTGACCGCCAGGCCGCCCAGGCTGGTTTCCTTATATTGCGACTTCATGTCCTCGCCGGTCTGGCGCATCGTCTCGATCACCTGATCCAGGCTGACGATGTGCCGCCCGTCGCCGTGGAGCGCCAGATAGGCGGCGTTGATCGCCTTGATCGCCCCCATGGTGTTGCGCTCGATACAGGGGATCTGGACCAGCCCGCCGATCGGGTCGCAGGTCAGGCCCAGATTATGCTCCATGCCGATCTCGGCGGCATTTTCGACCTGCGCCGGATTGCCGCCCAGTGCCGCCGCCAGCCCCGCCGCAGCCATCGAACAGGCCACGCCGACCTCACCCTGACAGCCCATTTCCGCCGCCGAAATGGACGCCCGCTTCTTGTAGAGCATTCCCACCGCCGCCGCCGTCAGCAACAGCGTGCGCACCCCGTCGCGCGTCGCGCCGTGAACGAAGGTTTCGTAATAGCGCAGCACCGCCGGGATCACCCCCGCCGCGCCGTTGGTGGGGGCGGTGACGACACGGCCGCCCGCCGCATTCTCCTCGTTCACCGCCAGCGCCCAGAGGCTGACCCATTCGAACACCAGGCTGGGATCGGATCGCGGCCCCCGTTCGAGCAACTTCTGCTTGATCGCCTGGGCACGACGCTGAACCTTCAGGCCGCCGGGCAATATGCCCGATGCGGCACAGCCCCGCTCGATCGCGCCGCACATCGCATCTCGCACCCGATCGAGAAACGCGTCCGTCTCAGCGTCCGCGCGCCACGCCGCCTCGTTCGTGCGGACGATCTGGGCGATAGACAGGCCGGTTTCCACCGTGCGCTCCAGCAGTTCCGCGCCCGAGGCGAAGGGATGCGCCAGCCGCCGGTTGGACCGCATCGGCTCGGCGCCCTCCATTCGGATCGCCCCGCCACCGATCGAATAGAAACGCCGCACCACCGCGCTGCCGTCAGCCAGAAAGGCGGTGAAGACCATGCCGTTGGGGTGCGCGGGCAGGAAACCCGGGCGGAACAGCAGGTCGGTCTCATAGTCGAAGGCCATGGGATGCCGCCCATCCAGCGCAATCTCCCCCGACCGCGCGATATCCGCCAACAGGCCTTCGATCGCATCGGGGTCGACCGTCTCCGGCGTTTCCCCCGCCAGCCCGAGCAGGACCGCCCGGTCGCTATGATGTCCCCGCCCGGTCAGCGAGAGCGAGCCGAACAGTTCCGCCTGTACGCGGTGCGGGATCAGGCCGGTGTCGAGCATCTCGGCGGCAAAGGCCTTGGCCGCGCGCATCGGTCCCACGGTATGCGAGCTGGACGGGCCGATACCGATGGTGAACAACTCGGTCACGCTGACGGCGGCAACGCTGTCTTCGCCACGCGGCAAGGCGATCACGGGGGTGGCGGACAGGGTCAAGATCGTTCCAATTGTTACGGCTTTACCCGTTGACTAGCCCAACTCCCTGCGGCTGGCCAGCCACGCCTTTGCAATCTCCCAATTCTGCGACGACAGCTGATCCAGCAATTCGGGGGACAGCGGTCGACGGAACCGGCACCGGGCGGAAAAATCGGATGCGGACACGACCCGCGCCATGACCCCACCGGTATCCGGCAGATACAGACGGATGACCGATCCCAGGACAAGCGGAATATAGGTCTGAAGCTGAACGCCTTCGCGCGATAGCTGCAACACCTTGCACAGCGCCCTTGCGAGGCCGTCGGTCGCGGGCTCCGCCGCCGTTGCCGTCGCGTCCATCGAACGACGACGGCGTCTGAAGGTGACGGTCTCGAACTCGGCGGCGAACATCCGGTAAAGGCTATGGATTGCTGGTTAAGGAAGGGTTTAGGATGGCCCTTCCGACCCTTTGCGGCACGCATGAAAAAACCCGGCGCCTCCAGAGGAGGCACCGGGTCCTTTCCGCATTCGCTCCAAAGAGCGACGCGATTACTTGCGGAGCGTGAGACCGCCGCCGAAACGCTTGTTGAAGCGCGCGACCTGACCGCCGGTGTCCAGCAGCGAGCCACGGCCGCCGGTCCACGCCGGATGCGCCAGCGGATCGATGTCCAGTTGCATCGTGTCGCCTTCCTTGCCCCAGGTGGAGCGGGTTTCGAACACGGTGCCGTCGGTCATCTGCACCTTGATCATGTGATAGTCGGGATGCGTATCGGTCTTCATGATATTGCTCCGGAAATGGCTGGTTCCGACCAGCCTGAAAGCGGGAAGCGCGGCCCATAGCGGACCGCGCTCCCTTAGTCAAAGTACGAACCCGTTAGAGCGCGCCGTCAGGCGGCCTTGGGCGGATCGGCGATCATCGCGGTGAAGTTCGCCTCGGCGACGGTCATACCGTCGATCTTGGCGACACCGGCGAACTTGCAGACGCTCGACCGCTTCTGGACGAATTCGACCTCCAGATGGAGCAGGACGCCGGGTTCCACGGGCTTGCGGAACTTGGCGCCGTCGATCGCCATGAAATAGACGAGCTTGCCCGAACCGGCGAGGCCCAGGCTCTCCACCGCCAGGACACCGGCGGCCTGCGCCAGCGCCTCGACGATCAGGACGCCCGGCATGATCGGACGACCGGGAAAATGCCCCTGGAAGAAGCCTTCGTTGATCGTCACCGCCTTCACCGCACGGATCGACGTGTCGAGGACCAGTTCCTCGACACGATCGACCAGCAGCATCGGATAGCGGTGCGGCAGGGCCGCCATGACCCGCCCGATATCGAGCGGGCCCATGGTGGTCTTCTCCGTCTCGCTCACGGACGGATTACCGGCCGCTGTTCTGACGACGCGCGGGCGCCGGAGCGGCGGCGGCCGGAGCGGTGGCGGCGGGGGCCGCACCCTGCTGCTGACCCTGCTGGCCGGGCTGCCAGTTGGCGGGCGGCGTGATGCTGACGGTCGGGACCAGCTTGTCCAGCTCGGCGGTCACTGCCGAGGTGATGTCCGCGGTCGGCTGCATGAACAGTACGGCCTGCGGGCTGACCAGCAGGCTGACATTCTTGGCGCGGACGGCATTCTGCACCGCTTCGCCGAGGCGCGCCTGGATCTGCTCCACCGCATAGGTCTGCGCACGGACGGCGGGCTGGGTCAGGCGCGCCAGTTCCTGCTCGGCGGTCTGCTGCTTGGTCTGGATCGCCTGTGCCTGGGTGCGCAGCGCCGCTTCGTTGGCATTGGGGGCCGAACGTGCGGTCTGGAACGCCTGGACCAGCGGCTCCAGCTCACGGCTGAGCGCGGTGCGGCGGGTTTCGGCCTGATCGAGCTGCGCCTTGTAGGTCGTCTCGATCTGCTGGCGGGCGGCCGTCCAGGCACGCGAACCGGCGATCGCACCCTGCGGGTCGGCGACGGCGACGCCGTTCACCTGGGCCTGGGCGGTGGTCGCAACGGTCGCCGCCGGAGCGACGAGGGCCGCCGCGAGGAAAAGCTTCGTCATGGTCTTCATCAGAACTGCGTCCCTACGTTGAAAGTAATAAGCTTGGGGTCATCCCCGGGTTGCGTGATCAGGGCCTTGGCCAAATCGATGCGCAGCGGTCCGAACGGCGAGTTCCAGTTCACGCCGATACCGATCGACACGCGCGGCTTCCACGTGCCGCCGTAGAATTCCTCGACGGCATAGCTCGTGTTCTGAAGCGCGATGTTGGTCGTGGTGCCCGAGCATGCGCCGCCCGCGGTCGACGAATAGCCGGTGGCGCAGGTGGTTTGCAAATTGGCGATGCTGGCATCGGCGGTGCTGGGCACCTGATAAATCTGCCGCCCCTGCCCGTCGACCAGGGGCGCGGGGGCCAGCGTCGGCGAACCGTCCTTGTTGAACAGCGGATTGCCGTTGGCGTCACGCGCCTGCGGGAAGTTGAGCGACGGCAGCGGACGGGTAACGCCCCACAGGCTGCCCGCCTGGACATAGATGCTGGGACGCAGGCCCATCTCACGGGCGCCCGAACCCAGCGGCAGTTCCAGCTCGGCGCGGGCGAGGTAATAAGCCCGGCCGCCCAGCGAGTCGTCGACGATCTGATCCCGATCGGTCTGCTTCGACTGGCTGCCATCCGCAGCGACGACATAGGGCACGCGCAGCACGCGCGGACCGACGCCGCGAATGTCGAAGCCGCGGAACTGCGGCTCGCCCAGATAGAAGCGGTCGACGATGCGGACCGGATCGATACCAGGCCCACGGCTGCCTTCCAGCGAGTGAATATAACCGCCCTCGCCGAGCAGCGAGAAGACGAAGCCCTTGCCCAGACCCATGAACTTCGCGCCCTCGGCCCGGGTGCGGATATATTTCACGTCGCCGCCCAGACCGGCAAAGTCCTGGCTGAACGAGAAACGATGTCCGGCGGTCGGACGCAGGCGGCTGTTCAGGCTGTCATAGATCAGCGAATAGCCGACCGACGAGGTCCAGCGATTGCCGATCGAGTCGCAGAGATAGCGGCCCGCCGTCTGATAGTTGCAGGTGCCGTCGGCGTTGAAGAAGGACGAATCCAGACCGACCTCGTCATAGGTCAGGCCGTAACGCCCGGACAGCGACCAATATTCGGTCAGCGGCACGCCCGCACGCACCTGGAACCCGGTCGACACCTGGCTGTAGGTCGTCTGGCGCGTCGTGCCCAGATAGTTGAACGAGTTGAAATCGCGGCGGAAAACGTCGACGCCCAGCGCGATATTCTTGTCGAACACATAAGGCTCGGTAAAGCCCAGCTCGATCGACTTGGAATAGGCCGAATAGTTGACGCCCGCGCGCAATTCCTGGCCCTTGCCGCGGAAATTGCGCTGGGTGATGTTTGCCTGGATGATGAAGCGTTCCAGCGAGGAATAACCCGCCGACAACTGGAGCGAGCCGGTCGACTGTTCCTCGACATTGGTTTCCAGGACGATGCGGTCCGGCGTCGAACCCGGATTCTGCTTGATCTCCAGCTTTTCCTGGAAATAGCCGAGCGAGTTGATGCGGTCCTGGCTGCGGCGGACCTGGAAGCTGTTGAAGGCGTCGCCCTCGGCCACGCGGATTTCGCGGCGGACGACCTTGTCCTGCGTCTGCGTGTTGCCGTTGATGTCGATCCGCTCGACATAGGTGCGCTTGGCTTCGGCGATGTTGAAGGTGATCGACATGGTCAGCGCTTCCTTGTCGCGCTGGAAATTCGGTTCCACGTCGGTAAAGGCATAGCCGAACAGGCCCGCCGTCTGGCTGAGGCTGTCGATCGAGTCCTCGATCAGCTTGGCATTGTACCAGTCGCCCTTCTTCATGGGCAGCGACTGGGCGAGCTTGTCATTGTCGAAGTCGCGGATCTGGCTGTCGACCTTGACGTCGCCGAACTTATAGCGCGGCCCTTCCTCCACCACATAGGTGATGATGAAGTCCTTCTTGTCCGGCGTCAGCTCGGCCACCGCGCTGGTCACGCGAAAATCGGCATAGCCGTTGCTGAGATAGAAGGCGCGCAGCTTCTGCTGGTCGGCGGCCAGGCGATCCTGGTCGTAGCTGGTGGCCGAGGATAGGAAGCGGAACCAACGCGACTGCTTGGTGTACATCGCACCGCGCAGCTCGTCGTCGGAGAATTTCTCGTTGCCGATGATGTTGATCTGGCGGACCTTGGACTTGGGGCCCTCGCTGATCTCGAACACCACGTCGACGCGGTTCTGGTCGAGATTGACCATCTTCGGTTCGACCACCGCGCCGAACCGGCCCTGGCGGCGATAGAGTTCGACGATGCGCGCCACGTCCTGGCGAACCGCGGTCCGGGTGAAGATCTGACGCGGAGACAGCTTGATCTCCTTCTTGATCTTGTCTTCCTTCAGGCGCTTGTTGCCCTCCAGAATGACCCGGTTGATGATCGGGTTCTCGCGCACGCGCAGGACGATATCGCCGGATTCGACGCCGGAGATCGAGAAGTCGGCGAACAGCTCCGACGCCTGAAGGTCCTTCAGTGCCTGGTCGAGCGTTTCGGGGGTATAGGGAATGCCGACCCGCAGCTTGGTGTAGGACAACACCGTCTCGGGCTCGATACGCTGGGCCCCTTCGACGCGCAGCGTCTTGATCGTCCGCACCGGTGCGGGCGCGACCGCCGGAGCCGGGGCGGCGGCGGTGCCGGGCGCGGCCGGTGCGGTCTGCGCCCAGACGGGGACGCCGGACAGCATGGTGCCCGCCAGCAATATGGCGCCCGCGCGCACTGTCTTCATACCCGTCATTGCTGTCACCAAACCCACCCCAGAAAAGTCGAACCGACCCCTGTCGTAACCGCGCCCTGCCCCATCGTCGTCAACCGATCAAGCCAGCGATATTCCGCCAAAGCCCCAAATTGCCAAGATCGTTGAATGTAACGAATAGCATCAGGGCCAGAATGGCGATCAAACCGCCGCGAAATGCCCATTCCTGAGCCGCAGGCTCCAGGGGGCGTCGCCGCACCGCTTCGATCGCATAGAAGAGAAGATGCCCGCCATCCAGCATCGGCACTGGCAACAAATTGATGAACCCGAGATTGATGGACACCAGCGCCACGAAGAAAACAAAGGCGTCGACGCCCAGCGACATCTGTTCGCCGGATACCTTGGCGATGGAGACCGGGCCGCCCAGTTCCTTGACCGAGCGGCGGCCGGAAATCACCTGGCCCAGCGTTTCGACCATCATCCGAACGATCTCACCGGTGCGCTGGACCGCGACGACAGGCGCGCGCAGCAGGCCGACCGGACGGAGATCGACCTCGCCCGAGCCGCGAAGCCCCAGGCGTCCGATGCGATACACATTGCCGAATCGGTCGCGCTGCTGCTCGGTGCCGATGACGGCGTCCGTGGTGAAGCGGCGCCCGCCGCGCTCGGCGGTGATCGTCACCCGCTCGCCCGCGCGGATCTGCACATAGCGGGCGATATCGGCGAAATCGGTCACGTTGCGGTCGCCGATCGCCGTCACCCGGTCCCCTGCGCGCAGGGTCGTCGTCGCCGCCGCGCTGCCGGGCATGACCTGACCGACCACCGGGGGGATCACCACTTCGCCATAGGCATAGGCGAAACCGGCAAGGATCAGGATCGCGGCGAAGAAGTTGATCGCCGGGCCCGCCGCGACGATGATCGCGCGCTGCCACACGGGCTTCGCCTGAAAGGTCCGGGCGCGTTCCTCCGGCGGGAGCGAGAGCCAGGCGGCATCGGCCTGGCTGGCTGGGTTCATGTCACCGGCGAACTTGACGTAACCGCCCAGCGGCAGCCAGCCGACCTTCCACCGCGTGTCGCGCCTGTCGGTGAAACCGAAAATCTCCCGGCCGAAACCGATCGAGAACGTCTCCGCCTTCACCCCGAACCAGCGACCGGCGAGGTAATGGCCCATCTCGTGCACGAACACGAGCGGACCGAGAGCGAGAACGAAGGCCAGGATGGTCAACAACAGGCCGGGAGTTTCGATCAAACGACGCAATCCTCAACACGCTCGGCCGCCAGCACCCGCGTTTCCGCATCGATCGCGATCACCGCATCGAGCGTTTCCGGCGGGGCCGGGTCGTAGCGATGGAGAACATGTTCGACGATTGCGGCAATTTCGAGGAAGCCGATGCGTCGCGCGAGAAAAGCCGCGACCGCGATCTCGTTCGCGGCGTTCAGAATGGCCGGTGCCGCTCCCCCCGCCTCCAGCGCGGCACGGGCGAGCCGCAGCGCGGGAAAGCGCACCGGATCGGGTGCGGCGAAGTCCATCCGCCCCAGCGCGACCAGATCGAGCGGCGCCATCGGTGTCGGCATCCGGTCCGGCCAGGCCAGGCAATGCGCGATGGGCACGCGCATGTCGGAAGGGCCAAGCTGCGCCAGCATCGATCCGTCGACGTAATCGACCGCCGAATGGATGACCGATTGCGGATGGAGCACGATCTCGATCCGGTCGGCGGGGATGGGAAAGAGGCGCGCCGCCTCGATCAGTTCCAGCCCTTTGTTCATCATCGTCGCCGAATCGACCGAAATCTTGGCACCCATCGACCAGTTGGGATGCGCCACCGCCTGTTCGGGGGTGACATGGGCCATCTCTTCGGTGGTCGATTCACGGAACGGACCGCCGCTGGCGGTCAGGACGATCCGCCGCACCCGCTCCGGCCGGGCGAAGTCGAAACATTGATAGATGGCGTTATGCTCGCTGTCGGCGGGCAGCAGCGTCGCCCCCGCCCTGGCCGCCGCCGCCAGCACGACCTCGCCCGCCGACACCAGAGGCTCCTTGTTGGCAAGCACGACGGTGCCGCCATTGGTGATCGCCGCCATGGCGGGCTCCAGACCCGCGCAGCCGACGATCGCGCCCATGGTCCAGTCGGCGTGCAGCGCCGCCGCCTCGATCAGCGCCGCGCGACCGCCCGCCACGCGCGTCGCGGTGCCCGCCAGCGCCTCGCGCAAATCGGGGAGGCAGCGTTCGTCGGCGACCACCGCCAATTCCGCCTCGGTCCGCTTCGCCGCCGCCGCCAGCTTGGCGACGTCGCCATTGGCGGTCAGCGCGCGGACACGGTAGCGGTCGGGCTCGCGCTCGATCAGGTCAAGGGTGGAGGTGCCGACCGAGCCGGTCGCTCCCAAGATCGTCACGCTGCGCATCAGAACAGGTCCGGCAGGAAGATCAGGAACGCCGCCACCGGCGCGACGGGCACGATGCCGTCCAGCCGGTCCATCACACCGCCATGGCCCGGCAGGACATTGCCGCTGTCCTTCACGCCCGCCCGACGCTTCAGCCAGCTTTCGAACAAGTCGCCCATCTGCGCCAGCACCGCCAGGAACGGCGTCGCGATCACCAACGGCAGGGGCAGGTCATGGCCCCAGCGCATCAGCATGGCCAGCAGCGTCGCCGCCGCGACACCTCCGATCAGGCCGGACCAGGTCTTGGCCGGACTGATCGTGGGAGCCAGCTTCGGCCCGCCGAATTGCCGCCCGACGAAGAAAGCGCCGCTATCGCAAGCCCAGACGATCGCCATCGCCCAGAGCGACAGCGCCAGCCCGTCTTGATGCAGACGGATCGCCAGCAGCGAAAAGACCGGCAGACCGACATAGAGCGCGCCCGCGCCATAATCGGGGCGACGCGAAATGATGGTCAGGAAGAAGAAGACACCCGCGATCAGCCCCAGCGCGAAGAAGCCCGGCCCCGCCGCCAGTCCCGGCGCCATGATGGCGAGCGGCACCGACAACGCGAATTGCGCCAACCGCTTGCGCGAAGGATCGACTTTCAACAGGTCCGACCACTCGGCCATCATGAACAGCCCGACCACGACCGCCAGCAGCCAGAAGGCCAGGCCGCCCAGCGCCAGGCACAGGCTGGCCACCGCGATCATCACGATACTGGCGAGCACCCGCTTGGTCAGATTCGACATGCTCTTGACCGGGGCCGCTTCGGGCGCCCGGGTCGTCGGGATTTCGGGGTCGGTCACAGGCCGCCGAAACGCCTGTGCCGTCGGCCGAACTCTGCCACCGCATCCGCCAGCGCCGCTTCGTCGAAATCGGGCCAGAGCGTGTCGACGAACAGCAATTCGGCATAGGCGGCCTGCCACAGCAGGAAGTTGGACAGACGCTGCTCGCCCGAGGTGCGGATCACCAGGTCGAGCGGCGGCAGGCCGTTGGTCTGCAACTCGCCCTCGATCGCCTCCGGCGTGATCGCGTCCGCCGTCATCTCGCCGGCGGCGACCTTCGATGCCAGCCGCCGGGTCGCCTCGACCAGCTCGGCCTGCGCGCCGTAATTCAGCGCGATGGCCAGGATGGGACCGGTATTGGCGGACGTCCGCGCGATCGCATCGTCGATCATCGCGACCAGATCGGCGGGAAACCGGCGATAGTCGCCGATCACCCGCAGCCGGACATTGTCCGACACCAGCTCGGCGAGATCCTTGCGCAGGAAGATGCGGAGCAGACCCATCAGGTCGCTGATCTCGGTCTCGGGCCGCCGCCAATTCTCCGAGGAGAAGGCATAGAGCGTCAGCGCCTCGATCCCCAGCGCACGCGCGGCACGGGAGATTCGGCGCACCGCCTCCACCCCGGCCTTGTGACCGGCGAAACGGGGCAGCAGACGGCGCTTGGCCCAGCGGCCATTGCCGTCCATGATGATCGCGACGTGACGCGGGACCGCACCCGTATCGGGCACGGCCACCAGCGACCCCAGAGCCGTCTGGGCCGAGGCGGCCGGAGGACTCACTTGCCCAGGATTTCCTTTTCCTTGGCCGCCGCCGCCGCATCCAGCTCGGCGATGGTGGCGTCGGTCAGCTTCTGAACTTCGGTTTCGTGGCGCTTGCGCTCGTCCTCGCCGAACACGCCCTTCTTCTCGTCGGTCTTCAGGCTATCCATGCCGTCGCGACGGACATTGCGGACCGCGATACGCGCGCTCTCGGCATATTTGTTCGCCAGCTTGGCCAGTTCCTTGCGGCGCTCCTCGGTCAGGTCGGGGATCGGCAGGCGCAGCGTCTGGCCGTCATTGATCGGGTTGAGGCCCAGCCCGGCCGAACGGATCGCCTTTTCGACCGAGGACACGTTCGACTTGTCCCACACCTGCACCGACAACATGCGCGGTTCCGGCGCGGAAACGGTCGCGACCTGGTTCAACGGCATGTGGCTGCCATAGACCTCGACGGTGACCGGATCGAGCAGAGCCGTCGACGCACGGCCGGTACGCAGGCCGTTCAGGTCGTGCTTCAGCGACTCGACCGCGCCCTGCATACGGCGCTCGAGGTCGGACTTGTCATAGGCTGCCATGAATTACGCTCCTTGGTTCTGGACGATCGTCGACACGCCTTCGCCGGCGAGCACGGCACCGAAATTGCCATGTTCGCGGATATTGAAGACGACGATCGGAATATTGTTGTCACGGCACAGCGCGATGGCCGAGGCGTCCATGACCTTCAGGTCGTCGGACAGGACCTTGGAATAGCTGACCGTGTCATAGCGGGTGGCGGTCGGCACCTTCTTGGGGTCGGCGTCGTACACGCCATCGACGCTGGTGCCCTTGAACAGCGCGTCGCACTTCATCTCCGCGGCACGCAGCGCGGCGCCGCTGTCGGTGGTGAAGAAGGGCGAACCCACGCCCGCCGCGAAGATCACCACGCGGCCCTTTTCCAGATGCCGCTCGGCGCGGCGACGGATGAAGGGCTCGCAGACGCTCGCCATCGGGATCGCCGACTGAACCCGCGTGTCGACGCCGATCTGCTCGAGCGCGTTCTGCACCGCCAGCGCGTTCATCACCGTCGCCAACATGCCCATATAGTCGGCGGTCGCCCGCTCGAACCCCTTGGCCGCCGCCGACAGGCCACGGAAGATGTTGCCGCCACCGACCACGATGCACAGCTCATAACCCTGGGCCCGCACATCGGCGATCTCCTGCGCCACGCGCGCGGTGATCTCGGGCGAGATGGCCAGCCCGCCCTCACCCATCAGGACCTCGCCCGAGAGTTTCAGCAGGATTCGTTTAAAGCGCGGGGTCGTCATCGTTTCTCGGATCTTGGTGATGAAAGTGGCGCGGACCTTAGGCGGCGACCGGGCTACGGGCAACCACGCAGCGGCAGGTTGCGGGGATTTTCGTGGGACATGCGTCGGATATCCACCACCCACAGACCACGTCCGGCTTGGCGAATATAGAGAGGAAAGCCTTATTCCCCCAACCGCCGTTCAGGCTGAGCGAAGTCGAAGCCCATGGAGATGCGTTCACCCCTTGCCCTTCGACTTCGCTCAGGGCGAACGGAGTTTGGACGGGCCACCCCACACGCAAAGGGAGCGGCCACCATGCGGCAACCGCTCCCCTATCACCTTGACCGTCCCGTCAAAGGACAGCGCAGGAATTACGCCTTCTGCGGAACGCCCGAAGCCGCAGCCACCTCGGCCGCGAAGTCCGACGCTTCCTTCTCGATGCCCTCGCCCAGCTGGAAGCGGACATAGTCCACCAGCTTGATCTCGGCACCGGCGTCCTTGCCGGCCTTCGCCACGACGTCGCTGATCTTGGTCTTGCCGTCGATCACGAACAGCTGGCTGACCAGCGCGTGCTCCTTGCGGTACTTGGCGATCGAGCCTTCGACCATCTTGGCGATGATGTCGGCGGGCTTGCCCGATTCGGCGGCCTTCTCGGTCGCGATCGCGCGCTCACGCTCGATCTCGGCCTCGTCCAGGTCTTCCTCGTTCAGCGCCTTGGGGAAGGCGGCGGCGATGTGCATCGCGAGCTGACGGCCGAGTGACTGGAGCGTCTCATCGGCGGCTTCCGACTCCAGTGCGACCAGCACGCCGATCTTGCCCATGCCCGGCGCCTGCTGGTTGTGGACATAGGACACGACCGCGCCCTTCGACACTTCGAGGCGCTTGGCGCGACGCAGCGACTGGTTCTCACCGATGGTGGCGACGTTGTTGGTCAGCACTTCGGCGACAGTGCCGCCCTGCGGCATCGCCTGGTTCTTCAGCGCCTCGATATCGTCGCCGGACTTCAGCGCGATCGCGGTCACGTCGCGGACGAACGCCTGGAACTGGTCGTTCTTGGCGACGAAGTCGGTTTCCGAGTTCACTTCGACGGCGGCGCCGACGGTGCCGTTGGTGGCGACGCCGACCAGGCCTTCAGCGGCGGTACGGCTCGACTTCTTCTGCGCGGCCGCGAGGCCCTTCGTGCGCAGCCAGTCCAGCGCGGCGTCCATGTCGCCATTCGCCTCGGCCAGCGCCTTCTTGCAGTCCATCATGCCCGCGCCGCTCTTTTCGCGCAGGTCCTTGACCATCGCTGCGGTGATATCGGCCATTGTCTCAATCCTCTGTCTGAAAAGGGGGATGCGGGTAGGGCCGCCCCATCGGAGGCGGCCCTTAGCACGGCTTGCATGTCAAGCCGATGTCACCGACCGAAGGGTTGCCCCGTCCGGTCGACGATCGCCCCGCCCGCACCGCGGGGCATGTTCCACGCGATTATGCGTCGATCTGGCGCTCGGCCTCGACGGCCTGCTCGGCGACTTCGGTCGGCGCGACGGTCAGCGCTTCCTCGACGGGCGGCTCGGCCATCGCACCGAAGTCGGTGCCGCTGCGGCGCTGCTGCTCGTTATTGCCACGGGTCGCGGCGATCGCCACGGCCTCGCAGTACAGGCGGATCGCGCGGCTGGCGTCGTCATTCGCCGGAACCGGGAAGGCGATGCCGTCGGGCGAGACGTTCGAATCGAGAATCGCGACCACGGGGATGCCCAGCGTGTTGGCTTCCTTGATCGCCAGCTCTTCCTTGTTGGCATCGATCACGAACATGACGTCGGGCACGCCGCCCATGTCGCGGATGCCGCCCAGCGACAGTTCGAGCTTGTCGCGCTCGCGGGTCAGGTTCAGCACTTCCTTCTTGGTCAGGCCGTGCGTGTCGCCCGAAAGCTGCTCTTCGAGAGTCTTGAGGCGCTTGATCGAGTTCGAGATCGTCTTCCAGTTGGTGAGCATGCCGCCCAGCCAGCGATGGTTGACGAAGTGCTGGCCCGCACGGCGAGCGGCCTCGGCGACCGGCTCCTGCGCCTGGCGCTTGGTGCCGACGAACAGGACCTTGCCACCGCCCGCGACGGTCGAGCTGATGAACTCCAGAGCGCGCGCGAAGAGCGGCACGGTCTGCGACAGGTCGAGGATGTGGACGCCGTTGCGGTCGCCGAAGATGTAGGGCTTCATCTTCGGGTTCCAGCGGTGGGTCTGGTGGCCGAAGTGCGCGCCGGTTTCGACCAGCTGCTGCATGGTGACGACGGGTGCCGCCATAAGATAATTCCTTCCGGTTAGTCCTCTGGGAAGCGGATGACGCGGCGGGCGAAGCCCATGCGCACCGAAATATGATGCTTCCCATGCGGTGTTGAGGGGCGCGCCCTTAGCCCAGCCGAAACGCGATAGCAAGCGCCATACGCCGTTCGCATTTGTTCCAACGCCGCTTGACACAGGAACAACAGCGGAACATAAAGAGGCCGCAAGGGAGAACAGACCTTGATTGCGGTGAATCGCTATCGAAACATCGCGAAATTGGCACCGTTCGACCTGCTGTCACGAGGGCAGCGACGGAACTGATCAAAATTTTCAATGGTTACGATCCGGTTAATAGGCCGGACCGTAGCGGACGGCAGGAGGCGGGCATCATGATGATCGTGGTGAGTGTTCTGGTTTTCATGGGCGCGCTGATCGCCGCTATTGGTACCATTGTCATGATGATCGCGCCACAATGGCGTCGCATCCTTCATCTGGCCACCGGCCATGTCGAACCGGCCTTCACGCCGCTCGCGACCCTGGTCGTCGCCGAGCGTCGTATTGCGGTCAGGCGCTGGGCGGCGAGTTCGCCGGTCCCTTCGTCGCTGGCACGCCGCCGCGCTGCCGCTTGAGCCGGGCATAGGCCAGCATCGTGAAGGGTATGCTGATCAGATAGGCGAGGCACAGCGCGGTCAGGGCATGCCACGGTGCTGAGATCAACGCGACGCCGACGAGTACGATGATCGCCAGCGCCTCGAACCGGACATGGCGGCGCAGGCGGAACGAGGTCCAGGATAAGGTCGCCAGGCTCGACACCATGAGCAGTGCCACGAAAGCGACCCAGGGCGCCACGAGATAGGGTGAGGCGAAAATAGGCTCGCCCGTCCAGAACCACAGATAGAGCGGCAACATGGCCAGCCCGGCCCCGGCGGGAGCCGGGACACCGGTGAAGAAGCCCGCCGTCTTGCGTGGCTGGTCGGTCACATCGAGTTGCGAGTTGAACCGCGCCAGTCGCAGCGCGCAGAATACCGCCTGAAGCACCGCGCAAATCCAACCGATCCGCGGCAGATGCTCCAGCGACCAGAGATAGAGGATCAGTGCGGGCGCCACGCCGAAGGAAATGGCGTCGGACAGGGAATCGAGTTCCGCCCCGAACCGGCTTTCCCCGCGCAGCAACCGGGCGATGCGACCATCCAGCCCGTCGAGCACGGCGGCGACCATGATCATCGTCACCGCCGCTTCCCAGGAGCCGGCGATGGCGAACTTCACGCCGGTCAGACCGGAAACCAGCGCCAGCGCCGTCACCGCATTGGGCGCGATCGCGCGCAATGGAAGCCCTCTGGGGGGCAGGCCGTCGGTCGAGGCGCGACGCGCGAAGCGGGGGGAAATGGCCATGCCGCTAAAGGCTTATTGGGCGATGCCGCTCATCGGCTTGCCGCCGACACGGCCCAGCACCGTTTCCCCGGCGACCGAGCGCTGACCCAGGCAAACCTGCGGCGTGACGTCGTCGGGCAGATAGACGTCGACCCGGCTGCCGAAGCGGATCAGGCCGACCCGCTGGCCGGCCGCGACCATGTCCCCAGGCTTCACGAAGCCGACGATGCGCCGCGCGACCAGCCCTGCAATCTGGGTGAAGCCGATCTTGCGACCGTCGCGCCCTTCGACCACGAAATGCTGGCGCTCATTCTCGTCCGACGCCTTGTCGAGATCGGCGTTGAGGAACTTGCCGGAGATATAGACGACCTGACGGATCACGCCCGCCACGGGCGTCCGATTGATATGCACGTCGAACACCGACATGAAGATCGACACGCGCACCAGCGGCGCCTCGCCCAGTTCGCCGACCAGCTCACGCGGGATCGGCACGCGCTGGATCATCGTGACCAGGCCATCGGCGGGCGCGACGATCAGGTCGTCGCCCTGGGGCGTGGTGCGGATCGGATCGCGGAAAAAGGCCGCGATCCAGATGCACAGGCCGACAAAGGGCCAGAACAGCACCTTGGTGACCAGCGTCGCGAGCAGGGTCAGGCCCGCCCCGATCAGCACATATTTGCGCCCTTCGGGATGGACGGCGGGAAAGCGCCACTTGACGGTGGTGGTCGCGATGGGAGGCTTTTCGAGCGAAGGCATTAGGCCTGTCTACCGGTCCGCCGGCCATCGCACAATGATTTCGGTTCACCCCGGCTCCGCCAGCCCGCGCCACAGGTGGTTGATCCGCCGCGCCCCCTCCCCTAGACGCATGCCCAAACCTGCCAATCTGAAGGATGCGCATATGGCGAAGATCAAGGTGAACACGCCCGTCGTGGAGATCGACGGCGACGAAATGACCCGGATCATCTGGGAATGGATTCGCGAACGCCTGATCAAGCCGTATCTCGACATCGAGCTGGCCTATTTCGACCTGTCGGTCCAGAATCGCGACGCCACCAGCGACCAGATCACGATCGACAGCGCCCATGCGACCCAGAAGTACGGCGTCGCGATCAAGTGCGCGACGATCACCCCCGATGAGCAGCGCGTCGAGGAATTCGGCCTGAAGAAGATGTGGAAGTCGCCCAACGGCACGATCCGCAACATCCTGGGCGGCGTGGTGTTCCGCGAGCCGATCGTCATCAAGAACGTCCCCCGCCTCGTTCCGGGCTGGACGCACCCGATCGTCGTCGGCCGCCATGCCTTCGGTGACCAGTATAAGGCGACCGACTTCAAGGTTCCCGGCAAGGGCAAGCTGACCCTGAAGTGGGAAGGCGAGAATGGCGAGTCGATCGAGGAGGAGGTGTTCGACTTCCCCAGCGCCGGTGTTGCCATGGGCATGTACAATCTCGACGACTCGATCCGCGACTTCGCGCGCGCCTCGATGAACTATGGCCTGAATCGCGGCTGGCCGGTGTACCTGTCAACCAAGAACACGATCCTGAAGGCCTATGACGGCCGCTTCAAGGACATCTTCCAGGACGTGTTCGACGCCGAGTTCGCCGAGCAGTTCAAGGCGGCGGGCATCGAATATCAGCATCGCCTGATCGACGACATGGTCGCCTCGGCCCTCAAGTGGCACGGCGAGTTCGTCTGGGCCTGCAAGAATTATGACGGCGACGTCCAGTCGGACACGGTAGCGCAGGGCTTCGGCTCGCTGGGCCTGATGACCTCGGTGCTGATGACCCCGGACGGCAAGACGATCGAGGCGGAAGCGGCGCATGGCACCGTGACCCGTCACTATCGCCAGCACCAGCAGGGCAAGGCGACCTCGACCAACCCGATCGCCTCGATCTTCGCCTGGACGGGCGGCCTGAAGTATCGCGGGAAGTTCGACAACACGCCGGACGTGGTGCGCTTCGCCGAGACGCTGGAAAAGGTCTGTATCCAGACCGTCGAGAACGGCCAGATGACCAAGGATCTCGCCATCCTGATCGGCCCGGACCAGCCCTGGATGACCACCGAGCAGTTCTTCGAGGCGATCCGCGTCAACCTCGAAACCGCGATGGCCGATTGGCAGTAAGGTCCGTTTCGGTCCGGTCACCGATAGGCGACCGATCGCGACGCGCGCAATCTGGACCCGGGGGGCATGCCTCCCGGGTCTTTTTGCGTATCGCTCGATCGGGAGACATCGAATGGATCTGGGAAGTTACAGCTGGCTGACAACCATCGGCACACTGCCGCGCATGGTGTCGGAAACGCTGAAAATCTGGGGCACGGAGGAAGTGCTAGGCGACACAAACAATCCCGAAATTCTGAAATGGGCTCAGGAAGTCGGCGGCGACGTCGGCAAATCCTACAAGGCCGATTCCACCCCTTGGTGTGGCCTGACTATGGCGCTCGTGGCGCGCCGCGCGGGCAAGACGCCGCCCGCCGAGCCCCTATGGGCACTTAATTGGCGCAAATTTGGAGAACCCAGCGGCCAGCCCGACCTTGGCGATATCGTCACCCTCACGCGCAACGGCGGCGGCCATGTCGGACTCTATGTGGGTGAGGACGAAAGCCGCTATCATATACTGGGCGGCAATCAGGGGGACAAAGTATGTATACGTCCCTACGCCAAGGAGCGCTTCGTCGAGGCCCGCAAACCGCTCTATATGACCCCGCCTGCGACAGCGGTTCCCATATTGCTGCACGGCGATGGACAGCGGCCAGCCAATATGGTGGCAACCTTCTAGCGGCGATCGACGTTCACGCTGACTTTGACGCCTATCTGGAGCCGCCCTCGCGCTCCAGATAGGCTATCACATCGGCCCGTGCGAGCGGATCGGGCAATCCCGCGAAGGTCATCCTCGTGCCCGGTGCGAAGCGCTGCGGCGAGGTCAGCCAGCGATCCATCGTCGCCCGGTCCCAATGGCCGCCCGCCCGCATCAAGGCGGCGGTATAGCCGAAGCGATCGCTGCCCCCCGCCACCGGCTTGCCCATGATGGCGTGCAGGTTCGGCCCGGCGCGATCCAGTTCGCCCTTGCCGATCGTGTGGCAGGCCAGGCATTGCCCGAAGGTCCGCGCCCCCGCATCGGCATCCGCGACCCGCATCAGCGTCTCCAGCGACGGATGGGGCCCGGCCTTCTTCAACCGCTCCGCCCGGCCATCGTCCCCGCACCCCGCCAGGAACAGCAGTGACAGCAAAGGCCCGGACAGCGAGAGGCGATAATCGATCATCGCCGCCCCCCTATCCCCGCGGCAGCCGCACCGTCAGTGGACCGATCGTCCCATCCCCGTTACGCGCCATTAACGACCTGACAAGGGCGTCCAAGCCGGGTTAGTGTGTCGCCATGGCATTACGGCTCGACAATCAAGGCTTCTCCGATGCGCTGGTCATCCTGGGCTCTGCCGGGATCGTCATTCCGGCCTTTGCCCGTTTTCGGGTCAGCCCGGTCATCGGGTTCATTCTGGTCGGATTGCTGGTCGGCCCGGCGGGGCTGGGTTCGCTCGTCCCGCATGCGCCATGGCTTTATTATCTGACCATTTCCAGCCCCGAGTCGATCGAACCCTTTGCCGAGTTCGGCATCATATTATTGTTGTTTTCCATCGGTCTGGAGCTGTCTTTTCGCAGGCTTTGGGCAATGCGGCGACTGGTGTTCGGGACCGGCGCGGCGGAGTTGCTCGGCTCGGCCGCATTGATCGGCATCGCGCTGCATCTGATCGGACAGAGTTGGGCCGGGGCGATCGGGCTGGGGCTGGCATTGACCCTGTCCTCGACCGCGCTGGTGCTGCCGCTTGTCGGGACGACCAGCCCGGTCGGGCGGGGCGCCTTCGCGATGCTGTTGTTCGAGGATCTGGCGCTGGTCCCGATCATCTTCGCGCTGGGGGCGATGGCGCCGACCGCGACCGATGAGGGCTGGGTCGGCATCGCGGGCGTCGCCTTGCGCGGTGGCCTGACGGTGGTCGCCATGTATGTGGGCGGCAGGATCGTCCTGCCCCGCCTGTTCGCCCAGGCGGCACGGACCAAGAGCCCGGAATTGTTCCTCGCCGCCTCGCTGCTGGTCGTCATCGTCGCCAGCGTGGCGACCACGGCGGCGGGCCTGTCGCCGATCGTCGGGGCGCTGCTTGCCGGATTGTTGATCGCCGAGACCGAATATCACTCGGAGGTCGAGGTGATGACCGCGCCGTTCAAGGGGCTGGCGCTGGGCGTGTTCCTGATCACGGTTGGCATGAGCCTGGACCTGCGGCTGATAGCGAAGAACTGGGACATGTTGTTGCTGGCGGTGGTCGGCGTGGTCGCGGTGAAGGCGATCGTCACCTATCTGCTGCTGCGCGTCGCCCATGCCCGGCGCGGGGTGGCGGCGGAGACCGGGTTGCTCATGGGCAGCCCGTCCGAGACCACGCTGATCGTGCTGGGCACCGCCGCGCAGGCGCAGTTGATCCTGCCCTCGACCGCCAGTTTCTGGCAGACCGTGACCGCGATCGGCCTGACCATCACGCCGCTGCTCGCCAAGACGGGGCGGGTCATCTCCCGCCGGATCGAGGCGCGGAGCACCGACGGGCCGCCCGCGCCAGAGCCGGAGGCGGATGGCGGGCGCACCGTCATCATCGGCTTCGGGCGCGTCGGCAAGATGATCGCCGACATGCTGACCGTGCATGGCCAGGCCTATGTCGCGGTCGAGGCGGATATCGATTCGGTCAGCGAGGCGCGGCGGGCCGGCTATCCGGTGCTGTTCGGCGATGTTTCGCGCGCGGAACTGGTCGACCGGCTGAACCTGCCCGCCGCGCGCGCGCTGATCCTGACGATGGACGATCCGGTGCTGACCGTGCGGCTGGCACGGCGCATCCGCGAGGCCGCGCCAGACCTGCCGATCATCGCGCGTGCAAGGGATATGGCGCATGCGACCGAGCTATACCGTGCGGGCGTCAGCGAGGCAGTGCCCGAGACGCTGGAAAGCTCGCTGCAATTGTCGGAGGCGGTGCTGGTCGATCTGGGCGTCGCGATGGGGCCGGTGATCGCCTCGATCCACGAGAAGCGCGATGAACTGCGTCAGGTGATCCGGCGCGAGGCGCAGTTGCAGCGGGAGCCGCGAATCCGGCGGCTGCGGCGGTTGGGGGAGCAGGCCTAACATATTCCTCCCCAAGCTATGCTTGGGGAGGGGGACCATCGCGAAGCGATGGTGGAGGGGCTTTTGCCCCTCGCCCCTCCACCCCGCCCTTCGGGCGCGGTCCCCCTCCCCATCTGACGATGGGGAGGAATTGGATTAGCCGAGCCGCCCTAGCGCAGCGTGCAACCGCGCCGCTTCGGCCATCTTGTCGGCATGGTCCGCACGCGCCTTTTCCACCGCTTCCGGTTTTGCGCGCTCAACGAAGCTCGCGTTGCTCAAACGCCCGCCCAGCGCGTCACGCTCCTTCTCCACCGCCGCGATCGCCTTCGTCAGGCGCTGGCGTTCGGCGTCGAGGTCGATCACGCCCTCCAGCGGCAGGACGAAGGTCGCCTCGTCCACCACCACCTGGGCCGCACCGCCCGAGGCTTCGCCCTCGGCCGCATCGACACGGGCGAGCCTCGCCAGTGCAGAGGCCTGGCGAACCAGTCGCGCCTGCGTATCGGCATGGGCATCGCGGACGTGCATCGGCAGGCGCGCGCCCGGCGGTACGTTCAGCTCGGTCCGCGCGGCGCGGATTTCGCTGACCAGACGGATCAACCAGTCGATCTCACGCTCCGCCTCGGGGTCGAGCGCGCGGGCGTCGGCCATCGGCCACTGGGCCACGATCAGGTCGTGATCGCGCGCGCCCATGGCGTGCCACAGTTCCTCGGTGATGAAGGGCATGAACGGGTGCAGCAGGACCAAGATCTGGTCGAGCACCCAGCCCGCCACCGCGCGGGTTTCGTCGCCGCCTTCTTCGCCGCCCTGCAACACCGGCTTGATGAGTTCGAGATACCAGTCGCAGAAGCGGCTCCAGACGAACTGGTAGATCGCATTGGCGGCACCGTCGAACCGGTAATCGGCCAGCGCCAGATCGACCGCCTGCACGGTCTTCACCGTCTCGGCGATGATCCACTTGTTGACCGCGAGCGTCGCGTTCGGAGCCTCCAGCGTCGCCGAAGCGCCGATGCCGTTCGCCTGGGCGAAGCGCGCGGCGTTCCACAGCTTGGTCGCGAAGTTGCGATAGCCTTCGACGCGGCGCTCATCCATCTTGATGTCGCGGCCCTGGCTCTCCATCGCCGCCATGAAGAAGCGCAGCGCGTCGGCGCCGTACTGGTCGATCAGGCCGAGCGGATCGACCGTATTGCCCTTCGACTTCGACATTTTCGAGCCGTCGGCGGCGCGGACAAGACCGTGGAGATACAGCGTCTTGAAGGGCACATCTTCCATGAAGTGCATGCCCTGCATCATCATCCGCGCATCCCAGAAGAACAGGATGTCGAAGCCGGAGATCAGCACATCGTTCGGGTAACGCCCCGCCAGCGTCTTGTCGCCATTGTCCGGCCAGCCCAGCGTCGCGAAGGGCCAAAGCGCCGAGGAAAACCAGGTATCGAGCACGTCCGGGTCGCGGGTCAGGATCACGCCCTCGCCCGCTTGTCCTTGCGCCTGTTCCTCGCTCTCGGCGACGAACACGCGGCCATCCTCGGCGAACCATGCCGGGATCTGGTGCCCCCACCAGAGCTGGCGGCTGACGCACCAGGGCTGGATATTCTCCATCCAGTTGAAGAAAGTCTTCTCCCAAGCCTGCGGCACAATTCTGATCTTGCCCGAGCGCACCGCTTCGATCGCGGGTTGGGCGAGCGTCTTGGCATCGACATACCATTGATCGGTCAGCCAAGGTTCGATCACCACCCCCGAGCGGTCGCCGAACGGCGTCTGGATCGTGCGCGGCTCGGCGTCATGCTCTTCGCCATCCTTGTCGATGTGCGGGATGAGGACGCGCTCGTCCTTCAACCGCGCGACGACGGCCTTGCGCGCGTCGGCCGTCGACAGGCCGAGGAAGGCGTCGGGGATCAGGCCGTCCGAAGTCTGGCAGATATGCGCCTTGGCATCGAGCATGTTGAGCATGTCGCGCGCCTCGATCCCTGCGCGGCGGCCGACCTCGAAATCGTTGAAGTCGTGGCCGGGCGTGATCTTGACCGCGCCCGATCCCAGTTCGGGGTCCGCATGTTCGTCGGCGACAATCGGGATCAGGCGGCCGGTGATCGGCAGCCGCACCTGCTTGCCGATCAGCGCGGTGTAGCGCGCATCGTCCGGGTGGACCGCTACCGCCATGTCGGCGAGCATCGTCTCGGGGCGCGTCGTCGCGACCTCGATAAAGCCCGATCCGTCGGCGAGCGGGTAGCGTAGACGCCAGAAGCTGCCCTTGACCTCGCGGGTTTCGACCTCCAGGTCGCTGATCGCGGTGCCAAGCCCGGAGTCCCAATTGACCAGCCGCTTGTCACGGTAGAGCAAGCCTTGGGCGTGCAGGTCGACGAACACCTTCAGCACCGCCTTGCTGAACCCCTCGTCCATGGTGAAGCGCTCGTTCGCCCAGTCCATCGAGCAGCCGAGGCGACGCAACTGGCCGGTGATCTGGCCACCGCTCTCCGCCTTCCACGTCCAGACCTTCTCGAGGAACTGTTCGCGGGTAAAGTCGGTGCGCTTCTCACCGCGCGCGTTCATCTGTCGCTCGACGACCATCTGGGTCGCGATGCCCGCATGGTCGGTGCCAACGACCCACAACGCATCCTTGCCCTTCAACCGGGCGTGGCGGACCAGGATATCCTGCAACGTGTTGTCGAGCGCATGGCCGATATGCAGGTTCCCGGTGACGTTGGGCGGCGGATTTACGATCGTCCAGGGCTCGGCATTCGGGCGATCGGGGCGGAACAGGCCCTTTTCCTCCCAATGGCCATACCAGCGGGCTTCGATTGCGGCGGGGTCGAACGTCTTGGGCAGCTCAGTCATGCCGCTGCCTTAATCAGCCGCGCCCGCTTGCGCCAGATGCTATCAGGTACGAGCCCCCGGTCGGTCGAGCACCGCGCGAATCCGCTCGTTCAGTTCCGCCCGGCGATAGGGCTTGCGGATCAGTTCGTAGGACCGCGCGCCCTCATCGATCGCCTCGTCGGCGTAACCGGTGGTCAGCAGGACGCCCAGGCGCGGATAATCGCGCCGCACCGCCTGGGCCAGCGCCACGCCGTTCATGCCGCCGGGCATCAGGATATCGGTGAACAAGAGTTGAAAGTCGCTGTCTCGCGACAGATGATCCAGCGCCTCGCGCGCGCTGCGGGTCAGGACGACGTCATAACCCAGATCTTCGAGCATGGACTTGCCCAGATCGCCGACATCGTCCTGATCCTCGACCATCAACACACGCTCGGCCCCGCCGCTGCGGGCGGGCTGTACCGGGACAGAGCGGCGTTCGGACGTGCCCGCCGCCGCACGCGGGAAATAGAGCGACAGCGCCGTCCCCCCCGCCTCGCTCGGCTCGACCGCCGCCAGCCCGCCCGACTGACGCATGAAGCCATAGACCATCGCCAGGCCGAGCCCCGCGCCCTTTCCCATCTCCTTCGTCGTGAAGAACGGGTCGAAGACCTTGTCCGCGATCTGCGCATCGATCCCCGGTCCGTCATCGGCCACGCGCACCACGACATATTCGCCGGCATCCAGATTAGCCGGACCTTCGGGCTGGTCGGCGGACTGGATCATGTTGCGGGTGGTGATGGTGATCTCACCCCTATGATCGGTACGGGCGATGGCTTCGCGGGCGTTGGTGACGATGTTGAGCAGCGCCATCTCCGCCTGGACCGGGTCGATCCGGCAGTTCCAGAGATTTTCCTCCAACCGCTGGCGCAGCACCACCCCGTCCCCCGCCGTGCGGTTCAGGATCGGCCGGAAATCCTCGATCAACTGGTTGAAGTTGAGCAACCGGTCGCGAAGCTCCTGCTTGCGCGCGAAGGCGAGCAGTTGCTGGGTCAGGGTCGCGCCGCGCGCGGCGGCGGCGGCGATCGCCTCGACCGCGCGGCGTCCGCTTCGGTCGCCCTGGTCGACCCGCGCCTCCAATATGTCGGAATAGCCGATGATGACCTGCAACAGATTGTTGAAGTCGTGCGCGATGCCGCCGGTCAGCTTGCCGACCGCCTCCATCTTCTGCGCCTCATGCAGCGCGTCCTCCGCCTCGCGGCGGCGCGAAATGTCGAGCTGGCTGCTGAAGAAATAGACCAGTTCGCCCGCATCGTCATAGACCGGCGAGACGAACAGCGCGTTCCAGAAGGTGGACCCGTTCTTGCGGTAATTGAGCAGCTCGACCGCGATCTCGTCGCGCCGGTCGATGGCGGCGCGGATCTGCGCCACCACGTCGCGGTCGGTCTCGGGACCTTGCAGGAACCGGCAATTGGTGCCGAGGATCTCGTCCTCGGAATAGCCGGTCATGAAGCTGAAGGCTTCGTTGCAGAAGACGATCGGATTGTCAGATTGCCGGGGATCGGTGACGATCATCGGCATCCGCGTGGTCTTCACCGCTGCGAAGAAGATGTCCGACTGGCCGGAATGCGGCTGCTTCGAATCGGATATGGGGGGCGACGACACGGCGGAACGCGTCGACTTCTCGGCATCGGGCGTTTCGGGCGTGAGGGTCATGACCACCGAACCCAGCGGAACGCGCGCGGTTCCGCTCCGCCGGCGATCAATATCCCGAAACCGCGCGTCCCACGGCCCGCGAAAGGCTTAGCGCCCCTCGCGCGTGATCCGGGCGATTTCACGGGCGACCATCGCCTCGACCATCCCCGGCAGATGGGTGTCCAGCCATTCGCGCAGCATCGGGCGGAGCATGTCGCGAACCAATCCTTCCAGGGTTCCGTCGCTGCTCGGTTCGGGCTTGACCATCATCCGGCTGAGCGCCTCCAGGGAACCGCGGCTGGCCTCGGCCGCACGGGGGCTGACGATCGCCTCTTCGCCATCGTCCATGGCTTGTGCCTCTGCCTTGGCCGCCGGGGCCGGAACCGGCGCAGGTGTAGGTGCCTGGGCCACCGGTTCGGAGGCCTGGGCCATCGCGGCCTCTACCGCCGGGCGCAGCGCCGATTCGGCGGCACGAGCGGCGGCGGCCTCGACCTTCATGCGCAGGGGCATGGGATCGCTCAGTTCCAGAACCTCGGGCGAATCATCCTCATCGACCGGCGAAGCTACGGGGCGCGGCTGGCGACGCTGACGCGCGGGCACCTCTCCCTCTTCGGCGATGATCCTTTTGATCGAGGAAAGGATTTCCTCCATCGACGGCTCGGCGCTGATCTCACCCATGACCGCAATCCCCATTGAAGCCCCCCAAGGCCCCCTGCCCGGCGTTATTGCCGGCTCGGTGCCGATGCACCTGTGGTTAATGCGGGGCTCCTGTCAACAGGGGCATTCACATCGGCGTCGAGCGGACGGGTGATCGCCGCCGTCTGGGCCGGGGTTCCGGCGGTGGTGCTGGCCACCGGCGCAGGCTCGCCATCGCCGCCCCAGTCGTTGATCCTGTTGCGGACACGCTGGTAATTGACGACCGGATCGTAGAGCGCGCCGCCGTCCAGCCCCAGATCGCGCGCCTCGGCATTACCCATCACAGCGATCAGCGCGAAGCCCGCGACATAGGCGTCGCGCCGCGCGGTCACCAGCGTCACCTGGCTGTTCAGCAACTCCTGCTCGGCGTTCAGGATGTCGAGCACGGTGCGGGTGCCGACGCTATTCTCGGCCCGCACCCCTTCCAGCGACAGCGAGTTGGCGCGCACCGCCGATTCGGCGGACTGGATGACCTCCTGCGAGGATTGCCATACGGCATAGGCGGAGCGAACCTGCGCCACCACCTGACGCTCGGTCCCGGTCGCGTTCTCCAGCGCCTGTCCACGCAGAGCCTCGGCCTGGCGGACCTGCGCCGCCGGGCGACCGCCCTGGAACAGCGGCATGGTCAACTGCGCACCGACGGTCGCGTTCACACCCGATACCGGCACGCCGGGGACGTTCAGCGACCCCAGATAGTTGAAATAATTGCCGCTCGACACCGCCGCGATACGCGGCAGCCGGTTGGCGCGCGCGACGTTGATGTCATAGCGGGTCGCATCCGCCGACCGACGCGCGGCGATCAACTGGGGGTTCTGGTCCAGCGCCACCGCCACCGCCTGGTTCGGCGATGCGGGCAGCGCGGGCAGCGCGGGCGGCTGTTCCAGCCCGACCGGGGCGACACCCACCACCGCGACGTAATTCTCGCGGCTGGAGATCAGATTGGCCTGGGCCGACTGAAGCTGTGCGCGCGCCTGGGCCAGGCGCGCTTCGGACTGCGCCACGTCGGTGCGGGTCAGGTCGCCGACCTGGAACCGGTCGCGCGAGGCTCGCAGGTTCGTCTCCAGCACATTGACGTTGCGGGTGTTGAGGTTGACGATCGCCTCGTCGCGGATGACGTTCATATATGCCGCCACGACATTGGTGAAGAGGTTCGCCTCCACCCCGCGTAGCTGGGCGCGGCCCGCATCGACCCGCGTCTCGGCCGCGCGCACCGCGTTCCTGACCGCCCCGCCCTGATAGAGCGGCACCGACAGCTGCAACGATCCGGTGCCGGTGCGCTCGGGATTGAGGAAGTTGTTGTTGGCGACGACGATATTGTCGGTGAACTGGGCCGAGCTTTGCAGCGACGGCAGGCCGTTCGACCGTGCGATCGGCACATTCTCATCGGTGGCGCGCTGGGCGGCGCGCTGGCCGGTGATCGTCGGGTTGCTCTGATAGGCACGCACCATGGCTTCCCGCAACGTCTCGGCCGAGGCCGCCCCGCCCATCAACAGGGTCGAGCCGATGAGAATGCGGGAGGTCAGTCGGGAAGTCAGGTGCAGGCGCATGGACCCTCAGAATTGGAAGGCGCGAGGACGGGCAAAGCCCGGCAGGACGGTGCATTCGGCATCGGCGAAGGCGCGGACGCCGTGGCCGCCTTCGGTCCGGCGACCGCTGGCCAGCCGGGTGACGCCGTTCTCGACCAGGCCGGTGACGATGCGGCCGCCGACCTTGACCTGCTCGACCAGAGCGGCGGGCAGTTCCTCCACCGCGCCGTCGATCACCAGCACGTCATAGGGCGCACCGGAGGGTTTGCCCGACGTCAGCGGTGCCTCGACGATCTCGACCTTCGGCTCACCCGCCAGCGCGGTGCGCGCGGCGGCGACCAGCTCGGCCTGTTCCTCCACGGCGACGACACCGGCGACGATCCCGGCCAGCAGCGCAGCGGTATAGCCGGTCGCCGCGCCGATCAGCAGCACGCGGTCGCCCGCCTCCAGATAGGCCTCGGTCAGCAGGCGGCCCGTCGCCATCGGCAGGTTGATCGCCCGGCCATGGCCCAGGTCCAGCGTCCCGTCGCGATAGGCCACCGCCCGCAGAGCCTCGGGCGTGAAGACCTCGCGCGGCACCCGCGCCATCGCGGCCACGACCCGCTGGTCGCTGACCGCCGTGGTGCGCAGCTGGCTCACCACCATGGCGTGGCGCATCGCGGCGAAATTCGAGGAGTCGTTGCTGGTCGTCATCATGGCCCATCCCTGTCGCACAGCCGTTTTAGTTGTGCAATACACTAAATTGGTTCCCGCCGCTTCTATCGCGCAAGGGCTTTTCCGCCAAGCGGACTGCACACCCCCAGCATAAGGATTTGGCCATATTGCGGCATCCGGCGGCATAATCGCTTGGAGCGACCCTCAGGCCGGAAAGACCGGGAGCGAGTTTTTGGCGCGCAATCGCATCCTGCCTGTTGACGCCGCGCGAAAAACCGCACACATGCCCGCCTCCCACGTATCGAGGCGCGATGGCGGAGTGGTGACGCAGAGGACTGCAAATCCTTGCACCCGGGTTCGATTCCCGGTCGCGCCTCCAGATTTTCCTGACATATCACTTGGATAAGACGCCGCCCGGCGAAAGCGACGGCGTTGTGGCCCTGCGATTCGCCGCTGCCCCGAAATAGAGCCCGGCCGCGCGCACAAAGCGGTGGACCCCGTCATTGCTCCGCGCTTAAGTCCGCCCTCAATCGAGTGAAGGGGTTCGGGCATGCGGATATGGGCGATGACGGCGGCATGGGCGCTGGCGAGCACGGCGCTGTCCCCGGTCGCGGCGCAGCAGGCCCGCCCCTCCCCCAAGGCTTCCGCGCCATCGGCGGTGGAATATGACATCGCCTTTCCGCATCCGGACCATCATGAGGCGCAGGTCAGCGTGACCTATCGCGGGCTGGATAGCCAGCCCGTCCGCTTCCAGATGGCCCGCTCCTCGCCCGGTCGCTACGCGCTCCACGAGTTCGCCAAGAACGTCTATTCGGTGTCCGCCGTCGATGGGGCCGGACGCCCGCTGACCATTTCGCGGACCGATCCCTATGGCTGGACGGTGCCCGGTCATGACGGCACGGTCACGGTCCGCTACACGCTGTTCGGCGATCGCGGCGACGGCACCTATGCGCAGATCGACCCGACCCATGCGCATCTGAACATCCCCGCGACCTTCATGTGGGCTGCGGGGCAGGACGACCGGCCGATCCGCGTCCGCTTCCACCCGCTCGCGGGATGGAAGATCGCGACGCAGCTTGCGCCGACCGGCGACCCCGCCGTCTTCACCGCGCGCGACCTGCAATATTTCATGGACAGCCCGGTCGAGATGTCGGCCTGGGACATGCGGAGCTGGACGGTGGGCGACGGCGCCAAGCGCTATACCATCCGCCTGACCGCGCATCATGACGGCAGCCCCGCCGATCTCGACCGGTTCGCCGAGATGGCGAAGAAGGTCGTGGCGCAGCAGATCGCGATCTTCGGCGAGGCGCCGCCTTATGACTATGGCACCTATACCTTCCTGGCCGATTACATGCCGCAAATCAACGGCGACGGGATGGAGCATCGCAACTCGACGGTGATCAGCATGCCGAAATCGCTGGCGGCGGCGAAGTTCGCGCAGATCCAGACGCTGAGCCACGAATTCTTCCATGCCTGGAATGTCGAGCGCATCCGCCCGGCGGAACTGGAGCCGTTCGACTTCACCCGCGCCAATGCCACGCCGTCGCTGTGGCTGGCCGAGGGCTTCACCCAATATTACGGCCCGCTGGCGGTGGTCCGCGCCGAACAGATGCCGCTGGACGACTATATCGCCCAGCTCTCCGCCACGCTGAACGCGCTGCTGATCACGCCGGCGCGCCGTTACGGCGGGCCGCAGGAGATGAGCCTGCGCGCACCCTTCGTCGATGCGGCGCAGTCGATCGACCCGACCAATCCGAATATCTTCAAATCCTATTATGCCTATGGCGCGGTGCTGGCACTGGCGCTCGACTTGGAGTTGCGACAGGCTTTTCCGAAGCTGACGCTGGACGATTATATGCGCCAGCTCTGGCGCAACCACGGCAAGCCGGAGCGCAGCTATCGCCCCGACGACCTCCGCGTCGCCCTGGCGCAGGTGACGGGGGATCAGGGCTTTGCCGACCGCTTCTTCGCGCGCAGCGTAACGGGCAGCGCGCTTCCCGATTTCGCGCCGCTGCTGGCCCAGGCCGGTCTGACGCTGCGTCCTCAGCATCCCGATGCCGCCTGGGTGGGCGGAACCCCGGCAAAGGGCGATGGCGGCCTGACGATCGGCGCATCGACCGCGCCGGGCACGCCGCTCTACGAAGCCGGGCTGGACAAGGGTGACGAGATCGTCAGCGTCGATGGCCGCCCGGTCGCGGATGCGACGGCGTGGAGCGCGTTGCTCGCCGCGCACAAGCCGGGCGACCGGCTGCCCATCGTCTATCGCCAACGGGGGAGCGAACGGCGGGCGACGATGACCCTGATCGCCGATCCCAATATGGAGATCGTGCCCGACGAGCGGATCGGCCGGACGCCGACGCCCGAACAGATTCGCTTCCGCCGATCCTGGCTGGGGCCTCGACCGGTGGCGACCGCATCCTGACGACGCGGCCCCCGGTGGCGACCACCCTGGAACGTGCGCGGCCTTTTCCGGGTTTATCCATGTGAATTTTTCGGGGGCCGCCGGTCGTCTCGGCACTTGCGGAGGGATGGACGCCATGCGAATGCGCGTCAGGGAGCCAGATTGCGTGAACGATATCGATATTCCGACCCATCTGGCCAGCTATTTGGACCAGTCGCCGATCGCCCTGGCCTTGGCCGATGCGTCGGACGACAACCCGCTCATCTTCATCAATCACGGTTTCCGCGAACTGACCGGTTATACCAGTGAGGACATGATCGGCCGCAATTGCCGTATGCTTCAGCGGGACGCCGACAATATCGAAGCGCGCGATCGCATTCGCGAATTCCTGGCCAATGATCGCCAGTTGAACGTTCGCACCATGCTGGTCAATTTCCGCAAGGACGGCTCGCCTTTCATCAATCTGCTCTACATGTCGAAGCTGCGGCAGCTGGGCGGCAAGATGCCCTATATCTTCGCCTCCCAATTCGACGTCAGCCGGTCCCAGCCGGAGCGGCTGGCCGCCTATGACGCCGAACTGGGCAAGACGCTGGGTCGCCTGACCCCCATCCTGGCCGAAAGCGGCATCGTGCTGGAGGGATCGCTGACCGCGATCGCCAACACCGCGGCCACCATCGCCCAGGCCAAGCTGACGCTATCGGATCTCGACCGAGCGGCCTTTCCGTGAGTGACGCCTCGGCCCGGACCGGGACGACATCGACGGACGGACGCGGCGGCATGACGGTGCCGATCGTCGGCATCGGCGCATCCGCCGGCGGGCTGGAGGCACTGCGCGAGATGCTGACGCCCGCCCATGCGCCGACCGGCATGGCGTTCGTGGTGGTCCAGCATCTCGACCCCAATCACGAAAGCATGTTGGCCCAGTTGCTCGACCGGCACACCAACCTCGAAGTGCGCCAGTGCGAGGGGTCGGAGCGGATCGAGGCCGACCATGTCTATATCATCCCGCCAGGCCGGGGGCTGGCCATTCGCGGCGGCGTGCTGGAGCTGACCGACTTCGTCCAGCCGCGCGGGCTTCGCCGTCCGATCGACGATTTCTTCCTGTCGCTGGCCAGCGACCAGCAGGCCAATGCCGCCTGCGTCATCCTGTCGGGCACCGGTGCGGACGGCACCACGGGCCTGCGCGCGATCAAGGAGAATGGCGGCGTCGGCGTCGTCCAGAAGCCGGAGAGCGCACGCTATGACGGCATGCCGTTGTCGGCGGTGGGCACCGGGCTGGTGGATTTCATCAAGCCCGCGGGCGAGATCGTCGCATGTCTCCAGGCCTTTTTCGCGCGCCGCTCGGGCGATCCCAAGGAGCATGAGGCGGAGGTCGTCGCCGATCATATCGACGATCTGTGCCGCGTGCTGCGCAACGCCATCGGCCATGACTTTTCGGGTTACAAGCGCACGACGCTGGTGCGCCGGGTCGAGCGGCGGATGCATGTGCTGGGGATCGGCACCGGCTCGGCCTATCTGGCGCGGGTCAAGAGCGACGCCGACGAATGCGAGGCGCTGTTCCGCGACCTGCTAATCAACGTCACCCGCTTCTTCCGCGATGCCGAGCTGTTCGAGACGCTGCGGACCAAGGCGATCCTGCCGCTGATCCGCGCGCGCGACCCGGACGAGGACATCCGCATCTGGGTACCCGGCTGCTCCAGCGGCGAGGAAGCCTATAGCATCGCGATGATGTTCGCCGAGGCCACGCGCGAGGCGGGACAGCCGCTGGCGGTGCAGATCTTTGCGACCGACATCGACGAACAGATGCTCCAGATCGCGCGCGACGGCACCTATCCCGCCGCCGCGCTGGCCGACATTCCGGCGCCTTTGCGCGAACGCTACACCATTCCCCATGCGGAGCGGTTCACCATCGCGGGTTCGATCCGGGACATGATCCGCTTCTCGAACCATAGCCTGGTCAAGGACCCGCCCTTTTCGCGGATCGACCTGGTGTCGTGCCGCAACCTGCTGATCTATTTCGACGATCGGTTGCAGCAATCGGTGCTGCCGCTGCTCCATTACGCGTTGCGGCCGGGCGGCTATCTGTTCCTGGGGCCGTCGGAGAGCGTGGGGCGGTTCGACCATCTCTTCCCCGCGATCGACAGCCATGCCCGGCTGTTCGAGCGGTCCGCCGCCTCCCCCTCCTACCCCATCGACCTGCCCGGCGCGATGAGCCGCACCACCCGGCGACGCGGCGAGCGGGGCGAGCGTGACGGCGGCCATGTCAGCAGCGACGAGGGCGTGGCGCTGCGTCGGATCGTCGATCGCTATGCCCCGCCGAGCATGGTGGTGGATCAGGATGGCGGCATCCTGGCCGCGTTCGGCAAGCTGAGCCGCTATTTCACCTTCCCCGTGACCCGTGCGGGCGGGTCCAGCGCGACCACGCTGGCGCGCCCCGGTCTGCGCGAAGTGATGGGCCCGATGCTGCGCCAGGCGCGCGACGCCCGCAAGCGGATCGCCGCGCGCGACGTGGCGGTGACGACCGAGTTCGGCATCCAGAAGATCGAGGTGATCTGCGATCCGCTGACCGACGGATCGCTGCTCTTCCTGTTCCGCGATACCGAGCCGTTCAGCCCGGTCGAGATGAGCGACCTGGCCGATCTGGAACCTGGCGACGATCATATCGAGGCGCTGGAGGACGAACTGCGCCTGACCCGCCACCGGCTGCGCTCGACCGTCGAGGAGCTGGAGACGGCGAATGAGGAGTTGAAGAGCTCCAACGAAGAAATGATGTCGATGAACGAGGAGCTTCAATCGACCAACGAGGAACTGTCGACCGTCAACGATGAGTTGAAGACCAAGGTCGATCAACTCACCCTCGCCAATTCCGACCTGCGCAATTTCTTCGAATCGACCGATCTGGCGGTCGTCGTGCTCGACCGGCATCTGCGGGTGCGCAGCTATACCGAGGCGGCGCGCTCGATCTTCCCGCTCCAGCCAAGCGACCGGGGCCGGTTGCTGGCCGATGTATCGACGCGGCTCGCCAACACGGATTATCTGGGCGGCGCGGAGGCGGTGGCCGCAGGGGGCCCGCCGTCGCAGCAGCGCGTGACCACGCGGGACGGCGAACGGACGCTGTCGCTGCGCATCCTGCCCTATCGGACGCAGGGCGACGGCATCGACGGCGCGACGCTGGTCCTGACCGACATCACCGAGGCACTGAGCCTGGAGCGCGAACTGGCGGCGGAGCGCGAGCGGCTGGACCTCGCCATCAAGGCGGGCGGCATCGGCGTCTGGGAATATCGCGCGGGCACCGGCGAGATGATCCTGGACGACACCGGACGCCATCTGTTCGGCTTCGACGGCCCCGACAAGGCCGATCGCGTCGCGCAGGTGTTCGACCGGATCGTGCCCGAGGATCGGCCCGGCGTCGAACTCGCCTTGGCCGAGGCGATGGCGGGTCGCAGCGATTTCGAAATGACCTTCCGCCTCGACCTGGACGGCAAGGAACGCTGGATCAAGGGCTTCGGTCGGGTCGTCACCACGGCCGCGCCGCATCGCATGGTCGGCGTGTCGATCGACGTCACCGCCGAATATGCGATCGCCGAGACGCGCGAGCTGATGCTGCGCGAGATGAACCACCGGGTAAAGAACCTGTTCGCCATCATCTCCGGCATCGTCTCCGCCGCCGCGCGGTCGCATGGCGACGTGACCGAGATGGCCGAGGATGTGCGCGAGCGGATCGCGACGCTGGGCCGCGCCCATTCGCTGGCATCCCCGGCGGGCGAGCAACAGGCGATCGAACTCGGTTCGTTGGTCGACGCGACCATCGCCCCCTATAAGGGTCAGTCGAAGATCGAGATCGACGGTCCCCGCCTGCTGGTCGACCGCCGCTGCCTGTCGCCGCTGGCGCTGATCCTGCACGAATGGGCGACCAACTCGGTCAAATATGGCGCACTGGCGCTGCGCGAGGGGGAATTGTCGGTCGGCTGGATCGTCGCCGATGGCAAGCTGACGCTGCAGTGGAGCGAAACGGGCGGCGAGAGCGCGACCGAGGACAATGCCAAGGGCTTCGGAACATTGCTTGTTCAGACGTCTTCGCGACAATTGGGCGCGCAGTTGGAGCGGAAAAGCATCGGCGGACGTTTCATGCTGACCCTGACACTGCCGGAGACGGTGCTCTCGAATGACTAAGACGGTTTTGCTGGTCGAGGACGAGTTTTTCGTCGCCTTGGATCTTCAGTCGATTATCGAGGATGGCGGCTATGAGGTCGACGGCCCCTATGTCAGCGTCGAAGAAGTGCTGGCGCATCTTGACGGCGATCGGCCTCAACTGGCCTGCGCCATCCTCGACGTGCGCTTGCGCGACGGGGAGGTCTTCCCCGCGGCGGAGCGGCTGAGCCAGGCGGGCGTGCCGCTGATCTTCCATTCCGGCCATGCGGATGAACAGGCGCTGCAATCGCGCTATCCGGGTGCGGCGGTGTGCGGCAAGCCCTGCTCCCCCTCCCTGCTCCGCCGCACCCTGTCGATGGCGGTATCCGGCCCCGACCAGGACGACCGCGAGGCAGGCTGACCCCCTTGCTCCTCCCCGCCGGGGGGAGGAGCATCCCCGCCGCTCAGTCGAACGCCCCCCGCCCCATCCGGCCCGTCGCCCGCAGAAGTGCGGCCTGCGCGGTCAACACATCGACCTGAGCCCGCGCCACTGCGAGTTGAGCGGAGCGATAGCTTTGGTCCGCGACCAGAATGTCGATGGTCGAGCGCAGGCCGAAGCCATATTCCGCCCGCACGCCCTTGAGCGCCAGGTCCGCCGCCTTCAACCCGTCCGCACTGGCCTTCAGCCGCCCCTCGGCGGCGGTCAGCGAGGCCCAGGCGGTATCCGCCGCGCGCACGACCGCGCGCGAGGCGGTATCGACATCGAACCGCTCGGCCCGGCGCAGCGCCTCGGCCTGACGCACCCGCGACGCGACCAGCCCCCCGGTCAGCAGCGGCACCCGCAGCGACAGCCCGGCATTGGCCGCACTGTCGAAGCCGGTGGCATTGCCCCCCACCCATTGCACGCCGCGTCCATAGCTGCCCGCCAGATCGAGCGCGGGGGCGCGTTCCGCCCGCGCCTGATCGATCCGCGCGGTCGCCGCATCGACACGGCGTTGCTGCGCCAGCAGAACCGGATTGCTGGTTTCCGCCGCCTCCCGCGCATCGGCCAGGCTGCGCGGCAGGGCGGAGGGCGGCGCGATGCTGGCCTCCAGCGTCCCCGCATCCCGACCGACCACCGCCCGATAGGCCGCCGCCGCCGTCGCGGCTTCACCCTCCGCATCGACCAGGTTCGACACGACGCTCGCCCGCTGTGCCTCCAGCTGGGCGACGTCGGTCTTGGTCGCCTGACCCAGGCCGTAACGCGAGCGGGCCTCGGCCACCTGGCTGTCGAGCCGCTCGATCCCGACCCGCGCCACCTCGACCGCCTGCTGGGTGTAGAGCAGATCGGCATAGGCCGCGACGACGCGCTCCAGCACATCGGCCTCGGCATCGCGCAGGGCCTCCCCGCCCGCCGCGACATCGCCGTTCGCCGCCCGCACCGCCGAGGAAACGCGCCCGCCGGTCCAGATCGGCAGCGTCGCCGATAGGCCGCCCAGCGCGCTGCTCGCGCCGGTGCGCACGCCCGTCTGATCGTAGCCGAGCCGGTCATAGCCCGCATTGCCAGTCGCCTCTGCGGTCAGCCGACCCGCCGCCCGGGCCTGGCTGGGGGTTTCGGCCAGCGCATCCTGCCGGGCACGGGCGGCGGCGAGTTCGGGATTGCCGTCCCACGCCGCCGCGATCGCGTCGCGCAACGTCTCCGCTGAGGCCGGGGTGACCGCGATCAACGCCACCCCGATCAGCAACCATCTACCCCGCTTAATCATGACGCAACGCCCAGGCGGGAGCGGCACGACTGGCCTTGAGCGACTGGCCCAGCACGGTCAGCACTGCGACGGTCAGCGCCACCGCCGTGGCCGCCGCGAAGTAGAAGGGCGACAGGGTAATGCGATCCTCGAACCCCGCCAGCCACGTCCGCATCGCCACGAAGGCGAGCGGCCAGGCGACCAGATTGGCGATCAGCACGGGCCGCAGGAACTGTCCGACCAGCAGCTTGACGATGTCCGTCGCGGACGCCCCGAGGGTCTTGCGGATGCCGATCTCCTTGGTCCGCCGCGCCGTGTTGAAGGAGGCCAGGCCCCAGAGCCCGACACAGCCGATCAGAACGGCGAGCCCCGCCCCGATACCGAACAGGCGCGTTGCCCGGTCATCGGCTTCGTAGAACTCCTCCAGCTTCTTCTCCGCCGTGGCGGCGTCGAAGGGCACGTTCGGGACCATCTGCTGCCACAGATGGCGCACCGCCGCCGTCATCGCCCGTGGATCGCCCTGGAAGCGGATCGTCGCCGCCGAGCCGCCGAGATTGTCCTCGGGCTTGCCATAATAGGTGTAGTAGGTCGCATCATTGGGCGCACGCGGCGAAAAGAAGCGCATATCGTCCACCACGCCGATGATCGTGCGCGGCCTGTCCCCGCCTACCGTCTTGCCGACCGCGTCCTCCGGCGTGGTGAAGCGCAGGGTCGAAAGGGCGCGGCGGTTGATGATGATATTGTTGGGCTGGCCCTTCGCCGACTGCAACACATCGTCGCCGCGATGCTGGTCGTCAAAGAAGCGTCCTGCGATCAGCCGCGTTCCATATGTCTTGAAGAAGTCCGGTCCGGTTCCGATCCGACGCAATGATGGACCATCTCCGGGGACGCCGGGCAGCGGTACGTTGTCGGCATTGTTCTGCCCACTGCCACCGACCGCACTATCGCCCAAGGTGGCACTGGTCACGCCCGGCAGCCGTCGAATGGCCTCCAGCACGGCCCGCCGACGGGGCGCATCCACCATGGAGTCGCCGATGGATTGCACGACGAGCAACCCGTCTCGACGGAAGCCGAGGTCCGTCGACCGGACATGGCGGGTCTGTGCGACCAATATCAGCGTTCCGATCATGAAGGCGATGGCAAGGCCGAATTGAAAGACGACCAGCGCCTCGCGCACGCGAGTGCCCGCACGACCACCGCCGGGCGCGCGCGCCGACGCCAGCACGCTGGCCGCCGGAAAGCGGGACAGCAGGACCGCCGGATAGACACCCGCCAAGCATCCCACGATCAGGGCCAGCACGGTCAGGGCTGGGACGACGACGAGATAGGGGATGGCAAGACGCAATCCTCCAGCCGAATTGACCAGCGGCAAAGCGATCTCGGCCAGGATCAAGCCGCCCAGCGCCGCGATCGCGACGGTCAGGATCGCTTCGCCCAGGAATTGCGCGATCAGGGCGGAGCGGCTGGCACCCAGCACCTTGCGCATCGCGACTTCACGCGCCCGCAGACCGGATCGGGCGGTGGCCAGGTTCACATAGTTCACGATCGCGATGACCAGTGTCAGGATACCGACCAGCCCCAAGGTCACCATGGTCAGCTTGCGGCTGGCGCTTGCCTGCCCCTCGGGTTCGAGGTGCATCTTCTCGATCGGCATGACACCGATGCTCACCGATTTGGAGGCATCCTTGCCCATGTCGGCCAGGGCCCGACGATCGGTGAACCCCGGCATCTTTCCGGTAAAGGCGCTCGCCGCTTGCGGCGTGTCGAACCGCAGGAAGGTCTGGAGGGACGTACTGCCCCAGTGATTCCACCACTTCGCGGCATAGGCGGGTGGCGTGCGGGGCAGCGGTAGAAGGATCGTGATCTTGAGTTCGCTATTGTCGGGCAGATCCTTGAAGACGCCCGCGACCCGGTAGCTGGCAACATCATCCATGGCGATCGTGATGGACCGTCCGACAGGATCGGCCCCTCCGAAATATTTCCGCGCCATCTTCTCGCTGATCAGCACATTGGTCGGCGCGCGCAAGGCGTCCCGAGAACCGCGAACCAGCGGGAGATCGAACACGCGAAAGAAGTCGGGATCGACGCGGACGACGTCCTCACTCGTCGCGACACGCCCCTGGACCACCGTTCCGCCGGTTCGGATACGCGTGCCCACCACGCCGGGGAAATCTTCTCGCAACTGATCGAGCAGACCGCCCATCGTCCAATTGCTGGGCCCGTTGAACGGGCTTTCCGGCATGTTCCATATCGTCTGGACGACATAGATCTTCCGATACTCCGGCAGCCATTTCTCATAGCTGGTTTCGAACCGGACATAGAGGCCCAGCACCAGGAAGACGGCGATGCCCACCGCCAGCCCCCCGATATTGAGCGCGGCGAACAGCTTGTGGCGCACAAGCGAGCGATAGAGCGACAGAAGCGCGAAGCGGTTCATGGTTGCGTTCCCCCGGACGAAGCGGTCATTGGCCGCAGGCGATGCGGGCGAGCCCGCTCTTGGAGACGGTGCACTGCGGATCGCCCGCGACGGAGACGTTCGCCATGCCACTTGCGCCGACCTGCGCCCGTTGCGCGCTTCCGGTGCGGACCTTGGCCGTTCCGCTCGCACCGATCGTCACGTCGGGCGCGGACAAGCCGCGGGCATCCACATCGCTGGCCCCGCTGCTGTCGATGGTAAGCCGACGTACGGAGCCTTCGACGCGGAGGACGCTGGCCCCCGAGGTGCCGAGGCTCGCCCGCTCGGCCTGGAGGCTGCGGACCGTCACCACGCTCGCCCCCGACAGACCGAAGCTGGCCGCATCGCTTCGCAGGGCGGGCAGGCGGACCACGCCCGCCCCGCTCGCATTGAGCGCGAAGACGGGGTGGTCGAGCGCGGGCAGGTTCATTTCCGCCGCGCCGCTCACGTCCACGGCCTTCAGCGCCGGAAGGGTGACCGCGATCGCCACGCGCCGGTCATGGCCGTTGCAGCTATCATTCCGGCGACGGATACGCAGGGTCGAGCCATTGGTATCGATGCGCAGATTGTCGATATTGGCGGCACGCCCCCGCGCCGTCACGGCATAGGCCGATCCCAGCGCCACGGTGACGATATCGCACCCGCCCAGTTCGATGCGGTCGAAGCCGCGCATGTCGAAACCCCGCGAGACCTGCGTGCCTTCCTGCGCCGACGCCGCGACGGCGGCGAGCGACAGAAGGGCGATGGCGGACATCATCTTCATCACGAATTCCCCTTGTCAGATCGCGCGCATGGCGCTGGCGACGATGCGGCCGTCGAGCATGTCGATGCGCCGCTTGGCGAGGTCGGCATGGCTGGGCGAGTGGGTCACCATTACGATGGTCGCGCCCGCTTCGTTCAGGCCGGTCAGGATGTTCATCACCTGCTCGCCATTGGCAGTGTCGAGGTTGCCGGTCGGCTCGTCCGCCAGGATCAGCTTGGGATCGCCGACGATGGCGCGGGCGATGGCGGCGCGCTGCTGCTGACCGCCCGAAAGCTGGTGCGGGAAGTGACGGGCGCGGTGGGCGATGCCGACCTTGTCCATCGCCGCCGCCACCCGGCCGCGTCGGTCACCGACATCGCGGCGATAGGCCAAGCCCAGCGCCACATTCTCCTCGATGGTCAGTTCGTCGATCAGGTTGAAGCTCTGGAAGACAAAGCCCAGCGTCTCGGCACGGAACTTGGCCAGTTCCTTCTCGTCCATCGCTGCCAGGTCGCGGTCGCCGAACATGTACCGCCCGCCGGTCGGCCGATCGACCGTGCCCAGGGTGTTGAGCAAGGTCGACTTGCCGCAGCCCGAGGGGCCCATGATGGCCAGGAATTCTCCTTGCGCGACATGCAGGTCGATATCGTGGAGCGCGGTCGTCTCGACCTCGTCGGAGACGTAGCGGCGCTGAATATTTTCCAGTCGGATCATGATGCAGGTCCCCCTTATCGGATGTTCAATATGTCGCCCTTCACGGACGAGGTGTTGCTGATGACGATGCGTTCGCCGGGATTGAGGCCGGACAGGATCTCGACCTGTTCGGGGTTGCGGCGCCCGATGCGGACGGCCCGGCGGCGGGCATGGGCCCCGTCGGCATCGAGCACGAAGGCCGAACTGCCGCCTGCTTCCAGCCAGCCGCCGACCGGCGCCACCACCGCACGGCTCGCAGCGCCCAGGGTGATGCGGATATCGATGGTCTGCCCGCGATTGAGGCCCTGAGGCGCACGGTCGAAGGTCAGCTCCACCTGGAACCGCCCGTCCTTCACGGCGGGCAGCACCTTCGACACGGTCAGCTTCGCGCCGTCCGAGGTCGTCGCCCTCTGCCCCACCGCGACGCGGCCCAGATAATATTCGTCGACCTGCGCGACCAGCTTCCACGAGCCTTCGCTGTCGACCTGTCCCGCCGGATCGCCGGGCTTCAGCGTCTGCCCCGGCTGGATGACGAAGTTGGTCAGCCGACCGCCGGACGGCGCGCGAATGGTCAGCCCTTCGAGCCCCGCGCGCACCGCCGCCATATTGCCCGACAACCGCGTCTGGGTGTCGGACAGGCGGGCGGCCTGGGTCGCGGTGATCCGCGCCTCGGTCGCGCGGCCCGACTTCAACTGGGCGAGGCGCTTCTCCTGATAAGCCGCCTCTTCCTCGAAACTCTTCACGCCCGCATCCGACAGGAATCCCTGGTCGTGAAGCTGACGGCGAATGCCCAGGTCGCGGCGCGCCTTGATGAGATCATATTCGGCCTGCGCGACCTGGCCCGCCCGGTCGAGCTTGTTGCGCTCGATCCCCAGCCCTTCGCTCGCCACGCCGCCCAGCTGGCTGGCGATCTGCGCCTCACGGGTCAGCACGTCGAGCTTGAGTTGCGGGTTGGCCAGGGTGGCGAGCGGCTGTCCCTCGGTCACCATCTGGCCGTCCTGCGCCAGCAGCTTCTCGACCTGCCCGCCCGACAGCACGCCGACCAGCGTCGTCACGCGCGGGGTGACGGTGGCGCGCACCGGCAGGTAATCGTCGAAGGCGGCGCGCGTGACCTCCCCCGTCTCGATATTGGCGGAGGCGATGTCGGTGGAACCGGCGGCCGGCAGGAAGCGCCAGATCAGCGCTGCCGCCACGATCACCAGCGCCGCGATCATCACCGGCTTGCGCCGCCACCAGGGCGTCGCCTTGCGCGCGATACGGCGATCCATCGCCGCCCCCGGAGCCGGTCCGCCGTCCCCGGCAGCGGAAGTGTTTGCGCCTGTGCTGTGTTCGGTCATCATGGGATCAATGTCACCCAGGACGGCCGAAAAACCTAAAGCACTATGAAACCGCCACTTTCCTCCACCGCCGCCGAATCGGACCGTTCGGGACCGAACGCACCGTCCACAAATGGACGGTCAGAAGACGGGTCAAGCCCGCTTTCGATCCTGCTCATCGACGACAATCCGCGCATCGCCGAATCGCTGGCCATCGCGATCGATCTGGCCGGGCACAGGCTGGACGTGGCGAACGGGCCGGAAGAGGGTTTCTCGCGGCTGGCGGCGCGCCGATACGATGCGATCCTGCTCGACCTGAACTATGCCGCCGGTCGCACCGATGGCGGCGAAGGGCTGACCATGCTTGCCCGGCTGCTGGCGGACGATCCCGCCGCCTGCATCATCGTCATCACGGCGCATAGCGGCATCCGGCTGGCCGTCACCGCGATGCAGGCGGGCGCGCGCGACTTCGTGATGAAGCCGTGGCGCAATGCCGAACTGATCGCCAAGATCGAGGTCGCGGTCCGGCGACGCCCGGCGCCAGCGGACCAGGCCCATATCGCCGACGCCCCGTCCCCCGCCGCCGATCCCGTCCGCCTGCTGGGCGACAGTGCCGCGATCGAGCATGTCCGCACGATGATCCGCCGGATCGCCCCGACCATGGCCGGGGTGGTCGTTACCGGGCCATCGGGCGCGGGACGCAGCCTGATCGCCGCCGCGATCCACGCCGCATCGGCGGGGGCGGATCGACCCATGACGCGGATCGACCTGCGCGACCCGCTGGCCTGGGAACGGCTGGACGGGAGCGGCAATGGCGCGACTTGGCTGCTGCGCCACCCGGATCAACTCGATGCGATCGGACAGGCGCGGCTGCTCGACCGGCTGTCGGCGGCGGATCGCTTCATCGCCATCGCCGACGATGCCCGCGCCATCACCCCCGGGCTCGCCCGGCGGATCGCGACGGTGGAGATCGCCGCCCCCTCGCTCGACCAGCGACGCGCCGACATCCCCGTCCTCGCCCGCCATTTCGCGCGGGTCGCGGCGGAGCGGCATGGCCGCCCCCTGCCCCGCTTCACCCCCGCCGCCGAGGCGCTGTTCGCCACCGCGCATTGGCCCGACGAAGCCCGAGGGCTGGCCGCCGCGATCGAGCGGGCGTTGCTGCTCGGCGATGACGGCGTGATCGAGGCGGCGCTGCTCGCCCCCGCCGCGCCCATCGCTTCGGCCGCCGCTCCGGGCCGGGTGAGCTTCGACCTGGATGAAACCGAGCGGACGATGATCGAGGCCGCGCTGGTCGAGCATCATCACAATGTCACCCAGGCGGCGCATGCGCTGGGGCTCAGCCGGGGTGCGCTGTATCGACGGATGGCACGACATGGGCTTTGATCGGGCCCATGCCCGGATGATCGCGACCGCGCTCACCGCGCTGGCGCTGACCGGCAGCGGGGCGCTGCTGGTGCTGGCATGGCAGAACGGCATGTTCGCGTCGGTGCTGGGGCTGAGCCTGTGCTCCGTCTGGGCGATCCTGGCGGCGTGCTGGACGATCGCGCGGCGGCCCGCTTCGCCCGGATCGTCCGAAGCCGTGCGGACCACCGACGATCGCCCGCCGCTGGCCGCGCTGGTCGACCAGATCCCCCTGCCCCTGCTGCGCATCGATCGCGGGCGGGCGCGGGCGATCAACCGGGCCAGCCGCACCCTGTTCGCGACCGACGATCGGCTGACCCCGACCCCGCCCGCGCTGCTCGATCCCCGGGAGAGCCGGTTGCGCCACGAAGGGCGAAGCTGGCGCATCGAGCGGGTCGCGAGCAGCGAGCAGGCGCTGGTGATCCTGATCGATATCGAGGTGGAGCGGCGCGCGGCGGAGGCCCATGCGGATAACGAGATGATCGATATCCTCGGCCACGAACTGCTCAACGGATTGTCACCGATCGTCTCGCTGGCGGACAGCGCCCTGGTCGCGGCGGAGCGGTCCGACCGACGGCTGCCAGGCATATTGGCGACGCTGGCGCGGCGGATCGAGGGGCTGGAGCGCTTCACCCGCGCCTATCGGACGCTCGCCCGCCTGCCGATGCCGGTGCGCACGCCGCTGCTTCCCGTCATATTGGCGGAGGATTTGGGACGCCTGTTCGCCGAACGCTTCGAGGGGCGCGTCGCCCTGTCGATCCGCGTGCCACCGGGCATCATCGGCACTTGCGACCGGGATCAGATGACCCAGGCGGTCTGGGCCCTGCTCCAGAACGCGGCGGAGGCCGCGCTGGAGGGGGCGGTCGCGCCCAGGGTCACCCTCTCCTTCCAGGGGGATGGCAAAAGCTTCCGGGTCAGCGTGGCCGATAGCGGGGGCGGTGTCGCAGCGCCCGAACGAGCCCGCATCTTCCGCCCCTTCCACACCACCAAGCCCGAGGGATCGGGCATCGGCCTGACCCTCGCCCGCCGGATCGCCAGGGCGCATGGCGGCGACCTGACGCTGCTGCCCATCGCCGAGACGACCTTCGAGATGACGATCCCGGCGGCCTGACGGGCCGGGGCCGGTTCACACAGCAGGGGCGAGCGTCCGCGCCACCGCATCGCGCCATCCCGCCACCAAGGGCGCGCGCGCCTGCTCGGTCATTGCGGGCTCGAAACATCGCTCGCGCGACCAGAGCCGCTCCAATTCGCCCAGCCCCGACCACAGCCCGATCGCCAGCCCGGCGTGAAAGGCCGCCCCACGCGCGGTCGTCTCCAGATCGGCGGGGCGCTCCACCGGCGTGTCGATCATGTTGGCGAGGAAACCGCAGAGCCAGTCGTTCGCGGCCATCCCGCCATCGACGCGCAGGATCGCGGGGCCCTCGCCCGCATCGGCCTTCATCGCCGCGACCAGGTCCATCGTCTGATAAGCGACGGACTCCAGCGCCGCACGCGCCAGATGCGCCGCGCTGGCCCCCAGCGTCAGGCCATAGATCGCACCGCGCGCATCCGGCTGCCAATAGGGCGCTCCCATGCCGACGAATGCGGGGACCATATAGACGCCGTGGCTGTCGGGCACCTGGGTCGCCAGATCGTCGGTCTGGCTGGCATGGGTGATGACGCCCAGCCCGTCGCGCAGCCACTTCACCGCCGCGCCCGCGACGAAGATCGATCCCTCCAGCGCATAGGTCGTCACGCCGTTCAGCCGATAGGCGGGCGTGGTCAGCAGCCGGTGGCGCGAGGCGACCGCCGTCTCGCCCGTATTGAGCAGCAGGAAACAGCCGGTGCCGTAGGTGGACTTGGCCATGCCATGCCGGAAACAGGCCTGTCCGAACAACGCCGCCTGCTGATCCCCCGCCATCCCCGCAATCGGGATCGCCGCATCCAGCAGGTCGGGCACGGTGGTGCCATGGACATGCGCATTGTCATGGACCTGCGGCAGCATCGCCATGGGCACGCGCAACAGGCGGCAGAGGTCTGCGTCCCATTCGCCGCGATGAATGTCGAACAGCATCGTCCGGCTGGCATTGGTCGCGTCGGTCGCGTGCACCGCCCCGCCGGTCAGCCGCCAGAGCAGGAAGCTGTCGATCGTCCCAAAGGCCAGTTCGCCCCGCTCCGCTCGTTCGCGCGCGCCATCGACATGGTCGAGCAGCCAGGCGAGCTTGGTCGCGGAGAAATAGGGATCGATCAGCAACCCGGTCCGCTCGCGCACCAGTTCCTCCGCCCCATCGGCCTTGAGGGTCTGGCAAAGAGCGGTGCCGCGCCGATCCTGCCAGACGATCGCCCGGTGGATCGGCGCGCCCGTGGCCCGGTCCCAGACCAGGACCGTCTCCCGCTGGTTGGTGATGCCGATCGCGGCTATCCCGGCGGCCCCGACGCCGCTTTCGGCGATGGCCCGGCGCGCGGTGGCGAGCACGTCGCGCCATATGTCCTCCGGGTCATGCTCGACCCAGCCGCGTTCGGGATAATGCTGCGCGAATTCGGTCTGGGCGATGGCGACGCGACGTGCCGTGCGGTCGAAGACGATGCTGCGGGTGGAGGTCGTCCCCTGATCGATAACCAGAATATGCGACGCCATCGCTGACCCCTCCTGTCGTTTTCGCTTATGCCCGGCATGGTGTAGCCTTGCCGCCGTAAAGGATAGGGACAGGCGGCATGGCGGACCAGAGCGAAGAGACGGTCGATCTGCTGATCGTCGGCGGCGGGATCAACGGGTCCGGGATCGCCCGCGATGCCGCCGGGCGCGGCCTGTCCGTCCTGCTGGTCGAGCAGGAGGATCTGGCCAGCCACACCTCCTCCGCCTCGACCAAGCTGATCCATGGCGGGCTGCGCTATCTGGAATATGGTGAGTTCCGCCTGGTGCGAGAGGCGCTGATCGAGCGCGAAAGGCTGTTGGCGATCGCCCCGCACATCATCTGGCCGCTGTCCTTCGTCCTGCCGCAGAACCGCTCGCCGCGCCCTGCCTGGATGGTCCGCCTGGGGCTGTTCCTCTACGATCATCTGGGCGGCCGGGTTCGTCTGCCGGGAACACGGACGATCCGGCTCGACCGGTCGCCGCTGGGCACCGGACTTTCCGCGCGGACCGGCAAGGCGTTCGTCTATTCGGACTGCTGGGTCGAGGACAGCCGCCTGGTCGTCCTCAACGCGCTCGACGCGGCGGAGCATGGCGCAAGGATCGAGACCCGAACCCGCCTGATCGAGGCACGGCGAGAGGGTGGCGGCTGGATCGCGACGATCGAGGGAGAAGGCGGCCTCCGCACGGTTCGGGCCCGCATCCTGGTCAACGCATCGGGCCCCTGGGTCGTCGATGTGATCGGGCGGACGCACGGTACGCGAAGGGATCGCGGCGTGCGGCTGGTCAAAGGCAGCCATATCGTCGTGCCGCGCCTCTATGACGGCGAACATGCCTTCATGCTCCAGAATGACGATCGGCGGATCGTCTTCGCCATCCCCTATGAGGGCCGCTTCACGCTGGTCGGCACCACCGACCAGCCCTGGACCGAGGCTCCGGCCAAGGCATCGATCAGCGCGGGCGAAACCACCTATCTGCTCGACACCATCAACCGCTATTTCACCGTGAAGACCGGCGAGGCGGACATCGTGTGGAGCTATGCCGGTATCCGCCCGCTCTACGACGATCACGCCGCCGACGCCTCGGCCGTGACGCGCGACTATGTCCTCGACCTCGATATCGGTCCGGCGGGTGAGGATCATGCGCCGATGCTCAACATATTCGGCGGCAAGATCACTACCTATCGCAAGCTGGCCGAACATGCGCTGTCCGAACTCGCCCCCTTCCTGCGCCAAGCGGGCGGCGACTGGACGGCGGGGGCGGCCCTGCCCGGCGGCGACATGGCGGATGCGGATTTCGAGCATTTCCTCAGTGAGCTACAGGCTAAATGTCCCGTCCTGCCGCCCGGCCTTTTGCGACGGCTGGCGCGCGCCTATGGGACGCGGGTCGCCGACCTGCTGGGTACGGCGCAGACCGTGGCGGACCTGGGGCCCGATCTGGGCGGCGGCCTATATGGCGCAGAAGTCGATTATCTGGTCCGCGTCGAATGGGCGCGGACGGCGGAGGACATTCTCTATCGCCGAAGCAAGCTGGGCCTGCATGTTCCACATGGCACGGTCGAGTGCCTGACGGAGTATCTCACCGCCGGATAGGCTCGCTCTGTCCGACGCAAATGCTTGACCGATATGCGTCGACGCCGCCAATAATGGTCGTGATGGACAATACACCCACGACGCAGGACCGCCTCTACCGGGAACTGGCCCGCACGCTGATCGCCGAACTGGTCGAAGGCCGCTATCCGGTCGGGACGCGCATGCCCGCCGAGCGCGAGCTGGCGGCGCGCTTCGACGTCAGCCGTCCGGTCATCCGGGAAGCGCTGATCGCGTTGGAGGTACAGGGTTTTATCGAAGTCCGCATCGGTTCCGGCGCGCATGTCGTCGCCCTGCCCGGCCAAGGCGAAACCCCCGATTTTGACGTGTCCGCCATGGAAGTCGCCGAGGCGCGCCTGTTGTTCGAACCCGAATCGGCAGCACTCGCCGCGTCGCAGATCACCGATGCCGAACTGGACGAACTTGCCGCGCTGGTCGACGCGATCGAGAAGGAGAATAACGAGGTCGGTGGCGCTTTTCGGGCCGACCGCGCCTTCCACACGCTGATCGCGCGGGTCACCCGGAACAGCGCCATTCTGGAAACGATCGACCGGCTGTGGGAACAGCGGGAACGATCGGCGGAAAGCGCTTTGCTCGATGCCAAGGTGCGCGCCATCGACGTGCGTCCCATCGTCGAGCATCACGCCGCCATTCTGGAAGCGCTGCGGGCGCGGAACTCGCTGGCCGCGCGTGCTGCGATGCAACGGCATCTGACGGCGGCGCTCGAAGGCCTGCTGATCGCCAGCGAAGCCCGCGCGGTCGCCGAAGTGAGACAGGCGCTCGCGGCGAAGCGCGATCGAACCGCGCATCTGAAAATCTGATCCGCCGGCTTGACCGAAGCCGAAGGACACGCACCCTCCATCGATCCGGCTTGTTGGGGCGAGCGGGTGTCGCCCCATGGCGTGGCGATTCGCTCGCGACGTCGGACGCCCGCGAGCCGCCATATCGCCACGACGACGCGATCAGCCGCACAGCCCAATTGGCCGAACCAATAGTAGCAATACCAATTGAGACTCAGCATTGGTCGTGGTTCCGATAGGATGGCAAACAATTACGTGGGATGGGTCATCATCAGGACTTTCGGGCGTATAGCGCTACCATGAAAAAATCTTCACATTCATCATCCCATTGAACAAAAACGATAAAATCGGGGTGCGCATTGTCCCGACCAATTTTGTGGCGAAACCGATTGTCGCCCCGTTGACATGCATGACCATTCCATGTCACCGATAAGACCATAAGATAACAACACCGTGATGCAGGAAGAAACTTTCGGTCTTTCGACCGCGATCGGCGCACATGACCCATAGGTCGGGCGGCGGGCGCAGCGATGGACTTCGGAAGGGTTCCGCGTCCTGACGCAGCAGAAGTGACGGCCCATCCCGATCCGCGAACGCCACCGCGTTCCGGTCGATGACGGCCCCTGCCTGCCCGACGGTCACGCACGCCCTATCCACAAAAGTCTCGGGGAAGCCCGGCGCGATCTGCTTCGCGTCGGGATCAGAGGGAGGGAATGAGCATGACGATCTCACCGCGCAAGGACGTGTCGCGTCTCCGGCGCAAGCGGTTGCTTCAGACGACGGCGTTTACGGCGGCCTGGATGGCCTCGGCGATGATCGCGACGCCAGCCCTGGCGCAGACTGCCGCCGCCACGACCGCCGCCACCGTTACCGCCGATACCGGACAGGCGACGCCGCAGGTCGATACGGCGGGCGACGCCAGCCAGAGCGAGATTACCGTCACCGGCTATCGCCAGAGCATCGCCTCCGCGCTGGCCGCCAAGCGCAACGACATCCGCATCACCGACGGCATCTCGTCGGAGGATATCGGCAAGTTTCCCGCCCAGAACGTGACCGAGGCGATCCAGCGGATCGCGGGTGTCCAGATGTCCAACATCAACGGGCGCGGCTCGACGATCAGCATCCGTGGCCTGGGCCCGCAATATGCGCGCACCACGATCAACGGCCAGACCTTCGCCAGCGCCGACTTCAAGGACGGCTTCCGCTACGACATCATCCAGACCGATCTGGCGAGCGCGATCCAAGTCATCAAGTCGCCGACCGCCGACATGGACACGGGCGGCCTGGCGGGCACCGTCAACATCGATACGGTCAAGCCGCTCGCCTATAAGGGCCCCAGCTTCATCGCGGGGGTGAAGGCCTATCATTCCGACTATCGCGGCGGCGTCACGCCCAAGGTCAATGCCGCCTATATCAAGCGCTTCGCCAACGACACGATCGGCGTCATGCTGGATGTCGGCTATCAGAAGCTGAAGGATCGCGGCGACTATCTGTTCATCAAGAACTGGTATCAGCCGGGCGCGGTGGCGGGCGCCCCCGATGCGCAGGTGCCCGGCAATCTCCGCTACCGCCGGATCGACCGCGATACCGAGCAACTGATGGGCAGCGGCGCGATCCAGTGGAAGCCGCAGGACAATTTCGAGGTCCTGCTGCAAGGTGAATATTCGCGTGACCACACCCGTTACGATACGCGCCAGATGGTCTTCGGCCGCTGGGCGGCCTCGGCGGTGACGGTCAACAGCACCGCCAACGGCGTCGCCGACAAGATTTCGATCAGCAACTTCAACGTCGACAACAACGACCAGCCCGAACTGCGCAAACTCCAGACCCAGGCCTATACCGGCACCGTCAACTGGAGCCCGACCGATACCACGCATATCAAGGCGATCGGCCATTATACCCAGGGTGACGCCAAGCTGTACGAATGGGCGACGATCGACGAGGTCCGCTTCGCGAACGGCGGCACGCTCGACATTTCCGATCCGTTCAACGTCAAGTGGAACACCGCCAGCCTGACCGACGGATCGATCTACAATATGGCGAACCGCACCTGGTACGCCTTTGTCGACGGCGCGACGCATATCCAGTCGGCGCGTGACCGCGCGATCCAGACCGACCTGACCCAGGATCTCGACTTCCACGGGATCAAGGCGCTGGTCTTCGGCGCGAAATATCACCATGAGAGCTTCGACACCAAGGCCTATCGCCACGACCGCGACGCCGATGTCAGCGATCCCGTGACCTATCCCGAATTCGCCTGGATTCCCGACCTGTCGAAGACCGGCGTGCTGGTGAACGACTTCCTGGGCGGATCGATGGCGATCCCGGGCAGCTTCCTGTCGGTCAATGCGCCGCTGTGGCAGCAGATCCTGCGCGACAAGGGGATCAGTGTGCCCGACACGCCCGACTGGCCCAACACCTATCGCGTCGACCGTTACATTCCGGCGGTCTATGCGATGGCGAATATCGACGGCACGCTCTTCAACCTGCCGGTGCGCGGCAATGTCGGCGTCCGCTACGAGCACACCCACCAGAACGTCACCAGCAGCCTGACCAACGGCACCGACAGCAACGCGACGCTGCTCGGCCAGCAGCATGTCGTGCAGGATTATGGCAACGTCCTGCCCAGCGCCAGCTTCGCACTGGACCTGACGCCGCGCCTGGTCGCCCGCATCGCCGCCGCCAAGGTGCTGGTCCGCCCGCTGCTCAACAGCCAGACGCAGATGGCCGACACCATCACCCGCGTCACCACCAGCCTGCGCCCCAGCGTCTCCGTCGCGCAAGGCGAGAGCCGCCTGAAGCCGCTGACCGCCAACCAGTTGGATCTCAGCCTGGAATTCTACCACGGCAAGGGCAATTCGATCAGCGTCGCGGGCTTCTACAAGGCGGTGAAGAACGGCACCTTCACGCAATTCTACTGCCCCGGCTCGTTCGACGGGGTGGCGCTGAACGGCGTGGTCAGCGATTGCCAGTCGGCGGACCTGAAGACCGATTACAGCTTCAGCCGGGTGCTCAACGACGACCGGGTCATCCATATCAAGGGCGTGGAATTCTCGGCCTCGCAGAATTTCGATGCCATCCTGCCGGTCAAGGGCTTCGGCGCGGTCGGCAACGTCACCGTGGTCGATACCGATGCCAGCGCGATCGGCACCGGCTTCAACCTGCGCGACCTGTCCAAGCTGACCTGGAACCTGACGCCCTATTGGGAAAACGAGATGTTCAGCGTGCGGCTGTCGGTCAATCACCGCAGCTCCTATGTCCAGGACGCGGCGTCGAGCTTCTTCGTCAATGGCGGCCTGACCCATGTGGTCCGTCCGCGCACCCAGATGGACCTGGCGCTGGGCTTCAATCCACTGAGCTATCTCAGCTTCACGGCGGGCATCATCAACCTCAACAACACCCATGAGGATGCCTATCAGACCAATGCCGACACCTTCCAGTTGGCCAGCCGGACGGGTCGCACCTTCTACCTCTCGGCCTCGACGAGGTTCTGACCTCCCCACTGAAGGGCGGACCGCCGTGCGGGCCGGTCCGCCCTTCCCTTTTCGACATTTGCCGGGGACAATGCTGTCCGTGATGACCTCTTCCAAAGCGCTGGGCCTGATCGGCACCCTGTTTCTCACCGCGTCCGTCGCCCATGCGCAGGCGGATGGCGGTCAGGCCGCCCGGGCGGCGCTGCAAAGGCTGGGCGTGCCGGAACGGCAGGTGGCGGTGACGATCCAGTCCTCCCCTACCCCCCGTTACCGGGTGCGGGTGGATCATGATCGCCTGACCGTCCAGGCCTCCTCGCCTGTGGCCGCCATACGCGGGGTCGCCGCGACCTTGCAGGCGGAGGGGCGGCTGTCGATCAGTTGGGAGGGCCGGCGCGTCGGCCCGATGACCGGGCTGGCCGCGCGGGACAGCGGCTGGGTCTCCTCGCCCTTCGGCTTTCGCGCCTATCTGAACACCTGCACCTATGGCTATACCACGCCCTGGTGGGGCTGGCCCCGCTGGGTGCGGGAGATCGATGACATGGCGGTGCACGGCGTCGACATGCCGCTCGCCATGGAGGGGCAGGATTATGTCTGGCGCAAGCTATGGCGCGAACAGGGCCTGAGCGAAGCGCAGATCGCGCGGCATTTCTCCGGTCCCGCCTTCCTGCCGTGGCAGCGCATGGGCAATATCGAGGGGTATCGGGCGCCCCTGCCGACCGGGTGGATCGACAAGAAGCACGACCTGCAAAAGCATATCCTCGCCCGGATGCGCGATCTGGGCATGACCCCGATCCTGCCCGCCTTCGCCGGTTACGTGCCCAAGGCCTTTGCCGAGGCGCATCCGAAAGCACGCATCTACAAGATGCGGTCCTGGGAGGGGTTCGAGGGGACCTATTGGCTCGACCCGTCCGATCCGCTCTTCGCGCCGCTCGCCCGGCGGTTCCTGGAACTCTACACCGCCGAGTACGGGCCGGGGCGATATTATCTGGCCGATGCCTTCAACGAGATGGTGCCGCCGATTGCCGAGGACGGCAGTGATACCGCCCATGCCTCTTACGGCGATGCGACCGCCAACACCCCCGCACTCGACGCCGCGACCAAGGCGGCGGCACTGCCCCGCGAGGTTCGCGACGCCCGGCTGGCCGCCTATGGCCAGCGTCTTTATGCCGCGATCGCCGCCGCCGCGCCGGGGGCGACCTGGGTCATGCAGGGCTGGCTGTTCGGCGCGGACAAGAAATTCTGGACGCCCGACGCCATCGCCGCTTTCCTCAAAGACGTGCCCGACGAGAAGATGCTGATCCTCGACATCGGCAATGACCGCTATCCCGGCATCTGGAAAACCACCAAGGGCTTCGACGGCAAGAATTGGGTCTATGGCTATGTCCATAATTATGGCGGCAGCAACCCGGTCTATGGCGCGCCCGATTTCTACCGCCGCGACGTGGCGGCGCTGTTCACCGACCCGGCGCGCGGGAATGTGCGCGGGTTCGGCATGTTCCCGGAAGGGCTGCACAGCAACAGCCTGGTCTATGACTATGCCTATGACGTCGCATGGCCGGGCGGCGACATGGCGCTTGGCCCCTGGCTGAGCCGTTACGCCGCCGCGCGCTATGGCCGCAGCGACCCGGCGATGGTCGCGGCGTGGCAGGATGTGGTCGCGGGCGCCTATGACGTGCGCTACTGGACCCCGCGCTGGTGGAACGAACGGGCGGGCGCGTACCTCTTCTTCAAGCGCCCCGCCGCCGACGCACCGACCTATCCCGCCGAACCGGGCGACCGCGCGAAACTGCGTGCCGGGATCGAGGCGATGCTGAAACTCGCGCCCGCTTATAGTCAGAGCCCACTCTACCGCTACGATCTGGTCGACCTGACCCGCCATGCCGCCAGCCTGTCGCTGGACGACAGCGTCAAGGCCGCCGTCGCCGCCTATCAAAAGGGAGACGTCGCCGCCGGGGACCGGGCGACGGTGCGGATCAAGGCGCTGGCACTCGCCATCGACCATCTGATCGGCGGGCAACAGGAAAGCCTGGCCAGTTGGATCGCCGATGCGCGAGCCTATGGCGACACCCCTGCTGAAAAGACTGCCTATGAACAGAACGCCAAGGCGCAGGTGACGATCTGGGGCGGGCGCGGCCATCTGGGCGATTATGCGTCCAAGGCCTGGACGGGCATGTATGCGCACTATTACCTGCCGCGCTGGACCCGCTATCTGACCGAGGCCCGCGCCGCCGCCCTGGCCAGGCGGCCCGTCGACGATGCCGCCTTCACCGCGAAGCTGCTCGACTGGGAAAAGGCGTGGGTCGCCGATCCCCGCCCCTATAAGGCCAGCGCGCCTGCCGATCCGGTGGCCGAAGCCCGCGCCCTGATGACGGAGACCGACCGGTGACGACGACCATGCCCAAGCCGGAGCGCTTCGCCTCGCTCGACATGTTTCGCGGCGCGACCATCTTCCTGATGATCGTCGTCAACACGGCGGGCGCGGGCGGCGCCTTCACCCAGTTGCAGCATGCGCCATGGTTCGGTTTCACACTGGCCGACCTGATCTTTCCGACCTTCCTGTTCGCGGTCGGCAACGCGATGAGCTTCGCGCTCACCCGCCCGATGCCGGAGCACGTCTTCCTGCGCCGGGTGTCTAAGCGGGCCGCGCTGATCTTCCTGCTCGGCGTGCTGATGTACTGGTTTCCCTTCGTCACCCATCAGGCGGACGGAAGCTGGGTCGCCAAGCCCTTCGCCGACACGCGCCTGACGGGCGTGCTGCAACGCATCGCGCTTTGCTATCTGCTGGGGTCGCTCTGCGCGCGCTATCTGCGGCCGAGCCATTTGCTGTGGGTCGCGATCGGGCTCGTCCTCGCGCACTGGGCGATCCTGGTCAGGCTCAGCCCGGCGGGCGAGGCGTTCGGGCGATACCGGAACGCGGGCACCTTGTTCGATCTGTGGCTGATCGGCCCGGCGCATCTCTATACCAAGGATCACGGCTTCGATCCCGAGGGACTGCTCGGTACCCTGCCCGCCACCGCCAATGTGATCGCGGGCTATCTGACCGGCCTCGCCATCCAGCGTTGGGGCAAGCACATGGCCACGGTCGGGCGGCTGGCGGCGATCGGGGCGGGGCTGGTCATCGTCGCGCTGCTGCTGTCGCCCGTGCTGCCGATCGGCAAGAAGCTGTGGACCGGGTCGTTCGTCGCGCTGACGGTCGGGATCGACCTGATCCTGCTGGGCGTGGCGCTATGGCTGGTCGAGGTGCGCGGCGTCCGTTTCGGGCGCTCCTTCCTGCAGATGCTGGGGCGCAATCCGCTGGCCATCTATCTCTTCTCCGAACTGCTGGTCGTCGCGCTGGAACTGATCCATGTCCGGCCCGATACGGGCCTGTACACCTGGGTCGGCGAGACGGTGTTTCAGGGATTCACGACGGGGCCGGTCGGGTCGCTGCTCTGCGCGCTCGCCTATACGTTGATCTGCTGCGCATTCGGCTGGGCGCTCGACCGGCGCGGGATCATCCTCAAGGTCTGAACGACCGGCGGGCGGAACGGACCAGGAAGAAGGTTCGCTCCCCCCGTGCCGGCCCCTCGCCCGTTTCACGACCGGCGGAGGATCAAATCGACCAGCAGGACTTTATCGTCGGCGAGGGACCGTCGAACGAGAGGCAAAGCCGATGAATGCCGCAGATGTCTTCACGAAACTGGACGTCGAACTCAAACCCGATCCCTCGCGCACGGTGCTTCGGCCGTTCAGCTTCGGCTATCCGGCCGCCTTCGATCGCAAACCGACCCGTGCGCAGGATGTGGCGCGGCGCGTCATGGCGCTGGACGCGGAGACGCGCGACCGGATGCTGGAACTGCTGCAAGCCGCGATGGAGAAAAGGCATCGCAACGTCGACGGCGTCTTTCTCCGCCGCTTCGACGAGGTGAAGGACGATCTGGGCGATATCGCCATCGGGGAAAAGCGCGACCGGCTGCTGCTCGGCGCCTATTTCAGCCAGGAATATGCGTTCGAATCCGCCGCCCTGTTCAACCCCAGCATCGTGACCGTGCCCGACCAGAACCCCGATGACGACGATATCCGCTTCCTCCTGTCGCTGCGCGGCGTCGGTGAGGGGCATATCTCCTCGGTCACCTTTCGCACCGGCAGTTGGGATGGCGGCACCGGCCTCGTCGTCGATCCGCCGAGCCCGCAAGGCGTGCCGCCCCGGATCGAGAGCAAAGAGGGCGGCTGGGTCCGGATGCTCGCCGACGACAGCGCGGACGTGTCCGAGACGGTGATCTTCCCCATCCTGCCCAGCCAGCGCCAGGGTGTCGAGGATTTGCGGCTGGTGCGTTTCACCGACCATGACGGGGTGGAAAGCCTGATCGGCACCTATACGGCATTCGACGGCAATATCGCCCGTTCGGAGATGTTGCGCGGGATCAACCAGCAGCGCTTCGAAATGCGCGCCCTGGCCGGGGCCTTGGCGGAATATAAGGGCATGGCGCTGTTCCCCCGCCGGATCGGCGACCGCTTCGCGATGATCGGGCGGCAGGACAATGTGAACCTGTGGCTGCTCTATTCCGACGACCTGCACATATGGGACGAAGGGATGCGCATCATGGGTCCCAAATATCCGTGGGAGTTCGTGCAGATCGGCAATTGCGGCTCACCGATCGAGATCGATGAGGGCTGGCTGGTCTTCACCCACGGCGTCGGCATGATCCGGGGCTATTGCGTCGGTGCCTGCCTGCTCGACAAGGACAACCCGGCCAAGGTGCTGGGCCGGACCCACTCGCCCCTGCTCTTACCCTCCGCCGAGCAGCGGGGCGGCTATGTCCCCAACGTCACCTATAGCTGCGGCGCGCTGCTCCACAAACGTCGCATCCTGCTGCCCTATGCGATCGGGGACCAATATACCGCCTTCGCGACCGGCAGCGTCGACGACCTGTTGTCGGTCATGGAGTGAATCCCCCACCCCTTTCGGCGGACGATCCGGCGGATCGCGCATAGTCCCGGAATCGGTCATCTGGGCCCCGGTCGTTGCGACCGAACCGGGTCCAAGCCCTTGCGCATCCGGCTTTCAGCGGCGACAAGGCGGCCATTCGTCGCAAATGCGGTTTACGGCATAGGACGAGAGGCCAAGAGGCTCCGGGGTTTCACGTTGGACACCGCATCGTCCGAAATCCGCACGCCCGTTCATCATCTGCTGAAGACCAAGCCATCAACCATAAGGGGCCGATATGAAGCTGGAATATTCACGACCCGGATCGCACGGCAACTTCGGCGACGATCTGAACGAGTGGTTCTGGGACGAGGTGGCGCCGGGTCTGCTCGACGATGACGATTCGACGATCCTGCTGGGCATGGGCACGATATTCAGCCGCTGGTTCACCGACCAGTTGCCCGCCGACAGCCAGAAGATCGTGATCGGCAGCGGCGGCGGCAAGGCCGGCGGTCCGCCTCATCTCGATGACAAGTGGCATATCTATGGCGTCCGGGGGCCGCTGACCGCCGCCTATTCGGGGCTGGGCCAGGAAACCGTCCTGACCGACCCGGCGATGCTGCTGCGCGACTTTCCCGAATTCTCCGATCTGGGGCCCCGGCGGGGCATCGGCTTCATGCCGCATATCTGGAGCCTGGATCACTGGGACTGGGAAAAGACGACCAGGGAGCTCGGACTGGAGTTCATCAATCCGCGCGACGAGGCGAAGGGAACGGTGCGGCGCATCGGCCGCCTGGAGGGCCTGATTACCGAGGCCATGCACGGTGCGATCGTCGCCGACGCATTCCGCACGCCCTGGATCGCGGTGGGGATCGCACCCGGCTTCGAAACCTCCAAATGGTGCGATTGGGCGGCGTCGCTGGGCATGGCGATGACGTTCCATTCGGTGCGCGACGTCTATGCGCCGAAACGCTCCACCTCGCTCCGCATCATCAAGGGCGCGATCAAGGAAGGCCTGCACCGTGTCGGCATCAAGGCGGGCAAGCGGGCCCGTCCCCGCAGCGGGGAATGGGATGTGGCGGACATGAAGGGCCGACTGCGCTCGCTCATCGAACAGAAGCCGTACCAGTTGAGCGACGAAGCCAAGCTGGACGCCGCACTCGAACGGACCAGGCAGGCGATCGCCCGGCTGAGGCAGGATGCGGCGTCGGGCAAGTTCGCCCGGAAATAGGATCGACCGGTTCCCGCAGGTGCGGCCATGGCCGCACTTGCGGATGGGAATCGGCTATCCCCGCCCGTCCAGCCGATGGTCGGGTCCTGCGGGATAGGCCACGCGAAACCCGATATGCGATGTCGGCAGGTCACGCTCCTGCGCCTGATAGGCGGCGGGTCGGAAATTGGCGCAATAGTTCATCGCGCACAGATAGCTCCCGCCCTTGACCAGCCCGACCTGCCCGTCGCCCGCCACCCATTCCCAGACATTGCCGACCATGTCGTACACCCCCAGGTCGTTCGCCTCGAAACAGCCGACCGGCGCGATCCCCGCATAGCCGTCATCACCGGTGTCGCGGATCGGAAACACCCCTTCCCAGACATTGGCGCGGGGTTTGCCGTGGTCGAAGGCCCATTCGACCGGATCGCGAGCGGCGTTCTGGTTGCCGCGCGCCGCCCGCTCCCATTGCTCGGTACTGGGCAGCGCACCTCCCGCCCAGCGCGCATAGGCGGCGGCATCGTCGCGGTCGACATGGACGACCGGCTCGTCCGCCCGCCCCGTCAGGTCGCTACCCGGCCCCTTAGGATGCCGCCAGTCCGCTCCCTTGGTCCAGCGCCACCAGCGCGACGCATCGTCGAGCGACACCGGCTGGGTCGGCGCGACGAACAGCGCCGAGGCCCCTTCCCGCTCGGCGCGGGTGCGATGGCCGGTCGCCGCGACGAAGGCCGCGAACTGGCGGTTGGTCACCTCATGCGCATCGATGCGGAACGCCGCGACATGCACTGCCCGTCCCGGCCGATCCGTGCCATCCTCCCCCAGCAGCACCGTGCCCGCCGCAACGGTCACGATCCCATCCCGCGCGATGCAGCGCCGCACCGGCTCGGCCGCCCGCGCGCCCAGCGTCACGCTGGCCGCCAGACCCAGTAGCAGCGCCGCCGCGATCCTCATGGCCGCGCCGCCGGTGCGGGTGCCTGCGCATCGGCGGGGAGCGGCACCACGCCCTTCGCCCGGGCATAGCGTTCATACGCGCCGACCAGATCGGCGAGCCGCCGGGGTTCGGCGGCGGCGAGGTCCTTGGTTTCGCCGGGATCGGTCGCCACGTTGAACAATTGCCATCGCCCGGTGCTGACCCCGCCGCGCGTATAATTGTTGGTCGGGGCGGGCAGGAAGACGACCTTCCAGTCGCCCTTGCGCAGCGCCCGGCGGAAGAACAGCTCGTAACCCAGCGTCTCGTCGGCGGAACGCACGCCGTTCGCGTTGGCGGCAAGAACGGGGCGCAGGCTATGCCCTTCATGCCGCAGGATCGCATGGCCCGCGAAGGTGCCGGGCTGGCGAAGCCCCGCATAGTCGAGCAACGTCGGCGCGACGTCGCGCACGTCCAGATTGGCATTGGCGATCCGCCCGCCGCCCTTCACCCCGCGCCCGGCGGCGAAGGCGCTGACGCGGATTCCTCCTTCGGTCGTATAGCCCTTGACCAGCCAGGACGGCACCGAGTTGGCCTGGGCCCAACCGGGGCCATAGCCGACATAGCTGGTCGGCTTGCCGATATTGTCCAGGCTGTTGTCGATGCCCAGCGCCTCGGCGGGCGGTAGCGCCGCATCGGGCGAGCCGACCTTGAACCGGGGACTGGGTGCCTTGATCTCGTTGCCCTCCGGGCCGTTGTCGGCGAAGAACAGGATGACCGTGTTGTCGAGCCGCCCTTGCGCCTTCAACGCGGCGATGACGCGACCGACATTCTGGTCCATCCGGTCGACCATCGCGGCATAGACCTCCATCTTGCGCGCCTCGACCGCGCGCTCCTCGGGACTCAGCGACGCCCAGGGACGAGCCAATTCGACCGAATGCGCCACCGCATCGGCGGGGACCAGACCCAGCGCCTTTTGCCGCTCGAGCCGCTCGGCCCGCAGCGCTTCATAGCCCGCATCGTACCGCCCCTTATATTTGGCGATCGTCTCCGCCGGAGCCTGTAGCGGCCAATGCGGAGTGGTGAAGGGCAGATAGGCGAAGAAGGGCCTTTTGTCCCCCGCCTTGGCCGAGGCGTCCAGATAGCCGATCAGGCGGTCGGCGAAATAATCCGCCGAATAGGCACCCTTGGGCAAGGCCGCAGGCTTGCCGTCGTCGCGGTAGGTGGGAGCGAGCCCGGCCTTGGTCCAGGCCTCGTTCTGGTCCGCGCCGAAATGGTTGGACAGGCCCTGGAGCAGCGCGAAGCTATGCTCGAACCCACGCGCGGCGGGCTCGCGGTCGGGGGTCAGGCCCAGATGCCATTTGCCCGCCATCAGCGTGGCATAGCCGCCCGCGCGCAGCAATTCGGCGATAGAGGCGACGCGGTCGTTCAGATACCCCTCATAACCCGGTTGCCCGCGCGTCGCCGGGCCCAGCAACTCCGCCATGGTGCCCAACCCCGCCTCGTGATTGTCGACCCCGCTCATCAGCATCGATCGGGTCGGCGAGCAGGTCGGCGCGGTGTGGAAGCCGGTGAAGCGCACGCCCGAGAGCGCCAGCGCATCCAGATTGGGGGTCGCGATCTCGCCCCCGAACGCACCCAGATCGGACCAGCCGAGATCGTCCGCGACGATGACCAGGAAGTTGGGCGCGTCCCTGGGCGCCTGTTGCGGAGCCGCCTCCGCCGGACTGCCGGGCACCGGCTCCGCCAGAAGCGGCGTGGCCAGGATCAAGGCCGGGAGGGCAACTGCCAGGAATTTTCCGCCGATCATAGTCTTCCCCTTTCGGGCCGCTCACGCGGCTGCACGCCTGGCATAGCCAGCACCGGCCGGGGGACAATGAACATTCTCTACTACTCCGATAGGAATTACTTCGTTCGCTTCGGACAACGACATTCATAGCCCTATGCGGGCGGCGCCTGCCGCGCTCCCCGCCACCGTCCGAGGACTTGCTGATGCCGATACCGAACGCTCCTGGCCGCCGTGCAGCCCTGCTGGCGGGCGCGATGATCCTGACGACACCCGCGCTGGCGCAGCAGGCGCTGGTCGCGCCCGGCACGATCGATGAACCGGGTTCGGTCGCCGAGCCGGTGGCCCAGTCCGACGACATCCTGGTCACCGCACGCCGTCGGACCGAGAAGAGCCAGGACGTGCCGATCGCGATCAACGCCTTCGGATCGGCGCAGATCGAATCCACCCGCACCTTCAACCTGCGCGACCTTCAGCAACTGACCCCCAGCCTGGTCGTCACCAACACCAATCCACGCAACACCAGCATCAACATTCGCGGCCTGGGCAACAATGTCGCGGTCTATAATGACGGGCTGGAACCGGCGGTCGGCGTCTATCTGGACGGAGTGTATCTGGCGCGCCCCGGCCAGACGGTGTTCGACCTCGCCGATCTGGAGCGTATCGAGGTGCTGCGCGGGCCGCAGGGCACGCTGTTCGGCAAGAACACCTCGGCGGGCGCCGTGGTCGTGACGACGAAGCAGCCGACCTTCGACTGGCAGGCGGGCGGCGATGCCAGCCTGGGCAATTATGATTTCCGACAGCTTCACGCCTATGTCTCGGGGCCGTTGACCGACACGCTGGCGACGCGGCTGTTCGTGTCGAAGACCGACCGCGACGGCTTCACCCGGAATCGCTTCGACGGACGCTATGGGCAGGACTTCCACGACCTCAACCTGCGCGGCCAGTTGCTCTACAAGCCGACCGATATTCTCAGCTTGCGGATCATCGGCGATTGGGGGCGGCAGAACAGCTTCACGGCGGGCAATATCCTGCTCGGAGCGATCCGGAGTTACGACAATGGCACCCTGTTCCCGAACAACTATTACGACCGCGCCGCCCGATTGGGATACAGCCCCGTCGCCGCCGATCCCGCGCTTCGAACGACCGACACCGACGCCAACCCGCGCTACCGGATGAACCAGCACGGGGTGAACGTCACCACCGATTGGGATATCGGCCCCGCCACGCTGACCTCGGTCACCGCCTATCGCGCGTGGAACTGGTATCCGCACAATGACGGCGACGGCACCAGCATCGATGCGGGGGCGGACTTCCACCAGAGCAACGAGCAGCGCCAGGTCAGCCAGGAACTGCGCATCGCCTCCAACGGGAACCGCCGTGTCGATTATGTCGCCGGGCTCTATTATCTCTACCAATCGATCGAGGCGGAGGCGGTCAATCGCTATGGCAGCCGCGCCGCCGACTGGTTCCTGCCGCCGACCACCAATGCGGCGGTCGGCGCGGCGGCGCTGAACGGCTATAACGTCGTCAGCCATTCGCGGCCCGTCACCGACAGCTATGCCGCCTTCGCCCAGACCATCTGGCACATCACCGACGCGGTCGATCTGACCACCGGCCTTCGTTACACCTATGAAACCAAGTCCGGCTATTTCGACCAGACGGCGACGGGCGCGTCGCTCGCCGGACTGACGGCGGCGCAGCAGGCCGCGGCACAGACCATCCGTTCCCGCTACGGCGTCACCAATTATTACGAAGCCCGGACCGAGGCGGGTCGGCTGTCGGGGCAGGCGACCCTGTCGTGGAAGGTCGCCGCGCCGATCCTGGCCTATGCCACCTATGCCCGGGGCAACAAGTTCGGCGGCCTGAACCTCGCCAACATCACCACCACCGGCCAGTTCGCCGCCAACCCCGTGATCCGTCCCGAGACGATCGACAGCTATGAGGTCGGGGCCAAGACCACATGGGCGGACGGACGCATCACGGCGAATATCGCGGCCTTCTGGACCGATGTGAAGGATTACCAGACCACCATCATCGACGTGGAGCGGAACGGCGTCAGCTTCTTCACCAATGCCGCCAAGGTCCGCACGCGCGGGATCGAGGCCGATGTCCGCGCGACGCCGACCCGCTGGCTGACGCTGTACGGATCGGGCACCTATGACGATGCGCGCTACATCTCCTACGCCAACGCCCCCTGCCCCATAGAGATCACCGGGCAGACGCTGTGCGACCTGAGCGGACAGCGCCTGCCCGGCGTCTCGCGCTGGGCCGCCTCCGCCGGTGGAGAGGTTCGCACGCCGCTGGGCATGAATTTCGGTCATGAGGCGGAGCTTTATGCCGGGTCGGACTATAGCTATCGCTCGGGTAGCAACAGCACCGCCAGCCTCAGCCGCTATTCCGATATTCCGGGCTATGATCTGCTCAACCTGCGGTTCGGCATCCGGTCGCTGGACGGTCGCTATGACATTCAGTTCTGGGGCCGGAACGTGACGGACTCGACCTATTATCTGTCGCTGGCGGCCAACAACACGGGGGCGATTTCGGGGACGCTGGGCGATCCCCGGACCTATGGCCTGACGCTGCGGACCAAATGGTAAGGGCACCCGCCGACCGGCGGCCTTCCCGACATCTGATCACACTATGCCGAGAATGCGCTGCAACGCCGCCTGGAAATGATGGGTGAGCGCAGCCGCCGCCGCCGCCGGATCGCGCGCAAGGCACGCCTCCAGCACGTCCAGATGCTCGCGGATGGTACGGATCATGCGCGGCGGCGTTGCAGTCAGGTCGAGCCGGATTACCGCGACATAGTCTTTCAGCCGCCGCGCCGTCGTCTCGATCATCGGGTTGGGCAAGGATGCGATGATGCTGCCGTGAAAACGCTGCTCCAGCGACTCCATCTCCTCCGCCGTGCTCTCCACCGACGCGCCGTCTTGCAGCCGTTCGAGCAGCGTGCGGTGGTCCGCGATCAGCTGGACGATCTCGCCCGTCTCGGCGGTCTCGGCATAGGTGCGCGCCGCCGACCGCTCGATGATCGAGCGGAACTGATAGGTGGAGCGCGCCAGCTCCAGATCGGCCTTCAGGAACTCGATGCCCGATCGGGCATGGATCTTAAAAATGCCCTCGGTCTCCAGCACGCGCAGCGCATCGCGCAGCGGCTGGACGGGCAGGTTGAACAACTGCATCAACCCAGCCCCAGCCGATGTCGATCCCGTCATAGGGCGCATCGGACACGTCGTTATGCGTGACGACCGTCCCCGCCGCATAGGTGACCAGGATCGCGGCCTGTTCCTTGTAATCCTGCGACACGGTTTCGATGCGATTGTCGGCGATGACGACATTGCGCACGCCCATTTCGGGGCGGGGCGGATGATGTGCGTCGGGCAGGATGCTGCCGACCATGATCGCGCCGCGCGCCAACTGGCCGAAGCGGCTGCGGCGCACCTCGCCCCCCGCCGCGCCATATCCGACGCCGCTGTCATTGGCCTCCGGATTGTTGCCGATACCCAGCGCCACCTGCCCCAGCTGGGTGAACTCGGCGCGGTCGAAGGTCACGCACACCGCCGCCGCGACCTGAACGGCGGCAATTGCTGGGCCGCCGCGTCCAAGGGCATGGACAGCAGCAGGAGCCCGGCTCCGGCGAAACGCGATGTCATGGGGTATCTCCTGCCGAAGGTTCGTGAAAAGGCTGCGCCTGGCCTGCGATCGACGTCATCTCAGCGGACCGACCGGATCGGCAGGACGAGGAAGGAGCCGACCAGCACGAAGACGCCCGACACCACGAACAACACGGTATAGTTGTTGCCCGTCGAGGAGAGCAGCGCAGCGGCCATCACCGGGCTGAGGATCTGGGGCACATTGACGGCGGTGGTCAGGATGCCCAGGTCCTTGCCGGTCGCATCCTCCGCGCCCGGCTTGTGCTTGGGCAGCACCTGCGTCATCAGCGCCAGGTCGACCGACATGAACGCGCCATATCCCAGGCCGATCAGCACCGCATAGGCAAACATGCCCTGTGCCGTGGGCACGATCAGCGGCATGGCCACCGCCGCCGCCATGACGAGACTGGCGAGGAAGACCAGCGGCTTTCGCCGTCCCAGTCGATCGGACAGCACGCCCGAGCCCAGCCCCGAGACGACCAGTGCGACGAAGGTGATGATGGACATGCTGGCGATCATCCGGTTCGCGCTCGCCTGGCTCATCGCGATATGGTCCTGCAGGATATAGAGCAGATAGGTCAGGATCGCCTGATAGCCCATATAGATGGCGAACCGGCCGAGGAACGCCCAGGCGAAGTGGGGATGCTCGCGCGGGGAAATCCAGAAGCCTGTCAGGAACGTCCCCAGCTTCAGCGGCGTGGCGGGCGGCAGGACGACACGCGGTTCCGGATTGATCACCACGAACGCCAGGCACACGACGATGATCGCCGTGCCGACGATGCCGTAGGCCAGCGGAATCCGGCTCGCCAGCATCCCTGCGAAGAAGGTGCCGAACGACACCCCCGCCGTCATCGCGCCGCCGACGACGCCCGATGCGAGTCCCCGTTCCTCGGGCGGAAAGCGGTCGGCCACCAATGTCGTGATCACGGGCTGCATCGAATTGAGGGTGACGACCGACACCAGCCAGATCGCGGTGATTCCCACTAGCCCGCCGCCATAAGGCGTCAGGATGATCGCCACCCCACCGATGGTCGCGCCGATGACGATCCAGGGCGTGCGCCGCCCGAAACGGCTGCGCGTCCGGTCCGACAGCGCCCCCGCGATCGGCGTCGTCAAGGTACTGAAGACCGAGGTGATGGCATGGATGATGCCCAGCGTCTTCGCCTTGCCCGCCGGATCGATATTCTGGATCTGGTTGGGCAGCAGCACGCCCAGACAGGATGCGTACAGGGTGAGCAGCGTGAAGAACACGACGCCCAGCGACACCAGCAGCACCCATTTGCGGAGACCCGTCGCGAAAGGCGTCCGCCCCGCCGCGTCGTCGGTCGCCGCCGCGACCACGGCGGCGGGCTCGTCGAGCGACGGGGTCAGCCCGAAATCGTCGCGCGGGATCGGGTCCTCGATCCAGTAGATGCGGTGCCCCGCCCGCTCGAACAGGGCGAGCGCGGCGCGGGTCTCGGCGGCGGTCCAGGCCTCGTTGGCGTCGATCATCACCGGCCGCCCGTCATCCCCGGTCGCCTTTTCAACAGGTCGAGTCGGTGCAGGTCCCGTTCGATCTCCGAATGGCCGACCTTGATCTTATACCCCCAATAGCCCGCCTGTGCGGCCCGGCCGAACAGCTCCGTGAAATCATGATCGGACAGATGAAAGTCGAGGCCGCTGGCATAGACCGGAACCGAGACGCGCTGCGCCCCCAACAATTTCCAGAGCGGCAGGCCGCTGCTTTGCGCGAACAGGTCCCATACCGCATGCTGGATCGCCTCCTCGAACGGCACGAGCATCCTGCGCACATTGCCGCCGCGTGATCGCCCGACGCGCAAAGCCAGGGCCCCGGCCTCCTGCCCCTCCAGCATGGGAAAGACCTCCTGTTCGAAGGCCCAGGCGATGGTCGCTTCCGGCAGCAGCGGCTGGAACAACACCTGCACGAAGCCTAGGCCCACGCGCCCCGCCTCGTCGATCAGTCCGAGTGCGACGATATTGGCCTGGGTCGCGCCGACCTGTGAATCCCCGACCTTGCGATCGCGTCGGAACTGAAGCCTGGTCACGCGGTAGTCCGCGATACTGTTCCCCGTCGCCAGCATCGCTCTGCCGGGCACGCTATTCGCGCAGACCACACCGACCGCCGTACAGGATAGTACGGACCCGCAACGCGACGACGACGCGTCGACCGATGCGCCCAGCAGCGGCGACATCATCGTCACCGGCATCCGCGCCAGCCTGAAATCCTCCGCCGCGATCAAGCGCAATGCGTGGCAGATCGTCGATGCGGTGTCGGCGGAGGATGTCGGCAAGTTCCCCGACATCAACATAGCCGACTCGCTCCAGCGCGTGACCGGCGTCGCGATCGATCACAGCGGCGGCGAAGGCCAGTTCATCACCGTTCGCGGCCTGGGCCAGCAGTTCAACACCGTGCTGGTCAACGGCCGCCTCATGGCCACCGACAATCCGGGCCGCGAATTCTCGTTCGACGTACCGTCGCCGAACATGATCCAGCGCACCGAGATCTAAAAGACCACCGTGCCGCAATTGCAGGAAGGCGGCATCGGCGCGAACGTCAACATCATCACCGCCAAGCCGCTGGACGGCAAGACGGGCACACACCTGACCCTGTCGGCGGGCGGCATGTATGACACGCTCGCCAAGAAGACGAGCCCGGACTTCTCCGGCACCGCAACTATACCTATGTCAGCGACACCGCGAAGCGCGCGGCCAATACCAACAGCGCCTGCGGCTATAACGGCCTGTCGCTGCACTCGGCCAATGGCAGCCTGTTCTACCAGAAATACGGCATCCAGGCGCGTGCCTCGTACAACTGGCGTTCGTCCTTCCTGCGTAGCTGCCTGAGCGACTATGGCAAGCCGGAAAACCGCCGTGCCTATGGCCAGTTGGACTTCAGCGCCTCCTACGACATCACGCCTGCGTTCCAGGTCTATGTCCAGGGGGTCAATCTGACCAACTTCTACATCTTCGACTATTCGGTCCTCGAAGAGCGGGTGAAGAACATCCAGAATTTCGGAACGCGCTTCAACTTCGGTGTCCGCGCCTCCTTCTGATCCCTCTTCCCGTTTCCCCCACTGGCCCGGTGTTCACGCACCGGGCCATTTTTCGTCCAGGCGTCGGTCATCGCGGGCGGAGTAGCTTGCCAAGGCGCGATCCTGGTCCAGCCGCAAGCACAGATCGGCCCGGTCGGGCATCTCCGCCCAGATATGGCGGGTCAGCCGCTCATAATGGCTGACGAAACGGGCCAGTTGGGCCTCGTTCATCACACCTGACGTGACCCCGGTCTTTCATCCAGCGGCAACCAGAGACCGACCGTGGTTTTCGCGCATAAGCGCAGGTGAAGCAACGGGCGGGGTTAACCCCGCCCGTTGCTGTTCGAGCCCGGCAGCGAAGGCTGCCGGAGTGGCGTAGCCGAGCGAGGAGTGCGGACGCTCGTTGTTGTAGTCGTCGACCCAGCGGGCCAGAATCGAGCGGGCCTGACCGATGGTGAAGAACAGCGTCTCGTTGAGCAGCTCGTCGCGCATGCGACCGTTAAAGCTCTCGACGAACCCGTTCTGCGTGGGCTTGCCCGGCGCGATGTAATGCCACTCGATGCGGGCATCGCCGGACCAGGCGAGCACCGCGTTCGACGTCAGTTCGGTCCCGTTGTCGCTGACGATCATCTTCGGCCTGCCACGCTCGGCGATCAGATCGGCCAGCTCGCGCACGACCCGCCGGCCCGAGATCGACGTGTCCACCACCGCCCGAAGGCATTCGCGCGTGACGTCATCGACGATGTTGAGCACGCGGAACCGACGGCCGGTCACGAGCTGGTCGTGGACGAAGTCCAGACTCCAGCGCTGGTTGGGAAGCGCCAGCACTGACGCGGGCGCACGGCTGCCTGTGGCGCGCCTTCGTCCCTTCCGGCGCCTGACCGTCAAACCCTCCTCACGATAGAGCCGCTGGGTCTTCTTGCGGTTGATCGTGATGCCGTCCCGGCGCAGCAGGATGTGCAGACGCCGATAGCCGAACCGTCGGCGTTGCTGCGCCAGCTCGCGCAGCCGCGACCGCAGGTCGCCATCATCCGCCCGGCACGAGCGATACCGCATGCTCGTGCGGTCTGCCCCAACGACCGTGCATGCCCGCCGCTCGCTCATCCCCAACGTCGCCTGGAGATGCGCGACCGCTTGCCGCTTCGCGGCGGGCGTCACCACTTTTTTGACAGCAGGTCTTTCAACCCCGCATTGTCCAGCATCGTGTCCGCCAGTAGCCGTTTGAGCCGGGCGTTCTCCTCTTCGAGCGACCGCAGGCGCTTTGCGTCGGACACCTCCAGGCCGCCGAACTTCGCCTTCCACGCATAGTAAGTCGCGCTCGACATCCCGTGCTTGCGGCACAGCTCCGTCACCACCGCACCCGCCTCGGCCTCCTTCAGGATGCCGATGATCTGCTCTTCCGAAAACTGCTTCCGCTTCATTCCGTCCGTCCCTTTAAGGAGACGGTCTCTACTTCCAGTTGGATGAAGAAACGGGGGTCACGTCAGCGTGAACGCGGGGAAGCCCGCGAGGTGGTGTGACCTGGCGAGCGTATGTGTGTGGTGGGATGGTTGCGGGGGCAGGATTTGAACCTGCGGCCTTCAGGTTATGAGCCTGACGAGCTACCGGGCTGCTCCACCCCGCGCCGAATTTGGGATACGGTGGAAATTGTGAATGGGTTTTTTTGTGTATACGCGGACTATAATGCCTGGCGGCGCCCTACTCTTCCACTGCTTGAGCAGTAGTACCATTGGCGCAGTCGGGTTTCACGGCCGAGTTCGGGATGGGATCGGGTGGGACACCGACGCTATGGCCACCAGGCAATAGAGTCCGCGAATACGTCCCCATCTGTTTGGATGGGGAGTTGGGTATAAAATCGATGCGTGCACTGGCTGTATTGATGACCGCACTCTCAGTCATCAGCCCAGGGCTGATGGTGGGGGTGTGGAGCTCTCAAGCGCGAATAGGACAATTAGTATCGGTTAGCTCCATGCGTTACCGCACTTCCACATCCGATCTATCAAGGTCGTGGTCTTCGACCGTCCTGAGAAATCTTATCTTGAGGGAGGCTTCCCGCTTAGATGCTTTCAGCGGTTATCCCGTCCGTACATAGCTACCCTGCTGCGCCGTTGGCACGACGACAGGTACACCAGAGGTACGTTCAACCCGGTCCTCTCGTACTAGGGTCAACTCCTCTCAAATTTCGACGCCCACGGCAGATAGGGACCAAACTGTCTCGCGACGTTCTGAACCCAGCTCACGTACCACTTTAATTGGCGAACAGCCAAACCCTTGGGACCTGCTCCAGCCCCAGGATGTGATGAGCCGACATCGAGGTGCCAAACAACCCCGTCGATATGAGCTCTTGGGGGTTATCAGCCTGTTATCCCCGGCGTACCTTTTATCCGTTGAGCGATGGCCCTTCCACGAGGGACCACCGGATCACTATGACCGACTTTCGTCTCTGCTCGACTTGTCAGTCTCGCAGTCAGGCTGGCTTATGCCATTGCACTCTAACAGCCGGTTTCCAACCGGCCTGAGCCAACCTTCGCGCGCCTCCGTTACTCTTTAGGAGGCGACCGCCCCAGTCAAACTACCCGCCACAGAGGGTCCCTGTACCGGTTTCACGGTACGAGGTTAGACATTAAACAACAACAGGGTGGTATTTCACCTATGGCTCCACATCGGCTGGCGCCAATGCTTCAAAGCCTCCCACCTATGCTACACAGTTCTTGTCCAATGCCACTCTGAAGCTGCAGTAAAGGTGCACGGGGTCTTTCCGTCTAACCGCGGGTACTCCGCATCTTCACGGAGAATTCAATTTCGCTGAGCATGTCCTGGAGACAGTGGGGAAGTCGTTACGCCATTCGTGCAGGTCGGAACTTACCCGACAAGGAATTTCGCTACCTTAGGACCGTTATAGTTACGGCCGCCGTTTACCTGGGCTTCATTTCAGAGCTTGCACTCCTCCACTTAACCTTCAGGCACCGGGCAGGCGTCAGGCCCTATACGTCGTCTTGAAGCCGACTTAGCAGAGCCCTGTGTTTTTGCTAAACAGTCGCTACCCCCTGGCCTGTGCCCCCCATGAGAGCTTGCGCTTACATGGGGCCTCCTTCTTCCGAAGGTACGGAGGCAATTTGCCGAGTTCCTTCAGGACACTTCTCTCAAGCGCCTTGGTATACTCTACCTGACCACCTGTGTCGGTTTCGGGTACGGTCTATACGGTGGGGCTATTTCCCGGGACCTCTTCGAGGCACGTCCAATCCGATAAGGACGTACAACACACGAGATCCGTCACACACCACCAGGCCCACGAATATTAACGTGGTTCCCATCGACTACCCCCTTCGGGCTCGTCTTAGGGGCCGGCTCACCCTGCGCGGATTAGCCTTGCGCAGGAACCCTTGGTCTTTCGGCGAGAGGGCATCTCACCCTCTTTATCGCTACTCATGTCTGCATTCGCACTTCCGATACCTCCACGACCCATTACCAGATCGCTTCGCAGGCTTACGGAACGCTCCGCTACCGCGTGCACAAAGTGCACACCCTAAGCTTCGGTGCGTGTCTTGAGCCCCGTTACATCTTCGCCGCAGAAACCCTTGTTTAGACCAGTGAGCTGTTACGCTTTCTTTAAAGGATGGCTGCTTCTAAGCCAACCTCCTGGTTGTTTTGGGATTTCCACATGCTTTCCCACTTAGACACGACTTGGGGACCTTAGCTGTAGGTCAGGGCTGTTTCCCTTTTGACGACGGACCTTAGCACCCGCCGTCTGTCTCCCGAGTATCACTCATAGGTATTCGGAGTTTGGTTAGTATTGGTAGATCTCGCGACCCCCGCAACCATCCAGTGCTCTACCCCCTATGGTGTCCGCTCGAGGCACTACCTCAATAGTTTTCGCGGAGAACCAGCTATTTCCCGGCTTGATTGGCCTTTCACCCCTAAGCACAACTCATCCGGTAACTTTTCAACGTTAATCGGTTCGGACCTCCAGTGCGTGTTACCGCACCTTCATCCTGGTCATGCATAGATCGCCGGGTTTCGGGTCTAATA